>CAWGXB010000029.1:0-27236 GCA_963826335.1 Candidatus Acidiferrales bacterium | reverse complement strand
CTTCTGGTTCGTAGCCAGACGCTCTATCCAGCTGAGCTACGGGCGCACTGAGTTCAATCATTTTAGCACAGCTCCGATGCGGGCTTCCAGACTGGACGCGACTTCTCGTGGAGCTTCAGAGGCTGTGCGAGGACTGCGGAGAGCGGCCCTCAGCGGCTGAAGCCGCGCGGAATTTTCGGGAGTTACGGCACTGCTGAAGTCGTGCCCTCCCGATTACGAACGGTATTTACTTGGGGGCTAAAGCCCAACGGTAGCCAAGCACTTGTTGTCGGAGCTGAAGCTCCGATCCCCTAAACAGCAGGATTTTTCGACAGCAGAGTTTTTCAAGAGTAGAGTTTTTCGGCAAGCTGTAAGGCGGCGGCGAATTTTCGGAAATTGCCGCACGGGTAAATGCGATCCCTCCCGACGAGAACCCTGCTTCACTCCCGTGTGTGAGGTATCGGGTGGGAAAGCGGCGGCGAGCCGCCGCACTCCAAAGGTGCGCTTCAATCTGGAGCCGTAGGACGGACGAAGCTCTTGCCGTGGGCTTCTGCGCCGCGCCAGAGGAGCAGCGCGAGCGACAGAATGGTGACCACCTCGAAGCCGGCTAGGGCCCACTGATAGCCGAAGCGTTCGCGCAGCGCGAATTGCACCGTATTCGTAGGCGAAGCGAACAAGATTCCCAGTTGATATGCTAGACCCGGCATCAGCCCGCGCGCGGTGTCGGCAGCCAGTTCGTTCAAGTGAACGGGAATCACGCCCCAAGCTCCCTGCACGCCGATCTGCATCAACACAGGCGCCAGAAGAATGGCAAACACGCCGTGGCCAAACGCCCAGAATGGAATCACCAGCAAGCACCACGCTAACGCAGCGATCATTCCCCTGCGCCGCCCAATGCGTTGCGAGAGGGCGCCAAAAATCACCGCGCCAACGACCGCGGCCACGCTGTACAACATGGCAATATCCGCAACGCGCGACGCGCTGACCTTGTGCACTTCCTTCAAAAAGTCGGGGTAAAGATCTTGTGTGCCATGCGACAGAAACATCATGAACGTCATCAGCACGACCAGGTAGGCGAAGCGCTTCCAATTCACCGCTACCACGCGAAGCAAATGCCCCATACTCTCCGCGCGATGCTGTCGCCAGGCTTCCGATTCCGGAACCTTGGTGCGAATGTACAGCGCCAGCAGCGCCGGCAACGCGCCGAGCCAGAACATCGGACGCCAACCCCAAGACGGCAGCACCGTGCGCGCCGCGATGGCCGCCAGCAAGTAGCCGATGGAGTAGCCGCTCTGCAAAATTCCGCTGAGGATTCCGCGCCAACGAGGTGGCGCCGCTTCCATGGCCAGCGAAGCGCCCACGCCCCACTCTCCGCCCATGCCGATGCCAAAGAGGGCGCGCAAAATCAGGAACACGGTGTAGTTGGGAGCGAAACCGCAAGCCACTTCGATAATGGAAAAATAGATGACGTTGGCCATCAGCGGAATGCGGCGTCCGAAGCGATCGGCAAGCACGCCAAACAGCAACGCGCCAACGGGCCGAAGCGCCAAGGTGGCCGTGGTTGTAAAGATGATGGCTTTTTTGGAGACGCTGAATTCCCGCGCCAGCGTGTCGTACAGGAAAACAATCACGAAGAAGTCGAACGCGTCCAGCGTCCAACCCAGGAAGCCTGCGAGAACGGCGTGGTGGGTTCCCGCTTTTCGCACTGGAACCGTCATTCGGCTAGACGCGCCACTCGTTGGGCTTGGGCATAAGCCGATACAATGCCACACCGCAGGACACCGACACCAGCCCCAACACCGCTCCCGCCGTCATGCGTCCAAAGCACAATTGCCCAATCGAGAAGAGCGCGGCGTAAACGAACACGCAGCCAGTGATCCAGCTGAGAAGATTCTTGCCCAGATCCTGAGTGACTTCCTCGACTCCGCTGAGTTTTGCGATCGGTTTCCAGCCAAGAATATCGGGCCGCACTTTGCGATAGAACTTCACAAGCACGTCACCGTGTTCGGGCCCGGTAATCAATGTGACCGCCACCCAAACCAGCGTGGTGATTCCCGTGGTACACAAAGTTGTCTTGGCAAAGATGACCGGGTCGGAGCCAGAGAATGGTTGCGGACGTCCGGCAATGGCCATCCACAAGGCGTGGCTGTGCAACGCGAGCGTGGTTACCAGCGCCGCAGCCATCGCAGAGATTTCGCTCCACGCATTCACGCGCCACCAATACCAGCGGAGCAGGTATACGCCGCCGGTTCCCGCGCCGAGTTCCAGCACGATCTTCCAACCTTCGCTGACGGATTGCAGTTGCATGGAGACCCACGCGGACGCGAGAACCAGAAACAGTGTGGCCAGCCGCGACGCGTTCACATAATGCGATTCGCTGCCGTTCTTCTTCACGAAGCGCCGGTAAAAATCTTCCACCAGGTACGAACTGCCCCAGTTGAACTGCGTGGCTAGCGTGGACATGAAGGCAGCCATGAACCCGGCAAGCAAAATCCCCAACAAAGCGTGAGGCGTGTGCCGCGTAGCTACGAGCATGAAGCCGCGCTCAGGCTGGGCCAGATTTGGATAAAGGACCACCGCTGCCAGCGCGGTAAGAATCCAGGGCCACGGGCGCAGCGCGTAGTGAGCAAGGTTGAACCACAGCACGGACAGCAAGCCATGGCGTTCATCGCGCGCGCTGAAGATTCGCTGCGCCACATAGCCGCCGCCACCCGGTTCGGCTCCCGGATACCAGAACGCCCACCATTGCACGGCGAGGTGCACGACAAATGTGATGACAGGGAGCGTCCATAACGCCTCGCCGGTAAATCCGCGCGAAAAATCCGGCAGCAATGAAGTGATGTCACTGGCGCCCGGTCCCTTTGCGGCGCGCATGGCCGCCAGTTTCTCCAGCAATTGAGGCATACCGCCGACCGCGTGCACGCCGTACCAGGCGACCGCGATGACGATGGCCATCTTCAAAACAAACTGGAACAGGTCGGTCCACAGCACGCCCCACAATCCGCCGAGCGAGACGTAAATTCCTGTGAACGGCATCAAGAAGAACACGCAAATAGCCAGCGCTTTGGCGTCGCTGATGCCCATCGACGTGCTGATGATGTTGACCATCGCCTTGGTGACCCAACCCAGAATCAGGCAATTCATCAGCAAGCCCAGATACACCGCGCGGAATCCTCGCAAGAATGCCGCGGGCTTGCCGGCATAACGAAACTCAGCGAACTGCACGTCGGTGATCAGGCCGGAGCGCCGCCAGAGCCGCGCGAACAAGAAAACCGTCATCATTCCCGACGGAAGGAAGCTCCACCAAAGCCAGTTGCCCGCGATCCCTTGCGTGTAAACCAATCCGGTTACCGCGAGAGGCGTGTCCGCGGCAAACGTCGTAGCTACCATCGACGTACCCGCCAGCCACCAACTTACTTCGCGGCCCGAAACGAAATAGTCTTCTGTACTCTTCCCCGATTTCCGCCGGAAATAGAGTCCCAGAACCAACGTGATGATCAGATACCCTGCGATCGCTGCCCAATCCAGTGCTGTGAGGTGCAAGTTTTTGCCTTCCTCGGTTCCAAAGATTCAAAGCCCGTGCAATTTCTGTTGTACTGTCCAGCGGCCGGCCATTGCTGGTGATGATGGGAGCGAAGGAATGACCGGAGCCAACGGCCAGTTTCCTGATCTTCGCGATGCTGTCAGAGAGTTTCTAAAACGTTTCAATAGTAGAGAAATGCACGCGATGTGGCAAACAAAAAAACCTCGGCTCACCGGGGGCGATGAGCCGAGGTCGGGGTACTCCTGAGGGGGGCCGCAGGAAAACCAATGTCTTCTAGTGCGTTGCTGCTCCTTCACACGTCGCCATCACACAAATGCGCTGCAGCTCTTCGTAGGTAAAGAACCGCTCTTCCACGTCTCCAGCCCGCTCCACGTGGCCGATTCCACCCTCCTGGGAAATTCTGCCGATTTCTTGTGGCGGGATTCCCAGCAGGTAAGCCGCGCGAGCTTGTGTAACGTACTTCGGTATCTCTTTCTTCATGACGCCTCCCCTCAAGCCGGTATCATGGCCATCTTGTCTTCTTCCACCGCCTGGATCATCGCCTTGTAAATATCGACGTCCCAGCCTTCCCCAATCCGCAAACGTACGGAGTCGCTGTTCTCCTTCAACAGTTTTCCCCGCAGCGGCACCCGGATATCGCCCAGAGCAACCTGCAGAACAACCGAGTGCCCCATCCAACCGTGGTATCCGATTTCCATGTAGCCCCTCAGACAAGCGATGAACTGCATGTTTCGTAGGGTAGGTTCGCCGGAGCGGCAGTATTCGCCAATGGTACAGCGAGGGTAGCGGTCTAGTATTTTCGTACTCCCTGCCCTTCTTGCCAGTGATTCTTGCGATTGTTCCGCGCGGGTACGTTCGTACCAATAATTAGGGACACATGACCCATCGCACTGGTTGCGCTGATTTTGGGAAGCTCATCTTCGTGACACGCAGGCCACATCCGTCCTATCTGTTTGCCGAGCAGCCACCCATGCGGCCCGGGGTGGCACTGGCGTTGGGCGGCGGCTTCGCGCGCGGGTACGCGCACCTTGGTGTTTTGCGGGTTCTGGAGGAAAACAACATTCCTCTCTCTTGCCTCTCGGGCACGAGTATTGGCAGCATTATCGTCGCCGCTTATGCCAGCGGGACGCCGCTCGACCGCATCGTTGCCAAGTGCCGCGAAATCCGCTTTCGCGATTTTGCCCGCTGGAGGGTTTCGCGCTTTGGGCTGGCAAGCAACGAGCGGCTTGGTGCGCTGGTTCAACGCTTCTTTGACAGCAAGCAATTTGAGGATTTGCTGATCCCCACGGTGATTGTGGCCACGGATTTAGCGACTGGCGATCCGGTGCTGTTCAAGCAGGGCAGCATCGCGGACGCGATTCGGGCCAGCTGCGCGTTTCCCGGGCTATTCGAACCGGTGCAGCTTGGCACTCGGTGTCTGGCAGACGGCGGATTGGTGGCGCCGGTGCCTACGCGTGCAGCGCGCGAGCTTGGCGCGCAACTTGTCGTAGCCGTTTCGGTAGGTTTGCACGACGGCCAACACGGCGCGCCCACCAACATCTTTCAAGTAGTTAGCCGAGCGGTAAGTGCCGCGCAGAAACACCAACTGGAAGCCTGGGAGCGGCACGCCGACCTGGTCCTGCGCCCCAACGTGCAGTCCCTCGTGTGGGATGACTTCGATCGCATCGACGAAGCCATGGAAGCGGGCGCCTCGGCAGCCAGCAGCGCTCTGCCGATGATTAAGAAGCTTCTGCCGCCGAAACCGGAGGACGTGTCGGAATTTGGCAAACAAGGCGAGATCCTACTGGCAGGTTCACTGCAATGACGCGCTCCACCGCGTGGCTTCTGTTCCTGACTACCGTGTTCATCACCTGGCAGGATAGTGCGGAGAATCCAGCGGTTTTCTGTTACCGTATGAGCTGGGGCGTTTATTTGCGTTTGCGTTCCCGCGCCCTGGCCCCAATTCCCATTTCTGCGAGGAATGAAACCGCTTGCTGGAATCCATTCGTCACTTCCTGCACTCCCTCTACGACCCTGAAGGGCTTCGACAACTGATCAGTTGGGGCGGGCCCAGCCTGGTTTGCGCCATCATTTTTGTCGAGACCGGGCTCTTCGTCGGATTCTTTCTGCCTGGTGATTCTTTGCTGGTCACTGCCGGCATATTCGCGGGACAAAACGTGATTCCTCTTCGGTGGTTGCTCGTCCCCGGCGTCCTGTGCGCGATTGCCGGTGACCAGTTGGGCTATTGGATTGGGCGCTCGGCGGGTCCAGCACTGTACCGTCGCGAAGATTCGCTGTTTTTCCGCCGCAGCCATCTGCAGCGCGCTCACGACTTCTATGAAAAATATGGCGGCCGCGCGGTGATCCTGGCTCGCTTTGTTCCCATCGTCCGCACATTCTGCCCTCCCGTTGCTGGCGCGGCTAAAATGCGCTATTCCACGTACCTCGTTTACGACATCTTCGGCGGAACACTGTGGATCGGCAGCATGCTGATTGGCGGTTACATCGCCGGATCCAGAATTCCTAACATCGGCAAATATCTTCACTACATCATCGGGACGATTATCTTTCTTTCGATTTTGCCGCCCATCATTGGCTATCTGCGATCGCGGCGCTCGACGCCTGCGATCCAAACCCCTGGCGCTGTACGCTCGGCCCCGGAGGAACGCTGACCCATGGCCGGCACCGGAATCCGAACCATCATCTTCGACATCGGCCGCGTCCTGGTGCGTGTGGATGTTGCCCGCGCAAAGGCTGGCCTTGCCAAGGGCCTCGCGCTGTCTCCCGAGGAACTGTGGTCCGCCATCGAGAAAGACCCGCGCTGGGGCGATTGGCAGGAAGGGCGTATGTCCGGGCGCGACTGGTATTTGAACCTGTCCTCGCGTTTCGGCATCCCGCTCGATTTTGAGCAATTCACGGCGGTCTGGAACAGCACTCTCGATCCGGAGCCGATTCTTCCCATCCCGTTTTTTGAATCCTTGTCCGAGCATTACCGGATCGGGCTGCTTTCCAACACGGATCCGATTCATGTTGCGAAACTCGAGTCTAGCTACGATTTTTTTCGATTTTTCCCTCAAGCTGTGAGGACTTATTCCTGCTCCGTGGGCGCCAGTAAACCCAGTCCAGTCATTTACCAGGCCGCGCTGAAGGCCTGCAAAAGCCGCGCCCAGGAAACCGTCTATATCGACGACATCCTTGCTTATGTGGAGGCCGCTCGCCGCCTGGGCATGTCGGCAATTCAGTTCCAGTCGCCCGAGCAGTTGCGGGCGGACTTGACGGCGCTGGGAGTCGGCCCCCTGGACGGCGCCTAGCCGGAGCAGACATAAAGAAGTTGTGAAGGTTGTTCATCTTCGCGTAAACTTTGCAGGAACTAGTACCCCACCTATTTCCGTTGTTGATTTCTAACGGGCTTCCCCTCAATTACTTACAGTGAATACCCGATTTGGTACTCGCGGTCCCCCGCGTGCTGTCCTTTAGTACAGTTTCCAGATCGTCGCCGCCGCTTCGAGCGGCCCAAAATCGAGAGAGCCGTACCCAATTAGGGTTGAGGAGAAGGAATCGAATATGTCTGATATGTCTGAAGAATATAAGAATGTGCAAACGAACAGTTCGCCGACCTGGCATTTGCCAGCCATCGTGATCCTTGCGTTGCTTGCCCTGAGCGGGTTGGGTTGGGCCTGGAACGATTCCAACAAGCTCGACGCCACCAAGCAGGCATTCGCGGATCAGGTGAAATCCGTTCAAACGGGAGTTCAGCAGGATGTAAGCTCGCTGAAGGACCGCATCGCGCAGGATGAAAAGGTCAACACCGACCTGCAAGGTGATCTGCAAGTGATCACCAACAAGCTGAAGATTACCCAAGGGCAGCTGAAAAAGGCGCGGCAGGAAGCGGCGGATCAGATCAACCAGACATCCGACAAGATCACCGCGCTCGACACTTCCGTGCACACTGAGCTGGCGACCAAGGCCACTTCTGACGACGTTAAGACCGTCGATACGAAGGTGACCGCGGTCAGCTCCAACCTCGACAAGACCATTTCTGATCTGAACATGGCCAAGAGCGAACTGGGCACCTTGATCGCCCGCAACCACGATGAAATCGACCTGCTGCGTCGCAAGGGCGAACGCGATTACTTCGAGTTCACCATCGTCGGCAAGAACAAGCCGCAGAAGGTTGGCAACATCACCGTTGAGTTGAAGGGCACCAACGAAAAGAAGAATCGCGTCAACCAGATCGTGACCGTCGACGACAAGAAGTATGAAGACAAGAACCGCGCCGCCAACCAACCGATGATCTTCTACCGCCCGGGCACTCACCAGGCCGAAGAATTGGTCATCAACAAGGTCGGCAAAAACGAGGTTAGCGGCTACCTGAGCGTTCCCAAGAATGTTCCGGATCAGCCCACGACGGCCGCATCCAAGTCTTCTGGCAACTAAAACCTGGATCAGTAACACCTGAGAGACGGCGGGGAGTTCTTTCCCGCCGTCTTTTTGTTTGTCCCCCTCATTCGTTCGAATCCCGTTACAATTCTTGCGCGAGCCACGGAGCGTGCCTTTGCGTTCGTCTAACAAGCTTGTCTACATCGCCATCGACGACCTCATCTCGACGTCGGGTAAGCCGCTAACTGGCTTTCCGGATTTCCTGCAGGGACTGGAAGAAGCAAATCTTCCCTGCGTGTGGATTAGCTCGCGCAATCGCCATGAACTCGATTCGGCCATCCGCAAGTTGGGACATGCCGCTCCGTTTATTGCCGAAGGCGGCTCGGGTGTCTATCTCCCCGAAGACTACTTCCACCTCAAACCCGCCAAGACCATTCGCTTTGCGCGCTTCACCGTGATTCCCGTCGCCACGCCGCAACCCGCCGCTGCGGAGGCGCTTGATCAACTTGCGGAAGACACCGGAATAGAAGCGGTGGCGCTTCGCACACTTTCTCCGCGCGAGCTTTCCCAGAATGTCGGACTGGCGCAGCGCGAAGCGGAATTGCTGCGCCAACGCGATTTCGACGAGTTGTTCTTTTTTGCGGGCGCTTCTGATGCGGAAATCAAGAAATTTCAGGCTGAGGCCGCGCGCCGAAATCTGCAACTGCGGCCGCGCGGAAATCTCTGGTCGTTAGTGGCTGGCGCTAATCTTGCTACATGTATTCGTCAGCTTACCGGTCTTTACGAGCGCGCGATCCGCGCTCACCCCTTCACCATTGCCCTTGCTACCTCAGAGGACGCGTCAGAACTTTTTCCGTGCTGTAATCGCGGCATACTTCTTGCGGCCCGTTCTGCGGATTCCTCGGAGGCGGTTTCCTCTGCTCGCACTCCCCAGCTTTCACTGCCACTTTTTGCGCCGGATACGTGGGAGGCCGCGCTGGAATCCATTCTCGCCAAGCGCGTGTGACGGCGGAAACAGAGTGTCCAAAGTGTCCCGAGATTTACTTACGGCGGTGGAGACACGGGCGAGCGAAAATGGGAAAGCAGCGAAAAGCCGCAGAAAACGCGGTAATGATGGTACTAAAACTCGGCGTTTGTCCTGGCACAGTAATTGCTCCCTGAAACGTTGAACAACCAATACTCAGCTCATCCGCAGAATGGGCTGAAAGTTTAGGAGCCCCCTTTCCATGGCCTGGTTGCGCCGAATGATATTCGTACCTGCGAACGAAACTCAGATGGGCCTCGTTTTGGCCCTTTGCATTTTTACGATGAGCGTCATGTCCGTGGCGTTGGTTTGGCAAGCGCAGGTGATTGCCAAGCAGAACGCCGTGATCCACATGCTCGAAGCCCGCTTCGGCGGCTAATTGTTCCCTTCCTATGAAGGTCCTACCCATAAGCCTATTTCTACTATGGGTGGTTCCCGTCCACGCGTTGCCGGATTCGCCGCTACCGAAGATCAATCTCGAAGTGCGGACTGTCCAGCC
This sequence comes from Candidatus Acidiferrales bacterium, assembly GCA_963826335.1. GTDB lineage: Bacteria > Acidobacteriota > Terriglobia > Acidiferrales > UBA7541 > Acidiferrum. The sequence continues at coordinate 17,831 of CAWGXB010000029.1, read as the reverse complement.
TGAGCCGCGTTTCTGGGATCGCCCCATGAAGGTCGAGTTCACTAGCATGGTGCTGATGGGCAGTTTCGACATGGCCCAAACCTGTAACTTTTTGCAGCACGGGAGGTCAGAGCGCTTGCTGACGCAATCCTGCGCTGGGAATGTGGCGCTTACCGCTGGCTTCGACGCGGCCGCTTTGACCGGTGCCTGGTTGCTGCACAAGACCGGTCACCACAAGCTCGCGCGCCTTCCCATGTTGTACATGACCGGCGTCAGTACCTACGGAGTGGCCAAATCCAAATCACTGGGCGGATGGTGATCAGCGCTGTGCCCCTGAGACTTTGACCGGTTCCCGGTTACGCCCGAATGCCCAAGATCCTCGCAATGTGATTAGATCCTCTGCATAGGGGAGTTCCCTATCGCGAGACCTCACGTGAATCGTGTGTTGGGTGTTGTTGTTTTAGCGCTGACTCTGTCGCTGGCCTTCACCGGGTCGCTATCTGCCGCAGCCTACGGCTCGAATCCGCAATCTATTTCACACCACACTCATAAACACCACGTCAATCGTCACGCCAGCAAGCATCACAACGGAACGCGCCATCAAAAAGCAACGCACGCGCATAAAACGCCAGCCTCGAGTAACCTTGCAGCGAATTAAGTGCGCCATAAAAGCAAAAAGGGGAGCTTGACAGCTCCCCCTTTTTTGCTTTTTTTGCTGCGTCGCGATCTGAGCAACCCGTATTGCGGTTTGCTTCAGCAACGACTCGCACCGCGTGCGCGGTGTGTTCAGCTTTGTTTCGCTTTTAAGCCCGGTGGAGTCATCCGTCCCCTCCGGAGCTCTATGAGCTCACACTTCGCTTGTACGCCCCGGTCTTGCGGGGCGCAATAGGATTCTTGATGTACAGGGTGGATAAACTTATCTGCCGTGTTGTCTGTGAATTGGCCTGTGGATATCCGCGGCTACTTGATGAAGAGCGTCTCTCGCAGCTGGTCTCGGGCCACAAATGATTTCATGCTGCGGTATCTTCCGAACAGCTCCTGAATCTCGCGGTTCTGATAAATTTTCTGCGCCGGCAGCAGCGGCTTCGCCGAAAGCACCTGCAGCGTGCTTGTGTCCGCCACACGGTAGCGCTGAAAACCTTCGGGCTTTTTGCTGTGAAACATCGCAAATACAACGGCGCCCGGCCTCAGTAGTTCCGTCAACTGGGCCACCATAACCTTCGCCAGCGTGGCGTCTACGTAGTCGAGCACATCCCACAGCAGCAGCGCGTCGAAAGACCCGGGCTTATATTGCAGATTCTTTTCCAGGAACCGTTTGGCGCGCATTTCCGGTTGCCGTTCCTCGTAGGTCTCCAGCGTTTTCTCCGCCCCAATGCGCGCTTCATCTTCCTGGTAAAAATCAGCCCAGCCGCGCAGAATATCCTCGGAAGAAACGCGGAATCCGCGTTCAATGAAGAAGTTCAGCGTGGTTTGCCATGCTGGTCCCAGATCCAGGAGCGTTCCGCGGCCCAGACCGTCCAGATTCCACAGAAATTCTTTCAGACCATTCGAAACGCGCGAAGTCCCCTGCATTTCGGGGCTGCGCGAACTGCCCACCGCCGGTGGCCCGTGCTTTCCTGCCGCTGCCTTCCGTTCTTCGGGAAGTGTGCGCGTGCTCTCTCGCGTGGTGCTGCTTCCCATCGAAATTCCCAACTTATTCAAAAATCCCATGTCTCAATCCGCTCCCGCCACCGCTGCTCCGGATGACGCCTTTCCTTCGCCGCTACTTGTTTCTTTCACTTTCGAATCTGATTTCTTGGTGGGTCCAGTGACGAACGCTTCGGCGGCGGCGCTGCTGAGCTTTCCTGCTTCCATCTGTCCATGCAATTCCGAGCCCTCTTCGATCGAAATTCGCTCAGATTTCATGTCGCCATTGATTTTCGCAGTGTTCCAAATCTGAATGCGCTCCGAGCCGTATAGCTTGCCTTCCACGCGCCCGCGCACCACTACTTCCCGCGCGGTAATATCCGCTTTTACAACTGCGTTTGGTCCAACCGTAACTATTGAGTTGTTGAGCGAAATCTTCCCTTCCACATTTCCATCGATGAACAGGTCTTCCGTACCTGTGAGTTCGCCTCTAATCTTGATACCTTGGCTGACACAGCCGACTGACTTCGAAGGATTCTGCGTTCCGCCAAACGCATCTTTAGGATTATTCGTCATTGGTCCAGCTCCGGGTGTGGGATTCGAGGGCTTGGCGAAATTCTCAGAAGGAGACTGCGGGTCTTCTTTTCGCCACATTGAATACACCTCGACTGCGCTGCTGCTTTCCAAAGTCGCATTGTAGGGCTGGTCGGGTGCCGCGACTCAGAAACCTTAAGATATTACAGCACTTATAACGTGTAAAGAGCAAGGGAACTTTTTTGCACACTTTTTGTGCCGTTTTGGTCCATAGGCGGTACTAAAACTCGGCTGGTCGCGACTGGTTTTGCATCCTGACCATTTTCGTTCCGCAACTCCCACATCGCAGCCACCATTCCGACCACTTCCCCTAAGAATTCCTTCACGGACTTGCGCCTTTCCCACCAGTGCTCAGGGTCAAAATCACCATCGCGTGCGCTGGCCACACTCACTTCTACGCCAGACGGAATCACCTTCTGGAAGATGTACCGCACCCGCCGCGTGTGGTAGTTGGAAGTTACCACCACCATGCTCTTCCATCCTTTTTCCTTTGCCAGACGCCTCAGTGCGATAGCCTCTTCACGGGTGTTGTCGGCGTCGTGCGGAAACCGCAGCACGTTTTCCTTAGGGACGCCACGCTCGATCAGGTCGTGCTCGATCAGTTCGCACATGCCCGCACCTGGCCGCAGCCTTCGCCCGCTGGCCACTACGACGGGCGCCACGCCTTGCCGAAATAACTGCGCCGCTTCGGTTGCGCGGTCTCCATAGAAATTATCGTCGCCCAGCACCAAGATGGCGTCCGCATGCGCTGCCGGCTCGTTCACAATCCAGGACTCGGCGGTAAAGCGCATGATCGGATGCCGCGCCACATACACCACCGCGCACAGCAGCACCAAAAACAGCAGGGCCACAAGGTTGGCGATGATGCCGCCCCGCTCGCTGTTCCTGTGCCGCGACATGTTCATGAATTTGGATCGATGGAGCGCAACTGTTCGGCAGCCTGCTCCGGCAGAACCGCGTTGAAGTAAACCTCTTTAATGCTGTAGGACTTGCTGCGCTTCTCGAGGATCGGCATGATTTCGATGTGCCAATGATAGTCGTCCGCCAGCGTTTTCCAGTATCCGGAAAGTTCGCCCTTTTTGTTTCGAGTGTTTGGCGCGGTGTGCACCACCAGGTGAAATGCCGGCGCAATTTTTTCCAGCCGGCGCAGCACTCGGCCCATCAGCGCAGCCAGCTGTTTCCTGTTCGAGCCGGGCCGCGGCTGTTCAAACAAATGATTGTGGCGGCGATGCAGCAGCCACATCTCGAACGGCACGCGTGAAGCGTACGGACACAGCGCATAATAATCGCCCTGCACGTCGACGATGCGCTTACCCTGTTTTTCTTCCTGCCGCACGATATCGCAGAACACGCAGCGCTCGCGGTCTTTGAACCATTCGTGCGCCGCGCTCAACTCATACTTGATTCGCCGGGGCACGAAGATTGTTGCTGTGACTTCGGAATGGGAGTGTTCCCATTCCTGGCCGGCCAGCGCGCCTTGATTCTTGAACACGCTTATATATTTGAAGCGCGCATCCTTTTTCAGGTCCGCGATTCGCGTGCTCCAGGCCCACAGGACGCGGTCGATCTCATCATCGCTCAATTGGGAAAGCGCTTTATCGTGCTGCGGAGTTTCGATGACAATTTCGTGAGCGCCCAAAGGGCCCATCTTGTCGTAGATGCCTTCCGCAGCGCGTCCGGGCTCGTTTTCGACGCGATACAGCGCATCGGGATGCGGGATTACGCGCACCTGCCAAGGGCCTTCGCTCGGCCAGACCAGTAGTGTTTTGGCGTTCTCCGCAACTCCCGCATCAAACGGGCACGGAGTTTCCTTCTCTGCCAATTCTTCCCGTTGACCGCATACAACCCAGCTTTGTGTTATGGGATCTCGGCGAATTTCCATGTTTGATTATCGGGTGTAGCGCGTTGGCGTTGGGCCTTCTTCCAGCCGGTGGCGATCCCAGATCGCTCCTTCCCTGCTGTAATACGCCATCTCAAAATCTTGCGTCAATTCCAGGGCATCGGTCGGGCAGGCGTCTTCGCACAAACCGCAAAACATGCAGCGCGAAGTGTCGTAAGTGAATGTGGTCAGAACCTTGCGTCGCGTTGCGTCGTCGCGTTCCCAGCCGACCACGATCAAATTCTCCGGGCAAGCCAGCGTGCACAGGTTGCACGCGATACACAACGTCTCGCCGGTCTCCGGATTCTTGTTCAGCCTGGGCGCTCCGCGGAATCGTTCCGCCACCATGGGCCGTTCCAGCGGGTACTGCTCGGTATAGATATTGTCGGGATGCTGGGTCTTGAAGGTGACGCGCATTCCCTTCAGGAAATCGACCTGAAACAGGCGTTCTACCAGTTCTTTCATGCTTTCAGTCTCTTTCCCCATGGCGTCATTGTCAAGGACTCTCCCCACACCTGCGTTCGCAGGCTGCTCGGCTCTCTACTCTCAGCGATTAGATGCACGTTCCCGCCGTGGTATTCTCACTTTGCATGCCGGACGATCTCCATTTCATGCGCCTCGCTCTCGAACAAGCTCGCGCTTCCGCGGATGCCGGCGAAGTACCCATCGGCGCGGTGCTGGTTCACAATGATGCGGACCTGGCGCGCTCCGGCAATCGCACCATTCGCGACAATGATCCCACTGCACATGCCGAAATCGTTGTGTTGCGCGAAGCCGCGCGAATCCTCGGCAACTATCGCCTTGCCAACACCACTCTGTATGTCACGCTCGAACCTTGCGCGATGTGCGCCGGCGCGATCATCCAGGCGCGTGTCCCAAGACTCGTTTACGGCGCCGATGATCCCAAAGGGGGCGCCTTCCGCACCTGTTTCCAACTTCTCTCCAGCGACAAATTGAATCATCAAGTCGAAGTCACTCCCAGCATCCTGGCCGAGGAGTCCGCTTCGCTGCTGCAATCCTTCTTCGCCTCCCGTCGTTGAATTCACTTCCCTGCACGCCGTAGCCTTGGCAACCGTGGCTCTGCTAAACTAGATACTCCGACCACTGCGGAGAGGTGACTGAGTGGTTGAAAGTACTCGCCTCGAAAGCGAGCGTACGGGGAACCGTACCGTGGGTTCGAATCCCACCCTCTCCGCCATCATTCTAAAACACCAATAAACTTGCGTACTATTGCCACCTGTGTACTTTCGGTGTACTTTTATCACGCCATTCAAAATGCACGCTTTCAGGAGGCCAGATGGCTCTGGAACTGACCATTTACAACCGCCAGACGCTGACCAGCAAAAGCGGAAAACACTACATTGGCTACGCTGTAGCCTTTGCGCCGGGCCAGCGCGGAGCAATTCCTGCAGCCGCTGAACTGCCACCTTTCTACGTCAGAGACCAACGCGGCGGCCAACAGTGGCTCCGTTTGGAAGCTCGGACGCTGGCGGATGCCAAGACTGAGGCGCAAAAACAGCAGCACATTCTCCAGGCCAAGGCTCGGGGCGTCGAAGTCGTAACCGTACCGGACGGGAACAAAGAACGCCTTACTAATAAGGTCGCCGCCTACCTCGCAGAGATCGAAGCCAATAAATCGAAAGCTACTTGGAACGCATACCGCCGCAGCACCGAGTTGTTCTTGGAGAGTTGCCGCAAGTTGAATGTTGCTGATGTTGGCCGCGCCGACATGCTCGCCTTCAAAACCTACCTCAAGCGCCAGAAGTTCAGTGGGCGCACGCTCTACAATCATTTTCTCAACATCACTATTTTCTTTGTCTGGGCAAAGGGCGAAGAGGATACGCTGGGTCTGAACGACAATGACTGGCCTGAGAAACCTGAGCGTGATCCAGAGGCGTATACCGAAGAGGAGATTAAGAAACTATTGGAGACGGCGGCGGGAACCCTTCGGGGACTGGAGCGGAAGGACGACGAGAAGAAGGATGATCGATTGCTCTTGTGGGCCTTTATGAACTCAGGGCTGCGCGATGGCGAATTGTCCCACCTGACATATGGCGACATCGACGTGAAGCATTCGGTGTGGAAGGTGCGCGCCAAGCAAGATCACAATCTGAAGACGAAGGGCTCGAAGCGTGACGTTCCTGTGGGTGAATGGTTGACCGCGAAAGTGATGGCGCAAAAGAAGGCTGACGCGAGGCAGGACAACGATTTGATCTTCCCGAGCCCACGTGGCGGCGTCGACACGCACCTCATTCGAATTACTCAGCGCATCGCAGCGCTGGCCGGGGTGAAAGGCCGCGTTGACAATCACAAGTTCAGGGCGACCGCGATCACGATGTGGCTGCGTGATGGCAACACAATTTTCGACGTGATGGCTTGGGTCGGTCATGAATCAACGGCTACCTTGAAGCGTTATGCAGCAAAGCTTGAATTGGAGAAGCCCGAGAACCGCCGCAAAGCAACACGGGCTTTCGATCACCTTGCGACGATGGGCGACTAAGCCGCCTGCTCCCGTTTGCGATATGAAATCTTGGATTGCGCCTGGGCTGATGAGCCACTTATGCCCGATAGGAACGAACTTCAACTGCCCTGAACGACAAAGTTCACGTACTGCAAACACGGTCGTGGACATCCTGAGCGCAGCAGTAGGGATGTCCATAAGGAAGAGTTCGTCCAGATGATTGGGTGCGGGAGAACTGACTGCGGGTGCGGAATTACCTTTGTCCATGGCATTGTGTTTCACGGCAGGCTTGGCCCTGGTTTCCCAGTCGAGCCTGTTACATCTTTCTCAAATTGTCTTGAGACCGCTAATTCCTCCTAATAGAAATGACCAGCTGAGTTTGGGAATGCTCTGTTAAGCGCAATCGCCTCGACATTGCCCGCTGGGCCGTACTTTGCACGCGACGATGGCGAGCCGCTGCGCTTGTTTCCGCCCACCCTTACCAATTCCTCAGTTCGTTGCTTCTTTCATGGCGCTACTATCTTCCCGCTTGCGCGGGTCTTAGCGTCGTAGTCGATCAACGTCTGTCGAGTGACGCTCGAAACTCAATTTTTTGCCGCGAGATTGGGACGCCGCCTTTTAGGAAATTGCGGCAACGGCGCCCCCAGGCCGCAATCTTTCACTTCACCGTGATTCGTTTGTTATCGAAACTGCTGACGACCCCGTAATCTTCGAGCGTCTGCACGGTGTGGTTCACGACGGCAGCTTCAATACGTTCGTCGATGTACTTCTTGAGCGCATCGAACTGGGCCTTCAACTTGGCACACGCTGCGTCCGCTTTGGCTTGCACGCGCTTCTCAGCGTCTGCTACGGCCTTGTTGGATGCAGAGGTTGCATTGCGAACCGCCGCCTCAATGTCACCTGCTGGTCCACGTGGACCAACGGGGCCTGGAATGCTGGAACGACTTTCAAGAAGTCGGACATCTCCTACTCGGCTCAAACAGTCACTCGAACTCGGGAATTATGCAAGGACAATGGGGACGCGGACAGATCCGACGCGCAATGACGGGCACACTGCTATTCACGCAAGAACAGGCGAGGCTGATTCGAGTAGAAACAGAAAAACGAATGAGTTTACAGCAACAGACGAGCGCGTGATGTGGGCGGTTAAAGAACGGCACGTTCGACGGCAGGCGGGAGATTTAGGCCAGTACTATCTATCGCGTCGCCATGAGGGATCCAAAACTCCGGAAAAGGTTTTCGAACCGGAGCAACGATTAGGCCAGCCCCCCCCTTGATCTAACGGCCGAAATCGGCAGTCCAGAAGACTTACTCGTGCCTCAGCGTCGTCATCGGGTCCACATTTACGGCGCGACGAGCAGGGACATAGCAGGCGAGCAAGGCTATGCTTACCAGCAGTAGGGTGACGGCGGCATAGGTCAATGGGTCAGTGGACTCCACGTGATAGAGCCAGAAGTGCTGCTCCATGAACCGCTTAAGTCCAAGCGCAAGGGCGATGCCAATGGCAACTCCTGTCATCGAAAGCTTTAGTCCCAGCTTGGCGACCATCCAGAGAACATCACGGCGTTGCGCTCCCAAAGCCACACGGATGCCCATTTCGCGAGTGCGTTGATTGACAAAATAGGACAGGACGCCGTAAATGCCAATCATTGCCAGGAGCACGGCCATGCCGGCCAGAACCCCGAGTACAATGACGTAGTATCGAAAACTGCTCATAAATTTCCGCAGAACCTCATCCATCGTACTTATGTCCGTCACAGGCTGATCGGGGTCCATCTCTCTCACCATCTGCTTTACCGAAGCTATTAGATCCGCCTCACGAGCACGCACGTTCGAGGCAGTCCGGATTACCAGAAACCCTTGAAGGTGGCCCCATTTGCCGTCGCTCGGAAACACTGCCGGCTGCTGGAGAAAGGATTCGTAGAGGAGTGGGTGCAATCCGCCCATCCCCATTTGCTTGACCTCGCCCACAATCCCGACGATTTGGCGCGGACGCTCTTCATCCACAAGCGCAGGATCGTAGCGGAGGAGAATTTGCTGTCCAATCGGATCTTCATTCGGGAAATAGTCGCTTGCAAATGTCTCGCTAACGACTACCGCCAAGGGCGCCCCCTGCGTGTCGCGATCGTCCAGGTATCGACCTCTTTTGAGCGGAATCCTCATGGTTCGAAAGTAGCTGGGGCTCACTTCGTTCAATCCAGCCCAGGGCCTCTCCTCCGGCGGCGGAGCGGGACGTCCTATGATCGAGAAAGTCCTTCTCTGCACTCCCAGGGGAGGGATTAGGCTGATCATGCCGACCGACTCAACACCAGGCATCGCCGCAACTCTTTCGAGCAGTTGTTGGTGAAAGACAGTAACTTGCGGCGATACTTTTTCCATATCCGTGCCCGGAATTTTTTCCACGTATTTCCCCTCGTTTCCGGGGAAATGTACTGCCATCGTCAAGACGTTCGCCGGGTCGAAGCCGGGAGTGATCAGCAGCACATGAAGTAGGACGTTGATCATCAGGCCGGCACCCACTAGCAGCACCATCGCCATAGCTACCTCCGAAATCACCAAGAGGTGGCGCGCGTGTCCGCGTGACCCGGTGGAAGTCCTGCTTTCCCCTTCCCGCAGAGCATCATTCAAATCCAGGCGTGAAGCTCGAATGGCTGGGGGCAGCCCAAACAGAACCGCTGTCAAGACAGAGAGTCCCACGGCAAAAAGGAGCGCTTGTCCATTGATGCGGATGCTTTCCCCATGAGGGAGTTGCGTTGCAAACGCTCGGAGGATATGCGTCCCCCAGAACGAAAGCACCACACCAAACGCGCCCCCAATAAGTGCCAGCAACCCGCTCTCTACTAGCAATTGCTGCATCAGTCGCCGCCGGCCCGCGCCGAGGGATGCCCGCACCGAGTATTCCTTGCGCCGGCTTTCCGTATGCGAGCGCATCAGGTTGGCCACGTTCACACAGCCGATCAGCAGCACAAACCCCACTGCGCCAAGAAGTGGATAGAGCTTCTGTCCAGCATTTTGGTAGAGCGCATCGTATAAAGGAACAACCTCTTCCTCTACTCCCTGATTGGTCTCGGGATAGGTTTTCTCCAGTCCGCGGGCAATGACGTCCATGTCTACCTGGGCTCGCGCCTGCGTCACTCCCGGCTTGAGGCGCGCCACTGGCATCAGAAACATGCTCGTGCGCTTCGCGTACTTTGCGCTTTCCGGATTAACGGGCTTCCAAACGTCGACGTTCTTTCCCTGGTAATACTGCTCGAACGTCTCAAACCCGGCAGGCATGACTCCGACCACGGTCGAGACGACGCCATTAAGGCGTAACGATTTCCCCAGCACTTTCGGGTCACTGTTGAACTTCGTTTTCCAGAGGTCGTTGCTGATAACTATGGTCTGAACCTTCTCCTGACTCTCTTCCGCGCGAAACACTCGCCCGAACGCCGGCTGCACTCCAACCACGGCGAAAAAGTTCTCAGTGGCATATTGAACGAATACGGGCCCGGGCTCACCGACGCCGGTCATCGTGACCGGAACGATCCAGCCGACCGCAGCAATGTCGTCAAAAACTTGATTCTGTTTCTTCCAGTCAACAATCTCGGCTATCGGCGGGGGACTCTCATAAGTGGGGTCCTCTTTGTGCAAGGGACAGATGGTCATCAACCGTTCCAGATGCGCGTAGGGCAGGCCATGCAACATCACCGTGTTCATCGCGCTGAAAGTCGCGGTGTTCGCTCCGATGCCAAGCGCCAGCGAGAAAACCACTACGGTCACAAAGCCCGGGTTTTTTGCCAGAATCCGTGCCGCATAGTGGATATCCTTCCAAAGCGTTTCAATCCACGGAAAGATCCATAGTTCGCGGCAGTCTTCCTTCACTAGCGTTACGTTTCCGAATCGCCGATGTGCCGCTGCCTGCGCATCATTTGTCGCAAAGCCGCTGGCGCGATTCTTTTGCTCCCGCATCGCTAGGTGAAACTGCAATTCTTCTTCGAGGTCGCGTTCCAGCCTTCTCCGGTTGACCAGTGCGTTTACACGTAGCCGTGCATTCGTCCACCACTCGCACCACATAGAACCTCCTTAAGCCGGTTCCAGAATCCGAGCAATCGCCGACGCCATGCGCTTCCAGTGCACCGTTTCTTCCGCAAGCTGCTTCCGTCCCGCCGCCGTCAGGCGATAGAACTTCGCCCGCCGATTGCTCTCCGACGCTCCCCATTCCGCAACAAGCAGCCCTCGTAATTCGAGGCGATGCAGCGCGGGATACAGCGCACCTTCTTCGACGCGCAGCACTTCCTCGCTCGTCTCATGGATGTATTCTGCAATGCCGTAGCCGTGCATCTGGCCACGGCTCAGCGTCTTCAGAATCAACATATCGAGCGTGTCGCGTAGCAGATCACCCGGTTCGGCCTTTTTCTGACCCATAAAATGGAACTCCTGGCCCATAAGATACTTAGGGGAGTATGCCCTTATTCCCGCTTCTATTTCAAGCCTAGATTTCTGTTACCTTGCGGGCTCCAGCTCGGGGGCAAGCCGAGAACGCGGCTGTCAAAAAAAAAGAGTTGCATTCGAATAACGACGACGGCATAATTTCGCGTCCCATAAGAATATTATGGGAAGCGAGAGATTATCCATGAAATAGGTGCGGCGAGTTTGGTTGGGCAAGTAGAGAAAGTGATCATAGGCACCCACGCGAAAGGAAAATAGTTATGAGATCAAAGCCGCCAACAATAACTGTTAAGGTTCCGGTGGGAGCGGGCTCGGGAGTCGCAAAGATTTGCAGACGGAGGAACGTCACGAGACAGGTCTACAGAAACCTTCTCCCGATAGCTCTGCTTCTCGTTCTGGTTCCAGCAGCTCGAGCGAGCAACACCTGGTACGTTGATGGGGTGAACGGGAACGACAGCAACAACTGCGAGACAGCCGAGACCGCTTGCAAGGCAATCGGGCATGCCGTCTCGCTCGCTGGGTCGGGAGATTCCATCATTGTCGCGGCGGCGACCTATACCGAACACCTCACCATCGGCTTTAGCTTGAAATTGATTGGTTCTAGCGCTAGCACGACAATCATCGATGGGAATGCATCCGGCAGGGTGATGACGATTTCCAGTGCGAACGCCCAAGTCACCCTTTCAAACCTCACCATCCGTAATGGCAATGCTGTTGTTTCCGGCGTTGCTTCCGGCGGGGGGATCTATAACGCGGGCAAGCTCACAATTAACAGCAGCACGATCAGCGGGAATAGCGCCAGTGCGGGCTGCCGATACCCCCCCCATACACAATTGCTCTTCCTATGGTGGTGGCATCTACAATTCAGCCACGCTGACGATCAGCAACAGCACACTCGCAGCCAATAGCGCCCGTGCATCGTGCTCTCCAAATCCCTGCGGCGCGAGCGCCGATGGCGGTGGCATCTATAACCTGGGAACTATGGTTATAAGCAACAGCACGCTGAGCGGCAATGTCGCGTGGCGCTCTGGCCTCTTTGGTTTCGGCAGAGGCGGCGGGATCTCCAACCGCGGCAAAACCATTGTCAGCAACAGCACCATCAGCGGGAATACTGCGAATGCGAATTCGGGCGGCGGCATCAACAACTATGTAGGGTACAGTGTGACGCTCCAGAACAGCATTGCTGCGAGCAATTCGGGATCGAACTGCCTTGGTGGCGTGACCTCGAACGGCTACAACTTGAGCAGCGATGGCACCTGCAACTTTGGGAACAGCGGCGATCTGAACAACCACGACCCCATGCTCGGGCCCTTGCAAAACAACGGCGGACCGACCCAGACCATGGCTCTCCTCCCTGGGAGCCCGGCGAGTGACGCAGGCAACCCGAGTGGCTGCACCGACGGCCAGGGCCAGCTGCTGAAAACTGATCAACGAGGTCTGCCACGTCCCGACAAAGAGGACAAAATCGGCTGCGACATGGGAGCGTTTGAGAGCCCGAGCGATTAGCCCGGAATCGTATCTTTTAAGTGCAATCGACGAAAGGGGGAAAATTAAATCATGAAATCCAAAAGCTTCTTGCCGATATTTGCGATGATCCTAGTCGTGGCACTTGCGATGCCGATACCGGGCGCTGCGCAAAATCAACAGACGCTCAGCACAAAGCAGATCCATTACGCCGTGATCAATCTGGGCACGCTGGGCGGCACACAAGGTGGGGCCAACACTGTTACCAACAATGGTTGGGTCATGGGCTGGGCTAATTTGCCAGGCGACCAGACGGAGCACGGTGTCCTGTGGCGTGACGGGACAAAAACCGATCTCGGGACCCTCGGGGGACCGAACAGCGCCTCGAGCTTTCCAGTTAAGGATGAACAGGGCGTGGTTGCCGGCAATTCTCAGACTTCGGAAACCGATCCTTTTGGGGAAGACTTTTGCACTTTCAGCACCTATACAACTTATTTGTGTCAGGGATTTCGCTGGCAGGACGGCAAGATGACCCCACTTCCAACGCTGGGAGGCAACAACTCCTGGGCTACCATGGTCAACCGCCGGGGCCAGGTGGCGGGATTCGCGGAGACCCGGATTCAAGACACAAAGTGTCTTCCTCCCCAAGTCTTCGACTACGAAGCGGTCGTCTGGGGACCGAGCCCTGGTGAAATCAAGACTCTTCCACCTCTGCCCGGGGACGCTGTTTCAGCTGCGCTAGGCATCAATGACCGCGGTCAAGTGGTGGGAGGCTCCGGGGGCTGTAGCACAGCCGCTCCTGGAAATTGGTTTCACGCGGTGCTTTGGGAACACAACTCAGCTGCTGACCTCGGCAGCCTCGGCGGCGTGGTCAACAATCTGGCCTTCTTCATCAACAATCGGGGCCAAGTGCTGGGAATTTCAGATTTGGCGGGCGATACCATTACTCATGCATTCCCCTGGACCAAAGGCGGGGGCCTTCGCGACCTGGGAACGTTGCCCGGTGTTGTCCTGAGCTTTGCGAACAGCATTAACGAAAAGGGCGAGGTGGTGGGTCAGTCTTGCGATCAGAACGGAAACTGCAGCGGCGTCTTCTGGCAAGACGGCGTGATAACAGATATCAATTCGCTCGTTCTGCCGGATTCCTCCCTGTATATAGTCAATGTCAGTGACATTAATGACCGCGGCGAGATCGCAGGCTATGCCTATGATCCGAACACCGGTGAAGCTCCTGCCTTCCTTGCGGTTCCCTGCGATGCAGCGCACGCTGAGGTTGAAAACTGTATGGGCCTAACAGGTGGCGCCAGCGCTGCGGTTGACCAGACCAGAGGAGTCCCCAAGATGACTCTCCCGGAAAACGTTCGCGAGCAACTCCAGCAACAACGAGGCTTCGGGCGCTTCGCGGCTGGAGTGACGAGGCGTCAATAAGGCGCTGCAGGCGTCACCGACGAGTTCAAGCGGCAGAATAGACTCAGAGAGAGGAACCTGCGTGTCTCGGCCCGTAAACCCTAACGCTAAGTAGCGCATTTTCATGAGTACATGTGTACTGCTAGGAGGGGATTTAAGCCCTCAAAAGTCCCTTCCCGGCAACACGATGCGTTAAATACGAAATGCCTGTCTGCAAGCTTTAGCGCATGTTCACCCCGAAAGAATGAGGGTCTCCGAAGACAAATCTCCGGTGTTTTAGCGGGGTTTGCGGCGCTCTTGCAGTTTTTTCCGCGTGTCTACACGCACCTTCACGTTGGGCAGGACGTCTGGCAAGCGGATATCCAAGGCCTGCAGCAAATCACGACAGGCCGGATTCGGCCTGGGGATGCGCAGGCAACTGCCACCGCCTTTGCTTTTCATTTCCGTTGAACTCAGGGCCTTCAACTGTTGGAGTCCCTCTTCGACGGTCACGTCCAAGGCCACCCAAGCCCGGCTCAAGACCCGCCGGATGAGATAGGCCAGCATCACCACCAGAACATGAGCGCGCGTGTGTGCTTCGGTGCGTACATGGATCGGGCGAGTTTCCAGGTGGATGGTCTTGCAGGTGCGGAAGGCCTGTTCGACCTGCGTCAGATCCTTGTAGCGGTCATGCACTTCTTGCCGGGAAACGGCGCTCACCGGGAGATCTGTCTTGATCACATAACAGCCATCGAGTTGGGCGGCGCCAACGGAGCCAGCAGGGGCGTAATAGTATTTAAAAGCTTCTAGTTTCATCGCATTCACGTTCGCGGCGGCAAGCACTTGATGGGCGGCGGCATACACTTTTTCCAAGTCGGCGGTGCGAACGAAACGCTGGATTAGTGTGATGTGCGGACGGTGAGTTCGATCCAGAGTGAACCCGTGGCATCCGGCTCGAGAAGGATGTCTATGGCCGTAACCTGATTTTGTCCGGCGGCAGCAGGCGCTTGCTGTGCCTTTGCAGTTCCAACTAGCCGGGCCATCGCACACACCATTGCCACACAGACGAACAGGCGTACCAGTGTATTTTTGTTGAGCTTCATTATTGCTTCCTCTCGAGGTTCTATTCGTGCTGATCCAAGTCACTATTTCTCAATCGCAAAAATGCGTTTCCAGTCGCCCTTCATGCTCACGACGGTCCATTTATCTTTCTTCGCCTGATCGTAGAGCGATTGAGTGAAGGCACCGAGTTTAACGTCTGGCAATCCTTTTGCCGGACCGTAGGCGTACTCGCGCGCTGCATCATCGTGCAGCACCAGGAGCATGAATCGTGCACCGCTGCCACCCTGCGTATATTCCAACATCTCCCGATCACCATCGGAATTGCCGAACGCCATGACGGGCCGACGGCCAATGTGCTGGTTGATACCGACGGGCTTGCCACCTTTATCATCGTTGAAATTCAGTTCTGGCAGACGCACAAGGACTGGCTCGCCATTACGCATTTCAAACTTTGTCTTGACGCTGCTGCCGACAACCTGTTCCGGGGGGATTCCATAAACTCCCTCGGCCCACGGACGCATGAACTCGATACCGCCGCCGGAGACGATGAACGTTTTGAAGCCGTTGGCACGGAGGTAGGCGAGCAATTCGAGCATCGGTTGATAGACCATTTCGGTGTAGAGCTTGCCGGACTTCGGATGTTTCGCAGTGGCGATCCAATCCTTGACGATTTGTTCAAACTCCACTGTGGTCATGCCTGTATGCGTGACCATAAGGAGTTCGAGAAGTGCATGGTCACCCCCGGCGAGCGCGGTTTTCAAATCACCCTTGAGCAACGAGGCGAACGGCTCTTGAGTCTTCCACTCAGGATGTTGTGGAGCAAGAGCTTTCACGCGGTCGAGAACGAAAAAAAGTTGAACGGGGACGGGCTGCTCGCACCAGAGCGTGCCGTCGTTGTCGAATGTGGCAATGCGTTCCGGCACCGAAACAAAATCAGGTGAGCCGGGCTTGGTCACCTTCTCAACAAATGCGATGATGGATTGCTTTGCCGGACCGTCGTTCCAGGAAGGCAATGGGTCGGCGGCAAATGCTGCGACTGGCGACAAGAACAGCAGAGCGATGAGAATCTTCAACAAAAGGTTTTTCATGAATTAAGCCTCGATATGAATGGATGGCGGGGCGCTTCAAGCGAAGCGCCCTACCGGTTGACAGTGCTACTTTGAGCCCTCGCCTTCCTGCAGCTTCTGGAGAACTTCATCCATGTTGAAACTGGCGGCCTTCTGCCGTGGCGGGTAGTCCTTAAAGGTCATCAGGAACTTCCCCACGTAATCCTGCGCAGGAACCAACAAGAAAGCGTGATCCAGCAGCCAGTCGTAGTAAGTGTTCGAAGTTATGTCTGCTCTCTCGTATGGGTCCATTCGGAGGTTTTCTATCAGCGGAATCCGTAACTGAGTGAACGGGTTCGACCAGATAAGCATTGTTCCCTCGGCCCGCTGCTCCATGAACACCAGCTTCCAGTTGTCGTACCGGACAGCGACCAATTGTTGATCATCGTTGATGTATAGGAATGATTCTCGCGGGCCCTTGGCGGTTTGGCCGGTCAGATAAGGGACAAGGTTGTCGCCGTCCAAATGGACCTTGTAGGTCATGTCTCCGACCTTGTAGCCTTTAAGCAATTCGTCTTTCACTTGAGGGTCACCACCCATAGCCACAAAAGTCGGCAGCCAGTCGAGGTGAGCAACGATTTCGTTGGACACGCTGCCCGGCTTGATATGACCCGGCCAGCGGACCATCGCCGGCACTCGATAAGCCCCTTCCCAGTTTGAGTTCTTCTCGCTGCGGAATGGCGTCATTGCTGCGTCCGGCCAGGAGTTCATGTGCGGACCGTTGTCGGTGCTGTACATTACGAAGGTGTTGTCCACAATTCCGAGGTCGTCGATCACCTTAAGAACGGTGCCGACATTCTTGTCGTGGTCAATCATGGTGTCGTGGTACGGGCTCTGCCAGCGTCCAGACTGGCCTATGCTCTCCGGTTTGGTGTGAGTGCGGAAATGCATGTGGGAGAAATTAATCCAGACGAAGGCTGGCTTGCCGGCCTTATTTTGCCGTTGGATGAAGTCCACCGCCCGGTCGGCGACGTCGTCGTCGATCGTTTCCATCCGCTTCTTGGTCAGTGGGCCAGTGTCCTTGCAGACTTGTTTGCCAACCTTGCCGAAGCGCGGGTCCACGGTCGGGTCGTCAACGTTCGAGGCCTTACAGTCCAGCACGCCGCGCGGTCCAAACTTGGCGCGGAACGCCGGGTCCTTCGGGTAGTCCGGCAGTTCCGGCTCTTCCTCAGCGTTCAAGTGGTATAGATTTCCGTAAAACTCGTCGAACCCGTGAACGGTTGGCAGGTATTCGTTGCGGTCGCCCAAGTGATTCTTGCCAAACTGTCCAGTGGCATAGCCCTGCGCCTTTAGCAATTCGGCGATCGTCGGGTCTTCCTTTTGCAAGCCGACAGCGGCTCCTGGCAAACCAACCTTCGTCAAGCCAGTGCGCAAGCCCGATTGGCCGGTGATGAACGACGCCCGGCCTGCGGTGCAGCTTTGCTCGGCATAATAATCCGTAAAGATCATGCCCTCTTTGGCCACACGATCAATGTTGGGCGTACGAAAGCCCATCAACCCCATCGAGTAGGCGCTGATATCGGACTGGCCGATGTCATCGCCCCAAATAATCACAATATTCGGTTTTTTCTGCTGCGCCTTCGCTGCCGGCGGTGCTGCCGCGCTGAAAATCGTGGCCACTGCCGCCAAAGTTAGACTTACTTTGCCGTTCCATTTCATTGGGTCCTCTTTTCTTGCTTTTTCATGACTTCAATTGTGCGCAAAACACACTACGAGTGGAGGGCTTCGTGGAGCGACGAGGCGAGTTTTCAGATTCTAGGAATCTGTACTTCGTGAAGATAGTGGCACTATCGTCAATAGTAACAGCTAAGGGGCCGGAATACCACGGAGCTCGGCATCAAGC
>CAWGXB010000028.1:0-107197 GCA_963826335.1 Candidatus Acidiferrales bacterium | reverse complement strand
TTGCGTCCGTCTTATCGACAACATCACCGAACGCGAAAGCGGGCAGACTTCCCCGTGGTGCTGCACACGAGAGAACTTGATTAATCGGCTTAGGGGACAAAGCAGATGACGACAGCCAAAACTGTTGGTGCGGTCTCCTGCGAAGCGGCGGAATGGTATGCCATTGACTGGCCGACCATCCAACGCAACGTTCGCCGACTCCAAGTCCGTATCGTGCAGGCAACGAAGGAAAGCAGATGGGGCAAAGTAAAATCCCTGCAACGTCTGCTGACCCACTCTTACAGCGGCAAGGTTCTTGCCGTTCGACGAGTGACGGAAAATAATGGCAAGAAAACTCCAGGTGTGGACCAGGTAATCTGGAAAACACCGGAAGATAAAATTCGGGCTGTACATGCATTGAAGAGTAGAGGTTATCAATCACAACCCCTACGACGTGTCTATATACCAAAATCGGACGGCAAAACGATGCGTCCGCTCGGAATTCCCTGCATGATCGATCGAGCTCACCAAGCCTTGCATTTGCTGGCACTCGATCCGGTGCTGGAAACCAACGCTGATCGAAACTCTTATGGGTTTCGTCAGAAACGGTCCTGCGCCGATGCCATTGGACAATGCTTCATCACGCTGTCCAATGCACCGAACACGCAGTGGATTCTAGAAGCGGACATCAAAAGCTGTTTTGATCAAATTTCCCATGACTGGCTTCTGGCGCATGTCCCTATGGACCGCGCCATTCTCCAACAATGGTTGAAATCCGGGTACATGGATAAACACGTCCTCCACGAAACGACGGATGGAACCCCACAAGGCGGTATCGTCTCCCCGGCGCTCGCCAATTGCGCGCTGGATGGACTGGAGCAACTCTTGCAGGAGAAATACCCTGCAAAAAGGCGTCTCAAGTCCCTTGGAGGCTCATATCCCTCTATCAATTTCATTCGTTACGCGGATGATTTTGTCATCACCAGTAAATCGAAAGACTTGCTGGAAGGAGAGGTCCAACCCCTCGTTGAGCAATTTCTTCAACAACGTGGGCTCAAACTCTCTCCCACGAAGACTGTCACTACGCACGTGGAGAAAGGCTTTGATTTCCTCGGACAAAACGTGCGCCGCTACCCTAACGGGAAACTGCTCATCAAGCCGTCCAAGAGAAACGTTAAAACCTTCTTGGCAGGAATCCGAGCAACAATTAAAGCCGGGCTTGGCATGTCGGCCGCCGACTTGATCGATCAACTCAACCCAAAGATTCGGGGTTGGGTTAACTATCATCGGCACGTGGTCGCCAAACGTACTTTCTCATACGTTGATCATTCTATCTTCCACAGTCTGCGGCGATGGGCACGGAGAAGGCATCCGAAAAAGTCCTCGACCTGGCTCAGAGAGAAATACTATGAGCGCAATCGGAGACACAATCGGTGTTTCTTCGGGGAACGCTACGATGACGAGGGACAGCCTCGCAAGGTGTGGCTGTACCGCGCCAAGAGCACACCCATTAAAAGACACATTAAAGTGCAAGGCGAAGCCAACCCTTACGATCCCGCCTACGAAACCTATTTCGAAGATCGGGAAGGTTCTCATATGCTGGACACGTTCCGGGGTACCACGACTCTTCGCTTTCTCTGGACGGAGCAACGCGGTCTCTGCGCTGTTTGCAATATCAAAATCACTCGGATCACGGGCTGGCGCCTGCACCACTGCGTCCCTCTTGTGAAGGGTGGTTCGAAGAGCGCGAAAAACCGCGTTCTACTTCATCCAGAGTGCCACGACAGGGTTCACCGTCAGCACCTTTCCGTATCGAAGCCGCGTCTCCCTCAAAGAGGCGTTCGCAGGGCTTGAGCCGGATGAGTACGAAAGTCTCAAGTCCGGTTCTTAGAGGGCCGGGCCCCAGCAATGGGGTCTGGCTACTCGGTTCAGAATACACAAATGTTCCTATTCATTCAGACAAATCCGGAGTTAAGACCTACCGAAGGTCCACCTCAGGGTAGCTTTCGACGTACTCTTCGTTCCCCGCTCCGTAATAGGTGCATGTGCGTGCCGCGAAATCGACATCATAACGAACAACTCCAGCACGCCACGAAGCCTTCAGAAACTCAGGAAAGGTGCTTTGACCGGCTTGGTCGATGCGCAGAGCGGCGATCAGAGCTTCACGGTCGAATGGTGGAACATCAGTTATCTCAGACACCAGGGGCGTGCCGAGTTGCACCACCGGACCGTGTTCTGTCAGGTAGAGACTCTGGCAAGCCGGGAGGTACCAGAGGTTTCGCGCCACTCCAGCACGCCGAAGAGTTTCGGCTAGATACGGGAACCCGCCAATCTTTGGTCGTCCCGACATGGCATGCTGCATCGCAGCTTGCAAAATGTTAATTGCTTTGCTCATCCCATTCGCTCCTTCGCACCACAGGAGTATGTCCTATTCTCGGGTCGTGATAAACGCTAGCTATCGGAAGAGTAGGTAGTGGTACAACCCTCGGTGTGCCCGCTGTCGCTTACCACCACGTACTATCGTGCTGTGCGAGTTGAGAACATGGACGGTCGCGGGGTGGTGATGATAAGCTTTGCGCGAATAAAACGACGTGTGACCAACTGAAAACTTAAATCTCGCGGGCCTTCCCAGGTTGAAATTTGATGGAATCCGAACCAATCCGTAGCACTGAAGCTAGCGGCATACGAGAGGTGGCGCAGCAAATTACCGCGCCACTCACGCGCGCTGCGATCTTCATCGTTGTGACCGTAAACCCAGGTCTTGAGAACAATAAAATCATTCGATCGTTCTGTGCCGACCTTTCGGCATTAGTGCGAGCGGTGGAATTCCGCGACATCGAAGCAAGTCTCTCGTGTGTGATGGGAATTGGTTCCGAGCTGTGGGACCGACTGTTTGGTTCTCCGCGACCGGCCAAGCTGCACCCCTTCCGGGAAATTCGCGCAGGAGCGCGCCACGCTGTGGCCACGCCGGGAGATTTGCTGTTCCACATTCGCTCGAAACGCATGGACTTATGCTTCGAAATGGCGACTCAACTATTCGCGCGACTTGGTGATTCGGTCTCGCCAGCCGACGAAGTGCAGGGATTCCGCTATTTCGACGATCGCGATCTGCTGGGTTTCGTCGATGGAACAGAGAATCCGCGCGGTGAGGAAGCGGCTGACGCCGTGCTCATCGGCCAGGAAGACGCCGCATTCGCAGGCGGCAGCTACGTCATCGTGCAGAAATATCTTCATGATCTGGGCGGATGGAATGCGCTGTCCACTGAGGCGCAGGAACGAATCATCGGTCGCACAAAGATGGCAGATATCGAGCTGGATGATTCCGTCAAGCCGCTCTCGGCACACAGCGCACTGAACACCATCGTTGAGGATGGGAAAGAAGTGAAAATTCTGCGCGACAACATGCCCTTTGGACGGCCCTCGCACGGTGAATTCGGCACTTATTTTATCGGCTACAGCCGTTCACCTGGCACGATCGAGCAAATGCTGGAGAACATGTTCGTTGGGCGGCCGCCCGGCAACTATGATCGGATCCTGGACTTCAGCCGCGCGGTTACGGGAAGCCTTTTCTTCGTGCCGACGAAAACATTTCTAGAGGGAGTAACCGAAGATCAGCCGACAGATGCGGCGCCGCCTGCGCCGCCCGCGGAAGAATCTTTGGCACCCAACATGCCGCAGCACGACGGTTCGCTCGGCATTGGTTCGCTTAAAGGAGACATCCCCAGTGAATAACTTACATCGCGAGCTTGCCCCGATTTCCGATGCAGCGTGGGCTCAAATCGAAGAAGAAACTTCGCGCACGTTGAAGCGCTATCTGGCCGCTCGGCGAGTTGTGGATTTACGAGGACCGAGTGGCTCAAGCCAGTCTGCCGTCGGAACCGGCCACCAGAGCGCGATCGCGCCACCGGGCAAAGGGATCGTTGCAAAACTGCACGACCTGAAGGCGCTTGTGGAACTGCGCGTCCCGTTCGAACTGAATCGCCAGACCATCGACGACGTCGAGCGTGGAGCCAACGACTCCGACTGGCAACCCGCGAAGGACGCCGCCCGACAGATGGCCTTTGCCGAAGATGGCGCCATTTTCGAAGGCTATGCCGCCGCAGGAATTCAGGGTATTCGTCAAGCAACCAGCAACCCGAAGATGACTCTTCCCAGCGACGTGCGCGAGTATCCAGAAGCAATTGCGCAAGGTTTGAGCCGTTTGCGCCTCGTCGGAGTGAACGGGCCGTATGCGGTACTGCTCGGGGCAGATGCTTACACGGCGCTAGCCGAGACAAGCGACCACGGATATCCGGTGCTGGAACACGTCAAGCGGCTGGTGAAAGATCAAATTATCTGGGCGCCCGCCATCGCCGGCGCATTTGTGCTGACAACTCGAGGCGGTGATTTCGAGCTGCATATCGGACAAGATGTTTCCATCGGTTATTTCAGTCACACCGATACGGTGGTTCAACTGTACTTGCAGGAGACGTTTACTTTCCTGCCGCTTACCAGCGAAGCCTCCGTGGCACTGGCGCCTCCGGGCAAATCAAAGTCAAATTGAAGCGGTGCGCACTGCTGCTGGCGCGCTTTCATAGATAGTCGCTTGAAAAGAATCGTGCGCCCTACGTGTACCTCTCTAGTCCACGAGTGTATTTGTACGTGGCTGATTGATGAGGAAGGCAAGCTGCTAGCGGAACGAAGCGCGCGACTAACTTCGCCGCAACCATGTGATGCGAAGGCTCACTTCTACTCGTGCCTGAGCGCTTCGGTCGGATCAATACGGCTAGCTCTGCGTGCTGGAATCCAGCAGGCCAGCGTGGCGACCGTCAATAGAATCGCCGGCACACCGAGAAACACCGGAAGACTGACAACGCCCTTGGTAATCGCGTGAATGGAAATCACGAAGGCAATTACCCACCCAATCGCCGTGCCCCGCAGGATTACACCCAGGTTCTCGCGAATAACCTCCCGCACGACGCGCCCGCTGGTAGCGCCGAGCGCGAGCCGCACGCCAATCTCTCTGGTTCGCGTGGCGACAGCATACGAAACCACGGCATAAATTCCGATGGCCGCAAGGCCGAGCAGCAGTGGCCCCAGCACAACGAACATGCGCGCGGGAATGCGGCGAAGAAAAAGATTGCGTTCGATGTGCTGAGAGAAGGTTCGCACGTCGTAGAGAGGCAGCATCGGATCGAGGTCGCGGAGAACGGCACGCGCTTCCGTGGCAAGGGCAGTTTCATTGCCGGTGCGCGTCCTGAGGTGAATCTCACCCTGGGTGGATGGAACATCGCGGTACGAGAAATAGACCGCAGGCTGAGCGGGCTCACCGAAAGCGTCGTACACCGAATTGCGCGCGACAGCGATGATCGTGAAGCTTCCCGCGCGCGTCTGTATGCTTCGGCCGATAGCATTGGCGCCATTCAGGTACCGGCGCACAAACTCCTCGTTGACGATGGCCTGTGCGGGCGCCGCGCTATTCCGCATATCGGCAAAGTCGTTTCCTTCAAGCAGCGGAATGGCCATTACTTGGAAGTATCCGGGTGTGACGGTATTCGAAATGGCGCGATCCTGCCCTGCTTCTGTGCGCACGCGGCCCTGCACGGTGAAAGGCCGCGCCGGAATTCCGTGCAAATCCAGCGGAACATTCGTTGCGATGGCGGCTGCCTCGACGTCCGGCAAGGATCGCAGCCGTTCGAGGAGACGCGCAGCAAATTCACGCTCGGACGCATCGTTGGGATTCCGTCCGCTTAAGTCGTAGGCGGCCAGCAAAACTCCGTCGGGACGAAATCTCGGATCCGTCTGGCTCGCGGACCGAAAACTCTGCAAGAAGAGCGCAGCCGCAATCAGCACGACCGTGGCCAGACCGACTTCCGCTCCCATCAGAGCTTTGCGCGCAGGACTGCGGGGCAGGGTGCTGTAGGTGGAGCGAAGTCCGTCCTGCGGATCGAGCCGTGACAGATGAATCGCGGGCGCCACGCTGAAAATCAAACCGCATGCGGCGCCGAGTAATACGGCGAAGGCGAGGGTGAATCCATCCACCTTGGTGTGAAACTGGATTGGAAAAGCGCCAATCATCGGCGCCATGCGCAATGCCGTGGTACCCCAAACGGCGAAGGCCGCGCCCAGGCTCGCTCCCAGGAAAGCGAGGAGCATATTTTCCGACAGCACCAGGCTGACAATGCGCCAACGTCCTGCGCCCAGCGCTACGCGCACCGCCATTTCGCGCTGCCGGGTGCTTCCGCGAGCCAACATGAGGTTGGCCGTGTTCCCGCAGACCGCCAAGAGCAGCAGAAGCATAACGCCTTGCAGAACTGCCAGCCCACTGATCATCATGCGCTGCGGACCGCGCGGCGCGGCCCAGAAAGGAAGAATTTCGCCGCCAATTCCGGCGTTGGCCGCCGGATAGTCGCGCGCAAGCTGAGCCATCGCCGTGGTGAACTGCGCCTGCGCTTCTTCGCGTGTTGCGCCGGGCCTTAACATTCCGATCAGCGAGAACGCGCGGGCGGTACGATCCTGGAAGTCGCGTGTTCCACCGAGCAATGCAGGCGTTAACGTGGCTGGCACCCAGAGTTCGAACTTCAAGGGGAGTACGGTTCCTTGGAATTCCCTAGGCGCCACGCCAACGATCGTAAGGTCGCGCTCGTTTACGCGGATTTTTTGTCCCACGGCCCCAGGCGCGCCGCCAAATCGCGTTTGCCAGTAGTCATACGAAATCACAATGACCGGCTCAGTTCCGGGCCGCTCCACTTCCTCCGGTTGAATGAACCGTCCCATCGCGGGCTTCAGTGCCAGCGCGGAAAAGTAATTGCCGGAGACGAGTTGCCCGAACACTCGCTCAGTCTGGCCCGTTTCTCCCACGTTGAACGGGACCATCTGGAATGCCACCAAGTCCCGCAGCGCTGGCAATTGTGTTTGCAAGTCGCGATATTCCAGCCAGGAAGCGCCCGGATATCCGGCAGTCTCCGAGCGAGGCTCGACCAGCAGAAAGTTTGCTGCGCCACTCACGCCTGGCAATGGTTGGAACAGTATCAGCTGAATCCAGGAGAGGATGGTTGTATTCACGCCGATTCCGATGGCCAGCGAAACAATGACCACGGCGGCAAGGCCTGGCATGCGACGAATCGCTCGCGCTGCGTTTCGCAAATCTCCCATCAGATTCTCGATAATCAGCAGTCCCCGTTCGGCTCGATAGTCTTGCTTCATGGCTTCCACGCCGCCAAACTTCAGCATGGCCTGGCGCCGCGCCTCAATGGGCGACAAGCCGGCGCGAAGATTGGCTTCGGTTTGCAGAGCGATATGCTCCGCAACTTCCTCCCGCAATCGTTCTTCCTGCGCGTTTCCGGCCGCTGAGTTGAAGAGCCGATTGAGGAACCGTCTCAGGGATTTCACGAGGAATTCTCCGTCGTCACATCGAGCGCCGCCATGTTGTTTTCCCACAGGAGGATGGCACACTTCCTTTTGGGAAGCAACAGGTAACTCCGCGCATACCGCTATGTGCAACTCCGTCGAAGCTGGACGAGTCGTAACGCGCTCCCGGGCAGATGCCAAACACCGCAAATTTCAGGCGATAATACGCGCCACTTGAAACGGCGGGCACTATGGTCGAGACCCGGCATCCGCGCTGGGCTACTACAAAAGCGTTGGCATGCTCGATCAGGCAACCTATACGTCCACTCTGATCGTTCGCGCGCAGCAGAATAAGAGAGACCTGGTCGGAGCGCTGCGGTCCGCAACAGAGTTGTTGGACGTGAGCAGGAAATCCAATCATGCGGCGTTAATCGAAGGTTCCGAAGAGCTGATGGGTGACATTCTGGGTAGCCTGGAACATTACCCGGAAGCGTTGTCGCATTATGAGGAAGCGTTACGTTTAGCTCGTTCGATTCACGAGAATGAGCCGTACCAGGCTCTGCATTGCGCCGGCGTGCTTTGGCCACTCGGGAGATATAGCGAAGCGCTGAATATGCTCGCCGTTGCCGAGAGCGGTAAGAGTGCAGGCATGATCTCAGGCGCCGAACTTGTGAAGGGCCAAATCTTGTTGTCTCAGGAAAAATTCGACGAGTTGATTGCTTTTGCCAATCGAGAGCTCACGCCGGGGCTCTCCCAAGCCATTCCCGAAGACCTGCCTCAATTCCGATTGTTGCGTGCGCGCGCAGAAGTTCACTCAGGGCAACTAAAGAGAGCTTCTGACGACGTTAGCGATTTGTCGGCATGGGCGCAAAAAGAAGGCGACGAAGATGCAGCCACTAACATCAAGACTGATAGCCGCCGTTTCTCGATAAACCCGCGGATTGTGCCGGAGACGAGGACTTTTGGGAGCGCATGTCGACAGTTAAGGTGTTCAATTCCCAAACGCGTGCACTGGTGACACAATTGACATGTCTAGACGGAAACTGTTCTGTGGGCATAGGACCCTATAATTGACTCCGATCTAAATTCCAAAGCGCAGTCAGCCTTTGTTAAATGAGATTGTTTTGGTTCCTGGCGAGCACTCAGCGTTCTTCTCAAGTAAAAGACCAAATGCATTCCGTCGCCCGTGCGATCAGCCATTCCGCGATTACTCATACAGTTTCACGATCCGCTGGCGGCTCAGCTAGATGGACAGAGATTCTGAGCACGCCGTCAAGCCGCGTGGGGTACTTCGCTCATTAGGGCGAGAACGTTGTTTTCGGTGTCGCGGAAGAAGGTCATCCAAAGATCGTGATTGGGCATGCGAGCGATCAGATGCGGCTCACCCTCAAATTTCGCGCCACCCGACTTTAGCCGCTGGAACGCCGCCTGGATGTCCGCCACCTGAAAATAGAGAATCGAGCTGGGATGGTCGAATTCCGGCTTCTCGGCCTTGTCGAGCATCAAGCGCACGCCGCCGCAGGCGAAGAAGCTCAACTGGCCGGCACGGAACAAGTGCTGCAATCCAAGGACATCGCGATAGAATGCAGTGGCGCGATCCACGTCGTAAGCGTTGATGGCGATCTGTCCGATGCGGGAAAGGGCCGAGTTCTCGGGGATATTCATGGTCTGCGACCTCCGGCAGAATATTTGTTAGCATAGCTAACTATATTTCATGAACCAGCGCAAGCACAAAATATCGGCGTCTTCGGAGGCCTACCGGGTCGCCGACCTGCTTCATTCCGCCGCCATTCACCTGCTTCGCACCGTGCGAGCCCGCGACCAAAGCGCCGGCATTGGGCCGGCACAGCTTTCGGCGCTTTCGGTGCTCGTCTTTGGAGGGCCGCGGTCGCTGAAAGAATTGGCCCAAGCGGAGCAGGTGCGCCCGCCGACGATGAGCCGAATCGTCACCGGCCTGGTGCGAGCGGGCCTGGTCCACAGGAAAGCGACCGACGATAAACGACGGTTGCGTCTGGAGGCCACCGCGAAAGGCACGAAGATCCTGCAGGAAGGACGCCGGCGCAGGGTCGAACTGCTGGCACAGTCGCTGGAATCATTGCCACCAAGCCAGTTGCAGGAAGCCACCTCGCTGGCTCAATTCATGCAAAAGCTCATCGCCAAATTGCAGCCGGTCGGGCGGCGATAGCTTTAGCTTCCCGGTCTCCGAAAATCCGGAGACAGCGGTCGCTTCGTGCTGCCATCACCGGTGGCGTATCTACACTTCTCCGTATTTCCCAGCCGGGGTCCAAGCGAAGTCAAAAAAAAGGAAGGCGGCGCGGGGCGGGAACAAACTGAAACCCAAATCCGTGCGGATGGTGATTGCCAGTTGTTTGTTCAGGGATTTCCCCGGGCATCGTGGCCCGTTAGTGAAAGTTCAGGCGGTCGCCGGCTTGGCCTTCCCGTGGTCCTCGACGTGGCTCTTCGCCGCTTCCGCTGCATGATGCGTTGCGTGATGATGGTGACCGTGCGCCAGGTGTGCATGGTGCGCGGCGGTTTCATGTTTGCCTGCTTCGTGGTGTTTGGCTGCTTCCTTATGATGGCGTGCTGCGTGTTCGTAATGTTCCGCCGCCTTGTGATGATGGTCTGCTGCCTGCTTCGACATAGTTTTATTCCTCCCTCGATCGATTGATGAGATTGCCGGAACGCTCGGATTGTAGGCTCCAGCAAAATACAAAATGAAAAGAACCTGTTAATACAGGATGAAAATTAAAAGAGGATGAAAACTCGTCATCCCCTCTTCCCATTTCAGGTCCTTGTTGTTTGTACTTTGCGATCGGTGCTGGTCTATCCACGCTTCTCTGTATCTTTTCGCCGCTCGGAGAAGCGGGCCGAAACAAAGAATGAAAGACCAAGAACAACGAACGCACCAAAAATATAGCGGAATAATTTCAATAAAATCTCTCAATGTGAACTCCAAAGTGGCCGATGACTCGCCTGACGAAGGGCCTTCCCTCCTCCGCTTCGGTTGAACTTCAATAAGACAATCCCTGTTGCTCGCCTGCTATCGGGCGAAATGCGTGTCGATGGAACTTGTACCGCTCGGATGTTTCGTTTTCACACCAATTCGCTTCGACGGAAGGTATTTTTAGGGCGCGAATGCCTGCAGCGCTCCGGAACTTGCCTATCGGACGACTGCTGTATGGACAGGCGAAACCTCGCGCCTAGACTCAAGAAAGAGGCAACCGGGAGGATTTTATGGAACGCGAATTGGCAACCCACGCAATCAGTCATCACCTTGAGCCGTTGTGTCCGCGCGACGATCACAAAATGAAATTCGACGCCGATGGAGTTCGCTGGCGGCAGGCGGTCGACAATGCAACTTTCAAGGTCGCAACCTACCATTGCGGATTCGAAGGATGTACAGTGCGTTACGCTCCGGAGCATGGCTATTTCACGATTGTGAACGCTCCAGACCTGCCAGTTTTCGTTGAGGAGCCTGCGGTGAACACCCTGCAGTGCCCGGTTCACAATACTTGGCTATACCGCAGGAGCAAGTCGGATGGCGCCGGCTTTGAATGGTGCTGCGGCTGCGAGGGCTGTGAATATTGTCATGCGGATGTTCCGGGAAACTGGCTGCGCCAATAAGCCCGTGGAGAAGACCAGTTACGCCGGATTGGTGTATTGCTTGCGAATCGCATCCAGGATTTGCGCGCGACTCTCGGCCGCGGGCAGGTGGCCGGAATTTTCGACCACAGCAACTTCATCGGCGATTGCGCCATCCTTGATGGACTCGCGCAGCCAGGCGGAGTAGTCGTGCTTGCGCAGGTGATAAAGCCAAGTCTCATCGTCGATGCCTTCCGCGATTTGTGTGAATAGCGTTAGGTTCTGGATGCGAATGTTCATTTTGCCGTCAGGCCCGCGGAAGTAAAAACTTTTGTCTTCGCCCAACTCCCCGGTGGCATATTTGCGTTTATGGCGGCGCAGCTCCGTTTTGGCCGGCTCCAATTTCACTCGTGTGGCCTCGGCCGTTTCCGCCTTCCACACCAGCATGTCTCCTGATCGCGCCTCCAGGTGTGCGAACGCCAGCGAATCCACTTCCCTTCCCGCTTCCGGGTTCACTTCCCGAACGATCTGCGCGGGATCCGGTCCAATCGCGATCACCAGATTCACGTCGTTTCGCAGCACCGGAGCCAGCCGCTCTGGATGCACCGTAATCAGCACAAAATTTCCCAAGTCTTTCGGCACACTCAAGCTCATCGAATCCCATTCAGCGGGCAGCAGGTGATGCGCTTCGTCAATCACAAGCCAGTGCGGGCGCCCCGTCTGTGCCCGCAATTCCTGAAGCCTGGGCAGAAGACTGACGAAATACGCGGGCCGGTCGGTTAGCGGAACGCCGAGCAGATTGACGCTGATGGATTGCCTTCCATTCTTCAGCAGGTTCAGAATTTCGGAGACGGACGGTACGCGATCTGATCCTCCAAGCGTCACGCACATTTCGAAGTCGTCATAATCGCCCTCAGGATCGAGCACGCAAACCTGGTATTGGCGTTCAATCAGCCGCTCCAGCATGGCCGTCACGATTGTGGATTTTCCTCCGCCCGAAGGACCTGCGACGATCATCCGGGAATCGTACGGCGCAAAACCAAAGTCCTTCCCATCGGGGGTGCGCCCGAGAAAGATGTCGTGCCGGGTCAGTTCCGAAGTCAGGCTCGCCAGATCATCGGTCAACAACGTGCCAATAATTTCTTCTACTCCAAGTCCGTTCGATCCCGCAGTGACCATGTCCGCGTGCTCCTTCAACGGAGCCAACGCATTTGCCACTGCCACACTACATTCGCAAATACCCAGAAAGGCGTGGTCATTTTCCGCGTCGCCTATTCCCACTGTGTTGTGTGGAGAAAGCCCCAGTTCGTCCAGCGCCGCAAGCAATCCAGTTCCCTTATTCACTCCGGAAGGAAGAATCATCACCGCATCTTTGTTGAAGATCACCTGGAGTTCCAGGCCCAGCGAACGGATCACATCCAGCACTTCGGATTCGTGCGGCCGCCAGGTGGCGACGATGCACTCGCCGACGTCGATTGGTCGAATGCCGCGCCGCTGCAATTCTGTGACGAAGGCAGCGTCAGGAGGGCGAGTGAGCGCGCGATGTGTTTTCGTCGAGGGATTGTAAAGCGTCGCCCCATTCTCGGCGACCACGAGGTCAAACAGCGAGACTGCTGGAAACACGCTGAGCAACGAATCGACGGTGCGTCCCGTCGCCAGAACGAGCTTCCTTCCGGATGCGCTGACACGCTTCAACGCGTCGACGGTCGTTGGCATCACTTGCCCATCGTGAGCCAACGTCCCGTCATAGTCAGAAGCCAAGCAAAAGAAGCGCAATCGCAGGCCTACCCTTCGCGGACGATTCCGACCTGACAGAAGTATGTTGAAAACCGCCGCGATGTGGTGGCCCGCGCCCGGACCTGCGGCAAGCCAGATGGACCGAAACTAAAGCATGGTCACTTTCATCACGTGAATCTGGCTTTTGTCCAGATACACGTGCGCGCTCAGCTCGACGTGATGCCCAACGTGCGACTTCAGCGTCTCCGGATTAATCACGTCCCACGCTTTTCCGGTGTCATCCGCAACGAATTTGATTTTGCCGCCGTCGGTCCGCACCGTACCCTTAATGTTCACCAACTCAGGCTTCTGCTCATCTTGTTGACTGGATTGCAACGGCCGCCCCTGGGTCGCCGCTGGAATGCCAAGGGCCAACACGGAAAAGGTTAATCCCAGAATAGCTAGGTTCTTCACGTTGCAGCCTCCACGTTCGATCACCGCAAGTCTGAGACACACACCAATCCGGAACAATCCAGTACTCCCTGTATTCAGACTTCCCCAGCGCCTTATTTCAGTGATGGGGCGGAGGCGCCTCGTGGGGCGGAGGAGCGGACTGATGCGGTTGCTGGCGCATCTGCATCTGCTGCTGCTGCTGTTGCGTGTGCTTTTGCTCCATTTGTTGGGTTTGTTGCTGATGTTTCTGTTCCATCTGTTGCTGAGCTTGCTGCTTCCGGGCAGCATCCTGATTCTGCTTTTCCAATTTCTGATGTTCCTGGTCCTGTTTCTGCTGAAGTTTCTGGTGATCCTTTATCTGCTGGTCGTATAACTTCTGCTGTTGCTGCTGGTATTTCTGATCCTGCTTTGCATTGCCAGTGTTAGGCGGTGTTGGGCGCTCGTGCGGTTGCAAATCGTTCGGATGAACCGGATGAGCATTCACATTGGCATTGCCGTTTGCGGGTCGCTCATTGTTGGCCGATCGCGGTGGCGGATTGTAATTTCCTCCCGATTTGGCCGGCACTACTCCGCGTTCGTTAAAGGCGGCCGGCTTTGGCGTAGCTGCGATCGGAGGCTTGCCATGATTCACGGAAGCGCGCATTTCCTGGTTGTTGCGCGCTGCCTGGAAATGCTGAGTTTGCGCGGCGACCGGAGGGATGTGCCGCTCACGCGAAGCCGCTTCCTCTTGCGCGGTGGGGCGTTCGTTAATGCCGCCCTTACCACCGTTATAGCTGACGCGCGGCGTGTTGTAGTTGTTCACCACCGTGGTGTTGTACACATTGTGGATTTCCGTCACGTTCACGTTATTCACCGAACGGTTGTAATAGAAGTGGTCGTGGTCCCAGCGTCCTCCTTCATAACCCCGCCCAAAATAGCCGTATCCATAATTGATGCCGCCGTAAAATCCGACAACCGGTCCCCAATAGCCCTCATGAAAAATAAAGGCGCTGCCGCCCCATCCCCACCAACCCGGCGTCCACAAAAAGCCGACTTGCGGTGCCATCACCCAGGTGCCGGGCACCCAATAGTAGTCAGCGACATCGCCGTCCCACGCCCAATAGCCAGGCGTCCAGATATACCCATCGCCGGGGCAGATCGGTTGCTCGTACACGGGCAGTTCCGGAGGAGGAAAGCCTACGGATATGCCAACGCTGACTTGCGCGAAGCAGGCGCCCGAAATCGCGAGCATCGCTAGTACGACAAACAGTGAACGGAGCGAAATGACAATACGCATGATCCTTCTTTCTGGCCGATCAGTTTCGTCGTGACCGGTCCTTTTCATTGCTGCCGGGCAAAAGGGATTGTTCGTTGCGGTGGCCAGGACAACCGCTGACATGCTCTCGCTTACAGGCGATATCATCGCGCCGTCCGTAAGAATTTTCCCATCGGGTTACAATTGTAGGAGCCAAAAAGTAACGCCGTACGGCACAGAGTACTCAAGGCTCGAAAAAAGTACAGCGTGCAACGGATTGAGCGCGGACGCAACCCCGCCGACCATCGATCTTGAGACTGGCGGTCGCGTCCTTCGGGAGTGACTGCACACGGTAGCCCGAGCGGGCCTTTGCAGTTTGACTGACTTGGAAGCTACCCCGGCCGCCAGACTTGCTTGTCCGCTGCGAGAAATCTGACCGGAATTTGATTACGACAGACGCCCAGCCACTGACTGGCCTCGCGCACTTTTTGCCGGAATGGTGACTTCCACGGTCGTGCCGGGCGCGGTATTGCGAAAGATCAGTTGGCCACCGAGTTCCTCGACTCGCTGTTTGATCCCGGTGATGCCGATTCCGTAGCTTCCCGTTTGTAGTTCTTCCAGATGCCGGGCAATGCCCTTTCCGTTGTCGGCGATGCGCACAAGCACTCGCCCATCTTGTTCTTCCAATTTCACTTTGGCTCGCTGCGCTTCCGCGTGCCGGAATACATTGGTCAGCGATTCTTGAACAATCTTGAAGATCGCAGTCTCTAATTCGAGCCCGAGCCTGGGAAATTCACGAGGGACGTCGAGCGTCGTCTCAATACAGCTGCGCTTCGTGAAGCCCTCGACATGCCAACGCAACGCCGACAGCAATCCCATTTCGTCAAGAAGCGGTGGGTGCAACAGATGCGACATGGTGCGAACTTGCTGGATGGCGTGATCCATCATCACATTGGCTTCCCGGACGGCTTGCTCTTTCGCCTCCGGTGATTGCTGCGGTTGAATCAGCGCACCCAGCATCATTTTCGCGGCCGTCAGGTCCTGGCCCAAGCCGTCGTGGAGTTCGCGCGCGATGCGCCGGCGCTCTTCGTCCTGCGCGGTCATCAAGCTGTGCGAAAGACGCCGCAGTTCGTGGTTCAGGGCTTGCAACTGCTGCGCCTTGCGATGCAGTTCGGCAAACACGCTGACTTTTGCGCGCAATAATTCCGGGACCACAGGAACCGAAATGTAATCGACGGCCCCGCGCTGGTATCCTTTCAGGCGATCGAGGTCCGTAAGATGCACGGCCGAGATGAAGATGATCGCCGTCTTTTGAAACCGCGGGTGCTGCCGGATCATTTGCGCCAATTCAAAGCCGTCCAGTTCCGGCATGCTGACGTCCATCAGCACCACGGCAACATCCATCTTCAACAACAGCTCCAATGCCTCGCGGCCGGAACTAGCCTTGATCAGATTCTCGCCCAGCTCGCCCAGCATCACTTCATAGCTGAGCAGCTTCGAAGGCTGATCATCCACCATCAGGATGTTCACAGGGTTGGTTGGTGTGGCGCTCATAAGGGTATTGGGTCGCCTCTCAATCTCCTGACGTCAAGCTAGCGATGCAACCACGTACGCAAAGCCGATAGCAACTGCTCGGTGTTCACTGGTTTCGCCAAATATTCCGAAGCTCCTGCTTCCAGGCACTTTTCCCGGTCGCCTTTCATGGCTTTCGCCGTCAGCGCGATGATCGGCAGCCGCCGGAACGACGGGTTGCGGCGAATGACCTGCATGGTTTCGTAGCCATCCATTTCCGGCATCATGATGTCCATCAGGACAATCGCCACATCCGGAATCGATTCCAGCAGCGCAATGGCTTCGCGGCCGGTGCTGGCCGTAAGCACGGTCATGCCGCGCCGTTCCAGAACACTGCTAAGAGCAAAGATGTTGCGCACGTCGTCGTCAACTACAATCACCTTTTTGCCGACCAACGCGTCGTCCGAATGGTGCAGACGGTCCAACATCTTCTGTTTTTCGGGCGGCAAATCGGCAATCACGCGATGCAGAAACAACGACGTCTCGTCCAGCAAACGCTCTGGCGATTCGACATCCTTCACAACAACGCTGCGCGCCAGGTCGTGCAAACGCATATCTTCTTCCAGAGAAAGCTCGCGGCCGGTAAACACCACCACCGGCAAATCGCTTGAGCCCGTCTCCGCGCTCAATTGTTCCAGCACCTCGAATCCAGACATGTCTGGCAATCGCAAATCCAGTACCATGCAATCGAAGGGCTGCTCCTTCACCACCTGCAGCGCTTCGGTCCCCGTAGCGACAACTTCCAGATCGATGTCCTGGCTGCCCAGAAGTTCGCGAATGCTGAATTGTTCCGCGGGATCATCCTCCACGACCAGCAACCGCCGGCGGCGAGGCGAAGCGTATTCCTTCATTCTGGCGAAGGCCAGTTCCAGGCCTTCGTGGCTGGTGGGTTTGGTCAGAAAGGCAAATGCACCGCGGGAAAGCCCGTGCCTTCTGTCTTCGTCCAGCGTCAACATTTGCACGGGAATGTGCCGCGTCGCCGGATCTTGCTTCAAATGATTCAGGACCGTCCAACCCAACATGTCCGGAAGAAAAACGTCCAGGGAAACCGCAACTGGCTGGAATTCGCGAACCAGCGACAGCGCCTCGGAACCGGTGGACGCCACCAGCACCTTGAAGCCAGTATCGCGAGCCAGGTCGCACAAGATACGCGCGTAATGCGAATCGTCGTCAACGATCAGCATGATGCTGTCGCCGGGCTGAAGATTTTCGCGGTCGTCCGCCACCCGTTCCACCTGACGCTCCTGCGCCGCCACCATGGCTGGCGGAATTACGGTGACGGATGTGTGGCCGTGCGCCGGACTAGCGGTTGCGGGACCCACGTATAGCTGCGGCAAATACAGAGTGAACGTGCTGCCGGTTCCGACCGCGCTCCGCAATTGAATTTCGCCGCCCAGCAAGCTGGCCAATTCCCTGCTGATCGCCAGACCGAGCCCCGTGCCGCCATACTTTCGGCTCGTTCCCGCGTCGGCTTGTTGAAAGGCCTCAAAAATAATGCGTTGTTTTTCAGGAGGAATTCCGATACCGGTATCTGTCACTTCAAACGCGATGACCGATTGCGCCCTACTTAGAATGGGGTGATCCGCACTCCAGCCAGTTGGCGTCTTCAAAACTGAGAGGCGCACTTGTCCTTGCTCGGTAAATTTGAAGGCATTCGAAAGGAGATTCTTCAGCACTTGTTGCAAGCGCTTGGCGTCGGTCACCAGGCTTCGGCCAAGCGCGGGATCGGCGTAAGTCTCGAAAGTCAGGCGCCGGTTTTCTGCTTCGTGGCGGAACGGACGAGCGATCATCTCCAGCAAGCCAGCGAAGAACACCTCCTCGGCCTGAACGGAAACGGTTCCCGACTCAATTTTCGAGAGATCCAGAATGTCGCTGATGAGGTTGAGGAGGTCGGTACCGGCGCCATGAATCGTACGCGAAAACTCCACCTGCTTCGGGGTCAGGTTTCCTTCGGGGTTTTCGCTCAGCTGCTGGCCCAGTACCAGAATGCTGTTCAGCGGTGTACGAAGTTCGTGCGACATGTTTGCCAGGAATTCGGATTTGTATTTCGAGGTAAGCGCGAGTTCTTTCGCTTTCTCCTCGAGCGCACGGCGTGCCTGCTCGATTTCCTGGTTCTTACGTTCGACTTCGGCATTCTGTTCGGCGAGTTGCTGCGCTTTCAATCCCAGTTGCTCGTTAGTCTGCTGCAGTTCTCTTTGCTGCGTTTGCAGTTCGGTGGCCAATTGTTGCGACTGTTCCAGCAGGCCTTCGGTCTGCATGGTGGCCTCGATACTGTTCAACACGATGCCAATGCTCGCGGTCAGCTGTTCCAGGAACGCGAGTTGCGAAGCGGTGAAATCGCTGAGAGAAGCAAGTTCGATAACCGCTTTTACTTGATCCTCAAACAGAACTGGTAGCACGATCACATTGCGCGGAACAGCCTGAAACAGACCCGAACGAATAGGCACGGCGTGCAACGGCATTTCAGTAATCAGCATGCGACGCTTTTCGGAAGCACATTGACCAATCAGACCTTCGCCAAGATCCAAGTGTCTCTTGTGGCCCTCCTCTCCGTTGTCCGCAAAAGCCGACAGCAGCACCATGCCTGGAGAATTATCTGCCTCCATGCGATAGATCACGCCCTGCTGCGCGTTCACCAACGGAGCAAGCTCGGAAAGAAGCAACCGGCCCACTGTTCCCAGGTCGCGCTGGCCCTGTAACATACCCGTGAACCGCGCAAGATTGGTTTTCAGCCAGTCCTGCTCCTTATTGCGGTCTGTGGTCAGTCGCAAATTGTCGATCATGGTGTTGATGTTGTCTTTCAGTTCGGCTACTTCGCCGCGTGCTTCCACTTGAATCGATCGCGTCAAGTCGCCCTTGGTCACCGCCGTCGCCACTTCCGCAATCGCGCGTACCTGGTTCGTCAAGTTGTCGGCCAGCAGGTTTACGTTTCCGGTCAGGTCCTTCCACGTTCCCGCCGCTCCCGGAACGTTTGCCTGGCCTCCCAGTCGCCCTTCCACGCCGACTTCGCGCGCCACCGTGGTCACCTGATCGGCGAAGGTCGCAAGCGTTCGCGTCATGTTGTTGATCGTTTCCGCCAACGCCGCCACTTCGCCTTTTGCGTTCACGATCAGTTTTTGTGTCAAGTCGCCGTTTGCTACCGCCGTCACTACTTTCACGATTCCGCGTACCTGTTCCGTCAGGTTCGCCGCCATCACGTTCACGTTGTCCGTCAAATCCTTCCACGTTCCCGCCACACCGGGAACTTCGGCTTGTCCTCCGAGTTTGCCTTCGGTACCAACGTCGCGAGCCACGCGCGTCACTTCTCCGGCGAACGCGTTCAATTGATCCACCATCGTGTTGATGGTGTTCTTCAACTCCAGAATTTCGCCTTTCACGTCCACCGTAATCTTGCGCGACAAGTCGCCTTTCGCAACCGCCGTCGTCACCTCGGCGATGTTGCGCACCTGCGCCGTCAGGTTTCCCGCCATCGCATTTACCGAGTCCGTCAGGTCCTTCCACGTACCCGCGACACCCGGCACGTTGGCTTGTCCGCCCAAGCGTCCTTCGCTGCCCACTTCGCGAGCCACGCGCGTGACTTCCGCGGCGAACGAGCGCAATTGCTCCACCATCGTGTTCAGCGTTTCTTTCAACTGCAGAATTTCTCCGCGCACGTCCACCGTGATTTTGCGCGACAGGTCGCCGCTGGCAATTGCCGTCGCAACTTCCGCGATGTTCCGCACTTGGCCGGTCAGGTTGCTGGCCATGAAGTTCACGTTGTCCGTTAAGTCCTTCCAGGTGCCGCCCACATCCGGAACTTGCGCCTGGCCTCCCAACTTGCCTTCCGTGCCGACTTCGCGTGCCACGCGCGTCACTTCTCCGGCGAACGCGTTCAACTGGTCCACCATCGTGTTGATGGTGTTCTTCAGCTCCAGAATCTCGCCCTTGACGTCCACCGTAATTTTGCGCGACAAATCGCCCTTCGCCACCGCCGTCGTCACCTCGGCAATGTTGCGCACCTGTGCCGTCAGGTTGAGCGCCATGGAATTCACGGAGTCTGTTAGATCCTTCCACGTACCCGCGACACCGGGCACGTTGGCCTGGCCGCCCAAGCGTCCTTCGCTGCCCACTTCGCGAGCCACACGCGTAACTTCCGCCGCGAACGAACGCAACTGCTCCACCATCGTGTTGAGCGTTTCCTTCAACTGCAGAATTTCTCCGCGCACGTCCACCGTGATCTTGCGCGAAAGATCTCCGCTGGCGATCGCGGTCGCCACTTCCGCGATATTTCGTACCTGGCCGGTTAAGTTGCTGGCCATGAAGTTCACGTTGTCCGTCAAATCTTTCCACGTGCCGCCCACGTCCGGCACTTGTGCCTGCCCACCCAACTTGCCTTCCGTGCCCACTTCTCGAGCCACGCGCGTCACTTCCGCCGCGAACGCGTTCAATTGATCCACCATCGTATTGATGGTGTTCTTCAATTCCAGAATTTCGCCCTTCACGTCCACCGTGATTTTGCGCGACAAATCGCCTCGCGCTACGGCCGTGGCCACTTCCGCGATGTTGCGCACCTGGCCCGTCAGGTTGCTGGCCATGAAGTTCACGTTATCCGTCAAGTCCTTCCACGTTCCTGCCACGCCCGGGACCCTGGCCTGTCCGCCCAGATTCCCCTCCGTTCCAACTTCGCGCGCAACACGTGTCACCTCTCCCGCGAATCCGTTCAACTGATCCACCATGGTGTTGATGGTGTCTTTGAGTTCGAGAATTTCGCCCTTCACGTCCACCGTAATCTTGCGCGACAAGTCCCCTTTCGCCACTGCGGTCGTCACTTCCGCGATGTTGCGCACCTGTGCGGTTAGATTTCCGGCCATCGAATTCACGGAATCCGTTAAGTCCTTCCAAGTGCCCGCAACTCCGGGGACGTTCGCCTGGCCGCCCAGTCGTCCTTCGCTGCCCACCTCGCGCGCCACGCGCGTCACTTCACCGGCGAAGCGATTCAACTGATCCACCATGGTGTTTAGCGTTTCTTTCAGCTGCAGAATTTCTCCGCGCACGTCCACCGTAATCTTGCGCGACAAATCTCCGCTGGCAATCGCCGTGGCTACTTCCGCGATGTTGCGCACCTGGCCCGTCAGGTTGCTGGCCATGAAGTTCACGTTGTCCGTCAAATCCTTCCACGTTCCGCCAACTCCCGGCACCTGCGCCTGCCCACCCAACTTGCCCTCCGTGCCCACTTCGCGCGCCACGCGCGTCACTTCTCCGGCGAACGCGTTCAACTGGTCCACCATCGTGTTGATGGTGTTCTTCAATTCCAGAATTTCGCCCTTCACGTCCACCGTGATCTTGCGCGACAAATCTCCTCGCGCCACCGCCGTTGTTACTTCCGCGATGTTGCGCACTTGCGCCGTCAAGTTTCCGGCCATGGCGTTCACCGAGTCCGTCAAATCTTTCCAGGTGCCTGCCACTCCGGGAACCACCGCCTGTCCGCCGAGCTTTCCGTCGGTACCCACCTCGCGCGCCACGCGCGTTACTTCGGAAGCGAACGAGCGCAACTGGTCGACCATCGAGTTGATGGCTTCTTTCAACTGCAGAATTTCGCCGCGCACGTCCACCGTGATCTTGCGCGACAAATCTCCGCTGGCCACCGCGGTCGCCACTTCCGCGATATTCCGAACCTGGCCCGTCAAGTTGCTGGCCATCAAGTTCACGTTGTCCGTCAAATCCTTCCACGTTCCTGCCACGCCGGGAACTTTCGCTTGGCCCCCCAACTTGCCTTCCGTGCCCACTTCGCGCGCCACGCGCGTCACTTCCGCCGTGAACACGCTTAATTGTTGAATCATGGTGTTCACGATGTTCGCCAATCGCAAAAATTCCCCTTGCAACGGA
Organism: Candidatus Acidiferrales bacterium; assembly: GCA_963826335.1. Lineage (GTDB taxonomy): Bacteria > Acidobacteriota > Terriglobia > Acidiferrales > UBA7541 > Acidiferrum. The sequence goes on along the minus strand of CAWGXB010000028.1, from coordinate 85,467 downwards.
CGTCCATCCACATCCAGACGCACGGTCTGCGCTAGATTTCCCTGCGCCACCGCCGCGATCGCGCGCGTCACCTCCGTGGTAGGCCGCAGCAAATCGTCAATCAGCGTGTTGACGGAGACTTCCATTTCGCCCCACGCGCCGCGCGGCTGGTAAAACCGTGGACGCTCTTTGGTTTTGCCCTCTTTGCCCACCACCTGGCCGACGCGCGCCAATTCGTTCGCCATCCGCTGGTTTGCAATCACGATTTCGTTGAACGTGTCCGCGATCTTCCCGCCGACGCCGGTCCAGACACCGGGCAGACGCACGGAAAAATCACCATCGCGCATGGTTTGCAGGCCGGCAAGAATCGCGCCAAGCTCCGCCTGCGTCATTTCGGCCGTGGTGGCATGGCCATTCCCTTTGTCGTTTGCGATCGCGTTGGGTTGGGCCGTCGCCGTTGAAGAACCGCGTTGCTCCGTTCGTTTCATGCTGCCGCTCCTGGCGCGGGATTGATCGCCGCAATGCAGTTCGACGGGACCACTTTCCCTCCTCTGAGATGTGGGATTGAATATTCAGGTCGTTCAGGGCAATTAACGCACGAATAGCCTCTTGCCGCAGACGAGGAGGAAATCGCACCCGCTGCCGCACTGTTTGGGTTGCTGAAGCGCGTTTGTAGCCAACCTGCGTGAATAGGTACACTCCGAACTCGCGGAGCTACGGACTGGGCCATTATCGTCTCCGAGGGCGGTGAGACGTGCTGATCACAGTTCGCCGTCAATCGACTGCAACTCCAGCAGGCTACGCGCCCAACAAAATCCCCTTAAATAATCAATCCCAGCTGAACAACAATTCGATTCACGCGGTCCGGATCCAGACTCGGGCTGGCATATATTCCATTCCCCGCCACTACTTTTAAGGCGCGCATCAATTCGCCTTCTGTATCCGACTTCAGCAAGTAGCCGCGGGCACCGGCACTCAGCGCGGTCTCTACCCATTCCATCGAATCGTGCAGCGTCAGCAGCAGCACCTTAGCGCCCGGACATGCCTTACGAATCGCTCGCGTCGCCTCCAGCCCTCCCATTCCTGGCATGGAAATATCCATCAGCACGATGTCGGGCTTCAAGTCCTTGGTTAGCTGGACGGCATTTTCTCCGTTGGCCGCCTCGCCGGAAACTTGCCACTCTGGCCATGCGCCCAAAATACTTTGGATTCCCTTTCGGATGACAGCGTGATCGTCCACCACCAGAATTCGCTGCATTCCCACCTTCGTTTCCACTGGGACGCTGAGTTGTCCCGAGAAAGAGGAAAAAACCTGGTGAAAGATGGGACGCCTAACAACAATCCGCGCAACTATTTCTCTATTATTCGTGGTTCATGATCCGATGCTAAACCTGGAATGAGCAGGCCGCCTACCTCCCAGAAGGGGCGTAAAGATGGCAATTTTTAACTTTACGGCGCCGCAAAAACATAGGGAGATTCCTGTATTTTGCCGTGTTTCCAAGCCAGAGAAATTCAAATCGTGTCGATTCAAAGGAGACTGTGGGCTTCATGGTCAGCAATTTACCCGATGGCCGCCATTTGTCAGTTTGCGAAAATGAACACCGGGGGTATGCGAATTATGGCATCCACTTGGCGCGGCGCACTCAGCTTTGGCCTTCTAACCATTCCGATTCGTTTATATCCGGCGGCGCGAAGCCAACGAACCTACCTCCATCAATTGCACGACAAATGTCACACTCGCCTCAAACAGCCGCTGTTCTGCCCCACCTGTAATCGCATCGTCAGTCGCGATGAAGTCGTCAAAGGATACGAATACGAAGAGGGGCATTACGTCCTGGTGGACAAAGAAGATTTGAAGAAAATTACCCCGAAATCCGGAAAAACCATGGAGATTCTCGCGTTCGTCAAACAAGAGCAAATCGATCCCATCTATTTTGACGCGTCGTACTTCGCTCTTCCGGATAAAGACGCGGATAAGGCTTATCAAGTCTTGTTGAAGGCCCTCGAAGATACCGGCCGCGTGGGAATCGCGCAAGTAACGATGCACCAGCGCGATTACACCGTCTTCATTCGTCCGCGAGATCACGGAATTATCGTGCATACCATGTATTTTCAAAACGAGATTCGGGAAGTCTCGGGTTACGGAGAGAAGCCCGGGAATCTACACATCAAACCGCAGGAGATCAAGCTGGCGGAACAGCTCATCGAGACTTTATCGGAAGATTTCAAACCGGCGCAGTATCACGACACATTCCAGGAGCGGTTGCGCGCGTTGGTCGAGTCCAAGCAAAAAGGAAAGACGCTTACCGAGCAGCCTGCGCCACGCCAGGCTCAAGTCATCGATATGATGGAAGCCTTGAAAAAGAGCCTGCGAGAGACCGAGCGCGCCGGCAAACGGCGACGCGTTTCCGCCGTCCGGGAACACACTGCGGCTTCAAGAAACGGCAAGCGCCTGGCAAGTTAGTTCGTCGGATCCACGTGCTGCAAATTGGGTTTGGAAGAAGCGACCGATGTGCTGGCCTTCTTGCCGTTCACGGGAACGTCTGTCAGCGCGGTTTTATCTTGTTGCTCGATCAGCGGAATCTCTACAGAGATCACCGTTCCGGATCCCTCGCCCGGTTCGATACGCAGCGTTCCTCCCACTTCACGCACGCGTTCGCGCATGCCGCCCAAGCCCACTCCCATTCCGGTCCCCAGATCGCGGAACGCGCGGATGCGAGCCAGCGAAATCCCACAACCATAATCGCGAACCAGCAGCGACACGGTGTGACGGTCGCAGGAAATGACAATGTCGACACGTTTGCTTTGCGAGTGGCGGTGAACGTTCGTCAGGCTTTCCTGCAGAATGCGGAATAGAGCGGTCTCAATTTCGTTCTGGAACCGGGGAATCGTGCGCGGAGCTTTCAAGTTCACCGCGATCCCGCTGCGCGCCGCGAATCCTTCCACGTACCAGCGCACCGCCGACGCAAGTCCGCTCTCGTCCAACAACGGCGGATGCAGCAGGTACGACATGGTTCGCGTTTCCGAGATGCATTGCTCGACGGTTTCTTTGGATTGCTGGAGCAACTCGCGACCCGAATCACTAGTGGCGCTGCGCAGGCAAGCGTCAATATTAAATTTCAGCATCACCAGATATTGACCCAGGCTGTCGTGGAGATCCCGCGCCATCTTGCGCCGTTCCTCGTCCTGCACCTGCAAGATGCGGCCGCTCAGCCGCCGCGCGGTTTCTTCAGCCTGCTTCTGTCGCGTCATGTCGGAGTTAATTTCCAGCCAACCGATCGATTCCCCTTGCTCGCCTTGTTTCCGAATCCAGCGGCTGTGCACCGTCATCTGCAATCCATAACGGGTGGTTTGCACCAGTTCCCCTTCCCACCGTCCATCTCGCTCCAGAGTTTTCGCGACCTCGGAAAAAGGTATGAGAAACTGCGTTTGCAACATCTGCGATGCGTGCCGGCCTATGGCTTCTTCCTGCTTCCAGCCGTACATGTGCTCGGCGGCCCGGTTCCAGTAGGTTATTTTCACATCGGGATCGCAAATAAAGGCCGCGTCGGTCACCAGATCCAACAGTTCCGCCTGGGTGGCAACCTCCGATATGCGCTCCTTCAACTCCGCGCGGTGATCGCGTACTTGTTCTTCGAGTTCATCCCGACCGCGTCGCATCCGTTCTTCCGCAATTTTCCTGTCAGTTATATCTTGCGAAGCTCCAATATCGCGATACGGCTTCCCATGATGGTCGTAAAAATAGCGTCCCTGCGCCGCCAGCCAGCGGATACCTCCATCGGGCAGCAGGACGCGATACTCAAACTCATAATCTTGGCGAGAATTTTCCGCGGCGCTCCAGCGATGCTTCACAATGGTCAGATCCGCGGGGTGCACACGCTTTTCCCAAGCCTCCCTCGAGGGCAGACATTCTCCCGGAGCATAGCCGAGCAGAGAAAACTGGTTTGGAGACCAAAAGATTTCTCCCGTCCTCAGATTCCTGTCCCAGGTACCCATGCGCCCAAGTTCCAACGCCAGCCTCAGGCGGTTTTCTGACTCACGCTGCCTTTGCGTAGATTCCACGTGCGCCTTGACGCGGGAAAGCAACTCGCGCGCGCTGAACGGCTTCACTAAATAATCGTCGGCTCCCAAGCCCAAACCCTGAATGCGGAATTCCTCACCGGCACGCGCCGAAAGAAGAAGTATCGGGATGCTGTTGAACGAGCTGTCCTCGCGCAGCGCGCGCAACAAACCGATACCGTCCAGGTTCGGCATCATAACGTCACTCAGAATCAAATCGGGTTTCGCTCGCCGAACGCTCTCCAACGCTTCGGCCCCATCCGCGACGGCTTCTACCGCATATCCCTGTTCGCTCAACAACCGCCGAATATAATTTCGCATGTCTCCATTGTCTTCTGCGAGCAGAACGCGAGGCTGCAGGCCAAATTCCCTTCCTCCTGGAGCGAAGCCTGCAGTGGTAGGCTCAGGCGTTCTCGCTCCGGAGAGCGCAACTTCCTCGGGCAGCCATGCCAACGCTTCCTGGACGTACGCTTGCGTGGTAGCGCTTGTCGCGGAATGCTGCGTATTCGCGGCGATGCGGTCCTTTGGCAAATGCGCGGTCCCGAGGGGAATCGCGACCAGGAATCGGCTACCCTTTCCTAACTTGCTTTCCGCCTGAATCGTCCCGCCGTGCAGTTTCACCAGTTCCTGCACCAGCGCAAGGCCGATGCCTGTTCCCTCGTGGGTTCGTCCCTGAGTTCCTTCGACGCGATGGAAGCGCTCAAACAGCCGGGGCATTTCCGTTGCCGGAATCCCGACGCCGGTGTCCTGAACGGTAAGTTGCGCGCGGCCATCGTTGATTGCCAATTGCACCGTGATTTTTCCACGGGGCGTGAATTTGAAAGCGTTGGAAACCAGATTCAGGACAATCTTTTCCCACATTTGTGGATCAACGTACACCGGCGTTCCCAGTACCTCGCAATGCACCTCGTATTCCAATCCGGCCTTTTCGATTGTCGAACGGAACACACTGGCGATTTCCGCCGTTGCCGTTTCCAGATTCACGGGCTGAAACTTTGCCTGCACGCGATCCGCTTCCATCCGCGAAAAATCCAGCAGTGTATTCACCAGCTTCAGCAACCGCAGCGCATTCCGGTAAACCAGGTCGATTTCCGCAAAACGAACGGAGGAAACATCTTCGCCGCGAGCCAACAGATCTTCGAGTGGCCCCAGAATCAGCGTCAGCGGCGTCCTGAGTTCATGACTGATATTGCTGAAGAACGTGGTCTTGGCGCGATCCAGCGCAGCCAAAGATTCCGCGCGCTTGCGTTCCGCATCGCCGACACGCGCGTCCGCAATACTCTTGGCGATTTGCCCGGCAACCAGATTGAGGAAGCTGCGATAGTCCTCGTCCAGCCTCTTATGACGGTTCACGCCCAGCACCAGCACGCCCATCCCGGATTCCTGTCCGGTTTGCGCGATCGGCAGAACAATCAAATCGTTAGGGCTGACGCCCCAGAATCCACCTGGCAAACTCAGACCTAGCCGCTCCAGGTGATTCAGTTCCACTGGCTCGGCACGCTCGACGACTTGGCGGATCAGCCCGGCAATCCGGTCGCGTCCGGAAAGCGCCACTTCCCGCAAAAGAAAAGAATCGTAGGAGTTGAGTCCGGCTGACGCTACCGCGCGCGCGCTCGTCATGTCGTCGCTGAACACGTACAAAACCGCGAAAGGAATGTCGTAAGGATTTCCGCTCAACGCCTTGGCTGCGAACTCCCAGGCTTGGGTTTCATTCTTGGCGTCAACACTGCGCGCCGCCAAATCGCGCAGCGTCAGCAGTCGGCGCTGGCTGATGACTTCGTCGGTTGTTTCGCTGACCGGAGTGATTACCCCGACAACCCGTCCATGCTCATCACGGATCGGGGTGTAAGAGAAAGTGTGGTAGGTCTCTTCCAGGTAGCCGTTGCGCTCCAGCAGCAGCAGTAGATCCGCAGACCACGTTGCCTCTCCGGTCGCCAGCACGTGCTCAAGCATCGGCCCAATCACGTCCCAGATTTCCGGGTAAACTTCCCTGCCCGGCTTCCCTAACGCGTGCGGATGCTTTCCCGCAAGAGTCCGGCAATAGGAATCGTTATACAACATGATCAACTGCGGGCCCCACCAGACAATCAAATCGAAGCGGGAAGCAATACAAATGCCGGCACTGACCTTCAGACTCTGCGGCCAATCTTCCAACGGGCCCAGGGCAGTGTTGCGCCAATCATTGGAGCGCATCAGCACGCCCATTTCACCGCCTCCGGCAAGCCACGCCGGCCCCGCCGCAACATGGTTGCCGGAGCCTGGTTTTTCGATTCCGGCGCCCGCCTGCGACGGCGAAACGGGCACCATCAGTTTTTCAATGGTAGCCAGCAAGTCTCGCGAAAGATCGGATTTGGCCACATAGCCGGCCGCGCCCGCCTCAGCCGCCTGACGTTTGGTAATCTCCGGCTCATTTTGGCTAATGATGACGACCTGCGTTTCCGGCAGTTCCTTATGAATGATCTTCGCGGCTTGTGTTCCGGTCATCTCCGGCATGGAAACATCCATCAGAATCACGTCCGGGCGCAGCACATTGGCCTTTTCGACCGCGGTTCGACCATCGGCCGCCTCGCCACAGATTTCCCAGTCCGGGCGCGAAGACAGCAGAGAACGAAGTCCCCGCCGGACGACTTCGTGGTCATCAACAATAAGAATTCTTAAGGATTTCATGGGTTCAACGTAAAGGAGCAGACGCGCCGCACCAGTTCCTTACTGGAACGGGACAGGGGCGGGTCCACAGTCCAAATATTCATATACAGGTAGCAAAGTGAACCATGCAAGCCGAAAGGTGTCCATACAGGTTTGTCCGTATCCCCTCGTTGTTGACGCGGAAGATATGTTCTCAGTCGTTCAAAAATGTGATTGGCTCAGGCTACTTACACGGTTTGATGTGGGCGCGGTCGCTTCGGAGCGAAATGCAGGGGTGAGGTGTCAGCTTCCAAGATAGAGATGCCAAGTTAGGCAGCAATTATCCGACTAGCAATCATCGCGACAAGGACAGCTTTTGGTTTCTGGCCCTCAGCGCAAAATGCGCGTGCAGTGAGGTCCGGAGCAGGACGTAGCGGCAAACAATGCCTTCTGCGCTAGGATCTCTTCCTGGGAACTTTTGCACCTTTTTTGCGCGCTTCAGACAGCCCAATGGCGATCGCTTGTTTCCGGCTTTTCACCCGTCCCCCTTTGCCCGCTTTTCCTGAACGCAACGTCCCGTGCTTTTTCCGGCGCATGGCGCTCTTCACAGATTTTCCAGCAGCCTTCCCGTATCTCGGCATCGTCGCCTCCTGCATGAACATCCAGTCCGCAACGCTATCGCGACTACGCCGCTGACACGATGCGTGAGTGCCTGTAAGTTGTTGCCGGAATCCATGTACGTGCATACGAGTTCCGCATTAACTCCCTTCCCTACACGATGTGCCGCATTGCAAACAGAATGGGCCTCAATAAAAGTCATGACAAGGCGATCGCTAGCGGTCGATTGCCAGTGGACGGCAAAACGCCCGGAGGGTTCATGTCAAAAACAAAAACAACTTCACGGCACAAGGCGTCCGGAAATACGGATCCTAATGGTTCTGCCAAAAAAGTGCGCTACGCGGTCGTTGGACTGGGCTACGTCTCGCAGGTGGCTGTGCTGCCGGCGTTTCAACATGCCCGAGAAAACTCGGAACTCTTGGCACTCGTCTCCGGTGACGCCACGAAACGAGCACAACTGGCAAAACAATACCGCGTGAGCAAAACATACAGCTACGAAAACAGTTCCCCGAATGTCTGGAAGGCGGCCTGATTGACGCGGTGTACATCGCGCTGCCCAACAATATGCACCGTGCCTACACCGAAGGCGCCGCCAGGGCCGGGATTCACGTTCTTTGCGAGAAGCCTATGGCCGTGACCGAGCAGGAATGCGAAGCCATGATCGAAGCGACTTCGCGCGCCAACGTAAAATTAATGATTGCCTATCGCTTGCACTTCGAGCAGGGCAACCTCGCCGCCATGGCCGCGGTTCGCGACGGCCAGATCGGCGAGCCCCGCATTTTCCGCTCGGGATTCTGCCAGCAGGTCACTCCAGGAAATAGCCGCCTGCAGAACGAACTCGGCGGCGGTCCGCTATACGACATCGGCGTGTACTGCATCAAAGCGGCGCGCTGTCTGTTTCGCGCGGAACCCGAGGAAGTGTTCGCATACGCGGCGACTCGGGCGCAAGATGAGCGGTTTAAGGAGATCGACGAAATGTCCGCGGCGTTGTTACGATTCCCCGACGATCGCCTGGCCACCTTCACATGCAGCTTCGGCGCTGCCGACCGCTCGACATATGAAGTAATTGGCACCAAGGGAGTCGTCAAGATGGATCCCGCCCACGAGATGGTCGGCGACTGAAAAGCGAAATTACCGTCGAAGGTCGCGCGCAAAAGGCAACTTACAAGAAGCGCGATCAATTTGGTCCAGAACTGGTTTATTTTTCAAAATGCATTCTTGAAAATACGGAACCCGAACCAGGCGGCAAGGAAGGCCTGGCCGACGTCCGCATCATTCGGGCATTGCTTGAATCGCAAGAGAAAAGCCGCCCGGTGCGCATTTCACCCGTCGGCGAAGTCGCTCGACCCACCGAGGAACAAGAAATACATAAGCCACCCGTGGGCAAGCCGCACCTGGTAAAGGCGGCGGCGCCCAGCGAGTAAGTCAGACTAACAGGGATGTGAAAACTCAACGCGCCAATACTTGCTGCACCGTGGTCCACAGAAATCCGAGCGATGCCACCAACATGACGCCCGTTGCGATCCACCCCACCACTCGCAAATATCGCGGCAAAACAAACTTGCCAACGATCGCCGGCTTTTGGGACATCAGCATCAACAGGAACATCATTGGAACAGCAACCACCCCATTCACCACCGCCGATAGAAACAGCGCGCGAATTGGGTTCATCCCCGCAAAATTCAAGCACACACCGAGGATCGTCGCGGCGGAGAGAACGTAGTAAAACTTTCGCGCGTGGCGCGGCTTGCTCTCCAGACTCGCCCGCCAGCCGAAGAGCTCCGAAACTGCGTACGCGGCGGAACCGGCCAGCACCGGGACCGCAAGCATTCCCGTACCAATAATCCCGAGCGCGAACAATAACTCAGCAAACCGTCCTGCCAAAGGTCGCAAAGCCTTTGCCGCATCGGCGGCCGTCTGAATGCGCAGGCCTGCGTTTGAAGCATGCAAAGTGGCCGCGGTCGTCAGAATAATGAAGAACGCGACAATGTTCGAAAGCGCCATGCCGACGCGCGTGTCGAACGCAATACGCCGGAACTGTCCCCACGCCTGAGAAGGCTTTCTGCGAAGCGGCGATTGGTGCTTGTTAAGACGCACGTCCTCCACTTCCTGCGAAGTCTGCCAGAAGAACAGGTACGGACTAATGGTCGTGCCCAACAATGCGATTAACGCCATCAGATATTCCGGATCGACAGACACTGAGGGGACCAATGTGGAGCGAAGCGCTTGTGTCCAGGGCACGCGCGCCACAAACGCGGTCAAAACGTAGGCAAATAAAGCCCACGTGAGCCATTTCAGATAACGAACATAGATGCGGTACGGAACATAGATCTGTAACAGCAGACAAGCCGCTCCAAATAAAGTGGCCCAGAGAAGCAGATTGCCGCCGAGAAGCAGTTGAATCGCAGCAGCCATGGCGGCAACATCCGCGCCAAGATTAAAGATGTTCGCAACGCACAGCAACAACACCAGGCCCCGCACAACCGTTTTTGGATAGCATTTCCCCAGATTGGCGGCCACTCCCATGCCAGTGATCCGTCCCAGCCGCGCGCAAATTTCCTGAATCGCCGCCATCAATGGAAACGAAAACAGCATCGTCCAAAGCATGGCGAAACCGAATTGCGCTCCCACCTGGGAATAGGTTGCAATACCGCTGGGATCGTCGTCGGCCGCTCCAGTGATCAGCCCGGGACCTAGGATCGTCAATAAATTCTCGTGCTGGTTCGCCGGAGGTGGAGACAAGGACGCTTTGCTCAGCGACATTTCGGACATACCGTGGTTCCCCTACAAACGAACATCCGACATCTCATCTTATGTAAAACGCCCGTAACACACGCGCCTGTCTGTTAGATGACGTGAACGACGTGATAGGAGCCTGCTGTGGCGCAATATCTATTTCGATTCCTGGTTGGCGGCGCGATTGTTTCCGTGTTTGCCTGCCTGGGCGACGTACTAAAGCCAAAAAGCTTCGCCGGCTTGTTTGGCGCGGCCCCGTCGGTTGCGCTGGCCACGCTCGGGCTCCCGGCGCCACGCTGGTCGCAAAGCACGAAACAAATAAGAAGAAAAACGCGGGAATCGCCACCCGTTCGCGAGGCCGTGAAGCCGCAGCTCTGGATGCGGCCGGCGCGGCGTTGGGAAGCGTGGGACTGGCGGGTTTCGCGCTAACTGTCTGGAAGCTCCTTCCCCGTTCTAATTCGGTTGCCGTATTTCTTACCGCAACCGCACTTTGGCTCTCAGTGGCGATGCTGAGTTGGTTCCTTTGGAAAAAACATTTTTGCCGTTAATGGGAATGGAACCTAGTCCTTCTTGAAGGTTCGCATCCCGTCTTTGATTCGCCGTTCCGCTTCCGTCGGCCCTTTCGCGCCTAATATTCGATATCTCTTGCCGTTCAAATCATGGTAATTCACGAAGAATTCTTCCAACTCGCTCACAAACTGCTTGCCCAGATCATCGACGTGCTTTATATCCGCAAAACTGTGATTATCCATTTCGATCGCCACGACCCGGTCATTGCGCTCGCGCTCTTTTTTCTTTCCTTGCTCGCCCTCAATCACCCCGATGATCCGGCATTGCAGCAGACATCCTACGAACGCCGGCTCGTCCATCAGCACCAGAACGTCCACCGGGTCGCCATCTTCCGCGCGGGTGCTAGGCACGAAACCGAAGTCGTAGGGAAAGGCCATGCCGGCCGGAAGAACCTTTTTCAGCAAAAACATCCCGTTGCTTTCATCGAATGCATATTTATTGCGGCTGCCCTTCGGCGTCTCGATGATTACCTGCAGGGCGTCGGTCTTTTTGTCGAAAGGCGCCAGCCGGATGGGGTTCGCACGCGCGGTACTGTTTTTGTTAGGCACTGTTGCTGGTCTCCGTAAACTAAAGATTCATATACATGCGGTCCGACCGCGTCGAAACACCATACCCGCTTTCCCCTACGCGCTAAATTGCAAGACATTAGTTCGGGCGATTACACCGATTTCACGACTTCCACGTCCCCTTCCCTCCGCAGCACCTCAACCGCAACGCCTTCCTGATGGCGGCGGATCAGCAGGTCCACCGACGCATCCGCAACACGCAAATTCTCGATGGTCACTTCATCCAGATTCGGAGGCAGCGTGGGATTGCAAAACCGGATGAGCCGTTCACCTGCGCGGACGTTGATTCCCAACGCGGCGCGAAACAGCAAAAAGACACTGCCCGCTGCCCACGCTTGCGGCGAGCACGCTACCGGATAAAGCGTGGGACCATTCGAGTCCGCGCGTTTGTGGAATCCGCAAAATAGCTCAGGCAGTTGATGCAGGTCCACATGTACGCTGGCTTCATACATGGCGTTGAAAATCTCCGCCGCCTTCGATTGAAAGCCGTATAACGAAAGACCCAGCGCGATCAGCGCATTGTCATGCGGCCACACGGAACCGTCGTGATAGGACATCGGGTTGTATCGCGATTCTCCCGCGGCAACGGTGCGAACTCCCCAGCCCGAAAACATGGCTTCGCTGAGCAAGGTCTCAGCCGTAATTGTGGCGCGCTCCCGGCTGGCGATCTTGCACAAAAGTGCGTGTCCCGCATTTGACGTGCGCACGCGACATTGCTTCTTATTGCCATCGAGCGCGATAACGTAGGTGCCCAGTTCGTCGCTCCAAAAATGCTGCTCGAACCGCCGTTGCAACTCAGCGGCCTGCCGATCCAGCTCCGTAGCGCGGCCCTCTTCGCCCAGCGCCCGCGCAATCAGCGCCGCGGAAAGCTTGGCCGCAAAGACGTACGCTTGCACTTCGCAAAGAGCGATCGGAGCCGCCGCCAGCCGGCCGTCGGCATGAAAGATCGCATCGCTAGAATCTTTCCAGCCCTGGTTCGTCAGACCATCCGCGGACTTTCGCGAATATTCCACAAAGCCGTCGCCATCCGCGTCTCCGTAGCGATCAATCCATTCCAGCGCCCGGATTATGTTGGGCCAGATTGTTTTCAGAAACGCCAGGTTGTCGGTGCGAACGAAATAACCACCCGCTAACAGCACAAACAGTGGAGTGGCGTCCACGCTTCCGTAGTACATTCCGAACGGCACTTCCTTCAGCGCAGCCATCTCGCCCCGGCGAATTTCATGGACGATCTTTCCCGGCTCGGCGTCCCGCTCCGCATTGCTCTCCGTAGCCTGAGTCAACGACAGATAATTCAGCACGCCCTCTGCGATCGCCGGATGCATCCACAGACACTCCATCGCGGTGATGATCCCGTCTCGCCCGAACACGGTATTGAACCAAGGCACGCCCGCGTAAGGATACGCGCCCTCAGGATTGCCCTGGATCAACATGCGCAAATCGGCTTCGGCGCGCGCCAGCCAGGCGTCGAAGGGCTTGCTGGAAGTTCGAATCTTGCACCCGCCGAAAAGCTCCTCCTGGCCTTGGGCGTTGCGAGCCGCAACCGCGGCCCGGTAGGGTGGCGCATGCTTTGGGGCGGAGTTCCGTTCGCAAACCACGGTCACCGAAATGACCGATTCTTCTTTCGAGCCCAGGCGAACATCGAAGGAAGCCGAAGAGTCCGACAAAGAATTCGGCGCCGGAGAAAAGTTCACACAGGTGCTTCGCAGCACATTGTCGAGTCCAAGATAATTCAACGCGATTTTATCGCCCTCAAGCCGCGACGGCTGGAAGCGTCCCTTTTTGCGGCGTGGGGTGCCGCGCACTTCGAAGATATCGGCAAAATCCGCGCCAAACTCAAAGAAAAGGGAAAATTTGACCGGTGTCAGTCCGTAGTTCGTTAGCCGGAATTGCTCGTAGCAGATTCCCTCTTCCAGGAATTTGGAACGATAGAGGTGGATGGTGCCGCGAGGAATGTCGGGCTGCGTTCCGGTATCGACATTCGTAAGGTCAACCGACAAGAATGCATTGTCGTCGCGCACAGTGGAAGCCAGCAGCAGGGGCGTTTGATCGTCAAGCCGCACGGTCATGCGGCTCAGATGACGAGTTTCAACATAGAAAAGCCCCAGCTGCCCCTGGCCCACAGTTTCAATGTCGCCGTACCGGTTGAACACACCAAATGTTTCGCCGTATTTCAGAACGCGAGTGCGGTTGTCAGCGAGCGACGACGATGCCAAGACATAGAACTTGTCTTGAAAGCGAATGATGTCGCCCAATGGAAGTTCCTCTCACTGCAGGATGGCGGGTGGCGTACCTTCGTATTCCAACATCTCGCGCTCATCCGCTTCGCTGAGTGACCGCCGGTACAGAGAAACATACTCGGCACTCATCCTCTGCGCGGTAAATCGTTTCTCGAAGTTCGCTCGGCACGCCCGGCGATCGATTTCCGGAATTCGCGCGACGCTCGCGACCGCCGCATCCAAGTCATCGACGACGAATCCCGTAACTCGCTCGGTCATCAGTTCCGGGACTGAGCCGCAGCGAAACGCGATCGTGGGTGTGCCGCACGCCATTGCCTCTATCATTGTCAAACCAAACGGCTCGGGCCAGTCAATGGGGAAAATATACGCGTAGGCGTCTCCCAGAAATTCGTTTTTCTCTTTGTCGGTAATCTCTCCGATAAATTCAATCAACGGATGATTCAGCAGCGGCTTGATCTTCGCCGCGAAATATTCCTGATCCACGCGGTCGATCTTGGCTGCAATTTTCAAAGGCATGCCGCAACGAATGGCAATCTCAATCGCCCGGTCGGGACGCTTCTCCGGCGAGATGCGGCCCAGAAACGCCAGGTAGCTTCCTTGCTGGTATCGCGGCTTGTACAGGTCAGTCGGAAATCCATGGTAAATGTTTCCAACCCAATTCGCGCGCGGAAGTGGCCGCCTCTGCGCGAAAGAAATGGAAACCACGGGCGCGTTCGGGAAAGCCCGATAAAGCGGCTGCAGATCGGGAATGTCCAACCGTCCATGAAGCGTCGTGATGCTTGGCAGGTGCAAGTTCTTGCTGAGCGGAAAATGCATGTAATCCGTGTGAAAGTGCAACATGTCAAAGTCATCCGAGAACTCGGCGACCTGATCTAACGACACAATGTGGTACGGCAAAGGATCCTGGCACTTGGGGTTCAAGCGCAGCGCCGTCGAACACGGCGAGACCAGACGGGCGGAGGTTCGCGAATCCCCGCTCGCGAACAGAGTTACGTCGTGCCCCTGCCTGACCAACTGTTCTGTCAGGTGAAATACAACGCGTTCGGTTCCGCCATACAATTTCGGCGGAACACTTTCGTACAATGGCGCGATTTGAGCGATCCGCACGGTGGCTCCCGTACAACGGGTTTCGATATTCCCCACTCAACGACAACCCCAGTATCGCGGCCACTAGTACCAAGAACTATCGGCTTAAACTGGTAGCGGTCCGCGGAAAATGCCCTAGAACGGGGCAGTCTGGTCTAGCCCTTCTTGTGTTTGAAAAATTCCACTTGCTTTAGGCGCTCTTCCGCTTCTTTCTTCGTTTTGTAAGGACCGCCGAGATTCCTTTTTCCGTTTTCCGAAACTACTTTGTATCCGCCTTCGACCTTCTTGATCATCGGACCCTCCGCAAACGCATGGTTAGCAGCTACGCGCTCAGGTTGCCCCTTTTCAACCATATTTGCCATGCGCAGAAGAACGGAGGATGGAGGAGTTAATGCTGTATTTCCAGGCGAGGCGAACCCGATTTGTCACGGGCACGTCAGGTTGGAGCTATGTCAGGAATTGCATCTCTTCGCGCAATTGCCGGCGCGCGCGATACACTCGTGACTTCGCCGTTTCGGCGGAGATTCCCAATTCTTCCGCCATTTCCTTGTGCGTCCAGCCTTCGCGTTTGTGAAGCAAGAAGGCCGCCCGCAGCACCGGAGTCAAACGGAGCATGGCCTTCGCCGCAAGGTCGCGGTTCACATAATTTCGCTCGCTGCTTTCGCTGCGATCCTGGAAATCCGACTCCGCGCGCGCCCCGCCACTATCAACAACGGAAAGATCCACAACGCAATCCCGCCGCCGCGACCGGTTACGGCGGATAGTCATCAGCGCCTCATTAAAAGCCACGCGAAATAACCATGTGGAAAAGCGCGAATGCCCATCAAAACTGTCCAGCCTCTGATAGGCCTTGATCAGCACGTTTTGCGTGGTGTCTTCCGCGTCCTCGTGGTTCTTCAGTACCCTTCGCGATATCTTGTAAATCATGGGGGAGTTCTGGCGCACCAGGGCGGTAAATGCCTCTTCATTGCCCGCGCGTGCCATGGCCAGCAATTCATTTTCCGGGAGAGAAGAATAGTCTTTGCTCATTGAAAGGAACGCTCTCCCTTCTCTTCTCGATTGCCGACAAAACTGGTCAGCCAAAGAGGCGACAGGAAAAGCGCCAAGAATAAAAGAAGGAGGATCTTTTCCAGGCCGGTGGCCGCAACTAAAATCTCCAACAGGCCCACCAGGATGGCGATGGCCGCGACGATCAAGAAGCCTGGCGTCCAGCGAAGCATTTCATCCCTCCCGATCCCAGTTGATACTGGTCTCCAGCCGAACCACGCCAGGTTTGAGTGCGGCTTTTTCCATCGCCATTGTTTCCCTACCCCTCGCCGCTCACCATCCGGGAGACCCTCTATCCTTGTGACATGCTTGCTGTAGACAAGAACGGCTCCAGCAGCAGGCGAAGGCTAGCCTAGGAAACCAAACGAAGATAGAAGCGCCGGTCGCAATCCGCGCACCAGTGCGGGAAAAAACGGAAAGCGCGGACTACGTGCCGTTCGATAATTCCGCGGGCCTGGCAGCGGTGAATATCCTTGCCGCCGCAGTGCGGACAGATCCTCCTGCGGAATTGATTCGCACTCATCGAGGGCGTCGCTGACGGGATGGGCATCGTAGCCATTTCACTAACTCCTTGGCGTATTCAGTTGAAGAACTTCAGCAGCCTGCGGGGCCGAACAAACTTTCTTTTTTGCTATGCTTCCGCCGCCATAGCGGGATTTTCACGTCCTTGGCGCATAGCGTGGAAAAGAGCGATATCAATGTCCGGCGCATGCAGTGGCGTTCGCAATACTTCGGCCGCGCCGAGCCGCAGCGCTTCCAGGTATTGTTCCCATTCATCCGTGCACTGCACGACAATGAAGCGATTCGTTTGCGGTGAGCTGGGCACCGAGCCAAGTAGTTCGCGATAGGAGCCGTCGGGAAGGCGCTCTTCGCAAAACACAATGGCGAGGGGATGGGCTGCAAGAAATTCCAGCGCTTGAAAGATAGTCGATGCTGAGAATGTATTAACTGGCAGGCCTTCGAGCGTGCGCAGCAAGGTTCTTTTGTTTTCGATTCGGCTGGAAACCACCAGCACGTCCACAGCATTTTCCATGCGACGCGCTCCTTTGACTCACTCTCGTCAAAAGCAAACGGTGAGTTTTTGTGACCAGAATTGTCGATGGGAAGGCCAAAACCATCAATTGGGGTAAATATGTATCAGCCTTGATGCTTTTATGTAGGGAGCAAAGGTGCGACTGAGAGCGAATGCCACCGAGAAAGTTTGCTCATTTTTACAGCGTACACCGTATGGATTTAGTATTTCGCCGGGGCAACAATGGGTGCATTCAACATTCTCACCCTGACCTGCAGGCTGGGACGTCACTCCGAGCGTCCCAGCCTATCTTTTTTTGTCGAGAGGCCGACGGCGCTCACAAGCCACGAAGTGAGGGCTGCCGCTGGTTCCACTCTGATGTACTGCTCGAGGATTGCTCGCGTCGTCAACTCAAACGCGCCCCAGCATCCGGGAATGCGCAGTCCCACCACCCAAAGTCGCATCGCCCAACGTCTCTGCCGAACCTTACCTAGAAAAAGACGCAATAAGACCCAGGTACCAAAAAAGCGGAACCTGCGGAACCCTCCGTTGTATTGTGACTGACGCGAGACTCAAAATTACTTTTTCGGAGGGAGGTACTTTTTGTCGATAGAGGCTACTACTACGTAGTTGGGGTCGACCATTTCGGTGAGGTGGAGGCGTCCGACTTTGGAGAAGAGCTCGTAGGCGTCGAGTTCGGAGAGGGAGTAGTCTCGGTGAATCCAGGCGACGAGTTCAGTGACGGCGATGCGGACGGCGTCGTCAACGGGGCGATAGATGCCGGTGGTCATGAGTTCGTGATCGTTTTCTAGACGCGGCCAGTCGGTGGACTTCCCCTTCACGAGTTCGAAGCGGAATCTTGCTTTCATAGGGACTTCGACGGCGCTGCCGGCAACTTCCCCATCGCCCATGGCGGCGTGTCCATCACCGAAATAGAAGAGCGCGCCTTTAACGTTAACGGGGAGATAGAGCGTGTTGCCGGGAGAGACTTCGGGCGCGTCCATGTTGCCACCGAATTCGGCGGGAACGATGGAGCTGCGGGCTTCACCGTGAGCGGGAGCTACGCCGATGCAACCGAGGAAAGGCATGAGGGGAAACTGCGTTTTGAAATTGGAATCGAGGGCCTGGAAGGTGATGAGCTGTTTGTCGGCGTCGATGGGGTAATACCAGGCGCGTTCGGGGAGCGGAGCTTTTTCGAGCATGGGGGTGTAATGAGTGGAGTTGGCGGCGCCAAATCCCGGGCCGAAGGTGCCGACGCCCTGGTTGCTATCGACCTTGAGATCGAGGATGTGAATGACGAGAGTGTCGCCAGGTTCGGCGCCGTCGATGAAGAAAGGGCCAGTGAGGGGATTGTCGATCTTGATGTTGGAAAAAGGGTCGCCGGGCTTTTGCAGAGCGTTGCCGAAACAGTCGAGAGAATTGGCTTCAAGGATGTTGCCGGGTTTGAGATGGGCGACGGGCTCGGCGGGGCCGAAGGTAGCTTTGACATTGTCCATCGAGGCACGGAAATGGACGATGTTGTCATCTGGAGTTTGCGCGGGAGTGCTGGATAGAAAGATAAGGGATGATGCGATCAGGGCGAATGATAGACGGCGCACGGAAGCCTCCGATGGAAGTGGAAAAGCGAATTCGAAGTGCAACATGATTTGGCGGCAGAGTCAATCGGAGGAGTGTCTGCTATTCTCGAAGGGCTTATGAGATTGGTGGTGGCTGCAGTGGTGGAGCGCGAGGACCGGCGGCTGTTGATTGGACAACGGCGGCGGGATGATAGCTCCGCGCTCAAGTGGGAATTTCCTGGGGGAAAAGTGCGGGACGGAGAGGGATTGGAAGAGGCGTTGGCGCGGGAGTTGCGGGAGGAGTTGGGGGTGACGGTGTTGAAAAGCGTGGAGATTGGAAAGGTGCGGCACCAGTACGCGGACAGACCGGAGGAATTGGAGATCCATTTTTTTGTGGCGAAGATAGCGGAGAAAGAGATTACGCCGCGGGTGTTTGAGCAGATCGCGTGGGTGCTACCAAAGGAATTGGCGGGGTACGATTTTCTGGCGGCGAACCGGGAATTGATTGCGCACCTGGCGACCGGGAAGATCAAACCGGGGGAAATATTGGAGTAAAGAGGGGAGATTTCACCACCGAGGGCACGGAGGGAGAAGAGACAGCGTGACGGAAAAGGATTATGTAGAGGCGCGTGCGCGAGTGGCTGGACATGGAAGAAAAATCCGCGACGCTGAGAGGCTGAGGGGATCGGTCATTCGTCGCTCGTCGCAAATTAGAGCCTAACTCATCTTAGCTGGCATAAAAGCCAGCGCTACATTTAGGAAGTAAGACCGCCAAGAAATAAGACCGCATGCCGACAAGCCAGATGTGCGATCGACCGCAAAGAACCCACACGCAAAAACGGCGTGTGGGGCACCCATAATCCTTAAAAAAGTCTCAGGAAAAGCCTCAAGAAGAGCCTCACCGCTGAAGGGGTGAGCTACCAGAGCATTTCCCAGTTTGCTTAAGAGATTACGGGGTTGGGTTTGTCTGGGTTGATGCCTAGTTCGGTGATGGCTTTGTCCAGGACGGATTTTTCCAGTTGGCCGTCGGTGTAGAGTTCGTGCAAGGTAGCCAGGGTGATGAAGCGCGAATCGACTTCGAAGAATTCGCGGAGCGAGGTGCGGCCTTCGCTGCGGCCGAAGCCGTCGGTGCCAAGAGTAGCGAGACGGCGCGGCATCCACTTGCTGATCATGTTGGGCAGCGTCTTCAAATAGTCGGAGGCGGCGACGAGGACGCCCTGCGAACCTTCGAGGCACTGCTTGACGTAAGGAACGCGCGGCTTGGTGCTGGGATGGAGACGGTTCCAGCGTTCGGTTTCGATGCCGTCGGTATAGAGGCACTTGTAGCTGGTGACGCTCCAAACATCGGCAGAGACACCATATTTCTGTTCGAGGATTTCCTGCGCGGCGACTACTTCGTTGAGAATGGCGCCACTGCCGAAGAGTTGGGCGCGCAACTTGGATTTTTTGTTTACGGCACCGCGGAATTTGTACATACCCTTGAGAATCCCCTCTTCCGCACCGGCAGGCATCGTGGGCATGGCGTAAGGCTCATTCATCACGGTGATGTAGTAGAAGATATTTTCGCCGTCTTTGTACATGCGGCGAATGCCATCCTGAATGATGACGGCAATTTCGTAAGCGAACGCGGGATCGTAAGCGAGAAGGTTCGGGACAGGAAGAGCGAGCACGTGGCTGTTGCCGTCCTGGTGCTGGAGGCCTTCACCGGCAAGAGTGGTGCGTCCGGCAGTGCCACCGAGAAGGAATCCACGAGTGCGCATATCGGCGGCGGCCCAGATGAAATCGGCGACGCGCTGAAATCCGAACATGGAATAGTAGATAAAAAATGGAATGGTGTTGATGCCGTGCGAGGCATAGGCGGAGCCAGCGGCGATGAAGGAAGCCATGGAGCCGGCTTCGGTAATGCCCTCTTCGAGGATCTGTCCGTCCTTCGCTTCCTTGTAATAAAGGAGAGTGTTGACGTCGACGGGCTCGTACTTCTGACCGACGCTGGAATAGATGCCGATGGTGCGGAAGAGTGATTCCATACCGAAGGTGCGCGCTTCGTCGGGAACGATGGGCACGATGAGCTTGCCGATTTCGGGATGCTTCAACATTTTGCGAAGCATGGCGACGAAAGCCATGGTGGTGGAAACTTCGCGGCCATCGCTGCCGTCGTGGAATTCGCGGAAGAGTTCATCGTGATCGGCGGCGATAGGCGCGGAACGAGTTTTGCGCTGCGGGGTGTAGCCACCGAGCGACTCACGGCGAGCTTTGAGATAAGTGATCTCCTCGCTGTCGTCGGGCGGGCGATAGAAGGGAACATCGCTAATGTCGCCGTCACTGAGAGGAATACCAAAGCGGGAGCGGAACTCACGGAGTTCGTCTTCGTTGAGTTTTTTCTGCTGGTGAGTGACGTTCTTGCCTTCGCCAGCTTCGCCGAGGCCGTAGCCCTTGATCGTGCGCGCGAGAATGACGGTGGGGCCGCCTTTATGTTCCACGGCGGCTTTGTAGGCGGCATAAACTTTGCGGGGATCGTGTCCACCGAGGCGAAGGCGGCGCAAGGCCTCGTCGGGAAGAGGCTCGACGAGTTTCAAGAGGCGCGGATCGCCGCCGAAGAAAAATTGGCGAACGTAATCGCCGGAAGAAACGACGAGCTTCTGATATTCGCCATCGACGACTTCGCCCATGCGCTTGACGAGAAGACCTTCGGTGTCGCGCTCGAGGATGGGATCCCACTCGCTGCCCCAAAGAACCTTGATAACGTTCCAGCGAGCGCCGCGGAAAGCGGATTCGAGTTCCTGAATAATTTGACCATTGCCGCGAACCGGACCATCGAGGCGCTGAAGATTGCAGTTGACGACGAAGATGAGGTTGTCGAGTTTTTCGCGGGATGCCAGAGTGATGGCGCCGAGCGATTCGGGCTCGTCGGTTTCGCCGTCGCCGAGGAAGGCCCAAACTTTTGCGTCGGTGGCCGACTTCAGACCGCGATTTTCGAGGTAGCGATTGAAGCGGGCCTGATAGATGGCCATGAGCGGACTAAGTCCCATGGAAACGGTGGGATATTCCCAGAAATCGGGCATGAGCCAGGGATGCGGGTAGGAAGAGAGTCCACCGCCGGGCTTGAGTTCGCGGCGGAAATTTTCCAACTGTTCGATGCTGATGCGACCTTCGAGGAAAGCGCGGGAATAAATGCCCGGAGCAGCGTGGCCCTGAAAGTAGACAGTGTCGCCTTCGAAATTTTCGCTGCGCGCGCGGAAGAAATGATTGAAGCCAACTTCGTAGAGAGTGGCGGCGGAAGCGTAGGTGGAGATGTGACCGCCGATGTTGTGCTCCATGCGATTGGCACGAACGACCATGGCGAGAGCGTTCCAGCGAATGAGGGACTTGATGCGGCGCTCGAGCTGCTGATCGCCGGGGAAGAGAGGCTCGAGACGGGCGGGGATGGTGTTGGCGTAAGGAGTGTTGGCGGTGAAAGGCAGATCGATGCCGCTGACAGTGGCGTGGGCGCGAAGGCGCTCCAGGATTTCGCGGGCGACGTCGGTGCCGCTGGATTCCAGGACGGAATCAAGGGACTCGAG
Organism: Candidatus Acidiferrales bacterium; assembly: GCA_963826335.1. Lineage (GTDB taxonomy): Bacteria > Acidobacteriota > Terriglobia > Acidiferrales > UBA7541 > Acidiferrum. Next base: position 63,813 of record CAWGXB010000028.1, on the reverse strand, counting down.
CCATTCCTGAATTTCGACGTCGTCGATGTGTCTGGGCGTAATTGTTTCCTGATCCATAGGAGCGACCGGCCTTCTTTCCTTTCCAAAGGCGCAAAAGGCGCCAAGGGCGAAATCAACGAGTGAGTCCGCAATTTCTAAGAATAACACCTTGAGGAGGAGATGTGCACACGGAAGGGTAGGTTAGAAAAATTGTTGATAGGGTGGAGTTATTTCTTGGATGGACGGATTCGTGGATAGCGCAAAGAGGAGAAAGGGAGTTCGAGCCGTTCGATCGTCGTAACCCACCCTTCGCAAAAAAACGCGAAGGATGGGGCATCTTCAAGGTTTAGGGTCTGAGCAACTGAGGAGTTCTGACTGCCCCTAGGTTGAGAGCCTTCGAGCCGCTCACGACGCGGCTCTCAGGATGACAGCGAGTATGTGCTCGCACTGTAAGCTGTGCCCAGCCGAAGTCTCGGCTAGAGGGTGCGGCCGCCGTCGAGGACTAAGGTGTGGCCGGTCATGAATTCGGCGGTGATGAGGAACATGACAGCGTCGGTGATGTCCTGAGGGCTGCCAGTTTTTGCGAGCGGGGCGCGCTTGATGAAGTCGGCTTGCCATTCGGGAGGATCGCCGGGCATGGTGATGGTGCCGGGAGCGATGGCGTTGACGCGAACTTTGGGGGCGAGTTCCTTGGCGAGAATGCGAGTGAGTAGAATGACGCCGGCTTTGGAAATAGAGTGCGGAAGAAATTCGCGCCAGCCCATCAGGCCGCCGATGTCGGCGAAATTGATGATGACGCCGTTGCCCGATTGCGTGAGATAGGACGCGGCGGACTGGCAGCAGAAGAATGGTGCTTTGAGATTGGTGTCGAGGGACGCGTCCCAGGTGGCTTCGGAGGTTTCGCCAAATTTAGTTTCGAGGAAATTGGCAGCGCTGTTGATGAGGATATCGAGTCGGTGGAATTCCTTCGCGACACGCGCAAAGAGATCTTGAATCTGCTCGACGCGAGTGAGATCGGCCTGGATGGCGATGGAGCGGCGGCCGAGTTTTTCGACGTCGTGGACGACTTCGAGGGCTTCCGATTGCGATTTGCCGTAGTGGACGGCGACGTCGGCGCCTTCGGTAGCGAGGCGAAGAGCGATAGCGCGGCCGAGACGCTTCCCTGCCCCGGTGACGAGGGCGACGCGGTTGTGGAGGGTGGGTTCGGTGGACATAAAGTGGGTGGCTTAGGAAAAGGTAGCACAAGAAATAGAAGGAAGTGTTAGTGAGTCATTGCGAGTGAAGCTATGAATCTCATTTTCTCACCAATCCAGCGCCAGGCGAGGTGTGCCGCACCTACGGCGCTCGGCCTCTTTGAACATCGGATCCCAGCGCTTACGCGCTGGGCTAATATCTGACGCGCCTCTAGCGCTGAAAAGCAGATTAGAAAAAAGCTTCACCCCTGGAAGAGGTGAGGCACATGAGAGACAGGAGATCAGTGGTGTTCCTTGTCCATGTAGAGGTGGGAGGATGGGGCGAGGGAGTCGGAGACGGCTTCGCCGGTGATGAGGCGTGCGCCGCGGCTGAAGGTGAGGTACTCGAAACCCCATTCGATGAAAACTTGAACGCGGCTCTGGAATTGAACGAGATACATGAGATGGATGAAGAGCCAGATGAGCCAGGCGAGAAAACCGGAGATGTGCAGCCCGAAGATACTGGCGACGGCAGCGGCGCGACCAATGACGGCCATATCTCCCTTGTTGAAATAGCGGAAGGGCGGAACGTTTTGTTTTCCTTCCAGGCGGGATTTGATCGTTTTTGCGGCATAACGTCCGCCTTGAATGGCGACTGGAGAAACGCCAGGGAGAGGCTTGCCGTGCTTGTCGAGGGAAAGCGCGAGGTCGCCGACGACGAAAATATTGGGATAGTTGGGAATGGTGAGATCGGGAAGCATTTTGATGCGACCGCTACGATCGGTCTCGGCGTGAGTACGCTCGGCAACTTTACGGCCGAAGTCGTTGACGGTGACGCCACCGGCCCAGAGAACGGTGCGCGCGGGGAGCTTGATGTCCGCGCCGTCGTGAGAGTAGTGAACGCCGTCGGCATCGATATTGTTGACCATGGCGTTTTTGAAGATTTCAACGCCGAGATGGGAAACAAGCTTTTCGGCTTTGGCGGAAAGATCCTCAGGATAGGCGGTAAGCACGCGAGCGGCGCCATCGAGAAGGATAATGCGGGCTTCGCCAGGATTGATGTGGCGAAAATCATGGCGAAGAGTTTCGCGAGCAATTTCGGCGAGGGCGCCGGCAAGTTCGAGGCCAGTGGCGCCAGCACCGACGATGACGAAGGTGAGCCAGGCGCGGGCTTCGGCTTCCGAGCCGGAACGCTCGGCACGTTCGAAGGCGTAGAGAATTTTGTGGCGGATGGCAGTGGCTTCCTCAACAGTTTTGAGACTGGGGGCGAAGGCGCGCCAAGCATCGTTGCCGTAATAGGAAGTTTGCGAACCGGTGGCGATGATGAGGGAGTCGTAGGGGAAGGTGCTGCCGTCGCGAAGAATAACTTTTTGGGCCGCGGGATCGAGATCGACGGCTTCGCCGAGGAGGACTTCGGTGTTTTTCTGGCGGCTGAGGACCGCGCGGAGCGGAGAGGCGACCTGACCGGGCGAGAGAGAGCCGGTGGCAACCTGATAGAGAAGCGGTTGGAAGAGATGGAAATTGCGCTTGTCGATGAGGGTGACGGATGCGGTGGCGTGCTTGAGGGTCCGGGCGGCGACGAGTCCGCCAAAACCGCCACCGAGAATGAGAATTTTGTGTGTACCGGCCATAGCGAATCCACCGTGCTGGTAAAATGGGATGGGAGAGATAGTTTACAGGAGTCAGATTTGGGTTTTAAGGTTTAAGTTATAAGAACAGTTGAAAGTTGAAGGAAAAGCAGATCCCTCGCTGCGCTCGGGATGACGATGGGGGCGCGGGGAGGTGAGGCGGCATTTGACTAGGGAATGATTCACCACAGAGGACAAGGAAGAGTTTTCAGATATCAGTTTTGAGTTTTAAGTAAGGCCAAGCGCGAGGAAGATGCCCGGGCGTGTCATGGTTCACCACAGAGGACACAGAGGGCACAGAGGAACCCAAGAAGGGACTAAGTGGGGAGGAACCCAAGAAAGGGGCTGAGTGGGCACAGCGGAAGCCGAGAGGAAGATAGGTGGTGGAAAAGGCGGCCGGCTTAAAAGGCGGACGTTATCGAAACCGCGCGGAGAGGAAACGTCGACTGAGAGACATGAGCGAACATTCAGGAGAGGGAGGGTCGTGGAGTGAGCAGACCGAGAGGAACGCGTTGCGGCTGTTGCTGTCGGACTTGATTCAACCGGCGACGCGGGTGGAGTTGTTGGGATTGATGGACGAAGAATTGTTTGCGAACGATCTGCATCGCGTGGTGTACGAAGAGATGCGGGGAATGGGACAGTTGGCGGGGCGAGAAATGCGGAGTTTGCTGCCGGCACGAATCACGAACCGAGGTTTCCCAGAGTTTGACTGGAGCGAATTTCTGGGATCGAAGGTTGCGAGCGAAAAAGAGATCGAAGAGTTGTATGCGAGCGTGTTGCGAATGATCGAAATGCGGCACCGCGACGATGCGGAACCGGGAGCGAACTAAAGGTGAGGAAGAGCGCGCGACAGATCGGGTACTTGGCGGAGGCGATCTGTTTTGTTGGCTACGTGGGATTGTACATCTGGAAATTGCAGGTGCAGGTTCCCGATTCGTGGTGGGTATTCGTGGTGTGGCTGGGCGGGAGCATAGTGTTGCGGAGGGATACGCCTAAAACGTTGGGATGGCGCGCGGACAATTTGTGGGCGGCGACAAAACGGGCGGAGTGGTTTTTCGTTCCAGCGGCGCTGGGGATTTGTGCAATTGGAGTTTTTCTGGGGATGCTGCAGCGGGTCCCGGGACACTTGACTCAACCGAAGCACTTGTTCGGGTATATGGCGTTTTGCCTGCTGCAACAGGTGGGACTGAATTCATTTTTGACGAACCGGTTGCTGAGCGCATTTGAAAAGCCGTGGATTGCGGCGACGGCGGCGGGAATTTCGTTTGCAGCGCTGCATTGGCCGAACCCGGTGCTGGTGCCATTGACGTTGGTGGGCGGGATAGCAATGGCGTGGCTGTTTGCGAAAGAGCGGAATATTTTACCGCTAACGGTAGGGCAGGCGATTTTGGGAGCGCTGGTGTGGTGGGCGTTTCCGTTGGCTTGGCATCACTCGATGAGAGTGGGGCCGGGGTATTGGAATTATCGCTAGGACAAGTTGTCAGCTGTCAGTTTTAAGTAACGCAAGAGCTCACCACAGAGGGCACAGAGAAAAACAAGAGTGAAGGAAAAGAAGAAAGAAGGAAAAAGAATGAAGGAAGGATCGCAACTGCAACGCGAAGCTAACAGCGCCCGCACCGGAAGGCGGCGGCTCCATGAGCTAGCTGCGGAACCGAGCTGAAGAGTTTGCGTGAGAACTGCGAAAAGCGGCCCTCAACGGCTAAAGCCGCGTTGAGTTTTTAGGGAGGCATGGCACAGCTGAAGCCGTGCCCTCCCGAAGAAGAGTGGGTTATCACACAGGCTCTGAAGGTCGGCCACTACAAAGGCTGGGAGATGTTGGGGCTACTCGGAGTGGTGATTGCGGGTGCGCGGTGAGTCTAGACTTAGGTCAATGCTTTTAGTTTCGGTGATGTCGGTGGCGCGGCCGGCAATGCGCAGTAGGTGCCCGGAAGAGTCACGAATGGCATATCCGCGGTCGTGAATCCAGCGTTCGGCACCGTCGGGGCGGCTAATGCGGTATTGAACTTCGAAGAAGTCCTCGCAGGTATCACGATTGAAAAAAATCAGGGCGCGGTCGTTGTCGTCAGGATGGACTGCATCGAGCCAAGAGTGCGGGTCATCGTAAAGACTCTGGCAGGAGCGTCCCCAAACTTTTTCGTAAGCTGGGCTGACGTAAAGCATGCGCTCCTCAATGACATCAATGAGCCAGAGAACGTCGGGGAAGGCAGCGGCGATTTGTTGAAACGGTTCGCGGGCGGCGATTGAGGAGCGCTGGGCGTCGATGCGATCACGGACTTCTTCATGAAGGACATCGACAGTTTGCTGAAGGACTGCGGTCTTTCCGTCAACGATGGCCTGCATTACACAATGGAGGCCGAGAAGATCCTCCTCAACACGGCGGCGTTCGGAAACCCTGGCGGCGATCATCAAAGGCATGGTGCAAGCAACACAGACAAAACTGGCAAGGAGGAGGGGCGCAGAGTGGCCGGCAGCGAAAGGGCCGAAGCCGGCGAGAGATCCCCAAATAGCAAATCCACTGAGAACGACATTGGTGCCTGCGGACTCCAGGGGACAGAAACGGAACGCGGCCCAGGCGGAAAAAGGCAGACAAAGGAAAGCGAGGCTGGTCCACTGCGGCCAAAGAAGTGAGGGAGGACCGAAGATAAGGACACAAAGAACGCTGAGGCCAGCGAGTAGAAGGGACAGTTCGAGAAGTTCGCCCAGCGTGGAATTGTGGCGAGCGGTTCTGAAAACGAGGACGAGAAAAGGCGTGACGGTGATCGCGCCAAGGGTATCGCCGATCCACCAGGTCATCCAGACAACGCGAAAATCGTGCCAACTGGCAAAGCCCGAGGTGCAAACGATGCAGACACCAATGGTGGCGCTGATAGCAGAAGCGAGAAAACCGGCGAGACAGACGAAACGGAAAACGTCTTTGGTCCTGTAGAAGGCTTTGGTGCCGTTGGCGAACTGATTGACCAGGTACGCGCCCGCGAAAGCCTCGAGGGTGTTGCCGACGGCGATGCCAGCGGAGGCGAGGATGGAGGCGTTGACATGATCATTGACGAGAAAGGCTCCTACCAGGACAGCGGGCCAAGCGCGATAGCCGAGAAGAAGAAGTGCGGCGATGGAGATGCCCGTGGGCGCCCAGAGAACGGTGGCATGGGGATTCACATGGGCGAGACCAAGACCGAACCTGCCAGAAACGTAATAGACAAAACTGAGCAGGGAGAGCACGGCAAGATGAGAGAAGAAAGGCGAGGATGAATGACGCAGTTGCGAGCGCTCGGAAGGAACGAAAGACGAGTGCGGAACGGAAATGTGGCGCTCAGGGATCATAGGGAACATTTCCTCTTGCCGAATTGCGGAGAGGCCTGTTCATACGCCTGAACCTGGTCGTGGAAGAAGGCGGAGGGAAACGCCCAAGTTGACAGGGGACAGCTATACTACCGGCGCGGAAGGGTGTCAACGGGAGAAGTTTTCAGTTTCCAGTTGTCGGTTTTAAGTTTTAAGTAACGAAAGAAAAAAAATCAACCCCACCTGCGGTGGCAGGTGGGGTTGATTGGAATTGCGAGTTGCAGCGGCGCGGTACTCTTACCAACCGGTGCGATATTGGCGGCTTAGGTACTGATTGGCTTCGGGGAAGTTGGTGACGCGCATGGAAGCACTGTCGTACGCGATTTTTCTTCCGGCGCGCAGAGAAACGACACCGAGGAGCATCACTTCTGTGAGTTGGGTAGCGTAAGAGAAAGGAGAAGCGGCCTGGCCGTGACCCTTCCCCGTGGCGACCCAGTTGAGTTCATGATCTTCGCCGTCAATGCGAGGCAGCTTTTGCGCAGGCATCTTGACAGAATCCTGCAGTGACTTGGGCAGAAGGCGCGGGTTGGCGCCGTAAGTATCGTGCATCAGTTTGCCCTTGCTTCCGATGATGATGGCTCCGCCTTCTTTTTTGAGTTGCTCTTCGCCGAGTTCGACGGGCTTGGGAGGAGTGAGACCGCCATCAAACCAGGTGAGTTTGACGGGAGGCATGGAACCGCGCGCGGGGAATTCGTAGAAGATGATGCTGGCGGTCGGGTAAGAAGCACCGTTGAAAGGACTGGAGACGGTTTCGACGGCGGTGGGCATACCGAGATTGAGACTGGTCATGGAGACATCGAGCAAGTGAGCACCCATGTCGCCGATGGCACCAACGCCCCAATCAACCCAGCCGCGCCAATTGAAGGGATGATAGATGGGGTGATAGTTGATGCTGGGGCCAACGCCGAGGAAAAGATCCCAGGAGAGAGTTTGCGGGATGGGGTAGTTCCCTGCCATGGCGGCGGCGAGACGAGTGTTAACGGCAGCGGGATCCCACTTGAGAGCGTCAAGTGAACCGGAGGCTGCCTGCGGCCGAGGAACGCCCTGAGGCCAAAAACCAACGGGCCGATCGGTCCAGACATGAACCTCGCGGACTTCGCCGATGGCGCCGGACTGAATGAGTTCGACAGCGGTTTTTGTATCGTTGAGAGAGCGCCCCTGATTGCCCATCTGAGTGGCGAGTTTGGGTTTGTCCTTGGCCTTAGTGGCGAGTTTGCGGCACTCATCAACAGACCAGCAGAGCGGCTTCTGAACATAGACGTGCTTGTCTAGATCCATGGCAGCCAGAGCGATGGGCGCATGCATGTGATCGGGAGTGGCGACGACGATGCCGTCGATGTCCTTTTGCTGCTCAAGCATTTTGCGATAGTCGGAATAGCGCTTGGCTTTGGGAAGAAGATCGTTTTTGAGATGAAGAATATTGTCGAGGCGAGCCTTGGCCTTGGCAGCATCAGCAGCGGACATGGGCTTAACCGCGCCGCTGGCATCGGGATGATCGATATGCTGCTGGAGGTTGGAGGCATCGGTATCGAGACGAGAAAGCTTCTCATCGGTGTAACCCCAGTCCACATCGCAGAGCGCGACGATATTCTGACTGGCGAGATTAATGAGATTGCTGCGACCCATGCCGCCGACGCCGACACAGGCAACGTTCATGGTGTCGCTGGGAGGAACAAAACCGCGACCGAGAACATGGCGAGGCAGGATGGTGAAGGCAGCACCGGTGACAGCAGCTTTGGTGATGAAGTCACGGCGCGAAACTTCGTTTTTTTCCTCCGTTAAATCGATATTCTTGCTGGGTTCGTTACTTTTCTCACTCATCAGGGCTCCTTTGGAACGCCGCGGACATTATGACCCTGCGAGGGAAAGTTTGCGAAGAAGAAAAGTGCAGGGTTGAGGAATTCTTGGGAGGAGAGGTAACGAGAGTGGATTGGGTTCGGGAGGTAGCGCTGAGGCGACAGACACAGGCCTTCAGCTGACCTTATTTGTTTTCGAGCCGAAAATAGTCCGCAAATGCGAGGCGACGCAAGGTTTGTAAGCGGAAACTTTCCAGAATCGCCGAGCGCGACGATGCGCCCATTGCTGGCAGTCGTCTTTCGTGACAGAGGCGCACGTTCGGGCAAGCGTAAAGATATCAAAAATAAGGGGGTTTTTAGGAGTTCGTGCAGGATTTTTGACAAAATCGGGGAAAGTAGGGGCCAAGAAGTGCAAAGTTTTGCACACCGAAGGCAGCAAAGGAAGGCTAAGGTCGCGCTAAGCGCCTGAAACGGTTGGAGATGTGGAGAAAACGACGCGCCCAAATTCTGGCAGGCGGCATGCTGAACTGGACTCCATCTGTCCAGAATGAATTTCGGGTGTGCCCCAGAAACCCCCGACAGATGATTCCGGGCAGGACGACTAGATGGAGGATGGATGAGCTCTAGAAAAAACACCTTCTCTGCTGTGTTGATCGGGCTGTTCGTGGTGGGCGGTCTGGCACCGGCGGTAATGGGCCAGTTGCCGACACTGACGGCAGCCGGAATGACGGATGGATTTACTCTCACCACATTTGCGACGACGAACCCGGGTAACACGGGATGTTGCGCGGGGCCGTTCGGCGTAGCCGTGGCTTCCTCAGGTAACATCATTGTCGCGAACGGCGCCGGTAACCGGTACGTATTCGCGGACACGGATGGACAGACGGTGGGAACGGCGTTGTTCACGCAACCGAGCAACTCGTTCACCGCTGCCTATGCGACCGCAGGCGGCCAAGCATACGGCGTACAGGACGGGCACTTTGTCCAATTCAACCCCGACGGTACGGTTAATCATGTGTTAACTGGAGTCACAACCAGCGTTGACCTAGGTATGTGGGGGAACCCTGTAACTGGTCATATCGAGGCAAGTAGCGGATCCGGTCTTATCGACATTAATCCTCTCGCCAACGGGGGGACGGGTTCGTTTCGAGTGATCAACGCGAGCGGAGACGGGGATGGCGTTTCTGTCTCGCCCGACGGAAAGACCGTATATAGCGAGCAGGGCGACATTCGAGGGTACGACATTGCGACTGGCACTCAGGTGTTCAGCTCTTCACCCGCTGGATTTCCGAGCCCCGACGGCACAGGGGTGATCAGCAGCACGAATAACCTGGATGGCGACATCATCGTCAACAATAATAATGGCGAAGTGGATTTACTGGATCCAGTGACGAAGCTCGTGACCATAATCGCGACGGGAGGTTCCCGCGGCGACTACTCTTCACCCGATACCAACAACGGGACGCTGTTCCTTGATTACGCCGACGTGGTTGGGCGGCTGTCGTGCGGAGCGGACTGCAGCATCGGTGGTCCGCCACCTCCGCCACCGACGCCAGAGCCTGCCAGCTTGATTCTGCTGGGCACTGGCCTGGCAGCATTGGCTGGATTCAAAAAGAAGAAGCTAAACCAGGCCTAGCTTTATCCCAAACAGGGGGCTGGCGCGGAAAGTGCGCTTGCCCCCTGTTTGCATTTTTGGTTGGATGGATGCCGCGGGAATTGGACCTGCGGTTCGCTCGATAACGAGGAAAAAGCAGATTCCTCACGCCGCAGACTGCGTTCGACACGACAAAACGAAAAGCGGATCCCTAGCTGCGCTCGGGATGACAAGCGGTTTTTCCGCAAGTGGTCTCGCGACGAGTGGTGCCGTGAGTAGATTCCTTTGGCGGCGGCACGAAGAAGGAGAGTTACGTGTTGCGAAGAATGATGCTCGGAATTGTTTGCGCTTTGGTGGCACTCGCTGCGGCGGCGCCGGCGCGCGGGGATTCCACTTCGAGCTACAAGAAGCAGGTGGCGGGAGGACCAGTGGCGCAGGCGATTGGCGCAGCAGTCGATGCACTGGATGCCGGGGATCTGAAGAGAGCTGAGGTGGCGAGCATGAAAGCGCTGACGCTCGTGCCGGACGAGCCGCACGCGTTGGCGCTGTTGGCAGAAATAGAAATGCGTCAGGGACACACGGCGAATGCGCTGAAGTATCTGCAGACGGCGGTGGCGAAAAATCCCAAGAGCGCGGCCGCGGAAGAAGCGATGGGACGGTATCTGAACGAGAACCGAGAGTATCCGGCGGCGGAGTCGGCGTTGAAGAAAGCGATTCTGCTGGACCCGAAGTGGGCGGCGGCGCAAATATCGCTGGGAGATTTTTGTCTGCAGCAAGGCAATCCCGGGGGAGCATTGGCAGCGTATCGGGAAGCAGTTGCGGTGGATCCGAAGAATGGAATGGCACATCTGGCCTTGGGACTGGGGATGGCGGCCGCGGGCGACGCAAAAGACTCCGAGAAGGAGCTACGAACGGCCGCTAGCCTGATGCCGAATTCGGCTCGGCCGCATGTGGCGTTGGGAAATTTGCTATCGCTGGAGGGGCAAGATGGTGAGGCCATCAGCGAGTATCAAACGGCGCTAAAACTGGACCCGAGGAACGCGGGAACTTATGTGCTGTTGGGAATGGCGCAAAAGAAGAGCGGGCACGTGGACCTAGCGGAGAAGGCGTACCGGCAAGCCTTGGAGATTGATTCGAAAAATGTGGTGGCGCTGACCAATCTGGCGTGGATTGCGATGATGAGTCCTGGGAGTGCGGCGGAAGCGCTCGACTACGCGAAGAAAGCTGCAGCAGAGGCACCGAAGATGGGGCCAGTGCTGGATGCGCTGGGGTGGGCGTACCACGTGAATGGCGAGAATGAAATGGCCAGCCAAGCGCTGAAGCGAGGAGTGGCGGTGGCTCCGGAGGATCCGAGGCTCTTGTATCACCTTGCAGTGGTATATGGAGCGCAAGGGCACAAACAAGAGGAACAGGCGACGCTGAGGAAGGCACTGGCCACGAACAAGCCGTTCCCGGAGATGGATGATGCGAAGTCACGGCTGGCAGGTAAAGGAGTTTCGTGAAGTAGAGAGAAGCCGCTGATCCCGACCGTTACGATTCCTCCCCTGCGCATGCTTTTCTGAATTGCCGACGTCTAATATATTGTTGGTGCCCGCTGTCGATCCCACCAGTTGCCGTTCGATCTACCCATGGAAGTAGAAAAACAAAATAGGAGGAGAGATACAATGCGATGCCTGGTGATCGTCAAAGCGAATAAAGACTCCGAGGCAGGGGCGCTGCCCAGCCAGGAGCTGCTCACAGCCATGGGCAAGTTCAATGAACAGTTGGTGCAGGCAGGAGTGATGCTGGCGGCTGACGGGTTGCATCCGAGTTCGAAGGGCAAGAGGGTGAAATTTCCTGGGGGAAAGCTGACGGTAATCGACGGGCCCTTTGCCGAGACGAAGGAGTTGATCGCGGGCTTCTGGATCTGGCGGGTGAAATCAATAGACGAAGCGTTGGAGTGGCTAAAACGGAGCCCGTTCGGCGACGGAGCGGAACTGGAAATCCGGCCGATCTTTGAAGCCGAGGAATTCGGGAAGATAGTTACGCCGGAGATGCAGGAGCGGGAAGCCAGGATGCGCAAACAAATGGAAACCCAAAAGTAACAGCCGGTTTGCGCCGGACGAGCAGCGGGGACGCCCCGGAAGATGGCGGCGTAAGGCCGCCGCCAGAGAGAAGAGGCATGAAAGGTTGGAAGGTAAGACTATTTGTTGGTAGGGTGTCGATTCAGGGCTGCGCCGTTCGATATACCTTTGGAGGCGACCAATGAAGTACGTGCTACTGATTTATGGTGACGAGCAGGCGTGGAGCGACACGGAACGACAGGCATGTTACCAGGAATCAACGCAGCTTGCGCACACGCTGAAGTCCAGCGGGCAATTCCTGACGACTTCGCCGCTGCAGTCGGTGTCGACGGCTACCACGGTGCGGGTGCGCGAAGGCAAGCGGCTGGTGACCGACGGGCCTTTTGCGGAAACGCGGGAACAGCTGGGCGGGTTCTTCATGATTGAAGCGAAAAACCTGGACGAGGCCATCGACATTGCGGGACGAATTCCCGGGGCGCGAAAGGGGTCCGTGGAGATACGGCCGGTGGTGCAAATCGAAGGGTTGCCCGCCTCTTTAGCAAACTGATAAATTCGCGCATTCGGGAAACAGGATATTGTTTTTCGGTAGGGGAAGCGCCCGCCTCAGAAGGCGGCCACTATACAGGCTGGACTAAAATCTGGCGAAGGAGCAGGCACGATGAGCAACGTTCGCGTGTTGGTTGGTACCAAGAAAGGCGCATTCATTCTTTCATCCGACGGGAAACGGGAAAAGTGGGATGTCAGCGGGCCGCACTTCGCCGGATGGGAGATGTATCACTTGAAGGGTTCGCCCGTTGATCCGAATCGCATTTACGCTTCACAGACCAGCGGCTGGTTCGGGCAGGTGATCCAGCGCTCGGACGATGGAGGCAAGACGTGGTTTCAGCCGGGGACACCTCCAGGCGAAACAACCGGCCCTGGCGGAATGCCAAAGGGCGAGAGCAACAAATTTATGTACGACACCTCTGCGGAAACGGGTGCACCGCTGACGACGCACCAGTGGTATGACGGAACGCAGCATCCGTGGGAGTTCAAGCGTGTGTGGCACCTTGAGCCGTCACTTACGGATCCCGACACGGTATATGCTGGGGTGGAAGATGCGGCGCTGTTCCGTTCGACCGATGGCGGCAAGAACTGGCATGAATTTGCCGGACTGCGGGGCCACGGAAGCGGGCCGCACTGGCAGCCGGGCGCGGGCGGGATGTGCCTGCACACCGTGATTCTGGATCCGAAAGATCCCGGGCGCATCTACATCGCGATTTCCGCAGCGGGAGCATTCCGCACGGACGACGGCGGAAAAACGTGGAAGCCGATCAACAAAGGGCTGCGCTCGCAATATATTCCGGACCCGAACGCGGAGGTGGGACACTGCGTTCACCACATTGCGATGAATCCCACACGGCCGGGCGTGTTGTTCATGCAAAAACACTGGGACGTAATGCGCTCCGATGATGCCGGGGACTCGTGGCATGAAGTCAGCGGCAATCTGCCCACGGATTTCGGATTCGCGATCGACGTGCATGCGCACGAGCCAGAGACCGTTTATGTCGTGCCGATCAAGAGCGACGGCGAGCACTTCGTGCCCGATGCAAAACTGCGGGTGTATCGGAGCCGGAGCGGAGGAAATGAATGGGAGGAGCTTTCGAAGGGGCTGCCGCAGAAAGATTGTTACGTGAACGTGCTACGGGACGCGATGGCGGTGGACACGCTGGATAAATGCGGCATCTACTTCGGAACGTCGGGAGGTCAGGTGTATTGCTCGCCGGATGCAGGCGACACGTGGTCTCCGATTGTGCGCGACCTGCCAGCGGTGTACTCGGTGGAAGTGCAGACATTGCTATGATTCGCGTGGAACTGCCGCCGCACCTGCGGGCGCTGGCGCACCTTCGCGGCGAAGTGCAGCTTGAGGTTACAGCGCCGGTCACGTTGCGAGGGGTGCTGGACGCGCTGGAGGCGCAATACCCAATGCTGCGCGGGACGATTCGCGACCACGGCACGCAACAGCGGCGCGCTTTCTTACGATTCTTCGCGTGCGCGGAGGATTTGTCGCACGAAGGACCGGACACCGTGCTGCCGGAAGCGGTCAGCACGGGTAAGGAGCCCCTGCTGATCGTCGGGGCCATTGCCGGCGGGTAACACGGAAACCTCACGATTGAGGCCACCTTTATGGGCGAGAACCCGGGTGCAACACCGGCACCTGGGGCGCCCGGTACCCGGCGGTTATTTTTGAGGGCTATTGCTGATTCAACTTGGCGGCGATTTTCTTCATCATGCCGAGGACGACTTCGGCGTCGGATTGTTCCAAGGTAAACCGGCGCAGCATTCTTCGCAGCTTTTCTTCCGAGGTGCTTGTGGTGCGAGCGCCAACATATCCGCTGCGTTGCAATGCCTCGAGCCAGGCGTCGGTAATACGCTCCACGGTCTCCATCCGGGCAAAATGTTTATCATCCGCGCCACCGGGAGTTGCGTTTTTCAGCTTAGAATCGCCCGTTTCGCTTTTCGCGAGTTCATACAAGCAGACGGCCACGGCCTGGCCCAAATTCATGGAGCGATGTTCTTCTCGCGTCGGGATCTGCAATAGCGAGTGGCAATAGCTCATATCGTCATTTGACAATCCGCGTTTTTCAGAGCCGAACAGCAGGGCCACTCGACCATTCCGGATACGCTGACGGATCAGCTGAGCCGCTTCCTGCAAACCGAGCAAGGGTTGATGCACATCACGATTCCCCACTGCCGTCGTTCCTACCACAAGCGAGCAATCGGCCACAGCCTCGGGGACGCTGGCGAACTCTTCCGCGCACTTCATCACGGCTGACGCGCCGACCGCCGAGACCGACTCTCGATAGGCTTTCTCGTATGGCTTTACGACGCGCAGATGGAGAGCGCCAAAATTGCTCATGGCGCGGGCCGCGGCGCCCAGGTTCAAGGGATTGCGGGTGGCGACCAGAACAACTCTTAAATTTTCCATCGACTCATTCACGCCAGCTTTGCCTCCGAGCAGTTGCTTCGCGATCCGTGATCCAGGCTAGGTTTCTACCGGCGCATAAGGGGCGAAGAAGACGCTGCCCCTGCCTGATCGTGCTGCAATCCGCGGCCATCGGCTACATTCAGTTCTATCGCGTCGGCGGAGACTCGCGCAACTCGTATGGGCTTCCGGACGATTATGACCTCCAGCCGGTGCACGGAATCGATTAATTTATCGGCGAGGTTTCGTGCTGGAATCGTGGCTTGGGTACGCGATCTGTCTCGCTGCTGCTGCGCTACCTGTTTCAGACCCGGGGCATTTAAAGAGAACATTCACCACAGAGGACACAAGAGAGCACGGAGGAAGAGGATTTCTTGGCAGCGGGTGAGTTCGCGGGCCGCATCGCTCCACTCTCAAACATAGGGTTCGACGCACCCCCAAGGCTTGCCTGGGGAAGGGGCGGTCTATTCCCCGCTACTAAATCGATTTTCTTATTTATTGCGGACTGGTAGTTCTGACAGGTGACAAAGGGTCTTTCCCGATTCATACTCTTGCGCGTTACAAGCTGTATCCCGAGTCATGACGTCTTGAATGGTGGCTCGTGTGGGATTGGCTCTTGCGCACTTTCGAGCAATCCTGCGAAGACGCAAAACGATTCGTTGCTTGCAACGGGGCGGGGTGCTTCTGAAATCTCTTGGGCGGAGATATTTCGGACTTCGCAGGATTGTCCGGCAGTGCGATTCCCACTTTAGTAGCGCTTCGAGTTCACTTCTATTGCACGATTCTTCCTTTGCCTTTCCGACTGTCGCAAGCTACAGTCCTTGCTACTAACCGGAAGGAAGGACTCGTTGTATGGCTCTCCTCCTCCATGCCTGGACAGACTTTGCGTGCCCTTACTGTTTCCTGGCCACTCTGGCCGTGGAAAAACTGAGCGACCACTTCGAGTTGGACATACACTGGCGCTCTTTTCAGCTACGACCTCCGGGAGCTTCGCCGGTGCCACGTTCCAGTGCCGCAATCGCAGGCGAACACGCGCATGTGGCGAGCCGGGTGCTTTCTGAATTCGGATTGAATCTCAGGCCAGGTCCCATGGGAATTAGCACACGACTGGCGCACATTGCGACGGCTTATGCATCCTCGATAGGGCGCGGAGATTCGTTCCATCTTCTGGTGATGACGCATTACTGGCTTGATGGACATTCCATCGAATCGCCTCGGGATATACACCGACTGGCCGAGCTTGGCGGTCTGGATCCACTCGGGGTTACAGCGGCACTCGAGAATCCGAAGTTTGGCGATTTGGTTGACGATGATCGAAGCGAGGCTAACCGGCGTGGGCTGCAGGGTGTTCCGGCACTTCTTTTCGCTCACAAATATCTGATCTCCGGCGCACACCCTTACGAATTCCTGAGACAAGCCGTGGAAAAGCTTCGACCCGAAGCCAGCGCGTCAGCCGCAGGCCACGCCTAGTTGGAAGCTGGCTATTTTCCGTAGACCAGCAGCACGAATGTATCCGGCAAAATCGAAGGGCGCGGCCGAGGGTTGTCCGCTGTCGCGGCCGGCGCCGGTCCGAAATCGGCGGTAACCGTATATATATTGTGATTGGACTTATCCAGAGCCATAGTGCGGGCGCCGCGCTGCGTGTTGATCATTTCGACGAGGGAGAATTTGGCGGGAGAATCTTCGTGAGCAATCGTCACGGTGCCGTCACCGCAGGACGCGAAGGCGTAGCCGGTAGCGGGATCGAAGCGGTTGGCATCGACGCCCTGCCCGATGGGCACAGTTCCCAGGACTTTCCCGGAATTTCCATCGACGAAGGCCATCATTTTATTGTGGCATCCAACGACCAGGATTTCATGTTCGGCATCGATAGCGAGTCCGCTGGGAGATTCACAGGGAGCGAGCGGCCAAGTGTTCTCGACGGTCAGAGTTTTGGCGTCGAATTTGACGAGCTGGCTTTTATCTTCGAGGTTGACGAATATTTTTCCTTTACCATCGCTGGCCGCAAATTCCGGACCGCCGCCCAGCGCCACGGTTCCCGCAACATTGCCAGTGGCGGCATCCATGGCGGTGGAGGAAGAGGCGTCGCCGTTAAAGGTGAATACCCTCTTGGAGAACGGGTCGTAAATCACGCCATCGGGATCTTTGTCGGTTTTCACCTCTCCGAGCTTTTTCAAGGTGGTCATATCGAAGATGGTGGAATTCGAGGCGCGTCCGTTGGTGGTATAGCCACGGTTAAATTCAGCTGCCAACGCGATGCCGTGCACGCCCGGCGTATCCGGGATCTCTCCAAGAACCTTTTCCGTGGTTGGATCAACGACAATCACTTTGGTGCCGCGGGAGATAAACACGCGATGTGTGGCCTGATCCACCGTCAAGTAATCCCAGCCGCCGGTGCCGCCCAATTTGATTTTCTTGATGAGGTGATAACCGGAGGGGCCAGCTGCCTGCGGTGCCGCCGCCACATGCCGCGACACGATCATTCCTGCCGCGAAAATACCGATCGCCAGCATTCCGAGCACACCCTTTTTTTTCATTGTCACAAACACACCTCCTACAGGTTGGTTACTACACTGTTCAGCCACACCAAGGCCACGAATAATGTGTCATTACCAACCTAAACGCACCATAAACGCGACGGGCCACAAAACGCATCGAGGTTCGGTACACCGTTCCCACACACAAAGCAACGAGGAAAGGCAGGCACTCGGGAGTTAAGGCACGCATTTGCGTTGACGCGCGGCCTCTCAGCTGCGGCGGGCAGGCAGAAAGCCGACCCTACAAAATGCGAAGGTTAGGCCCAGCGGTAGCCGTGCTTAGCCAAGGGCAACGAACGTACGCGTTTGCCTGTGGCCGCAAATATTGCGTTGCAGACGGCAGGTAGAACGGGTGGAAGAGCGGGCTCTCCCAATCCTGTAGGCGGGTTATCGGTCTTGAGGAAGCTGACGTCGATATCGGCATGAAATTCGTTAATGCGTATCGGCGGATACTCGTGAAAATTACTTTGCACTGCGCGGCCCGCCTCAATGGTGATTTCGTAAGCCATGACGCTGCTTAGGCCTTCAAGCACAGCGCCGCGCACTTGCTGTTCGGCGCCGCTTGGATTGACGATCTGGCTGCCCACATCGCCTGCCACCCAGACTTTATTGATTTTGATTTTGCTGTCGGCGTCGACGCTCAGTTCAACGACTTCGGCGAAATATCCGCGGTGGGAAAATTGGAATGCAACGCCCATGCCGGTGTTCTTGGGCAATTGTTTCTTGCCCCATGCGGATTTCTCTGCCACCAGCTTCAACACGCCTTGCACGCGACCCGGATCCAGGTCCACCGCGAATTGATCCGGCCTGACATTTGGATTACTGATTCGCGCGGTGCTCAACAATGCCAAGCGGAATTCCACAGGATCTTTGCCCGCCGCATGCGCCAGTTCATCGGTGAAGGACTGAAACACCCAGGAATACGCGTTGCTCCTAGGAGCGCGCATGGCATAGGTCGGGACGCCGAGGGGCATCAGAGAAGCGGCAAAGAGGAAATTCGGCAGGAACGCCGCCGGAAATTCATTGGGAGGAATATTTGCCGACGGAGCAAATTGCTCGCCTTCTCCAAAAGTTACAAAGTGGTTTCGCCACGCCACGACGTTGCCGGCACTATCGAGGCCGCCCTGCAAAAAGTGAAAGCCAGCGGGGCGATAGTGGTCATGATGGAAATCATCTTCGCGAGTCCACAGCAGCTTAACGGGCACGCCAACCTGTTTGGCAATGGCGCCGGCTTCGAGCATGTAATCGTTGGTCAAGCGCCGCCCGAAGCCGCCGCCTGCGCGCTTCATGTGGACGATAATGTCGCTTGGAGGAATTCCGAGGACTTTTGCCACCGACTGCCGGCCGGATTCCGGAGTCTGGCTGGGAGACCAGAATTCCAACTTTCCGTCGTGATAGTGGGCGGTGCAGTTCTCAGGCTCCATCGGCGCGTGGGAAAGAAATGGATAGTCGTAAGCGCCTTCGACGACCTTCGCGGCGCTCTTGAGAGCCGCGTCGACGTCGCCATCTTTTCGCAAGAGGATTGCCGGAGTCTGTTTGGACAATTCCTGGGCGCGGGTTAGAAAACCACTGCTGCTTTGCTGAGCCGTTGTGCCCTCATCCCACTTCACCTGCAATTTTTCACGCGCGGTTTTTGCTTGCCACCAACTGTCGGCGACAACAGCGACGCCACTGTGCAGACCCAGAAGGTCCCTGGTGCCCTCGACCACGAAAACGTGCTTTACGCCGGGCATGGCTTTGACTTCGTCGACATTCGCGTTGACTACTTTGCCCGCGTAAACAGGGCATTTTTCATATACGGCCCACAACATTCCCGGCAAACGGGTATCAATACTGTAAAGATGTTTGCCCGTGACGATCAGAGGATTGTCGACTGCAGGCGTGGGCTGGCCGATAATTTTGTAATCCTTAGGATCCTTGAGTTTGACAGACTTCAGGTCCGGTGGCGTCAACGCGGCTGCCTTGGCTGCGAGCGCTCCATAGGTCAGCGTGCGCTTGGTGCCGGCATGAGTTACCTGGCCGTTGCGCGCTTCGCACTCGGATTCCGGGACTGACCAAGTCTGGGCGGCAGCGGTCAGAAACAATTGGCGGCAGGCCGCGCCCACTCTGCGCAAGGGGTCCCAATTCGTTGGCGTCGACGTGCTTCCCCCGGCCACTTGTCTGCCGTATTTCGATTCGTCCAAATCCGTTTGCTCGATGCGCACCGAATTCCAATCCACGTCCAGCTCTTCGGCGATCAGCATGGGCAGCGAGGTCTTTACGCCCTGCCCAACTTCCGGGTTCTTCGCCATGATGATCACCGCGCCGTCGGAGGCCACTTTGACGAATGCCATGGGGACGTAGGCCTGAGCGGCGGCCTGCGGCCCTTGCGCAAACACTTTCGTGACGCCGTCGCTGTATAGGACGAGCATGACGCCGCCGCTTGCCATTGCGCTGACCCTCAGGAAACTGCGGCGATCCATTGATTCAGTTTTCATCGCTTCCCCTTTTTCGCACGGGTGCAAGTCCCGATCATCACGCCTTAGAGTCGTGGACGGCCTCAGAAGGCCGTCCCTACAGAGGCAATCTCTTTCTATCTGACGGAGCGTCGCGACACCGCGTTCCAGGATCTTACTTGATCTCGACTTCAAAGACGGCGGCTCCTACGATCCTGCCCGTCCACACATTCTCGTCTTTTTTCTTCAATTTTCCATTATCGAAAAGCAAAATCATGCGGTACACGCCCGGCTTACGCAACGGTTCCAGACCTTCCAGATCGAGCTGCCTGCGGTAGGGCTTGCCCACTTCGACCAAATGCGCGTGTCCCAGCGCCGGGTTATTCAGGCGCGTGATCAATGGGGCTGCCTCGCGCTTGGCGCCCGCCGGGTCGACGTATCGCAAGCCCCAACAGACTTCGGTGTCATCCAGATCGAGCACGGCGATGGCGCTGGTGCCCTGAACTCCCGGCAACAGGTTTAAGTCCACATCCACGATTTTTGGACCGGCCCCGGCGCTGAACTCGTAATGTTTCTCTTCGGTCTCGAGCGTGACGCCCAGGCGCTGCAGCACATCCCCGAATCCCAGGGAATAGTAGTTCTCCAGCGTGGCTCGCTGCATATAGCAACACTCAGACGTGCTGGAGCCCATGCCAGCCGAGGCGAGATATTCCTCCGCGGTGGTGTCCTTCGGATCCGTCACGGGCACCGATGGTGTGACGGTCCACTTCTTCGACTCCGGGGCGTATTCCATGTTGTACCCGCGCACGCCCATTCCACCCGCGCACACATGGGCAGGATTTTTCGCACAGGTCCCGAGCGAAATTACAGAGGGGAGCGGCTCTGTTCCCGTCGTATCTGTCCAAGTCTTACCGCCATCCGTTGAAGTTAGAGGGCTTCCACCATAGATTTCGAGTTCCGCCACCACGTTCGACTTATCCGTGGGGAGGCGGGCCGACGCGTACAATGTTCCGTCTTTCCTGGCGAGGACGCTTTTGAACCAGTGAGTGGCGTCGACTTTCTTCCAGATCTTGCCGGAATCGGCGGACACCCACAGTCCAAAGCCAATGGCGCACCGATCACTGCGATCCGTCAGGGGAACCAGCGGCGGCGAATAATAGATCTTCGTTACGCCCTGGTCGCTGTGATTCAGGCATCCGCCCGGCAGGACGCCTTTGGGCAATTTAACCGGGGACCACTTCTGTTGGGAAACGGTGCTCTGAAATAGTCCTGTGCGTGTGGAGACAAAGACGACATCATTCGTGCGAAGCACTGAGAGGATTGTGTCTGCCCGAAATTGGGCGCTCGATGGCAGCGTTAGCGACACCACCATCAAGATGAACTTTACAATCGCGCGGCCCCAGTTCACGGATTCTTCTTTTGACCCTGTTGTTGCTGCTGCTGTTGTTTCTGTGCCGCTGCTTTTTCCGCCTCTTCAACCGCCTTACGAAACTGTCCCACGGCGGTTACGTTCGGTGGCTTCAGGCCATCCTTGGCAATGTATCGCCACACCGGCGCGTCATGCCCCGTGTATATGTCAGCGCGAAATACTTCGAACCGGTCGTCCGTAGAACCTGCTTCCATGCCCGGAGCTGCCCGTCCGTCGGAACTAGAGGGGTCTCCGGCTTCAGGCCCATTGGGAGGAGTTCCCTGCTGCGCTCCAATTCGTATCTGGCTATCGGTGGTTTCAATCGTTCCGGGGCGTGTATCGACTGGCCCACCTTTAATGACGGGATTCGCGATTTTATCGCTTCCCTTTCTGACGGCAATTACCAGATCCGCAGTGCTGGCATCCTGCGAAAGCCGGAAGCGGCCCCATTTCATCAGGGCTTTCTCGACTTCTTCTTGGGCTTTGCGATTGGCGAAGGGATCGTTCATGGGCTCGCCCGTATCGGGCAAGATCAGCACGACGACCGTTTCCGCCTTCCAGACAAAGTCCGGCAGTAGCACTTTCTCTTTTTTCTTGGCGGTCGCCGAGGCCGCCGCCAAGGCCAAACCCAACGCCAAGGCGAGAATGGTCGCCGTAGCGGCTGTCGCGCTCTTTCCTGAACTCTTCCGGCCTGAGGTCATCATCGCAACCTCCCATCCACAGACACGTCATTATATTCCGCATTCGCGGGCGAATCGCGGGCAATCTGAGATCGATTAAAGGCGATAAAGTTATCGTTTTGTTACAGTGCGGCCATACTCGGAGGGCCTGTTATTCGGTTGCCGGATGGACACCAGGCGTCGACGAAACTCTCTTGCTGAAAGCCCGATAAAACAGATTCCTCACTGCGCGGACTCCGTTTGGAATGAGATAGCGCGCTTGCAACGCGTAAAAAGACTCTCTCGCCCGTGAAAGGGTGCGCTGTTGGAGAGTTCGGGCGGGCATAAAAGCCAGCGCTACCTTTAGACTAAAAGATGACCTTCGGTTTTTTTGCAGGCGTTAACGCAGGCCTGCTGCTATGGTTTTGACGATTGTGCCGTTGGCATCGTCGTCTTTCAGGGCCCAAACAAATTCGCCGCCGAGGCCACCGCGGACGCGAGTGCGCACGTACACCGTTTTCAGGAACACGGTGACGGGATCGTCGTAGGACCAAAAGGTTTGCGTGTTGGGGTCGTACAGCCAAACCGCGATTCGGCGGTAGTCAAAATGGCGGGTGAAGCCGGTTAGGCCAGTGAGTGTTAGATAGGTGATGACGCCGGGCGTTTGCAAATAATCCGCAGGCGGAAATGGAGCAGGGCCGCTGGAGGTCTGGTACAAGCCATTATCCGCGCCGGGAACACCGGTCCAGCCGCGCGCATACGTGGGAATTCCGAGAACGAGCTTGTCTGCCGGGACGCCCGCCTGCAAGTAAGAACGAATGGTGTACTCAATGTTGAAGTTTTCGTCCTCGACGGGATCCTGCTTGTCATCGAACAGCGGCGAGGCGTGATTGGTGGAGGTTTCCCAGGTGCCATGGAAATCGTAGCCCTGCACGTTGTAATAATCGAGTTGACGGGCCACGGCGGCTAACTGGATGTTGGAGAAATTTTGTTGCCCGGCCGGACCGAACATGGTCAGGAGATAATGTTTTTTGCTTGTTTTGCCGAGGGAGTCGAGCTGCTTGCGGAATTCCTGCATCAGTAAGGTGGCGTTCGCGGTGTCAGAGGCGGTGGGAAACTCCCAATCGATATCGATGCCGTCGAAAATCCCTGCCGCGGATACTCCGCCGCCAAGATTGCCGTTGATAAAAAGGTCGATGCAATTCGCCACCATGGTCTGACGCCCAGCGGCGGTACTGGCGGCGGCAGAGAAACCGTCAGCGCCAGCGAGCGAGATCAACACCTTCAGATTTGGATGCAATTGCTTCAGTTGCTGCAGGGCGGCGAAATTGCCGAACAGCGGACCGGTGTAAGGCGCGCCGCTAACACTGGGAAGATACGGGGTTTGATAGTCGGCCCAGGAATCGGCGATGGCGCAACCGGTGGGAGTGGCATTGCCAAAGGCGTAGCTAAGGTGAGTGAGTTTATCGGCGACGCCGTTGGCCTGGAGATTGGCGATATTGTAGCCGGCAAAATAGATGCTCCACTCTTCGAAATAGCCGCCAACTACTTTGGCGTTGCCGCGGTTATGGTCATCGTTATCCTGGTTCGGTTGGCCTGCAAGAAGAGGAAGGGCCAGAAAGAGCGGAAGCAGCAGGCTAGCAAGAAAGAGAGAAAGCACGCGGCTGGGTACACACGTGGAAAGACGGATTTTCATAGGAGCCACCTCGGACACAAAATACGAACGCCGCGACTATAGACCTATATAGCAGCGTTGGCAACAGCATATTTTATGAAGGATTATTGCAGTTCGCGGGTTAAAAGAACTATATAGCAGTTTACGGCTAACGAAGAACCCCACAGGCAAAGGCGGCGAGGGGCACCCATCAGGATAGGCTTAGTCGGCGCGACGGCTAAGGCCAGCCAAGACGCGCAGGTGGCCGAGGATCAGCATGTCGACGTTCACCGGCTCATTGTTTCGGACCAGGTGCGCGTCGCGGCCGTCTCCGGCTGCGTACCCTTCGATGCGGAGAATGGTCTCTGGATCAGTTTCCGGGCGGGCGGAGTTCTTGATGGTAACCAAGCGAGTTCCGGGATCGTAGTGGATCAGCATCTGGTAAAGTTCCCGGCCGGCGCAGCGGATACGCAGATCGCCCAGGGGCGTTTCCTTGCAGGTAAGCGACTGCTCGCCAGTGACGGAATTCCACTCGGTGCAGTGGGCGAGCACGGTGTCAGCAAGCCTCTTCCATACGCGCGGGCCAAGCGAAATCGCCGCCTCAAGGTTGGCTCGGTCTTCGTAGAGTTGGCTTTCTTGGGAGAGTCTGGCGGCCAGAAACTCTTGTGCTGCTCTCTTAGCGCTCTCGTCTGCCATGGTGGGTGATTGTTTCCTGCACATATTTTACACAACGGGGTACGAGCAGGTTAAGTAACAAATAGGGGACGTGCGCCCATTTCGTGAATGGTACTCGGCGGAGCCGTCGGGAGGCGTCTGGCGAATCCCCTTCGCCTTACTCCGGCATGATCACGGGCTTTTCTCGTGGCAAAGCGTCCAAGGTGGCCTGATCAAGATGGAGATGAGCGGCGACGAGTTGCGGAGGGGTGTGCGACAGCCATTCGGAGAGCGCGAGGTCCTGGTAGAAGCTGCTTTTGAACATCTCCAGGAACTTCAGGTCTGTGGTGCCGGTGTTTTCGATGTAATGAGGGAGCGTTTTTTGCACGTAACCCACGTCGCCGGTCTCGAAATCCATAGTGCGGGCGCGGCCTCCGGTGGCGAATACGGTCATACGTCCCTTGCCGCCGAAGTAGTATTGCCATTCGTCGGCGTTGGGGTGCCAGTGCAATTCGCGGACGGCGCCCGGCTTCACGGTTACGATGGCAGCCGCGATGGCCGTCGATATCTTGAACGTGCTGGAGTCAATAATTCGCACCTCGCCGCTTTTGTTGCGTTTGGTGGGAGGATGCTGCATGGTGCGAAAGGCAAAATCGATCGGTGAAGGCCCCAGCTTGCCCGCGGCGATGCGGCGATCTTCCTCGAGCGGTCCAGGGACCTCGGTTTGAAAAATGAACAGCTCTTTCTTTGGCATGTTGACGAGGGCTTTTTCGCTGACGCCGAAATTTTTGGCAACCACTTCCGGGGGAGTGTGTGCCATCCAGTCGGAGAGCAAAACCGTTTCGTATTCGGAGAAGTTGCCGTCGTCAAAGACCAGCAGGAATTCGCAACCGTCGGGGCCAAGACCCTGTATCGAATGGGGAATGCCAGTGGGAAAAAACCACAGGTCGTTTTCTTTGACATCGGTGACGAAGCTCTTGCCGTCGGCGTCGATGCAGGTGATTCGCGCACTGCCGTAGAGCATGAACGCCCATTCGGCGGCGGTGTGCCAATGGAGTTCGCGGACACCGCCCGCGGTCAAGCGCATGTCCACGCCCGCCATAGTTTTGGAGACGGCGAGTTCGCGCATGGTGACTTCGCGCGACCAACCGCCTTCGTGAAGGCGCTTGTGCGAAAACGAAAACGGATACTTGAAGGTTGGCACGCCGCCCGCATCGGTCGGCGGCGGAGTGAAGGAGTCTGGATTCGCGGCGTCCAACGCGGCATTTGTGGGACCCGGATCGCTTGTGCTGCGATCGGCTTTGGATTTGTATTCTGACGGTTCCTGCGACGCCAGATTTTCCACGGAGCGCATGCCGGCGGCCGCGAGGGCTGCGGAGCTGACTCCCAGAAAGCCCCTGCGCGTCAGTACGTCCTTCTCGGCTTCATCGGACATCTCGATCACCTCTTTGGAGTTCCCGCGTTCGGGTTCGTAATGCGACATCGTGCTGGATATGCTGCACGGTACGCGCAGCCTTGGCGCGGACAAGCCTCAGACCTGAAGGCCTGTGCCACAGGAATCGTACCGCGAATCTTACAACGAGTAGCGTAGACGATAGGAAGGAAGAAATTATGGAGGAATGTTTCCTCTGATTCGTGAATAGCGGAGGAATTCTGGCTTCGCGTTTCCCGAAAGCCTATTGAGCGACGCTTTTCGCAGGGGTTGAATCGCCAGAGCCTGTCTGCCAGTACTTGTTGAACCCACTGTAATCGGATGGCAAGTACGTGAGGATGGTTCGCCGCAATTCGAGGATGTCCACGCTACCCAACTTTTTGTAAAGAACCTTACCGTTCTCGCCGAGCAAAACGGTGTACGGAACCGCGGATTCCCAGGTCGGATCAAATGCGCGTTGCAATGCAGCCGTGTCTTCGGACGCAAACAACAAGTTGCGGCTGGTGGCGCGCTTTTTCTCGAGCATCTTCAGCACGCTGGTCTTCTCGTCGGGCATGTTCGCTGCCACCGTGACCAAATCGAGGTCGCGGACCTTATACATTTGATAGGTGTCTTCGAAATCGGCAAATTCATCGATGCACGAGCCGCACCACGTTGCCCAGAAACTGACGAGCAGCATGTGCTTGGTTGGATTCGTTCGCAGCTTCTTGAGATCGTCGGTGGTGGCCATCTCCAATTGCACTGGTTGCTCGTCGATCTTTCGCAGGGCTTCCTTCCGCGAGGCTTCCTTTTCTTGCCACTTCGTGGAGCAGCCGAACACGCCGGTGTGTGTTACAGGCGGATCCTGATTGGCCAATAAGGCGTCGATGGCGTTGCGCGCGTCCTGGGTCTTGACCTGTTCGATGCGGTAGCTGTTGTCCATGCGTCCTTCGTAACGGAGCTTGCGCTGCTTGTCGAAGATGAACACGTGTGGCGTGGCTTGGGGACCGTAGGCTCGAGTGACGGATTGCGTTTCGCCGTCATACAAATAGGTGTAACGCAGATGCTTGTAAGCGACACGGATCTTCATTTCGTCGAGAGTGTCGCTGATGTCGGAGGAATCCAGTTCGTCGATGCGAATGGCCTTGGGGTCGTTGCCCTGAATCGCGACGACGGCAACTCCGCGGCTGCGATAATCGTCGTCGAGTTGCTGGATGCGTTGTTCATACATTTGCGCAATGGGGCAGTGATTGCAGGTGAAGACCACAACGAGGATTGGGCTGGCGGCATAGTCGCTGAGGCGGTGGATGTTGCCATCAACGCCGGGCAAGGCAAAATCTGGCGCGGCGGAACCCACGGGAAGGATCGGGTGGGCTTCTTGTCCCCCCACCACGCTACTGATCAGCAGAAATAAAAACGCACGCCACATGTTTTGCGCCTCCCTTGTATCCGGAGCGATTCATCTCTTCGCCAGCACTACTTCGCTTTCTGACAATCGCATGGCGGCGCAAAGCCGCCGCTACACTACTTGGGCAGCGGTCTGGGCGTCACGTCTGCGTCCACCAGGCCCATGGCCCATCGAATCGCCTCGGAATACATCTTCTGAACCCGGGGATCATCCCAGTTCTGATCGACGTGGCCGAGGGTGGAGTAGTACACGCGGCCCTTCCCATACATTTTGGCCCAAGTGACGGCAAAATCCAGATCTTTGCGGTGCACTCTTGGATTATTCAGATCGAGCTTGGAAGCGTCGAGACGCATGAGGACGCGCACTTTGTCTCGCGAATAATTCCTGGCCTGGTAGATTTCGTCGCGCAGGACGAACGACTTCGGCCACTGCTCCATGCC
The DNA here is from genome assembly GCA_963826335.1 of Candidatus Acidiferrales bacterium. Classification (GTDB taxonomy): domain Bacteria; phylum Acidobacteriota; class Terriglobia; order Acidiferrales; family UBA7541; genus Acidiferrum. The sequence continues at coordinate 36,674 of CAWGXB010000028.1, read as the reverse complement.
GGGAAACTTTGGATCCTCGACGAGGATTGGCGCGTCAAAGGTGCCCCAGGGATGCTCGTCGAAATATCCGCCGATCATGTCTCCGTATTCCGGCCAGTCGGTGAAGGTGATTGTGGCGCTATGCACACCGATGAAGCCTTTGCCATCGTCATGCACAAAGGAAATCAGTGCGGACTTCTGCTCGTCGTTCATTTCCAGGTTGCCGCCGGTGTAAAAAAGGACGGCATCGAAATCGTTGAGGTTTTTGGCGTTGAATTCGAGTTTCTTCTTGGTGAGGGCTTCGGTGTCGGTGCGTATGGTGGTGTCCCACAGCCCGCTTTCGCGACCCAGGCGCTCGATGGTGGCCATGGCGTGCGAGACGGATTCGTGGCGGTAACCTTTTTCCTCGCCGATAATGAGCAAATGCTTTTTGGGGTGGGAGTCCGCTTGATCCTGAGCCATGCAACGGCCGCCGAGTGCCACACATAAGAGGAGTATCAACCTACCGAGGATCTTCATCACGAGTCATCCTTTTTGGCCGGAGCTAGTGCTTGCTTCCGAGCCAGAGTATGGCGTTTGTAAACAGTTTGTTTTGCGTGGCGTCTCCGAAAATCTTTTCGCCGTGGCCCATGTTCATGTAAATCATTTTGTACTTTGTGTTGGTCCAAACGACCGGCAAATCACCTTCTGTTAATACGTCTTTCACGCCCAGCGGATAGTTGGAAGGAGCCAGAGTGAGCAGCACGCGAACATTTTTGTTAAGGCGAGGGCTTGGCTTCCAGAAATACCATTCATTGGACGGCGCATCGTAAGAATCGGGCAGGCCCTTCGTAATCGGGCTCGCGTGATCGTCGACGATTAGTTTTGCAGGGAGTGGCGGCCAGTTGTTGGAGTAAAGAACCGCGCCACCCAGGAAATCGACAAACCAGGGCCACTTCGTGGTCGCGTCGTTGTATCCCGCGACGTGCGTACCGAGCCACGCGCCACCGTGCTCCATATAATCCTGGAATGCTGCGCGCTGTGCAGGCGTGTGGGGGAAATCATTCAGCCAAACGATGACCTGATAAGGCCTCAAATCCCTTTCGTTTAACTTGTCCCAATCCGTTGTGGATTCAAACACGAAATTGTCTTTCGCGGCCAGATCCTTGAAGAAAGCAAGAGCGTCGTTGGCAACATGGACATGATCCGGTTCAACGGTGGTGGAATAAAATGCCAATACTTTGAAGGCCGGTTCGTTCGGGGCAGCCGTGACTCCGGAGGCGGCCCCCAACACGAATCCAGCTACAAAAAGGTATCTGAATAATTTGCTCACGATCTTTCCCCGCAGAGCCTCTGAATAATCATGGATGTCATGTTACTTGCCGGCGGCCCAGAAGATTGCGTTCCTGAATATCTGCGTGAACGCCGGATTCTGGAACAGTTCCGGGTGATGGCCCATAAAAATGTAAAGGTTTCGCGCTTTATAGTGGTCGTTGGTCCAGATCACCGGATGATCGCCCATCTTGATGTCGGTCGATGGCGTGTAGGTTTTTTCATCCACGCTGGCGAGGACGTGAACATTGGGGCGGGGCGACTTATCGTAGGTGTACCACTCTTCATTTTCGATCACGAAAGGCGACTTGACGCCCTGCATGGCGGGATGATTTTTGTCTTCGACCGTGACGGTGCCAGTCACAAACGTCGGAATGTAGGTCTTGAAGCGGATGCCACCCATGAAGTCATGAAACCACGGCCACATCTGGAAGCCATCGAATTCGCCGAGAAGAGTGGCATGATGAAATCCAATCCAGCCGCCCTTGCCTTCTTCGATGTACTTGATGAACGCAGCCTGGGCGGTGTTTGTCCAGTTGTAGGGGGGATAATTCAGTTGAATGAACAAATTGTAGTTGGCCAGAAATGCGTCGTTGATTTTTTCGGTGTCTTCAATGTAGTCCACCGTGAAATTATTCTCGTCGGCCATCTTGGCCAGCCAAACTTTGGCGGCGTCGACAAATGGCTTGTGGATACCGCCGTGTTCCGCGAGAGCGATGACGCGAAAGCGCGGCGATTTGGTCTGGGCCGCCGCCAATCCACTGAGCGCCAATATCGCAACAGCGGACAAGGCCAATCTCAGCAACATCCTGTTCAACAAACTTCGCTCGGTTAAACGCATTCGACAATCCTCCATTGCTCCCAGGGAACGCACCATCGCGCAAAGCGCGAATTCTTCCGTCGTTGTAGCGGCCAAGGGTCGAGCGAACCTGAACCCTGAAGTACGGCGCGAACAGGTGAGACTGATGAATATAACTCATTTTTTAGGCGAAGTGCGGCAACTCTCTTTACGGGTATCGCGCGCGGGCACGGGAAAGGCAGTTTCTGAGGGATGCAATTGACAGAGAAGGAAGGTGGCCGTAGGCTGAGGGGACGCGCAAGTATAGCCAGAGAGAGCCTGGAGAACGCAGGAAGTATGGACCTGTTTGAAGAAATCGTGAGGATGAGGCGAGCGGGGCAACGAGGCGCACTGGCGACGATTGTGCATACGAACGGGTCGATCCCGAGCTTTGAGAGTTCGCGGATGCTGGTGAGGGAAGACGGCTCGACGCAGGGAACGATTGGCGGAGGCTGCGTGGAGGCAGATGTTTGGGCGGCGGCGAAAGGAAGTGATGCAAAAAGAAGCGCCGCGCAAGCTGGTATTTCATTTAAACAACGAAGCGACCTACGACAACGGATTGATTTGCGGCGGGACGGTGGAAGTATTTGTTGAGCCAATATTGCCGCAGCCGGTGGTGGTGCTATTCGGAGGCGGGCACGTATCGGCGGCGGTGGCGAAGGCGGCGCACGCGACGGGATTTGGCGTAACGGTGGTGGACGACCGCGAAGCGTTTGCAAATGCGCAGCGTTTTCCGATGGCGCAGGAGATTTACACGGGTTACGACGAGGCATTCGAGAAATTGCGGCCGAACGCTTCGACGTATCTGGTGATCGTGACGCGCGGACATAAGGAAGATATGCGGGTGTTGGCTTGGGCGGTGCGAACGCAGGCGCGGTATGTAGGAATGATTGGAAGCAAGCGAAAAGTCGTGAGCGTGTACAAGGCGCTGGAAAAAGAAGGCTACCGGATAGATGAGTTCGACCGGGTTTTCGCGCCAATGGGACTGGAGATTGGGGCGCTGTCGCCGGAAGAAATTGCGTTGAGTATCGTGGCGGAATTGGTGGCGGTGCGGCGAAATGCGGAGACGTCGGCCCACAAGAAGCTGAGGCTGGAAGCGCGAGACGCCGTCGAATCGCGCTAGTAAGGAAGACTGATGCTCGCGGCGGTGATCCTTTCCGGAGGGGCCTCGAGTCGTATGGGCTCGCCGAAGGCTCTGCTTCCGTACCAGGGCCGCGTATTCCTGGAACACTTACTGGAAGTGACGTCGCACCCGCGAATTGGTGTGCGTCGCGTGGTGCTAGGCGCGCATGCCGAGCCGATTGCAAAAGCGGTGGAGTTGCAGCCGGATGAAATCGTAATTAATGCGGATTGGGAGAAAGGGCAGCTGAGTTCGATCCTGGCGGCACTGCGGAGTTTGCCAGAGAACACGGATGGGATTTTGTTGTGCTTGATCGATCATCCTTTGATTACGGCCGGGCTGGTGAATGACCTGATCGCGCAGTTCTATGCGTCGCGAGCGCCGATTGTGTTGCCAGTTTATGAAGGAAAGCGCGGGCATCCGGTACTGTTTTCCAGAGCGGTTTACTCGGAACTGGAGAAGGCTCCGATGGAAGTGGGAGCGCGGGCGGTGGTGTGGGCGCACGCGAAGGATATACACGAGCATCCGACGACGGAAGAAGGATGCGTGTTGAATTTGAATGATCCGGAGACTCTGGAAAGGGTGTTGCGATCGATGGAGTAGCGGGAAGAAGTTGAAAGTTTTAAATTAGAACCAAGAGCAGATCCCACGCTTCGCTCGGGTGACAACGCGTGCCTCCTCGGGATGACAATTCGCACGACGACAGCTTCCACTCCAATCCAAATACGACCAACGGGAATTCTTGGCGAGACACGAACAATGGCGGGTTCAGTGCACGGACTCGATTCCTAGCACTTTGCTAGGACTGTGAATTTTGGCGGAGCATTTGAAGCAATGACTGGAGAGCGTCTACCGCTAATTGGGCGGCGTGAAAGGAGGCGGGAGGCAGGCCTCCTAGAGACTGGGCCAGCGATTCGGGACGGATGGTGTCGAGTTCGCTTAGTTCCCTGCCCTGGATGAGTTCGGTCAGGAGAGATGCCGAAGCGATGGAGGCGGTGCAGCCGCGACAGAGAAAACGGGCTTCGCGAATGCGGTGGCCGTCGAGAATCGCAGCGAGTTGCAGGATATCTCCGCAAACAGGATTACTGACTTCGACTTGAGCGGTTGCGCCGGAGAGTTCACCAGCGTTGCGCGGGTGCTGGAAATGGTCGAGGAGAGTATCGCTGAACATAGGGAAAAGTATCCGGTGGCCGGCGACCCGTGTCCAGCGACAAGTGAAAAATGGCGTCCCCTCGGCTGGCGAGAGCGGAAATATTCGTGATTACTTGTTTGCCGCCGCGAATGCTGCAATATTGCCGCGCAAGACGGTGACGGAAGCTGGAGGCAGCGTGTAGCGCGCGTCGTCTGCGCCGGAAATGGTCGAAGCAGCTGCGGGGCCATCGGGATCCGCATAGCCATTCCGGCGAGCGGGATGCCAGAGATATTGATTTTTGCCGAAGGTGATCATGGTAACCGGGCCGGCAAAGCTGCTGTCTTTTTTGGATTCGGAATCCTGGAAAACGATGCGCACGGAGTGATCGTGGTCGTGATCCTTGTTGACCAGAAGAACGGACCACTGACCATCTGGCCGCAATACGGCGTAGGCTGTCACCAAAACATGCCCGCTGGAATCCTTGATATCGCCAATGGCGCGAAATAAGCGGTGCTCGGCGTCCTTCGGCTGCACCCATTCTTTTGTGAGGAGTTGTGCGGCGAAATACTGCGACGTCGGCGTCTTGATTTCATACCTTTCATCGGTCATGAACATACGATAGGTGCCCCAGCTGTTTTTGCAATTGGGATGGGGAGGCGAATACGGCAGGTCGTGATAATAGAACGTACCTTTTCCGCCGGCGGTCAGAAAACCAGCGAAAGAATCGGCCAACCAGAGCGCGCCAAAAACGTCGACGGAGGCTTCTCCGCCGTGGGCGTTAGTCTCGGTATCAAACATAGGGATTCCGGGAGGCAAACCGTCGTCGCGCCACACTTGCATGATGTGGGTGATTAACTGCGGCTCTTGGTACAGATTTTCCCACGGGGTCTCGCAGCCGTCGTAGGGATAGTGTTCGAAGGACATGAAGGCAAAATCAGAAAGGTGTTGGTGAGCCCTAAGATAATCGAGGAATCGGCCGAACCACGAATCGCGGCCACGCGCATCTTTCCAGACCTTGATGTCTTCCGTAACTCCCTGAAAGACAGGGCCGCCGAGTTTTAGTTTCGGATCGACAGCGTGGAGCGCTTTGGCCCATTGCAGATACAAGGCGCCATAATCCTCCGGAATCATGTACTGGCCATCGGGTTCCTCCCCCATTTCCACGTAGGCGATTGGATAGCCGCGCTTCTCGACGTATGCAATTTCCGCGGCTGAATCCTCGGGCGTGGCGTAGAGCATGGCCACCGGAATGATCGCGGGCATGCCTCGCGTGATGCCGCTGGTGTAGAAGAGGTCGAAGCCGGGTTGATCGCCGGAGGCCATCTGGTCGGGCGCAACGAAAAGATCGCTGGGTTCGTGCCACGGATCTACGGAAGAACAATACGTGGCGGACTGGGTCTGGTCTTTGGTGTGCCGCAGCAGATCCTTGAGCTGGCCTTTTTCGTCGAGCGTTCCCAAATAGACTTCCTTGATGGCATAGCCAACGCAATTGCGACGGTCGGCGGATCCGTGCGTGTCGCAGGTGTTGGAGGACTTGGTCATTAGGACGCGAACCCAGCGGGCGGAGACGCCGGACGAATCCAGGCGCAGCGTGACAGTTCCGCCGTTACCGTTGGCGACAGCACCGGACGCGAATCGTTTCCATTCGCCGGAGGCTTGCTCATCCATGGCGTCGCCCATGCCTTCCCAATACTGGACTTCGTAGACGCGTGCATAAGGCTCGGCCCATGCGATGCGGATGGCGTTGACGGCTTGCTTGGATTCGAGGTCCATGACGATCCACTGCGGATGGAGAAAGTCGTCTTCGTTGGTGAACGGCTGAGTCAAGTACGGATTGCTTTTCCAGTAGGTGGTCAGGTCGCCGTCGTTGAGGCGCGAGTAGAGTTCATCCTCGAGGCCCCCATTGCGCGTGAAGCCGCGGTGCTGCAAGGCGTAACCGTAGGAATGGCGGATCATCTCGGTGGGGTTGGCGTCACCGGTGAAATAGCCCTTGCCGGCGGGATCGCTCCAAGTGCCTTTGGGATTCCAGTGCCAAGCCTGCACGAACAAATCGGTATTTTGGCGATAACTGATCGCTCCCCAACCGGCGGACAAGATTTTCTGAATGGCTTCGGGCTTGAAGAACGGGTCGGTGGCGTTGCTGGGCACGCGATCGACGGTCGAGCCGAGTGCGTAGGGGGGACTGAAGGTATTCACGACATGGCTGGGGGTGGCGTCGACTTGGATAGTCTGCGGGTTGGCCTTTGCAGGACACAACAACGCCAGGATTGCCAGGGCATACAGCGTTGTTAATGTCGAGCAGCGCGCTTGCCGCGATTTTATTGCACTTCGTCGTGCAGCATTTTTTCCCATACGCTCCCTTTAGAGCCTGCGAGAGTACTGCGGAATGCAGACCTCAGAGGCTAAGCCAAGCCTTGTTGCGCTATCTGGGGTTACGGCACGACTGAAGCTGTGCTCTCCCCGAAGATAGATGCTCTCACACTGACTCTTCAGCCACGGCGACTTTCTTGAAAGCCGGGAGCGAGGCTTTTCCGACGCGATATGATGCCCATCGAGTTGAAGCAAGAGGACAACACGCGTCTGGTATGATGTCAAGGTTTCGCGGCGTATTTCCGGTCGTGCGCTCGTTGGCAAAATCCGCGAAGCTCTAGGGCACAGGAGGCTGGAGAATGCTTCTGAGAGTTTTTGATGACAAAGTTTCGCTCGGTAATGCCGCGGCCAACCAGGCCGCCGCGGCCGTTCGCTCCGCGATTACGGAGCGCGGGGCAGCTCGTGTGGTGGCCGCAAGCGCCGCGTCGCAATTCGAGTTCCTGGAGGCACTGACCGCAACACCGGGCATTCTGTGGAAGCAAGTGGAGCTGTTCCATCTGGATGAGTACATCGGTCTCCCCATGACGCATCCTGCGAGCTTCTGCAAATTCCTTCAGGAACGCTTAATCACGAAGACGGGCATCACGAATTATCACCTGCTTGATGGAAGCAAAGATCCAGCCGAGGTCATTCAGAGTGTGAGCAAGGCGATTAGCGCGGCACCGATCGATGTCGCGTTTCTGGGCATCGGCGAAAATGGACACATCGCGTTCAACGATCCTCCCGCCGATTTCGACACGGAAGAGCCATACATCACCGTGGCACTTGACCATGCTTGCCGACTGCAGCAGGTAGGCGAGGGATGGTTCAAAAATCTGGATGAAGTGCCCAAGCACGCGATTTCCATGTCGGTGCGGCAGGTGTTGAAGGCCAAGGAAATTCTTGCGGTCGTGCCGGATGCGCGCAAAGCGGCGGCGATCAAAGCTTGTTTCGATGGAGAGATCAGTCCGATGGCACCTTCTTCGATCTTGCGGAATCATCCGAACGCGACCGTATATCTCGACCGGCAGTCCGCTGCGTTGCTGAGTCCCGCAACGCTCACGGCGCTTACGGCGTCGGCCTGACAAATGGCTGCGCCCCGTTCTTCGAGCCCCGCGGCTTACTGATGGACAACCCACCAAATTCCGGTGGGCGGCGCGTTATTCCGTCTCTGCGCTGGTGGATCGGCGGAATCCTGTTTGCCTCCACGGTGATCAATTATATTGATCGGCAGACGCTGTCGCTGCTCGCTCCTTTTCTGAAACGCGACTATCACTGGACGAACACGGATTACGCCGCGATTGTGATTGCGTTTCGCGCGGCCTATTCCATCGGGCAGACGCTTTGCGGGCGGCTGATGGATCGCCTGGGCACCAAGCGGGGCTTGAGCATTACTGTGGCGTGGTATTCACTGGTTTCGCTGCTGACTCCGCTGGCGCGTGGCTTTTACTCTTTTCTTGGCTTTCGATTTTTCCTGGGCGCCGCGGAATCCGGGAACTGGCCCGCAGCCACCAAAGCCGTTTCCGAGTGGTTCCCAAAACACGAGCGCGGATTGGCGACGGCGCTGTTTGACAGCGGGTCGTCGATTGGCGGCGCGATCGCACCTTTTCTGGTTCTGTGGATTTATTTCCGTTTCGGATGGCGCACCGCGTTCGCCGTTCCCGGCCTGCTGGGGATTCCCTGGCTGCTGGCATGGCGCTGGCTCTACTACACGCCGCAAGAACACCCGCGCATCAGTGAGTCTGAGCGACGCATGATTCTGGCCGACACGGTCGAGCCGGGTTCCGAGAACAAGGCGCGGCCGAGATGGCGCGATCTTTTGAAATTGCCCCAGACTTGGGGAACGATCGTGGCAAGGACGTTCACCGACCCGGTTTTCTTTTTCATCGCGGATTGGTTTCCGATTTACCTGGTGGCGAAAGGGATTCCGCTAAAGAGCGGATTGATCGCTGTGTGGATTCCATTTCTCGCCGCTGATCTGGGCAATTTTTTTGGCGGAGGCATGTCTGGGTATCTGATCAAGCGCGGATGGTCTGTGGGCAATGCGCGGAAAGCGTTGGCGGTGTTCGGTGGAATAGGAGTGACGCTGCTGATCCCGACGATCTTCACCGTAAACGTATACCTGCTTGCGCTGCTTTTTGGTCTGGCGACATTTTCGTACGCATCGTTCACCACCATCGCCAATGTGCTGCCGTCCGACCTTTTTACCAGCGAGTCGGTGGCTTCTGTGAGCGGATTGAGCGGAACAGGCGCGGCGCTTGGCACCATCATCGTGTACATATTAGCGGGGCGCTTGTCTGACGCGCGGATTGCTACGGGCACGCATTTGTTTGATCCACTGATGATCATCGCCGGATTGATCCCGTTTGTGGGAATGATTCTGGTACTGCTGCTGGTTCGCAATACGGAGGCTACGGAACGCGGGTTAGTGCGGAGGATTTGAAATTTGTCGCAATATCATTTTCTCAGGGAGAACGAATCGATGATCCTGGCAACATTTAACCTGAACGGCAAGAATGCTTTGGTTACCGGCTCGCACCGAGGTCTCGGTACCGGCATCGCCCTGGCGCTGGCTGAAGCCGGTGCCAATGTTGTTTGCCACGGCCGTGATCCTGAGCCGGGTCGGGTGTGCGGCGAAATTGAGGCGCTGGGGCGTCGATGCTGCTATTTCGCCGGCGACATCGCGGAGGCGCGAGTGTGCTCTGAGCTGGTTGAGAAAACCGTGGCGGAATTTGGTTCGCTGGATATTCTGGTGAACAATGCGGGGATTATTCGGCGATCGCCTGCAGTGGAATATTCCGCCGAAGATTGGGACCAAGTGATCGCCGTCGATCTGACGGCTGTGTTTCGCTTGTCGCAGCTTGCCGCGCGGCAAATGCTGAAACAAGGAACTGGGGGAAAAATCCTGAATATCGCGTCGGTGCTGTCGTTCCAAGGGGGAATCCTGGTGCCGGCTTATGCGGCGGCGAAAGGAGGCGTTGCGCAACTCACGCGAGCGTTGGCTAACGAGTGGGCGGCGAAAGGGATCAATGTGAACGCGATCGCTCCGGGTTACATGGCGACGGATAACACCGAGGCGCTGCGCAACGACCTGAATCGAAGCCGGCAGATTCTGGAGCGCATTCCCGCGGGGCGCTGGGGCGAACCTGGGGATCTCGCCGGAGCGGCCGTGTTTTTGTGTTCTGCGGCCAGCGATTACGTGCATGGACATGTTCTTGCGGTGGATGGTGGGTGGCTGTCGCGATAGAAATTGTCTGCGAGTCGTGAAAAACCCGCACACGTAAAAGACAAAGGTGCGGCTCACAAAGCGAAGAGTGATCCAAGAGCCCACACGCAGAAACGGCGTGTGGGGCACTCGGCGCACCCGCTTCGCAATACCTCTCCGGTGCGGACAGAATGGATCTTAGCGGGACTACTGAGAGAATGTTCGGAGGGCGGAGGCTAGGCGATCGAGGCCTCCACGGATTGTTTCTGTATCTCGGCAGAAGCCGATGCGGAAGTGTTGTGGTTGCTCGAAGAATTCTCCGGGCACTACGCTGGTTTCGAACTGATCACGAAGAATACGCACAAAGTCGGAGGCGCGTCCCAGCTTGAGGCGCGGGAAGACGGTTGTGCCGAAGCGACTGGCAGCACAATCGAGTTGCGGATGATTCGAGAGGAAATCGTTCACCAGCACGCGGTTGGTTTGCAGCAGAGTGCGGGCGCGATTGCGCACGCGATCGAGGTTGTCGAGGACAATCACGGCGAGAAGCTCGGCTGGATGGACGGGGCTTCCGTAGGTGAAATCAACGACCTGCCACATACGCTGGACGAGCTGAGGCTGGGCAAGAATCCAGCCGCAGCGAATGCCACTGAGGCCATAGGCTTTGGTCAAACTACTGGTAATCACGAAATTCGGTGAGAGATGAAAGGCCGAACTCCACGGTTGGTCGAACAGGGTCTCAAGATAAACTTCGTCGACCAGAACGCGCGCGCCAACTTTGGCTGCCATCTCACCTACCTGGCGCATCGTCGTCTCGTCGGTGAAGGCGGCGCTCGGGTTGTGAAGGTTACAGAGAACCACTAGACGCGTTGCGGGAGTGAGTTTGCGCTCGAGTTCGGCCAGGTCTAACTGAAAACCGCTTTCCGCGGGACGCTCGAAGCGAGTGACTTTGGCGCCGATGTGATCGAGGATGGCAAGCAGGGGGTCGTAGGTGGGGCGTTCGATCAGGACCTCGTCACCGCGGTGGACGAGCGCGGTCAGCGCAACGAAGTTTGCCATCGAGGTACCGAGAGTGTAGACGACGCATTCCTGAGGCACGCCCGCCTTTGCCGCCAAGCGCTGCATGAGCGGAGGGTAACCGTATGGGCCAGTTCCAGCGAGTTCCAGGTCTTCGATGCGCACCGGCAATTCAGCCAGGGGATAATCCAACACGCCGCTGGCGGCCAGATTGAAACGCGCACCGGAATGCAGCTTGGCCCAGGCCAGATAGCGCGAGACGGCGTCAGACCGCAGATCGTTCATGTGTTGCTCTCCTGATTTGTAGAAAAAATCCAGTTACGAATTAGCGGATCGCGGCGGCGTTCGCCGGCTCCAAAACCAGTACACGGGAATGCCCGCCAGCAGCAGAACGAAACCGACGAGACTGTTCTGAGGGTAGCGGTACACCGTGTTGATTACGACCCACCAGCATATCGCGACGAACAACGCGGTGCTCACGGGATGGCCGGGCATACGATAACCTTGGCTGGCGTTCATTTCACCGCGCGCGGCACGCCGGCGGAAGACGAAGATGGTGGTCGCGGTGAGGCCGAAAAATAGAAAATCCATGGAGACGACGTAGTTGAGAATTTGTTCGTAGCGGCCGGAGATGGCGATCACGATGGTCCACGCAATTTGCAAGATGATGGCGAAGACGGGTACGCGGGTGCGCGGATCAAGCCACGCAATCGCGCGGAAGAAGAGGCCATCATCGGCCATGGCAAAGTAAACGCGAGGCGCGGTCAGGATTGACTGGCTTAGAAAGCCGAGAGTGGAGATGGCAATGGCCGCGGCAATGAACGTGGCGCCACGCTGGCCCAATGCTATGCGCATCACGGCGGTGGCCGGGGTGGTTGTTGCAGCCAGCGCCTGGGGACCGAGAGCGCGGAGGCACACCCAATTTACGCCAAGGTACAAGACCACCACGCCGAGAACGCCGAGCAAAAGTCCGCGAGGCAGGTTTTTCCTGGGCTCCTTTACTTCCGCGGCGAGGAAGTTCGCGGTTTGCCATCCTCCGTAAGCGAACAGCACTGGCACCATGGCTGCGCCAAACGATGTGAGCGACCAGTGGCGCTCGGCGGCGGTTGTTGTGGTGACATGCCTGCCGGTCAGCACGAGGCCGGCGATTACCAGCGCCGAGATAGCAACTATTTTCATCACCATGAGCGCACTCTGCGTGCGTCCGCCAGCTTTCACGCCCAGACAATTGATGAGCGTCAAGATGGCGAGGGCCGCTGTGGCGACTACCCAGTCGCGCACATGCAAACCGGTCAAGTCCAGAAAGTAGCGGGCGAAGGTGATGGATACGGCCGCCATACCTCCGGCATTGATGACCAGCAGCAACACCCAGCCGTAAAGAAAGGCAACCGCGGGATGATAAGCCTCGCGGAGGTAGGCGTATTGGCCGCCGACGGCGGGAAGTGTGGCCGCTAATTCAGCCCATATAAATGCGCCGCCCACTCCAACAACGCCACCAAAAATCCAGGCGGCCAGGATCAATGCTGGAGTATGAACTTGTTGCGCGACGACGTAGGGATTGATGAAGATTCCGGAACCGACGATGCCGCCCATGACGAGCATGGTGGCGTCAAAGAGGCCAAGTTGACGTGCCAGGCTTGGCTTAGGAGCGGACGCGTGATCTGTGCGCGGTGAGTCAATCACGGTATTGGTTTGGTGGTAGAGCCGCGATTGGGTTCATCAGGAACATTCGGGACATCCTCCTAAACTCTGAGTGCGCACTTCGCGAACGCCTGGCAACAGATTCAACCGACAAACTTGCTTGTTAGCACACTTGCACGCAGTCCATGCCCAGCAGCGCTCCCAATTTTTTGAGTTTGCTACTGAGGTGGCCAACGCCGATAGCACAATGATGCGCCGGTCCCTGCGCGTTCCAATCGTTAAGAAACTTTCGCGCCCCAAGGGAGAATCGATACCGGCTGTTGGTATTGCCGATCTGCAGGATGGGACCTGGAACGGACTCCGCCTCAGCCATTAACAGTTTGAGGGCTCCGTCGACAGTCTGGACGACAGAAAGAAGGGTAACCGGGCCGTGGCGAACAGACATTTCGACGGAAAGGCCACGGCCTGATTTTCCGTGGTAAACCTGCAAAGCGCGGACCTTGGTTTTTCCTTGGGCAATGGCGATGTGCCCAGGCCCATCATGTCCCATGAGCACGATGTCGTCGTTGTAATCGACCGCGTAAGATTCGGTGAATGATCCGCCAGCACCGAACGAATCCATGATTTTCATAGCCTGAACGTTTTTGATTTCGTATTCTCCGGCCACTGGAATTCCGCGCGCAGTAAGAAGACTTGTGCCGAGGATGATTGAGCTAATGGCGTCTTCGTTTTCGGAGCTGCCGTCTCCCTGATGGTAATAGGCCAGTGATCCAAGAGCGTGGAACTGGACAAGGTGGTCTAGAGCAACGGAAGTGCGAGCGGCCCGCGCAAGTTCTTCCGCCGGGCAATCGTTTTCGATGTCGAATGCTTCGTGGAACTGAGCGAGCTTGCTTTTGATTTGTGATTCGGTGACGTCGCGGCGCAGTTTTGCCAACTCCTCCACTTCCAGAATTTCGATGTGTCCCCCAAAGTACGCGAGTTGTTGAGTGAAGTCGGAATAGATATCGAGCATGCCACCGTAATAGTGGCCCATAACGCCCAAACGATTGTGTTCCATGATGTGAGCGACGCGGGCAGCTTCGATCCATTCACCGATTTCTTCCCACGCAACTGGATCGTTTTCAAGCATTCCGGTTACCTGGAAAAAAGGAATGCGGCAGCGATTGAAAACGTTTGCGATTTCGGGTACTGGACAAGCCTGGCAGTAGGCAAGCCACTCTCCCGTCATTCTTGTGCGATCGGCGAGCGAGTTAAACCAGGCATAATCGACGGCTGGCGCTGGCGAGAGATTCAGAATGATGACGGGCACCTTGGCACGGCGCACTACCGGGAGGACCGTCGAGGAAAGCGCGTAGGTAGTGACATGGAGAAAGATGAGATCGACGTCGGCCTTGCGAAAGTCGTGGCCAGCGATCAGCGCTTGTTCGGGAGTATCGATGAGACCAAGGTTGACGATTTCAACGCCCGGACGAGCAATTTGCCGAGCAACCTTGTCCATGAAACCGGATAAACGATCGCGAAGACCCGCGAATTGAGACCAGTACGCGGCCAAACCAATTCCGAAGAGACCAACCTTCAAAGGTGTTGTCATTGAAGACGGACCGCAAAGCGTTGCCGAACGGTGTATTGTAGAGCGAAACGGCCCGTCAGAGTATGGTTCACCTAAGAATTGCAGTACGTCGGAGAGGATTGCGATGCCTGGAAAACGTCAATTGGGTTTCCTGCTGCTTACATGCGTGTGCGTACTGTGCGCCGCGAAGACAGACGGGCAGGAGCAAAACACAACACTCACAGTGCACTGGGATAAAACGATCCGTGTTTCGCAGACGACGGCGACGCTTCAGGTGGTGGTGAATCCGCCGCTGCGTCGGGGCACTCCTGTTCATGACAACGCTTTTAGGGCACTGCAGGATCTCGGGGCGGACTATGTGCGCTATGTGCCGTGGCTGCCGTATCCGCGATTGGGAGTGGCCGAACTGGAGGCGCCCAAAAACGGACGAACCTCATGGGATTTCTCGGTAATCGATCCGATGACCATCGATTTTCTGGAAGCAACCAAGGGCCATTCCGTGATTCTGAATTTCAGCACCATTCCCCAGTGGATGTACAAGACCGACAAACCGGTGGCTTATCCCGACGACCCGGATCAAGTGTTCTGGGAATACGAAAAAGGGACGGAACTGCGCGATGGAAGCATGAAAGAAGTCGCAGACTATTACGGGCGACTCTTTGCGTGGTATACCAAGGGCGGTTTTACCGACGAATTTGGAAAGCGCCACGAGTCCGGCTACCACTTTTCCATACCATACTGGGAAGTGCTAAATGAGCCCGAGTTCGAACACCAGACCACGCCGGAGACTTATACGAAGATATACGACGCCGTGGTGGAGTCGATCCGCGCTGTAGAACCAAGAACAAAATTCGTGGGGATGGCCCTGGCCGCGCCTTCGGAAAATCCACGCTATTTCGAATATTTTCTGGACCACAAAAACCACAAAGCCGGCGTTCCCCTGGATTTTATTTCCTACCACTTCTATGCGGTGCCCACCGCGGATCAAACGCCGCAGATTCAACAAGTCACTTTCTTCACTCAGGCAGACGGCTTCCTAAACGTGGTGCGGTACATCGAGCAGGTGCGCAAGCGCCTTTCGCCGGAAACTCGCACTACGGTTGACGAAATCGGGAGTATTTCGGCTGACGACCTCAGCCAAGGAGCGCCCGGGCACGTCGTACAGCCAATTCCAAATTCATACTGGAACCTCTCCGGCGCAGTGTATGCGTACATTTTCGCGGAACTCACGCGGCTTGGCATTGATGTCGCGGGCGAATCTCAACTGGTGGGTTATCCAACGCAGTATCCGAGCGTATCCATGGTGGATTGGAGCAACGGCAAACCCAACGCGCGTTTTTGGGTGCTGAAACTGCTGAAGGACAACTTCGGGCCCGGAGACAAATTGGTGGAGATTGCACCCGAGTCGTCCGGCCCGTACTTCACGACGCTCGCGGTGGTGACGCCTAACGGGAAACGCCGCGTGCTTCTGGTGAATAAGCGCGACCGCGAATTGAGTTTGTCGATTCCCGGTGCGACGGGTGGGAGAATCGAGGCTGTAGATCAGTCCACTGCGTTTAATCCGCCCGAATCGTCAAAGCTCTCGTCTGACTCCGTAACAGTAAAGGGACTCGGCGTGGCCGTCGTGACATTGCCGTGAGCGATGACAGACGTGCACCGAGCGTTCCGCAGGAGGAATGGCCGTGTGCGAGCAGAAAGTGCGTGACCTGCTAACCACGGGGTGTGTACTCTCTTGGTGTCGCCTTGAGGGCCACCATGAATTCAAGCAAGCCCGACAGAATTATTCGGGCGTTAAACCAATTTCGCATTGAAATTCCTTCGTGGGGTTTTGCGAACACTGGCACGCGTTTCGGCAAGTTCATCCAGGCTGCCGCCGCTACCACCACGGAAGAGAAATTCAGCGATGCGGGGCAGGTTCACTTATTGACCGGAGCTTGTCCGACAATCGCGCTGCACGTGTTGTGGGATTTCCCGAATGGCGTGCGCAGCGTCGATGAGATTCGGAAATACTCAGAGCGGTACGGCATGCGAGCCGGTTCAATCAATCCCAATCTATTTCAGGATCAGGAATATAAATATGGGTCCTTTGGGAACCCGGATGGCTCGATACGAGAGCGTGCGTTGCGGCACACGAAGGACAGCATCGAGATCGCAAAAGGATTGGAAAGCCGCGATATTTCGATGTGGTTCGCCGATGGATCGAATTATCCCGGGACGGCGAATATTCGACAACGCAAGAAGTGGTTTGAGGAATTACTGAAGGCAGCGCACGCGGAACTCTCAGCAGGGCAACGATTGCTTGTGGAATACAAGCCTTTCGAGCCGGCGTTTTACCATACGGATATCGCGGACTGGGGAATGGCACTGCACCTGGCACGGTATGCCGGGCCGCAAGCAAAAGTGCTGGTCGACACGGGCCATCACTATGCTTCGCAGAACATCGAGCAGATTGTGGCATGGCTGCTTTCCGAAGAGAAGCTTGGTGGATTTCATTTTAACGACCGCCGTTATGCGGACGACGATTTAACGCTGGGATCGATCGACCCGTACCAGGTGTTTCGCATTTTTCACGAGATCCTTTTTTATGAATGGGAGACTGGTAAGCAACCGGACATCGCATTCATGATCGACCAAAGCCACAACTTGAAGGGCAAGATCGAAGCGATGATTCAAACAGTGAATATGGCACAGGAGTTGTACGCGAAGGCGACGATTGTGGATTACGCCGAACTGGCCGACGCGCAAAAGAGCTGCGACCTGGTGCGAGCGGAATCCGCGCTGCAGGATGCGTTTGCAACGGATGTGCGGCCTGTGATCCGAGAATGGCGGCATTCGAAGGGGCTGCCGGAAAATCCGATCGAGGCTTTTCGGCAGAACGGATACCTGGAGCGCATTACCAAAGAACGGTGCGCGAAGAATGCCGGCAGCGTGTCTTCGTATGCCTAACAGCAAATCCTTGAAGCCCTGTCTGGCGTTTGATTTTGGAGCAGAAAGCGGCAGGGCGATCCTTGCGCGACTGAATGGCGGAGTGCTGACTACGCAGGAAATCCGCAGGTTCAAGAACGAGCCGGTGGAATATGGCGGAAGCTTGCATTGGGATGTGGCGCGGTTGTGGTGGGAGGTTCGGCAGGCTTTAGCTAGTTTGGAAGAGATGGAATTGGCTGGCATCGGGGTGGACGCCTGGGGAGTCGATTACGCGTTGTTGGGAGAGAAGGGAGAGTTGCTGCAAAACCCGTATCATTATCGGGATGCGCGAACCGCCGGCGTGATGGAAGAAGTGTTTCGAAAAGTTCCGAAGGAAGAGATTTACCGGGCCACTGGAATTCAATTCATGCCCATCAATACGTTATACCAATTGTTTGCCGCCGCGAGAGAAACGCCGTCGCTGTTGAAAGCGGCACGAAAGTTGATCACGATTCCAGATCTATTTCACTACTGGCTTACGGGGAAGGCGGTCTGCGAATTTACGAATGCCACGACCACGCAGCTGGTGAGTCCGCTGACACGGACGTGGGCGCGAGAATTGATGGAGCGGCTGGAATTGCCAACGCATTTGTGGGGCGAAATTGTCGAGCCCGGTACGTTGCTTGGTAAATTGTTGCCGGGCATAGCGCGAAATTCTGCTTTGGGCGAAACGGCGGTAATCGCGCCTGCCACGCATGATACGGGGTCTGCCGTGGCGGCGATTTCTGCGCGTGAGGGGACAGCATTTCTTAGCTCGGGAACGTGGTCTCTTCTCGGAACGGAAGTCGACCAGCCTGTGATCACATCGGAGGCGTTACGCTTGAATTTCACCAATGAGGGCGGAGTGTGCGGCACCACGCGTTTGCTAAAGAACGTGATGGGGCTTTGGATGCTGCAGCGTTGCCGCCAAGTCTGGAGCACGCAAGCGGGACACAGCTACGAACACTCCGAATTGATGGAACTGGCCGCGCGTGAGGAATCCTTCTGCTGCCTGGTTGACCCGGACCACGAATCATTTCTGCGGCCCGCTGACATGTCCGCGGCAATTGACCAATTTTGCGCGCGGACGCACCAGCCCGCTCCTAAAACTCCGGCCGGCTATGTGCGTTCAATTCTGGAAAGCCTGGCCTTTAAATACCGAGTGGTGCTGGCAAGCCTGGAAAAGCTGACTGGGAAACGCGTTGAGCGAATTCGCGTGATTGGGGGAGGAGCCAAGAATGGTTTGCTGAATCAACTGACTGCGGATGCTACGGGAAGAACCGTACTGGCGGGGCCAGCAGAGGCCACGGCACTGGGCAATGTGGCAATGCAAATGTTGGCAACGGGCGCTGTGAGTTCGTTGAAAGAAGTGCGCGGGATTATCGAACGATCTTATCCTGCCGAAGTTTTTGAGCCGCTGGATACCGAAAAGTGGAATCGGCAAGCGGAACGCTTTGAACATTACTGTGAGGCTGTGTATGCCTGAAGTGAGAAAGACGACATACTTGCGCGACCTGTGGGACCTGGAGGCTGCGGATAAACTTGCCAGCAATCCGTTGGCGCTTTTGCGCTATCGTTCAAACTTGCTTGGCGCGGACCTGCGAATCACGAACTTTGGCGGGGGAAATACGAGTTCGAAGATGGAACTGCCCGATCCCTTCACGGGAAAAGCTACCCGCGTTCTGGCAGTGAAAGGCAGCGGAGGCGATTTAGGATCGATTACCGAGGCGGGATTCGCGGTGCTGTATCAGGATCGATTGGAACAACTGAAAGACTTGTACCGAGGCGAGGCGCACGAAGATGAGATGGTCGGCTACTACCCGCTCTCGGCCTTTGGCGAAAATCGCGTTGCCGCGTCGATCGACACGCCACTTCACGCGCTGCTTCCCTTCCCGCACGTGGATCACTTGCACCCGGATTGGGCCATCGCGTTGGCCGCGAGCGCGAATGGAAAAAAGAAACTCGAACAGTTCAACCAGGAGTATGGCCACCGCATCGCGTGGGTACCTTGGCAGCGGCCGGGATTCGAACTCGCACTGATGATCGAGAAGGCGGTGCGGGACAATCCGGGAATTGACGGGATTCTGCTGGGCGGACACGGGCTGTTTACCTGGGGCGCGACGCAGCGGGAGTGCTATCTGAATAGCATCCACACCATCGACCAGATGGGAGAGTTTATCGCTAAACATCAAAGTCAGAAGGGTGCGCCCTTCGGAGGCTCGGTGCACGGGGCGCGACCGGATCGTAAACAGGTGGTTGCGGAGATTTTGCCTGCATTGCGTGGAGCGTTGTCCTCCAATCGTCGAGTGATAGCGCACTATAGTGACCACGAGGACGCTCTGGCCTTTGCCGGCTCCAAGTGGTCTCGCGAGTTGAGTGCGCTTGGTACAAGCTGCCCCGACCATTTTCTACGCACAAAAGTTTGCCCGCTGTTTGTGGAGTGGGATCCGGCAAAACAGGATGTAGAGGCATTAAGGGTTGGCATACAGGCGCAGGTGACGGAGTACCGCGCGGCTTACAAGAGATATTATGCGGACTGGGCGACGAACGATTCACCGAAGTTGCGTGATTCGAACCCGTCGGTGGTAATCGTTCCGGGACTTGGATTGTTTGGCTTTGGTAAGAATAAAAAGGAAGCACGGATCACAACGGAGTTTTTCATCAACGCGATTCATGTGATGGCCGGCGCCAATGCTTTGGAAGATGGCAACGTTTCACACCCTCTGCCACAGGCGCGGCGCGCGCGAGCAATCGCAGCAATTTGCGCACTTCCATAATTATGTGGCGCTGCCGCGTTCAGAAGCATTCCGAATCGAGTATTGGGCGCTGGAAGAGGCCAAGCTGCAGCGCATGCCCGCGGAAGCGGAGTTCAGCCGGAAGATCGGATTGATTATTGGCGGAGCCAGCGGCATCGGCCGTGAGGTGGCGCTTCTGCTTGCGCGTAGAGGAGCGCAGCTGGTGATTGCGGATTTCGATGAAGCGGGTGCGAAAAGCGTGGCGGAACAAGCCGGTTCGCTGGCGAGTGCGGAGTTTGTGAAGGCAACATCGGTGGATTTAAGTTCCGCGGAAAGCCTGGAGAGAGCTGTCAAAGATACGATTCTGGAATTCGGCGGGATCGATATGGTGGTGAATACAGGGGCGATCTATCCGATTCCGGGCGACAGAAGGTGAGTTGACGGAAGCGCAATGGGCGCAAACATTTTTGGTGAATGTGACTGGCAATTATTTATTGGCACGCGCGACGGAACGAGTGTTCAGAGAGCAGGAGTTGGCAGGCACGATGGTGCTTACGAGTTCCGCGAACGCGGTTGTGCCGAAAAAAGGCAGCGAGGCTTACGACACCAGCAAGGCGGCGCTAAGTCACTTGATCCGGGAGCTGGCCATCAAGCTTGCACCAAACGTACGAGTGAACGGAATCGCGCCGGCTACGGTTGTCGCCGGGTCCGCGATGTTTCCGCGCGACAGGGTGATTCAGTCCTTACAGAAATATAAAATCACATTTTCGGAATCCGATTCGACTGAGGTGCTGCGCGACAAGCTTGCGGAATTCTATGCGCAACGGACGCTTACCAAGCGCCCCATCACGCCCGAACTTTGCGCGGCAGCGATTGTGTGGCTAGCTGGTGAGCAAAGCGCGCGGACTACGGGACACGTGATTCCGGTGGACGGCGGGCTAACTGAAGCGTTCCTGCGTTAGAAAGCGGACGGGGAGTTTTGGGACCGGCGGCAATCTGTGCTGCTGCCGATGAGGGACATCTATGCAACGGATCTGTTTTGTTCTGCAAGTGAAACCCGACCGGATTCAGGAATATAAAGAGCGCCATCGCGCTGTTTGGCCAGAGATGAAAAAAGCGTTGCAGGAGACCGGCTGGAACAATTATTCACTTTTCCTACGAGCGGATGGCTTGCTGGTTGGTTATCTGGAAACTGAGAATTTCGAGCGCGCACGCAGTGGCATGGCCCAGCGTGAAGTCAACGAACGCTGGCAACGAGAGATGGCGGGCTTTTTTGTTCAGCCGGAGGGATTGTTGCCAGACCAAGCGATGGCGCCGCTCGAAGAAGTGTTTCATGTGTGATTCCCTCTCGAGGCCCACTTGATTCCAAATCCTGTTTTAGGCGTGTTCTTTCACTGGCTTGGTGGACTGGCGTCGGCAAGTTTTTACGTGCCGTATCGCGGAGTGCGGCGATGGTCATGGGAGACGTATTGGCTGGTGGGCGGATTTTTCAGTTGGATTATTGCGCCTTGGATTCTGGCTGCTGCGCTGACACGAGATTTATTTCAGGTTCTTTCTGAGACGCCTGGGCCGACCATTTTCTGGGTCGTTTTGTTTGGGCTGCTGTGGGGCGTGGGCGGACTCACGTTTGGCCTGACGATGCGCTACCTTGGGCTGTCTTTGGGAATGGCCGTTGTTTTGGGCCTGTGCGCGGCATTTGGAACCTTGATGCCGCCGATTTTCAGCGGCGTTTTCTTTACGCAGGTGCTTGGAACGTCCTCCGGGCGGGTGATTCTTGCCGGCGTGCTCGTTTGCCTTTTGGGAATTGCCGCTGCAGGAGTTGCGGGCATCTACAAGGAACGCGAAATGTCCGCCGAGCAGAAGAAGGCAGTGATCAAGGAATTCGATCTGAAAAAGGGGCTGGCGGTGGCAACGTTGTCAGGCGTGATGAGCGCTTGTTTCGCTTACGGGCTTGCCGCGGGACGCCCCATTAAGTCGCTGACGTTGTTGCATGGCACGCCGACGCTTTGGCAAGGCTTGCCGGTGCTGGTGGTGGTGTTGATTGGCGGATTTACGACGAACTTTATTTGGTGCCTGGCGCTGAACATCAAGAACAAAACCGGCTTCCAGTACTTCACGTCGGACGTGACGAAGTACAAGACAATTACCGACGAGCCGATTCTGGAGACGGCGATCGACGCTCCGAGCCGCGAAGTCGTTGCACACATGCCGTCTGTTACGGCCGTGGATCAGAGGCCCGTTCCGATGCTGGCGAATTATCTTCTGTGTGCGCTTGCGGGAACCACTTGGTACTTTCAGTTCTTTTTCTACACCATGGGCGAGACGCAAATGGGTAAGTACGGTTTTTCCAGTTGGACGCTGCACATGGCCAGCATCATTATTTTCAGCACACTTTGGGGGCTGGGGTTCAAGGAATGGAGGGGCGCGGGTGTGCCGGCGATGCGGTTTCTGACGCTTGCGCTGTTTTTGCTGGTGGGATCAACGGTGATCGTTGGCTACGGTAATTTTCTGGCGGCAGCAGGCACTCACTAACCCGCGGCGTGCCGATGTGCGGGATGTGTGCTTTCGATTCACAAACCGCGTGCTCGTGAGATACCTAAGAAAGAAGCGACGAAGATGAAATTGAAAATACCAGCTGGGGCGTTCCAAGCCTATTTGTTCGACTGTGATGGCACGATCGCGGATTCCATGCCATTGCATTACGTCGCATGGAAAAGCGCGCTGGCAGAGTGGAATTGTACTTTTCCGGAAGAGCTGTTCTACGCATGGGGCGGTTTCCCGGTAGCGGAAATAATCTCGCGCTTGAATGAGAAGCAGGGCCTTGAGATGCCCGTTCCAGAAGTGGCGCGAAGAAAAGAGGAACTCTATTTTGATGCTTTGCCGCAACTGAAGGCGGTGCCTGAAGTGCTGGAGCACATCGATGCACAGCATGGCCGGATTCCGTTTGCGGTGGTCTCGGGAAGCACGCGCGACTCGGTGACAGCTTCGCTTCGCACGCTGCAATTGTTGGAAAAGTTTGAGACCTTAGTTTGTGCCGGAGATTACAAAAGAGGAAAGCCGGATCCTGAGGCTTTTCTGATCGCGGCGGCACGGCTGGGAGTAAAACCAGAGTGCCTGCTTGGTCTTCGAAGACACGGACATGGGCATTGAAGCGCGACCGTCCGCAGGCATGGCGTCGGTGAGAGTTCCTCCGCCATGGGAGAGACTCTCTGGAAGTCGATCCCACCCACGTCTGTGAAATGGATTGGCTTGTCTAATCCTAGAATGTCGCGGAATCTCAACAACCGCCAAGAAGACAACTGATAGAAACTGGACCACTTATTTAGGTTCGTTTTGTAATTTTCATTATTTCAGGCTTTTTTGACACAAGTCACGCAGGGAGATTCACATTGAGCGTCGGCGGTACCGGCTGGGGTACGATGCGATGCGAAATCTAGTTACACTGTGTGCCACGTGCCACGAATCGTTGCACCGCCGTCGGACTTATCTCCCCCACGATGAGTGAGTGAGCTAACCAAATCATTCCAAATAACGCTGCGCGGTCGAGGGATCCCGCGGGATTCATCACTGTCTGGCGCAACCCTACTTCGAATCCCGAGCCGCTCAGCGGTCTTCGTGTAGCGGAAAGACGTATGCGATTTAGCTGTTTGGCATTGGTCCCTTCCATCTCCGCTTCGACAATAAACTCATCACCAATTTTTCCGGTGCTAGGCTTTCGCTTAACAGCCTGTTGGATGGCCCGAGCATTTGATGAGCCCGGTGGGTCCGGGCAAGCGCACGCAGCGAACATCAGAGAATCCTGCATCTTGTAACCACCAAGGCGCATATTCCGGCTCGCTATAGCAATTGGCCGCGTCCCCACCAGCATATTCAGCGAGAAGAGAGCCGCGGCGGGGAGAGCGGTCTTGCGTGGGAACCTCCGTTTCGACCCGAGACAGAATGCTATTTGAGTTCTCGGAAAATGTGGCCCATGTGCGAGAGCAGAAGTCAGGGACCCCATTCGCACAAGGACTCGACGAAAGCCGCCGATCCATCGCGCAACCAGCCATCAAGCTGCGCCGGTTCTTTAAGTTGTTGTCCACGCCTGCGGGGTACGGCCACAAAGCGGCAGGGGAACTCCGAAAGGCCGGTCATGTCGCCCCACAGTTTTTCAAACTGCGCCACCGGCAAGATGTCTTCCTGACCTTTTCCCCAGCGTTTTTTGACGTCCTTCAGTGTGATGTAGGTGGGCATGCGTGCGGCCAGAGTCCGCACGGCATTATTGACCTTTTCGATATCCGTCAGATCCCCGCGAGTCAGCCCGAACATGGTGAGCAGCTGGTCAATATCGAGCCAGTAGGTCGCACTGTTGTACCAGGAGAGGGTCGATTCGATCTCTTCGCCTGGAAACGCGAGGCCTTCGACGAGGCGCAAACGGCCGTCAACACGGGCCAAGGCACCGCCGCGGTCTTCCACCTGCCGTGCAATTACTTCCGTAGTGAGTGCAGCCCCTTCGGCGATGTGGTAACCAAGCAAACTCGGGTCTACATCAGTCCCGGTTGTATCGATGTTATGGATCATCAGGTATTTCAAGTGAGGCCTTTCCTGGAACAGCCGCAGGAACGTGCCGTTTCGTATCATGTTGGGCACTTCGTACCAGTGGCCGACCGGGTGCAGGCATTGCATCGGTACGTTATCGGTGTAGCTGGCGCCTTCGCCCATCTGCCGGGCCCACGCGATGAGCGTGGCGTGCAGGCTTTCCCGAACCTTTTGCGCCTGGTCGTCGAGCATTTGCTGCGGCAACTCTTCCCAGGCGAATCGTAAGTCCCTCTCCATAGGCACAAACCGCAGCCCGATGGAGCGTCCGGGCGAAAGAAGCAAGGGGCCGGGGTAGTCGTAGTTGCGTTCGGAGCGGAGGTGTGTCTGAATCGCATCGTGTGTCAAATAGCTAGTGGTGATGACGTGGGGGAGGGGCGTACCACACTGGCGGCCCGTGCGCCGGTTGCGGGCCAAATGTACTTCGAGGAAGCTGCGGTGCTTGCCGCCCAAGCGGCAGAATGGATTGAGGGCCTTGACGACGCCTGCGCCTTTTGTCCAACGGCTGCCGATGCCGCCGGCAAGCGAAACCACCGCCACCATTCCTGCCGCCAGAGCCTCTTTGCCAACTTCATGGTACTTCGAGGCGACACCTTCGGTGGCGTCGAAGAGATCTATCTCGCCAGCGTCGGTGATCAGGCTGCTGATGGGAAGACGATTCTGCGCCAGTCCCACGCGGCCGTTGCGCAGGTCCACCTGGATGCGCCCATGCTCCGCGCGGTCGAATCCATGAACTTCGAGCAGCGCGTCGAGACTTTGGGAGACGTCGGCTTTTTGCGGGCTCTGCGGGATGAGGTGCTCGAAAACATGCTGCACCATGCCTTGGAATTCCGGCACCCTGTTGCAGGCGGCGGTAAAGCGCTCGAGTTCAATGAGACGCAAGGGAGAGAGTAAGCGGGATTCGATGCGAAGAAGCGAGGGCACAACCAGTTGGTAGTATCCCGGAGGCATCAGCGCGGAGTCGCCTTCGCGGTACGTAGCCCGAGTGCCGTATTCGTTGACCGCGAAATCGTAGAGCACGGGTTCCATGGCGAAGGGCACCGCATATTCCATCTCCCGCTTGGTGGCGCTCATGATGGCCTGCAGGCGCTCCTGTGCCAGTGCTTTCGCATGCGGGGCAAAAAGAAAACCCATACCCCCGCCCGACATTCCCCCGAGCATCCAGAAGCCCCAGAAGTTGTCGCCCATCTCCCCCCGCACGCGCCGAATCAATGTGTCGGTGTAGAGATTTCCGGCCCAGGGAATAATGCTTTGAATGGGACCACAAAAATTTCGCTCCGTTAAAGTGCCCAGAGCGCGAATGTCCCCGCTCTTCAAGCGCTCGATAAGATCATCAAGGATGAGCGTGGCTTCGCCCCGGCTGTGCCACTCTCTTTCTGAGCGAAGCAGGTATTTCTCCGTCACCATTTCCAGAATGGGGCCCACATCCTGCGCCATGCCGCCGTGCGCGAGCACCAGGCTTTGCTGAAGTTGCTTGCGCGTTTCCGGCGACACATCGTGGTGGCCGAGAAGTTGGTGGTTCGGCAACAATCGGCCCCGGCTGATTCCGAATTCCGGATCGCCTTCCTGGGCTGCGACTCCGTAAATCAGCTTGATCCCCGGCCACACCCCACCGGAATCCTGCCAGCCGCCTCCTGAGCCTCCCAGCCATTCGCCCAGAATGGCGCGCCCGGCCACCAAGCGGCGGTCTTCTTCGCAAAGACCGCCGGTGAGGGAGCGGATCTGGTTTGTGGCGCGCATGCACACGGAGATGAGGCAGGCCAGGAGGCTGGTGGAAACCGCCAGCCGTGAGCCTCGGGGAATATCATTAACCTTACTGACGATTTCGATGCCGTGGCCGGCCCGGCCTGTCAAATGGGTCAGGACCTCGGTGAGAGGTTGAGCGGCACCCTCCATCCCCGGTGGCACGATGCCGGAGGCAATCACCGCAGCCTTGAGCAAGCCCAAGTGGTCGTGCGCGAAATCGAAAACTTCTGCAACCGAGCTCAGCTCCGTGCTGCACTGAAGGTCAACGCTGACCAAGCGGAGTACGGGCTGATCGATGACCCGGAAGCATGCCTCAACGGGAGGCTTCGGAGCGCCCATGCCCCGCAGCGCACAGGTCGATGGAAATGTTAAGCACCCGGGCGCCTTCAGGGAAATCCATGCCCAGGAAGAAAATGTCGCTCCACCCGCTATGGCTCAAGTCCATGCGCACGGGCGTGGCCTCATGCAGGACGGGGAAAAGATGATCCGGGGATTCACGTTTCAATAGCTCGGGACGAATCCGTAGCGGTGTGTCTTCAGGAAAAGCAGTGCGGAACATCCACTGATTGCCGCGAACCGAGCGCACGCTGCGCCGTACCTGGTGTGCGAGAGTTTGGAAGCCGAGCGATCGGTAGCCAACAGCGAGCGCGCTAGAAATGGCGGCGCTCGGGCCCGCGGCAGCCTGCGCAGCAATGAAGAGATCAAGAGCTTCTTCGAACCTGCGGTTGAGAAGGTTCGTGTAACCCGCGAAAGGAATTAGACCGCGGGAAGCCGCTAACTTGCGTGTGGAGATATAGAAGCGATGGATGGCATACAGAAAAAAAAGGGCCCGCACACGCTCGTAGAGATTGTCGCTGCTGCGCCGGAAACGATCGAGAGCCTCGCATTCAAGCAGCAGTTCTTCCAGTGTCGCAGCTTGGCAGAATGCGTCCAGCGAGCGGTTGCGAGTTTCCACATCTCGGGTGGTTATGACATCGGTCAGCAGGCTCATCGCTCGCCCCCCGTGCCGAGGGAGGTCAACTTAGGCTCTGCCAGAAGTTCCAGCAAGTGTGTGAGCACCTCGTCGCGGTCGCGACTGTTCAGTGCCAAAGCTAGTTGCGCGGTGAGTAATCCGTAGCGAGCGCCGAGATCGTAGCGCCGCCCTGTGCCTTCCAGCGCCAAGTACTGTTCCTGCCGGGCGAGTTCGCTGAGAGCATCTGAAAGCGTGATCGCAGCATGTGGCTCACTCATAAGCCTGCGTCCCAGCAGCTCCATCACGGTGGGTGTCAAAACATGAATCCCAAAGAAACAGAGATAGTAGCCCGCGCGGATTCCGGGCACCATCAGGCGCTGTTCGGCTTCAGTGGGTGTTGGTTTTTCGAGTATTGTTTCCACGCGGTAAACGCCGGGCCGGCCGGACACGCGGCGTCCCGCCACGACTCCAAAGTGAGATAGCAGTTTTTCATGGGTGGCCTGGACCCCAGACACCGAGCACGACTCGAGTTCCGCCATCTCCACCAGGCGCTGGACGTCTGGCTTCGTTGCGCTCAAATACAGATGATCTCCCACCATGTGCAGGAAGGGCTCATCGGCCATAAACTCGCGCGCACAATAAATGGCGTGGCCGTAGCCTCGCGGCTGTTGCTGGGGCACGAATCGCACGGAACCGGCTAGATTGCCGGCAGCTTGGGCGTAGCGGGTCTCGTCGCCCGGCCAGACCACGACGCAGATCTCGCTAATATTCAAAGTGAGGGCCTGCTCGACCAGAATATTCAGAATGGATTTTTCCTCTCCGTTATGAATGAGAGTCTGGAGCGGAAGCGCTCGCTGATTTCCTCCCGCTGCGGTAATGACCGCCTTCCTGATGCGCATGGTTGACGCTCCTTCTCAGGGCCTGTGTCGAGCTCCTATGGTGAATCCTGGCGCAGAACCAATGTACCGAATACGTGACGAGATAAGGCGGGGAGCGCTCACCTATTTGCGCGTAGGCTTCCGTGCGCGTCGGTCTGACGGTCGGGGGCCGAATCGAATGCGAGTATTATAACCGACGCCTTAAGGCACCACGCACAAGTATCGCGGGCTCGATCTGTAGGTAGAACCTTCAGCGTGCGCCGCAACTGGCTTGCGCGGATTTGTCAGAGGCGCTGCGCTGCGGACGGAGCCGAGTTCATTTGTGCACCCTGGGTGCACAAGGCAAAGGAACTCCCAAAAGAACAGTTCAAAAGGGAAGTCGAACGACACCTGACCGGAAAAGAAACCGAACCGTGGGAGATTTTGTATTTCAAGGTCTAGAAGAGTCAGTTGGGAGTTGTTGAGAAAGCCCTTGAAACAGCTGCTTTGATGTTGGGCTCAGACAAATCCCGCGGTTACTGCCTTGAAATGATCTGCGCCGATTTTCTCGCGGGGGCCGCTCTAGAGAATCCGCCTGGAAAATGACGCTCGAACAGCTGCAACAGGGACTATGAGCAAATTGCGCCAGAAAATGCCTCGATTGAAGCTCCCCTCGGCCGAGTACCATGAGCTTCGTAACCAGGTGCTTCGGAGAGATGGGTGGCGTTGCCAGCTGTGCGGTGCATCGAGAAATTTGCATGTTCACCACTTGAAGTCACGCAGCCGTCTGGGGGACGACGTGATGGAAAATCTAATTACATTGTGTGCCACCTGCCACGAATCGTTGCACCGTCGCACTCATCCCTCCACGACGAATGCGTGAGTCAAGGAACTAATTCCGAGCATCACGTGCAGAACAGACGCATGGAACCACGCACTTCTTCACTTGGTGAATACTAGTCGGCGATGCAGCAAAGCTCGCGGACTTATTCTATTGAGAATGAGGCCGACGTATGGTGGCAGGCGTTCAGACTCACGCGATTAGACCGCGTTCGCCGCAGCGTCTGTACCAGTTTGCTAGCTGAATACAAACTTCCGTGCGGCCAAATCGTCGGGGGTCCACCTGAGCCGCCCGAGGTTTTGTACCAGGTTCATTGAGAGAGTTTATATCACTGCCTCATAACTTTCCGGATCTTTGTCCTCGGTGGATTTTACGCATGACCCAACATACGTTACAGTAGGTCTTAGAGTATTTGTGCTCTTCGACGAAAGCTTCCGCGCGTACGGCGAGTATTGCGCCGAGGGCAGCTGAGGCACTCGTCCGTTGCCAAACCGATGAAGACAGCAATCGCAAATCGGCTCACTAGGAGGAAAAGCATGTTGCTTGCGGATCCGGAGACGGTCTTTCAGCAAGCCATTGAGGATCACGTGCAAGCCGTCCAGCAACTGAGGGAGCAGCAGGAGATTCTCGAGTCGCTTGCGATGCGCATGGTCAAGGCAATCCGGACGGGCGGGCGCGTACTCTGGTGCGGAAATGGCGGCAGCGCGGCGGATTGCCAGCATCTTGCCGCCGAGTTCGTATGCAGATTTCGCAGGGAGCGCCGCGGCTTGGCATCCATTGCCCTGACCACGGACAGTTCCGTGCTCACCGCGATTGGAAACGATTATGGGTTCGAAGAGATTTTCCGCCGGCAGGTACAAGCGTTGTGTGTTTCGGGGGATGTTGTGGTCGGCATTTCAACATCGGGGAATAGTCGAAATGTGTCTGCGGCATTGCTCGAAGCGAAAGAGATCGGCGCTTTTTCCGCCTGCTTCACGGGGAGCGACGGAGGAACGGTCGCTGGCGTCGCAGACCTTGTCTTGAAGGTGGCGTCGAAGGACACCGCGAGGATTCAAGAGGTGCACATCCTCGTTGGACATATTTTATGCGATTGGGTGGAGCGGGCGATCTGTGCGGAGAATGGGAACCGGCAGGAGAACGGGCATGGATAAGGCCCAACAGCGTGTGATCGAATTGCTGGAAGCGTAGAACGGATATCGCCGGAGTAGGCTGTTCCGCTGGAGCACGGGTCGCGACCCGCGCGTTGTCCTCAGGCTACAAACATTGTGCCGTCCTATGTCGACCATAAAAACGTAACTTAAAGCTACTTCCTCTGGTGATGGTCACCGACAGATCGTGCATAAGGCGACCAGATACCGGCTCTAGCAGGAAAGAAGCTACTTACGGTAGAAGCCCATGGAGAAGTATTGGGAAGTCCTACAGCGGGAGTTGAGCGGTCTCAGGAGTCGAGCCGATCTTCGCGGTGTGATAACGGCTAGAGCTAAGGACCGTGCACCTGGCTAAGAACTTCGGGTCCAAAAACATGGCGCAATTGTGTGCGCCAGTTTGGCAATTCGATGCCAAAGGATCGATTGAGGCGGGAATTCGACAGAACAGAATGTTGCGGGCGCGACGCAGGGGTGGGATATTCAGCGGTCGTGATTGGGAGGATTCGTTTGGTTATCAGCGGACGGGCTTGAGTGGCTTCGGCAAACCATGCAACGTCGGGCGAGATGCCAGCAGCTTGTTCGAGGATGGCACAGGCAAACTCAAACCAAGTGGTTTCGCCAGCCGCAGTCAGATTATAAATTCCAGTGTCCCGCGAAAATGAATTTGTCGCCGAACCATTTTGAATCAGGAGTTGAGCCAGAATCGTTACCGTTGCCTGCGCGATGTCGCGGCTCCACGTGGGCGTTCCAAATTGATCGTGAACGACTCGTAGCTCTTCCCTTTCGGTGGCCAGCCGCAAGATTGTGCGAAGAAAACTTCTGCCTTCAGTGGAATAGACCCAGGCCGTGCGTAAAATCAGGTGAGGAACACCCGAAGCGCGAATTGCCTGCTCGCCAGCGAGCTTTGTTTTTCCGTAGACGTTGAGTGGTGCACATGAATCCGTTTCATCGTACGGCGTTGTTTTTGAACCGTCGAAGACATAGTCCGTTGAGTAATGAACAATTGCCGCGCCAATCTTCATGGCCTCTTCGGCAAGGACTCCGGGAGCTATGGCATTGATCGTGTGGGCCTCTGCTTCTTGCGTCTCCGCGGCGTCGACGGCCGTAAAAGCGGCGGCATTGACAATTATCTGCGGACGAATATCGCGGACGGCGCGTCGCATGCTATCAGCGTTGAGCAGATCCAGTTCGCGCCGATCAGGCGCGACCACTTCGCCGAGTTCTGGTAGTAAGCGAAACAGTTCTGATCCGACCTGGCCGGTCTTTCCCGTCAGAAGAATTGTGCGTTTCATCTGGACACGAAACTCCGGGAGGAGTTCCAAGGGGATTTGCGACAGCCTCAGGCTGTTCGCATCTTTATCAGAAATGATGGGGTCGGTAATTCCCCACAAAATGTTCAGATCAGGATCATTCCACAGAATTCCATGTTCATCTCGGGAATCGTAGAAATCACTGCATTTGTAAAGAAACTGGACAGTATCCGTCAGTGCAAGAAACCCGTGCGCAAATCCGGCCGGAACATAGATTTGATTCTGTTCTTTTGCAGAGAGTCGAACACTTGTCCATTTTCCAAATTGCGGAGAGCCGCGCCGGATGTCGACCGCTACGTCTAGAGCTTCGCCTTCCACCACCCGGCAGAGTTTGGCTTGCGGACGGTGCAACTGGTAATGGAGTCCCCGCAACGTTCCCTGGGAGGAACACGAGTGGTTGTCTTGAACAAAGCGCTCTATGATGCCGAGGTCGACAAATCTGGCATGGTTGTAGGTTTCCAGGAAGAAGCCGCGTTTATCCCGGAATACCCGTGGCCGTATTTCAAGGACGCCCGGGAGTGAAGTCTCTATTTGCTGTATCACCTGCGATGCCTCGTTCGTGGAGTTCCGCGCATGACCGTTAGATCGTGAACTTCTATTTCAGGAATGAGGGCAAGACGCAACCTAAGTCTTATTGACCCAACTGTGCCCCTGGGGTGGCAATTGCATGAAGGGAATGGTTGCGGTTGTCGTAGTACTTTTCATAATAGGCGCGATATTCGCCTGCCCGGACGTCGTCGAGCCACTTCTGATGACTTCTGTACCATTCAATTGTCTGGCGCAGTCCGTCAGCCAGTGAAATGGTCGGCTTCCAACCCAGTTCAGTCCTGATTTTCTCGCAGGTCAAGGCGTAGCGGCGATCGTGCCCAGGACGATCTTGAACGTAGGAAATCAGAGTATCGGGCTTTCCAAGCAAGCGAAGGAGTTCTCGCACTAAAGCGAGATTCTCTGTAACGTCGAGGCCTCCGATATTGTATACCTCGCCCAGCTTTCCTCTCTCGAGTACGGTTAGAATGCCGCGACAATTATCTTCCACGTGCAGCCAATCGCGTTGTTGTTTGCCGTCGCCATAAATGGGCAGGGACTTGTCCTCGAATGCATTTGTAATCATCAGCGGCAAGAGTTTTTCCGGGAACTGATAAGGACCGTAGTTGTTCGACGAACGCGTGATGATCGCGGGAAGACCATACGTCCGCACATAGGAGAGGACGAGGAGATCCGCGGCAGCTTTTGACGCCGAGTAAGGGCTGCTGGGGCGCAGGGGAAAGTCTTCGTCGGCGAACGCTGCTGGCGGGATGTCACCGTAGACTTCATCCGTGGAGACGTGGACGAGGCGAGGTATCGAGAGCTTGCGTGAGACTTCCAGAAGAATGAATGTACCTGTTATGTTGGTCTGAATTACAGGCAGACGGCTCGTAGATACTGCGGTCCACATGAGACTCGGCCGCAAAATGAACGACGGCGTCACAGCCGCGCATGGCGGCTTCCAGAGCCGGCGCATCACAGATGTCACCTCGCACAAACGTGTAGTCCGGATGCGTGGCGACGGAGTCGAGATTCGCGAGGTTCCCGGCATATGTCAACTTGTCATAATTGACGACGGCATATCGCTTTTCTGATGCAAGAACGTGGCGAATGAAATTCGAACCGATGAATCCCGCGCCGCCTGTTACAAAAATCTTCATGGGTTGCGTTTCCGTGCGGCAACGGCTACGGCGGCTTCATCGCTAATTTTGTTGGCGCCACTTTGCGCCACCAGGTTATTGGCGCGCAGGAGTGATTCAAATGTTCCGGCGTCGGTCCACCATCCATCGAGTGTTTCGTAGGTCAAAGTGCCTTCCTGCACGTAGAAGTTGTTGACGTCCGTGATCTCCAGCTCTCCGCGGCCCGAAGGTTTCAAGCGCTTGATTTTCTCGAAGACAGTGGCGTCGTAGAGATAGACTCCGATGACGGCGTAGTTTGACTTCGGAATCCTTGGCTTTTCTTCAATGCCGACGACGTAATCACCTCGGATCTCTGCGACACCAAACCTTTCGGCGTCCGAAACTTCCTTCAAGAGAATCTTGGCACCGCATTTTTGCTCGGCGAAAGGCATCCACCGCGCCGCAAATGTTCATTTCGATGATGTTGTCGCCAAGGATGACACAAATAGGATGACCATCGGCAAAATCTTCCGCCAGGCCGAGCGCTTCAGCGATGCCGCCCTCTCCCTCCTGGTAGGTATAGTTCAGATGTTTCAGGCCGAAATCACGTCCATTGCCGAGAAGACGCAGAAAATCTCCCGCGTTTTTCCCGCCTGTCACCAAGAGAATTTCCTTAATGCCTGCGTTGACGAGAGTCTGGATAGGGTAATACACCATCGGCTTGTCGTACACAGGAAGCAGGTGCTTATTTGTGACCCTCGTCAGCGGATTGAGCCGGCTGCCCGTTCCGCCAGCTAGTACGACACCCTTCATATTCCCTCCCCGCCACGGAGATGTAGTTTTCGATTCAGACTAAGAAAAGCTTACCACGTGCGATGTTGTGCCAAAAACTGAAGCGAAGAGAGCGATTGTTTTCTCCGGTTCTTGGTCCAGTCCTGAGGGTGTTGCTGCCCACGGAACTACCTTGCTCTCGTTCGTAGCCTCACCACATAGTGTCTCGGCGACGGCTTTGATTGAGCTATTGCACGACGAGCGTCAGCTTCGCAGTGTGTGTCGCGGTGCCGGACCCGGAAGTTCCCGACACCGTAATAGTGTATGTTCCTGTCAGCGTACCGGGGCTCCCACCTCCACCGCCGTTTCCCGAACTCCCGCCACCGCACGCCGCTATGATCGTCGCTACGCATAACATGGCTGTGAGCGCGGCCAGTGGCGCCCAACGAATCCTTCGGCTTCGGCCCAGGGCACACAAGACCGCGATCGCCAACATCATCGCCGCTAGTCCAAGCAGGAATGCTCTCGACCCATAATTTGCCGGCATTCCCGTCGTGATCCCAAGAGGCAAGCCGAATCCCTTAGACGGAGCGGTCGTCGGGATCGTCACCGTCGCATTCGCTGCCGACGTTCCGTTCATCGATAGGGGATTCGGAGAAACGGTACACACGGTCAGGGCAGGGTTCCCAGAACAACTAAACGAGACATTCTGGTTGAATCCGCCTAACGGTGCGACTGAAATAGTGTAGTTTGCTGTTTGACCGGCTAAGACTTTCGCTGTTGTTCCGGGAGACAGCGAGAAATCCTGCCCTGATCCACTGAGCGCGACAGTCTGTGGGCTGGGGGGACTGGTCGCGTTGTCGGTAATGCTGATTGTCGCGGTCCGAATTCCTGTGGCCGAAGGCACGAAGGTCACGTAGATGGTACAGGTCGCTCCCACTGCGACGTTGGTACCGCAATCATTTGTTTGTGCGAACTCGGAACCGTTTGTGCCGCCGATCGCCACGCCAGAGAGAGTCAAAGTCGCGGTACCGACGTTGCTCAACGTGACTGACTGCGCGGCGCTGGTTCCCCCGACCATCTGACCTGTGAACGTCAGGTTATTTGCCGAAAGAGTGGCAAGCCAAGTCGCTGTGACTCCAGTTCCGGTGAGAGGAACCGGCACCGGGATGCCGGTGAGATTGTTTGCAATGGCTAGGGTTCCCGTTCGGCTCCCTGTCGCAGCGGGCGTAAACGTCACATTGATAAAACAGCTTGCGGATGCCAATAGGCTCGCGGGGCAGTCGTTGTCTTCAGCAAAATCAGACGCATTTGTGCCCGTGGTCGCAATGCTTGTGATGGTGAGTGGCGCGGAGTCATTATTGGTCAATTTCACGGTCTGGGAGCCACTAGTTGTGCCTGCGGCCTGGTTCGAGAATGCGAGGCTTATTGGTGAAGCAATAACTGATATATATAACTCGGCACTCGACTGGTAGATGGCCGTGAATCCATGAGTACCCCCAGCGATCAGCACCGTTCCATTGTTCAGTAACGTCGCGGTGTGCGAGTAACGTCCGGTAATCAGGTTGCCAGTGAGTGTGAATGTCCCAGTCGCAGGATCGTACAACTCGGCGCTGGGCAGGTCGTTGCCAGTTTTGTCGAAGGCCCCGCCGGCAAGCAGTGCTGTTCCATTGTTCAACACCGCGGCAGCGTAAGCCATACGTGCGATGTTCAGGCTGCCAGTGGGCGCGAAACTTCCCGCTACCGGGTCATACAGGTCAGCGCTGCCCAATTCGTTGTGGTTGCTGTCTTGACCACCTGGAATCAGAACAGTTCCATCTTTCAATAAAATCGCAGTGCAGCCCCGGCGGGCGGCGTTCATGCTGCCTGTGGTCGTGAAGCTACCCAGCGTGGGATCGTACAACTCGGCGCTAGCAAGATTGTTGGCGCGGTCGTCGGCGGCACCCCCTGCGATCAGCACCTTTCCAGTTTTTAGCAACGTCGCCGTGGGACCGGTGCGAACTGTGCTCATGCTGCCAGTGGGACTAAACGTCCCCGCCATGGAGTCGTACAACTCGGCACTGGCCAAGACGTTCCCTTGACTGTCGTCGCCACCGGCAATCAGCACTTTTCCGTTGTTCAGCAGCGTCGCGGTGTGAGAAGTGCGCGCCGTGCTCATGCTGCCAGTAGTAGGGCTGAAAGTCCCCGTTGAAGGATCGTATAGTTCAGCACTCGCCAACCCACTACCGCCAGTAATCAGCACCTCTCCGTTCTTCAGCAGCGTTGCCGTATGATATGTACGTGCGGCACTCATAGATCCGGTAGGGCTGAAAGTCCCTGTCGCGGGATCGTACAGCTCGGCACTAGCCAAATTTATTGTAGAGCCGGTGCCATAATAACCCCCGACAATCAGCACCTTCCCATTGTTCAGCAATGTCGCGGTGTGAGCGGTGCGGGCAGTGCTCATGGTGCCTGTAGATATGAACATACCTTCTTGGGCAAAAAGAGCACCCACAAACGTGGTCAGGCTCGCGGACAGCAGGGCAAGAGCGGCCCTTTTTGAAGGAGCACTACGAAAAATCGTTTGCGCCCTGCACAAATGGGCTAATTTGCCGTTGGACATGTGCCAGGAAACCTCCTTAGGTTAGCATCCGCCTTATGGTCACTAGAAAGCAAAACCCCGGGGATACTCAGCGCTGGCGCAATTGAATCTCAGAGCGCGGTCCTCTTCTCGCGGCGCCGTCGAACAGGGACTCCTGTGTCACTTCCAGCGTTTCACGCGGAGGTCCCTTTCGGAAGAAGACTCTTGCATCTATCCCCAAACTGTCAGGCCAGACTACGGCTCGGAAGTTTTGCCAAGCACGTAGGAGAATTCTTGCGTCGCGGGTGCGATCAGAGGTGAGGACGATACAGCGCGTTGGTTCATCCAGAGACTCTACCGCGTGACACGCCAATTGACGGTCGCTCGTCCTGGGGCCAAGGAAACTGAAGTCGGATTACAGACCAGAATGTTAA
>CAWGXB010000027.1:0-151968 GCA_963826335.1 Candidatus Acidiferrales bacterium | reverse complement strand
TTCGCGAATGGAGTGTAGAAATTCTGTTGGAGGGAGATTTCGAGTCGTGCTTCGTGGAAGGAGACAACAGCAGATTCTTCACCAT
Source organism: Candidatus Acidiferrales bacterium (assembly GCA_963826335.1). Taxonomy (GTDB): domain Bacteria; phylum Acidobacteriota; class Terriglobia; order Acidiferrales; family UBA7541; genus Acidiferrum. Next base: position 151,883 of record CAWGXB010000027.1, on the reverse strand, counting down.
GATGTGAAAAAACACAGTGTATTCGTTGGCGCGAAGTTCGTCGGCCGAGTGTATGGAAGAGTTTGGCAAGGAGTTGGCTACGTTTTTCCTGGATCCGGATCCTCAGGTTTCTGCGGCGCGAGTTTTGTTGTCAGAAAAAAAGACTGGGAGCATGTGCAGGTGGGCGGGAAACCCTATCCCACGACATTTGTGCAGTCGAGCGGCGAGTATCAGACGGCCGAGATTTTACTAGGAAGAAATGGCGCAGTCTGCGTTCAGTCAGGATTGGAAAAATCGGTAATTCTGAAAACGGCAGGTTCGGCGTTCACGGGATTCATCAAGGATTCGCTGACGACTTTGCCGGAAGCGGCCGACCGACTGTTTGGACAGCCGTCCGGGCTCGCTGGACCTACTCCTCGCCGACGGCAGCTTTTGCGGCCCTGCGGTCCAAGACCCGCGAGACCCTGCTGGCGTCCGCCAGCATGCCAGCAAATCGGTGCAACACACGCTATATGCCATGGGCGAAGCGTGCTCGAAAATCTTCCGGAAATTTCGGATATCGAGTTGACAATGCCAAACAAGCATTGCCTCTTAGCGGACCTTTCGCGGTTTGGCCAGGACAACCCAAACGAAATCTTCGTGCCGCATTCCAGGAGCCGCACGGCACCATCGAAGCGCGACTCCGGCGGCAAGGGTAACTCTGCATGCCTTCACAAGCGAACGCCAAAACTCGCGCGCAAACAAAGCTGTGGCTCGCTGCCAGAGACTCGCATCTTTCTCGAGGAGCCAGGAAGTACGCGGCGGACATTTCTGTCTGCGCCGATGCGTGAGTGCCATGCAGAAATTACAAGTGGCTGCGCGCCGCAGGAGCCGAAAGAAACAGTGGATGCGGCCGGGAATTTGCACGGCTCCTATGCAGGAGCGCAATCGGGTGCGCCGAGGCTGCTCGTTGGATCGCATCTGGACACGGTGCCAAACGCGGGAGCCTACGATGGCGTTCTGGGGGTGATGATTGCGGTTGCGTTGCTCGAGGGTTTGGAGGGGCAACGGCTTCCGTTCGGAATTGAGGTGATCGGATTTTCGGAAGAAGAAGGAGCGCGGTTTGGAACGCCATTCATTGGCAGCCGAGCGCTGGTTGGCAGGCTGGATGAGGAATTGCTGAACCGCCGGGACGCGGAAGGAATCTCGATTCGGGCGGCGATCCAAGGATTTGGGCTGGATCCGGCGGAAATACCAAGTGCGGAGTTGAAGGATGATGCGCTGGCTTTCCTGGAGTTTCACATCGAGCAAGGACCGGTTCTGGAGTCGCTTGGACTCCCGCTCGGAGTGGTAGAGGCTATCGCTGCCCAGACGCGCATGGAATTTGTTTTCTTGGGTCGCGCTAACCACGCGGGCACAACGCCAATGCATCTGCGGCACGATGCCATTGCTGCTGCGGCCGAGTGGATCGTTGCGGTAGAACGCACGGCGCGAAGCTATGCGGGACTGGTAGCAACGGTGGGACAAATCGAAGCAAAACCTGGAGCGACCAATGTGATTGCGGGAGAGGCGCGCGCGACGCTGGACGTTCGTCATCAATCCGATGACATGTGCGCACGGACGACCGAGTTGCTGATCAGGCAAGCGGAGGAAATTGCCGAGCGACGCGGATTGACGCTGCGGCGAAATGTCTTGCTCAAACAGAGGGCAGTTGCGATGGATTCATTTCTTGTCGACCGCATCGCGAAAGCAATTCGCGAGACCGGCTGCGAAACGCATCGCATGGTTAGCGGCGCAGGTCATGACGCGATGATCCTGGCTGAAAAAGCGCCCTCCGCGATGATCTTTTTGCGCAGCCCCGGAGGAATCAGCCACGATCCGGCGGAATCCGTCGAGACCGATGATGTGGCCAAGGCGCTGGAATGCGGACTGCACCTGTTGGAGCAGCTTGCGAGTTCTTCTGAACTTCAAAAAAGGATGTGCCGTGCATAATTTAGGTCAAACGCGAAGTTCTCAAAAGCACAACCATCTTCTGCTGACTCCAGACACTTTTGTTCGCACCACTTTGCCGGGAATGAAGGGGTGTGCCGCCGTGGTGCACGCGGGGCCGACAATGGGCGCGCAATTTACGCAGTACACCGCGGAACTCGAGTCGGGAGGCCAGCTGGGCGACACTCCTGCGCAGCGATTCATTTTTGTGCTTGAGGGCCAGCTCCATTTGGAAGGGGATGGCCGTCAGAATGATCTGGCCGCGCGCGGCTTTGCTTACTTGCCGGAAGGCTTGCCGCATCGAGTGGTGGCAACGACGGCAAGCCGTGCTGCCGTGATCGAGAAGACTTATCAGCCTATGGCGTCGGTTGAGTCGCCACGCGTCGTCACTTCCAATGAAGATGCGGTTTCCTCGCACCCACTGGGCGATGATCCAAGTCTGCAGGTGAAATGCCTGTTGCCGGATACGATGAGTTTCGATTTCGCCGTGAATACGATGGAATACCAACCGGGAGCTGCTCTGAGCATGGTGGAAATGCACGTGATGGAGCACGGCCTGCTGATGCTGCAGGGCGGCGGCATTTATCGGCTAGGCGATTCGTGGTATCCCGTGACGGCCGGAGATTTTATCTGGATGGGGCCGTGGTGCCCGCAATGGTTCGCAGCGATCGGCAAAGTTCCCGCAAAGTATCTGATTTACAAGAATTGGAACCGGCATCCGTTGGACGGCGCCGCTCGATGAAACTTGAAGTTAACCGAGATCGTTTGTGCGCGGAGATTGAGGAGCTTGCTTCGATTTCGGACGCCGCACCTCCTGCGGTGACACGTGTTGTTTTTACGCCGACGGATCTGAAGGCTCGAGCGTGGCTGATGGCAAGGTGCGAAAAGGCCGGCCTGAAGGTGCGCCAAGACGCGATTGGAAACATCTTTGCGCGGTGGCATGCATCCGAACCAAATGCTCCGGCGGTCGGCACCGGTTCTCACATAGACGCCATTCCAAACGCCGGGAAATATGACGGTGTGGTGGGCGTACTCGGAGGACTGGAGGCGATTCGGTTGCTGCAGGCCAGCGGGTTCCGTCCGAGGCATGCGATCGAATTGCTGGTATTCACTTCGGAGGAGCCCACGCGCTTTGGAATTGGGTGCTTGGGCAGCCGGCTGTTGTCGGGAGCGTTGTCTGCTGATGCGGCGAGAAAGTTGGCGGACAAAGATGGAACTTCGTTGGAAGAAGTGCGGCGGAATGCCGGATACGCTGAGCCACTTGAAGAAGTGAAACTGGCGAACGGCTATTACAGAGCATTTGTGGAGTTGCACATTGAGCAGGGTCCACTGCTGGAGCAGCAGGATGTTCCTCTCGGAATTGTTGGCAGCATCGCGGCGCCCGCCAGTTTGCGTATTTGTATTGAAGGCGCGGGAGGCCACGCAGGTGGAGTGCTGATGGCTGGTCGCAGGGATGCTTTGTGCGCGGCGGCGGAAATGATTCTAGCGATTGAAAACGCGGCCAGGAACAGCGGTGCGGTGGATACCGTTGCAACCGTTGGGATTTGCGAAGTGTTTCCTGGTGCGATCAACAGCATTCCCAGCCGCGTTCATCTGAGTGTGGATATACGCGACACAAATCTCGAGCGGCGCGACGCAGTGATGCGAACGATAACGGCCGCTGGCGAGGTAATAACAAAAAAGCGGCAAGTCGAGATCCGCGAGCAGGTGCTGAACGCGGACGCGCCAGCGCAGTGCGCTACAGCGATTGTGGAAGCGCTTTCTGCGTCGTGCAAGAAACACCGACTGAATTTTATTCCAATGGTCAGTCGCGCGTATCACGACTCGCTGTTTATGTCGCGCGTCGCTTCCGTTGCGATGCTGTTTATTCCTTGCCGCAATGGATACAGCCATCGTCCCGACGAATACGCGTCTCCGGAAGACATCAGCCGTGGCGTGCTGGTGCTTGCGGAAACTTTGGCCAGCCTCGCGGACTGATTCCTGGCAAAGCCAGGAACTCGATCCCGATTCCCGTCGTCACTGTTTCGGCAGGGAATTGCGAACGTTGGCATAACCGGGCTTGATCACGGAATAGATAAACTCGCAACGGCGATCGTAAGGCAGGAAGGCACTCTTCATCGCGTTGATGGTGATTTTTTCGAAGTCGTCCATGGTCAGGCCGAAGGTGTCGCGAGCCGCCTCAAATTCCTTGGTCATGGAGGTGTTGCTCATCAAGCGATTGTCGGTATTCAGGGTTACGCGAAATTTCTCCTGATAGAACAACTTGAAGGGATGTTCGGCCAAGCTGCGCGCGGCGCCGACATGGACGTTGCTGAGGAGGCAAATTTCCAGCGGAATGCGTTTGTCCAAAACGTATTGCGCAAGGTCACCCAACTTCACCACCTTGCCGTCGGTGACGGCTATGTCGTCAACCAGGCGCGTGCCATGGCCGATGCGGTGCGCGCCGCAGTACTGAATGGCCTGCCAGATCGATTCCTTCCCAAATCCCTCGCCGGCGTGGACAGTAATGTTGAAATTCTGCCGCTGAATATAGTGAAATGCATCGACATGTTTCTTGGGAGGGTAGCCGCCTTCCTCGCCCGCCAGATCGAATCCCACAACTCCGCGCTGGCGAAAATCAACAGCAAGTTCCGCCATTTCGAGCGAGACATCCATGGTCATGTTGCGCATGGCGCAGATGATCAAGCCGGAAGAAATTCCAAAGTCCTTGCGGCCTCGCTCCAGGCCTTTAAGCACCGCGGAAACCACTTGCTGATGAGTCAAGCCCTTGCGGGTGTGAAAGAGCGGCGCGAAGCGCGTCTCGAAATAGACCACGCCGTCGCGGCTTAGATCTTCCGCTTGCTCGTAAGCGACTCGCTCCAGCGCCTCTTCCGTTTGCATGACCGCAACAGTGTGAGCGAAGCCCTCCAGGTACTTGGGCAGGCTTCCCTGAGTTGCTCCCTGATGAAACCAGCTCGCCAGCTCTTCGGGATTTTGTATGGGAAGTTGGTCGTAGTCGCTGCTCTTTGCCAGTTCGATGATGGTTTGCGGCCGCAGCACGCCGTCCAGGTGTTCATGCAAGAGCACTTTGGGGAGACGCTGCAAGACTGCGCGATCCAGGTTCATGGAAGCCTCCGGTTCGGTGCTCTGCCCCGATTATCGCTGCGGGACGAAGGGCTGTCGACCACCATCGCGCGGTTCGATGCCCCGTTGTCGCGGACATGGGCGATTGTCAGTAATGATATTCTTGGATGGGGGCGAACGGGGTCCGGTGACCTTCCCGGCCTTCAAAGCCGGCGACGCGGTCCTTCGCGGACCGGGTGGTGGATTCGACTTCCACACGCCTCCGCCAGATTAGAGAGAATTTCAGGCCATACGTATTCGAACGCGATGCGTGAACGCGGGGGAAACGTCCCATCTGTGTTCCTGATCTCCGTCCTGGCTCTCCAACTAGAGGCGGACGACCACATACACCGTGCGACCCTGATACATCTGCGGGCGGTAGTAAACGCCCCCCACGGTGTAGTAGCGCACCCCTGAAACAGTAACCACGTGATAGCCTCCAGGTAGCACAGCGATGTAGCCATGTGGCAAGGTGCTTCCTCCAGCGACGACCGTGGTTTTCGTGGCTGTGCCTCCGCCGGTGACAACCGTGGTTTTGCTGGCTGCCGCCACATTTCCGTTCGGGCCCCGGACCACCGTCGTGCTTTTGGCGACGCCATAAACCTGCGCCCGCGCGATAGACATGCTGGGTAGCAACACGGCGGCAAGAATAGCCGCCCTCACCAGGGCTTTGCTTAATTTACGTGCGCTCATCATCTCGCGGCATCTTCCAGTTGTTGCTTTCATATCGTTATGGTCCTTTCGTCTCGTTCTTTGTTGGAGGCTGATGCGGGTTATTTATGCTGCTGCGCAGCCATTTTTGCCGCGGTTTCTTTCATCTGGGCCTCCGTTACCATCTCGACGCTCTCAGCGTCTCTTGGCGCCACGAAGGTGAAGAATTTGTCGTCGAACGTGGCAGCAAGATTCCAATCGGAGAAGTCAGCCAGGAGTTGGGGACCGCCGTCGCGATTTTTGAACGTCGCCAGCAGTTTGCGCGGCAGCAAATCAGCGACGCCAATCCAGAGCTCTGAGTCAGCCACATCGCCGCCCAGGCTCAGGTGATGACACTCCACCCCACCGACAACCTCTTTACCCTTGTAGGCCTGGCTTTTGATTCCTGGCCTCAGTGCCGCGTAGGGGTCGGCAAGCATGAACTCAGCCAAAGGCGGCGTGAATCCGTACTTGTCGTCGATCTGCGCTACCAGTTCATCAATCGTGCCGGGCTCCGGCACAGTGGCGTACAGCTTCATCGTCTCGTCGTAGACCGAAAGATTGTGGCCGTCAAAAACGAACTGGCGAACATTGCCCTGACTGTCTGCCTTGGCCAGAAACTTACCGGGTCGGGAAACAGAGATTTCTATCCGGGCGTCCTCGGGAATGTTTCGTCCCTCAACCAAAGCTGCATCCAGCTTGCGGTTGACTTTGAAACTGAGCTTTTGTGCCTGAGCAAGCTTCTGGGACATTTGCCGGAGAAGTTGATCGGGATCATCGATGGCGGCGGTTGGCTTGCCCGTACCGCAGCCACAAGCTAGACCAAACAACAAGCAACTGACGACAAAAGAGAAGAGCATTGGGCGGGACAAGCGGCGGCGAACAGGCAGATATTCTGCTTGAGAGTATTTTTGCATAGGAGTCTTTCTCACGTTTCCAAGAGGGTTATGAAACGACCTTCGCAAATTGTGGTTGAATGCAAGCTGTATTCATATTGTCATAAATAACAGTATTGCAAAATATCAAAAATGACTCTCCTTTGTGATAGGCTCCATTGGAGTGAAGGAATTTAGAGGCTCCCCAATAGATGGCCACATTGCGTTTGGAGACCGAATGGGGCGCTATCTTCAACAATGCAAGGGGCAAGAACTTTCCTCTCGAAGAATACGGAGACAATACATGAATCACCGCCTAACAATTACCAATGGGAAGAAATCTATCGGAACTGCTGTCGTTCAGATCAGTAAGCATCTAGTGCTGATCGGCGCGGTAACGATTGGAATCACTCTCCCCGCGATCGCGCAGAACAGTGAGATTCAGCAGAAGCTTGCAGCCGTGAAGCAAGCCGCCGCGGAAAACAAGCAGAAGATCCGCCAGTATCAATGGATCGAAACGACGCAGCTCACCTTAAAAGGTGATGCGAAGCCTCCGACGAAGAACAGTTGCGTTTACGGCCCCGACGGTAAAGTCCAAAAGACCATGATTGGTGCTCCACCGCCACCGCCGAGCGGCGGCAGGATGAAACAGAAAGTGATCGCCAAGAAAAAAGAGGAAATGAAAGATTACATGCAGGACGTGAAGGCCGTGCTCGCCATGTACGTGCCGCCCGATCCTCAGAAAATGCAGGCAGACTTCCAGGCTGGCAAAGTCTCTTTGAATCCTGCGCCCGGTGTGGTGAATCTGGTCTTCGCAGATTACGCCCAGCCCGGCGACAAGATGACTCTCACGTTCGACACTGCCACAAAGAAAATCACCGGTTTGAACATCAATACCTACATGGGACAGGAAAAAGATGTTGTCACGTTGCAGGTGCAGATGGCTACCTTGCCGGATGGCACCAGCTATGAATCGCAAACAGTTCTTAACGCCACGGCGAAGGAGTTGGTGGTAACAACCACAAATTCCAATTACCAAAAGCTTGGCGCAAACTAATATTTCTGCAGGACAGGGGGCAATTACCCATTTTTTGTCCCGTCGAGAAAGCACCAAGATAACACAGAGACGGATTGCATCATTAGCTTTCGCGGCAGTTGTATTGTTTGCAGCGGTGACGCCGGCGCACGCAGACCTGATTCTGACTGCAGCGGGCGTAAGCGACGGTTTCACGCTTACGACTTTCGTCAGTGGATACGACGCTCAATATGGTCCGCTCGCCCAAGGAATATTGCCGAATGGTAATGTGGTTACGGGCAGTATGTTTAACAACCAAATCTATGTTTTCAAAGATGTCGACGGCCAGACACTGACGAATGCCATATCTTCGACCCCGTATGTATGCACGACCGGCAACTGCAATTTCGCGATGGCGACAGCAGGTGGGCAGGTGTACGGCGCTCAAGCATTCGGCGGTGTTTATGAACACTTTGCCAGCGATGGTTCGTCTACCCCGATCCCGAATCTGCAGGCGCATGGTCTTTTTAGTTCCCTTGGAATGTGGGGCGATCCGGTCAACGGCCACCTCATCTCCGCAAGCAATCAAGGGCTGGTTGACATTAACCCGGTAACGGGCACGTTCCGGGTAATCAAGGCGGGCCTGTTCCCCGACGGCGTGACGGTTTCCGCGGACGGCACAACCGCGTACGTGGCAATCGGTGGTGAGATCCAGTCGTACAACATTGCTACCGGAGCGCTGATCGACACCTTCGCGACGGGACACAGTCCGGACGGCACAGGCGTGATTTCCGGTGGCAAACCAAGTGGGGACGTTATTGTGAACAATAACGACGGCACCGTGGGTTTGTTGGATCCTACCAAGCCCAATGGTGATCCAGGCCAGTACGTAATCATCGCCAATGGCGGAACACGCGGCGACTTCGTCTCTCCCGACACGAGTAACGGCACGTTGTTCCTTTCGCAGAACGAGCGGGTTGCGCGCTTGTCGTGCGGACCGGGCTGTTCGATTGGTAGTGGTCCGTCGGTACCCGAGCCTGGGACCCTAGTTTTGCTGGTGACGGCGTTCTCCGCGTTGGTCCTGTTCTGGCGTCCGAAGTCGAACTAGCGCTGGTACACGAATTCAACGTAGCTACAGTCCTGAAGCCGGTTGTCTCGCTAATCACGGGACAGTCGGCGTTTTTTTTTCACGCGACGCCTCGCAAAGCGACGCCGATACGCACGCACAGGCCACGCGCAGTTGCTGTGGAATCAAGACCCAGGTACAAAGGCGGTACGACGGCGCAGAGGGTAGGGCACCCGCCAAAGTGTAGTCGGGTCGGGGGAGCCGATTTTGTTATCAAATGAAGACCCAGGCACAAAGCCGGTACCTGGGGCACCCGCCCGATCACAATTTTAGAGAGTGGGAATGGAAGGTCCAGCCAAGTAGGAGCAAGCCTGCGGCGACGATCCAACTGCCTGCGACGCGGATTACGATGCGGGTCCACGGCACCAGCAGGGAAGCGACAAAAGCAGCGACCAGTGCGGTAACGATGAAGATTGCTGTGGCGGTGCCGAGCAGGGCGATGGTGCCCGCATTGGTGGTGGAGAGATCGGAACCGTTGACGTAGCCGAGGGCGACGCCGAATAACAAAGCGAGGGCGGCGACGAAACGTGGCCGAAGATTTGCATCGGAAGCTACGAGGGCTCCAAGCACAAGAAACGAGAAACAGGTGAGCAGAGGGAATTGACCTGCCAAGGGGCGAGCGAGGCCTGCGAATCCTCCGACGAGCCACGCCGCGGGTAAAAGGAAGAGAGTGCTGCGGCCGGCGCGTTTGCCGCGCAGTCCCGCGAACAGAGCGAGCGCGCAGACGGGAATGATTTGCTCCGGGGAAAGAAAGAAGTGCGTGACGCCGTCGTAGAACGGTCCGAGACCTGTGCCGGTTAGATGAGCGTGCGCGGCCGCAGGGAGAGTCAGCAGGGTGGCGACGAGAAGAAGCGTTTTGTGGACGATTTGCTTCATGACGCTAGTGCGATCCAAAGAAAGCGCGCTCCGGCCAGAGCGACAACGCCGCCGGAGAAACGCAAGGCCCAGCGTCCCCAATTCCAGCGGTGAACCAGTCCTGCGGTAATGCCGGCAGCGTGGAGAAGACCGGTGGCCATGACGAAGCCGATGCTGTAAAGCATGCCGCTAGCGCCGGGAGGAAGTTCCGTGCCGTGCGCGTGGCCGTGGAAAATCGCAAACATGCCGACAACGAGAGCGGCGGCCCAGAGCGGCGGGCGCCATTCTGCTAAAACCGCCAGGCCGAGGAAAATTCCGGAGAGTGCAATACCGATTTCGACGCCGGGCAAGCGAACTCCCATGAGTCCCAACATGCCACCGAAAGCCATGACAACAGGAAAAGTGACTGGAAGAAGCCAAATGGCGGGAGCGCCGAGTTGCGCGCCCCAGAGCCCGACAGAAACCATGGCGAGAATATGATCGAGGCCGGAGACAGGATGATGCAGGCCTGCAAGAAATCCTCCGGCGCGGCCAGTTTCTGCGTGGGCCCATACGGCGACGGGCCATAGCATGGCGGCAATGAGAAATGCCATGCGTTGCGATTTCATCGCGCGCCTGCTACGAGGATGAAGGTTCGTTGAATGAACCAGAACGCGCCGAGGGTGCCGACGGCGTAGCCCGGCAAGCGTTCGACAATACGCGGCCAATGTACTTGCAAGACGCGGAACGAGCGTTCGAGGGCGAGAATCAAAAGCACAAAACCCAGCTGGCCGATTTCGACGCCGACGTTGAAGAGCAGCAACGCGAGGGGAATTTCGGCTTTGGGCAATCCCATGGAAGTGAGGCCGCTGGCAAAGCCGAAGCCGTGAAGAAGGCCGAATGCGAAGGCGACGACCCAGGGATGGCGGATGGTGAAACTGGTTTCGCCTCGCCATGTGCGGACAATTTCCGGGCCAAGAAAAAGAATGCTGAGAGCGATAGCGGCGTTGAGAGGCGGCAGGGGCGCGCTGGCGTAACCGAGAGTTGCGATGGCGAGAGTGATGCTGTGGGCGACGGTAAACGCGGAGATGGTTTTGATGAGCGTCCAGCGATCTTTGACGATGAGCAGCAGGCCGAGGACGAAGAGGAGATGGTCCGCGCCAAGGAGTATGTGCTGAATGCCAATCTGGACGTAACTGAACGCGCGGCTGGTGAACGTCGTGGCGCCACCGAAGGTAACGGAAGGGGAGACAGGGCGAAGCAGATAGCTTTCGAGGCGGCCATCGGTGTGATGGAGTCGAACGAGAACATCGGTGATGGTGCCCTCGAGACCGTCGATCACGATAGTTTTCCCCGCGAGACCACCGGTGCAAGTGAGAGTGCCGCGCACAACAACGGCGCCGATTGCCAGCGGCTGGCGATTCGGAGTAACCAGGGTGCAGTCTTTCGGAATGATCGGGGAGAGTTGAAGTTCGACTTCGCCGCCAGAGGGACGTTTCCAGAGGAAGGAATACGTATCGGGACCGGTCTCGGTGAGTTCCAGGTAGCCGGGGCGCGCTTCATGGGCGACGGCGATGGCTTGGCCGAACAGCGCGAAGGCGACGAGCAGTAGAAGAAACCGGAGTTTCATTTTGTTGCTCCGGCGTTCGCGGATGGTGGTAATGGCTCGATCTTTACGGTGTACTTTTCGAGCAGGCGGTCATAGAGATTTTGCAGTTCCTTTTTCTTGCGCTCGAGGAGAACTTCTCGTTCCACTTCAGGACGAATGTTGGCGAGCGGTTGTTGAGTGGCGGGAACTTTTTCAGAGACGAAAACGAGATGGAGGCCAAAGGGCGATTCCACGGGCCCGACCCATCGGCCAGGTTCGGCGTTCATCAGAGCGTTGGCGAAATCGTCGCCGAAGGAACGCGCGGTATCGAAAAGGGGAGTGAGCGGCTGCTCGGAAGGGAGCATGGTGGCGTCGCCAAAATGATCGATGGAAACATTGGGGCCTGCGGCACGCAATTTGACGAGGAGTTTCAGCGCGTCGGAGTTAAGGGAAGTGCCGTGGCGCTGGGGGCTGAGGTAGACCTGGCGAAAGGCGACTTTGGGATCGGAGCGAAACGCATCAGGATGGAGCGCCATCCAAGCACGAAGGTCGGCGTCGGTGGGAGGGACAGAGGCGGCGGTATCTTCCGCAATGAATTCGAGTTTCTGGCGAAGGCGGCGGCGAATGATGATGTCGTCGCGATCCAAGCCAATGGCCATGGCTTCGCGAGTAGCAATCTCTTCTTTGACGTATTCATCGATTAAGCCCTTGAGCTCCGCCTCGGTAGGAGGCTTTTGCCAAGTGCGAGCGAAACCGACGGCCAGTTGCTCGATCTGCGGGGCAGTGATGACGATTCTATGGGAAGCAGAGCCGGGAGCGTCGCCGCGCCAGCGGAAGAAGAGGAAAAGCAGGGCGCCGAGAATCAGGAAATGAACGAGAGGCTCGCGGAAAAGCCGTTTGGCGAACGAACCCGAGACAGACTTCCGATTTGCGTGTGGCACGACGGTCGCAGAGGATTCTTCGGCAGTGTCGGCGACTACCGTGTTGTTAACATCCATTCGAACTCCTGACCTTGTCAGTCTCGCCTATTTTGCTGGTGTATACCAGATGGGCGAGGTCCAGGCCCGCTGCTGGACTGTGGCAGGCACGCCGGGATTTGGCGGCAGGTTGAGCTTCGCGGCCCAGTAGGTGGACCAACGCGGCGTGGGGATTTCGAGAACGCGGGCGTAATAAGTGATGCTGGCTTGGGGATCAAAAGATGGATCGGTCCATTGGCCGATCAATTCAGGAGCGCCGATGGAATTCGTGAAGGTGGCGGTCTTAATGTCAACGGTATTTCCGACGGCAGGTACTTTTCCAGTTCTCGGGTCCAGCTTGCGATCGCCGCTCCAGACGACGTCGTAGATTTTTTCGGTGCTCTTGCCGTTCCTGGTAGAAATCTTGATGATCTGGATGCGATCGAGATTACCGCTGTTGGGATCTTTCAGCGCATGAACGAGAAGCGTAGGAGCAGACGCGCCGGTGGGTGCGGACAAATCGCCACCCATGGGAACGCCGCCATCGTAGGCAGCTTTAACCCAGTCCGCGTTTTGGATCATGTCTTTGGGATAATTCCAGCCGGCGAACATGCGAACTTTGATGCGCACGCCTGAAGTGCCGAAGGTTTCTTTCCGCTTCATCGCGGCAAACAGTGATTCGCGGGTATTTTCCTCGGCCCAAACTCCGGTCAATCCACCAGAACCGAGACTGGTCGGAGGCTCTCCGCCAACCGAAGTGGTTGCATTAATAACGATCTTCGGATTGTTGTCCTGAAGGCCGTGGGAACCAGGATAATTGCTTGCCTCGGTTGAAGACAGCGCCGAATGGAAATCGGTGCCTGCCTCAATTCCGTACTTGAACGGATTGACGCCGAGTGACGCTTGCAGTTCCTGTCCTACGCCGTAAGCCTGACGAATGAAACTGCCGGTCGCGGATTTTGCGGGAGTGTCGGTGCCAATCAGGTACTTCCACGGTTCAAAATTGGCAAATTCATCAGTGGGAGAAATTGCCGGGCTGGTATCACTTTGTCCTTTGCCTTGTATGATCTCGGCGAGAGGTTCGTTGGCCATGCGGCGCTCAGCGTAATCGCGGGTTAGTGGTTTGCCCGACAAATCACGTCTGTTAAACATGAGCCCGTTGCTGGCGTTGCCGTTGTGGGGGACGGCAATGACGTTGAGACCTAATTTGCGTTGCTGTTCCAGATAGCGCCACAGGGCTTCGGGATCGAGCGAGTCGAATGCGGAGAAGGGAATTCCCGGTCCTTTATCAGCGAAAATCACGCAGCGGTGCAGATTCTGAAACTCCGGCGCGGAAGTCCATTCAAAGGCAATGAAGGAAGTGAATTTTCCCGGCTTGTTGTATTTTTCCGCCGTCGCTTGATAGTCGGTCCATGTAGAACGCAGCAGTTTGGGATCTGACAATTCCGGCAGCGGCTTGTTGGTGACAAACGTGCCGACAACTTTCTTGAAAGCGGCAGCCGCAACCGAGGGGTCGGTGCTGGTCATATTGGTGTACCAATCGGTTTTAGCGAACACGCCATTTGGATTCACTGTTTGCGGCCCAACTCCCAAATATTCGGCGTGATCGGTGAGGGCGAGGAAGTCGAGCGGGGCAAAGCGCTTTTGTGGCTTGCCGAAATAGTCGACGGTTTCGCCCATGGCATAGCGGAAAGCGTCATCGGGCGTGGTCCTGGTGCCCATCGCAAACGCATCCATGGAGAAACCGCTGTGAAGATGGAGGTCGCCGAAATACGCGTTGCGCAGAGGATTGCGCGGCGGGCGAGCCTCGGCGGTTGCTGCCGTCGGGCCTTGCTGGCCCGCAGTAGAGGGCTGGTCTGTCGGTTTTGAACAGCCCGATAAAGAAAGAAGCAACGCAGCCGTCGTGAGCAGGGCTGAAGAGCGTTTTGTCTTGGACACAATTCCTCCGCCGAGAATTGAATTTGGAAGCAAGGCACTGCGCGGCGAGAGGGGCGACTCTAAACCGCATTTAATAGGGTGACCTTAAGTGCCCGTGAGTATAACGCAGGGTTTAAATCAGTACAATTTCATTGCTACTTGACGATTTACCGCGGATGGCCCCAGCGTTCCGACTCGAACACCGGCATCGCCGACCAAGCTGGATGCTCGATTTCCTCTGCGAGCAATGCCACGCCCAGATTTCCTTTATACAAACTGCAGTCCACTCCGGACGAAGCGTGGCGAATCGCCCGCTCCAGCATTTCGTCGCTGCGAGTAAGCCAGAGGCGATCGCCAACCGCTCGATGCAGCGCCAAAAATGCGTAGGCCGATCCGGCGGTGCCGCAACACAGCGTTGGCGCTTGTTCAGAGCTCTCCCATGCGTTCGTCGCGGCCTTCTCCGCAAGTTCCAGCAGGTGCGGTTCTTTGTACACCTGATGAGCCAGCGTCCATAAAAATGCCATCCCCGCTGAACCGTTGCACCAGCCAGCCATGTACGGAGTCGGCGAGCGCTTCCTGCCGTCCAGCCGGATCTTCCAGCGTATTCCCGCGCCCCGCTCTTCGCCCAGTTCTTCCAACTGTTGCAAGCGTCTCCGAATTCCATCGCCCGGCTGCTCTCCGCGAGCTCTATTCCACTGCATTAGTGCGTATAACAGGCCCGCCCATCCGTGGGCGATTCCCAACATGGTCATCTGTTTGCACTCGACGATCGCCGGAAACTTCGCGATCTCTTCCTGAATTTTCTGCGCAATGCGATCGCCTAACGCCAGCAGGGGCGCATGATTCACAAGAACATGCTGCGGTATTGCGTCGAGCAGCAGGCTGCACCCCAGCAATACGCTGCATTGTCCCAAGGTCAAGTCCAGGTTCTCGCAGGGTTGATTTCCCACTGATGCAAATCCCTGGATGGAGTTCTGCACCGTGACGAAATCGCCCATGGCGTGCGCGATCAGCGCGCGCACAAGAAAAATTCCGCTGGCGGTGTGATACGGCGATATGGCGCCAATCTTGTCCTCGGGCAAGCCCATTTCCTCGTTGTAGAACGACCCACCCTCGGTGCGCTGCGCGAGCGCGCGCGTTGCCCATGCATCGGCGCAGGCCAGTTGCTCGGCATCGGCATGCAATACGGCCAGCCGGTACAGCGCATATGCCGCGCCGGCCGCCCCGTAATTGATCGAGAGGAACGGGGCCTGGGGGTACTTATCGCAGAACAGCTTGCCGTCCAGCGACAGTCGCTGGAATACCGAATCCGAAAACGCCTTGCGCTTTCGCGCGATCACAGGCGTTGCCGGCAGCGGCGCAGGTTTTGCTTCTTCCAGCGAACTCGCGAAATCTTTCACCGAAGCAAAACGCGAAGCCGGGTCCTTGGACAGTGCCCGGGAGAGTGCTTTCCCGACTTCCGCGAACTCCCGCTTTTCAATCGGCAACGGTTCCGCGGTCGCGATCTGCTGCAACATTTCCGTTTTGCCCGGTGCAAATTGCAGATACGGATGTCCGGCAATCAACAGGTACACCAGCGCGCCCAGCGCATACTGCTCGCTGGCCTGCGTTGCCGGCGGGGGAGTATGCCCTGACATGCGCGCCTTGGCATATTCCGGCTCAAAAAACATCGCGACCCCGCCGCGCGGAACGTGGCGGCCCGCCCGCTTCTCAGAGGCCCCTTGAACGGCCAGGCCAAAATCGATGATCACTGGTTCCGCGTCGTCGCGGACGAGAACATTTCTCGGATGCACATCGCAATGAAGCACGTCCTTTGCGTGCAGCGAAACATAGGCTCGCAAAATTTTCGCGCACAGCAATAGCAGCTTTCCAAAGTCGCCGCGCTTCCTCAAGTCGTCCGCAACTTGCGCGGCTGTCCGGCCCTCGACCCACGACATCACCAGGTACGGACGCTTCTCAACTTCGCCCTCAGCGAGCAATCGTGGCGCCGAGGCACCGTCCAGCAGCCTCAGGATTTGCGCTTCGCGGCGAAGCGCTTTTGCCATAGCGCGATTGTCGGCGCTTCGCGCGATCTTCAGAGCACCGGTCTGGCCTTCCGGCCCCGACACTTGATAAACCTCGCTGTCTTCCAGCGTCTGCACCATCTTCACGACGGTGTAGCCATCCACGACGTGTCCAACCTCGAAGCCGGGCTGGATGGCAGCCGAGTTTTCCGAGTCCGCCGGCACCAGAAATTGCGCCGCGACCAGGTTCTGCAAAATTGGAAACGCTTCTTCCAGGGTGCTCTCCGGCTCCGACCCTTTCGTCGCACAAAAACTGATCACAGCTTCGACGACCGTCTTCGCGGTACGAAATTCCTCCAGCAACTCCGCCGCATCGCGGCTCAGCATTCGCGTGGAGGTTCGCGCCCGCGGTCGCGTAATCGCGAATTCTCCGTCGCCGCTCACTTGGGAACGAATGTGCTCCGGCAGGTCCGCCACTGCGGTTAGCACGACGTCAGGGGGTAGCAGAAATGGTTCCAGGGGATCCATCGTCAAGTCTCGTTCACGCGCCGAAAGATATCGGGCGATGGCGTCCAGGAATTGGTCTCGATGCCATCAAGCCGCACTCGCTGCAGCGCGAATTTCCACGGTTCCACCGCATGCGAAGGCTGCGCCTTTGCGGCAAGCAACGCAGCGGCGAGCTTGTTCACTACCCACAAGCGCCAACTCTGCCTTTCCTGCCATGCAAGGACTCGCGCTTTTTTTGGCGGGTCCATGCCCCACGAGAGCAACCCATCTCCGTGAAGTTCACACGTAAACGGAACGCCATGCGCTGCCATTCCGCCCACTCTGGCGTACAAACGCTCCGACGTTTCTCGCAGTTGCTCCTGGGTCGCAAAGTATGCCACTAGCTTATCTGGCCGCAGCATCCCGTAAATGTCTCGCCCCACTTTGAACTGCTGAACGCCTGTCTCGCCAAACGTCTCTGCCGCCGCCGAAAACGCTTCGGGAAGCGCCTCCGTGCGCGGACTGACGTACAGCTTGTATGCGAACCCGGACTTTCCCTTGCCCTTGTGCTTGCGCTTCCAGATGCGCCATCCGGCATTGGCGGGATCGGCCGGCACTTCCGACCATTTCCTGGTCAATCGGTCGCCGCTTTTCGTTCCTTTCACCACGCCCAGCCGTTGCGCTACTTGGGTTTCCGTTGCGTATTCAGACATTAATTGCGGGCTTGCAGGCTGGCGATTGTAGAAATAGATTCGCGCGCCAAGCATCAAGGCATCGTCGATGTCGAGGTACTGGGCATGTTTTACCGCTTGTTGTGATAGCAGCGAAATGCGGGAGGTGGGCTGGTGAGTCGCTTCCGCCGGCACAAACAGGTGCTGCGCGCCGGCTCCGCAAACAAACTCGCCGTTATATTCCACCTGCAATACCTGGTCGAGCACGAGTTGTGTTACGAATTCCTCGTACGCAGTGCCGAGTTCAGTCCGCACGTACGCCGGCATCTTTCCCGGTGTCTGCAACGTGCTGAACAACAATGCCAGGTCTCGATTGACAGATTTTAGATTCAGGCCGGATGTGCCGGGCCGCAACACTCCATAGAAGTCCGTATCGCTCGCCAGCGGTGCCAGCGCAGACTTCTCCGCCGCCGATAGCCGGTCGAACACCAATAATTCAAATGATGGGTTTGCCCGAAAGACGAACTCGCCCATTTCTGGAACGCCCGGCATTGGCACCACTAGCGATCTTCCGCCAGAGCCTCCATCACTAGGATTTCTTCTCGCCTTTCTGGTTCTTCTTCTCGGCTGCGCCGCCAGCTCCGCCCTTTTCTTCCTTTGCGGGCAGCTCCTTCTTCTGTCGGGCCAGTTCCTCCAGAGCTTCGCGCAGCTTGGCTTCGAGCAGTTCAATCTGCTCCACGGTGCGCGGTTGCATCTTCTTTGCTACCGCTTCTTCCTTAGCTTCAACTTGCTTCAGAGCGCGTTGCAGTTGAGCCTTCAATTTCGGCAGATCCGAAGCCCGCAACCGCGACGTAGGCTTGGCGACGGTGTTCCCACACGATTGCAGATGGCTGCAGACGGTACAAACGGTATGGAACGTGCACGTATGCGCTGAACATTTCGAGCACGTACACGCGGAACATTTCGTGCACACGGTACATGCTGAACACGCAGTACAGCCTCCCGTGCATTGCGTGCATTCAGTACAGGAGCAGAACGAGCACGCTATACAGGATGGGTCGGTGCACCCGATGCAACTGGGGAACAGCGAGCAGTCCGTACACTCCGTGCACTCGCAAGTAAAGTCCGAACAATCGCCACACTCCACCGATGCGAAGTCCGAGCAATCACCGCAAGAAATGCCTTCCGGATCGCAGCCCGACCCGAAGTCGTCGCAACTGAACCCGCAACTAAAGTCACACTGCGCTCGGGGCGAGCCGCTTTTGGCTGCGGCCAATACTGTAATCATCAGATCTTTGATTTTGAATGCCATGAGGCAAACCCCCGGGGAAAGGAGCCTTGAGTCTTGTGGGCGTAGGGGTGCTGATATATCACGCTGAGAGAGTGATTAGCAAGAAGAAAGAAGTGGAAATCGCGACAATGGTCTGGCCGAGGGTGTCTGCCGAGTCTCCGGACCGAAAATGGGTTGAGGCACCGAACGGGGCGGGGGTTACACGTTCCGTCACGGAGAGTCAGAGCGCACGTCCAGCGCTATGACGGTTCACTATAATTGGGTTGTGCCCAAGCGCCATTGCACAAGCCACGCCAAGTGGCGGCTGAAGACTGGAAAGCCTGCGGAGACTCTTTCTGCGCATTACCGGCTCGACTGCGACTACGGCACTGCAGTCATCGTTTGCTGGCAGCAGGGGGGCAGTGAGCCGATTTACGTGTGCGAAAGTCACGCGAAGCAGTTGGGCCGCTCTCGCGAGCATTGCCCGGACGTTCGCATCATAACGACTCAGCCAGAGAGCGGCACGAATCCGACAAAAAGCGAAGATCGCGTTCAAATTCGAGAACTCGCCACCCCAAAGACAAATGGTTCCCCTTTGCCGGAAGCTGCGCTCGGCCTTGCGGAAATGAAACATGGGCGAGCGATAACCGATCGACCTGTGAGACCCCCTGCCCGCGACGTCACCTTGGGAAATTCGGCCAAGGCCATGGTGGATGAAGGCATTTGGAATATGGCACGGGGAGACTACAAGGCTTACAGGACGGCCTTACACCAAGGAATGAGCGAAGCAGAGGCAGCGAGGGCTGCGGGCGGGCAGCTGGCCTTTATCCATCGTAAGATTCGTGAATACACTCTCAAATTAGAAGGCGTTTTCTCGGATTCAAAAGCGAAAATCAACGTAGGACAGGCCATCGATAGACCACTCGAACAGGCGATGCTTGAGGTCATCGGTAACGCCGCAATGAGCGACTTGGAAAAGGATGCCGCCATTCAGCAACTCGGAACGCTGCAGGAATGGGTTAAGAATGGTCTGCGGGGAGATATCACGCCCTTGGAAACGAACCGAATCCTGCTGGCCATTGGGGACCGCTTGAACTGGGGAGGACCTGCAGGCATCCCTGAAGAATTCAAGTCGGTGCATCGGGCGCTGTACGGCAGCCTGAAAACCGCAATTCGTGCTGCCGTTCCTGAGGCGGAAAACCTTCACGATCGACTAACTAACTTGTACGCTGCCAAATCCGACCTGGAGATCGGCTGACGGCGACACGGTTGATCTAGGATGATCATTTTCCGTCCAGCGGCCAGTTCGCCACCGACCGAACGTTCTCAATCCTGAAATCGCCAACATTTTTGCGTGGATGATCACAAGAGAGTTTTTGAATACTCAGGCCGCGTATCTAGACTTTCGCTTCCACGATCAGTTCTAAGCCACGTAAAAGCAGTGCGGAGGGCTGCCGGATTGAAGGATGGGCCCGCCGTTTGCAAGAAACAAGGGCGCAAAGGGTAGGTACCCGCGTTCGGTGACGACTGAAAATAGGTGAAACGCAGAGTCGCCTCCCAGGCGTCTAAGTTTTAGAGCCACGCTCTCGGCCCGCTTGAGGTGTGAGTTGACACCCGTTCTCTAGGTATAATCCCCACAATCAAGGGAACTTAGAGACATTTCGACAGGAAGGTTCAAGTGAACATGTTGAGGCGACGAATCCGCCGAACCCTTGGGTGGGCGAGTTGTGCATATCTTTTGCTGGCGTTGGCTGCCGGAGTGATGCGGCCAATGGGTGTGTTGGCATCCGCGCAAACGGCGACGCCGGCCAAAACTCCACCTGCCGTGGGGACGATCAAGAGCATTTCTGGCAACACCCTGGTTCTGGCGAACGACGCTGGAAGTGAAGTGAAGATTTCGTTATCTGCGGACGTGAAATATCTGCGTGTGCCGCCGGGATCGAAGGATTTGAAGGAAGCGGTGCCGATACAAATGAGCGACCTGCAAGAGGGCGACCGCGTGCTGGTGCGTGCCAAACCGGGCGATGACGGAACGAGTTTGGTAGCAACTACGGTGATCGCCATGAAGAAGGCGGATATCAACGCGAAGCAAACGCACGAGCGCGAAGATTGGCAGCGCCGCGGGATAGGCGGGCTAGTGAAGAGCACGGATCCGTCGGCAGGTGTCATCACGATTGGAACAACAAGCACGGCTGGAACGAAAGACGTGGAAGTTCACGTTTCCAATGCCACGGTTTTACGTCGATATGCGCCGAACTCCGTGAAATTTGATGATGCCAAGCCGAGTTCGCTGGCGGAAATCCGGCCTGGCGACCAATTGCGTGCGCGCGGCACAAAAAGTGAGGACGGATCGAATTTCACAGCAGAGGAAATTGTCACCGGCGCGTTTCGTAACATTGCGGGAACAGTCGAGGCAATCGACGCTGGCGCGGGAATGTTGACGGTGAAAGACTTGGCGAGCAACAAGCCGATTCAAGTAAAAATCACCTCTGACTCCCAAGTTCGTAAGCTGCCTCAACCAATAGCCCAGCGGATTGCCGCGCGGCTGAAGGGAACCACCCCCGACACTGGTGGTTCAGCGAATGGCGCGGCGAGACCGGCGGGGCCTCCAGTGGCGGGAGCACCGGCAGGCGGCGGGACCTCAGGATCGCAAGGAGGAGCAGGCGGAGGAATGGGTGGTCCTGCACGCAATGGGGGAGGCGACATTCAGCAGATGCTGAGCCGGCTGCCCGCAAGTGCATTGGCGGATTTTCAAAAGGGCGATGCAGTAATGATCGTTGCGACCACCGGGCAGAGCAATTCTGCGGCAGTGGCAATCACAGTGCTCGGCGGAGTCGAGCCGCTGCTGCAGGCTTCACCGCAGGGGCAGGCATCCATCCTGACGCCATGGACGATGAGCGCCGGCGCTGGCGACGCAGCCGCACAGTAAAGAGAATAGAGCATCTAATCAGACGAAAAGGACAAGATTCCGGAATGAGATTCAGTGTGAGGTCAGCCATTCAACGCATAACGTGTCTCGCGAGTTTGATTCTATTGTTTTTTTCGTACAGTGCGCTGGCGCAGGCGCCGACGGGAATTTTGCGAGGGCAAGTAACGGATCCATCTGGAGCGGCAGTGGTGGGCGCGACGGTTCTTGTGACCCCGGCTACGGGAGAGGCGAAAGGAGCGCAGTCGGGTAAAGACGGCACATATGAAATCAAGGATCTGCCTCCCGGCATTTACAAGTTGGAGACTAGCGCGCCAGGGTTCGCGCTTTTCAGCAAACCCGACGTGGCGATCCTCGCGGGACAAGTGGCGCGGTTGGAGATCCAGTTGACGATTGAGGTACAGCAGGAAAAGGTAGTGGTCATCGACTCCACGACGCAAGTGGACGTGAACCCCGCGAATAACGCGAGCACGGTGGTGATTCAGGGGAAGGACCTGGACGCGCTGTCGGACGATCCGGACGAGTTGCAGTCGGAACTCGAGGCGCTGGCGGGACCGGCGGCGGGACCGAATGGCGGGCAAATGTATATTGACGGGTTCACGGCCGGGCAGTTGCCTCCCAAAGCGTCGATTCGGGAAATCCGGCTGAACCAGAATCCGTTTTCCACGGAGTACGACAAGCTGGGGTATGGGCGAATCGAAATCTTTACCAAACCGGGCACCGACAAGTTGCACGGGCAGGTCATGGTTAACGGCAACGCTTCCGCGTTTAACTCGCGCAACCCGTTTGAGATCCTTCCGGAGGGAACCAGTCCTCCGGCTTATCACACGGTGCAATACAGCGGGAATATCGGGGGAGCACTGGGCAAGAAGGCTTCGTTCTTCTTCAATATTGAGCAGCGGGATATTCAGAACCTGGCGATTATAAGCGCGACGGTGCTGGATCCGGATTTTAACATCGTGCCGTACAGCGCGGCGATCGCGAATCCGCAGAACCGGACGAACCTTAGCCCGCGGCTGGACTATCAGGTAACGCCGACCAATACATTGACGGCGCGTTACCAATTTTTTCGCAGCACCGAGCAGAACGACGACATAGGAGGATTCGGGCTGGCGCAGGTGGCCGTGAACGACTACGACACGGAGAACACCGTGCAGGTGAGCGACACGCAAATTGTGAACGCGCACGTAATCAATGAAACGCGGTTTCAATACGTGAGAGAGCTGACACAGACGGGACCTGTAAATTCCAACGTAAACGTAAATGTGCAGGGAGCCTTCAACGGGAACGGCAGCGGCGGGTTCAACGACTCCGACGTGCAGAATCGCTATGAGCTGCAAAACATAACCTACATGAATTATGGCAAGCACGCCTGGAAATTCGGCGGTCGATTGCGCATAACGGACGACGCGAATTCCGCGACAACGAATTTCAATGGAGCGTTTACGTTCGGAGCGCGGCTGCAGCCAGGTTGCATTGTGACCGCGGTGAACAGTTGTGAGATTACTCCGATTGAGGCGTACCAGATCACCGAGCAAGGGCTTGCCAACGGCTTGACGATTCCTGCGATTCAGGCACTGGGCGGCGGCGCCAGCTACTATTCGCAAACCGCGGGGATACCTGAGCAGGATGTGAACCTCATTGATGCGGGATTATTTGTGCAGGACGATTGGAAATTACGGCAGAACCTGACGCTGAGTTACGGGCTGCGTTTCGAAACGCAAAGTGACTTCAGTGACAAAGCGGATTTTGCGCCGCGAGTCGGCGTTGCCTGGGGTATCGGAGGAAGCGCGAAGAAGGCACCGAAGATGATTCTGCGGGCCGGCTTCGGTCTGTTCTACGACAGGTTTACCGACACCATGGTGTTGCAACAGGAACGGTTGAACGGCATCAATCAACTGACCTATCAGGTGCTGAATCCGCAGTTCTATCTGAGCGACATACCACCGGTGAACCAGTTGCCTGCGTCCAATACCGCTCCAACGATTTATACCGTGAACAACAATCTGCAGGCGCCGTATACCATTCAGACCGGGGTAACGCTGGAACGGCAACTGACGAAATCCGCGAACATCGCCGTGACGTACCTGAATTCTCGAGGAGTGCACGTTTTTTACACCAACAACTTGAACCCCGCCGACCCGGTTACCGGAGTGCGGCCGAACGGCATTAACGAGAACCTGTTTCAATACCAATCGGAAGGCACGTTCAAGCAGAACCAGTTGATCATCAATGGCAGCGTGCGCATGGGCACGCGCCTTTCGGTGTTTGGTTATTACACCTTGAATTATGCGAACAGCGATGTTTTCGGAACCATGGAATTTCCTTCGAATCCTTATGACCTGCAACAGGATTATGGCCGCGCGAGTTTCGACGTACGTAATCGGGTGTTCCTGGGGGGTACGATTGGATTGCCGCACGGTTTTCGTCTGAGCCCGTTTATGGTTGCCAGTTCAGGCCCGCCGTTCAACATCACCACCGGCGCGGACCCCTATCAGGATTCCGTCTACAATACGCGGCCGGCCTTCGGAAGTTGCCCTCCGGACAAACTGACCACCTTCGGCTGCTTCAATTCCGTGCCGGGGGTTGGCTATGTGCCGATCCCGCCTTTTTACGGAGAAGGAGCGTCACGTTTCGCGTTGAATCTGCGATTCAGCAAAACATTTGGCTTTGGTCCGGTGATTGAAAACTCATCAAGCGCGGCGCAAGGCGGCGGGATGGGCGGTGGCACATTCGGCCGTGGGCCGGGGCGCGGCCCTGGGGGACCCGGCGGTGGCCGCGGGATGGATGCGGGCTCGACGAATCGGAAGTATGCGTTAACGCTGGGAGTGAATGCGCGAAACGTATTCAACAACGTCAATCTGGGCATACCGATTGGGAATCTCAGTTCGCCGCAATTTGGCGAGGCGAACGGACTGGCGGGCGGCCCGTACAATAACAACACGGCAAACCGCAGGATCGACTTACAGCTTTCGTTTGCGTTTTAGGGGATTGGAGTCAATCTTGGAGACGAGCGGCTTTCCCGAGCCGCTGTTTTCGCTTACCACTCAAACAGGCTAATGGTTCAAATCATGGGGCGCTTCGGCGGTCTTCAAGGAAGAGGCGCGCAAACTGTCGACGGTATTGAGAACCAGCATTTTGATGCGCGGATCTCGCGTGATGGAGAGATGATTCGCGCCCTTTACCACCACGTTAGCGACAATCTTGGTGTGGACAGGATCTTCGGTTCGCAGATTTTTCGTGGTCATGAACATCAGGATGTCACGCGCGTGAAAAATCGCGCCGGATTTTACGTTTCGCGGCACGGTGTAATCGGCAAAGCCAACGCTATCGATTTGGATAGTCAGTTCGACGGGAATGTTTCTGTCGCGCAGTTCGCGGGCCACGGCGAGCATGGCCCAGCCGCCGGTGCTGTGACCGACGAGAATGACGCTGGGTGAGGTGGATAGTTCTTCAGGAGTCAGAGGGCCGGGACGAGGTGGAAAGTGCTTCAGGACCCAGCTGAGACCGGAATTCCAGTCAATGGGAATGAAGGACTCCGCGCAGACGTCGGAATATTCCGGGCCGCGCAGGATGTCGCGGATCTGGACGATGCCCGATCCTTTGCGTCCCGCGGTCTCCAGGGCGCCGACAAATCCAGCGTAGACAATTTTGCAAGGAGGGGAACTCTGTTCAACTCCAGCGGAATTCGATGCAGGTGCGGCTGGGTCCGCTGCGAAGTGGCTGGGACGCGCGGCGGCACAGCATACGATTGCGCTCAATAAAAGAAACACCGCGGCGATTCGCCAATCGTTGAAGCAACACTTCGAGCGGCTCGATGGAAGAATGAGGTAACCTCTTTTTCAGTGTGCTGACCGATTAATGGTGCGGAAAAGCTATAACGAACGGCTCTGACCGTCCACTGCAATGATAACGCAAACTGTTGGAACGTGCCGGCCGACGAAGGGCGAAAGTCCCAGGACTTTGCTAAGGCGCGCGGGTGGGCTAAGCTTTTTGTGCGTTCATTCTTAGTGTTACTGGCTGCTGGTTGTTGGCACGGGGACCTGCGGCCCTCATTGGAGATTTTTGCGTGGATCAAGATAAGCGAGATCGCGAATTGGGAATGGATCGGGCCATCACGCGCCGGGATTTTCTGAACGGAGCGAGCGTTGCCATCGGAGCGTCCATGGTAAGCCGAGGGACGTTTTGGGCGGATGTGTTTGCGGGGGACGGTGTTTACGCGCCGGAGAAGGATCCCGGGTATTACCCGCCGGCGAAAACCGGAATGAGAGGCAGCCACGACGGATCGTGGGAAGTGGCGCATGCGATGCGGGATGGCAAGACATACGACAATCCCACGCGAGATGCGGATTCGTATGACTTGATCGTGGTAGGAGGCGGAATCAGCGGTCTATCCGCAGCCTATTTTTATCGCCAGCAGGCGGGACCGAACGCTCGCATCCTGGTTCTGGACAATCACGACGATTTTGGAGGACACGCCAAGCGGAACGAGTTCCAGAGCGGCAAGCGGCTGATTATCGGATACGGGGGAACGCAGACCATCACCGGCCCGAACCTGTACAGCCCGCAGGCAAAGCAGCTCTTCAAGGATTTGGGAATTGAAGTGAAGAAGTTCGAAAAGTATTACGACCAGAAGTTTTATGAATCGCGAGGAATGGGTCAGGGAATTTTCTTCGACAAAGAGACTTTCGGGGAAGACCGTCTAGTGACGGGCGCATACCAGACGCCCTGGCCGGCATTTCTGGCAAAGACGCCTCTTTCTCCCGCGGCGCAAAAGGATCTGGCGCGCCTGCATAGCGAAAAGGTGGACTACCTGGCCGGGATGAGTGCAACAGAGAAGAAGGCGTATCTCGCGAAGACCAGCTATCAGGATTATTTGCTGAGAAATGTGAAGATTACGCCGGACGCGATTCCGCTTATGTTCACGTCGATGTATGGGCTGTATGGCGTGGGAATTGATGCGGTGCCAGCGGGAGATATGGCCGGCCTAGGCTACTTGCCGGGATTCGCCGGGCTCGGAATTACGGACAAAGACGGGCCAGGAATGGGCCTGGAAGTCACGCGGCAGGATCATGAGCCGTACATTTACCATTTTCCGGACGGTATTGGATCCGTGCCACGACTCCTGGTGCGTGCCATGATTCCCGCCGTTGCAACAGGAAACACGATGGAAGATGTGGTGACGGCGAAATTTGATTACGGGAAGTTGGACGAGGACGGTTCGCCGGTGCGGGTGCGACTGAATTCCACAGTGATCCATGCCGCGAATATCGGTGGTGCGGGCAATTCCAAGGGCGTGGAAGTGACCTATGTTCGCGGCGGCCAGGCGCGGCTGGTGCAGGGCAAGGCGTGCATTCTGGCCTGCTGGAACATGGTGATTCCGTACATGTGCCCGGAAATGCCAGAAGCGCAGAAAGACGGGCTTGCGTACAACGTGAAAGTGCCGCTGGTTTATACCAACGTGCAACTGAAGAACTGGCAGGCGTTTCAGAAATTGCAGGTGCACAGCATCCATTGCCCCGGGTCGTTTTTCTCCAGCGTGGACCTGGATTTTCCCGTGAGCATTGGCGACTACCACTTCACGCAGCACCCCGATGAATCCTGCCTGGTGCACTTGCAGTACGTTCCGGTGGGCACCGGCGTGACGGCGCGTGACAAACAACGCGGCGGCCGCGGCCGTTTGATGCGAACGAACTACGCCACGTTCGAAAGGAACGTCCGCGAGCAGTTGGCGCGAGTGCTCAGCAGCGGGGGATTTGATGCGGCGAGCGACATTGAAGCGATCACTGTGAACCGCTGGCCGCACGGCTACGCCTACGAATACAATTCCTTGTTTGATCCGGTCTGGCCGCCGGGGCAGGCGCCGCACGAAATCGGCCGAGAGCCATTCGGAAATATTCACATCGCGAATTCCGATGCGGGCGCCTTCGCATATACAAATGAGGCCATCGACCAGGGTTACCGCGCAGCGCAAGAGATCACAGCAAAGAAGAGCTGAGATGAGCCGAGCGAAGAAAAGGAAATTGGACAAGGGAGTGGAGGCCAGAAGGCGGGCGCGGAAGGCGGGGCTTGTCCCAGCCACGACGCGCGTTGTTCCGGACAAGCGGAAGAAGGCAGAGAAGCACAAGCGTAACCTGTTGATCGAGGAAGTTTAGAATTTCAGTTCGTCATTCGGAGCGAAGCGAGGAATCTCTCTTCGATTGAGGCAAGAGAGAATCCCCCGGAGCATTTCCGCTCGCGGACATCGCTTCATTGACTTGTTGTTAGGTCCGACCGGACCTAGTTTTTCGAGCCTCACCCAGGTTTGTAGTCGGGCACTACTTCATTTTGGCGGAATAGGGGCGCTGGCGTTATCGCGCGATGCTGCGACAATCCGGTAGCAATTTTCTCCAAGTCCCCCTTGCTGAAACCCATGCACTGAACCTTCACGCTGCCGTCCGGCGCAATAAGAAAAATAGTCGGGACATTCGTTAAGCCATAAGCGTTTGACGCCGGATAGCCATGCTCATCGATCAGCGTGGGAAACTTAATGCCGTATTGTTGATTGAATTCCCTGGTATCGCGCGCATCGTCCTGCGAGACGCCGAGGAAAGAAACGCCGTCGCTGCCATAGCGCTCAAAAAGGCGCTGAAGAAAGGGAAAAGTGAACTGGCAAACCGGGCAGGAGATTTTGAAGAAAGCCACGACAACCGGTCCCCGTTCCAGAAGAGACGCGAGCGAATACTCCTTGCCGTCCAGCGCTTTCAGCGAAAAGCCGGGAGCGGATTGATCCACTTCAATCGTTGTCAAAGGTGCCTCCGAATTAATCCAGCGCGATAACTTCTTCATCAAGGACATGGATCTAGTTTATCGCAGGACGAGCGGCGCGGCGCGTTAGTGAATGGTCTTGGTTTTGCGCTGCATATAATCCATCAACAAGTACTGGCCCAGGGTGTAAGGCGTGGTGAAGTAGGCCTTACCTTTGCACATTTGCGTAATTTTCTGGACAAATTGAACCAGGCTGTAATCGGTGGCGAGCATGAAGGTGTTGATCATGATGCCGGCGCGCTTGCACTTGTTCACTTCCTCCAGCGTTTCGCCGACCACAAAAGGATCAAGGCCGAAGGCATTTTTGTAGATGCGGCCATCATCGAGCGTTAGGGCAGATGGCTTGCCGTCCGTGATCATCACAATCTGGCGCATATCTTTGCGTTGGCGAAGAAGAATGCGTTGCGCCATGCGCAGGCCCTCGCGCGTGTTGGTGTAATACGGACCCACCTGCACGCGGGCTAGTTGGCCGAGCGGAACCTCTTCGGCGGAATCGTGAAATAGCACCAGGCTGAGAGTGTCGCCAGGGTACTGCGTGCGGATGAGGTGCGAGAGCGCCATGGCGACGCGCTTCGCGGGAGTGAAGCGATCTTCGCCATAGAGAATCATGCTGTGGCTGCAGTCGAGCAGCAGAACGGTGGCGCAGGAACTCTGGTATTCACACTGGTGGACCATCAGATCGCGATACTGCATGTCGATGGGCACCTTGGCGCCCTCGCGACGAATGGCGTTTGAGAGCGTCTGGCTGATGTCGAGATTCAGCGTGTCGCCAAATTCATACGGCCGCGAAACGCCTCCGGACTCGACACCGGTGGAAAGGTCGCGCGTATCGTGGCGACCGAAGCTGCTGCGGCCCAGCGAGCCCAGCAGATCGCGAAGGGTTTTGAAGCCGAGGAAGTCGATGGCTTTATCGGTGATCTCGAAGCGCGCATCGGGATTGCGCTCCTGCGGAGTGCCCAACTGGCCGCCAGGTGTGTTTTGTGGTGGTGGAGTGATCTGCGGCGGTTGCTGGGGATTGATGAAGCCTTCCTGGGAGAGGCGTTCAACGAGCTTGTCGATCAGGTCGCGGACATCTCGACTGTTCAAGGCGCCGGGATCCTGCAACATTTTGCGGAGTTCGTCGCTCATGGCGTCGTCGGGCAGTAAATCGCCTTCTTGCAGGGCACGGAGAATGGCGTCGCGCAGGGCTTCCATCGATTGATTGGAATCGAACTCGGATAAGCCGTAGTACTGCGATTCGAAGCCGCTTTGCAGAAAAAAATCGCCGAGGCGCTTCATCAGCTCGTCGAGGTCGACAACGTCGGCGGGCTCGCCCGTATATTTTCCGTATCTAACGACTTTCATGCGCGCCTCAATTGTAATTGCGCCGCGGCCGATTGGGCGATTCGCGTTGTTCCGGAGCGCGCTGCGGTTTCTCCGCGTAGAAGCCGCGCTCTTCGCTGCGACCGATCCGGCGATGCGCCCACAGGCCTTCGAGAATCATCTCCGCAGCGGCGGCAGCCTGAGGCTCGTCTTTGCGGCTATGCACGCCGAGCTTGCCCACATGGTCCAGCAATCCCTGAATTCTGGCAAGCTGCTGGTACCGCTGGGGCGTGGAGATAATGTCCGGGATCTTCAGTTCGCCGCCGAGTTCAAACCATTGCGTGACCGGCTGAAAGTTGACATCGCCAAAATGCTTGGTGAAGACGCGGCCAACCGCTGCGCGAATCAGTTCGCGAGCAATGGTTTCCGCGCCCTTCAGTTCACCTTCATATTCGAGTTCGAGTTTGCCGGTGATGGAAGGCAGAGCAGCGTAGAGATCGGCGACGCGGGCGACGCCAAAAGATTCGCCGGTGCGGGCGGCGCGTTGTTCGGCGCTGCTGACAAGATTCTCGAGCGTGGTGATGGGAAGACGTTGGCTGACGCCGGAGCGCTTGTCGACGCGCTTGTCCTCGCGTGCCTGGAACGCAATTTCCTCCACAACTTCGCGCAGATAGTCAGGGACTTCAACCTTGATCGTGGAATCACGCTGCGTCCAGGCTTCCTGGGTGGTAATAGTGATGCCTTCCTCGATGGAACTGGGATAATGCGTGCGAATTTCCGCGCCGAGGCGGTCCTTGAGCGGAGTGATAATTTTGCCGCGAGCGGTGTAATCCTCGGGATTGGCGGTGAAGACCAACAAGACATCGAGCGGAAGGCGCAGCGGGTAACCTTTAATCTGAATGTCGCCTTCTTGCATGATGTTGAACAGTCCGACCTGGATTTTACCGGCGAGGTCGGGAAGTTCGTTGACGGCAAAAATACCGCGATTGGCGCGCGGCAGCAGGCCGTAGTGAATGGTCAACTCATCGGAGAGATCGCGTCCACCACGCGCAGCCCGGATCGGGTCAACGTCGCCAATAATGTCCGCGATGGTGACATCGGGAGTGGCAAGTTTTTCCACGTAGCGCTGGTCGCGGGGAAGCCACGCGATGGGCGTGCTGTCGCCTTCAGCGGCCAGGCGCTCGCGGCACGCGCGGCAAATTGGCCGCAGAGGATGGTCGTTGATCTCGCACCCTGCGATCACTGGAATTTCCGGATCCAGAAGCTGCATCAAGCCGCGCAGGATGCGGCTTTTGGCCTGACCGCGCAGCCCAAGGAGAATGAAATTGTGGCGCGACAGCAGAGCGTTCACGATCTGCGGGATGACGCTGTCGTCGTATCCATGCACACCGGGAAATAGCGGCTGATTCCGTTCAATGCTGCACAGCAAATTGCGGCGAATTTCATTTTTTACGGATAGCGCCGTGGTGCGCGCATCGAAATCCGGAATGCGTTTCCACTCGCCAAGCGTGCGCGGCTTGGGTTGTCCGGAGTGATGAAGGGAAGTACTAGCTGTCATGGGGCCTCTATCCGCGAACCAAGTGAAAAAAGCTCGCCGAACTTTAGTTTAAAGCTTGACCGTTGCCTCCGGCGCGATGTCGCAAGGTCTCTACTTTCTGTAGATGCGGCGCCCAGTCGCGAAGGTACGTCGAAAGCCGCTGCTGGCGTTCGGACTCGGTGCGAAGCTCCAGAAGTTGTTGCTTCCACAAGAGGTCGAGGGGAAGCGCCGATGCGATGGTGTAGGCGAGCTGGTCGGGCGGAGCGGCGTCGAATTCCTTGGGAATGCCGCTGAACAGCAAAGTGTGGCAGGTCTCATAGAGTTCCACGAGCTGCTTGATGGATTGAGGCGCTGCGGCGGACTCGGTGTCTTCAAGATAGTCGACGTGGCCTTCGAGAAGGGGATCGTCGGAGAACAGTTCAACCACGCGAAAGGGATCGCGGCCAACGGTGACGATATCCATGCGGCCGTCGTCGTAACGCTTAATCACTTCCAGGATTTCCGCCGTGCATCCCACGCGTACAATCCCGTCGGGAAGCGCCAGAAGCATTCCAAAGGGAGTTTTTGAATCCATGCATTCGCGAACCATGCGGCGGTATCGCGGCTCGAAAATGTGCAGGGGGAGCTGTTCGCCGGGGAAGAGCACGACGTTCAACGGAAAAAGTGGAATGCGATCTGGCTGCATGAGTCCCAAGCGGGATGATACCAAAGTGTGCCGCTGGGAAGGAGCAGTTCCGCCCTATTTCGCGGCGCGATAGACGGTCTTGCCCGCGACCATGGTCCAGAGAATCTTTGCTTCGCGCAGCTGATCCGGAGAAACGGTAAGGACGTCGCGATCGATGGCGATCAGGTCGGCGCGTTTACCCGGCGCGATGGAACCGATGGTATCGAGCATGTTCATGGCGCGAGCGGAGTTGCGCGTATAGGCGTAAAACATGGCTTGGCGGGGCATGTCTTGAGAAGCATCTAGGACGCCCTTGGGCCCCTTGCGCGTAATGGCCTGGTAGATTCCCCAGAAAACGTTGGCGCTGGAGACGGGCCAGTCGCTGGCTCCGGAAATCACGCCGCCATTATCAAGAATGGAGCGAGCGGGATATTGCCACTTGTAGATTTCGGGGTCCAGGTAGGGCTTCACGATGTCGATGGTGTCCACGCTGGCTTCGGCCCACAAAAGTTGCAATGCGCTGATTACGCCGAGTTCACGAAAACGCGGAAAATCACTCGGGTCGACGAACTGCTCGTGCGTAAGAGTGTCGGGCAGGCCGGAGTTGCCGTTGGCTTTGCGCGCGGCCTCGATGCCATCGAGCGCGGCTTTCACGGCGCCATCACCGAGCGCGTGAACGTGAATGATCAATCCCTGCTTGTCGGCTGCGATGCAAAGCTCGTTAAACTTTTTCTGGTCGAACAGCAACTCGCCATTTCGCCCCGTGTTTTTGTATGGCTTGGTGAGATTGGCGGTCTGCGAAGGATACTCCACAACGCCGTCGGCAAAAATTTTGATACCGGTGATGTGCAGGTTGGCGACGTCCTTGTACTGTTCGCGCGTTTTCTGGACGCTGGCTAGTTCCGCGGCGGGATCCTTGGCGAACACCTGAGGGAACGCGTCGACGACGGAGTTCAGTTCGCCATGATCCGCGAGAAGCTTGTAAGCCTTGAGGATATTTTCACTGGCAAGAGGATCGAGCCACGCCGTGATGCCCAGACTGTAGTTGTACGCCAACGCTGCCCGGGCGGACGCCAGAAGCTTTTCGTCATCGGGCTTGGGAAGCAACGGAGTAACTTTTTCCATGCCTGCATCGACAAGGAAACCGTTCGGTTCAGAATTCTTTCCGACGCCGTAGTAACTGCGTTCGCCCTCGGAAAGTGTCTTGACATAGGCGCTGTCAATTCCCGCGCGCTTCAACATCGCGGAATTCGCCCACGCGGTGTGGCCGTCCATGCCAAACAGTACGAGTGGAACATTTGCGTAGGCGCCCGAGCTGAAATTCGCGTTGAGTTGATCCGTGTGGGACCAGAATTCCAGTGGCAAGCCAAAGATCTCGAGAAATTCGCCATTTATGCCCTTGCCGGACTTTCTTGCGTTCGCCGTGAAGGCCACGAGCTGGCTCATGGTCTTGACGTTCTCGCTGGCGTCGGCGGAGATGCGATTAGTGCCGCCCTCAATGGAGTGGCTGTGAGAGTCGATGAAGCCAGGAAACAGCGATTTGCCCTGCATATCGATGCGTTCGGCAGTGGCAGAGGCGGACTTTGTTACTTCAAGCAGGTTGCCGACGGCCACGATCTTGTCGCCGTGAATGGCTAACGCTGTTGCGTAAGGATTCTGCGGCTCGCCGGTAAACACCTTGGCATTGAAGAAAATTCGGTCGGCGGCTTCTTGCGGGAACGCCGGAGCGACAGTTAGACCGAAGATAAGAACGGTGATGAGGACGAACGAGCAACGGAAAGAAACGCGCGAAGGGAGGTTCAAACAAAAATCCTTTCTATGAAGAAAGTAGGATCGGAAATATCCCAAGTGCCGGAAGTATACATCGAAATTAGTTCCACACTTTAAGCTTCGGCCAAGCCTGCGAGAGTGGCATCTTGAAGTCGTGGCAGACCAGGATGTCGTAGTGTTCCCAGCCCATGCCGTAATAGGGTGCATTGTGGGGGCCGACATCAACACTGCGGCACCAGCGCTGCGCGTCCTCGAGGTCCCATCCCAGCAAGATAATGCTTTCGCCGGTGTAGTCTCGCGGGCCCCAATAGTAATAATTTTGATGAGCGCTGATTGATTTTGGCAGGCCGTAGCGCGGACCGAAAAAATCGATGGCGCCTGCTTCGCCATAATTTCCGGCCAGGATGGCGGTTTTGGCGCGCTGCTCAGGGGGCAGGGAATTGTAAACTCCGGCAACGCTGGCCACCATTTCTTGCCAGCCGAATTGATCCGCAAAGTGCTGCGGAAGCAGTCCCGTCATGGTGGTTTCGGTGCGCGTATTCGAAATGCCCAGAGCGCGCATATACGGCGCGATCTTGTCTGGCGGAAGAACGGGCAGGGCGAGAGGAACCGAAATCAGGCAGGCGGCAACCACCGCGCAAGGCAGAGCGCGGCGTAACCAACGCAGCCGGGGCCGCGGTTCGGTGAGCGTTTCCCAGAACACGCCACCAGCGGCGAAAAGCATGGAATAGATGGGAGCAAGATAGTAGTCCTTGCCATGCAGCGCCATCATCACGCCAAGAAAGAAAAGATAAGTGAAACCAAGGAAGCGAAACTGTTTCATGGAGCGATGAAAGAGCAGAAAAGCCAAGCCGGCAATCCAAACAAGATCGGTGATGGGATTCAGCATCATGATCTGCTGTTTGATAAATGGAAGCGGTGGCAACTCGATGTTCTTATGTGTGGCTTTCACGTTGCGGAGGTCTTCGAGGGTGGGGAAGTGGTGCGTGTATTGCCAAATCACGTTGGGCAGACAAATCGCGAAGGCGATCGCCGCTGCGATCCAAAACCATTTGGTAGCGAACAGCTTGCGTTGTGGTGTGAAAAGCAGCCCGGCAACTAGCGCGCCCAGAAAGAAGATTGTGGAGTGTTTGTTCAACAGGCCAAAACCAAGAAGCACGCCGCACCAGGCCAGCAGTTTGGGCTGTTGCCGATTGATTGCCAGCAACATAACGTAGACGCAGCCCATCCAGAAGCACGGCTCCAACGGATTCATGGCGAGGCGCGTGCCATTGCCAAGAATGGTGGGAGCGAGCATCACGGTGACGCAAGCCATGCCAACGGCCCAGCGCTTTCCGCCAAGTTCCCTGGTGATGTAACCGGCGAGAGCCACGTTGCTGGCAAAACCGAGTGCCGGCAGAAGGCGGATAGCGTGAAGGGAATCGCCAAAGAGGTAGTGGCTGGCGCGCGCCAACCACGGTGTGAGTGGGGCCATGTCAACATAGCCGAAGGCGAGATGCCGGCTGCAAGCGATGTAGTAGAGTTCGTCGCGAAAATAGCCGTAACGTCCGCTGAATGCCATTTGCAGGAGAAACGCGAGAGCAGCGAACACCCAGGCGATGCGCATGGATAGGTTCTGAGCGCGTGGCGTGCTGGGAAGGGCGGCTTCCGTCATTCGTCTGGCTCCCGATTTGATCTAGCCTAGTTCCGCGAGAAGAGCTTCCATTTCTGAACGGGCATGCTGATTGCCTTGGCGAATTGCAGAATCGATGCCCTTGGACAAAGCAATCTTGGCTTCGTCTGCGCGATTATTTTGCGCGAGCATCTGCGCAAACATCTGGTAACCGGGCACGTAGTCTGGATTCGTTTCGAGCAAGGTTCGAAAGTGGGATTCCGCGCCGGGCAGATCGCCTTCGCGAATGCACTCGAGTGCGACGCCGTAGCGCGAAAAAGCGTCGTTAGGATTGCTGGCCAGAAACTCCTCAAGCTTTTGACGCCGGGTTTTCTTTTGGTCGGTCATGGTGGTGTCCCGTATTATACGTGCAGTACAGTAACACCCAAAGAGGAGCGCAAAGCCCTCTGCAACAGTTACAAACGATCGGACAGAAAAGCGGCCGACGAACGTTGCTGAGGCGAAGAAGAGGACTGCGATGAAGCGAAAAGACGGTGCAAAAACTGAACCGGCGCTAAAAGGGAAACCCGTGAGGGCGTCGGCATCTGAAATGGCAGAGGTGGTGCTCCCTGCGCGAACGAACGCGCTGGGGAAATTGCTGGGCGGGCACGTGATGCACTTGGTGGATATCGTGGCGGCGATGGCGGCGAGCCGTCATGCGAACAGTTACATGGTGACGGCGTCGGTGGACTACATCGATTTCCAGAATCCGGTGAATTTAGGGGAGATCGTAATACTGAAGTCGCATGTGAACCGCGTGTTCCACACCTCGCTGGAAATCGGAGTGGAAGTGTATTCCGAAGATATTCTGACGGGCGAACGCAAGCAGACCACTACGGCGTACGTGACGTTTGTCGCCATCGATGAACATACTCGCTTACCCAAACTCGTCCCTCCGTTGATTGTGAAAACGGCGGAGGAGAAACGCCGCTGGCGAGAAGCGGCAAAGCGGCGAGAGATTCGGTTGGCGCACCGGCACCGGAAAACCCGCTAGAATTCAGTTGGCAAAACTGACGCGAAGTTCATTGGCGACTTTCAGGGCATGTTCGATGCAGGTGCCAATGGCGGGTCCGTTCAAGAAATTTCCGACAATGTAGAGCCCAGGGAAATCGCCCCGCAATTTCTCGATCGTGGCCAAGCGAGCGGTGTGGCCCAGATTGTACTGGGGAATGGCGCGTGGCCAGATGGTGACGTTCCGGAAGCCAGGTTCCTTGCGCAATCCTAAAAGCGGCGTGAGTTCGTTGTGAACCTGGGCAACGAGTTCCTCCGGCGATTGCTTCAGCGCGGCGGGATTGGTTGCGCCACCCACAAAGCTGGTGAGTAGAGCCTGACCATCCGGAGCGCGACCCGGAAAAAGCGACGAGTTCCAGACAGAGCCGAGGATCGCGAGTCCAGCAGATCGCGGGACTAGAAAGCCGAAGCCGTCGAGGGCGTGCGCAACATCCTCCTTACGATATCCCAGGGATACGACAGCAATGCCGGCATACTCGATGCCGCAAAACGGTGCTTCGAAGCCGGAATTTAGTGACGCGAGAAGCTTGCCTGCAACGTTGGTGGGGACGGCAAGAATCAGGCGCTCGGCTTCAATCACTTCTTCGCCCTTGGGTGTGCGCATCGTCGCGCGGAATCTGGGCGCAGCCGGTTCGGTGGCGGGATCGAGCGCTTGCAGAGAGAGCACTTCAACATTGCAGTAAAGAGAATTGCCAAGGCGCTCGGTCAAAGCGTCGATCAGCGATTCGTTGCCGTCCTGGAAGGTTTGCAACGTCGCTTTCTCGCGAGGAGCGTTGCCCGCGGCGGCTTTGCGCGCTTTCATTATTTTCAAAGCGCCGCGAATCACACTGCCGAAATTTTTCTCGGCCTCGTAAAGAATAGGAAAAGCGGCGCGGAGGCTAAGCTTTTCCGGATCGCCGGCGTAAATGCCGGAGACAAACGGGCCGACAAGGCGGTCGAGCAGTTTAGCCGAGAATTTTCTCCGCACAAACCCGGCAACGGATTCATCGGGCTCCGGAGGCGTGCTCTTGCCAAACATATCGCGGAATAGCGCCAGCCTGGTGCCTCCCGCGAGGAGCGGCGAGACGAGAATGCCCGGGCCCATGGGAACGAGTTGCAGTTTTCCATTGATGAGGACGTATCGGGGAGCCTTGGGATCGGCAAGCAGCCGCTCACTGAGCAGGCCAAGATCCGATGAAACTGAAGTGATAGCGGAGTTGCCGCTAAAACTCTGCGGGCCGCACTCCAGAAGGTAGCCGTCGCGCTTCTCGGATTGAATCACTCCACCGGCACGTGCTGCCGAATCCACGACAATCGTAAGAATTCCCGATTTCTGCAGGGCAAACGCGGTGGCCAGGCCGGATATTCCGGCGCCAACGACGAGGGCCTGGACCTGGTTGGGCATCAGAATAATCTCCGCTCACGCAGCGCGACGGCGAAATCGGGGCAATCCGGCCCGGAGCATCTTACGGTTTTCGCGCCGCGTAGCTAAAGTGTCTTCGAGAACAGCGGCTTGGAATCCAGATGCTGCTTCTCGAGATAAGGATCAAACACCATGGCCAGGTTGCGAATAAAAATGCGTCCCAGCCATGCGGTGCGGATTTCCTTGTCGTTGATCACGACCAGGCCATCGGCCTCCGGGGTTTTCAATCGCGCGAGTTCTGGAGCGAAGTACTCGTCGAAGTTTATATCGAACTGCTTGGAAATTTCATCCTTCACGATCACGGTGTGGCACAACAGGCGGCTGATGACTTCACGGCGGATAACGTCGTCGGGCGACAGGCGATAGCCGCGCATGGTGGCGATGCCGCGCTCCGAAACGGCTTTCTCCCAGGAGGGGATGTCGCGATAGTTCTGCGCATACGTTTCTTGAATGCCGCTGATGGCGGTGATGCCCATGCCGTAGAGATCGGCTCCCGCCTTCGTGGTATAGCCTTGGAAATTACGATGCAGCGTGCGATTGCGCTGCGAGACGGCAAGCTCGTCGTTTTCTTTGGCGAAGTGGTCCATGCCGATGTAGAGGTACCCAGCCTCCAGGAATTTCAGCAGGCCGCTGCGGAAAATGTCGAACTTCTTCATACCTTCGGGCAAGTGCGCGACGAATGAACCTTGTTGTTTCTTCAGCCAGGGCACGTGGGCATAGCTGAACATGGCGATGCGATCCGGTGACAATCCCACAATCTGTTCCACGGTGTGAGCGAAGCTGTCGGCGGTCTGATACGGCAGGCCGTAGATGAGGTCAACATTGATACTGTCGAAACCCAGTTGCCGTGCCGTCTGAATCAAATCGCGGGTCTGCTCATAGGGCTGAATGCGGTGCACGGCCTTCTGAACTTCTTCCTTAAAATCCTGCACGCCCATGCTCAGGCGATTGAAACCCATCCTGCGCACGGTCTCCAGATGTTCACGGGTGGTGACCCGCGGGTCGACTTCGATGCCAATCTCGGCGTCGGGAGCAAATGTGAATCGTTCGCGCGTGAAACCGAAAAGATCTTCAATCTGTTCGGGCGAAAGATAGGTGGGTGTTCCGCCGCCCCAGTGGAATTGCGCCACCTGGCGATCGGGCGAAACGCCTCGAGCAATGTGGGCAGTCTCTTTCTTCAGAATGTCGAGGTAAGGCGGGGTACCGCTCTTATCTTTGCGAATGATCACGTTGCATGCGCAAAACAGGCAGAGGCTTTCACAGAAGGGCAGGTGCATGTATAGCGAAACAGGGGAGCGCTTCTGGTCGGCCAAGGCGATTGCGGTTTCGTACTCGTTGGGGCCGAAAGAATCGGTCCAGACAGGTGCAGTCGGATAGCTGGTATAGCGAGGTCCGGGCCGGTTGTAGCGATTGACGAATTCCTCGTCGACGGAAAGCTCCTGGCGCATTTCCCGCAGCGTGGGGTTGATGATGGGCACGGCGCGAACCTCCTGCGCGCTCAAAAGCGCGACTGTGCCACCTGGCTGGCATCGCTGCGCGCGGCTTGCTGGCCTGTGTGGATGAACAATTGAGCGTTTTCCACGGGTGTGTGCTGCAGAATCCCGTGTCCGAGATTGAGAACGTGGCCTATGCCAGCGAGTTCATCGACGATGTCGAGCGTGGCTTGGCGAATTTTTTCTTTGGGTCCCAGAAGAATGGCGGGATCCAGATTACCCTGAAGCGCTACGCGTGGTCCGGCAAGGGCGCGGAGTTCCTTGAGAGACACGCGCCAGTCCACGCTGAGGACGTTTGCGCCAGCTTTCGCGATGGCAGGCAGCAGGTGATGCGAGGCCTTGGTGTAATAAATCACAGGAACAGCGCCGCCGAGCCCCGCGATGATTTCCTGCACGGCCGGCAAAACAAACTCGGTGTAATCGGCAAGATTCAATTCGCCGCACCAGGTATCAAATAACTGCACCGCGCTGACACCCGCCGCGACCTGGCCCTTCAAATAAAGAGTGGTGGCTTTGGAAATTTTCTGCAACAAATCGCGAAAGACTTTGGGTTCGCGATAAAGAAAGCTCTTGACCGTGGCGAAGCCTTCTTTCGTGCGGCCCTCGACCATGTAACACGCCAAGGTCCAAGGCGACGCCGCAAATCCTAGCACCGGGACTTCGGGCCCGGCATTCTTAATGGTGCGGCGTAGAGCCTCCATCAGGAAGCCGGTCTCTTTTTCGGGGTCGAAGATTCGCAGCTTTTTTACGTCCATCGCGGTGCGCACCGGATCCGGCAGATTCGGTCCCGCATCGCCCAGTTCGAGGTGAAGGCCCATGGCTTCGGCGGGAATCAGGATGTCAGAGAAAATGATGATGGCATCGACGCCTAAGCGGCGAAATGGTTGCAGCGAGACTTCCACCGCGAGATCTGGCGTCTTGCAAACTTCCAGGAATGAGTGCTGCGCGCGGATTTCGCGGTATTCCGGAAGGTAGCGTCCCGCCTGGCGCATCATCCAAACAGGGACGCGGGGCACGAGTTCGCAGCGGCAAGCGCGCAGGAACAGTTCTTTGCGAGTCAACGAAGGGGCCTGTGTGGTCATATTTCTGTCCCTGCAAGGATAGCAAATCTTCTGGAATCGCGCCCCGGAACCCGAACCAGGGTTGCATCTAGGTCTGATTCACTAGTCTGCATGTTTCAAGAGAGATCAGGCGTGAGCGCTGCCGTTTTCCGGCATTTTTGCCACGAACAGGCCAACCACGAAACTACCGGACGCGAAACCGGCACGCATGGCATGAAATGCTTTCAGGGAAGAGATCAATTCGGTGGTGTGTTTTGCGGCTAAGGCCCAGAACGCTTTGTCCATGATGAGGTCCAGGCCGATGTCCCAGCTTTTCGCGCAATTCCGCGTGAGATCCTGGCGATGGATGACCTGCAGTCCGCTGGAAACCAGGAAGTCGTTGTACTCGTTCATTCCGCGGAGTTCCACCATCATGCCTTCTTCAATTGGCTGGATGAATTTCTTTTTGTCGGCGGGCGAAATGTCTTCTTTTCGGAACCAGTCCGTCAGGGCGAAGCAGCCGCCGGGCTTCAGGAGTTTCGCGGCCGAAGCGAAGAATTTTCGCGGATCATGATAGTGAGAAATCGATTCGACGGACCAAAGCAGGTCAAACGGTTGCGCGAACTTCATGTCCTCCGCGTCCATCAGCAAGAAGCTGGAGTCCAGATTCAACTTGGCGGCCGCTTCCTTGGCCATTTGCACTTGCACGGGAGAAATGGTGATGCCAGTGGTGCTGGCGGCATACTTTTTCGCGAGATACAGACTGGTGCCGCCAAACCCGCAACCGATGTCCAGAATGCGCAGTCCTGTTTTTATGCCGGCCAGTTGCGCAAGATGCTCGATGAGCTGAATCTGCGCGGCTTCTTTCGTTTCATCGCCGCGGATCCAGTAGCCGTGGTGTATGTGCTCGCCCCATTGGGATTGATAGTAAGGGCTAGTGAGATCGTAGTATTCAACAATCTTTTTCTTCTCGTTGACGCGAGGCGTGGCCGAGGGTTGCGCAAAGGCTTCCGGATTTGGGCTCTGAGACAGAAACATTATTCTACCTCGGCAATGGACAATGTCCAGCACCGGAAACGCGCGTGATCGATTGTATGGACTTTGCCTACCTTGAGTGTAGAATCCTCTTGCGCATAACAGCGGACGAATCCCGTTAATTGGGATAACGAACATGCAATTTGTTGACGATATAACGCCTGCGGATTTGAACGACGTAGCAACAGACACTCGTTCAAAGGCGGATTCGCGCGCGGGCAGGCTTGCAACCATACCCAAACTGCTAACTCGGTGTTTGGCGGTACCCATGGGCTTGGCAAGTATGGTTGCCCTGGCGATCGAGGGCGCGTTTTCCATGGCTGGCTACGGTGCGGCCAAGCTTCTTGGGAAAGTTCGCCTGGTCCGCGGTGGTTACCAGTTTCTTTCCAAGACTTACGACCGACTCCTCGAACGGATCGGACACCAAGTTCTGCGGGACCCTCGAGACGCCCCGGCACTCCGAATCATGGTGTCCTTGACGTTTACCGTGGTGCCAATTTTTTTGCTCCAGCTCTATTTAGGGAAGCCTCGACTTCTGCTGGTGATCGCTTTCTACCTTTCCTTGACCGGCCTGAAGTTTCAGAGGTCTGTGAGGATGTTCAGCGCCAAACACCTGGAGGCGCACCATCCCCAAGGCTACTTCGCGGGGATCTACAATAAAGTTTTTGGTCGTTACGTCGAATTCTTTCTCGGATATTTTTACGGGGATCTTCCGGAACTGGGTCGCACGGTTCATGTGCGGCTGCACCATAAGGAGAACGGCGGACTCGACGATAACGCCTCGACCATACGTTACGATCGAACCAATCCACTGCATTTCTTTCTGTATCTCTCGGACAACATTTGGACGACTTTGGGATTCGCGCCCTACGCCTATTTCAGGGCCAAAGGGGATGTGAAGAATCAGCGACGAATGCTGTGGGGAATGGTCCGGTACTTCATTTATTTCGCCGTGGTCTTTGTTTACGATTGGAGAATTGGAATCCTGTACCTGCTGGTTCCTCTCTTCACTATGAACTTCATCATGGCGATCACCTCATGGGTGCAGCACGCCTTCTGCGACCAGGAACATCCCGAGGATTATTTTGTAAATACCGTGACCGTTTATGACGACGTCAACTTCATGAACGAAGGCTACCACCTCTGCCACCACCACCGGTCCGGCCTGCACTGGACCGAGATGCCTTCGCACATGGAGCGGCTGCGCGACAAGATGCGGGAGTCTGGCTCGTTGGTCTTTCGCGACATGGATTTCATGGAGCTTTTCATTGAGCTGACGCTACTGCGCAGAATGGATGTTCTGGCCGAGAAACTTGTCCCTTGGGAGCCGATGACCCGCGAGCAGAGGCTGGCTTTGCTGATGAACCGGACCAAGCCAGCGGCAGCCGTTTCAACTTGAGGCTTGCGCAGGAACGCCTCTGAATGTGACAGCCGACCTGACTACGCTATACTCAAAACATCAGGTGAATCGCGCAAACTAGGGAAGGGCGTGCTCCCGCATTCTCCCAAATCGGCGCGGACCAAGCCGATGACCCATACTCCATTTATCTACCTCACGGTCTTAGCCTACTTGGCCAGCATGAGCCTGTACCTGCGCTTTTTGGCGAAGGGCAAGGAACTGACTGGGCGGCTCGCTACATTATTGATGTTCCTGGCTTTAGGCCTGCACTATGTGGCGTTGCTGATGCGCGCTCGCGGCACCCACACCGTTCCGTACCACGATTTGCAGGGAGCCATGTCTCTGTTCGGCTGGCTGCTGGCGGTCACCTATCTTTGCCTTGAGATTTATCACCGGCAGCGCACCGTGGGCGCTTTCGTCATCCCGATTATTCTCGCGTTCTTTTTCGCCGCGAACGCGATACCGAGCCACCCAGCCGCTCCCGCACCAGCCCATGGCGTTATTTTTGCTCTGCACGTGACGTTGAGTATTCTCGGCTATGCCGCATTTGCGCTGGCCTGCGTGTTGAGCCTGATGTACCTGGGAGAAGCGCGTCTGCTGCGCATTCGTCGGCTCGGGGAAGCGGTGTGGCGGTTACCGTCCCTGGAATTACTGGAGCGGATGAGTCATACCAGTGTGCTGGTCGGGTTGGCGGCCATTACGATTGGGACGGGGCTAGGCTTTCTGGCTGTGGACCGCCACCTGGCGGATCACTCTTCCTATCTGGATCCCAAGTATTTCTTCACGCTCTTCGTCCTGCTGCTGTATGCGGTCTATTTTCGGTTGGCGCGGACGGCGGCGTGGCGCGGGGCACGAGCTTCTCGGTTGTGTGTGTTTAATTTTGTGCTGGTAGTTTTGAATTTTGCAGTAGTGAACCTGTTTTTCTCGCAAAGCCACC
The DNA here is from genome assembly GCA_963826335.1 of Candidatus Acidiferrales bacterium. Lineage (GTDB taxonomy): Bacteria > Acidobacteriota > Terriglobia > Acidiferrales > UBA7541 > Acidiferrum. Next base: position 108,429 of record CAWGXB010000027.1, on the reverse strand, counting down.
GGTTTTTTTAGGAGCGCGCGACTCAAGCATGGAAATCGTCCTCGTCGGCCTGAATTTTCGGACAGCACCGGTCGAGGTGCGTGAAAAGGTGTCTTTCTCCGTGGACCAGGCGCGCAAGGCTGGGGAAGAACTGCGCACGCAAGGGATCCTCGAGGAGACGCTGGTTCTTTCCACCTGCAATCGAACGGAAATTTACGGCGTTCATGCCAATGCCAATCGTGAATCCGCAGGCGCGCTCTCCACGTACATCAGCGGGTTTCACTCCTTGCGTCCCGACGTCGTGAACCCGTCGCTGTATCACCATTACGACCACGATGCGGTGCGCCATCTATTCCGTGTTTCCGCGGGACTCGATTCGATGCTACTCGGCGAAGCAGAAATACTGGGCCAGGTGCGAGAGGCGTATCTGCACGCGCATGAGAGCCACGTTACCGGACCGGTGTTGAACCGTCTGTTTCAGGCGGCGCTGGAAATCGGAAAGCGTGTGCGCGCCGAAACGGAACTCGGCACACGGCCCATGGGAGTGGCTTCGGCCGGCATGAAGCTGGCCGAGCGTATATTCGGAAAACTAAGTGATCGCAGCGCGTTGGTGCTGGGTGCCGGAACCATCAGTGAACAGGTCGTTTCGCAATTGCACGATCGCAAGATAAAGAATCTCTACCTTTCGAATCGCTCGCGCGACAAAGCCGAGGAATTTGCCCGCCAGTACGATGGCAAAGTGCTGGAATGGGGCGAGTGGGATACCGCGCTGAAACTTCCCGACGTGATCGTGTCTGCCGTGGGGGTTCAGGACACACTGCTGACCAGAGCGATGATCGAACGAGCCATGAGCGCTCGCGGCAATCGCGCGCTGTTCCTGATGGACCTGGGACTTCCGCGCAACATCGAACCCGGCATCGCTGATCTTTACAATGTGTACCTGTACACCATGGATGATCTGACGGAAATCGTGAACCAGAACCGCAGCGCGCGGCAGACCGAGGTTCCGAAAGCCGAAGCGCTGGTGGAGGAACACGTCGGAAAATTCATTTCCTGGCAGGCCAGCGTGCAGTTGATTGGCGTGCTGGAAACGCTGCGGGGCAGCCTGAAACAGAGACGCGCCGCATTTCTGCATGAGAAACTTTCAGGAATGAATCACTTCAGCGCGGAAGACCGCGAGCAAATTGGCAGCATGATGGATGAGTTGATCGAAGAGTTGCTGATCGCGCCGGCGGAGCGGTTGCGCTCTGAAAAAGAACATCGCAGGAAGATTCAAAACGTGGAAGCGCTTCGAGACTTGTACCTGTCGGACCGGGAGAAACCGTGAGGCCACTGCGCATTGGCAGTCGAGGCAGCATTCTGGCGCGCTGGCAGGCGGAATTCGTGCGCAAACAATTGTTCCAGATCACCGGGGTGGAAGCCGAAATTATCATTATCAAGACCTCGGGCGACAAGATGCAGCAAGCCCCGCTGACGCAGATCGGCGGCAAAGGAATTTTCATCAAGGAACTGGAAGAAGCGCTGTTGGCGGAGAATGTGGACCTGGCCGTCCACAGCGTGAAAGATATTCCAACCGAGACGCCAGGGAGGCTGTTCTTTCCCGCCGTGTGCCGCCGCGACGACGTGCGCGATTGCCTGATTTCGCACCGTGGCGAAACCCTCTCGAACTTGAAGCAGGGCGCGCGGGTGGGCACCAGCAGCCTGCGCCGCCAGGCGCAATTGCGGCATTTCCGTCCCGACCTGGATATTCGCGAGTTGCGCGGAAATGTGGATACGCGGTTGCGCAAAGTGGAAGGCGGCGAGTACGACGCGATTGTGCTTTCCAAAGCTGGATTGGACCGTTTGGGTTGGAGTCAGAAAATTACCGAACCTCTTTCTACCGACGTTTCACTTCCGGCGGTAGGACAAGGCGCGATCGCCATTGAGTCGCGCACAAAGGACACGGAAGCCGCGGAGATATTGGGGAAGCTCGACGACGAGGAAACGCGCACGGCCATTATCGCGGAACGCGCGTTGCTCTCAAAGTTGCAAGGTGGCTGCCAGGTACCACTTGGAGCTTGGGCGCGCCTGGAGCGCGGCGAATTGGTGATGGAAGCAGTGGTTTGTTCCGCGGACGGTTTGCAGTACATTCGCCAACGGGCGACGGCTCCGCCGGACCAAGCGGCGCAATTGGGCGAGCACATGGCACAACTGCTCGCGGATGGCGGCGCACGAAATATTCTGGAAGAGGTGCAGCGTTCTCGTGGCTGAAGCGGCTGCCAAAGCGTTGGCAGGGAAGCGCGTCGTGGTGACGCGAGCGGCGGAGCAGAGCGAGTCGCTATCGGCAGCGTTGCGGGAACAGCAGGCAATCCCGATTGCATTACCGCTTGTGGCGTTCGCGCCGCCTGAAGATTTGCGGCCGTTGGACGATACCATTCGGAATCTTGGAAGATACGACTGGGTGCTTCTGACCAGCCAGAACGCCCTGCGCGCTTTACAAGAGAGAAGCGATTTCCTCGGATTGCAGTTGGCGAAAATACTGGTTGAGGTCAGCGTCGCCGCCGTCGGCCCTGCAACCGCCGAATCCGCGCGGAATGCCGGACTGAAGGTCGCCTACGTTGCCACAAGGCATCAGGGTGTGGCGCTCGCAGAAGAACTGGCGGCGCAGGTGAAGGGAAAGCGGGTGCTGTTGCCGCGCAGTGATCGAGCCAGCCGCGATATTGTGGACACGCTGAATCACCTGGGCGCGTTCGTGTCTGAAGTGACCGCATACACCACCGTGGCCACATCAGAGCAGGAAACGCGCGCCCACGAGGCTGTGCTAAAAGAAGGGGCTGATGCCGTGTTGTTTTTCAGTCCATCCGCCGTGCATCACTTTTTTGATCTGCTGGGCCGCGACCGGTTCTTGACGTGTTCTCAGGAAGCGGCCTTTACAGCGATTGGGCCCGTGACTGAAGGCGCGCTGCGCGAGGCTGGTGCGACGCGAATCGTTGTTGCTCGAGACACAACCGTCGCTGCGATCCTTGCGGCGCTGGCGGAGTTTTTCGCCAAGCCACATCAGAGCTTGCCTGCAGGAGTGAAATCAGAATGAGTTTTCCTATCGATCGTCCCAGACGTCTGCGCCGCAGCGAGGCATTACGAGGGCTGGTGCGAGAGACGCGCCTCAGCGCCGCTGGGTTCATTTATCCCATGTTTGTGTGCCCGGGAACGAAGGTGCGCAAGGAAGTCAGTTCGATGCCTGGCATTTGCCAGCAATCCGCCGATCAGATTGTGGAAGAGTGCCGGGAAGTGGAGGCGCTCGGAATTCCCGGCGTCATTCTGTTTGGATTGCCGGAGAAGAAAGATTCACGCGGCGCCAGTTCGCTTGCAGCCGACGGCGTGGTGCAAAAGGCGATCGAGGCCATCCGCAAGGCGAAGCTGAAACTGCTGGTGATTACCGACGTTTGCTTGTGTGAGTATACGGACCACGGGCACTGCGGCGTGATTGAAAACGGAGAAATTGCGAACGACCCGACGCTGGACATCCTGGCGGAGCAAGCACTCTCCCACGTGCGTGCCGGTGGCGACGTAGTTGCTCCCTCGGACATGATGGACGGGCGTGTGGGCGCGATCCGCACGAAGCTCGACGCCCACAAGTTTGAAAATATTCCCATTATTTCTTACGCTGCCAAATATTGTTCCGGATTCTACGGACCGTTCCGCGAGGCGGCAGAATCGGCGCCGAAATTTGGCGATCGGCGCAGCTATCAGATGGACCCGGGAAATTCGCGCGAAGCGATGAAGGAAGTGGAATTGGATTTGGGAGAAGGCGCGGACGTGATTATGGTGAAACCGGCGCTGCCTTACCTGGATATTATTCGCGGTGTACGCGATCGTTTTGATGTGCCGGTGGCGGCTTACAATGTCAGCGGTGAATATTCGATGGTGAAAGCCGCTGCACAAAACGATTGGATTGAGGAAAAGCGAGTGGTGCTGGAAATTCTGACAGGGATTCAGCGGGCCGGGGCGCAGATCATCCTGACGTATCACGCCAAGGATGCCGCTCGCTGGCTGAAGCCTTGAACGGACAGGTGACGAAATGAGTGCGACACATCCACAGGTTAAGCCGGAGCGACGCCGCTCGCGGGAGATTTTTGAGCGAGCCGAAAAAGTGCTTGTTGGCGGCGTCAATAGCCCGGTGCGCGCGTTTCGTTCAGTTGGCGGCGAACCGCTGATTATCGAAAAGGGAAATGGCCAGAATCTCTACGACGCGGACGGCAACATTTTGCTGGACTACGTCTGCTCCTGGGGAGCGATGCTATTGGGCCATGCTCATCCGGCGGTCAGCGCCGCCATAGCTGATCAAGCGCAGCGCGGCACCAGCTTCGGCGTGACCACGGAACTGGAAGTGGAACTCGCCACGCTGATCACCAAGGCCGTACCCTTCTTGGAAAAAGTGCGCTTCGTTTCCAGCGGCACGGAAGCAACCATGAGCGCGGTGCGCTTGGCGCGCGGCGTAACCAAACGCGATCTTATCGTGAAATTTGAGGGCTGCTACCACGGCCACGCAGACAGTTTTCTTTCGCAAGCAGGTTCGGGATTGGCCACCCTGGGAATTGCGGAGTGCCCGGGCGTTCCCGCGGCGTTAGCGGCGCTCACTCTGAACGTTCCGTACAACGACCTGGCGGCGGTCGAGCGGGTGTTCGCTGAACATAAGGGGCAGATTGCGTGTGTAATTGTCGAGCCAGTGGCGGCGAACATGGGAGTGGTTCTGCCGAAAGAAGGATTTCTCGAGGGTTTGCGAGAAATCACACGGAAGAACTCGGCGTTATTGATTATTGACGAGGTCATCACAGGATTTCGGCTGCGCAACGGCTCTGCGCAGGAACTGCTCGGCGTGCGGGGCGACCTGACCACCATGGGAAAAATCATTGGCGGCGGCCTGCCCGTAGCGGCTTATGGAGGCAGCGCCGAATTGATGAACAATGTGGCCCCGCTTGGGCCGGTCTACCAAGCCGGTACGCTGGCCGGAAATCCTTTGGCCATGCGCGCTGGCATCGCCACGCTGAAAGAGTTGAGCAAGCCCGGGCTGTACGAGGGCATCCACGAATTGGCTGCCCGGCTGACATCCGGCTTGGAAGAGGTGCTAACCCGTGCCGGCATTCGTGCGCAGGTGAACAAGATCGGCTCGCTTTCCACGATATTTTTTGCGCCACACCCAGTGGCAAATTACAGCGATGCCAAGCGGTCTGACACTAAACTATACGCGCGCTTTTTCCGCGAGATGTTGCAACGCGGTATTCTTCTGGCGCCGTCGCAGTTCGAGGCCGCTTTCGTATCCGCAGCCCACACGCCTGCCGATATTGAGCGCACCATCAAGGCAGCTGCCGACGCGCTGGAAACGATTTCCGCACAACCATCTGTCTAAACTCGCGAAAAGGAAGACTACTCGATGCACGACGTGCTGGAAGGCCTGGAAGAGCACGGGGGACACGGAGAGAATCCGCTGATGTTGCCCGTCACGGTGACGCTATCCATCCTCGCGGTATTGGTTGCGATGGTCACGCTTCTCGGTCACCGCGCGCACACCGAGGAACTGTTGCTGCAAGCGAAGGCCAGCGATCAATGGGCGTACTTCCAGGCAAAAAACATCCGGCTTCGCGAGACACAGAGCATTGCGGACGTTCTGGGCGCGCTGGCGCCCGCCGACAAGGAAAAGACCGACGCACTGCACGAAAAGTATTTGGAGGAAGTGGAGCGCTACGAAAAAGACAAAGACCAAATCAGCGACCAAGCCAAGGACTTTGAAAAGGAAAGGGACTTGGTGCAGCGTCGCGCGGATCGCTACGACGCCGGAGAAGTGTTCCTGGAGATCGCCCTGATTATCTGTTCCTTCACGCTGCTGACCAAAAAGAAAGGCTTCTGGTTTGCCGGAATGTTACTAGGCGTCGTGGGCTTGATCATCGCAAGCAGCGGCTTCTTGCTCCACTGACAGTAAGACCGAGACCTGCCCACTTCAACAGACAAGCAGTAGGCAAGGAAGTACCTGCCCCACAGGCCAGTCACGGATTGGAACACTCTGTGATGGCAATCGTTTACGCAATCATTTGTTTTATCTAATGTAGATGAAAGCCGTAGTGTTGCACCCGTAAGATGACTTGCACTTTAAGCCCTCCTCTGGAGGCATTCAAAATCTTCGCCGGCAGGAGCCCCTCTGCCTCGTCGGCACGCGAAGCGACAAGCTCATGGCCCAGAGAATGGTGAGTGAGCCCGGGATTCAGCTGGGGACTCAACAACTTACGACCCTGCTCGACTCTACCCGCGAATTGATCGCAATTCTCGGGCAGGATGGCACAGTTCAGTTCGTTAATTCCACATTCCAAAGCGTGCTTGGCTACCGTACCGAAGAGCTGCTGGGCCGCAGCCTGTTCGCAATTGCTCACGCCTTGGATGTTCAGCAACTGCGCGACCGGCTGAAACAGGTGACGCAGCAAGAAGGCTCATCGCTCACGGCCAGGTGCCGGGTCCGCGCAAAAGACGGAGCGTGGCGCTGGCTTGATGTTACCTATCGCGATCGCCTGAAAGAGCCCGGCCTGGAAGGCATTCAACTGAACGCGTTGGAAGTGACGCACCTGAACCGTATGGAGTCCGAGCGGCAGGTGATTGCGGAGATCGTACATGCGTTGAACGAAACGTCGGACCTGGATCAGTTGCTCACGCGGATTCACGCAGCTTTGAAACGAGTAGTCTCGGCCGAGAATTGCTTCGTGGCTTTGCACGTTCCGGAAGAGGATACCTTTCAATTTCCGTTTTTCGTCGACGAGTACGATGCCGCCCCACCTCCGCAGAAGGTCGGACGGAGTTGCACCGCTTATGTGTTCCGAACGGGTCGCGCGAAGTTGATTCCACAATCCGAATTTGACCTGTTGGCGGAATCCGGTGAAGTGGAATTGGTTGGTTCGCCCTCGCCTGCTTGGCTGGGAGTGCCGCTGAAGACTCCAACCGCGACGATTGGCGTCCTGGTGGTTCAACACTATCGCAATGAGAACGCCTTCGACGGGCGCGACCTGGAATTCCTCGATTCCGTCGGAGGGCACATCGCGTTGGCTATTGAGCGTCGCCGCGGTGAAGTGGAACTTCGCCGCAGTGAATCGATTCTTCGGCTGCTATTCGAACACAATCCGCTGCCGACTTGGCTGCACGAAATCGACAGCATGAAGTTTTTGCGCGTTAATGAAGCGGCGGCTCGCCTGTATGGCTACTCGCAGGAAGAATTTGAGTCCATGAGCATTCTGCAGATCCGCCCTTCCTCGGAACAGGAAAAAGCTCGCAGCTTCATCAAGGAACTAACATCCAACACCGAAGAGCACGGCATATGGCTTCATCAGGCGCGAGATGGGCGGCAGTTTGAGGTTGAAATTATTTCCCACGAACTGCTGTATGCCGGGAAACGCGTGCGCCTGGTGGTGGGTCAGGACATCAGCGAGCGCCGACAATTGGAAGGACAACTGCGCCAAGCAACGAAGATGGAAGCTGTCGGGCGTCTGGCCGGCGGAGTTGCGCACGACTTCAACAATATGCTGATGGTGATCAAGGGACACACCGAGTTGCTGTTAAACGTGCTGTCTCCCTCGGATCACATCACGCGAAAGATTCAGCAGATCGACCGCGCCGCCGATCGCGCCGCCACGCTCACCAGGCAATTACTGGCGTTCAGCCGCATGCAGGTGTTGCAGCCACAAGTGATCAATCTGAATTCGGTTGTTGAAGAGATGGGTAAGCTCTTGCCCCGATTGATTGGTGAGGACATCGAGTTAATCATTCGCGGGCACCGCAACCTGGGTTCCATTCGCGCCGATGCCGGCCAGATGGAACAGGTGATCATGAATCTGGCGGTGAACGCGCGGGACGCGATGCCCAATGGCGGCAAGCTGGTGATCGAGACCTGCAATTCCGATCTGGAGCCGTCTTACACTTCCACGCACCCGCTCATGCAGCCGGGATCCTACGTGCAGCTTTCTGTAAGCGACAACGGCACCGGCATGGACGCGGAAACGCAGACGCACATCTTCGAACCATTTTTTACCACCAAGGAGAAAGGGAAGGGTACCGGCCTCGGCTTGGCAACGGTATACGGCATCGTGAAACAGAGCGGTGGATTCATTTGGGTTTACAGCGAATTGGGCAAGGGAACTACCTTCAAGATCTATTTGCCCTGTGTGGACCAGAAGGAAGAAGTTACTCCCTTCCAGAGGCAAGCCGCTGAAGTGCCCAGTGGCACCGAAACCGTGCTGCTTACCGAAGACGAACAAGATGTGCGCGAGATTGCCCGTCAGTTCCTGGAGTCCGGCGGCTACCGTGTGATTGAGGCGAAGGATGCCGCCGATGCCATCCGGATTGCCGCTGACAAGAACGGCGATATCGACCTGCTCGTCACGGATATGGTTATGCCCGGACTGAGCGGGCCGGAACTTGCGCAGCGCTTGCAGCGGGAGCACCCCGGACTCAGCGTGCTTTTCATGTCGGGATACAGCGAGCACGCGGCCACGGAAATGGCCAACGCCGATCCTTCGGTGCGCCTGCTGACCAAGCCATTCAGCCGCGCCGCCATCCTGCGGGCCGTGCGGGAAACCTTGCACAATCCTGCTCGCGCCTGAGTCGATTCCTTCGGTCGCTTCCCACTTAGACAATTTTGGGGTGTTTGCGATGCCAATCGGTGGCTTGCTGAAATGTGTGTCCCGCCTGAAGAACAGCGACGTCATCTCCCGCGCGTGCGACAAACTGAATGCCTACCGGCAGATTTCTTTCGATGAATCCACAAGGCACAGAGAGAGCCGGCAGGCCGCAGAGGTTGCCGATTCCTCCCAGCGGATCGGGAAAAGTGAGACCTGTGGCGAGATTTAAGTCCAACGGCGTAGCGGCGACAGGTTGAGATGCCGCTACGAGAACATCGTACGACTCAAAAAGTGCACTCATTTTCATTTGCAGAATCTCGCGAATTCGTTGCGCGGTCGTATAGTCGGCGCCGGAAACTGTCTCGTAAACGTATCCGCCGATGCGGCCCAAAGGATCAGCTAATTCGCGGACGCGCCCGGATTGAATCAAGGGCGCAAACGCGGACGCGACTTCCGCTTTTACCGTCAGGCCTGCAACCTGTTCCCATGGCCCCTCGGGAAGGGCAGCGTCCCTCATGCCGGGGAATCGCTTTTGCAGCACCTTACGTGCGGCTTCAAGTGCATGCTGCACGGCGGGATCGAGCTTCGTCCAAGCATTCGTCAACCATCCGACTTTGAGAGTGCGGCCGCGTAACTCGGCTGCGGGAGAATAAGTAAAGGCTGCTTTGTCGATGCCCAAAGTGTCGCGATCCAGCGGGTCGTGCCCAGCAATCGCCGCGAAAATGCGCGCGCAGTCCTCCGTCGAACGCGCCATTGGCCCAATCTTGTCCATCGAGTAGGCCAGCGCCATTGCACCGTAGCGGCTGACTCGGCCGAAGGTGGGACGCAAACCGCTAACTCCACAAAAAGCGGACGGACAGACGATTGATCCCCAGGTTTCCGTGCCGATTGCGAAACCCGCCAACCCGGCCGCCACGATGGCTCCCGAGCCGGAAGAAGAGCCGCACGTCCAACAGGTGGTGTCCCACGGATTTTTCGCTTCGCCCTGCAGTGAGGCGGACGCGTACATGTAGTCCATGCCGCCGGCCAATTCGATCATTGCTGCTTTCCCGAGCAGGATTGCGCCGGAGTGGTTCAGATGATCGATCACCGTGGCGTTGTAATCGAAAACCTGATCCGCGAAGGGTTTGGCGCCCCAAGTTGTGGGAATTCCTTTTACCGCGAGGAGATCCTTGGCGGCGTACGGGATGCCGTGCAATGGACCGCGATAGTGGCCTCGTTGAATTTCTTTTTCCGCGGCGTGTGCCTGTTCGAGCGCCAAATCTGGAGTCAAGCGTGCATAGGCGTTTAATTTCGGGCCAACTTTTTCGCTGCGCGCAAGGTAACTTTCCGTCAGTTCAACGGGAGAAAGTTTCTTGGATTCGATTTGTTTGGCCAGCTCACTGACGGATTCGTAAAGAACCGATTCTCCGAGCATTTCGTCGCTCCAATCAGGATTTGTTGGCGGAAGCCGCCGGGACCGTGGCCGGAGCAGGCTTGGGCTTATTGTCGCGGTCAATCAAGGGCTTCAGGAAAAGGGCGGGCACGTCTCCATTGTTGAGCGGGTAGGCACGGACTTGCTCGATCGTCGTCTGCAGGGAATAACAAAGGGCTTTCGTGCGCTGCTTCTCCTCGTCGCTTAAACGATTGCCGTACCGGCTCAGCACGATCTGAAAGCGGGCATCGGCTTCCGTTTGGCTTTCCGCCGAAAGTTTCGGCAGGTCCGCGGCCTGCGCTGAAGCCAAAGTGTTTGGAAACGCCTCTGCCGGCAGCATCATTCCTGCAGGAACGACCGAAGCGGTGGCTGAGAGCAACGCAGCGCGCTGCGCGAACTCACGTCGAGAGAGCTTGTGGTCTTTGTTTTGCTTCATTCCGCACCTCTCGAACCGCAGTGGTATCGCAGGGCAGTGCAGGGTGAGGCTACTCAATCCAGATTGCAGCGTCAACTAATAGAAGCCGCGAATGTTGAAGACGTGCCCTGAAGAGTTTTGGCAGTTAGTCGACTTGCGTCAACGTTCGGACGTGAAGCTCAAGAGCCTGGTTGTATTGCCGCTCAATCTGCAGCTCCGTCTGCAGTTTCTTGACCAGCAATTCGAGATGTGCAATTTCCGCGCGCAGTTTTTGCACGTCGCTGACGTGGGATGTCGGCCGCGAGCCAACAGGCGCGTTGGCCGCGTGAGGCTGCTGCGATGCAGCCGAACTCTGCTGAACAAAAGCCTCTGCCAGCGCTCGTGGCCACGCGGAATCTGTGGGCCTCTGCTCAGCAATACTTGCCGCAGGTACAGGCACGGGCTGCATGGGTGGTCGTGGTTGAGGAACCGTTGACTGTTGTGGCGCAAAAAGGCTGCTCAACGAAGGTACGCCAGCGGGACGCTCCGTTGCCACCGGTGGGGGCGCGGCGGTGTGGCCCAGCAGATTCTTCACCCGGCCAATCAATTCTTGCGGCTGAAACGGCTTTCTGACTAACTCGTCGGCTTGCACGGCCACCGCGCGATCGGCAACGTTCTTGTTCACCACGCCTGACATCAGAATCACCGGCGTCTTGCCATATGTGGGGCTCTGCTTGATCTGGCTGCACACCGAATAGCCATCCTGGTCCGGCATGATTACATCGGTGATGACCACGTCGGGCGGGTGCTGCTCGAACTGCGAAAGCGCCGAGGAGGCGTCGGAGCAGGTAATCACGTGAATGTTTTCGCGGCGAAAAGCGATCTTGATGACCTCGCGCATTGTTGCGCTGTCATCAATGAAATAGACATTGGGTGTGTGCTTCGCTTCCGCCTCGCTGAGCGGCGGCATGGCGATAGTCTCGCTCACAGAGCCTCCTTGTCCGCTAGTTCATTGTCGTGAAGGTTTTCGTCGAATTCGCGCATCGCATCCAGCATCAAGTCGGTGGCCGAGCGCAAAACAGTGCGCTGTGCGGAGCTTGCTCCGTATACGAATTTGTACACGCCGGTGGACTGCACGCAGCTTTTCAGGATGTGCAGCACGGCCTCATCGCCAAACAAAGCGCCGCACTCCGCGTGGACAATCTCGCCCGCGTCAAAAAACAGAACTGCGTCAGTTTCTCCCGCGTTGATGGTCAACGCGCCGCTCTGGTGTGCATGCCCGAGCATTTGCATCACGCCGGTCAGATCATGGTGCGTCAGATTGCCGCTCAGGCTGGTATCCGCTTGTCCGAGCATCTGCGTCGGCTGGAAACCGTCGACCTTGCTGATAATGATATTTTTGATGTGTGTGGCGATGGTAGCCGGTGCCAGGTGGCGGTCAATGTAATCGTCGCAGCCGGCTTGAAATGCCTCCATCAAGGCGCGCTGGCTGCCGTCACCCATGGCGATAATTGGCAGCGAAGCGTTTTTCGCGTCGGAGTGCACGACTTTTGCCATTTCCAGGGCGCCCATCTCCCGCATCTTGGTGGCGCACACAATAGCGGCCGGAGGGTCATACTCCAGCGTAGTCAATGCAAATCCCGCTTGTGTGCTGATGGTGACCTCAAATCCCTCGCGCTTCAGTGCGTCGCCAAGGCGCTTGGCAAACAGCACATTGCTGTCGATCAAAAGAATTTTCGCGGCTTTGCCCGGAACGATCATGTGCGCGCCCCTGGCATGGATTCTACATTTGGCATCTCGAGCGCGGGCTCAATTCCGGGCGTCAGCGCGGCAAGATTCAGCACCTCGATTACTTCACCATCATGAGAAAGCCACGCGGCAACATGGGGAGAATCGCTCGGTCCGGCTGGCGTTAGATCCGCACGGATCAGTTCGCATTCGCCGCTGACGGGTAAGGCCACGGTCTCTTTCACCGTGCCGTACGAGCGCATCGCAATCAGGTAAAAGCGTCGCGAAGTCAGTTTCTTTCCAATGAGTTGTTCCGCCAGATCGCATACCGGAACAGTGCGCCCGCGTCGCAGAATCACGCCATCGATTTCTGGAGTGCGGTGAGGAAAACGGAAAATACGGCTGGGCGGCACCAGTTCGGCAACCTGGTCCGCGGCCAGAGCGAATCGTCGCTCGCCAAGTCGCAACAAAACGCAGGAACGCAAATCTGCTTGTTCGTTCCAGCTCATGGAGCAACTCGCATTTCCGAATCCAGATTTGCTTCGGCGGTCAGTTGCGGTCCCGTGGTCGCATCGAGAAAATCCAGTTCCTCGCTGGTCAGAAATCCTTCCGGGCTCACAACGGGAAGTACGTTTTGTTCCAGCACCGTCAATCCGCGATACCAGGTTCGTTCCTCGTGACAGAGCGAAGCGGGCAGCGCTTGCAATCTCGTCATGGTGGTCATTTTTTCGATGCCGTCAATCAGCAATGCGACGCGCGACTTCCGCAGCAGGAAAATCAGCGCCGGCGGCGAAGGCTTCAGCCCGAAATGAAGCGCCGTGTTCACCACGTAGATGCTGCGCTCGCCGCGCCGCAGCGCGTGGCGCACCTTGCCAATGGTGGCCGAGTTCACCTCGCACGCTGCGCCCGCCAGGCTGTCTACGCTGCGCACCTCCTGCACCGACGCGGAGGAGATGGCGAAAATTTGATTGCTGCAGCGGAACAGAATGATCTGCTCCGTCCGTACGGGATGACCTCGGAAAGCTGGCGCGGAGCCGGGGGCCATCAACGTACTCCTACCGGCAGGGCTCTACTGAGGCTGAGAACCCGCTTCTCGATGGCCGGATAAATATCATCGATGGGCAGCACCTGTTCCACGCAGCCGGTTTTGATGGCTTCGTCTGGCATCCCAAAAATCACTGATGTCGCTTCGTCTTGCGCCAACACGATGCCACCCGCGGCTTTGATTACTCGGGATCCTCGGGCGCCATCGCAACCCATTCCAGTCAGCACCACGCCAATACTCATCGCACCCGCAAACGAGGCGACGGACTCCATGGTCACATCGATGTTCGGCAGATATCCTTCGATGCGGCCGGTTGTCGCATCCAACTGGATTCGTCCGGTTGGAGCGACGCGAAGATGATGGCCCCCAGGGCAGATGTAGAGCACGCCGGCCTGAACCGATTCGTTATGCTCCGCCTCTTTCACGCGAATATTCGTGAATTCCGCCAATTGCAGCGCGTACTGAGTGGTGAAAGATGCGGGCATATGCTGCACCAGAAAAACCGCCGCTGGAAAATCGCGCGTGAAACCCGGCGCCATGCGCATCACCGTGGCCGGTCCGCCAGTGGAAGCGGCGAGCACCACAACAGGAAAGCGCATGTCGTTCGAAAAATTGGTGGCTGGTGTTGTAGGCCGAGTCGTCGGGATCGTTTGTACTGGCTTGGCCGCTGGCGATTGTACCGCGTTGGCCATGCGCGATGCCGTGCGCACCACGCGAACCTTGGCGGCCATGCGGACTTTCCGCAGCAAGTCTTCCTTGATGCTTTGCATATCCAGGTCGATCCCGCCCGAGGGCTTGGTCACAAACTCGATCGCGCCCAGTTCCAGCGCCTTCAGCGTGCTGGCGGCGCCTTCGCGAGTTTCTGAGCTGACCACCACGATGGGCCGCGGGTTGCTGGTCATGATGTGCGCGGTGGCTTGCAGGCCATCCAGGTGCGGCATATTCAAATCCATGGTGATGACGTCTGGCTTAAGAGTCTCCGCCAGTGCGATGGCCTCGCGCCCGTCTCTGGCCTTACCGACCACCTGCAGTAACTCGTCGGCATTAAAAATGGTTTCCAGGACCTTACACATGAACGCGGAATCGTCCACGACGAGCACGCGAAACTTTTTTTGTGGGCTGGTGGCCATGGCTCGTCTATCCGACCGGCACGTTCGGGCGTGCCGCCTCCGTGCCCATCAATTGCTCGACCGCCGCCAATAGCTGATCTTCCTGCACTGGTTTCGTGAGGAACGCCGCCGCGCCTTCCTTCAGCGCCCGGTCGCGGTGCTTTGCGCCTGCGCGCGAAGTCACCACCATCACCGGTATGCGCCGCGTTGACGGGCTCTGTCGCAACTGCGCCATCAATTCGTAACCGGTCATGCGCGGCATCTCAAGGTCTGTGATCACCAGGTGGCAGCCGTGCTGCGCCACCAGTTCGGCTGCCTCCAAGCCGTCTGCGGCCAGCTTGATGCGGTAGCCATTCTTTTCCAGCATGCGGCCGACGAATTTCCTCACGCTGATGGAGTCGTCTGCGATCACGATGACGCGTTCCTGCTCCACGCGGTCGATTGCGTCGGTGGGAATCGTGCCGCGAGCCACGGCTGTGGATCCGGGCGCGAACACGCGGGCGGCGCTGGCGCTTGCCTGGATAGCGCGGCGGTCGTTGGGTTCGCTGGCCACCATGCGGTTCAAATCGATCAGCAGAATCAAGCTGCCGTCGGGAGCAATCGTCGTACCGGGGAAAAGTTTCACGCGGCGCAAGTATTCACCGAGGTTCTTGATGACGATTTCGTCTTTACCGAGAACTTCTTCGACCACCAGGCCGATCTGGCGGTTTCCGGCATTTGCTACCACCATCCGGAAATAGCCGTTGATAGGCTCTAGCGGCGGCAGGCCCAAATAAGAGTCCAGGCGCACCACTTCGGTGACTACGTCGCGGACCTTGGTGAGCAGCTTCCCGCCAACATCTTCAATTTCATCCGCGCGGATTCGACGGATTTCCTCCACCACCGCTAGCGGCAAAGCAAAGTGGTTCGAGCCGCAGCGCACGAACAGTGCGGGCGAAATAATCAGCGTGAGTGGAACCTTTAACGTGAACTTGGTGCCTTGTCCGCTGCTGCTCTGCACTTCGATTTCGCCATTCAGTGCGTTCAAGTTGGAGCGCACGACATCGAGTCCGACACCGCGGCCGGCAAGTTCCGTTTTCACGGACGCCGTGGAGAAGCCAGGGTGAAACAGCATTTCGCGCAAGTCGCGCTCGGTCAGACGGCCAGCCGTCTCCTGAGACACCAACCCGGATTCAATGGCGGTCTGCTTGACGCGCTCATAGTCGATGCCGCGGCCGTCGTCCTCCACCTCGATGTAAATGTGATTGCCGCGGTGGTAAGCGCGAAGAAGTACTTTGCCCTGCTCGGATTTCCCGGCGAGGACGCGATCTTCGACGCCTTCGATTCCGTGGGCCACCGAATTGCGCACCAGGTGAACCAGGGGATCCGAAATCTGCTGAATAATATTATTGTCGAGTTCGGTCTCGCTGCCGGAGAAGTCCAGTTCGACATGCTTCCGGGCTGATTGCGCGGCGTCGCGCACCGTGCGCGACAACAGGGAATACAAGGTACCGATCGGAACCATTCGCGCTGCAGTGATTTCGTCTTGCAGATGGTGCGCCAGCTTCGTGAATTCGTCGATGTCGCTTTCCACGCGTCCGATAAAGCCTTCCAGTTGCGACAACACTTCGTTCACGTCGGCGGAAATTTCTGTCATGGACCGCGACAGAATGTTGAAGTCGTCGTACCGGTCCATCTCCAGTTCGCCGAAATCTTCCCAGAACGCGCCATCGCCCGCGGCAGCGTTATTCAGTATTTGCTTGGTCTGTTTTGCCGCCCACGGTGTGCCTAGTTGCGTGTTGCGAATGCGGTTGAATTCATACTTGTCCTGGAATTCGCTGACTTTGCCTTGCAGCCGTTCCTTCGAAAAGCTCAGTGTTTCGATCAGCTTCTCGAGTTCCGCGACGCGGCCCACCATTTTGGTGCGGTTGATCACCAATTCGCCGACCGTGTTCATCATGCGGTCTAGCCGTGCCAGCGCGATGCGCACCGACTTCGCTACTGGCGCAGGTTTCTTTCCGGCAGGTTGCGGGGTCTTTGCGATGGCTTGTGTCGTCGCCGCTGCGGCCGCATCTTCTTCCGCCGTAAACTCGGGCGCCGCGACTTCGGCCGATTCTTCTCCGGCGTCTTGCGGTGCGAATTCTGCTACTCGGCCAAGCAACGAGTCCACGCCGGCGCGCATTTCGGCTTCGTCAGCCCACTCGCGGCGCAATGTCTTCTTCAGCACATCCACCGAAGCGAGACACAAATCCACGACCGCGGGCGAAGGCTGAATTGCTCCATCGCGCAGGCGTCCAATCAAATCCTCAACGCGGTGCGCAATCGCTCCCAAACGCTTCAGGCCGACCTGCGCGGCCGAGCCTTTCACGGTATGGATCGCGCGGAACAACCGATTCACTTCTTCCGGATTGTTGTTGCCTTCCAGAGACAGCAGGCAATCGCTTACCACTTGCAGGTGTTCTTCCGCTTCCGGCTGGAAGAATTCCAGAATTTCGTCGGGAACTTCATCGTCGGCGGGCAGGGCATCGAAATACGATCCCGTCAGCCCGGTCTGCGCCGCGGCCGGTTCTTCAATCGAACTGTAGAGGCCAGTGGGTCTGTCCTGCTCCGTAGCCTCCAGATTCAGAGGCGGCGGATCCGGCGGGAAGGCAAAGCGGTAGCGCTCCTTAAACGTTGCCACGTCCTCCACGTTTTCCTGGCCGGTGTCGCTGATTTCGATCAGGCTCGTTTCCAGCAAGGAAATGCCGTCGGACAAAAATTCGGTTAGCGGCCCGTGAAGATCGTCGCCCAGCGGTGCATTCAGCGCATATTGGAAGATGTGGGCGAGTTTTCCTGCCACCTCGGAAAATCTCGGAAAACCGTAGCTCGCCGACGTGCCTTTCAGTGTATGAGCAGCGATATATAGCCGCTCCATATCCTCTTGCCGCGGAGTGACCTCTTGCAGCACACCGACGTACTCCCGCAGATACTGTAGGTGCTCGGAAGCTTCCTGGAGGAAAAGCTCGACGGCTTCGCGATCAGGCGTACTCACGCGCGTCCCTCCGCTACCAGTTCCCCCTTGAACAATTCCTCAGCCGTTGGCTTGCGGTACAAGATGCAATCGCCGAGGACAATGGCCTGAAATTTCACGGGCATCTTGGAAATCGATTCGGAGTGCCCGAGAAACAGATATCCGCCCGGCTCCAACGCTTCGTAAAAGCGCTGCACCAGGGTCTGCCGGCGTTCTTCCGTAAAGTAGATCAGCACGTTCATGCAGAAAATCAGGTCCATGCGGCCCAGATAGACCGGCGACGCCAGATTCATCTGAGCAAACGAAATCATTTTGCGTAAGCGCGGTTTTACCTGAAATCCGCCATCGACCGGCGTAAAGTGAGCGGCCAGTTGCTTCTCGCTTACGCTGCCAATGCTTCGGCCGGAATAGATGGCGCGCTCCGCGTGACGCAGCGCCTGTCGGCCCACGTCTGTAGCAAGGATTTCCACATTCCAGGCATCGGCAAAGGAAAGGGAATCCACGATGGTGATGGCGATGGAATAAGGCTCTTCACCCGTGGAACAGCCAGCGCTCCACACGCGCAGCGTCCGCGGATTGGTCCAGAATTTCTTGGTGTGCAATTCGGGCAACACGCGCTTTTCAAATGCGTCGTACACCGCCGGATATCGGAAGAACGAGGTCTCCTGGGTCAGCAATCGCTCCAGCAAGGCTTCATATTCGACATTCGACTTGCGAATGGTCCGCAGGAGGTCGCTGCCACGCTGCTGTTCCTTCGCATGCAGATGCTCACGCACGCGCGTGGAGAAGAATCTCTCTCGCGACTCGTCGAAGTGAATGCCCGTCCGCTCTTCAATTAGCATGCGGATCTCGCTCAATTCGTGTTCGCTCAAACCGTGTCCCGCCCCGTGGCGTTCGCTCATGGCCGTCCCACTCTAGCTCCGGCGCATTCTCCGGAACTCGAACCTGTTGCTACCGCAAAGCACCCGCTGGGACGGGCTGGCGTGGCTCTTCCATCGCCGAAGCATTCGCCTTGGACTGCGCGCGGAATTGCGCCAGCGCTTCGTTCAGTTGATCCGACAGCTTCACGAGCTGGCTGACGGTTGCCACTGTTCCGCGTGTTCCCTGGGAAGTCTGGCGCGTAATGTTGGAAATGATTTGCATCGCGTGCGCCACGCCTTCTGTACCGCGCACCTGCTGTTTGGAAGCCAATGAGATTTCTTGTACCAGTTCCGCGGACTGACGCACCACGCTGGAAATTGCGTCCAGCGCTCGGCCTGCTTGATCGGCCAGTGTTGCGCCCGATTCCACTTCCTTGGTGCCTTCTTCCATGACCACCACCGCTTCGTTCGTCTCGGCCTGAATCGCCTTGATGAGTGCCGCGATATCTTTCGTAGCGCTGCGGGAGTGTTCGGCCAGTTTGCGGACCTCATCGGCGACGACCGCAAAGCCTCGACCTGCTTCTCCGGCGCGTGCCGCCTCGATGGCCGCGTTCAACGCCAGTAAGTTGGTCTGCTCCGTGATGTCGTTAATCACGTTGATGATTTCCGAAATTTCCAAGGAGCGGTCGCCGAGCGATTTGATCTTCTTGGCGGTTGCCTGCACGGAGGAACGGATTCGTTGCATGCCTTCCAGCGTGTCGCGTACGGCGCGATTACCTTGTTCGGCGGCATCCAGCGCGCGGCGCGCTGCTTCCGCGCTGGCTTCGGCGTTGTTAGACACCTGCTTCATCGATACGGTGAGCTCTTCCACCGCGCTCGAAGTGTTGGTGATTTCCTGGTCCTGTTGTGTGGCGCCGGCCTGCATCTCGTCGGCCGCCACAAGAATGTTGTTGGAGCATGCGGTGACTTCCATCGCGGCTTTGCGGACGCGTTCGAGCACCTTGGTGAAATTGTCGAGCATGTAGTTGATGGAATCGGACACGTTGCCGAGCGCGTCATTCGTCACCTTGCCGCGTAGCGTCAAATCGCCGCGAGCCACCTGATTGATGACCGCCAGCAAGTCGGTGATACTGCGCTGCAACGCATCGCTGGCTTCCTGATTGCTCGAAGCCTTCGAGACCTTGGCCACCGCGCGGTTTAGATTTTCCGCGATGAAACCGAACTCGTCGTTGGAGTTGACCTCCGCCCGCACCTTGGCGTCACCCGCGGCCAGCCGTTCGGAGAACGCCGCCAGTTCGTTCACCGGGCCAAGAAACGCGGCGCCCAGCCTCCATGCCAGCACGATGCTCATGCCCAGCGCGATGACGCCGGCAAAGATGAGCCCGCTGCTTTCGAACATGGACGCGCCGTTCGATTGCCGCCCCGCGCTAAAGGCGAGGCCTAGCACAGCAAACAATGCCAGGCCGTTGAAGATCGTCAGCATCCAGATGGTGCCACTGAGTCGCGATTTCATTACCTTCCTCCCAAACTCTTCCCCTGAACTCTTTAAATGCTCGGCCCTGGATATACTTCCAACAGCCGGTGTAGATCGATCACCAGCGCCAGACGATCGTCGTGGCGAAGCATACCGACACAGTGAGGCACGTTCTCCGGCGCCTGTTCCAGCAGATCTTCCGCGTCGTTCACCGAATAAGTCCCGACAACCTCGTCCGCCGCGATGCCAATTCTTAAATCCTCGTGATGACCGCCGCCGCGCAACGAAGCCACTACCACGTGCTTCGGCAACAACCCTGGCCGCCGTCCTTCGGTCATAGCGATATCGATCAGCGGCACAATCGCGCCACGCAAATTGAAAATGCCCAGTACGTACGCCGGAGCGAGCGGCAACTTCGTCACCAGCGGCCACTCCAGCACTTCTTCTACGTCCAGCACCGGAAAGCAGAACCGTTCGCGCCCGCTGCGGAATACGCAGTACTGCGATTCCGGCGGACGCTCACCAAGCGATCCCAGCGACTCGAGCAAATCGCCCATCTCCGCGTCGGCGGGAAGCGGTGCCAGATGGAAATCTTCATTCATTCGCTAAGCCCTCAACTCCTAAACAAAGCGGCGAACTGCCCGCAATAAATCTTCACGGGTGAACGGCTTTGTGACGTAGCCGTCCGCGCCCTGCTGTTCGCCCCAGTACTTGTCACTCGGCGAATCTTTCGAGGTCACCAGGATCACGGGAATGGCATTAAACTCCGCGTTGCCCTTTAACTCGCGGCAAACCTGGAAGCCGTTACGCTCTGGCATGACCACGTCCAGCAGAATTATGCTGGGCCGGTCGCTGGCCAAAAATTCTTCCACGCGTTTCGGGTCGTTCAGTCCGACCGGCGCGTAGCCCTCCGGTTCCAGAAGCCCCTGAATGAACTTCACTTGAGCCGGCGAATCATCGACAATGAGCACTTTTTTCTGCACAAGCTTTCACTCCACATGGTTCTCCACAACGGAAAAATGCACGTCAGCGGCCAGCTTGGCGGTTCCGTGTTAAAAGTTGTCCAGTTTTGTTAACGCTATGGAAATGCGCGTGTTGCGCGCGATCCGAGTGGCACTAGCGCCGCGGAAACAGTGAAGCCGATGCTTCTTCTGTCTCAGCTTGAGAAGACGTCTCAGCCTCTCGCATCTCGCTGGCAAGAGATGAGAATCTTTGCATGATTTCATTAATGCGCAGCGCCATGGTGTGGATGGTTTTCAGTTGCGCCAACGACTGTGCGGAAAGTTCTCCGGGTTCCAGCAGCAGCAATTCCGCATTACCCAGCAGCGAAGTCAGCGCATTGTTCACACTGTGCTTCATGTCCATCATGTAGCGGCCCAGCATGGCGTGGTTGGCATTTTGCGCCGCGCGCTGCTCAGCGTGTCTTGCCAGGCGTTGCGCTTCGGTGCGCCGAAGCGATTCGCCCGCCATCAGCAGGACCACCTGGGTCCAATCCTCGCGCAGTGGCACCTGCAACAAACGCGGGTAGCGTTTGCGCAGCAGTCCGAATTCCTGCGCTTCAGCCGGCGCACAAAGAATCACAGCCGTGTTCGGCTCGATTCCGCGCAGCACATCGGTCAGCTTGGTTTCCTTCAGCGGCCCGACAACGAGTAAGTCTGCGCTCAGGGTCTCGCCATGCGCGCAAAAGTCGCCGGTCAAAACCGAAATCCCCGGCAGCTGACGTTCAGTCTGCCAGCAAGCTGTCAGCAACCGGGCGAATTCGCTGTCATCGGTCAGAATCAGTACGCTTGTGTTTCGCAATGGAACCGTGCTCCCTGACTGTTTCTCTTGCGCCTGCTCGCTCTGCAGCAGGGAATCAAAGTTTTTCGGCTTCGTCCAACGCGGACAGCAGGCGCTTGGTGCTGATGCCAAGATTTACCGCTGCCTCCGTGTCTTTTGCCTGCTTGGCCACTTCCACTCGTTCCTGCAAGCGCGAAACTTCCACGCGCGCGATGGTCAGCGCGCTCTCCAGTCCGTTGTTATCGCCGGACTGCTTGGCGTGTTCCAGCGCGGCTGTCACCAGCGCTCGCGCCACCACGGCGCGGCGCAAATCTTCGGCCGCCGGCCCGTCTTCGCTCACGAATGCCGCCACTTCCCATGAGGACATCAGCAAGCGCGCCCCGCCTAAACGGACGGTGGTCATGGAGCGCCCGCGCGAGGGCGTCGCCGCAATCAGCTGTTCCCAGATCTGCTCCATGCAGGTCTCAAAATCGAGCGGCGGAGTGTCGCCTTCTTTTGTTGAAGGCTGAGCACCCCCTGCGCCTTCGCCCTTATCCGTGCCAGCCGACCCGCTGGACGCGGCCGTTGTCGGTGCCGACGACGCAACTTTTGGCGCTTCCACCGGCTTGCCCAACACTTTTTCCATAGTGCGTTCGACGTCCGACCGCAACGACAGCAGCTTGTCAAAAGCCTGATTAACCGAGCGTTCCGTGTATTCCTTCTGGAACGGCTGCTTCCATTCGTCCGCCAGTTGCCGCACTCTCGCGACAGGTTCCGCTGCGGTCAAGCCGAACGACTGGCAATCCACCGTGCGCGCCCCAGCAGTTTCCAGGTGAGTCAAGCCGGAACGAATGAAGATCAAATCGGCGTGCATCAATTCAATCAGGGTGCGCCGCAGTAGGAAGTTGAAGCGCACAAAGGCCAGCATTGCCGAAGGATCGTAGAACATTCCTCCCGCGCTCTCTTTCACCCTGCGCCCTTGATCGATGAAATTGGTTTTCAGGATGTCGCGCAGGCTCTTGAAACCGCGCAGCGACGCAATCATTTTCTCCAACGGCTCGCACCAGGGAAGCGGGGCTGTATCCACTTCTCCCAGCACCGGCTTCATAACGTGCGCCACGTCACCCAGTTCAATCTGTTTGTGATAGGTCTTTGCTGGGGCGCAAAGCGCGAAATACTGCACCAGCAAGAAGTCGATCTTGTCGCGGTCGGTAACGCTCTTGGAAGGTTTCTTCAAGTGCCGCATGATCAACGCGCGCAAGCCGCTTTCGCTGGCGTTCAGCGTAGTCATCTGCAGCAGGTGGCGTAACTGGTGAACCAGCACGCGCTGATCCATGGAATCCAGCCACGTGTGCACCTGGGTGAAGAGTTCAAGCTCCGCCTTTTCCGGCAGCACTCGCTTGTTCGGTGGAAAAGGAATCTCAAGCTGCAGATGTTTGGCGAGCGCAAGATAGATGGGGAAAACCGAGCGATTTTCCACCCATTGCGCTTGCCGCGAGTTGTCCAGTTTCGGCGGTGCCGGTATATTCAGCGTTGTCATTTTGTTCACGGCTGCATCCAGTCGCAGGGGCCTTGCAGAAACCTGACGGCCACTGCCTTACGTCCTTCGTGGTACTGCAGGGCGATCACCGCGGCTTCCGCCCCTCGTCCATTGCCATCCCGAATCACACGCACACGCTCATCGAACTCCATCGGCAGCGTCGAAAGGAAAATGGCGTATTCCGACGCGCCAAATTCCACTACCGTCGACTCCTGCAATTTCGCCTGACCGGGCCGCAGCGATTGCACTCGCACGGGTATGCGCACAGCCGGGAGTGTTGGGAAAAATCGCGCTAGCTGTTCCGCACATCCCTGCTCATTCGCAAGCAATGCCATCTTTCGCTTTACCCCGGCGCCAATGGTCTGTTCGAGCTACGAGCTTTAGCCGCAAGGAGTGTGGAAGCGCACACACAGTACGGCCAGGAACACAATGTCCCGAGCAGGGAATTGCACGCAGAGCGCCACATGTCAGGATGGATCTTTAATTTGGAAGTAACGGAAATGAAGGGGCTTAGGAATTTCCCGTTTCGATTCGTTTGCCTAATGTCTCAGGCTGAAACGCTACTGTCTCATTCCCACTTGCGACAACCGCGCTTTTTCCCTAGCCGTTTGAGACGGCCTCAGCGTCCAACTCCGCGCGCCTGCTCTTCTTTTGCCGCACCTTCTGGCGCTTCGCCGCGCAGGGGAATACTGTAGCGTTTCAGTTTGCGGTACAGCGTGGCGCGACTGATTCCCAACATTTTTCCAGCCAGGGCCTTATCGCCGTTGGCCTGTTCAAACACGCGCAGAATCGTCATTTTTTCCATTTCCGCTAGTGCCGTGGTGGAAAGGCTGGCGGCGTCTTGCGGTGTCATGGCATGGCCTAGCGGCTGCTCGGCGCGGATGGATGGCGGCAGATCTTTCACGTCGATTATTTCCTGATCTCCAAGCGTCACGCCTCGCGCAATGCAGTTTTCCAGTTCGCGCACATTTCCCGGCCAGTCGTATTGCAGCAGGCTCTTCATCGCCGCCGCAGTCACTTGAAGATGTGTGGCGGGTGCGTAGCGGTTCAGGAAGTGGTGCACCAGCATGGGAATGTCGGAGCGGCGTTCGCGCAGCGGCGGCAGATGAACGGTGACCACGTTCAAGCGGAAATAGAGGTCCTTGCGAAACGTGCCTTCGCGATACGCAGACTCCAGGTCCCGGTTGGTTGCTGCAATCACTCGCACGTCCACGTTCACCTTATCATTGCTGCCCACGGGTCGTACTTCTTTTTCCTGCAACACACGCAGCAACTTGGTCTGCATTTCCAGCGGCAATTCGCCAATCTCGTCCAGAAACAGCGTTCCCCCGTTTGCTGCCTGGAATAAACCTGATTTCGAGCGAGTCGCGCCCGTAAACGCACCCTTTTCGTAGCCGAACAATTCGCTCTCCATCAGCGTGGGCACCAGTGCTCCGCAATCGACGGCGACAAAGGGTTCTTGGGCCAGCGCACCCTTGAAATGGATCGCTCGCGCCACCAGCTCCTTGCCGGTGCCACTTTCTCCGGAAATCAGGACCGCGGTCCGAGTATCTTTCAGCCGCGAAATCATCCGCAGGACATCCTGCATCCCGGAAGAGGTTCCAATGATTCCGTCGAGGTTCTCTTCGGTGTTCACGCGCTCCCGCAGGAACGCATTCTCGTTCACCAGGCGCACCTTTTCCGCCATGCGCTGCAAAAGCAGGCGAAGTTTTTCCACGCGGAATGGCTTTTCGATGTAGTCATAAGCGCCGAGCTTCATTGCGTCGACTGCCGACTCGATCGATCCGTGGCCGGTCATGATGGCGATTTCCGTGCGCGGCAATATATTGCGGACCTGCTTCAGCAGTTCCACTCCCGACTGGTTGGGCAGTTTCAGGTCGGTCAGCACCAAGTCGGGCGGATCGGTTTCCAGTCGCGTAACCGCGGATTCCGCGCTTTCGGCTTCGCTGCAGGTGAAGCCCAGGGAAGTGCCGATGGTCATGCACAGTCGCCGGATGCTCTGCTCATCGTCCACTACCAGTAGTTTGGTTTTCAGATCTTCGCTCATGGTTTTCCGAATGTTGTCTCCACTATCGAAATCAGTTGTTGCACCCGAAAAGGCTTTTCAATGCAGGGCGTCGCGCTGTCTCGCAGTAACGTTTGCGTCTCACTGTTGGCGGTATCCCCGCTGATGAGAATGATTCGTCCACCGAGGTCCGGCCGGTTCCTCTTGATCCAGTGGTGCACGTCGGCGCCGTTGATGCTGCCCGGCATTCGAATGTCAGAAATGACTCCCGCAAATTCGCCGGCCGCGAGATGCTCCAATCCTTCCGCACCCGAAGATGCTTGTACGACGGAGTAGCCACGACGCTGCAGCGCTGTGCGCACGAAGGCTCGCACCGAAGCCTCATCCTCAATCAGCAGGATGGGCGAGATTGCCTTTGTAGCGCCGCTGGATTCAGTCATCTACCTGCCTCTTTCGCCGCCGCTGCCGCAATTGCGTTTTCAGTGGCCTGCGGCAGGCGTACCACGAAGGTGCTGCCTCGCTCTTCTGTTTCTGAGTTATTCCAGCAGAGAATCTCGCCGCCATGGGCTCGCACGATTCCATAGCAGATACTCAGGCCCAGCCCGGTTCCTTTTCCCGCCTGCTTGGTGGTGAAGAAGGGATCGAAAATGCGTTCGGGTTCGGAAACGCCGGTCCCATTGTCGATGAACGCCACTTCGATGGAGTCTTGCGTGCGCCGCGTGCGAATGCGGATTCTGCCGTGATTTCCGGACTCCTGGATCGCGTCGTAGGCGTTATTCAGGACGTTCAGAAATACCTGCTGCAGTTGCTGCGAGTCGCCCAAGGTCGGGCCGATCCCCTCGTCGAATTCCTCGACCACGTCCACTCCATGGCTGGAAAAATCGTAGCTTCGCAGCTTGATGGTTTGCCGCAGAATCGCATTTACCTGCACCGGTTCGCGCTGCGTGGGTTTTTGCCGTGCAAAGCTCAGCAAGTCTTGCACAATCTCTTTCGTTCGCTGGGTCTCTTGCAAAATGATCTTCAAGTCCTCGCGGGCAGACTCCGGGACAGCGGGATTTTCCAGTAACAGGTCCGTGAAGCCCAAAATCGCTGCCAGCGGATTGTTCACTTCGTGAGCCACGCCGGAAACCAGGCGCCCGATCGTCGCCATTTTCTCCGAATGCGCCAGTTTCGCCTGCAACAACGCCGCATCGGTAATGTCTGTCATGACCACTACGACGTTGTTCACCTGCCGGTTCTCGTCGCGCATCGGGCTCAAGCTGATGGAAAAATGTCCCATCGAACCATCGCTGCGCCGCACTCGCAGCTCCAGGTTTTCCACTTGCTGCCCTTGCGCCGTGGTCTGCAGCGCCGCTTCGAAGTCCTGCCGGTGCGACGCTTCCACCCACTCTTCCAACCGATGGCCGATCATTTCATTTTCGTGATAGCCCGCTTCGTAGCAGCGGCGGTTCGCGTAGCTGATCAGTCCGGCCGTATCCAGCACCAGGATCATGCTCTGCGTGGTGTTTAATATCTTCTGGTTAAAGTCGCGCTCGCGCTGCAGTTGCGACTGGAACATCTTTTGTTCCGTCACATCCAGCATCAGCCCTCGTGTCTGCACGACATGACCTTGCGCGTCTCTCACCGCGCTGATGTTCTGCATGGTGTGCAGCAGGCTGCCGTCTTTTCGCCGCAGCGTCTCTTCATAGTTCCGCAATGTGCCGCGTTCCGCGATGGCTTCCACAAAGCGTTTCTTCGCGGCAATTGTGGGATAGAGGTGCGGGCTGACATCGGCGCGCAGAAGTTCCTCTCGCGACTCATAACCCAGCATGCGCACCATAGCGTCATTGACGTCAAGAAACTGCCCGTCAGGTGTGGCGAAAAACAAGCCTTCCTGGATGCTGTCAAACAGCTCCCGGTAACGGCGTTCCGCTTCGAGGCGATCCGTGATGTCCTTGAGGACGTGAATCGTGCGGGCGTCTTCTTCTGTTGCCCCGCGCGTGCGCGACGTCGACACAAGAAATGTGCGGCCCTCGGCCGTCGCGGTGTACTCTTCGCGCGCTTCCGTAGTGTTTCGACAAAATGGACATGGCAGCGCGCTGCCGGTTTCTGCTATATGACGCAAGCTGGTGACCAGTTCGCCGACTAGCGCGACGGGTGAGACTCCCAGATGAGTTGCCAAAGAGCGATTCGTGCGTACGATCTTCCAACTCTGATCGTGCACCACGATGTAATCACTGATTGCGTCGATGTCCTCGACCCACTGCTTTTTGGAGCGCTCCAGCTGCGAAAAGCGCCGTACTTTTTCCATGGAAAGCGCCGCGTGGCTGGCCAGCGCGGTCATCAGCTTTTCTTCCGCGGCAGAAAACTCGGCGTTCGCTCGAATCACGCATAGCGTGCCCATCAGTTCGCGATCGCTGGCGTAGATCGGGAACATCCCGCAATAAGCTGTACGCTCCGGCAAACGCGCCACCTGCAAGCCGCTTCGCTTGGCGGCGATGTTCTCCAGCAGCCAGTCCCAATCTTCCTTACCGCCCGGGAAGTCCTTGACCGGAGAGTACAACTGCACGCGATTCCCCGAGAGTTCTCCGACGCCGCCCCACTCCCCTCCCAACATTTCTGCCGCGCGCGACGCAAATGCCGCCAGAAATGCGGGCAGTTCGCGCGAGTTGGCAGCGGCCACCGCCAAATCCATTAATTCTTCGGCGTGATCGATTTTTGCGCGGTGCGACTGCTTGCGGCCGTTGGGAGCCGCACGACGACGAGCAGAGATAGACTTTCGTCCACGCATAGGGGTTTGGGGGCTCTGCGTGTGTCTCAATTTAGGAAACCACGCACCTCCAAACTACTGAGCAATCTCATTCTGAGTCAATCCCCGTTCCACTTCGGAGTTCGCATGCGTTACCCTGGACCAGCTGTTCGAGCGCGCCAGCGTCTCAGCCTGAGATCAAACCGACGGACCACCCGGCGGTTTGAGACGTTTGGCGAAATTTTCCTCGTGGCGTGCCATTTTCATTTTGCTCGTATCTGGTTGCAGAGTAAGCCCTTGCCCCACTAACTCGCTCTTTTTTCTATTTCTTCCCGCCACTCTCCGTCCTGGCATTGCACTTGCCTTCTCTCCGTTGGGGTAATTTCCCACCCAAGGAGGATGTGGTGTCCATTCATAGTGGATGGGGAAAGTCGATCCTCGCGCTGGTCACGACCGGGGTGTTGGCCGGATCCTTTGCGCTCGCACAACAAGCCAACGTTGAGGAAAGCAAGAGGAAGGTCAAGGTAAGGGCCAATCCAACGTATCCGGAGTTGGCCAAGCGGCTAGGTCTCGGCGGGAAGGTCCGCATCGAGGTGGTCATAGGCACGGATGGCAAGGTGAAGAATTCACGCGCTATCGGCGGTCATCCGGTACTTGTGCAGGCGGCAACGGATTGTCTTCGCGAATGGCGCTTCGAGCCTGCGCCAGAGGAAACCACCCAGGTTATCGAGTTCGAATTCAAGCAGCAGTGAGCTTCGCGCAGCTACGCGTGGCGAGTTGATTGAGGGGACGGCGCTTCAACTGGTTGTTTAGGGGAGCGGAGGAAGTAACGCAATGACGATCGAAAAACAGCTGTACCGAAGTTTTGGAGCGATTGGGGCCATTCTGCTCATCCTGCTCATGGTGGATATTGGCACCATCTGGAAAGCCAGCCGGGCTAGCAGCGAAGCATCCGCGACATTGGAGAGTGTGCGAACGACGGAAGCTGTGCGCTACCAGATCATGCAGAATCGCCTGAATTTGAATAACTTTTTGCTCAGCGGCGACCCGCGCGACGAAGAGAAGGTCAACCGCGGCTTCACCGAACTCGCCGATCTGGTGAAGCGTGGGCAATCTGAAACCAAAAATGACCTGATGCGCACCGCGTTGATTCAGGTGGAGAGCACCGAAGCCAGCTGGGCCGACAATTTTGGCAAGCCTTTGCTGGCTAAGCGCCACCAGGTTGATTCCGGGGATGCCACCGTCTCGGATCTGCAGATCTTCTACTTGCAGAAGGATCCCGCGTCGTGGCTGAACAAGTCCTCGACCGTTCTCGATCAGGCCAATTCCGACATCAGCAGAGCCCTGGTGGATTCGCAGAAGGCCGCGGACCGCGCCAGTTTGTATAGCTACGCGGCGATTCTGATTGGTTCGATTCTGGCCCTGGCGATGATCATTTACACCGCGGTCAGGACCGCCCGCTCCATCACCGAACCGCTGCAGCACTTGATTACCGTCGCCCGCGAAATTGGCGATTCCGGCGACCTCGACCAGAACATTGATATCCACCGTAATGACGAAATCGGGGCGCTGGCTACGACCTTCAACAATATGGTCGCGTACCTGAAGGAAATGGCCAGCGTCTCCATGGCTGTAGCCGAAGGTGATCTAACGGTTGAAGTGACGCCACGTTCCAAGCGCGACACCCTGGGCAACGCGTTCATTCGCATGGCCCACGGCTTACAGGAAATCGTTCGTTCCACCCGCGATGGTGCCTCGCAGGTTTCGGCTGGCTCCAATCAAGTTGCCGGCGCCGCTGACGAATCCGCGAAGGTCAGCGTGCAAGCCTCCTCCGCCATTGAAGAAGTCACCAGCACGATGCATGAAATGAGCATCAACGTGCAGAACGTTGTGAAGAACACCCAGGTGCAGGCTTCCAGCGTTGCGGAAACGTCCGCATCCATCGACCAGATGGTCACGTCCATCCAACGCGTTGCGGATACCGCCAAGGTTCTGCTGGACATCGCCAACCGCTCGCGTGAAGAGGTCGTCACGGGTATCGCGACAATGGAGAAGACCACCGACGGACTGAACCGCACCAATCGCGCCATCCAGTCTTCCGCCGAGATCATCAATATCCTCGGGCATCGCGCCGATGACATTGGCAAGATTATCGAAGTCATCGACGACCTTGCCGAACAGACCAACCTGCTGGCCTTAAACGCCGCTATTGAAGCCGCTCGTGCCGGTGAACATGGCCTCGGATTCGCCGTAGTCGCCGACGAAGTCCGCAAACTCGCGGAAAAATCCACGCAATCCACCAAGGAAATTGCCGACCTGATCCAGAGCATTCAGCGCGAAGCTCGCCAGGCTGTCGAAAACATGGAGCGCAGCACGCGAATCGTCGAAGAAGGCTTGAGCCTCGGAAACGATCTGGGAACCGCTCTTCACAAAATTTCCGACGTCGTCACCGAAGTCTACAAGTTCTCTCAGGAAATCGGCGCCGCCACCAACGAACAGTCGGTCGGTTCTTCGCAAATCGCCAAGGCTACCAACCGCCTGACCGAAATCACCCAGGAGATCAACTCTGCCGTCGAGGAGCAGGCATCCGGCGCGCAAGCCGTCGTCCGCGCCATGGACAAAATGCGTGAACTCGTTCAGCAGTCCGCTTCCAGTTCCACCGAACTCTCCGCCGCCGCCGAACAAATGCTGAAGCTTTCCCGCAACCTGCTCGACAATATGGATCGCTTCGTCATCGACCGCGCCGGCCAGGTTCGCCATCGTCACGACAACATTCCGCAACGCCGGCAGCCCAATTCCGAATCCCGTGAATACGAATTTGCCGAAGTCGGACGCAACTGACGCGGAGACCGCCCATGGAGAAAGACTACCAAGTTGTTGGTTTTCGTATCGGCAATGAAACGTACGGGGTTCGTATCGGGTCCGTGCGCGAGATCGTCCGCGTCCCTGAAATCACCTCGGTTCCTAACGCGCCGGAAGCCATCGAAGGGGTCATCAACCTTCGTGGAAAGATCATTCCGGTGATGGACCTGCGCAAGCGCTTCGGCATCGAGGCGGTTCAGCCCGACAAGAAGAATCGCATTCTGGTCGTTGAACTGGAGAACAAGCTGCTCGGTTTGATCGTCAGCTCCGCTTCCGAAGTGCTGAAAATCCCGCCCTCGGAAATCGCCGCGCCCGGCACCGTGTTCGCCGAGGGCGAGTCCAGCTATGTAACCGGCGTCGGCAAACTGAAAGGCCGGCTCATCATTCTCCTGGATATAGCCAGGCTATTGCGCCAGCCGGAATTCAAGAAACTTGAGGAGGCCGCGGAACCCGTCGCAGTCGCGCGTTAGTCGCTTCGTTGCTGAAGCAGCCGGCTGTACGAACGTTGCACGCACCCAGTATGGGAACCATCACTGCTCAGGTTCAGCTCACGGAAGCGGAACTCAAGCTCCTGCAAACTCTTGTCTACCAGGAGTGCGGTATGTATTTTGATGAGCGCCGCGCTCATTTCCTGAAGGATCGTCTGCAGCGCCGATTGAAGGCCTGCCAGCTCGATTCTTTCTACAGCTACTATCGCTTGCTCACCAGCCGCGAGGGCCGCGCGGAACTCGCCCTACTTCTTGAGAATCTTACCGTTAACGAAACCAGCTTCTTTCGCAATCGCCCGCAACTCGACCTGCTGCAGAAATCCGTCCTCGAAGAAATTCTTCACCACAAGCAGGAGCGCCGCGATTGGAATCTTCGCGTGTGGAGCGCCGGTTGTTCGGCTGGCCAGGAGCCTTATTCCGTCGCTATCCTTATCTGCGACGCACTCGCTTACTACTATCTTCGCAACCCGCTCCCGTTTGAAATGCCTTCGCCCAAGCCACTCATACCTCCGCCGTGGAAACTCGAGATCGTGGCTTCCGATATCAGCTACGCCAGCCTTCGCACCGGCCAGGAAGGCCTGTACACGGAAATTCAGATGGAGCCTGTCGACTACACCACCAGGCTGCGCTACTTCGAAAAAACTAGCGACAAGTATGGCGTCAAACCGCAGCTCAAAGAACTAGTTCAGTTCGACTTCCACAACCTGAAAACCGAATTCTTGCCACGGCGCAACGACATTATTCTCTGCCGCAACGTGATGATCTATTTCGACGAAGCCGAGCAGAAGCGCTTGATTGAGAAGTTCTGGCACTGTTTGAATCCTGGGGGATATCTTTTCGTCGGCCACGCGGAAAGCCTCTTTGGCCTCACCCAGAAATTCAAGATGGTTCATGAGAACAACGGCACCGCCTACAAGCGTATTGAGGTGAATCCGTGAGTTTTATTCCCGAGGATCGCGGATCGGAGCTTCGCGCGCTTTTCTTTGAAAGCGCTGCGGAACTTCTCCAGGTCATCAACGATGCGGGGCTCGAACTTGAAAAGCGCCCTGCGGACGAAGACCTCATCCGCGGTGTGCGCCGCGCCGTACATACCCTGAAGGGCGATTCGGCTGCATGCGGATTCCAGAAGTTGAGCGAAATTGCTCACGAGCTCGAAGACGTGCTGTCGTGGCAAATCAGCCAGACGCACGGCACAAAGCTTGCTGAGGTTGTTCTTGCTGCCGTGGATACTTTTGAGAGCATGCTCAGCGCGTACCAAAAGCAAGCTGAGCCTCCTTCCACGGATTCTCTGCGCGCTCTCATCCACCACTTGCTTCAAACGCCGGGGCAGGCTGAGTCAGCCGGTGGCTCGCCAGTCGGGCAGGTTCGCGCAACTTTTGCCTGGAGCGAATACGAGCGCTTGATGATTTCTGAGGCGCTTCTGCGCGGCGACAATGTTTACAACGTTGCCCTGCGCATCGATCCCAATAGCGTCATGCGCGCTGCCGCCTTTCAGTTGATTCGCAACGTCCTGCACACTTGCGGCACGGTCATTGCTCTGCGACCTGAAGACAACCTTGCGGCCGCGGCTGTTGAAGTGGTGGAAGCGGCCGTCGCCAGTCCTCATCCCATCGAGCATGTTTCGCATCGCTGTCACATTCCTTCGGTTGTTTCGGAAATCCGCGTGGAACCTGCCGATCACGCCGATTCCGCCGAGCATCAGCTTCTGGGCGACATCCTGGAGGCGCAGGCCGCTCAAATTGCCGCGAAACCGCACGATTCCTCCGAATCGGCTGCCGCCAAACATCCTGCTGGCTCTTCGGCGGTCGCCGCGGTTGCCGAAAGCACCGTCCGCGTTGATGCTTCACGCATCGATGCAGTCATGAATCTCGTCGGTGAATTGATCATCGGCAAGTCCATGCTGAACCGTACCCTGGCGGAATTTGATGCCCGCCATTCGCGTGATCCCATCCGCACGAAGCTCGCGGAGACTCTGGCGTTCCAATCCAGGGTCCTCGATGAGCTGCATAAATGCGTTTTGAAGATTCGCATGGTCCCGGTCGAGCAGTTGTTCCGCCGTTTCCCGCGAGTGGTCCGCGATATCGCGAAACTTTGCGGCAAAGACATTGCTCTCGAGGTGGCCGGCGAGCACACCGACCTGGACAAAGGAATTCTCGACGCGCTGGCAGAGCCGCTCACTCACCTGGTGCGCAACGCGGTGGATCACGGCATCGAGCCCGCCAGCGAACGCCTCAGCGCAGGCAAGCAGGCACGCGGCACGGTTTCCTTGAACGCTTATCACCAGGGCGCGCAAGTAGTGATTGAGGTTCACGACGACGGGCGCGGCATCGACCTCGATCTGATTCGCGAGCAAGCCGTTCGCAACTCGCTCATCAAACAGGAAGACGCTGATCGCTTGACGGAACCCGATCTTCTGAATCTCATTTTCGAGCCCGGCTTGAGTACCGCCACCGAAGTTACTGAAGTTTCCGGACGCGGCGTCGGCATGGACGTCGTTCGCAACGTGCTGGACCGCTTGAAAGGCACCGTGAACGTCAGCAGCGTCAAAGGGAAGGGCACAACGATTCTTCTTCGGGTGCCGCTCACTCTCGCCAGCATTCAGACATTGCTGTTCCGCGTTGGTGGGCGTCTCTTCGCTGTCCCGCTGTCTTCCGTCGTAGAGATCACTCGCGTCTCGGACTCAGAGATTCAGCGTGTCGACAAACGCGAAGTGCTTCGCCTGCGCGATCAGATCCTTACCCTGGTACGCCTCTCCTCCCTTAAAGGAATTCACGCCGTCGAGACGGACGAACCGAAAAAGAGAAAGAGTTTCGTGATCGTCATCGGCGTAGCGGAAAAGCGTTTCGGTCTACTTGTCGACAGCATGGTGGGCGAAGAAGAACTTGTCATCAAGGCGCTTCCCGGCGAAATCGTCTCCAGTGATCTGGTCAGCGGCGCCTCCATACTCGGCGATGGAACTGTTGTGTTGATCTTGAATGTGCCGGCGATTCTTTCGCGGTTGTCGCGGTCCCTGCCGCTGGGGGCCATCGCATGAACGGGCGCATTAAAGTTCTGGTGGTTGACGACTCTGCATTGATGCGCAAGCTCATTCCCATGATTCTTGAGCGCGATCCGGACATTGAAGTGGTAGGCACGGCTATGGACGGCGCGTTTGCCTTGCGCAAAATTGCCGAGTTGCATCCGGATGTGGTCACGCTTGACCTCGAGATGCCCCGCATGGACGGCATCGAAACCTTGCGTATGATTATGCGCAGCGCGCCGCTGCCGGTCATCGTTTTCAGCACCCATTCCAAAGAGGGCGCCTACTCCACGTTCAAGGCGCTGGCTCTGGGTGCCATCGATTTTGTCGCCAAGCCCAAAGATGCCGCGACCGGTCATCTCGACCCGATCGCTTATCAGCTCATCGAAAAAATCAAAGTGGCCAAACGCGCTGGCGGCCCCAAATCTCTGCCCAAGGTAGAAGCCGAACTTCCGCCACCGGGCAAGAAACGTACGCGAACCGCTCTTCCGCCCAATCGCGTCATCGCGATTGGTATTTCTACTGGTGGCCCTAACGCCTTGCAATATGTTCTTTCACAGATTCCACCGGATTTTCCCGCCACCTTCCTGGTTGTCCAGCATATGCCCGAGGGTTTTACCGACATGTTCGCGCACCGGTTGGACGAATGCTGCGCTCTGGATGTTCACGAAGCCAAATCCGGCGATCTGCTGGTTGCCGGTCGCGTTCTCATCTGCCCTGGCAATCGTCACATGATGGTCCGCCGCATGCCTCGCGGAGAAATGGTGGTTTTGTCGGACAGCCCCGCAATTAACGGACACCGTCCGTCGGTTGACGTGCTGTTCCACTCCGTCGCGCAAGAGTTTGCCCTTACTGCGGTCGGCGTTCTGATGACCGGCATGGGCGAAGATGGTGCCGAAGGATTGGGAGCTATCAAATCCGCTGGCGGTATGACTATCGCGCAAAGCGAAGAAACCTGCGTGGTCAGCGGAATGCCCCGCGCCGCCATTTCTAAAGGCTACGCCATGAAGATTCTGCCGTTGGAGGCGCTCGGCGCGTTTCTGATCAGCCACTACGGCAACGAGCATGGGGGCAACGAGAAATCTGACTCCCAAGAGAAATCCGACAAGGGTCAAAAAACGGAACGAACCGAACGAACACCCGTTTCAACTCCGCGTGCCTGATCGCACTCGGAGCTAAAGGAGAAGGTTATGCCACAGTTTGCACCGCTACTTCGGAAGGACACCCAGCCGGTCCGCTATCTTGTCGTGGACGACTCCGTCTTCGCCCGCAAGAACCTCATCAAGATGATTGAGCTGTTCGGCGGGGAAGTGGCAGGAGAAGCCGGCGACGGATTGACCGCCATTGCGGAGTTCAACCGCTCCAAGCCGGACATCGTGCTCATGGATATCACCATGCCGCAGATGGAAGGCATTGAATCCGTCGAGCGCATCGTTCGCCAGCATCCCGACGCCCGCATTGTGATGGTTTCGTCTGTGGGCTATCAGGAAAACATTCTTGCCGCTCTGCAAAAGGGAGCCAAGCACTTTGTGCAAAAGCCGGTAAAGCCCGAAGTGCTGTACGAAATTCTTCGTTACGTTTTGGGAGACGATCCCAATGCCGCCAATGTGCCTGTTGAACTGGCGGGGGAGCAGCGCTCATGAGAATGGAACTCATTCAGCCGTTCATCAACGCGGCGGATGCGGTTTTTGCGGAGTCATTGCAGGCACCGACAAAGATTGTCGACCTGACCATGGACGAGAACACTTATCGCCGCAAAGGCATCGCCGCGCTCATTCTAATTAAGGGCGATATCGAGGGCCGCGTCATTCTCGATCTCGCTCCTGAAGTGGCCATCCGCGTTGCCGGACATCTCGCCGGCTCGCCTGTTCCCGAAAGCGAACAGGTGATCCGCGAAACCGTGTGTGAGCTCGCCAATATGGTCATCGGCAATTCGGTTACGCTTCTGAATGATCAGGGCTTCCGCTTCAAGGTATTTCCGCCGGAAATTCATATGAGCGAAGAAGGACTCGCCGGCAACGCCGATACCGAAGCCATGGTCCTGTGCATCGAGACACCGTGCGGCGAGATTTACATCAATATCGCCATGCACTATCTCCATCGCCGCCGCCGCGAGCAGACGCCAGTCTCTGCTCTCGACTAATTGGTTTCCATCTCCCGGGAATTCGCGCGGCCTGGTCTTGCCTGTGTCGGGACTGCCTTCTGAAGCGGTCCGACAGCACGACTCCTTGGTCCATTCGGTCGTTTGCTACGTCGCTCGTCGATTTCCTGATGTAGTACACTCACCTCGCTCTGCATTTCATCCATCGTTATCTCGAGGTTCGCGCCGCATGCGTATTCGGTCTCTTGTGTCCTTATTCTTCTCTCTAGTTTGCTGCGCCGCCCTACTGGCGCAATCGTCGGTCGCCCCTGATGTTCCGGAATCCGGCTCGGTCGAGGAAATCTCCAAAGCTACGACCTCCTCGCAATTTCTTTCGCCATGGGTTTCCTATCTTCCGGCATCTTCCAGCGTTCCTTCTCCACGCGCGTTTTACGGGCGAATTATGGGAGCGCCCGGCGAACTGGTGAATTCCGCAAAAGCCTATGCCTACTGCCGCGCGCTTGCTACCGCTTCACCACGCGTTCGCGTTTTCACAATCGGCCACTCGGAGGAAGGCCGGGAGATCATTCTGCTTGCCATCAGCGATGAGAAGGGAATTCAAGACCTCGACAAGTTGAAGGCCGCGACCGCTTCCCTCGCTGATCCCCGTAAAATCGATCAGCCGGCTGCAGAAAAACTCATTGCCGACTCTCGTCCTATCTACTATTTCAATGCGGCTCTCCACTCCGACGAAACTGGCTCGACGGAGTCTGTCCTTGAACTCGCCTATCGGCTTGCGGTTTCTGATCAACCGATGATTCGCCGCATCCGCGAAAAGCTGGTCGTGCTGATCAATCCCGTCTCCAATCCCGATGGCCGCGACAAACAAGTCGACTGGTTCTATCGCTACCTGAAGGGCAAAACGGATCGCGACACCTTACCTCGTCAATCTCCTCCGTACTGGGGCAAATATGTTTTCGTGGACATCAATCGCGACACCCACCAGCAAACTCAGGAAACCACCAAAGCGGTCCATCACATGTTCCACGAATGGCATCCCACCGTGGTCCACGATCTTCACGAAGCCGTGCCGCTGCTGATGTCCTGGAATGGCACTGGCCCCTACAATCCAAACATCGATCCCATCACGTACAGCGAGTTTCTCGCGCTTAGCTTCTATGAAGTGCAAACCATGACTGGCCTGGGCATGCCCGGCGTCTCCACCTGGAATTTCGGAGAAGGTTTCGCGCACCTGTATCTCGATTCCGTCGCCATGAACCACAACGCCATCGGCCGCGGTTACGAAACATTCGGCAACGGAACCGCCGAAACGCTGTCCGTGTCTCTCGGATCCCGAAGAAACTTCCCGCGAGTGGTACCGTCTGGTGCCTCCTCCCTCGGGAATGTTCTCGTGGTCGGCTCGCGACAACGTCAACTACAACGAGACGGCTGCGCTAGCTGCGCTCGACTATGCCGCCACAAATTTCCGCACGCTGCTGCGAAATTTCTACGACAAGAGCCTGCACTCCTATCGCAAGGGTCTTGAGGAAGCGCCTTACGCCTTCCTGATCCCCGCGGATCAGGGCGACCCCACTCGTGTTGCTCAGCTTGTGGCCCGCCTCATGGGCCAGCACATTGAAGTCAGCCGAGCTCAGTCTCCGCTTACTTTGAAAGATGGTTCGTATCCGGCGGGCACTTACGTGGTCCGCCTCGACCAGCCCTATCGCAACTATGCGGTGGATCTGCTCACCCCACAGCACTACCCGAAAGATGGCGGCGAGCCATACGACGATGTTTCCTGGGAACTTCCCGCTCACTATCATTTGCAGGCGATTCCGACGGCCGATGCCGCTGTGCGTTCCGCGGACCTTGCATTGCTTACGCAGCCTCCTCATCCGGAGGGCAAGGTCGCGGGGGTAGGGACCGTGTACCTATTAAAGGATACGGGGCAGGAGGGTTTACTCGAGGCACGCTACCGTCTTGCGGCCTTCCATCTCGATATCGCCGAACGCGCTTTCACCGTCGCTGGCGCTGACTATCCCGCCGGTTCCTGGATTCTTCGAGCACAGCCAGGTCTTGCCGACGCTCTTCGTGACGCCTCCCGGCAGCTGGGCCTCGATTTCAACAGTGCTCCATCGGTTCCCGACGTCCCTCACCATTCTGCAAAACCTCCTCGCCTCGGTGTGTGGGTTCCTTGGGCAGATACCGACACCATCGGATGGCTGCGCTATTCGCTCGACCAGCGCAAGATTCCATACACCTACGTCCGCGACGAAGACATTCGCGCAGGCAGCCTCCACGACAAGTTCGATGTCCTGCTGTATGGCCACGTCGATCTGGAACTTGCCGAGCAGATTCAAGGCATCCCCAAAGCCTGGGGGCCGATGGCGTTCAAGAAAACGCCGCAGTTTCCCAGCCTTGGCACGCCCGCCGAGTCTGACGACATTACGGGCGGCATCGGTTGGGAAGGCCTCGCGCAGATTCAGCATTTTGTGGAACAGGGCGGATTGCTCGTAACTCTTGGCAGCGGCACCATGCTCGCGATCGAAGGCGGCATCATCCGCGGAGTCCGGCGCGATTCCGGCGGCGTTCCGCGCAGCACGCAAGGTGGCGGCTCTGAGTCCTCCGCTGCGGCCCAGCAATCCGTCACGCGCACGCCTGGTTCGCATGTGCGAGTCACCTTCGCGAAGCCTGAACATCCGATCGCTTACGGTTATCCCGCGCGCGCGTATGTGTTCCGCCAGAATTTCGCGCTCTATTCCATTCCGCGGCGTTGGTTGCGCATGGCGTACTGCACTACGTGTCTCGACGGCCCCATCGACACCAGAGGCGTTGTCCTGGAGTGGGGCGACCGCGCAGGCGCGCCTTTTGTCGTGAGTGGTCAGGCCTGGGGAGAAGGGAACTTGATCGGGCGTCCCGCAATTCTAGACACGCCGGTCGGTAACGGCCACGTCGTCACGTTCAATTTCAATCCACTGCATCGCGATCTCAATCGGGGCGACCAGCGCATGCTCTGGAACACCATCATCAACTGGCAGGCAATCCTCGCGCTAGCAAAGCCGTAAACTCATTCTGCACGGCGGACCGGCACTTCTATCGTCATGGTTACCGCGCGATCCAGCGTCGACTTCGCTATACTGGCAGCCTAACATGCGGCCCAACTAAAAAATGATCGGGAGAAAGCTACAGCATTACCAGGTCCTCACCCACCTTGGCGCCGGCGGAATGGGCGTGGTGTATTGTGCTCTCGACGAAGACCTGGATCGAAAGGTTGCGCTGAAGGTTCTGTCAGCAGGAATACTTGCCGATGAGGAGGCCCGTAAGCAGTTCCGTAAGGAAGCACTGGCGCTCGCGAAGCTAAATCACCCAAACATCGAAACCGTGTTCGAGTTCGGTACTCAGGATGGGCTGGATTTCCTGGCCATGGAGTTGATTTCGGGCGTACCGCTGAACGAAAAACTCAAGAATGGCCCGCTTGCAGAGAGGGAGGCGCTTCGCCTTGGAGTGCAAATGTGCGACGGGTTGGCGGCGGCGCACGAGCAGGGAATTATTCATCGCGACCTGAAACCGTCAAACCTGTTCATTACCGCCGACAATCGGCTGAAGATCTTGGATTTTGGACTCGCCACGCTTCTTCGCCCCACGGAAGAAGTTGACATCGCCAAAACCGTGACGGAACTGCACGGCCGTATCGTAGGGACTCTGCCCTATATGTCCCCAGAGCAATTGCGCGGAGAACCTACGGACGCGCGAAGCGATATTTATTCCGCGGGAGTCGTGTTGTATGAGATGGTCACCGCATCGCGACCTTTTCCCCAACATCAGACCGCGCAACTGATGGGAGCCATCCTTCACAAGGATCCGGCCCCGCTCCATTCCTTCAGCGACCGAGTCTCGGCGGGACTCCAAGCGGTGATCTTGAAGGCGCTCGAAAAGGAGAGGTCCGAACGCTATCAGACCGCGCGTGAATTGCGCACCGCGCTCGAGACACTGACCAGAAGCTTCACGGCTAGCGGCCCGCTGCTCTTGTCACCTGCGCCTCCTTCAGCATCGAGCGCAAGTGTCGCAAAGCCATCGGGCAGGTCCGCTCCGTGGGGATGGATCACCGCCGTAACAACTGCGTCGATACTCGTGGCTCTGGGTTTGGTGCTCGATGTAGGTCACATCCGGAGCGGAATGTTCGGATCGCGGCATCCGGACATACACGCTTCCAATTCGAAAGCACCCGCTCCTGCATCGCGTCGCGCAATCGCCGTTCTCGCGTTCGCAAACGCGTCCAAACAGCCGGACCAAGCGTGGCTCTCGACAACTCTTCCCGAAATGCTGACTACAGAACTGGGCGCCGGAGGCAATCTGCGAACGATCGCAGGCGAGGACGTCACACGAATGAAATCGGATCTCGGCTTGCCAGATGCTGATAGCTACGGCGTCGAAACGCTGCAGCGCATCGGGAGGATTTTGGGAGCCGAAGATATTGTCACCGGATCGTATGTCGCACCCGGAACCGGTCAGTTGCGGCTGGACTTGCGATTACAAAACACACAGACAGGCGAGACGGTGGACACAGTCAGCGTGACTGGCAGTGCAGAACGAATGACCGACCTGGTTGAGTTGATCGGGCGCGCCGGAGCGCAGCTACGACAGAAGTTGGGGGTCGAAGGGCGCCCGCCGGCCGCCGAAGGTGTGTTGAAGGCTTCCGTGCCTTCCACCTCCGTTGCGGCGCAACTCTATGCCCGGGGAATTGAGAGGTTGCGGCACGCGGATGCCAAAGGCGCGATTGAACCGCTGGAAAAAGCGATCCAAAGCGCCCCGGAGTACGCCCTGGCCCATTCGGCATTGGCGGAGGCATGGTCCATCCTTGGTTACGATGACCGGGCGCAAGCCGAGGAGCAGAAGGCTCTTTCGCTCGCGGGCGCTCTTTCGGCTGAGGACCGGGGATTAATCCAGGGCAGGCTATATGAATTTGCTTCAGACTGGGATAGGGCCGCGACCTATTATCTTTCGTTACGAACGCTCTACCAAGACGACCTGGATTACGGCCTTCGCCAGGCCAATGCCCAAATCCGAGGCGGTAAACCAAAGGATGCCTTGGCAACGATCTCCGATTTGCGAGCGATTCCCGGGCCGGCAGGCGAGGATCCTCGAATCGATCTGCGCGCCGCAGAAGCGGCAGAAATGATGGGAGACTTCAAGGTGCAGGAGGCAGCCGCGGCAAGGGCTGCGGAAAAGGCCGAACGCCAAGGATCGCGGAGGCTGGCAGCAAGCGCGGCGTGGCACCGATGCACGGCAGTGGTGAACATTGGTGACGCCAAGTCTGCGAAATCCGCGTGCGAAGAGGCTCGCGACTCGGCGAGGGCGGTTGAGGATCCACTGCTCGAGGCGAGAAGTCTTACGGGGCTGGGATACGCCTTGAACGACCAAGGGGCTACCGATCAGGCCTTAGAGTGCCACCAGCAGGCATTGAAGTTGGTACGTGGAATCGGCGCGCAGCGAGATGTCGCCGGAGCTTTACTAAACATTGCTAACCTCAAGTATGCCGCAGGTGACCTGAAGGGAGCGCACGGTTACTACCAGGAATCGCTGGAGACTTCGCGCACAATCAACAACAAGCAAGGAATTCTGGACGCCGAGGGAGGGCTTGCCGCGGATCTGGTTGCCTCGGGCGAAGTCCAGCGCGGCGCTGCAAATCTATAACGACATGCTAAAAACAGCGCAGTTGGTAGGCGATCAAAAAAACGCTGCGTTTGCTCTCAACGGTATCAGCTTGATCCTGTTTGAACAGGGAGACGTCGCGGGTGCGCGCAACAGGCTGGAGGAGGCGCTGAAAATTACTAAGGACGCCGAGATGAAGGGCGATTACGCTTCCGCACTGATGAAT
Source organism: Candidatus Acidiferrales bacterium (assembly GCA_963826335.1). Classification (GTDB taxonomy): domain Bacteria; phylum Acidobacteriota; class Terriglobia; order Acidiferrales; family UBA7541; genus Acidiferrum. The sequence goes on along the minus strand of CAWGXB010000027.1, from coordinate 66,446 downwards.
ATGGGTGACATAAACCTGGCGCAAGACCATCTGGAGAAGGCCGAAAAGAACTATCGCGACGCTCTGAAATTAAATCAGCAATTAGCAGACTCAATCGGACTGGCGCAGAACAATGCGTCACTGGCAACGCTGGCTCTGGAGCAAAATCAGCCGGGAGAAGCGGAAACTCTCGCGCGGCAGGCGTCGGATGCGTTCCGCGAGCAGAAAAATGCAGATCTCGAAAGCGATGCTTTGGCCACCCTCGCTCGCGCGCTGATTGCCGAAAATAAACTGCCTGAATCTCGTAAGGCGATCGAGCGTGCGAAGACCCTGCCGGCGCAAGACCAGGGCATTCGGCTGAAGGTCGCCATTGCGGAGGCCTATCTCGACGCGCACGAAGGCAAGGAGGCCGAGGCCACGCGAATCCTCACAGACGCAATTCAAAAAGCTTCGGAGATGAAATTGAAGAGGTCCGAATTCGAAGCGCTACTGGCAAGGGCGGAAATTGAATCGCGAGGAGGCGCGATGCCGTCCGCCAAGGTCCAGGCAAAGCGCCTTCAGGCCGATGCGGGTGCTGCGGGATTTACGCTCATCGCCCGAAAAGCGAGCTCGATCACGAAGTGAGGAAGCTGTACATCTGTAGCAGCAGATTGCTCGGGTTGAGGTGCTTAGTAACTCACGAGTCAGTGGCGTGAAACCCGTCCGGAACCTAGCGATTCCTGCGGCGGCGCGGATACAAGCTTCCCAGTCCGAGCAGGCCGGTCAACAACAGCGAAAAACTGGCCGGTTCAGGCACTCCAGTGCTTGTGAGTGTCACAGCCGGAACCGGGATCGCGGGAATGTTCGCCGCCGTGCAACTATTGTCACCAGGGGTCGTGCCTGCCTGATAGCAATAGAAACCGTCACCATTTAGGGAGTCATTGTCGCCAATATTCATGAAAAGTGCCAAGCCAGTGCCGTTGCCCGGAAGCGTGATCGGAAGGGCGAACGTAAAGGTCGGGTTGCCGGAGGAGTCCGTTCCGGATATTATCGCGTCGGCCGATAAAGCGAGCACGTCGTCCTGCGAAAAAGGTGAAAAGAAAATATTGCCACCAGGAATAGGGTCATCGTTTGTCAGCAATCCGGCGTCTTCAAGACTCGCCCCAACCGGGACTGGTAGCGTGAGGGCAAGAGATTGACCTCCGGGGGGCAACGTGGAAGTTATCTTGAAGGAAAAGGCGAGTTGGCAGGTGCCAGTCGTTGGATCCGTTTCCGCATCCGAACAAAACTCCTGCGATGCAATCGTTACCCCGTCACTTGTGATTGTCGATGTATTCAGAATTAGCGAACTACTTTGCCCGTACGACGAGCGGGTTCGCACGGCAATGGAGTTCGCCGAAGCCGAAACGGCGAATGCCAGCAGCACGGCTGATATAGCAAGTACCCTTAGCTTTTCCATATATCCCCCAGGCACAGACAAATCAATGAGTAGAGCCGTAGCATTTCCACTTCCAATGTGCATTTCGAGATGAGTCAAGACGAGGGATGGTTAAGTCCAATCCTTTCATAGGGCACAGTCTTGACGAGAACCGTCAACATCGTATCCAGTGGGGGGGATCGGCTGAGTAAAGGTAAGAAATTGCACAACTCTTCGCTTTTTTTGCCGAATCTTACAACGTGAGATGTTCGGATTAGGCGGGAAGCTATTCTGGCGCCTTCAGATACGCTGCGCCGTGCCGGAATAACCCGACTTTCGTAATCGCTTGTGAAAACACAATCCGGATTGGCACGAAGATCGCGCCAGCTCCTGGAGTGTACGGAACAGCTACTTCCAGCCGTGTGCCTTCCGGATACTCGTTCCGGCTGCGAAAACTGATCCCGCCCTTCGACAGGTCCTCGCACACCGCTACTTCTTCCTCAAATCCGCGCCGCCGTATGCACGCCAGCACCCTGGCCTTTACCCGGGTCCGATTCCGGCGCGGCATAACGCGCTCCTCAGGAACCGCTGCGAGCGTCACTCCGTCCTTATTCTTCGTGTCGGAATGTGCCTCGATCCAGATCGAAGGCGAATCGCAGTGCCGGCACAATCGCGCGATGCAGCGCCGTATTTCGAACGACTTCAGCTCCATCTCATTCAGGTATACAACTTCGCGCCGCTGGCAAAAACTGCATTCCATCAGCATTCTGGCCAAAGCTTCTTCGGCTTTATGCACGGCAGGGAACTCGATATCCCAGAAATCCACTCGCGGCTCCAGAATCGCGATCGCGTAGAGGAACCCATCACCTTCCCGATCAATCTCTGCCATGATCCGCGCGCGTGCGGACTTGCTCAGGTCGCCTTCCAATTCACGGTGCAGCGTAAGTTCCTGTCCCGGGAACAGTTTCTCGCTCAGGCGAATTACGCCCCCATTGCGGCTCACCAGCAGAGTTTCCGCCGACTGTTTCACGGCGGTTCCGTCGTTCCCGAACCACGACGCATTCACGTTCAGCCGCAACGAGACCCGGTCGCTCTGACGGATTCCTTCAACGCGAGAGATCATCTGTTCTTCCAGAGGGCGCATTCCTTGTCAGGCTAACATGTTCCCCGTCCCTCCTTTGCTGCCCGGCAGCCCCATTTGTCCTTCCCACTAATAGCCAAAAGGGCCTACAAGAGGGCTTCCCAAGGCGTTACCCTTTCGCGAACTTCAGGTCGTTACGCGGTTCTCATTTCGCAACCTTTCCGACACACTACCTGTATAAGGGTCGCCTAACCGCTTGGGGTCGCCCGACGTTTACGTCTTGCGAAGAGTGCCGTGTGAGCAAAATCGTGTCTATGCCTGATCGCAATGCAAACGCTTCTGTTCGTGTGCCAGGTGTTCGTGATCGTCGCTACACTATCCGCTATCCTTTTGCTGCCGATGTCGAACTCATCGACCTCGAAACCGGCAGACAGGTCAACGGCATCACCTCGGACATTTCCTTCGGAGGCTGCTTTGTCTGCACCAGCAAGCCTCTTTCGATGAATGCGCGTGCCCGCATGAAGCTGACTCGCAAGGGCGAAGTGCTGGAAGCACTAGTGGTGGTTCGCATCGTGAAACCTCGCGTGGGCATGGGCCTTGAGTTTTTTGACTTGGAGACCTCCAATAGCGAACGACTAGTCTCTTGGATGGAAACGCTTCGCCACTCCCGCTGATCCGTTCGTTCTTTTCCTGGTTTGCATGACGCGCGTTATCATGCCCTTCATGACTGTGTCTTCGAATGCATTCGATGAGGTCCTGATCGAGGTTTGGCGTCAAGCTCTGGTGGACCGGTCCAGCAGCGTCACGGTTGACGGGCAGTCTTTCCCCGCGCGCAAAACCGCTAGCAAGCGCCTTGTCGAGGTGGATTTCAAATTTGATGGCGAACTCTATCGCGGCATCCAACAGAATCCCAACACCAAGTCCGGTTGGGCGCATCTCGCCCGCAAGGGCGCGAAGGTGATGCAGTTTCTACAAGCAGGGAAGTACGTCGCCGTCGTTGTCGACGGCAAGGTGACCCGCTACTCCCAGCAAAACTAGTGCGGCAGAAACGGATAGTTTCGGAGTGAGCGAAGAAGATGAAGGTCCGGGATTTCCGTGCGAAGGATTTTTGAATCCTTGTTGGACGCAGGTAAGCTTTCAATCGACGCCGTCGGCTTGAACTGCTCTAGTATTCTCTTCGTGCCACGGAGGAAGGATCTTGATGAGCACAAAAAGAATAATGAAGGGGAGAACAAGTAAAATGACGGCTGGCAAGAGTCCTTCACGTGTGACGAAATCCATTTTGTACGTCGTATAGCCCAGAAAGCTCTTGGAGAAGAGCTGGCCCCCAATAACCACATTCCACCGCATGGCAAAAATGCCGATCATGGTCAGAATTCCCCCGATCGCATAAATCCACTTTCGGGCTGCGTCACTGAATCTCACGAATTGTGTTGCCGCCAGCAGACCTATGGGAACCAAAGTGCCAAGGAGAATTTGGAGAACGATCTGTGAAACGAAAAGGCGCGTGTGCACCATGAAGTCGAGACTGCGGAAGGACTCGTCAGATTCGTAGATTCGGTGAACCAGGTCCAGCATTTCCAGCGTGAAATCAATAATGAATGTGTACAACAGGTATTTGGCAATCGTATCCAGACAGCGCATATCAATCGCGGTTCGCCGGACAAATGAAGTTAGCATGTACATTAGAAGGACCAGAGCGATTCCGGAAACCATAGCGGAAAACAGAAACACCACAGGCATCAGCGGCGTCGACCACCAGGGATTTGCTTTGATCGAGCCGAAGATGAAGCCAACATAGCCATGCAACAGAAACGCGGAAGGAATTCCAACAAGGGTAATAAGCCAGCCCACGCGATCGTCCACTCGCAATGCGCCGGGACTGATGTTATACGAGCCCAGGGTCAGCAAGCGATAAAGAGGACGCTTCCAACCCCGGCTGGACTGCGCCAGCAGCACAATGTCGCGCCGGTAATCGAGCCAGATTTCCAGTACCAGAACAGCCATGAGGTACCACAGATAAACGAATCCGAACATTGCCATGGCCGAGGCGCGGTGCGGCGTCAGATACATCTCGAAGGACCGTTCCGGATGCCCGAGATGGAGTTGCAGCGGTAGCGGTGCCACAATCAAAAAGGCAAGCGCGGTCAGCAACGCCAACCGGTACGTGGGCTTCACTTCGTCTACACGGAATACGCGCTCCAGCGAGGCAAGGATGAAAGCGCCGGCTACCAGCCCAGTGAGAAACGGATACAGAACGATCAGTACGCTCCACTGGAGTTCCACTTCGTTCGGATACATGAATCCTTCCATCAGCGTGGTCTCCTTAGCGAACCGAGCCATCTAGGCCGTTGTAAAACACCTTCGCTCCTGTGGCGAGATGCGGTTTCAGAACCTGCACATTGTGGGTCTTCAAAAACGCATGGATTGGATCTTTGGGATTCTTCAGGTCAACCAATTGTCTGGCGCCGGTTGGGCACACTTCACAGCACGCGGTCGTCAGCCCTTTTGTGATCCTGTGGTAGCACAGCGTGCATTTATCGGCGGTGTGTTTAGTGGGATGAAAGAAGCGGCAACCGTAGGGGCAGGCTTGGATGCAGTAGCGGCATCCCAGACAATAGTTGTAATCGATCAGGACTACGCCATCAGGCGTGTGGAAAGTAGCGCCCACTGGGCAGACCTGCGTGCAGGGTGAATCGCTGCAGTGGTTACAGAGCTTGGGCACAAAGAAATTTCTTCCATCGGTCTCACCATTCGCCGGAAATCCTTCTTTGCCGCCATCTGGTGAATCCACCAGGGGATTTTCGAGATGCCAGTCCGAAACGTGATAACGCTCTATCCAGGTTCGGAAGTAGCTATCTGGCACGTCGTTTTCCATGGCGCAGGCGCGCACACAACTGCCACACCCGATGCACTTGGAGATGTCCAGAAGCATGCCCCACCAATGTTCTGTCATGGTGTAGTTCGGTGCGGCTTCGGGGTTCCCGGCAAGCGCGAATTCCCAGGCAACTGCAGCGGCGGGAAGCAAGAGAAGTACCTGACGACGATTGAGATTCACTTTGTGCCACCTGCTTGGAAGCCCGGACTATGCGGTTGATGACAGGTCTTGCAAGATTCGCCTTGCGAATGTTCTTTGGCGTCGATTTGAGGAAATCCAGTTGGTTTGGCGGCGTTTCGCGAATGGCATCGCACGCAGAGAGTAGCAATCTCGGGCAACACGGGCTTAACGGTACCAGGATCATCCGCGTGTTTCGACTGCGGCCCGTGGCAGGATTCGCAGTTGACTCGAGCGTGCACGCCCTTGGCTTTGGTCTCTTGGACATCCGGGTGACAACCCTCGCAGACATCGTGTCCCGCAAACACGATGGGGTGCGCGGTGATTTCGGCGAGGGCGGCCCCGCGGTACGGACCGTAGCGTCCAAAACTCTTTGGAATTACGGCCGCACGGACCACGATAAACGCCACCGCTCCCAGAAGAAAAACGGCGGCAACGCGAATCAGATGTGCCGAGTCCCGGAATTTACTCATTTTGTCCCTCACTGGAGGGAGCGGAGAGCAATGCGGCCAATACCGATTTTGTTCGCGCGTGAGATGTTTCCCTGGGACCGCAAGGACCAGTAGATTGCGGTGCGAGTTGAGAGACCATGCAGTGGACCCTGACTGGAGCGATATGACGAACGTACGTTCATTAGACGATAGGGCTCACGCCGGGTTGATGACGCCCGTCACTGCAGAAGGTGATGCCAGTCACACAACGGTCCGCTTAGCCTATCCTTCTCTCTCTTGTCCAAAAAAGAGGCAGGCGGGTTCAGATCCTCATACTTCGATTCTTCCAAACCGCGTCAGCCGTGGTAGCAAAATCAGAATCAATCCGTAAAACAATAAAGACACCATGAGCGTTCCTGCGCTTCCAAAGCGCAAATCCTCGACGACCAGCTTCAGCGCACCTAATCCGATCGCGCCATACGCCACCCACCCCAGTTCCACGCGGTTCCACCGCGATCCCGCGTATCCCAACCCCAGTGCGATCACGCACGTCACCACCGTGCGCACCATCGATGACCTCGAGGCGCTCAACTCCCCCGAGCCAAGGCCCGCAAACGCTGCTACTGCCAGGGCTGCCAGCGCACTCCCCACCACTACTGCGGGCAGGACCCACAACATCCGAGCCCTCCATCCTTCTCCCGAAACCCGTGATCCCAGTACATAACTCACCAGCCCAACCAAGGCCACGACCCAGAAACTCCATTCCGGCCAGGTAGGAACCTTGCCTGCGAGCGCGCTGGTCGCGTAAGCGAACAGGCCAGACCCTATGCCGGCCGCCAGTAGATATAGCGTTCCGTGAATCCCAAGACTTAGGTATTTTGTTCGTGTGAAGATCGCCACTGCGGCGATTGCGGCCACGCTCAATCCCACCGCTTGGAAATTTCCCTTGAGCAATAGTAGATTCCCTGCAAGCACCAGACATGCCGCATAACTGGCGCTAACGTGACGATTCCGGCTTCCCTCTGCTCCCGAGAATCTCTGTAGTGCGCCCCAGTAACACCCAACCGCCAGCAAAAGGAACACCGCTCCCAGCACCCTCGATGATTCACCGTGCGTCGCGCGAAGGCTGACCCATGTCCCGAGGACGAATGCCACTGCAGCCTGCACTATTTCGGCGAACAGCAGCTTCCGCTTCATTACAAATGCACGTACTCCGATACTTCCGCAGTAGATTGTCATCAGCGCGGCACAATATGCGTTCAACTCGCCCGCACTGATCGCCCGGTAGGTATCCGGAACCCGCTCTGCTGAAGTCATCAATAAGCCCAGTAAACCCACGGCTGAATCTGCTGCGAGGGCTGTCACCACACGTAAGCCCAGCCAGCGTCCTCTGGCGGCCGCCACCTCCGTCACCAGTGCCAACGCCAACAGCGTTATCGTCAACGGGCGCAGCTCGTGCGTGGCGACGATCAACCCCATAGCCGTCGCAACCGCTGCCACCGTCCCGATCCATGGAATCGCCTCAAGCCTCTCCGTCCACGCCAGGCCTAGCGAGAGAACCACTTCTCCCACAAGCACCAGCGAGGCAACGCCCACGCTGAGCTCGTGAAAACGCACCGTGCCTTCCCATAGCAGCGGTGGCAGGATCAACGCCGCCGTCAATCCAAAAACCACGCTAGCAAAATGACTGCTCCGGTGGCTTCGCACCGCCCACACCAGCCACACCATGGCATATGCGATTCCCGTCACCAGCATGATCCATCGCCACTCAGCCCGCGATTCGGCGATCGCGCGCAAAAGGTACGCTCCCGCGATCGCCAGCACCGCCTTGCCCAGTACCGGTCCGACGCTGGTCGATCTCGCCCGCTTTTCTCTTTCTTTGGGAATTGCTCCAAGGAACGCTTCTACAGGAGGGGTTGCAGGTAATTCTCCCCGCTTTTCCAACGTTGCTACTCGCCTCTCCAACTCCTGAAGACGCGCAGAGACCCGTTCCAGCTCCTGCAGGACATTCTCCGCATGCTCTGTCATGGTGGCGCACCCAATGCCACCTCGTGTATATGTTCCAGAGCACTTCGGTCCATGACCCAGGTCACTGCTTGATGTGATGTTTGTCACGCCGACAGTTTATCCGGATGGTCGTAGGGCCAACCTGGTCACGGCATCAATCGGAGAGTCTCGCCCAACGCTTCTTACTTCACTGTATCCAACGGGTGCTGGCTCTTTTCATAAAACTCGTTCTGCAACTTCAGGCTTTCGTCATCCGCTTTAATCGCGCGGATCGCCCGCACCACGGTATTGACCCAGCTCTGAATGTCTGCTTCGCCCTGCTCTTTCGTCGCCGCTGATCCGTCTCCGGAGTAGTGATACGGAAAACGCGCGTACCACCAAATCCCCGTGTATACGCTCTCGGGCAATTTCACCCGCTTCTGATCGGCTCCGGATTCATTTTTCGCCCGGTCCATATGAACCAGATTGGGATTGGTCACCAGCATGTTGGACGTTTCGCTCTCGCCTGCGTGCCAATCTGGGCCGCTCTTCTCTGCGCCAATCTTCTTCGTCGCTTCGTGGCCCCACTGCACGTACACCACGTAATCGTGTGGCTTCGCGAGTTGCGTCTGCGCGAAGTAAGGCAGCAAGCTCTCATTTCCGCCATGCCCGTTCACAATCACCACTTTTTTGCAGCCGTTGCGCGCCATTTCGTCGGTCGTTTCTTGTAGCAGCTTCAGTTGCATTTCGGGGCTGTAAGCTAAGGTTCCTGGCTCGTGCTTTGCTTCGAAAATCTGTCCGAAATAGTACGCCGGAAAAATCACCGCATATTCTTGTAGCGCCGCATGCTCGGTCACGTATCGCACGTCCAGCAGATCCGTTCCCAATGGCAAATGCGGGCCGTGCTTCTCAATAATCCCGAAGGGCAGCAGGCAGGTTCCTTGCGCTTTCGCAATCGCCTTCTGAAAGTCTCCCGCGGTGAGCTCCTCCCATTTCGCGGACAAGTTCGTCTGCGCGTTCACCGCTGAAGCCATAGCCAACGTCACAAATAGAACGACAATCCATGCACGGCGCATCGTTGATCTCCTTTGCCTTCGGGTCGAATTGTACTCCATTCCCCAAAATCAAAATCACACCCAGAGTTTCTGGGATGATCTCGATTCATTCTCTCCCGTGCTCATCGCAAGAGTTCGTTTGTTGAGCGAGTGCGTCGCTGGTCGGAGCGATTTACTGCGCCCGAGCCGCGCGGATCACGGCGTCATACGCAGGCTTGGGTCGACCATTGCGATCAAAGAGCAGCGGATAGTTTCTTCGACCTTTCACAGGCCAATTATTCAGCCAGGAATCTCCATCGGTCACTCCCCAAAAGGTAACGCGCGTCAGCGTGCCGTGGTGCTTCAGATAAACGCCGAATAGCCCGGCGTAGCGCTGCGCCAGCGCTTGCTGCATCGAACGCGGCAGGCCCTTCGTGTAAGGATTCAACTTGGGTTGCAGTTCTGCGGAAAGCGAGACGTCCGCGCCCGCATATTGGAAGGCGAGCGGCAGCACGTCCACGTCCAGTTCCGTGACCATCACTTTCAGGCCGAGTTCACCGAAGGCGGTGATCGCTGCATCTACCTGCTGGTTGGTCGGCGCATCCATGTGATAGTGCCCTTGAATCCCGACGCCTGAGATCGGCACACCTTGGGCTTGTAATTTCCGCAACAGTTCCAGCGCGCCTTTCAGCTTAGCTTCATTCTCCAGGTTGTAATCGTTGTAGTAGAGTTCGGCCTGAGGATCGGCTTCGTGCGCGAATTGAAACGCTTTGGCGATATAGTCCTCGCCGATGATTTTCAGCCAAGGGGTTTGCCGCAGCGTGCCATCTTCGTCGAGAGCTTCGTTGACGACGTCCCAGCCATTGATGCGCCCTTTGTAGCGGCCCACCACGGTGTGGATGTGATCGCTCATGCGCTTCAGCAGCACTTCGCGAACTGTGGGATTACCATTCTCTCCTTGAAAGACCCACGAGGGGACTTGGTTGTGCCACACAAGCGTATGGCCAACGATAAACATGTGGTTCTTCTCGCCAAATGAAACATAGCGATCGGGCAATTCAAAACTGTAGCTGTCTGGTTCCGGATGAACTCGTTCCCACTTCAAGACGTTTTCCGGGGTAATCGAGTTGAACTGCGCTTTAACGAGCGCGGCGCCGCGAACGTCTTGTTCGGTAAATTGAGCCGGATTCAGCGCCGCTCCCACGAGAAACGAGTCCTTGAAAGTGTCCTTGAGGGAAGGTGTTTGTGCACTTGCGGTTGAACTTGTCGCGAGCAGAATCGCCATGCCCATAGATGCTGCGCACGCCGTTGCCAATAACTTCGCGGCAACATCGCAGGCGATCTTCTTCACGACGCGTACCCTTTTCGCCGCTCGGTCAGATCGTTGGCGATTGACCGGCTCAGTTCACGAGACAGCGGATAGAAGAACAGGCACGCCGCGGCCGCAAGAAAGGTAATGCCTGCATAGACGCTGGCAGTCAGAAGGATGCCCGATCGCGCGTGCTCGGTTTGAACCGCTGCCTCGGAGACCACGCCGTAACCCGAGAGCAGCCATCCGGCAATGGCGCCGCCGAGCGCCAGCCCAGCCCACAGAGCGAACACAACCGCCGCGGTAACCGTGCCGCTGGCGCGCCGGCCAGTCTTCCACTCGCCGTAATCCGCAACATCGCCCATCATGGCCCACAGGATCGGACCAGACAATCCGAACGAGAACTGACGCAGCACTTCCGTTCCGATAATCAGGACTGTGGCCGACGGGGACAGGACAAGCAGCAACATACTGAAGACTCCTGTCAGGATCATGCTTGCAATGAACAGTTCGCGCTTGCCCACGCGGACTGACACGGCTGTGGAGAAGGCAACACCCAAGAGCAGTGCCGCGAGTCCGAAACCGTTGAACCAGGCATACAGCTTCACGTCGCCGACCACGTAGCGGAAATACGACGGCATGACGTTGCCACGCACCAGGATGGCGGCGAAATAGAACAGCGTCACCAAAAACAGCACCACCCACGGTCGATTCTGGAACAGGTCCGACAGCGACTGGCTGAGCGAAGACTTCTGCTGCGGGTCGGGCTGGATGCGTTCTTTCGTCACCAAGAACGTGATGATGAAGAAAATCACGCTGACCACCGACAAAAGGCCCATGGTCAACTGGTAGCCGCGAGCATCGTTGCCATGCCCGAAAAATGTGACCATTGGGATCGCGAGACTGGCAATGATAAATCCTGCGGAGTTGGCCGCGATTTGGCGGTACGACGAGATGCTGGTCCGCTCGTCCGGATCTTGCGTCATGACCGCCGTCAACGAGGCATACGGCACGTTGTTGACGATGTACACCACGCGCAGCAGTGTGTACGTGACCCAAGCGTAGATCAGTTTTGCACCCGGACTGATGTTGGGCGTTGTGAACGTCAGGATGCCAATGATGCCGAACGGCACCGCGCTCCATAACAGCCACGGACGAAACTTACCCCACCGCGAGGTTGTGCGGTCGGCGATCAAACCCATGATCGGATTGATGGCGGCCGCGCCCAAGCCAACCACCAGAAAGAGCGTCCCAGCCTGGGCTGGAGTAAGGCCGAAGGTGTGGGTGTAGTAGTCCAGTTGAAGTGCGATCATGAACTGGAAGACAAAGTTTGCCGCCATGTCGCCAAGGCTGTAACCAAACTTCTCTTTGAACGAGAGTCTTGCGCCAGCGTCAGTCATGTGGAAACCTCTTCTCTTGGTGCTTATTTCCGGACCTGTAGAATCACCTTCTGTAAATCGCTGTCGCGCGAGGAATTGCCAACTAGGATTGCAAATTCGCCAGGCTCGACCACGTAATTCATGTTCACGTCGTAGAACGCCAGAAGCTCCGGCGTGATGTCCAGTGCAACCGTCTTTGTTTCACCCGGGCGCAAGGAAACTTTCTTGAACCCCTTTAGCTCCTTGATCGGTCGAGTCACGGAGCTGACCAGATCGCGGATGTACATTTGCACCACTTCCATTCCTTCACGCTTACCGGTGTTCGTCACATCTGCCAACACCTGGGTGGATTCGTTGCGCCGGATGGCCTTCTTCCGCAGACGCACGTTCTGGATGGAAAACGTGGTGTAACTCAGCCCGTAGCCGAACGCGAACAGCGGCGAAACATCGTCGAACAAGTAGCCGCGCCGCGCGGAGGGCTTGTAATTGTAGAAGACCGGCAAATGTCCCGCAGAGCGCGGAAAACTGATTGGCAGCTTTCCGCCTGGATTGCTGTCGCCGAACAGCACGTCGGCGACAGCGCGGCCAGTCTCTTGTCCCAGATACCAGCACTCGAAGATCGCCGGGACATTCTGGTTGACGTAGTTGATGGATAGCGGCCGGCCATTAAACAGAAAGACGACCACTGGCTTGCCCAACGCTACCATGGCTTTCACGAGTTCTTCCTGCCGCCCGATCAGGTCCAGGCTGGTGCGATCGCCCATGTGGTTTAATCCCCACGCTTCGCGCGACGTCTGCTCGTTGCCGCCAATGGCCAACACGATCACGTCGGCGCGCTTGGCTACCTCGACCGCTTCCGCGATCTGTCTGCGGTCCTCTTCGGGATTGCTGGGCACAACTTCGTCCTGGTTCCAGTTGCCGCCGATGGTGATCTTGCAGCCTTCGCTATAAAGCACCTCAACGCGTCCGCCGACCTTGGCTTTAATGCCGTCGAGCACGGAAACGTCGTGTTTGGGCACGCCACTGTAGCCGCCAAGCAGACTGCGATGTGCGTTCGGGCCGATCACCGCGATCGTCTTCAGCCGCTTCAGATCGAGTGGCACCACACTTCCTTCGTTCCGCAGCAGGGTGATGGCCTCGCGAGCCGCTCGCAGAGCCAGTTCTCGATTGGCATCAGAGCCCACCACGCGCTCGGCTTCATCGGGGATAACGTACGGATCATCAAACAGCCCCATTTCGAATTTCCAATACAGCATCGGCCCGACCAGTTCGTCGAGTTGCGACTCCTTCAGCACTCGTTTGCGCACCAGTTCCACAAGGTGCAAATAGCAGTCGGGATCCGGCAATTCAATATTGACGCCCGCTTGCACCGCCAGCGCGCACGATTCCTTTTTGTCCTCGGCGACGAAGTGCCCATGCGTATCGGGGCGATAACCCAATTCCCAAATCGCAAAATAGTCCGAGACCACGAATCCTTTGAAGCCCCATTCTTTGCGCAGCACGTCCTGAAGCAGCCACTTGTTCGCGTGCGACGGAACGCCATCGAGTTCGTTGTAGGAAGCCATTACGCTGATGCCCCCAGCCTTTTTCAGCGCTTCCTTGAAGGTGTAAAGGAAAGTCTCCCGCAGCACGCGCAGCGAGACGTTCGCGGGAGCGCAGTTCATGCCGGACTCTGGCTGGCCGTGCCCCGCAAGATGCTTCAGCGTGGCGATCAGACGCTTCTTATCGCGGAACTTGGCATCACCTTGAAACCCACGCACGGCGGCGATGCCCATGCGCGAAACCAGGTAGGGATCTTCACCGTAAGTTTCTTCCACGCGGCCCCAGCGGGGTTCGCGAGCAACGTCCACCACTGGAGTCAGCGCTTGATGCGCGCCGCGCAGCCGCGCTTCTTCTGCGGTCATGGTGAAAAGCGATTCAACCAAATCGGGATCGAACGTGCCTCCTAGCGCGATCGGCTGCGGAAAACTTGTCCCTCCTGGGGCCGCGTGTCCGTGCAAACACTCCTCGTGGAATATCACCGGAATTCCCAGGCGGCTGTTCTCGATGAAAAACTTCTGAATGGCGTTGGTGAGTTCCGCCATGCCGCGCGCGTCTTTGCCCTTTCCGGCGTCACTCGGGCGGCCCACTTGGCCAAGGCCGTGGCCTTTCTTGAAGGCCGCCTGCGCCTTCTGAAGGTCGAAATTTCCGTCGGCATCCACCAGCGTTTGCGCTTTCTGCATCCAGATGCAGAGCATCTGCGCTGCCTTCTCTTCCAGCGTCATGCGCGACAACAGATCTTTAACTCGCTTTGCGGAGGGCAGACTGGCGTTCTTGTAGGGTAACTTCGCTGCTTTTTTGCTTTCGCTCTTCCTGGCGGAACTTCTTCCTGTCCTTTTCACGCGTGCACTCCTTCTCACAAACTGTGAAACAGAATGAATGAAACAAGAATGTCGTTTCGTGCTTATTCGGTGACCGCCGCACTTTCGTAAGGCTCTTTACCGACAAAATGTCTGCTGCACGGCAGCTCAGAGACTGAAGAAGGCTGAGACGGTACCCAAAAAGTGCAGCCACTATATCACTGAAGCCGTGCTTTGGATTGTGACAAGCACACGAAGAGCCTGAAGAATAACGATCTCCTTCCACGCTGGGCCAAATGGATGGCAGTTCTTGCGTTTTGTCAGAGAATTACGGAGTAGACGAGGGTCAGAGGTGGTGCCAGGGTCCGGAAGATTGTCGAAACTCCTGAGGTCCTTCAGAAGACTGCGGACTCTTCGCCCTTTTGGGCCGACTTGGTTGCGATTCACTACCCAGAATGTCACTGATTCTGTGCCATCGAATTACTTTGGTCGACTAATTGCTCACGGTACTCTGTGCCGCCAAGGCACCTCGCGTTTGCAGAAGCCCCGGGATTTCGTGGGACCGCGTGCTGAGGCCGATCAACCTTCGGCAACTTCGCTTCTGTCCTAGTCGTCTGGGTCATTGGATGCGGGAACAGGGCGTGGTTGAAGTTCCGGCTTGCTTGACGCTCTGCGAATTTGATTGCGGCAGGCCACCGTCGAACCTGATGTTCCTTAACACCGGATTGTCTGGACCGATCTTCCAACGTTGAAGAAAGCGGCGCGGACACCCGGGCTAACTTCCACTCGATTTCCGGAATCCCGTCGCGCAAAGCTAACGATTATTGAGAGAGACCGAGGCCGTGCAGGAGCGCCTGGAACCGAGGGTCGGGGCGAAGAGCTTCCCAGTCCCAGGCGACGGCGAGGTGTTCGACGGGAGTTTCATGGGCATCGACAGCTCTTTCGAGCCAGGTGAGCGCCAGTTCATTCTGTCCAGCATGGGCATACAGCCGGGCGATACGTATGCCAGGGACATGGGAATGTCGTGAGCGAGCGGCGAGGACATCGCCGGCGCGCTTCATGGCTTCGGGATAGCCTGCGGAGGCGAAACCGGCGCGGAGCGCGTCTACGGCTTCGTGGTCGTTCAAAATTTCAAAGAACCGAACGGCTTCCGAGTAAGCCTCCCGGTCCATGTGCTTTTTGAAGTACGCGCCCCAGAGACCCATGTGGGCGGAAGAGAAATTGGGACTAGAAGCGAGAACATTTCGAAGATTTTCGATGGCCTCGTCATAGCGCCCGAGGTAGATGAGATGCCAGGCGTAGAAGGCCCGATAAAAATAGTCCATGGGGTCGAGAGTGAGACAGAGATGAATCTCGTTGTCCCATTCCTGATTGCGTTTCAAAGAGATTAACAGGTCGGCGTACATGAAATGAGCGTCGGCGCTACTGGGATTAACCTCAATGGCACGCAGAAAATGACGCTCGGCGGCGGACCAGTCGCGATCGTATCCGGCGGCAATGTTGCCGAGGCTGACATGAGGCTCGGCGAGAGTGGGATCAAGATCCAGAGCTCGCGATGCGTAAGCTTTGGCCTTATCGTAAACCTCGGAAGGAGCAAGGTAGCCGGTATCGGTGCGCATGAGCCAGACATCGGCGAGGCCGGAGTAGGCCAGTGCGTATTGAGGGTCTTTTTCAAGGGCCATGTGGAAGTAGCGCTCGGCTTCCTCAAAACCGGATTTGGATACTTGATACCAGTAGGACCGACCCTTCAGGTAAGCTTCAAAGGCTTCGGGATTGACTGGACGTGATGAAATGAGGCGGGCTTTTTCCTCCGGAGAGAGTTTGAGTTTAATTTCAGCAGCGATGGCCTGAGTGACGTCGGCTTGAAGGGTGAGGATATCGCGGAGATCGCGGTCGTATTGCTCGGCCCAGAGCGGCCTCTCGGTGGAAGCGGGAACGAGTCGAGCAGTGACGCGGACGCGATTGCCGGATTGCAGGACGGAACCTTCAACGACAGCATCGACATTGAGTTTGCGGGCGATTTCGCTCACAGGGAGCGAAGTGTTCTTGAACCGCATTACGGACTGGCGGGAGATGACACGAAGACTGGTGCTCTTGCCGAGCTGCGTGATGAGTTCTTCGGTAACGCCATCGGCGAAGAATTCGCGATCGGGATCGCCGGAAAGGTTGGCGAGAGGAAGAACCGCAATGGATTGAATGCGTGGCGCCCCGGAGATGAAAGTTGGGAGAAGACCATAGTAGCGGAGAAGGAAGAGCGCGGCGGCGAGAGAAGAGATAAGAAAGATAGCGAGAACAGCGAAGAAAGATTTGCTGCCGAGAAAGGAGTGAGGTGGCACGGGAGCAAGTGGGGAAAAAGGGATAGTGTCGGCAGAGGAATCGCGCTGCAAGCGCCGAAGATCAACGGCGAGTTCCTTGGCGGACTGATAGCGGTTGGCGGGATTCTTTTCGAGACACTTGGCGATGATATGTTCGAGCTCGAAGGACACCTGCGGACTAAGCTGGCGCGGCGGAAGGGGAGGACGATGGAGTATCGCGTCGAGCAATTTGCCGCTGGGGAGTTCAGCGAACGGACGTTGCCCTGTGACCATTTCGTAGAGGATGAGGCCGGTGGCGTAGAGATCAGTGCGACCATCAAGGTCGCCGCCAAGGAGCTGCTCAGGAGCCATATAGGGAAACGTGCCGGCGATTGCGTGCGATTCTAGCTGAGATTGCGTGACCGATTCGGTCAGAGGCAGGCGGAGTTTGGCGAGACCGAAGTCCAGGATTTTCAGCCGCGCGTCGTTGGAGATGAGGAGATTGGCGGGCTTCAAATCGCGATGAATGATGGAGTGCTCATGGGCAGCGACGAGTCCCTCGACAAGTTGAAGGGCGAGAGCGAGAACTTCGGATTCGGGCAGGGGACCGGTGGCGAGTCTGGTGCTGAGAGGGCTGCCAGGGATGTATTCCATTACGAGGAAATCGGTTCCGTCCTGTGTATCGAAATCGTGGATGGTGGCGATGTTGGGATGATTGAGTTTTGAAAGTGCGAGGGCCTCATTGTGGAAGCGATGGCGAACCGTTTCGTCGGAGATGGTGCCGGGGTGAAGAAGCTTAAGCGCGACGTCTCGATCAAGGTGCGAATCGCGAGCCAGATAAACAACACCCATCCCGCCGCTGCCAATCTTTTTAAGGATACGGTAGTGAGAGAATTCAAGCCCGATTAGGGAGTCGAGCGATAAGGCCTGGTCCGGCATGGGAAGTGCTCCTTCCCATTCACCTTCTATCCGCAAGCATAGGCCTGCGAAAATTGAGAGTCAATGCGCATCACTACCCGATTGATGCGCTCTATAAGCCCTCGAGTTCTTCCGAAGAATCAGAGTTACGGGTCAGTCTCTCCACGTGCTCCTTCAGTTTCAGCCAACTTGCAAAACCATACTCGCGCGCGATTACGAGCTGAGCTTCGGCGAGTCTCAGGTTGGACCTGTCGGGTCGCGCATCCAGGACCGAGAGACGTGTCAAAGCCCGAGGATGGCCTTGACGGGATTCCTCAACAAGTATTCTTGCTTCTGCGTTGATGAGTTTGAGACTCGGGTTCCTGGGTAAAGGACGAGGCGACATAACACCTCCTTTACCGCCCGCGCGTCCGTTTCGGTGCGGAAAGAAGGTCACAACCGTCGACAACTAAGCGCCGTAGCTGGGACTTTCCACACCAGCGGACGGGGCCTCACTGCTTTTCAAGCGTCATTATACGCCCGTGCGAATGCACCGGCTACGGCGGTCCTGACTAGCCACTTTCTGCCAAAGTGGTTGGAACCACAACCGAGTCACACTTCGCTCCGCCTACACATGAGTGACAGCCCAGAAGAGTAACCCGACGATGAACAGAACAACGTTAACCGTGAAAATGAACGTGGCAGCGAATTAGGGAGCCTGATGCTGACCACAATGCACCCCGTGATGATTACCGTATGAGTGAATGTCCCGAGCAGCGTAAGCGCACGGCGCAATCCAGCGAGTGACCCAGATCACGAAATCAAACGGCAATTAGCTCCGTGACTCCCAACAAGTGGGATGATCCGACAAAGGAATTTCTTCCTTGCGGAGCCCGTCCCCTAGGCGTAGGTTCAGCTCAGGGCTACTGTGGTACGCGGGGTACAAACCCGAGTTTCGCGGAGCGGAGGCGGCCCATGAAGTTTCCGCGCCTCATCTTTCTCGATCGCTTTATTCCTAATGCCTCCTCATTGCCGTCGGAATCACGCGACTCTATGGGTTTCCAACGGCGTCCTTTTCAGAAGTGTCTCTCCGGACACGCCCGTTCGAAAGGCATGGAGGCAAGGATTACCCTAGTTCTCTGCTCGCTAGGCCCACGGAAACTTCTGCTCCGCAGTCGGCTTCCAACACCCGAAAAAATCCCGTCGAGTCCTTGAGATTTTTGTCGCGGCATCGGGGTCGACCTGCAGTTGCCCAGCATTGCGGAGGCGAATCCCATGCTCACGAAATCTACCCCTCACCAAGACCAAGCAGACCTTGGCGGTTCCAACTCTCCCGCTTCTAATTATCCATCCCGTTTTGACATGTGGCTTCTACGCCGCCTTTACGCTTCTCTTGGCGATCCACAAATCCGCATAACAATGGGACGCCGACTCGAGGTCGCGCCACCGGCCGCTTTTCCGGTCGCTACCATCACGATTCACGATCGCCGCACCCTTCTCGAGATGTTGCTTGATCCGCAGCTCGGTTTCGGCGATGCCTATACAGCCGGGCGGGTCACTGTCGAGGGCAGTCTCGTCGCTATGCTCGAGACCGTCTTCAGGTCCATGTCTGCGACCGAATCTCGCAATTTGTATTCCAGAATTGCCTCGCCCCTCCTAGCATTTCTGCAGTGCAACTCCTTGCGGGGCGCCCGCAAGAACATCCATCGCCATTACGATTTGGGTACGGAGTTCTTCCGCCTCTGGCTTGATTCGCAGCTCGTGTATTCCGGAGCCTATTTCGCTTCTCCCTCGCTCACGTTAGAAGAAGCACAAATCGCCAAAATGGATTACATATGCCGCAAGCTTAGTCTCCTGCCCGGTGAACGCGTTGTCGACATTGGCTGTGGGTGGGGCGCCCTCGCCTTTCACATGGCCAAACACTATGGTGCCTACGTCCTGGCCGTCAGTAATTCCCATGAACAGACCCTCTGGGCTCGTCACCGCGCCGCTGAACTCCGCCTAACTCATCAGGTCGAATTCATCGAAGACGATTACCGCAACATTTCCACTCAGTGTGACGCGCTCGTCTCCGTCGGCATGCTCGAACATGTTGGCGCACAGCACTATCGCGATATGGGTCGCGTGATTCACCGCATACTTGACTCTGCTGGTCGCGGACTAATCCAGACGATCGGCCTGAATCAGCCGCATCCTTTCAATCTTTGGACCCGCAAACGCGTTTTCCCGGGTACCTATGCCCCGACGCTCCGTCAGGCCATGGATCTGTTTGAGCCCGGGGACTTCTCGGTCGTCGACGTCGAAAATCTTCGTCCTCACTATGCCCGAACCCTGGAGCACTGGCTCGAACGCTTCGAGAATTCATCCGCCAGGGTTTCGGAAATGTTCGGTGCGGACTTCGTGCGGCTCTGGCGTCTCTATCTCGCCGGGTCGCTCGCGGGATTTTCCTCCGGTTCGCTCCAGCATTTTCAGATTCTCTTTGCGCGCAAAGCGTGCCAACGGATTCCCCTGACGCGCGCGCAACTCTATGCGGCAGAACATCCTGATCAACTAGAAGAAAAACGGATGTATGCCGTCTTTTGAGCACACAGTCCTTGGTTCTCGTGGATTTACCCAAAGAAGGGAGTTAAGCCATGCCAATCTCCGCTCGCATCAAAAATCACCTGGAAGAGAGCCATATCCCCTATTTGCCTGTCACTCACCCGTCTTCCTACACCGCTCAGGGCGCTGCGGCCGTCATGCACGTCTCGGGTCGAGAGGTGGCCAAGACCGTGGTCGTGCAAACAGGGAATGAGTATTTCCTTGCTGTGATGCCTGCTTCCTACCATGTGAACGTTGACAGACTTGCCAGCGCCATCGGCCACCCGGCTCGTTTGGCGACTGAAGGTGAGTTCTCAAGTCTGTTCCCCGATTGTGAAATCGGTGCCATTCCGCCCCTTGGCGAGCTCTACGGTCTGCGCGTTTTTGTCGACGAGTCCCTCGCCGCCGACAAAGAAATCATTTTCAACGCCGGCACGCACAGAGACGCTATCCGCATGACCTACGATGATTTCGTCAGCCTGGCCAAGCCTACTATGTGCTCGTTTGCCACCAAAGGCTGAGCGACCTAGCTTTCCTTGGGGGATTGCAATCGCACGTTGCTAAAACGGCTTGGGGAAACAATAGCCTATGTCCGGAGGTCGGATAATCGGGAACTGCCCCCGGCTGGACAGCGTTACAACTCAGGCGTAGCGTTCTCCTTAGGACAGCCTGAGCAGGTACCTCCAACATATCGTGCAACGATACGTCTGCCGACTGCGCAGTTGTGCGTTTCCTTCTGAGGAGGCCTTTCATGAAAGCTATTCTTTTCCATCAGCACGGTGACACCAGTGTTTTGCACTACACCGACGTACCTGAACCGCATCTCCGACATAGTGAAGTCCTCGTTCACGTGCGCGCCTGCGCCCTCAATCATCTCGACCTGTGGGTCAGGCGCGGGTTGCCCGGCTATCAGATTCCAATGCCGCATATTCCGGGCAGCGATATCGCCGGGGAAGTGGCAAAGATCGGCCCCGAAGTGAGTACCGTGCATATCGGCCAGAAAGTAGTGCTCGCGCCCGGCATCACCTGTGGCAAGTGTCCTGCCTGCCTGTCCGGCAACGACAATCGCTGCCGCGATTCCACGATTTTGGGTTACATGGTAGACGGCGGGTGCGCGGAATATGTTCGCTGCCCGGAGGTCAACTGTCTGCCCTATCCGGAGAATCTGGACTGGGTGCACGCCGCGGCGGTTCCGCTCGTCTTTCAGACCGCTTGGCACATGCTGGTGAACCGCGCCCAGCTTCAACCCGGCGAAGAAGTTCTCGTAATTGCCGCAGGCAGCGGCGTGGGCAGCGCGGCCATTCAAATCGCGAAGTTCTTGGGTGCTCGCGTGATTGCCACTGCGGGGGATGACGAGAAACTCGCCAAAGCAAAAGAGATTGGCGCGGACGAAGTGATCCACCACGGCATCATGCCAATCGCCAAGGAAGTCCGGCGGCTAACCCACAATAAGGGAGTGGACGTCGTCTTCGAGCATGTGGGCACGGCCACCTGGAACGAGAGCATCAAGAGCCTGGCAGCGGGTGGGCGTTTGGTGACCTGTGGCTGCACCACGGGCTACGACGCAAAATTGGACATCCGCTTCCTGTTCACCCGCCAGCTTTCCGTCCTTGGTTCCTACATGGGAACAAAAACTGAATTGCGTACGGTTCTGAAGCTGGTTGAGCAAGGACGTCTGAAGCCTATCGTGGACAAAGTGTGGCCTCTCCACGACTGCATCGTGGCGCACCACTACCTCGAACACGGCAAGCAATTTGGCAAAGTCGTGCTCACAATTTCCTAGCTGGGTACACTAGGAGAAACAGTAAGGGGAGAGATCAAGCCGGGGTATTGGTCTAATGCGGAATTTACTCCGGCGGTGCGCCTTCGACAATCTCGCGCACAATTTCCTTCGCTCGTTTTTCGTTGGCCGTTGACACGCAAATCTTGCTGTGCTCACCCAGGTTCTCCAGGCAAATTGGAATTTCGTTTTCCTGCATCGCAGCAGTCAGGAACTGCGCAATCCGGTCGTCATTCCCACTCCAGACTTCCACCGTGGTACGTCGTTCACTGGTCATGGTGGCGAGCGGCTCCTCGAGAGGTGCACCGTCCTGCGCAGGAATTTCAACGCTCTCAAGATCTTCATCTAGGAGCTTCTCGAGAATCTCTTTCGCGGTGGGGAGATCGAGCGACAAAACGGCAACCTCGAAGCCAAAGCGAGGCTTCCAATCGATAGGGAGCGGATCGGCAGTCAGGGCGACTTGATCGTCACCCAGAGCTTTGTCGGAAAACGGTATATCCGCCGCTTGGAGTCGCTCGAGCAACACCCAGTGGAAAGCCGGATTCTCACCGGCCCACAACATGACAAGAGACCCTTGGGGGCTAGCTTTCGATGACATGAGTTCCTCCTTGTATAGCGGAATCCGGCGAAGGCGTGCCGGCGCCGTTCTTTCACGCGCAGCCACAATTGTCAGAACCAAGGCTCCCCGCGGCCCCGTTCCTGATTCTTCTTGCCAGACAAATATCCGCTCGCGATCCAGCTATTGGCCTACAGGCAGACGAACGACAAGAACCGAACAGTTCGCGTGACGCACAACAGATTCGGCGACGCTTCCAAGTAACAGCCGCCCCATGCCCTTATGTCCGTGAGATCCAAGGAGGATGAGGTCGGCGTGCCAGCGCGCGGCGGAGTCAATGATTGACTCCCGGACGTCGCCCGTCTCAATCGTAGAGTCTACCCTGTAGCCATCCGCGCGCAGTTGCTGTGCGTATTTGTCGACAAGCACCCGTGCCTGTTTCGCTTGCTCTTCCAGTTCGGGGGCGTATCCCCTCGACATTTGAGGGAGAGCGGAAAGAACGACTGGGGTGACAACATTCAAAATTCTGACTTCCGCGTTTTGCGGCTTGAAATAATTCGCAACACCATTAATCGCGGCTTCCGAGTATTTTGAATCATCGATGGCGACGAGAATTTTCATGGTTCCTCCTGCTTCCGTCGGGCTGCTCTCCAGATTACGCCCATCTGATTCTGGCGTAGTGCTTCCGGCTATCGCTTGTAACCAATCTTTCGCAACAGATCGTGACGCCAAGAGACATCTGACGGTGCTTCTCTGCCCTTTGGGGAACTCCCATCAATTACACCGAGCACGCCCCGGCCTTGCTCGCTCTGCGCCACGACGATTTCCAGCGGGTTCGCCGTCGCGCAGAAGATCGTGCACACCTCGGGCACGTTGCGGATCGCATTCAACACGTTAATGGGATACGCATTTTGAATGACCAGCACGAACGTGTGCCCGCAGCCCAGCGCCTGGGCATTGCGAATTGCAATTTCGCGAAGCGCTTCCTCATTTCCATCCGCTCGCGTCAAACATGCCCCGGAGCTTTCGTTGAATGCCAGTCCAAACTTGGCTTGCGGCACGGCCGTGCACACCGCTTCGTACAAATCCTCTACCGTCTTGATGAAATGGGATTGGCCCACAATGATGTTGGCGTCCTCAGGGAACTCCATGCGTACCGCTTTCAGCTCGAGCATGGCTCCTCCGCTTCTGTGTCAAACAATACTTACGCGCCGCGCTTCCGTTCGGTCCGCACTCGCTCGATGTAGCGTCCGGTCTTCACTTCAACCCGCACCATTTCGTTCGGGCCGACGAACAGCGGCACTTGAACCCTCAAGCCGTTCTCAAGCCTTGCCTCTTTCCAGGCCGTTTCCTGTTGTGCATGCGCCGGTGGCGTCGTCTCGGCAACTCGGACCTCGGCCACCTCTGGGAAGGCCACACTGAGTGGCTCACCCTCAAAGAACTCCACGGGCAATTGCATCCCCGACCGCAAGAACTTTTCCACGGGTCCGAGCACGCCCTTGGGCACCTCGAATTGCTCAAAGGTCTGCGGGCTCATGAACGTGAGTGTGTCTCCCGCAGCGAACACGAATTCTAGCATCCGGCGCTCGAGTTGCAGCTCTTCGAAGCGCTCTTGCGGGCGGAAGTGCGGTTCCCAGACATGGCCGCTTCTCACATTGCTTAGCTTGGTTTTGACGACCCCGCCCAATTTCCCCGTTCCGGCCTTCGATTCCGCTTCGAGAACTCGATAGATCTGCCCTTCGATCCGAATGACCATTCCCTCTTTGAGCTCCGCTGCGGTAAACATGAAATTCCCTTCAAAACACCCTCTCCGCTCGTTTCTAAACCTGACTCTCCCCTCATTCGGTGATGGAAATCACCGCCAATCGCGTCAAGGACGGCTTACTCTATGCGGACGCTGAGTACTCCTTCCTTTCAAACTCCCGCAGCCTAGCGGCCATCCCTCCATTCTCCTGTAGCTTGCGCGCACTTTCGCCGGACACGATTTGTAGCGAGGCATCATAGCGTCGCACCAGCTCCGGTAACACATCCCGTAGTGCAACGTTCTCCCGCTTTCCGCCGCATGCTGGGCAAAGGGGGTCCGACGTGCGATCCGCCCAGGAACACTTCACGCACTTCTGCAAACCTCCATCGAGTCCCTTCTCCACGACAACGCTGCGGATCCTTCCTTGCTGAAGTTGAACCAGAGTCTCGTCGACTCCCAGCACGACGTTCCGGGCACCACCTAGCACAGCCTCGACCGAGGCCATCTCGCACTTCCGCGTGTAGCTGACAACAGCTGGTTCAACGCGATCAAGTAGCTCGGTTCGGGAGACCCAGCCGAGGTCTTCCTCGATCAAGACTATTTGTTCGATCAGAGTCGGCGCGACTTCTTTCCGAATGGCCTTCACCATTTGGGCCAAGCCAACCAAGAAAACCGACTCCAACTGCTCCGCTGCAACCCAACGCCCTATGCGCTCGGCGATCTGCTGGCCATAGTGCGTGTATTCGGCATCCACGTGGTGCTCGAAGACATCCCGATTCGTCCCACGAGATATGTGTATCCCAAGACGTGCGATGGGACCCATCTCCTTCTTTTTTGAGGGCTCCAGCCGGAATTCCATCTCCGCCAACTCGCGAATTTCCCCCAGCCAGTAAATGAAGAAGCGCGCCCGTTTGCGCCCGGGAACGACGATCCCGTACCGTTTGTGCTCATCGAGCAGCCATAACAACTGCGACACGGCCGGAGCGCCCCAGTGGATCTCGTCCTCCACTTCCACATGGAGCGGAACAAACTCCCAGCTATCTCTTCCGGCAAAGATTACGACGCCCCGGCACCGCGGTGACTGTCTGTCCAGATAGGTCCCGGTTCGCTGCAGTTGTTTTTGGAAGAGTTCTTGCTCGTCCGGTGAAACTGTTTGAGCAATCCACTTAGCCTGAGACTTCAACCAGGTTAGATAACCTGGCTTGGGCCCTCGGTTAATCTGCTTGGCCTGATCCGTATCCAAGTAAACAGTCAAAACCGGCCCGGAAAGTACAGGAAGAGATTGAATAACGCCAGGTTTCAACATGGGTACCTCCACGCTTTAGAACCACTCCGGGCCCTTTACGAGAACGAACACCCCTCTGGTTTCCCCACTTGGCACGAAATCATCATCCGCAACTGTCATGATCGTCTAGGATGATCCTGCAGAGTCTTGCATTACCCTGTTCCAATCGGACGGGACCTGTGCCCGTCCAACTCGATCGTTATTAACCTTCCTGCATGCGGATTGCGTGGACCTTGGTAACCTTCGGCATGGTGAACTCCAGAACACCGTTCTTTAACGTCGCGTTCACCTTATGCGTTTCGATGTCGGCAGGCAGATCCACGATGCGCAGAATCTGGTTGGAACACCTCTCCGCGTAGACCGTCTTACCTTTTTTCCCTTCTTTCTTGGCTTCCCGCTTGCCGGTAATCATAATCCGGCGCGGCTCAAGGTTGATTTGGAGTTCTTTTTCGCTGAAACCGGGGACTTCGGCGGTCACGGCAAGTGAATCATCAAACTCCTCGATGCTCACGTGAACCGGATGAAGTAGCTCCCTCTCGGCCTCGAACCAGTGCTCGAGGTCACGCCCGAATGAACCGCCACTACCCTCGAAGATTTCGTAGGCCCGGCGTGAAATAGCGTTGAATGTGTCTTGGATTTCGTCAAATACAGATGCGTACTTAATCGGCTTCGCCGACTCTTCGGCACGCCTCACTGCTGCAGTTTCCGCCATGGTTTCTTCTCCTCTTCAAAGAAATGAAAGCGCCGACCGCGGGGATCATCGGCACGAACAAAAAACCCATAGCTGGCGCTGAAAACACAAGTTACCAAGATGAGGGTATGGAGACAATGATGCAGGTCACAAATCACCAAATTCCGTGACAGCGATCGCGAGCGACTTTTCACCCGGCCGTCCGCGAAACGCCGAAACCGCCATTATTCACAGCGCGGTCAACTCAAATTGCAGATAAGACGTTGCTTGGCGTGCCAAGTGGTGTGAGCTGTGATGGGCCAGAGGTGCCTGTGCGTACGCGGCTGTGTCGGTACTGGCCCTGTATTCAAGCCGGAGGGCCAAAATCTGAGATCAACCTAACGTGCGATTACCTGTTTTTTGATTACGTCGACTCTGTCCTGATCCACCTGGCAACCACATACCTGGAATGCGAATGGAATCCGACTGAGACCGCAAGGGTTTAGAGAGCCAGGCCAAATCCTCGGAGTCAAGACGTATGGCATTGCATGAGCCTTATAGAGGAATTGTCAGCGCCGGAGGAGGTGTCCGTTAGATGTAATTCCAAGCACCGTGCCCAAAAATGGCTGGCGGAAATCGATGCAGTCTGTGCACTCGCACGGGCGTATAATGCAGTTTAAATATTGCTGATACCCGTCCGCCGATGAGGGAAGTCCCAACTACGGCGCGCTCGATTGTCGACGGTTCTGGTCTCACTTTCTCTTCCAAAGCGGGCGCGGCCGGTAAAGGAGGTGTCATCATGCCTCGTACCTTGCCCCGGGACCCAAATCTTCAACTCATCAAGGACCAAGCAAGAAAACTTTGCGGGATTTCCGTCAATGTAGGGGGATACCGTGGAATCCGCCAGCGCCGCGCTCCCGGCCTGA
Organism: Candidatus Acidiferrales bacterium; assembly: GCA_963826335.1. GTDB lineage: Bacteria > Acidobacteriota > Terriglobia > Acidiferrales > UBA7541 > Acidiferrum. The sequence continues at coordinate 39,725 of CAWGXB010000027.1, read as the reverse complement.
CAGCACAGGGGGCGCGACAATGGAAGAATTTATCCCCCGGTTAGTCTATGTTTTTGTCTTCGAATGCGAGATGTGCAAACAAGACGTTTATGCGTATTTTCACGCTGAGAACCCTGAATTGACATTCCACCTGACCTGTACAAACCAAACGTGCGGATGGACGGGAAGTCGGCGTTGCACTCAGGCCAAGAAGGTTTTTTGTCAAGACCCTAGGGTATCCAGCTGAACATCAAGTGTATATAACAGGATTTAGCATCACCAAGGGACCCAACGCATGATCGACGTACAAACCGGACGAGTCGTTCTCACGTGCCCTTCCGTGTACTGGGGTGAAATAGCTGGCCGCTGGGTCTTTACGGGGAACAGGAGACTGTGATTATGAACCAGATTGTTGTGCTCAGTGCGTTGCTCCTGGTCGTCTTCACCGCCAGCACTCAAGATGAACCGGCCGCGAAAAAGGCACCGACTGAAACGGCTGCTGTGGTGTCCGGCAAGCAAACATATGTGGAATATTGCGCCGTGTGTCACGGCGCTGACGGAAGAGGCATTGGCCCTGCTGCATCCGCGCTAAAGACGCCACCAGCGGACCTCACAACACTCGCCAAGAGGCATGACGGCAAATTCCCTGACGAATATGTCGCCGAAATCGTGCGTTTTGGTAAGCCGGTCCAAGCTCACGGCTCAGCTGACATGCCCGTCTGGGGTCCTATCTTCGGCCTTCGCGACAACAGTAATGAGGTGGCCGTGCGGCGGCGCATTAAGAACCTTTGCGAATATCTGGCAACTCTACAGGAAAGAGAATCGTAAGTGCGTAACACTGGCGTTTGAAACCACAGATGAAACCATTGTCAACGCCCTGTGCACTTCGCGATTCTGGAGCCTCCTGGCGAATGGCGGCCGTCTATGCTAAACACAACATACGCTCCAGCCCGCGTTGAATAAGTCCAGGAAGTGCAAGTTAGCATTGTTGAGCCGGGGAAACGGCCGCATAATTCAGTCTCCAAAGCCATTGATTTGGAGATTTCAGATGGGTTACGCAGAACGAGTGGCAGGTAAGTGCAGAATTTCCTGCAGGATCAGATTTGCAGCGGTAGGCAGCACCTCCGCAACGTCCGGCGATAATTCCGTGCCGGCGGAAAAATCAAGCCCTTCAATACCGTAGACGACCAACTTGTCGGGCAATTCTCCCATCGTGCGTGCTAACTCAATCGCCTCGGCCACCCCAAACGAATGCGTCGACGAGTGAGAAAACCACGTTGGAAGTTTCTCCACCCGTGCATCCAACCGATGGATGGTGCCCGGAGGCGCGCCGGACTGGACCGCGTCCACCAGGAACACGGAGTCAGCTCCCTTCCACGCTTCCAATAGTTCCGCGCCGTCCCCAGTTTCTTCCAGGACTTTAACCCCGCGGGGAATTTTCCTTCTCAGGCGTTGCACAACCAACCTTCCTGCTCCGTCATCGCTTCGAAAGGGATTGCCCACACCGATGAAGATGGTGTTGTGCGCCTGCATGTCATTCCCGTTCAATCCGCACTCTCACAAAATGTGTCGCACAGGAAATGCAAGGGTCGTAATTCCGGATCGCCTGCTCGCACTGCCATTGCAGGCGATCGTTGGGCAGATGCAGCCGGGTGGACACAAATTCCGCGAGATCATCCTCCATGGTTTTTAGATTCTGCGATGTTGGCGGAACGATCTTTGCGCTCAGAATCAGCCCGTGTTCATCGTAAGCGTACTTGTGATACAGAATCCCCCGCGGCGCTTCCGTACAACCGTACCCCGTGCCCTCGCGCGGTCTAACCTCAATAAAGGGCCGCTCCGGCATCCGGTAGTCTGTAATAATGCGCAGCGCTTCATCACATGCGTACACCAATTCTACCGCGCGAACCAAGATGCCCTCGAAGGGATTTCGGCATTGAGCTGAGAGACCCGCCGACCGAGCAGCCTCCTGCGCTAGGGGCGTTAGCTTATCGAAATTCAGATTGTAACGAGCCAGCGGGCCCACAAAGTAGGCGCCTCGCTCCTGCCGCACGGAGTGCAAAGCATTCGAGTGCTGAACGTGGTCTTCGATGAAGTGCTGATCGTATTCCTGGACGGAAATGTCGAGTCCTTTGTTGGAAACCAGGCGCCCTTCATTGAGTGGGTACTCGTCAGGGTGACGCAACGCGACAAATTCATAGTCACGCTGAAAATCCGGGAAGGTGAAGGTCGCCACCCACTGAACGGTTTCTAGCGCCGCTTCGCGTGCCCACTTCAGGTTCTCGGCAAGTCCCGCAAAATGTTCCTTCGACGGCGCCTTATAAAAACCACCTACGCGTACGTTGATGGGGTGAATCTCTCGGCCTCCCACAAGTGTCATGATCTCGTTGCCGATCTTCTTGAGTCGCAACCCGCGTTGCACTGCTTGCGCATGGTCCTTGGCCATCTGAATTACATCCTCGTAGCCGAGGAAGTCCGGTGCGTGGAGCATGTAAATGTGTAATGCGTGACTCTCAATCCACTCCCCGCAATAGATCAGGCGGCGCAACTCGCGAATCGGGCCATCGATCTGGGTGCCAAAGGCGTCTTCGGCGGCATGGCACGCGCTCATCTGGTAGGCAATCGGGCAGATCCCACAGATGCGCGCCGTAATGTCCGGCGCTTCATCGAATGTCCTCCCACGCAAGAAGGCTTCAAAGAAGCGAGGTGGTTCAAAGATTCTGAGCTTCACATCCAAGACACGCTGATCCTTCACTTTGACGAACAATCCGCCTTCGCCTTCCACGCGCGCCAGAAACTCCACTTTGATGGACTTAGCGTTCATGCGCTTCGCTCTCTCTCCGGAATGGTTCAGCCCAGGCGTTAAAGGAGCGGAACGCGCGCACCAATTCCGGTTCGCTCACGCCGAGTCCCTTCCACCACAAGCTCAGCGATGTGGTATTCGTCGTCTCTTTCGGCCCGAAACAGCCGTAGCAACCTCGTTCGTGTGCCGGGCACAGCGCCCCGCAGCCCGCTTGCGTAACCGGGCCCAGACAAGGAATCCCCTGCGCGACCATTACGCAAACCGTGCCCTGCCGCTTACACTCCATGCAAAGGCCATGTGCCGGCGTAACCGGCTTTCGTCCGTGCAGGAACGCACTCAGTACTTCCACGAGTTGGTACTTGTTGATGGGGCAGCCGCGCAGTTGATAGTCGACAAACACGTGGTCGGTGATCGGCGTGGACTTGTTTAACGTCTCGATGTACTCCGGCCGCGGATACACAATGGAAATGAATTCGCGCACGTTTTTGAAATTGCGCAGTGCCTGGATACCGCCAGATGTGGCACAGGCACCAATCGTGATCAAGTTTTTCGACATCCGACGAATCATGTGAATGCGTTGTTCATCATGTGGTGTGGTGATGGAACCTTCCACAAGCGAAATGTCGTAGGGGCCTTTGACAACGGCCCTGGTGGCTTCTGGGAAGTTTGCGATATCCACTACCCCCGCGACGGTTAACAGTTCATCCTCGCAGTCTAGTAGGCTGAGCTGGCATCCATCGCAAGAAGCAAACTTCCAAACTGCAACTTTGGGTTTGCGCGCGGGAGACATATTAGATCTCCCCTTTTCCAAATATGGAGACGATGCTATCAAAACGAAAAACCGGTCCGTCTTTGCAGACGAATGTCGGTCCGTACTGGCAGTGGCCACAATATCCGAGCGCGCACTTCATATTGCGCTCCATCGAAAGGTATATGCGTTCCTGAGGAACGCCTCTCTTCTGAAGTTCCATCACGGCAAAACGCATCATCACTTCAGGCCCGCAGAGCAGAGCCACCGTATTGGTGGGGTTGAAAGGCGCCCGAGCAACCAGCGGTGTGACCACACCAACGTTGCCGCGCCATCCACTGGCCGCACGATCCACGGTCACCTGCACTTCCAGATCAAACTTGCCCCGCCACCTCTCCAGTTCCCGTTTGTAAAGTATGTCTTCGGGCGTCCGTGCGCCGTAAAGCAGTACGATCTTTCGATACTTTTCCCGCTGAGCCATCATCTGATAGAGCACGGGACGCAATGGGGCCAGCCCGATTCCTCCGGATACGATCACGAAGTCGCGCCCGTCATTCTCACTGACCGGCCAGTGAGTTCCGTAAGGGCCGCGCACCCCGACCAACTCGCCCGGCTTCAGCAAACCCATCCTCTTCGTCACCGTGCCAACGCTCCTCGTGGTGTGTTCCAGCGCCGAAGTGTTAGCGGGATCGCCGCTGATCGAAATGGGAACTTCACCCACTCCAAATATGTAAAGCATGTTGAACTGACCCGGAAGAAACGAAACCTTGGAATTCTCGTCGGTGGGCACAAGGCTCATGGTAAAAGTATCGTCGGTCTCGTGCTTCAGCCGTTCTGTCCGGAAGAGCTCCGGCACCATGGGGTCAGCTGTAGCTTGCACTGAGACTGTTTGTTCAAGAATGTCTGCCATAGATATCCAGTAGTTGCAGCCGGGTTGCGTCCAACCGGGCAGTGATCACAGTTGTAAATCGTTTCAGCAGTTCATATCCGAGTTGGTAGTCTTGTTCACATTTTGTACGCAGACATTTTCCGTCGAAAACGAGAGCACGCGTGGAGCGCAGCGTTCGCGCATTGAAATGCCAGCGATACGGCGGCGATACCCACGACCAACCAAGAATTTCGCCCTCTCCTATGGTCTGCACCGTCGTGGGGCCACGGTTTGGGATGATGAGCTCGACCGAAACGAGCCCTTTGCGGATGAAATAGAACTCATTTGCGGGGTCGCCTTCCTGCAAGAGCACCTGTCCTTCCGGAAATTGAACGTTCTTAGCGCAACCCGCGATGATTTCTAGAAGGTGATCCGGCAAATCCTGGAAGAAGGGATGTTCTCTGATGACATTCTCAAGCGTGTGAATCATGCGTGGCTCTCCTCTCCCGCGTCCCTGCGCCGGATTCATCTTCACGAAGTGCTCGAACCTCTTCCGTAATGTCAATTCCGACAGGACACCAGGTGATGCAACGCCCGCATCCAACGCAGCCTGAAGAACCGAATTGGTCCTGCCAATAAGCCAGCTTGTGTGTAATCCATTGGCGGTACTTCGATCGAGTCGTCGCGCGTACGCTGCTGCCGTGGATGTACGAGAAATCTGTCGTGAAGCAGGAATCCCACTTCCGGGTGCGTTCCGCGTGCAGCCCAGTCAGATCCGTAACGTCTTCCACGGTGGAGCAAAAACAGGTCGGACACACAAGCGTGCAGTTGGCGCAACTCAGGCAGCGGTTTGCCAGTAAGTCCCAGCGAGGACTCTCGGAGTTCCGGTAGAAGAGTTCTTTGATGCCATCTACGTTAAGGGTGCGGCCCATCTGTTGAGATGCTTCAGCCACAATACTCTCGGCGAAGGCGACTTGTGCGTCGCTTGCCACCTCATGAGGAATCCTTGCGAGAAGATTGGCACCCGCCTCCGTACCAACCTGAACCACGAAATGATGGTCTCCATTCTTCAATACTTCCGTCAGCGCCAAATCATACCCGGCCGTGGCTTTCGGGCCAGAACCCATCGAGGTGCAAAAGCACGTTCCCCCCGGTTGCGTGCAGTTGACGGCAACGATGAATACATTCGCACGGCGTAATTGATAGGCGGCATCCACATAGGGACCCTTCAGAAACACTTTGTCCAGAATCGCCACGGCCTGGATATCGCAAGCGCGCACTCCCACGAAGGCATACTTTGGCGGTTGATGTTCTTCCGGTACGATCTGGAAATGGCCATTGCTGCTGCGCTCAGCCTTCCAGAGGCGCGACATAGGCGGAAATAGAAACTTCTTCCAGGTCGCGGGGCCAACCGAGTAGCCGAATAGGGCTGAATCTTCACGGCGTTTCAGCCGATACTTGCCACCTTCTTGCTCATCGGTCCAGGCTTCAGGAAGATCCTTGCTTGATGCCACACGTCCGTAAACGATGGCATCTTCGCGCAAGGTTGGACCTAGGACTTCAAAGCCAAGATTCTTGAGTGCTTGCAACAGCAGGCCAAATTGTCCTGAAGCGAGGACAATGTGCTCGTTGCATCGAGGGGCCTTGGGAGTCATATCCGCTCCCTGCCGCTCCGGGGTGGAGCGCTACCCGGCGCCCTAGCAACTACTACATCTTCTGAGTTCCCTATACTCCTGTGTGGGAGACAAAGCAACACCGCGTGTCACCCGCCAGCGGTTTCGGAATTTCATAGGACTCTAGGAGAGAAGGAGCGGTGGAAGTAGTATTTTTTGCACACGTACGGAGTGTGATGAAACGGGTCTATTTTCAGACAGATCTTGTAGCTCGAGGTGGTGGCCTCCGGATGGGTTTAGCGATGGGGCGTGCTCGTATGCGGAAAGTGGGGACATCCAGTTTTTTCGGTTGGGTGTCAGCTGCTGTCGGCGGCACGCGGGCGGGAAAGACTGAGCCACAAGAAGAGCAGCAGCTGGGCGCTGCTGTGCACCGGATGTTTGCCGCGATGGAGGTACCGGAGTCGGTAGAGTCGTTCGATGGTCAAAGCCAGCATAGTAAGGAGCCAGCCGATCAGCAGACTGTTGGCATGATGATGACAGATGTGCTCGAGGCCGTGACGGCTCTTGGCGTCATTGAAACCTTGGTTCTCGATCTCCCAGCGGCTCTTGGCCATGCGGAACAGAGCCTGAGGGCCCACCGTGGAGTAGGGAAAATTCGTCAGCCAGTAGGCTTCCACCACCCTGCCGTCCGGCTTGTGCTGGCGATAGAAGAACACGCGAACCGTTTCCCAGCGGAGTGTATTCCAGGGATCGAAGTCCTCCGCATCCCATAGTTCCACACGATCCGCCCCATACTGAAAAACCGTGGCGGGAGGCCCAGCGGGAAAACGTTTCTGGGCGGCGGCCAGTAACTCCGGCAGATTGTCTTTCAGCCGTGCCACCACTCGGAGACCGAGTTCGCCTGCGGTATGTAGGAACGGTGCGGTAGCGAATTCTCCATCGACGACCACATACTGCGCAAAGCGTTTTCCCACGCTCGCGACTACCCGCCGCAATAAGCGTTGCCCGGCGGCGTACTCGCTATCGCCAGGTCCGTAAGGTTCCCCATCGCAGGGCAGAGACAGGCCGGTTCCCACCACGCTAATCATCACGAAAGAATGTTGATAGCCCAGGATCTGTTTCGCCGCGTTCTGCTTTGGCCGACAGAGGTTGCAGCCATGGTTGGTTCGCCATCCCGCACCGGTGCCGTCGAGGGCCAGGCCGATCCAGCGACAATCATCAAAAGCCTTGTTGCGCTTGGCGCCGCGGATGAGGGAGAGCAGGGCTTGCCGCGTCGGGCCAGGATCGAGCCGTTCGGTGAAATAGCCCAAGGTATCGTCACAGAACGGAGCTGCGATGGAGAGCGTTCGTCGCGCCGAAGAACGCACCAGCGCCTCGACCGCATGAAAACTCGACTGCCGGAGGATTTGGCCGATCAGCAGAGCCCAGAGCAGAGCCTGCGCCGGAATCTGGGGTTGTTGCCGACCGTCTCCCGGATTCTTGAGGTATCGTCGGAGGCGAAGACGCCGTGTCACAAAGTGCAGCAGATGACGTGGCGTCGAACAGTTCATTTTTTCTTTTTCTTGTGCTTCTTGCGATGTTGGCGCTCCAGCACGAGCAGTTGTGCGTTGGCCGCCAATACTTCACGGACGGCATCTTGAAACTCCCGTCCCTCCTTGACCCGGCGCCGCACCTCTTCGACCCACTCCTTGGGGATGTGCTGAACACGTTTTTTCCCCCGTACCATAAAGGTCAGCGACCAGACCGGATGGCCTCGGTCATCGGCACAATGACAGGTGGGCTTGCCGCAGCGTAGATGAGAGAGAGAGAGGGAGCCAGGGAGGGCATCGGCGGGAATCGGGAAACGGCGCAGCAGCTGGAACTTGCGCTGGCGCAATCGGGAAGCGAGTGGTCCTTCACCTCGATGAATCATCTTAATGTATAGATACCATAAGATACGACACGAATCAAGCAGAGTCTACGAATGCGAAAATAGGAGTCTACTGCGGAAGGGTCGCCAAGGGAGATAAAAGAGCGATCTGACGATGGGGGACAGGCTAACCTATGTCAATCTTCCGAAACGGCTGGTCACTCGCGTCACCCGCGTCACCCGCGTGAGCATGCCGTTCTGTGTTGATCGGAATAAAGCAGTTAGGGCTGACAGATTGGACGACCTTTCTATACGGCATGAAATGCTGAGGTGATCCAACGCCCGTTGGGATCAATCAGGAGATGGTTTCCAAAAGCTTGCTTCGCAGTACTTTCAGTGCGCGAGCCAGGGCAATGATATTCACGAGTGCGATGTTCCGTTCCCCGCGAGAACCGCTGCTTCTTGTTCTCAGGTTTTGATTTAAGGCTGGGCATCCTCGAGAAGTGAAGTACTGGAAGCAAGATGTCTGGTTAGCGAGGTGGTCTCAATGGGTCGACGCAACACTCAACTCAAACCCACTTTACATTGAAAACAAAAGCTTAAAACCCCTCGCTAGGTTACATCAGCCGAAACGCGACCCTGGCCAGTTTTTGACCGAGTACAGCGAAACAGATCGGTTCTCCAAGGGAAGTATTGTCGGATCAACTGATTATATTAGATGGTGTTGCATCGACCGATTGAGCCGGCAGAACTTATCAGCACTACAACAGAATAGTCTGAACAATCACGCCAATCGTACTTGGGTTATTGAGTTATTGAAGCTTGGCGTATTCGGCTTCCTGACCGAACGTCGGGTTAGTGCTCGCGTCAGCCGCACTGGACATGCTCCTTACGCGGGTGTAGAGGTGAACTTGAGGCTCTACGGCCCGACTAAGGAGGGTGGCCATGAAAGTGAAAGACGCAATGGTGGAAACACCGTACTACTGCCAACCAGAAAGCAACCTCGGCTCCGCAACAGAGCTGATGTGGAATGCAAATTGTGGATTCCTGCCGGTCCAGTCGGCTGACGGAAAGGTCATTGGCGTGATCACGGACCGTGACATCTGTATCGCTCTGGGGACACGGAATTGTCCAGCCGGCGAAGTCAGTGTGGGCCAAGTCATGTCAGGCAAACTATACTCCTGCGCTCCGGATGATGATATCCATACGGCGTTACAAACAATGATGGAAGCTAAAATACGTCGGCTCCCAGTGATGGCGCAGAATGGAACGCTTGTCGGCGTTCTCTCGATGGACGACATTTTATTCCGAGCCGAACCCAGGAGTCCTGGAAAGGAACCTGAACTGTCTAGTGACGAAGTTGTGAGAACATTTCGGTCGATCGCGCAACGGGGCGATCCGGACGTCAAGGCCAAGCGAACTGCGGCCGGTAAGTTGTAAGCGACGACCGGCCATCTGTCGCCCACTAACTATTTGATTGGCTCGCCTAACGCGATTGCCGGACAGTCAAGTAGGGCCATTGGCAGGAGGAAGATTCCCAACAGCCGGTCAGATTTCTGCAGGCCGCGCTATCCCCCACGGAAGTGCTGGGCAAGTGTGCCGTTGGGGGGCTGTTCCCTTCTGCTCCACGGTATATCCTGAGGGAAATACGCATTCAGCACGTATTGCGAGACCATCCGCTGGGTGTTAAAGAACGACCCGTTGAGCGAGATGGCGGAACGCATCACTGCTCCATAAGCTTTGGGCTGTCGATAAAACATTGGCAAGATAATGTTCTCGAGTTTGTCGTAAAGAGAGGCAACTTCCTGGTCTTGGCGGTCCGGATCCTCGTCCTCGCCGATGACCCAACCGGTGACTCCTTCGTAGTGGCCTTCGAGCCACCAACCGTCGCGTACGCTTAAGCTGGGGACTCCATTCAGGGCAGCTTTCATTCCGCTGGTTCCCGAAGCTTCATAGGGCCGGTGTGGTGTGTTCAACCATAGGTCGACGCCGCTGGTTAGCAAGCGTGCCCAGCGCATGTCGTAGTTCTCCAGGTAGACAACGGGAATGCTGTCGCGTAGTGCGGCCGAGGCTTGAAATATCCTTTGAATCACAGCCTTTCCGCCTTCGTCGCGGGGGTGAGCCTTGCCACCGTAGACGATTTGAAGGGGTCCCGAATGCGTCTGGATGGAGCGAAGTCTTTGAGGATCCGTAAAGAAAAGGTCAGCGCGTTTGTAGGTTGCCGCCCGACGTGCGAATCCCAACGTGGCGACCTGTTCGGAAAGGCGGATCCCCGTTGCGGCCACAATTTCCTGGATCAACTCCCGCTTCGCTTGCTGATGTGCAAGCTGTACTTCTTCCACTGGGAGGCCAACGACATAGCGAAGATAGAGATTGTCGTGTCGCCACTCAGGCATGCGGCGGTCGAACAATTCCTGAAAAGGCTTGGAGGTCCAAGTAATGGCGTGGACTCCATTCGTGATGGCATGGATAGGGTAGTTTGGATACATCCCGTGAGAAATCTCTCCGTGATGCATGGCCACGCCGTTGATGTATCGGGAGCAGCGCAGGCCGAGATAGGTCATATTCAATTTTCCCTCATGGTAACAACCGGTCGCCTCGAGAGCCCCGGCACGTTCTGCACCAAGGACACGCCCGACAAGTTCGATCGGGTACTGATCCTGGCCCGCAGGCACGGGTGTGTGCGTCGTAAAAATGCATTGGCGCCGGACGGCTTCAATGTCCTCTTCCGTAGCTTTGCCCGCGTCGGCCCTGCCTAGATGCTCTTCCATCAAAGCGACCGCGAGCAGCGCGGAATGTCCTTCATTCATATGAAAGCGATCAATATTCGCATAGCCGAGCGCCCGCAGAAGGCGCACTCCGCCAATTCCTAAAATGACTTCTTGGCAAAGGCGGTAATACTCATCGCCGCCATAAAGAAAGTCCGTCAGAGTTCGATCCCAAGTCGCGTTCTCGTCGAGGTTCGAATCCAGAAAATAAACGGGAATCGCGCGGCCGGACCTTCCCTGCACCCAGTACCTCCAAGCCCGCAGATGAACGCGACGTTCTTCGAGAATGACCGAGACTATGGGCTCGACCAACTCCAACGATGCTTCGGGGTGCCACTCATCGGGCGTTTCGCTCTGCCGACCCCGCTCGTCGAGCCGCTGGCACAAATAGCCTTTCCTATACAGCAGCGTCACACCGACCATCGGGAGCGCGAAATCGGCTGCGGAGCGCATCATGTCCCCGGCGAGCACTCCGAGACCACCTGCGTAGGTGGGAACACTAGGGTCAACCGCCAATTCCATGGAGAAATAGGCAATGCGCGCGTCTGAGGTGTCGGGCATGCTGTTCCCCCGCCTTACTTCGTGTTAAATGTTGTTCCAAGGAGACTAACAACGAAGCAGGGTTAGTTCACCATACATTCCGATTAATAGATCCTGGTCGCGACTCGCCTGCTTCTGCAAATAATACTACCCGGAATTCATGCCCCTGGACCCGGCTCGGTTAGGTGTTGCCGTTGGGCGGCTTTCCTTTCAGATAAGGGTAAAATAGGATTTCCTGCCAGTTAACTCTCTATTGCGCGTTTGGACGTAGCCGAGCAGCGAACTCAAGACCTTACGGTCAGTACCGGACACCGTGCTTCGCAGACGACGCGGTATGCCGTTGTGTGTGGGACATTACCTGCGAACCTTTCTCTTCTCTTTGCGCCCATCACAATAAGATCGGCCCTTGTTTCCGCCGCGATTCGCAGAATCTGCTCGACGGGCTCGCCAACCGCGACGTCGAAATCTACCTTGCAGTGCAGCTCGGTTCCACGTGGCACTAGCTCACGCAATTGGGCGACTATGTTCTCTTTCTCCAACGCGAAGGCCTCCTCGCCGTGAGCTTCCCGGTGGGGAAACACATGCGTGAGCCTCAACCTCGAACAATGTTCTTGAGCCAATGAGAAAGCATACTCTGCCTCGCGCTCTGCGCTTCTCCCGAAATCGGTTGCAAACAGAATATTCTTAAATTCCAGTTCATACATGGGTTCCGTCCCCGTCGATGGCCCCACGGTCAGCACAGGCACTCCGGCTTTGCGGAAGATTTCTTCTGCTACCGAGCCGATCAGGACTTTCCGCACTGCACCCAGGCCGTGCGTGCCAACTACCAACAAATCGATAGCGTACTTCTCGATCAGTTCTTCGATAGACGGCCAGAGTCCCCCTTCCTGTATTACTGCCTTGTGTGGCAATGCGAACAGTTGACCGGATTTCAAGAGCCTGCGGAATTTGTTTGTGGCTTCAGAGTGTCTTTTCTCGAGTGAGGATGTTGCAAATTCCGGCGACACCATCGGATAGCCTTCCGGGGTAATGACGTGGGTGAGATAGACCGCTGAGCTGTAATGCCTCGCGAAAGAAGCGGCATATCCAAGCGCTCGATCGGAGGCTGGTGAAAAGTCCGTTGCTAGCAATAGGTTATTAAAAAAACGCTGCTTGTTCGTCAGAACTGGCGTCCTCGAGCCATGCGAGATTTCATATGTCTTGTTCATCTCGAGCTCCTTGTGCGCCGGTTAAACCGGCGAGGTGTAGTGAATGCAAAAGTCATACGAATGTGAACTAGCGACCCACATCGGCCCCGAGTCATGCGGAGCCGCTCGTAAGGGCGGCGTCGAAGCGTTGACAGGGGAACGTACGGGCCGGGTATTCAGCCGCGTAAGAAACTCACTCCGGGACGCCGACGCTGTAAGGAGATGCGGAAGGCCCCATCGGGTGCACCGATATCGCGAGGTGTGCTCGAGTCCCGCGCGGTCAGAGACCCCGTGCACGTACGCAGACACCTCGTTCGGGAACCGGGAGATCCCAAGTTCACCCAGAGCCGCAGTTGCCCTAGGACGCATCGGGAAGTCTAAGGACGTACGCCGATGACGAACGGACCTGGGAAGTCGGACAGACCTACAGTACCTGGGAAGTCCCCGAACAATGCCGGGCAACCGGCGGCGGAGGGGATGGAGGGAAACGGTCTGGCCAAAGGGAACCTGCTCGAGCAAAACGCGTCCCGGACACCGAGCCGGACGGACGCGCCTAGCGCGCTCGAGCGGGTACGTCAAGCAGCAAAGAAGGATAAGCAGTTGCGGTTCACGGCGCTCCTGCACCACATCTACAACCTGGAAACGCTGCGCATGGCTTACTTCCGTTTGAAGAAGGAAGCCGCGCCGGGCGTGGACGGGGAGACGTGGCGGCACTACGGGGAGGAGCTGGAGAGGAATCTCCAGGACCTTTCCGAAAGGCTGAAGCGAGGAGCGTACCGAGCGAAGCCGGTGCGTAGGGTGTATATCGCCAAGACCGACGGGTGCAGCTAGCAAAACTCTGTGACTAGCAGGGGCGGATCCTGCTCCGGTAATTGGTCGACTCAACCGGATAACTGGCTCGACTTGGGAGGAGGAAACGAATTCCAAGCAAGCTCGAGCGACAAAGCTCTCGCCGCGCATAATCGCGTGGGAGCGATCAGGAGGGCAAGTGAACGAGAGGGTCGTAATCGAAGAGAATGCCTGCAACGCCGAAAGTTGGCGCCCGCGTGAAGTCGCTTGCGGGGGAACTTGGAAAGCGCCGAGCCATCCGTCGGTGGCGAAGGCCGATGTCGCTTGGGAAGAGAACGACCATATACACCGAGCGAGCACCCGGCGTACTGGGCACGACACTTTCGGACGAAGCCACACAGTCAAAGCTAGGACGGTCCGGTGGACCAGCCGTGGATGGCATAAGCGGCGAAGACCAGCGCCTACGAGACCAAGGTCGAAGGGGCATGGAGGCCACAGGATCCGCGCATGGGCCTGTAGTAGCAATGATGGAGGGTAATGCCTCCGGAGCAAAGGGGCCCTGGGTAGTGGCGGGCGTGCAACGCACACCAGTCGGCACACTGTGGCCGACGTATGTCGGTGTAAACGAGCGCGTCGAGCCTTGGAGCAAACCAGGTGGTCGCCAAAGGATGCGGGCCATCGCTTAACGTGGCGGATCATCGTGGAAAGGCCCAAGGGGAAAGCTGCTATCCCCAACCGGATCGGGGAAATCCCGCCATCCGGGATGAAATGGGGGGACGTAGGAAACTGATCGAGGCGCGGAATGAGGCACCGGTGCAATCCGATAAGGAGCCGGTAACGGCAACTCCCCGCTGCCCACCGACACAGCGCCTGCGTTCTATCCCGACGCGGCAAAGACCGCTCGGAGTGCCAGCGCTGGAAGACAAGATCGTGCAGCGTGCAGCGGTCGAGGTGTTGAACGCTATCTACGAAACGGATTTTCTCGGCTTCTCGTACGGGTTCCGCCCAGGGCGAAGCCAGCATCAAGCGCTGGATGCACTGTACACGGGACTGCTGACGAGAAAAGTGAACTGGGTGCTCGATCTTGACATTAAAAGTTTTTTCGATGGGCTTTCCCACGAATGGCTGGTCAAGTTCATCGAGCATCGGGTGGCCGACCGGCGCGTCGTGCGGCTGATCCAGAAATGGCTGAACGCCGGCGTGCTGGAAGATGGGAAACGGATACGGGTGCAAGAAGGGACGCCCCAGGGCGGGAGTGCTTCGCCGCTTTTGGCAAACGTCTATCTTCATTACGTGTTCGACCTGTGGATCCAAGCGTGGCGTCAAAAGCGGGCGCACGGTGATGTCATCGTCGTGCGATTTGCGGATGACATCGTGGTTGGATTTAGGGACAAAGCGGATGCCGATCAGTTTCGGGCGGAACTTACGGAACGAATGAGAAAGTTCAACCTGGAACTGCATCCCGAGAAAACGCGGCTGCTGGAATTTGGACCGTTTGCGATCCAAAACCGGCAAAGGCGCGGAGAAGGGAAGCCCGAGACATTCAACTTTCTCGGCTTTACGCATATCTGCGTGAAGAAGAGGAGCAACGGAATGTACACGGTGCTGCGGCAAACGATCCGCAAAAGGCTGCAGGCGAAGCTGAACGCGGTGAAAGCCGAACTTCGGCGGCGCATGCACGAACCCATCCCAGAACAGGGCAAGTGGTTGCAGGCGGTGGTGCGTGGGCACATCCGGTATTACGGAGTGCCCATGAACAACCCGGCGCTGGCTCTTTTTCGATTCCAAGTGGGACGGCTCTGGTATCGCTCGCTGTCGCGGCGTAGCCAGAACGGTCGCGTCCTCTGGGATCGCATGCGGCGCCTCATCGCTCGCTGGCTGCCTCTGCCTACCGTCTGTCATCCCTATCCCCTGCGCCGCATGGGCGTTATCACCTAAGGCAAGAGCCGGATGCGGGAAATCCGCTTGTCCGGATCCGTGGAGGGGGTTGTGAGTAATCATGATCCCTACTCCGACTCCCACATCTTGCCGAGATCGTCTTTGACCTTCTCTGTCTGGAGAATTTCGACTGCGATTTTGTGGGAACCATAGTCATGCTGCAGTGCTGCTGTGACGCGGACTGTGCCGACTGTCACCCGAGCCTATGACCTTCGTCACTGCGGAGCTGGAATACTCGAGGAAACAGGGAAACGCGATACAGCCTTGGCAGAGCAATAAAGGCTTGTAAAGATACGGCGAGCCTTCGACGTACTCGACCGGGCGAGAACTGGCTACAGGGATCTTGTTTGTGGGCCGGTACCTCCCACTTCTCCTCTTCTTTCGTCGAAAGAAGAGACTGCTTTCTTTTTCAACTTTTCTTCGACGTCACGGCGAAGAAGACGGCGGCTTCCTGATGAACATGTTTGCCGCCGCACTTCGGACACTTGATATCACCCTTTTCGTATTCGTGGAGCGCAATGATGATTTCAAAAGGCTTCTTGCAATCTTCACAGTAAAACTCATAGCGAGGCATATGGACCTCCGAAGAGCGCCAGAGCGGTTGGGCTTCTATACCTCCGTCTACGCTCGAGCGACGTTGGTGTCAAGACAGTGGCGCCCAGCAAGTTGACGTCGAGAGCCGCTAAGAAGGCCCGACCATCACACGGGTATGTGTCCGTTCTCCTTGTCGCTCAACATCTTTAATCGCAAGATTGAGAGGGTTGAAGTGTCTCTGGTCGGAGGACTCCAATGTCCGACCCTAAGATTCTAGAGCAGCATTTGCGGAGTTGTGACTATCGCTTCCGGAACGTGCACTGCCCTCACAAGGAAACACCAGCGAACATCACTGCCGCCAAGTGGCAAATCGCCGGCAACAAGTGGACAAGGTGGACCGTAGTCGATTGTCCGTTACTCCCCGCCGGGGAAATCTGGTGTGATATGACCTGCCTCTCACAGCTGGAGTGTTGACTGGAGTAGTGGGGCGCGAGGGGTGGGCCAACTCCTCATGAGTCCGCATGGAGGAAATGAAGTCTGACGGTAAGGGATCTTGCTCTGATTTCCTCGGACCGCGTTTCCGGGCACTTTCCAAAAGCCGAATAAGCGGAAAATACTGCAAGTGGCGTCTTCAGGCTTGGAACCGGTGAGGCGGCCACCTGCTCCACTGGAAGGATGTTCAGGAGGCGCTCCTTTTCACGCTGGAGTTGCTGCTTGGTGTGGCGGGTGTGTGCAAGCCTCTAGACCAAACGGTGCTCCGCGCGGCTATCCGTTTTAAGCTCTCCGCGTCAGGATCCAACCGAAGGGCCTACTTCACCCAGGAGCACGCGGCGCCGGGCGTGTTTTCGCAGTAGAGCACACGCCAAGACTTCGGCTTGTGCGTCGCTGTCCAGGCGCATCCCAGGATGAAATAAGGTTTTGCCCAGACCTCGCTATCGATGGTGCGGGGCGCAATGACGGTTACCTGAACAGCGTTTTCGGCTGGGGCTCCGCTACGGGGATCCATGATGTGCGAGTAACGGTGTCCTCCGGAGCGGAATGATTTCTCGTAGCTGCCCGAGGTGGAGAGGGAACTGTCCTTGAGGAAGACTTCCGCCACGTTCTTCCGATGGTCCCAGGGGTCGGCAATGCTGATGGGCCAGCCTCGCGGCTCGTCCGGTGGATTGCCGAGGCCGAAAATGCTGCTGCCGGACGCGGCGACAAGAGCGTTGCGAATTCCCCGCGCGCGGAGGACCTCGACCATGCGATCGACGGCGTAACCCTTACCCACTCCTCCGGGATCGATTTCCACACCGGGACGATCGAAGCGCACGGTTCGCTTCCGTGCGTTCAGTTGCACGTGCCGGTAACCCACGAGTTCAAGCGCCCCGCGAATTTGGTCGGGAGATGGAACATGATGACCTCCTCCAGCAAAGCCCCAGGCGCGCATGAGCGGGCCGACAGTCAGATCGAAGGTGCCTTCGCTCGTGTGGCTGTACTCGTTGCAACGGGACAGAATACCGAACAACTCCGGTGAGACTACAACCGGACGCTTGGCCGCATCACGGTTGATACGACTCCACTCGCTAGCGGGTAGGTAATTCGAGAGCAGCGCGTCCAGGCGGTGGACTTCCTCAAATGCTTCGTCGACCGCGTGGCTCATGGATGTCCGATCGGAGCCATAGAGGACGATCGAAAACGTCGCCCCCATGGCATCTGTGCTTCTTTCGAGCTTTTCCGGTTGCTGCGGTGCGGCTGGCCAAGCCAGCAGAACCGCAGCGAACAGGGCGAGAATCAGACGCCTCAGGAAACCCCCTTCGGCGTCTGGTTCTTCCAGAAGGCTTCGTAGTCGAACATCGCTTCCTTAATAGGTACGCCGCGAACCTCGATTTTAGTCAGATCCGCCGAGCCGATTCCCGCGGCTTCGGCCAGAAGCATCATATTGTCGGCGTATTGGAAGGTCTCATCGGTGGGGTGGCACTGATCGACCGGATGATCTTTGGGATTTTTGAAGACGCGATAGGGCGCCTCATGTCGGCCAGCACGCGGGTTGTAGCCCATACAAGCCATAGCGACAGAATCGGCGTTTACGCAGTTCTTGCCGACGACGAGGATTCCCGGATGACAGGGCTTGGAACCGAGCACCCAGGGGCCCTCGCCGCCAACCATCGCAACGATGCCGTCGGCAATGGCCAGGTCCACTGGGCGCGACCCGAGAATGTCGACGAGAATGCGGGGGAGCCGCCAGCCTTCGTAGCGGGTCGACTTCGGATCGAGCTCGGTGGGCGCGCCGGAAGGCGCCTGCACGTATCCGTAGTGGAAAACTTGCTCGCGGTCGTGATACACGCCGTTTGGTGTTATGCCGAACAGGTTTTTAATGCAGATGGTGACGCCCATCTCTTCGTGATTTTTCATCTTGCCCATGCTCACGAAGTAATCGCAGTCCTCATAGGAGTGGTTCATCAGGAAGGCTGGGAAAACGTATGGCTTGCTCTTCACCTTGAACAGAGAGTATTGCTTGGCCTGGCCGATCGTGTTCGTGTCCTCGAATTCAACATGGGGCGCTGCATTGCGGATTGCGGCGACGTCCCACCCACCTGCAAGCATCTTGTCTTCCAGTTTGTGGCCGAGCTTGCGGCTGTCGGTGCTTTCAAGAATGCGGATGCGCTTTGCGCCGAGCGCTCCAAACGCCGCGACCGCCGCGCCCACGACGCGAGGGTGCACCCAATGCGTGTCGCCCGCCGTGTATCCCGGGAAAGGAGCGTCGCCTGTCAGATTGACTTTTATGCCGACCGTCTTCCCCTTGACCTGATTTTCGATCCCGCCGATCTGGTCGAACATCTTGCGGAATTGCGATGTCAGGTCCTCGTTGTAGTTGCGGACCTTGGCGACGGATACCGGTTCCGCAGGAGCTGCGGGGTTCTCCGGTATACTCGGTGCGCTTTCGGCCGCCCTAGCTACACTGGGTCGCACAGCCATTGCACCTGCCGCAAGACTAGAAAGTGCCAACCAATCGCGCCGCGTCAGTCCTTTACACATTGTTTTGCCTCCTCTTGTTCCCTCAAAGTTCGCTTATTCCATCGAAACCGTACCCCACAACAAAAGTTTTGGAATCGTCACTTCCGTACTTCCCTCGGCGTCCCGCAGCGCCAGGTCCACCGCCGCACCCTCTGGCGTTTCCAGTCGAGCCGAGCGAAATTTGCCCGCCACACGAAGCGTAATTGCCTCCGCCGGATGGTCGGAGTAGTTGACTAACTGCACGACCAGCGGTTGCCCGGGATCGCCTCCCCTTGCGAACATGATCACCGACGGCACGTTGAACGGAACCACTCCAAGGTCCTCGTCCGAAAGCAGTTCCTTCAGATCGCGTGCCACCGTTTCAGGATCAGGGTCTCTGTAAACAACTACGCGCCCTTTGCCGGCCGGTATCTCGGCAAATGGCTCCGTCTTCGGAGCGTCGCCCCACGAGGGACCAGCAATTACCAGCCCGCCGCCCTCGGCGAAGTCCTGCAGCAGTTTGCGCTCGGCCGCAGTCGGCGGGTCGAGTTCTGTGGCCACAATCGCCCGGAACTTTGCCACTGCAGCGGTAGTCAGCCCGGAACGCGCCACCAGCCGATAAGCCACTTGGCGGCGTGTCATAAGGTTCAGGTACTCATCCGCAAGTTCTTGTTTCGTACTCGCTGCATCGAGCGCGAAGCTGACTCTTCCATATGGCGCTGCAGTACGCCAACCAGCGTGACTTTCCGCGAATTTCAGATAGCTCGAAACACGGTGCCACTCTTCGAGCGCCGAGGCATCCCGCGCACGCAGTCTGGCGCGAAGACCATCGTCTAGCGAGACGATCCAATGTCCGCCGCCTGCGGCGGCATCGGCCACCGCCCGCTCGTAATCGGCGACCGAGGCCTTCTCCAATTGGCTGCTAATCCATACCGGTCGCAATGACGAGCCGAGACCGAACGACCGGACCAGCCAGATGTTCGACTCGATCCACGGTTGGCTGGAGGGCGAGCCGCGAACACCCATTTCCGAAAGCATGCGCGCGCTCGGCGCTGCACCTGCAACAGCGACGATCGGTGCGGGCTTCCACCGCCACGAATCCGCGTCTTTTGCGATCTCGACGACCAACAAGGAGCCGGCGGCCTTGCGCAAGTCGGCGGAAAATTCCGGGGTGAACTCTCCTTCGAGCACAAGTCCATCGAGCTCAGCCCGGTTGGCGTCCGCGGCGATTTTCGAAGCATCGCCAGCCGCGTAGACGAGACCCAACACTACCAGACCGCGCTTGTGCGCCGCCTCCGCGTAGACCTTCACAAGTTGCTGTTGCTCAGCTTCGACAGCTCCACCCGCGGGAGCGCTCCAGGTAACCAGCAGGCAGTTTACGGGAGAGTTCTCTAGAAGACTAAGCGTGGCCGGCTCATACCAGCGGGTGAGAGCGTCGCGGACGGCGCCGTCGGCGGGGAGCGTTTTCGCGTGGGTTCGCCAGGCAACTTCCAACGGACCGCCCGTCCAGCGCATCGGCACCCACGTCTCTGGAGGCGGGGTACTCGATACTGCGAGCGTGCACGACAGCAAGAAGAGCACCACCAGCCGGGACAACCATTGTTGGGCAACAATGACGACATCCACGTTGCGCCATTGTTCTCGGGGAAGCTCATGGTCAAACGCCATTCTCGAATGGGCTATGTGTGCGGGTGTTGCGCCTGACTGATCTACTTGATTCTTCAAGACGGGGTGGCAGATCAGCAAGGTGGCTCTGCTCGACTGCAAGGCCGATTCGCCCAGAGTTGACTTATTGCGGGATTCGAGCCCTCTGCCCGGCGCCTGAGACGGCGTGTCCACAAATCCACGAATAGTCCCAATCCGACCGGCACACATGTGTCCCACTATATGTAGCTCAAACCTGTGTGGGTAGTGATCCTTGTCACAGCTGAAAATGCTGTCGATCTCAGAATCGCAGCACCTCCGGTTCAGAGGTCTCAGAGACAATTAATTCAGGATAAGTCCGGATGCGAGAAGCGATGCCTCGGCGACGATCGCTTGCCTTCGCAGCTCCTCGTACCCCGTTTCTGGTCCGCGGCCTCCCGATTGACGTCCGTACGCCGGCACGCGCATACCCGTTCTTCGGTCGTGTCGCCGACACACTTTATAGTGAAGTATTAACAGCTAATGTAGATTCTTAATTTATTAATATCCGAGTTGGGTTCAGGTGTTAGAATCCCAGTTAGATCGAACCTATAGAAGATGTACGGACATGGGATCCCTTAATCTAAGTGGTTCACGCAAAAATTGCCGCCCGAGAAGAGACTGCCAACGACGCCACCCCCGTGTCGAAAGGGCCGGCTGCTGCAGCGAGAGTAAAGTAGGCTGTAGAAGAGGTGTCTCGATGAAACACAGAGCATCGTTTTTGTTGGGGCTTGTGCTGGTGGCAATCGGTTTCTCCCTCAACTCGGCCGCGCAGCCTCTCAAGCCTGTCCAACTTCCACCGCCCCAGACCACAGGAGGCCGTCCTCTGATGCAAGTGCTCGGCGACCGGAAGTCCACCCGCGAGTTCGGTCGCGGCACTCTTTCGCCGCAGACGCTTTCCAACCTGCTTTGGGCGGCGTTCGGAATCAACAGGCCGGATGGACGGCGCACGGCGCCCTCCGCCATGAACTGGCAGGAAGTGAGCATCTACGTGGCGACGTCAGAAGGCGTGTACATTTACGATGCCAAGGACAACGCGCTTGACCCTGTTTTGGCGGGCGACTTCCGGGCAGCCACTGGCACGCAGGCATTTGTGAAGGACGCGGCCGTGAACCTGGTGTATATCTCGGACCTTTCAAAGACTGGCGACGCTGCATCCTCCGATGCAGAGATGTACACCGCCGCCGACGTGGGATTCATCGCGCAAAACGTTTATCTGTACTGTGCCTCTGAGGGGCTTGGCACCGTGGTGCGGGCCGGCATCGATAAGAACGCGCTGGCGAAGACCCTGAACTTACAGCCGAACCAGAAAATCATCTTGGCGCAATCGGTGGGGAATCCGAAAAAGTAGGAAGGAATATATCCAACATGGTGATTTGAAGGCGCGTTTTGGGTTCTAGGTGTCTGAAGCAAGTTCCATTCCCGAACAAGCCCAAAGTGCAGGGAAGTAACTAAATTGAAGAGCTCGCGTGCATGCCGCTAGGACGCAGTTCCAAAGAAGTCTTCGTGTTTGCTTTTATTTGGTATGTTTCAACATCTCTTCCAGCTTATGGATGGTGTGTAGAAAAACCTCAGGTTCGACCTTATCGTTGGCGCCGCGCATTCTCGCCCATTTCACCCTTTCCTTGTAATCCTTTAAGGATTCTTGTATCTCCTTTTTTGTTTTTGGCCAGTTCACTGGTTCCATCTCCACGATTACCCCTGTCCTGAGCTTGTTTTCGATTTCTTCCACTTGTTCTGCCGTAGGTAACGTTTCGGCAGCGGCTTTTGGCTTCTTACTGGCGACAGCTTTTCTGGCCGCCTTCCATTTTTCAGTTCTCGCCGCGTTCTTACCTGCCTTGAGTCTCCGTTTTCTAGCAATAAGCTTCGCCATGGCATCTCTCTCCTGAACTAGCCGCCTCGACTCCAACCAAGATTGCCGCCAGCCGGGCAATAATAACACTCGGACGTTTAGTATGACCTGTGAGCTCAAGATGCGGTCACTGCGCTTCTGCGACCTTTTGGACCAACCTAGCCATTCATCGGAATGGGCAGCCTCGGAGGATTCTCCCAAAGGGAAGTCCCCGGCTTCGTATACAAAGAAGGAAAACTTCAACCCGATCTCTTCGCTCCAGCGAAGGTCAGTGGATTCGCCGGAGAGTATGTGGTGGCACTCTCTGGCCGTAGTCCAAGATGCTGAGAAATAACCTCACGCTCGCTATGATTATGATTGGAATCACTACAAAGACGAGAAGAGCCACGAGGAAGATTCCGGCTGTGAAGGTAAACATAGCAGCCTCCTGTTCTGGACCAAAGGGCCGCTAAGCACTATTCTACCGCACTGAGCGGTTCCGGCTGCTTAATTCTACGGGGTCGCCAGTCCTTTGAATTGCCAAGCTGGATGCACACCTAATCGATATGAAGGCCACGCGCAGCCATCTGGTGCGTGAAATCTTTGAGATAGTTCTCTTTCTCTTTCGACGGAAGCTCAAAGAGATGCCGTAATTCATCGCGCTGCAAGATTCCAAGCTCAACGAGGCGCTTATTCAAAACATGAAGCATGAAGCTCTGTTCTGCCAACGTCTCAATCAAAGCTTTCTTCGTGGTCGGCATTGTTACCCCCTTGCCGGAAACGTTCCACGCCGGCACGACCCGCCGCACTCACTACTTCTTATCGAGATACTCCTCCGGAACATCATCCTGCGGCACCTCGTGTGTGCGAACTTCCCCCTTGTCAGCGTCCCCGGCGTCTTCCACGCCCTTCACCACCTCGGCCTCGAACGCGTTTCCTTGCTCGAGCAACTCGTTCACACTCTCCGAATCCGCACCTTGAACGTTGGACAATCCTTGCAAATCTCCCGATTGCTCGCCCGCCCGCGCTCTCAATCCCTCCGGTGCGAACGGTACCGTCTCAACGCTTTGACTTTTTCCCTGAACCTGTTTCTTAAGTACGCCTGCCGCTTTCCGGGCGGTCGTCTTCTTGTTGCCGAGCTTTTGTTTTCATCTCCGCCTTTTTAGGAGATACCTTCTTCTTCGCCAACTTCCTCTTGGCAGTTGCCCTCGTCTTAGCCCGTTTCTTCTTAATCGGCTTCTTCATTGGCGCCACCTTCTTGCCTGCAGCTCTTCGACTTCGTCTGCCTCTGCTTGGTCCTCTTTTTGATAGCTCTACGCCCAGTCTACACCGGTTGGTCATTCTCGGCGCGAACGGACCCAGCGGACGGGTCGATGAATTCGGCCCCGATTCATGGGCCGAAAGCAGAGGTTTACCAACAATCTTCTTCAGCTCTTCAACCAGCTTGTTGGAGCCTCTGCCCACTGACCACGGATGTATTCCTGGGTGATCCGCAACGCTTCGCGGATGGCAAGGCGGACTTGACCTTGCTCGCGAACTGCTTCGATCTAACGTGCTGTGGCCAGGAACTGACGAGCTACTTAAGACCGGTTACAACATAGAGGTCTCCCATTCGACGATTTAAGCCA
The DNA here is from genome assembly GCA_963826335.1 of Candidatus Acidiferrales bacterium. Lineage (GTDB taxonomy): Bacteria > Acidobacteriota > Terriglobia > Acidiferrales > UBA7541 > Acidiferrum. Next base: position 15,991 of record CAWGXB010000027.1, on the reverse strand, counting down.
TAAGCATAGGCTTGACCGTTTGGTGCGACCATAACTGGGTAGATGAAGTCCACGCCTGTAGGATCCGTGGGCGAGAGCGTTTTCCAGGGTTTCCGCTGTCCGGTAGCAACGTCGACGACCGACACAGTAGCCGGAACATGGCCCGAATCGGAGACGTAAACAGAACGGCTATCAGCGGTCCAACCTGCGACGATACTCCCCGACGAATTATTCGGGAGTTCCCGCACTTTTTTCGTCGATAGGTCATATACATAGATCGTACTTGCGTCGGCCAGCGTTGCCACCTTGGTGCCATCGGGGGAGATTGCCGGCATGTACGGAAATGAGCCTTCGGGAGAGATAGGTTCCGCAGCAGACCCATCGACGGACTGGACATATAATCGGGCCCCATGGTCCGGCGCGTTCGCCACCAACAGCAGATCACGCCCATTGGGGAACCAACGTACAAAGTATTTGATCAACGAATCGGGAGGCAGAAGTCGAGGTGCTCCCGCTTTTACGGAGTAGAGTGCAACTTGGGAGGGCGTGTCGTCCGACGGACAGACGCATTGAAGAAGTGCAGCCGCGATATCACCGAAGCTGTGGTTTGGATTGTGACAAGCACAAAGCGCCTGGAGAATTAACGCTTTCCCTCAACGCTGGGCCAAATGGCCCAAGTGCGAACGCAGGCCGATTCGGCTAGATCATATTTACAACAGTGAGCGTGCCCGCCTCGGTGGGAAAGGCCCCCAAAGCCCAAGTACCTCGTACCGAACCTCCATTGATGATGACGTCCGGCGGATTGGTTCCACCTGATCTCAATTGAACTGCGGCCTGCCCGAGGCCCGGAGCAGCTCCGACCACGACATTTGTGAACTCATAGCCCGGGTAGTTGGTCGCGGTGGCGATGATTCCGAATTGAACGGACTCGAGGTCCACATTGCTTCCCGTGCCCCAGACGGTCCGCAACCCAGGTTCCGCGGCATTAGGTGAGTAGGTCAGTAGTATGCCGGCGAAACGAGAGAAAGCGTAAAAATCATGGATCACCAGCGCGTCCATTTGATTGACCACCAAGGCGGTGCCGTGGTTCAGCACCCAATTGTCGATGGCGCTCGGATAAGCGGTGCTTTCCAGTTGGTCCCAAAACACGCCATTGTGCAAATTGTGAAGAGTCACGAAGTCGTAAGCATTGTCGATGTTAACGCCAACGTTGAAAGCTCCGATGAACAGATCCTTCGCGATAGCCCGGCCAATCTCGATGTCGAGGAAGTTGTAGGCATTCGTCACCGTTGAACGAACCACCTTTGTGCCAGGGCTAGTCACCAGAATCGTATAAGGATAAACATTGGGAGCCGCAGCACTTGAACTGACCTGGTTCGGGTAATGGAAGATCAGGTCGGTGACTCCGGAGCCGATCCCCTGAAGATTTATAAATGGATCGCTGGTATTCGTGACCAACAGTGTGGGAGCGATCGAGGTCGTAGCCGGATTCACACCGGTAACATCGAACGGCCCCTGAACCGATCCGCATAAGACCACTCCGGTTGGTACTTGTAAGCGTCCCGGTCGTAAAGTAGCGAGCCACTTTAAATATGACCGAGCCGCCTCCAACTGCCGCCGCAGCATTAATGGCGTTTTGAATTGCTGTGGTGTCGTCGGTCTGCCCGTCACCCTTTGCACCAAACAGTTCGACGCGAAATGACTGGGCGCCGACATTAATCGAGCCTGAACTGCCGGTAAGTCCGGCCGAGGCCGTGTCGGTCCCAGTGATTGTCTGACTGCCGGGTATCGCGAGGATGGCCGAGAATACAGCGGTTCCGGATGCGAGCGTAGAGTCGGGAGGAAGTTGCGCGTGAGAATCAGTGCTCTTGAAATGCACTGTTCCGGAGTAGGTCGGCACCGGGTTGTTGGACGAGTCAAGCGCGGTTACTGTCAGGCTGAAGGGTATTCCGGAGTCAGCGTTCGGCGGACCACTGATCGAGAAATGTGTCGCTTTTGCGACCGCTGCGGACACGGTAACAGACGCGCCGCCGGACCCGCTTCCGCCTGCGCCGGTGCACGTAAGAGTGTAATTAATCGTTCCCTGTGACGCTGGGGTGACAGACTGCGAACCAGCCGATGATTGGCTTCCGGACCAATCGCTTTCCGCAGGGTCAGCCGAGGCAGTGCAGGATGTTGCGTTTGTGGTTGACCACGTTAGCGTGGCGCTTTGACCTTGGGACACGGAATTCGGTGACGCCGTAATGGTGACTGTCGGCGCGGCCAGGAGGAGGAGGAGTCGTAGTTGAGGTGCCGCCACCTCCACAAGCGTGGAGGCTCAAACTGGAAACAATGACCATGGATACTAAGGATACCTTCGACATATTTTCTCCTGCCATCGCCTCCCTCCGCCGTTCTTCTGTCAGGGCAAATCGAACCCAATGATATTCAGGACCTTCTGATTCCCCGCGATGGGCGCGGGAAACGAGCCCGAGGCCCAGTTGCCTCGCACCGAGCCTCCATTAATGAGCACGTTGGGAGGCAATGAGCCACCCGCTTTCAATTGAAGCGCCGCTTGGCCGCCGTTTCCTGAACCAATGATGACGTTGGCGAACTCATAGCCTGAAGTGTTGGAGGCCGTGACGATGATGCCGTACTGCACGGTATCGAAATTGATGTCGCTTCCCGTTCCAAATCCACACCGGGGACTCTGCGAGGCATCAGGCGAATCGGTCAGAAGCATCCCGGCGTAACGGGAAAATAGTTTGAAGTCATGAATCTCCAAACTGTCTGCACGATTCACCACCAACGCGATTCCGTGACTTTGCACCCACGTGTCGATCGGTAACGGATAAGGCGTCGGTTGCCATGCTTCCCAAAACACCTGATTGAGCACACTGCGCACCGTGACGTGATCGTGCGCGTGGTCAATGTTTATGCCTATATTGAACGCCCCGATGAATAGATCTTGCGCGATGACCCGGCCACTTTCGATGTCGAGGAAATTGTAGGCATTGGAAGTCGTTGAGCGGACCACCTTGGTCCCCGGGGCCGCCGCCACGATGGTGTAGGGATAAACGTTGGGAGATGATGCCGTTGGGCTAACCTGGTTCGGGTAATGAAACAGCAGGTCGGTGACACCGGCTCCAATTCCTTGCAGCGTTATAAATGGACCGCTGCTATTCGTGACCAAGAGCGTAGGCGCTATCGTAGTTGTGCCCGGGTTCGAACCGGCGACGTCGAAGGGCCCTTCGGTTGATCCACACAGGACCACGCCGGCGGGCACTTGGATCGTCCCGGCGGTGAAGTAGCGGGCCACGTTAAACACCACCGAACCGCCTCCTGCCGCAGCGGCTGCACTAATGGCGCTCTGAATGGCTGCGGTATCGTCGGTATGACCGTCGCCCTTGGCGCCAAAGGCGCTAACCGAGGCGCCCGTGCATACAGCTTTGGCAAAGCCTCCACAACTCGCGCAAATACTTCCACAAAGAGCCACCGCAAGCATGAATCTCATACTCAGCCTCCTAACGGGCTGTCCAAAATGCTGAACCGCAATCTAATCGATTCTTGAATTCAAAGTACGGTCGGGATTCCGTTGGTCCCGACACGGTGCAATCAGTGGCTGACTGTCAGGTCTAGAGAGACAGAGCGGTTCAGTCCACCGGACACGCCCGTGATCGCCAGTGTTGCGTTGGTTGGAGGTCGAACACTGGTACCGCCGCCACAACCGTTGGCATAGAGCAAGCCTATTAGGAGCGCGGTCAGTGCGGGAACAAGAATGCGTCTCGGATGTTTTCGACCCAGTCTGGCCGGTACAATCAAAATTGCTATCAGAATGAAGATCAGCACAACCAAAATGCAGGTCAACACTAATGTGGGAATACGCGGCAGTTGGAGTGGCGGCGCGAGCATGACGTTCGAGGTGTTGCTCACTGAGACGACGAAGGCATAACTCGGCGATCCGTTTGGAGGAACGGAAGCAGGAGAAATCGTACAGATTGAAGTGGCGGGTGCACCGCTACAAGTCAGAGCGACCGAGCCATTGAAGCCGCTGATTTGCGTGACCTGCAAGTTGTAGGTAGCGGACTGACCTGCAGAAATTATTGCGGAAAGGGAACAGTTCCCACCGACCGGGCAGTTGGAGCCACTTGCGGCGGCAAGAGAGAAGTCCGTTCCCGTTCCAGCAAGGGCGACGGATTGAGGGCTGCCAGGTCCGTCATCAGTGATCATGACGGAAGCAGCGCGGTTTCCTGTGGCCGTTGGCTTAAAGGCGACGCTGATGGTGCAGCTGGCGTTCACCGCCAGCGTTGCGCCACCGCTCGGGCATGTATTGGTCTCAGAGAAATCGGCGACATTCGTCCCTGCGACCATGACGCTGGAGATGGTTAGTGGGGTATTTCCGGTATTGGTAAGGCTGACCACCTGCGGCGAGCTGGTGGTACCACTAAGTTGAGTGCCAAAATTGAGGCTAGACGCGGCAAGAGTGGCAGCAGGACCGACACCGAAGCCCGCCAGGGAGATAGACGGACTATTCGTATCTGTGATGATTGTCAGTGTCCCGGTTCTGTCCCCCGGGAAAGTGGGACTGAAAGTAACGCTGATTGTGCAATTCAGTCCAGCACCAAGAATCGTCTGAACGGCGGTTACGCAAGTATTGGTTTGGGCAAAATCGCCAGTGGCGGAAATGCTAGTGATGTTCACCCCGACGGGTCTTTCATTGGTCAATGTTGCAGTCTGCACAGAGCTGGAACTTCCAACAGTTTGGTTGGCGAAAGTCAACTCGGCCGGTGAAAGAACAGCGAGCGGAGCAACACTCGCAACGAACGCGTCTACCGATCCGCCGATGGTGCTCTGAAATGAATCGGGGGTGACAGCGAAGTCAGGCGAGGATGTTTGGCCAGCGACGTAGGCAATCCCGTTACCATCGACAGCGATACCACGGCCGAAGTCGTCGCCGCTTCCACCTAGATAAGTTGAATAGATGAGGCTCGAACCAGCTGGATTTAGCTTCGCGACGTAGCCGTCGAACCCGCCGCCTGAGGTGGCTTGGATGGGGTTGAGGGTGGGAAAATCAGTCGAAGTTGTTGTGCCCGTGACATAAGCGCTCCCGTTAAAGTCCACGGCGAGGATGTCGCGGAGAAAGTCTTGAAGATTTTCGTCTCCGGTGCCACCCAAAAAAGTTGAATAAACGAGCGAGGCAGAGCCCGACTTTGTCGGATCAAGCTTTGCAACGAACGCATCGGACTGCCCGCCTCCGAAAGCCGTCTGAAAAGCGCCTGAGGTTGTAGGGAAATTAGAAGATTTAGTATATCCAGTAACGTAGGCCATGCCGGAGCGGTCGACGGCAATTTTGTAGCCTTCGTCATTGGCAGTCCCTCCCAAGAACGTCGAGTAAAGCAACGCACTTCCGGTGGGATTCAACACGGTAACAAAGCCATCAACGCCTCCACCCAAAGCGGCCTGAAAGGCTCCAGGCGTCGTGGGAAAAGTGGTTGATGACGCGTAACCTGTCACATAAGCATCGCCGTTTTCATCAAGCGCAATGCTCTCAGCGTAATCTATGTCATTGAAGTCTCCTCCGCCTAACAGCGTGGAGTAATCAGCGTCCGATCCTGTCGGATTTAGTTTCAGGACGAACCCGCAGCTGAAGGCATTTGTGGTTGTCTGGAAAGCTCCCATGGTCGTAGGGAACCCGGGACCCGCATTCCCGGCGACGTAAGCGCTGCCGGATGCATCGACCGCGATTCCAAACCCTCGTATTCCTTCGACAGGCACGCCAATGTGGGTGGAATAAACGATAGACGAACCTGTGGAGTCCAACTTCGTGACGAATACGTCGTTCAAACCCCCACTGCGCGGCTGATAAACCCCGGGCGTCACCGGAAAATCCGACGAGCTAGTTCCACCTGTAAGATAGACGTTCCCGTTTGGATCAACAGCAATGCCATAGGCATTGTCGTCACCAGAGCCACCTAGATATGTGGAATAAACCAACGCAGAACCATTGGAATTCAGCTTAGTCACAAAGACGTCGCCACGTACGCCCTGGTATCCAACGTCGGATCCGGCATAAGTCGTCTGGAGCACGCCCGAGGTGGTGGGGAAATTGGCGGAGGTCGTCCCACCTGTCACATACACATTCTCTTGCAAGCCGCTCGCGTCGGGACCAACGGTGATAGCGTTCGCAAAATCGTCCATGCTGCCGCCAAGGTAAGTGGAGTAATTCAAGACGGGGTCTATAATGAGCGTCTTTCCGGTATCGTATTCGGCCAGCTCAAAACCGATCCTATCCCCCTCTCTGAGGACGTAGCGACTGTCAACGAGATTTTTCGACGTTCCGCCTCTAGAGTCCGAGATCAGTTGATACGCCAGAGGCTTCTGGAATCGCACCTCGCCGCCTCGGGTGGGTAATATAAGGTTGCCTCGATCGTCGATTCGGGCGTGTGTTTCGGCTTGTCTTTGTGGAACTTCGAGTTCCGGTTGTTGAGCCTTGACGTCCAGAGCAATTGCATTTGGGTTCGCGCCGGGAGCAAGTACAAAGTCATATTCGATCTGACGTTGGTTGCCGTGATAGACAACATCAATGCCAGAATAGACTTCCTTGTACTGTACCTGTGCATAGGAAGGAACATTGGTTCGCCATCTACTTGGGTCGTTGCCGACCAAGTAGTGGACTTTCGCGGGCAGTTTATCAATGCCGACGATTGATGAGCGGGGATTAGCTCCCAAAAGTTTCATGCGGACTATAGTTGGCGGGAGATTCTGAGGATCCGGAGCTTGCGTCCTGCGCCCTTCGACAATGGTCGTTGCAGCAAGCAATGGCTTTCCAAACGCGAGGTTTTGGTTGATCGACGAAGTTGCGGCAGAGGAGGGCTTCCTCAGCGCCAGGACCGCTTCGTCCCCGGTCAAGAACAGGCTGTATCCGGGCCCGCGAGATAAGAACTTAACCTGCGAGTCGGTCTGTCCTTGATTAGCTTCGAAGCTCAGGGGCAACCTGCCGTAGGATTCAACTAATCTCGCTGCGACGGCAGTTTTTTCCGCAGCCAACGGAGTGCCGCCCATCCTCCGAGGAGTGATCCCGGCGAACTTTCTGGAGTGCGGAGCTGTCCGCGAGTCTCCAATAGTCTTTGGGCGTGGCTTTGCCTTGACTGTCGCGGGGTGCGCAACTCCCTGGCCGCTCGCTGCCGTCGGGAAGAAGGTCAACGCTGCCAAAAGGCTTCCAGCAAACAAGGACAGCAGGTAAGTTGGCCGTGTTACTGGTACCCTCAACCGCGCTGCAAAATCCATCATTTTCATGACTCCTTGGCAACTCCCTAAAAATCTCGCAAGCCAGAAGGCGCCCACTTAGCTGGGCTTCCTCCCGCTGGTCGTTTGCTGCCTTCTCAGGATTCCCGCTTACACGCTGCCCTCGAAGGAACTCAGCGAATACCCGTGAGACAGAATTGCCTGCACCGCGTCGCCCCTGCTGTCTGCGTCAACCTGTTTCATGATGCGGCTGAGATGATTCTTGATCGTGTACTGGGAGAGATTGAGCCGTGAGGCAATCTCCTTGTTTGTGAGGCCTTGCGCCACCAGGCCCACTAGCTGCTGCTGGCGTGGCGTTAAATTCGGTCGCTCCGCCAATGGAGGGAATTTACTGTGCGCTGTCCGGGAGACAAGTTGAAATAGGAAACTACACAGTTGGGTTGGGCAAACGGCCTCCCCTCTGAACGTCGAGCGGACCGCCTGGATAACTTCTTTGACGGAAGCCTCTTTTAGCAGATAAGCCGTCACGCCTCCGCGGACCGCTTCCAGAAACTGCTCGGTGTTATCACTCATGCTGATTAACAATGCCTTCGGTGCTACCCCGCCTCGTGCCTTGAGGCTCAGATTTGCCGGGAGCCAGGCGGTGTCCACATAATCAAAGATCATCACGTCGCATTGGTCTACCAAGGGGTCATCTGGAGAACATTCCTCTCTTCCAAGACTTGCAACCACAAGTAGGTCGGCCCGACCCCGAAGAAGCCGGGCAAGAGCCTCTCGTAACAGGCGGTTCTCAAGAAGCAGGAAGACTCGTATTGGCGAGACAGAAGCAGGTTCACTCGAGATATTGATGGGCGCTCCGCAAGGCGGACTGCAGAATCGAGAGCGACGAGCGCGTTCCGACAGCCCGCTTCTAAGCAGACTCTGCGTCTAGACCAACCCAAGATCAATGCCCAAGCGTATGACATCTATGCTCCCGACCAAGTCATTCATTCTTAGGGGTTTTGTGTTGGAGCCTCTTTGTTAGTTGTTTCTAACACTGGCGGCCCTCGTCATGTTACACTTCGCGAAACTCGGGGTTCAATACATGGCGGACACTGCCCGGCCCGCGCCACTCTACCGATTTGGTGCGTTTGAGCTGGATCTTAAGACGGGGGAATTAAAGAAGCACGGCATCCGTGTGAGATTGCAGGAGCAGCCTCGTCGGATTCTCCAATTATTGCTTGAGAACGCGGGAGAGGTTGTCACCCGCGAGGAGATGCAGAAACATCTCTGGTCGACCGACATTTTTGTGGATTTTGACCGCAGCCTGAACCGGGCTATCGTGCGTCTTCGGCAGTCCCTCGGAGACGAGTCCGAGGCACCACGCTATATAGAGACCGTCCCCCGTCGCGGCTATCGATTCCTTGTCCCGGTCGAAACCGTCAACCATGTAAACAGGCAATCGGCACGACGCACCGAATCACTTCCTCTAGATCCGGCAAATTCTCCTCCGCCGCCATCAGTGAACCAGGGCCGTACGCGGTTCGTTCTTCATATAATCGTCATCGTTGCCGTTACATTGGCCGCTGCCGCGTCTCTGTTGCCCGGACCCATAGCCAGCTTATTGTCTTGGCGCCAAGGTCCCCGGATTCGATCCGTGGCAGTGCTTCCACTAAAGAATCTCTCAGGGGATTCCGCCCAGGATTATTTTGCCGACGGAATTACCGACGAAATCACAACCGACCTCGCGCGAATTACCTCTCTGCGCGTAGTTTCAGCCACAACAGCAAGGAAATATCGTGAAACTGGCAACTCGCTCCAACAAATAGCGCGAGAGTTGAACGTCGATGCTGTGGTGGAAGGCTCCATCGCCCGCTCAGGCAGCCGCATCCGAGTGAACGCGCAGTTGATTGACGCGCACAACGACGCGCATGTTTGGGCTCAGATCTACGAGCGGGATGCCGGCGAGATTTTGGAGATTCAAGACTCCATCGCGTTAGAAGTGGCCAATCAGGTACATGCGAATCTTAGCCGCGAGGAGCGCGAATCTTTTGATCTGCGCAAGACAGTTGTGCCCGATGCTTATGATGCGTACCTGCGAGGCCGGAGCGAGTTGGGCAAACAGAGGCAAGAGGCATTGCGGAAAGGTCTCGAATATTTCCAACAATCTATCGCTCTCGATCGTCTATATGCACCTGCCTATTCGGGCGTGGCCGATGCCTACAGTTTGCTGGCAAACTACGGCGGCATGCCTCCAAATGAAGCGTTTCCTCGAGCAAAATCAGCCGCTCTGAAGGCTCTCGACCTGGACCACACTTTGGCGGAAGGCCACACCTCGCTTGCTTATGTGAGGCATCACTTTGACTGGGATTGGGCCGGCGCCGAGGAGGAGTACAAGGAGTCCATCCAACTGGATCCCAGCAATGCCATTACGCACCTTCGCTATGCGGAGTTCTTGTCCAATCAAGGGCGTCACGATCAGGCGATTCGCGAAGTGAGACAGGCACATGAATTGGCTCCGCGATCGCTGGTGGTCCAATCCAATATTGGACGCTTGTTGTACTACGCTCGACGCTACGATGAGGGTATAACGGAACTCAAGAGCATTCTCGCTGATGACCCCAAACGCGTTTACGCCAGGATCTACTTGGCCCTTTGCTACGAGCAAAAACAAATGTATCCGGAAGCGCTGGCTGAATTTCAGCAGGTAACGGCTGCGTTCAACGGCCAGGAAGGCATTGGCATCGCGCATCTGTACGCGAGTATGGGCAAGGCTGACGATGCTCGTCGAATTCTCTCGATTCAGGAGCAACCGCCTCCGGATGGAGTTCAGGATTGGTTCTATATCGCGGGAGTTTACGCGCAGTTGGGCGACAAGGATAACGCATTCCTCTGGCTCGAACGGGCATATGAGAACCGTGATTTCTTCCTGACCTTTGTCAGAGTCGACCCGCAAATGGATCCGTTGCGATCCGATTCACGGTTCAAAGATCTCCTGACGCGGATTGGGCTTTCGAAATAAGCAATCCAATTGATTAGGGAGGCCCTCCGGAGAAGGGAGAAGGAGGTGAGCAGTGTGAAACAGGAAATCACATCTCCGCACTGTGACACAACATGCATTCCATCAACTTAAAACAACTAGATATGTACCCCGTCTCCCTGTCTACTATTTCCTAGTGCACTGTCAAAGTAAGAGGCACAGACTGACTAATCGACCCTGACGTTGCCGTGACGGTCAAATTATACGTTCCGGTAGGAGTTCCATTCTGGTTCGGCCGCACACCATTGTTTCCAGAACTACCACATCCGCCTAATGACCATAGCAACAGAACCAAAAAGGAAACAACCGGCAACAGTCGCCCGAACATGCGCTTGGTGCGGCCTCCATTTATTGGGCAGAACATACTAACGAAGGCCACAGCCCAAATCCATGAAACTCTGAAATCGTTGAACAACCTTAGAGAGGCGATTGTTTGCGGCGATGTCGTCACGGTCACATTGAAGGTTGCGGCCGTGCTCGCATTAACGGGTATTGTTAGGGGCACCGAGCAACTGGCGCCCTTCGGCGCCCCAGTGCAGCTAAGCGAAGCTGTGCCAACGAACCCTGCGCCTCCAATACTGAGCATGTACGAAGCGCTACCTCCCGCTTGAACCGTTGCTGATCCCGAACCTCCCGACGGTTGGGTGAGCGCCAAGCTGGTTCCTGTACCAGATAGCCCCACCGTGTGCGGGCTTCCAAAAGAGTTGTCACTTATCGACAACGTTGCGCTACGGAATCCCGTTGCGCTGGGGGTGAAGCTCACATTGACAGTGCAGGTCGCGCCTATATTGAGACTGGACGGACAACTATTACTCTCCGTGAAATCATTTGGGAAGGTCCCCGTGATTGAGATACCGCTGATAGTCAGGGTTGCGCTTCCCTTGTTGGACAATGTCACAGCCTGAATCGGGCTGGTTGCGTTCACGATCTGGTTCCCAAATGAGACCGTTGTGGGGAAAACGCCCGCAGCTGGAGCAGTATTCACAACCTGGACGAGAGGGGAGGACGTAGCAGTGGCGAAATTTCGGTCGCCAGAATAAACGGCTGTTATCTTGTGAGTTCCGGGAGTGAGATTTGAAATGTCGAACGCGGCCAACGGCGGAGAACTTCTGAACACAACCACGGGGGAAATTCCTAAGACTGTAGTCCCGTCGCTGAAAGTAACGTTACCAGTTATGGTCTGGCTGAGGGGTGCATTACTAGCATCAGCCAAGCCCGCGGTCAGTGTGACAGTCTGGCCGTCCGCAGATGGATTCGTGCTCGACGAAAGCTGCAAGCTTACTGAGCGAAGATTAATGGTTTCAGTGAGCAAAGCGCTTGTGCTTCCTTCCGTTGATGTATCACCGGAATAGATAGCCGAAATCTTATGAGCCCCTGAGGGAAGGTTCCCAAGATCAAAGGAGGCCTGTCCGGATGCGTCCAATTGCCCAATTCCGGGCCCTATCGCCGGAACGTCGTCCAAATAGAGAGTAACCGAACCCGTCGGCGGAGCCCCCTTCGACGTCACCGTCGCTTGAACACCAATATCGATGAGAGTCAGCGCAGGATTGACGGAAGGGGAAAGCACAATACTTGTCTGAGCCCGTGACGTGCCGCCAGCGTTGAGAAACACGCCTACCGTGGAATTGCCGGTACCAGCCACGATGTCGGTCCGCGAATCGGCGTTAAGATCTGCGCTTTGCAGACCAAGGAATGTTGTCCCACTGAAGTAATTTATGGCACTTTGAAAGGTACCGTCGCCATTGCCCAACAGTTCGACCAGTGCGTTGTCCCGAGTAGTGGCTGCCAGATCGGGCTTGCCATCTCCATCAAAATCAGCAATGACGACGAAAAGAGGGATATGCCCAACCACATAGGAGGAAGGGCCGTGAAAAGTCCCGTCTCCGTTGTTTAAAAGCACGCTGAGGGTGGTCCCGAGATTGTCGGTCACAACCACGTCCGGCAATCCATCGGCGTTCAGGTCGCCAACGGCGATCTGAAACGGCCCTGTACCCGCAGCATAGCTGACGGAGGCTTGAAAAGAGCCGTCCCCGGTGCCCAACAGAACGGAAATTGTATTCGGAGAGAAACTCCCGGTGTCGCAACCGGCCGCACTTTGTCCGGGCACAGTTACATCGCAGTAGTTGGTTACGAGGATGTCATTGTGCCCGTCGTGGTTTACGTCAGCGATTGCTATAGCGTAGGGGCTGGCCCCGGAAGAAAACTGGATCGGGTTGCCAAACGTGCCAGCACCACCGTTTAACATAACACTGACGTTATTGGACCTGATGTCGGTTACTACGATGTCCAGTTTACCGTCCCCATTGAAATCCCCGATTGCGACTGCCGTTGGATTCTTGCCGGTGGTGTATGAAACGGCGGGTTGAAACGTGCCGTCACCATTTCCAAAGAGGATAGACACTCCGCCGCCAAATGTCGTCCCCAGAGAGTTGAAATCGGCGACCACAACATCGAGCTTTCCATCGCCGTTCAGATCCCCAACTGCAATTCCCAACGGATCATTCACCGCATAATGAACGGGTAGTTGAAAGGTTCCGTCCCCATTACCTATGAACACCACAATGGTGTTGTCTGACGACGACGCAACGAAATCCCGCCTGCCATCACCGTTGAAATCACCAGCAGCGATAGACCACGTAAAGGAGGCATACCGGATTTCCGATTCAAAATCGCCCACAGTTTTCGTCTGTGCAGTGCATATCTCAGAGGAGCAACCTAGCAGCAGTCCAGCGAGCACGACTGTGTTCTTGACGAGAGAGATTCTATTCACGAGTGATCTCCCGTGTGACTTCTTTCAAGATATTGAGTACATTACTTAGCCAAGTATTAAGCAGAATGGTACACGTTTATTGAGTTTTGTCTAGTGCGTCTGGCCACCTACTGAGGGCAGAATTTGTGACAAGCAGAATGGGTCAAACGTCGTAACCAGAAACTGACCCATTCCCATCTCTCAGCCTTAGGAAAGCCACAAACCACAAGGGCCACAAATAGTTCCCCACCCCACCACAGATACCGGCAGCTTACAGCCGCCCCGCAGCCCAATGATCTACCCGTGAATTGATAGCTGACTTAGCAGCCAGCGCCAGGCCACACAAACCGTCCGCTGAATCCTGTGCCCACCGGCACCTTGCCCCACGGTGTACTTGTACCACGGGCGATTCGAACATTTTGGAATTGGTCGCCGTTACTTACAGCCGCTGAAAAGCTGAATGCAAAGACCTGAAGGATCGCGGCGCATGGATTACGGTGGCGGTCCTGAACTCCAACGGCAGCCGGCACAGAAACAGGTTGAAAATGCGGCCCGGACAAATTCTGTCGAATCCGCTCGGCAAATCTGGTGCTGCTTAAATCCTTTGGCGCCCCCCGATACAAAGGAAATCGTACGCCCGGCGAAGGGCAGCGGCGAGACTACGGACGCTGGCGACGCTTTTCTGGCGCAAAACATTACCCCGATCCGGCGCGGAAAGGTTTGACGATGTGGTTTTCTGAGGACGGAAACTCGACGATGGTTCTGCCGACCAACTTTTGGCCGCTGCGATTGCCCGCCTTGCTGATGCGGTGCATGGCAAACGTAATCGTAGACGATTGGCGCATGAACCACGGGCTGGCGCCTGCCTCGCGCAGCTGGGTGACAAAGTCCGCGCGTTCCATGGCTCGAACGGGCATACGAGAATCGCGATTTCTTCCTGACCTTTGTCAATGTCGACCCGCAAATGGATCCGTTGCGATCCGATCCACGGTTCACAGATCTCCTCAGCCGGATCGGACTTCGGCAATAAGAAATCCAACCAATTTGAAGTTAGGAGGACGAATTCTGCGCGCTACTGTGGGAGCACAGCGTTCTTGATTCTGTCTGTGACATCGGGGATATTCGTCCGCTATTGCGCAACCAGGTGGCCGGTCGCGCGAATCAGGTCGACGGCTTCGTGGCGGCTTTCGGCTTCCATTTGTCTCATCACTCGCCGGATGTGATTCTTTACCGTAAATTCCGACAGATTTAGGCTGGCGGCAATTTCCTTGTTCGTGAGGCCCTGCGCGACCAGATTCATCAATTGAAGTTGGCGGTGCGTCAGGCTGTTTTTGTCCGTTCCCAATCCTGCGCCGTTTTTGGGTTTCAATCGATATTCGCTTGCGACATGTTGAATCAACGTCAAGCACAGGCGAGGAGGGCATGACGCTTCACCGCGCGCGACGGCTCTGACCGCCGCTATAATCTCCGCCGCGGACGCATCTTTCAGAACGTAGCCCCGGATTCCCAATTGCACAGCTTCGAGAAAAATCTCGGGATCTTCATCCATTCCGAACAGCAAAATCTTGACGTCAGCATTGTGATTCAGCAGGTCTGACAGCAGGGAAGCGTGGCATTCGGTGCTGAAGCAGTCCGTCAGGACGACTTCACAGTTCGACTCCGCAATTTCATTGGTGATTGCTTTGGTATCGCGGCTGATTCCAACAACGTTGATCTCGCTTCGTTTTCGCAACAGGCGCGCCAGCGTGTCTCGAAGCAAGCGATTCTCGGCCAGGAGAAATACACTGACCTCCGGGGATTCCGGGCAGTTCTGTATTTGTCCCATCGTGTTTCCTCGGTACTTTCTCTGTTTGCGGCTAGCTTGGCTGCGGTGCGTGACCGCAAAACCACAGAGACGGTGGGCCGAGTGAGCAGAGTTTATATATAGTTAGGTCTAATGTCAACCAATACCAAGAACTATATTAAACTCGTACTTTTTATGCCAACGGGCAAAGGCACCCTAATTCTAGCGGTTTGTGACCCTTTTCACCAAATGCAATTTTGCATTAGTCCTAGCACTATTTTGGTGCTATCCCACCCTTGGTCCTACGTGAGTCCCTTCCTGTCCATCCCAGTCCCAAGATGCTGTTTCGGTACAGGTTCTCTTTTGATTCTCCTTTGAGCCTTCTGCTTCTTGGGCAATTCGAAATATCGTTCTCTCCAAAGGGGAGCGTCATGGTCAAGACATTCCGCGTGTTAGTGGCTAACAAGCCAAAGCTGATGCGAGAGTTGCTGCTCGAAACACTCGCAGAACAATCCTGGATCGAGATCGTTGGCGAGGTGGCTGAAGAAGCAGACATTCCTCACCACGTCCAGAGAGACTTCTCCCGACCTCCTGGTCGTTACGGCCGACGAGCCGGGTAAGAGGCCCACGATTTGTGACGCTCTCCTTCATGACTATCCGGAATTGCGCATCATCGCGGTTGCTCCCCACGAAAACTATACGGTCTGCTATTGGGCATCGCTCGACATCCATTCCGGTGACATCGAGTCGTCCGAAGAAGGTCTGCTCACCGCGGTTCGCAATATGGCGGAGAACCAACAGGGAGCAGCTTCCCAATGAAATTTCGTCGCCACTCAGCATTGAGCGCACAGGGAAAGGAGGCATGCATGAAATCCCACGCAATTTTGATTTTTGCTATTTCCGCGTCTGTCCTTTTCTCCGCTACTACACTTCGCGCCCAGCAAGTGCGTCAATCACCTGGCCAGGATTCTGAACTTACCAAGGAAAACCTGGGTCGCGTTGGAGCTTCGGCGCTCCAGATTCAAGGTGTGCTTCGGCAACAGCCGGGACTCCTGGTCGAACTGAAACGATGGGTGGCGCAGGAAGCCGCGTCCAATGGACAGATCGTCAAAGATGCCGACCTAACCGACCAGAAGATCTTTGCCAGACTCGTCAGCGACACCCAATTCCGCTCCGTGGCTACTCGCTTGCTCGAACGCTATGGTTACCTCGTTCCCAAGATTAATCCCGAGTCCGA
>CAWGXB010000026.1:0-242390 GCA_963826335.1 Candidatus Acidiferrales bacterium | reverse complement strand
CTCTTTCTGTTTGTGTTGCCTCCGCGGTGGTAGAATCCTCGCATGGAGACAGAACTTCTCGCCGAGTTGCTTCGTTCCTCATCTTTCCTGACCTGGTCCCCTGATCCGAAACCCGTAACGCAGCCGACTATAAGCGTTGGACGCGGCCACTCGTTCAGCTACAAAGGAAAGACATACAAGAACCTGATTGTCGACGAGCGACACTATGCGCCGGCCGACCTGGCCAAAGTCTGGGGCGTCGATGTGGAGACAATACGAAATCTCTTCCGGTCGGAACCAGGAGTCCTAAAGATTGGTGAAAAGTCTCCGCGTCACAAGCGTCCCTACTTGACATTGCGTATCCCCGAGAGTGTGGCCTTACGCGTTCACAAGAGGCTCTCCGAATAAATGCTGATCACCTATCGCCGCCACAATCCGGCAAAGTGCAGGTTCAGATCGAGATCTGAGTATCGCTGCAAGTGCCCGATATGGGTGTCAGGCACCAAGGCCGATGGAGAGAGGGTTCGGGAGGCCCTAAAGATCCGCGACTGGAATCGAGCCCAAGACGAGGTTCGCCGATGGGATGTTGAGGGTTCGAGGCCAATCCGAGTTGAGCGGGTAACCATCGAGGATTGGCAAAAGAAGTTTATTCAGGAAGCAGAAGCAGCCAACTTAAGTGGTGAGACACTTCGAAAATACAAACACCTCTTCCCACAACTGCAAGATTTTGCACGCGACAAAGGCATTCGAAATGTACTTGATCTGGACCTCACCACCCTCGATGACTTCCGTACGACCTGGAATGACGGCCCACTTTCTTCCTCCAAGAAGCTCGAGCGACTCCGCAGTACCTTCAAGTTCGCACTGGTCCGAAAATGGATCAGTGAAAATCCAGCCACCAATCTAAAATCTCCGAAAGTAAACGAAAAGCCAACTCTTCCCTTCCCCGAATCCGAGATGATCCAAATTCTCAAAACGGCTGCTTCGCCTGAAATCGATGTTCGCGTTCGCACTTTTATTCTGACGATGCGTTACAGCGGTTTGCGGATCAGCGATACAACCGCACTAGCCTGCGAGAGCCTCAAAGGCGATCGCTTACAGCTGCATCAAGCCAAGACAGGTGAGTACGTGTCCGTCCTGCTGCCTACGTTTGTTGCGGATGCGCTGCGGAAAGTGGTGCACAGAAACCCCGCCTACTTCTTTTGGACCGGTACATCGAAGTTACCTGCCGCGGTGTCAGTGTGGCGTAAGCGGCTGTCTGATGTGTTCAAAAAGGCGAAAATTAAGAATGGCCACAGTCACAGATTCCGTGACACCTTCGCAGTGTCCCTGCTTCAAGCTGGAGTTTCGCTCGAGGATGTGTCGACGCTGCTGGGGCACAAGAGCCTGCGGATTACGCAAAAACACTATTCGCCGTGGGTCAAAACCCGACAGGATGCCCTAGACAAGGCCGTCGCCATAGCTATCGCACACAGCGAAAACGAGGGATCCCTGTGAAAAGCGTTGTACAATTCCGGTACAATTTCTGAAAGCGCCTAGGAAACCTTCAATTTTATTGGCTTTTTGTAGGATTATTATGGAGGCGCGGGTGGGAATCGAACCCACGCATAAAGGTTTTGCAGACCTCTCCCTTACCACTTGGGTACCGCGCCTCAACCTTTCAATTATAGCGAAAACTCGCTTGGCCCGTAAGCACAGGGTTCCCTTGGCAGCACGAATCTTTCCGGTTTACTTCTTCTTGACGGGCTCTTCCAGTTGCGCCTCGCGCAGGAATCGCGCGGACTCTTCCGGTGGCGTGGGATTGATATAGAAACCAGTGCCCCACTCGAAACCCGCGACCTTGGTGAGCTTGGGAATAATTTCGATGTGCCAGTGATAGTGATCGTTGATTTCTTCGCCGATGGGCGAAGTGTGAATCATGAAGTTATACGCGGGGCGGTCCAGCACCGCTTCCAGGCGCATCAGCGTATCTTTCATCATTTGCGCCAGGCTGGCATACATGGAACTCTGATTATTTTCGTAAGCCGAGCCGTGCACCTTGGGAAGCAGCCACATTTCAAACGGGAAACGCGGGGCGTAGGGAGCCAAGGTAATGAAGTGATCGTTTTCGCCGATTACGCGCTCGCCGGTGTCGCGCTCCTGGCGAATGATGTCGCAGAAGATGCAGCGTTCTTTTTCATCGTAGTAATGCCAGCAATTGTCCACTTCCTCGCGAACGCGGCGCGGGACGATAGGCAAGGCAATCAATTGGGAGTGGGGATGTTCGACGGAGGCGCCAGCGGCTTCGCCATGATTCTTGAAAATAAGAATGTAGCGGAAGCGCTTGTCGTTTTTAAGGTCGAGCATGCGGTCGCGATAAGCCCAGAAAACGTCTTCGACGGATTTTTGCGGAAGTTGCGCAAGGGTGGTTTGATGCTGCGGCGTCTCGATGATGACTTCGTGCGCGCCGATGCCGTTCATTTTGTCGAACAGGCCTTCGCCCTCGCGGTCGAGTTCGCCTTCGATGCCCAGCGCGGGAAATCGATTGGGGACCACGCGAATGTTCCAGCCGGAGGTATTCGCGCTTGCGCCATTGCGGCCATACGCCAGGATTTCGGGCGGGGTCTTCAGTTCATTTCCCGGACAAAAGGGACAATTCTGCGGTGGCCCGGGGAACACACTTTCCCGAAGAAAATCCATGGGCCGCTTACCGCGGTCCGTCGAAATAATCACCCAACGCCCAGTGATAGGGTCTTTACGTAACTCAGGCAAATAGCCCTCCGAACAGGTGTAATTACACTACCGCGCTGCACGCTGCGATGCAAACTCCGTATTGTACCGCGAGTTCGGCTGGGGCGAGAGAAGCTGTTGAAATCGTGTGCGTTTGCTTAGTCTCGCGGGTCTCTCTAGAATTCCTGAGGATGAGATGCGTCGCCCTACTGGAGGGATTCATGAGAACTCACCTGGTTTGCCTGGCCGCGTGCCTGTGCCTTCCCATGGCGGCGTTGGGCCAGATCGATTACGACCGGCACGTAATCTTTGACAACAGCCTGGCGGACGGCTCGTGGTACTACAGCCAAAGCAATGTCGTCGGTCCCAGCGAATTCGATCGGGCGGGCAGCAAACTTCCTGTGGATGGAAATCATTACCTGACGCCGCCGAACGCGCTGCGGCTCAAATGGCGCTCGGCAACGGGCGGGGATTGGAATGTAACGCTGGATGTGCGGGCGCGCTACGGCAGGGTGGAATTCGCCGGCTCCGCATTGCGAATGTGGTGCTACGCCGAAGACGCGATTTCGGCAGAGCAGTCACCACGCATCATGCTGAGCGACTCAGATCGTCACGGCACTCCCGCCATTCCCTTATTTAGCGCGAAGAACGTACCGCAGGTGGGCAAGTGGGTGCAGCTGGAAATACCGTTCAATTCGTTCGTCGGAATTATGAGAGACACGCAGCCTGAGGCGTTCGACCCTCAGAAATTGGAACGCATCACAATTTTTCAGGGCTTGGACGACAACAAGCCGCACACGTTGTATATCGACGAAATCACCATCGGCGATGCACGGCCAGCGTCTGCCAAGGCTCCTGCCGCTCCCTCAGGGCTTGCCGCGGGGGGTTACGATCGCCACATCGATTTGACCTGGGCGCCGGTGCAAGACGCGGAGCTGCAGTTCTACAAAATCTACCGCTCACTTGATGGCAAGACCTTCGCGCCGGTGGCGACGCAACGTGGCGATCGCACACGGTTCGAGGATTTTCTGGGGGAAAGCGGCAAGAGCGCCAGCTACAAAGTTTCCGCCGTGAATTCCAGCTACAAAGAATCTGCGCTTTCCGAAGCGGTCAGCGGCAACACGCGCGCCATGAGCGACGACGAATTGCTGACCATGGTGCAAGAGGCGTGCTTCCGCTACTACTGGGAAGCGGCGCATCCCAACGCGGGAATGGCCATTGAAATCCAGCCGGGCGACAAGAACCTGGTGGCGCTGGGCTCGTCTGGCTTTGGAATCATGGCGATTGTGGTGGGTGTGGACCGCGGATTCATTACGCGCGAACAAGGCGTGGAGCGTCTGCAGAAAATTACGCATTTTCTTTCGACTGCCGACCGCTTTCACGGCGTCTGGCCGCATTTTCTGGATGGCCGCACGGGGAAAGTGATTCCCTACTTCGGCAAGTATGATGATGGCGGCGACCTGGTGGAAACCGCGTTTCTGGTGCAAGGGCTACTGGTGGCGCAGCAGTATTTCAATCGCGACACGCCGCAGGAAGCCGAAATCCGTGCAACGATCACGGGTTTTTGGAAGACGGTGGAGTGGGACTGGTATCGCGGCGGACCGGATCCCAATTTTCTGTACTGGCACTGGTCTCCCGACACTGGTTTCTACATTCATCACCCGCTGATCGGGTGGAACGAGACGATGATCATTTATTTGTTGGCGATCGCGTCGCCCACGCATGCGATTCCCGCCAGCATGTATCACAGCGGATGGGCGAGCCAGTCTGATACCGCGGTGCGCTATCGCCAGGGCTGGGGCCGAGCAACGGAAGGTGACCATTACACGAACGGGAACACGTTTTACGGGCACAAACTCGATGTTGGCGTGGGGAATGGCGGCGAACTTTTCTTCACCCACTACTCGTTCATGGCATTCGACCCGCGCGGCAAGCGCGACCAGTACACCAACTATTTCCAGAACAATCGCAACATCGCGTTGATCAGCCACGACTACTCGGTGGAAAACCCGCGGCATTTTAAGGGCTACGGCGACAATGCCTGGGGCCGTTCCGCGGGCGTGAACTCGGCGGGAGGCCGGCCGCTGCCGCGCGACGACAATGGCACGCTGACGTGCACCGCGGCGCTGGCTTCGTTCCCGTACACGCCGGAAGAATCGATGAAGGCTTTGAAGCATTTTTACCGCGACCTGGGAGGAAAGCTGTGGGGGAATTACGGATTTCGCGACGGCTACAATGAATCGGAGAACTGGTTTGAGGACGTGAACATGGCGCTGAACCAGGCGCCGATTGTGGTGATGATCGAAAATCACCGCTCGGGCCTGGTGTGGAAGACGTTCATGTCTAACCCGGAGATTCAGCCGGCGCTGGATGCCATCGGCTTCCACAAAGATTAAGTTGCGCGCGCGTCTGGCCGCAGGGATTTATTTTGCGGTGGTGAGCGACGCGAGGCTGGCTTTCCGGATCTTGGCGACCACTCCGACATTGCGGTCGGCTACCTCGGACACCTTGTACTCGATGGACGTACCCAAAACTGCCGCAACCTCGGCGCTGGTGAGCTTGTAGTCAGACTGTAGCCACGCGGCAAGGCCTGACGTGGCTTCGCGAAAGGCATCATCCAACGAGCCGGAGAGGCCCATGGCCATCAGGTAGTCTGTGTTTTCAACGCGTGGCGTGCCGATGTGCTTTTCACGCTGCACATCGACGGTGAACACAATGTCCATGGAGGTTTCCAGCGCGTTGCCGTTCAACTCGCCGTCTCCTTGCACCGCGTGCGCATCGCCCAGATACAGCAAAGCGCCGGGCTGCTGCACGTTCAGGAAGATCGTTGCGCCCTCTGCCACGCCGCTAAAATCCATGTTGCCGCCGAGGCTGCCGGAATCCTGGGTTTGCACCGGCGCCCTCCAAGGATTGGGGGCGACGCCAACGCAGCCGAGCATGGGACGAAGCTGCACGGTGAAGTTCTTCAGATGCTCAGGAGGATTCTCGAGCGTGGCAACTTGCTTGTCCGCATCCAGATGCCAACGCGTATCTTTCCACTCCTGTTTATTTTCGGAAACGTAATCGGTGGTGAGCGCGCGATCGACAAGCGCGCTGTCGCTGATGGCCCAATCGCGGTTGATACGCAGCCGCTTGATGGTGATCGCCAGCACGTCGCCCGGCATTGCTCCTTCAACATAGAACGGCCCGGTGAGCGGATTGCCGCCCACGACGCGCTTCGCTCCTTTTTCATCCTGGCCGCCGGCGTCAACACTGGTGGTATGCACGGTGTCGCCCGGCCAGATGCGCAGCACGGGCTTCGTATCCGCGGAGAGCTGCCGGTAAAAGCTGGTTGGAACGAAATCGAGGGTGCGCGGCGACGCAGGCTTGTCGGTAGGAGCTCGTTTCGCGCTCCAGGTTCCTGTGGTGGTCTCAGACTCGCCTTTAACGGAATAGTTGCCGGACATTCCGGCGTCGGTCAGCTTCCCGCTGTAGGAGTCGGATTCCGTGCCGTCCTGAAATTCCAGGTGGATTTCGCCGCTCTTCACAGTTCCCTTCACCGGAACGCTTTTGCCGCTGCGGTAGATCTGCCCGGTGATATTTTCGCCGGCGCTGGCGAGTTGTAACCGCTCAGTGAAAGGAATCGCCATGTCCACCGTGGTGAGCTGCCATTCTCCGGTGAGAGAATCAGACGCGTGGGTTTGCGGCCGACCCTGCGGCGCGAGGATCACAAGCAGCAAGATGCACACAATTGATAAGCAGACAGCAGGCATTCGCATCACGAAGACTCCTTGATTGAGGACGACCACTCGCGAGGTCTGCGAGTATAAGCCAAGCCGCGCAACGCGACCAGCAAGGAACTACCATTCGGAATGAAGATGAATCACAGGGCTGAAAGCGGACTTGTGCAGGCGAACGACGGGAGGCTGATCGGGGGTGTTGTCAATGGCCACAACATCAAAGCGCAGGGGGGCACTCCTTGAGATGGCGCTCGCGAAGAAAGTAATGCGCGGTGCGAATGAGGGTTTCGTGTTTTTCCTGAGTGATGCTTAATTCAGGAAGCCCGAATTTGCCTTTCACGGCGAGGCGAGTGCGAACCTCAACGAACGCCAGCGTATCTCCGTCGAAGCCGATGAGATCGAGTTCACCTTTGGCATGCTCCGGCATGTAGTTTCTGGCAATAAAAATATAGCCGAGGCGCCGCAGGTACCAGTAAGCATACGTTTCCCCACGCACGCCTGTCTGCAGCGCCTCAAACTTTTGCTCCTCGGGAGTAGATGCGCCGGTATCGGAAAGACCGTGGCGCGACTTCCACTGCACGAGCGCAAATCCGATTCGACCGAGCATCACCCTCCTTCGTTACTTCCTGAACACTAACCTATCCAGTATAGACACAAATCCCGCGGCCGGCGGGATTTTCTGCGGCCACGGGATTCGTAAGTCGGTAGATTGTTTGGCGCCGGGTTAGAGCGACTTCTCGGCTTCGCGAATGCTTTCTTCCATGATGCGGATGGCACAGTCGGCCTGTTCCTGATCGATGGTCAGCGGAGGCGACATGCGGATGGAATTCTCGCCGGAGCCGAGCGTAAGCAGGCCACGGTGGAAGGCATTGTCGATGACCTTGTCGCGCAGAGCTGCGCCCTTTTCCTTGGTCTTCTGGTCGCGCACGATTTCGACGCCAATCATCAGGCCTTTTCCGCGAACGTCGCCGACAATCTTGAAGCGCTTGGGCCAGTCGGCGATCTTGCTGAAGATATAGCCGCCAATTTTTTCCGCGTTGGCCATCAAGCCGCCTTCGATCAGGTCCATGGTAGCCAGTGCCGCGGCCACACAGACGGGATTGCCGCCGTAGGTCGTTCCGTGCGAGCCGGGCTTCCACTGCATGATGCTTTCCTTGGCGATGAATGCGCTGATGGGCATGCCGCTGGCGATGCCCTTCGCGGTCAACACAATGTCCGGTGTGATGCCGGCATGATCGTAGGCCCACCACTTTCCGGTGCGGCCCATGCCGGCCTGAACTTCATCGAGAATGAGCACAATGCCGTGCTGGTTGCACAGGCGTTGCAGTTCCTGCAGGAAGAACGCCGGTGCAGGAATGAAGCCGCCTTCGCCCTGAATCGGTTCGACGATAATGGCGGCAACTTCTTCCGGGGCGAACAGGCGCTTAAAGATCTGCTGCTCCAGCAGTTCGATGATTTCGCCGCCGCAAGTTTCCCTGGTGTGGCCCAGAGCGCAGCGGTAGGCATACGGATAAGGAATGTGCTCCACGCCTCCCAGCAACGTGCCGAAATGCTTGCGCTGCGTGTTTTTGGAGGCGGTCAGCGAAAGCGAGCCAAGCGTGCGCCCATGAAAGCAGCCATAGAAGGCGATCAGCTTGTCGCGGCGCGTGGAATAGCGCGCAAGCTTGATGGCGCCCTCGACAGCTTCCGTGCCGGAGTTGCCAAAGAACACCTTGTAATGGCTGGACTTCGGCATCGTGCCCACCAGCCGCTCGGCCAGTTGCGGCATGTGCCGGTGATAGAAATCGTTTCCGGCAATGTGAATCATGTCGGCGGCCTGTTTTTGAATGGCCTCGACAACTTTGGGATGGCAATGGCCGGTGGAGCACACGGCGATGCCGGCGGCAAAGTCCAGGAAGGTGTTGCCATCGGGATCTTCGACGATGCAGCCATAAGCGTGGTCGGCGACGAGCGGATAGTCCCGCATATAAGACGGGGACATGAACTTGTGGTCGTAGTCGATCACCAGTTGCGATTTGGGGCCCGGTAGCGGCGTATTGATGTGGGGAAGTCTGGTTTTTGCTTCGGTGGCAGTGATCATGATTCCTCCCAGAATCGGTTCAGCGGGTTAATGTGGCGAGAGGCGAGAGAAACAGCAGGCGTGGGAGCTGCAAAACCCGCTCGACCTGCGACAGCGGACTTAATCTACGCCGTAGAGACCCGGCCGAACGCTCGACGGGCGAAACTTGCGGGGGACACGAGGGCCCACTGCTTCACGACCGCGCTTCAAAAAGTGAAAGTGTTTCATTTGCGTTTCCAGCGGACGCTGCCGTCTTTCGTGTCTTCTAAAATTATACCACGGTCCGCGAGTTGCTTACGGATGCGATCGGACGCGGGAAAGTCGCGGCGCTGGCGAGCGGCCTGGCGCTCAGCCACGAGTTTTTCGATTTCCGCATCGTCCACTCCCGACGCAGCCGGGGCAAAGCCGACGGCGTTGAGTTTGTCGGCGTCGTTGTCTTCGAGCACGGCAAAAACCTGGTCAAAACTATTCAGGAACTCCTGCGCGGCTTTGACGTCTCCTTGCCGGAACTCGTCTTTATCCATCGCGATATTGGCTTCGCGCACGAAATCGAAGACCGCGGCCAGCGCCTGCGCGGTATTCAGATCGTCAGACAGGCCGGCATCGAAATCGTCCGCAGCCTTGGCAATGCGTGCCGCCATTCCGGGCTGCTTCCCTGCCGGGAATTTTTCGTTTTTCAGGCGAGCGGCAAAATTGCGCAGGCGCTCGACAGAGCTGGTGGCCTGCTGCAAGCCATCGAACGTGAAATTCAGTTGCCGGCGGTAAGGAACGCTGGCGAGCGCAAAACGAAGCGCCGAAGGTTTGTAGCCCTTGGCAAACAGTTCGCGCAGCGTGAAAACGTTGCCGAGCGATTTGGACATCTTTTCGTCCTCCACCAGCAGGTGTTCCGCGTGCATCCAGTAGCGGACGAATTGCTTGCCGGTGGCCGCTTCGCTCTGCGCGATTTCGTTTTCGTGGTGCGGAAAAGCCAGATCGATGCCGCCGGTGTGAATGTCAATCGTATCGCCGAGATACTTCATGGCCATGGCGGAGCATTCGATGTGCCAGCCGGGACGCCCCTTGCCAATCGGCGTGTCCCATACTTGTTCGCCGGGCTTGGGCGCCTTCCAGAGTGCGAAATCGCGGGCGCTCTCTTTTTCGTAGCGGTCGTTATCGACGCGCGCACCCGCTTGAATACCCGAGAGATCGATCTTGGAGAGTTTGCCGTAGTCCTTGAATTTGGCAATGCGGTAGTAGATGGAGCCTTCAGACTCGTAGGTGTAAGTCTTCTCCTGCAGCTTCTGGATGAGCGCGACCATGTCTTGAATGTGGTCGGTGGCGCGGATCCAGTGTTCGGGCGCCTCGATGCTCAGGGTCTTGCAGTCGGCGAAAAAAGCCTGAACATATTTTTCTGTGTAATCGCGAATGGAAACGCCGGCGGCGGCCGCATTGGCGATGATGCGGTCATCCACGTCGGTCAGATTCATGACGTGATTCAGTTTGAAACCGCGCAGCTTCAAGAACCGGCGAAGAATGTCCTGGAACACAAAAGTGCGGAAATTGCCGATGTGGGCGTAGTTGTAGGTGGTGGGGCCGCAGGTGTACATGCGGACTTCGCCCTGTTTTTGCGGGACGAAGGGCTCAACTTTAGCCGTGAGGGTATTGTGGACCTGGATCGTGTGCATATCGCTCGGTCGCGCCTTTCGGGACTACGGTAAACGAATGATTGTATCCGAGGCGTTGCGGCCGCTGCAACGAAGCGTAGGCATCTGGCAGAACAAAACTAAGATACTTCTTTGGGAAGGAGCCATTGACCGATGACGGGATAAGCAGCCCAATCGCCGCGGTTGGCTTTGATTCCGTAGACGACTCCCAGAATCACGTTCAACACCCATCCGCCCATCATCAGCAGCCAGAAGACTGGGAGAAAAACGAAAAATCCCGGAGGAGGCCCTTGGTGAGAACCAGGGGGAATGTGCGCCACACTGGAGAAAATGGTGAAAAAGAATGCAATGCTGGCGAAGAAGATCAAGGCCATGTAGCAGAGTTGCCAGACCAGCGCCTGCAGGGCATGGAATTTTACGAAGCGTGAATCCTGTTTCACGCAGAAAATAATCAGCGGTCCGATGAAGCCGGTGAAGGCCTGAAGCAGGTGAGCGAGAAACGCCATAGTGCGTTCATCCTGCGAGGGAGTTGGAAGGGCTGCGAGAGCTGATTGCTGCGTCCCCATCGATGCCTCTGCATTCTGCTGCGTTGTTTCTTGCGGCAGCGGGCAGACCTGTTTCGGGCTTACAGCAAGTTTAGCTCGCAAGCGGGGCCACGGCGCTTGCCGTGGGCAATGAAGCAACAGCCCCGCACGATTCGGCTGCGCGCGGGGCTGTTGGATTTTCGAACGACACTCAGGGGCGTTCAGGCGGAAGCGCCAACCGCGCGAGCGCCTTCCACCTCAATGAGCTTTCCATGGGCCACATCGTAGATGTAGCCGTGAACCGGAATGGACTTGGGGACGAGCGGGTGATGGCGGATGCGCGCGACATCGTCCAGCACCGACTGCCGCTGGTCTTTGATGGTGAGCCATTCAATGTATTCTCCGGAACGATCGCCGGGTCCCTTGCCGACGTCGCGGAAGCCGCCGGAGGTGAGTTGGGCCGTCTCGAGGCTGGAGCTGAGCAGATCGCGCATCACTTCATTGGTGAAGAATTCCATGCCGCAATTGGTGTGGTGAATGACGAAGAATTCCTGCGTGCCCAGCAGCTTGTAGCTGATAACCAGTGAGCGGATGGCGTCGTCGCTGGCGCGTCCACCGGCGTTGCGAATCACATGGGCGTCGCCCTCGGCCAATCCCGCGAATTTTGCGGGATCGAGGCGTGCGTCCATGCAGGTAAGAATGGCGAAACGCCGCGCGGGCGGCATGGCCAGCTTGCCCTTTTCGCCAAAATTCGCGCTATATTTGGCGTTTGCGTCCAGTACTTCTGAAAGAGTTTTGCTCATGTTCTCTCCTCGTCGAATGGGTTTCGATGTTCCGCTGCCTCTCCGAAACGCCCCCAAAAAAACAAAAAACCCACGATCGGAGTCGTGGGCCAGGTGAGAAGCGAATCTAGTGGGTCAAAAAACTAGTCGCCGGTCTCCTCCCGCCCACACCCGAGGCAACAACAGATACACGCACAAGAAAGAACAGTATTTGAGCGGTCAGGTTGGAGCGAAGTGAAGCGGCGTAACATCGGACCTTCAGGCTACGCGGAGAAAATCACGAAGTCAATTAGATCGTGGGCCGGCATCGTGGGCCGGCCCAGCAAGAAATGGCGGTCAATTCGCGTTGTCCAGCACGGGCTTGTCTTCGTTCCAGCGAATCTGCTCCAGCGTGGCAGGGGCAACCGGCTCCTGGTAAGGAATCCGCAGAACGAGTTTGCCGTTGCGCGTGCTGACCTCGCCGCCATTCGCCAGAAGGACTTTCAAACCGAGTTCCGCGGTATCGACCGAAAGCACATCGATTTCGAAGGAATCAGGAAGGCCCGCCAGCGATTTGTTCCAGTAGGTATTGTGCAGCGGCTCACGATATTCCGCGGGAATCGCACCCGCGCCGATCAGCGTGCCGAGGATGCCGGCGGCGTTGGCAGGATTGCAGTCGGCGTCCTGGCCGCAGCGCGTGGCGTAATTCATGGTCTTGTACCAATCGCCGTTGCCGTAGAGCAAGCCGATGACTACGTAGCCGCCATTCAGTTTCGCGTCGATATTGAAGGGTTGCTTGTAGCCGTCGGGGCAATGATCCACTTCGCCCCATTTCGTTTGCAGCAGATGCCAGGTCTGCAACCAGTCACCGGGATTTTCGTCGTGCCACTTAATTACGTCGCGGATGAGTTGCGCGTATAAGCTTTGCGCAGGAATAGCTTTCAGCCCGTTCTCCACAACTTCACGAATATTTTTGGCGAAGAAGGCTTGCGTATACATGGCGGAGATGAACATGCCGCCATAAACGCCATCGCCATAATTCATGATGTGCCCCATGCGGTCGTCGAAGCGGTTGGAAACTTGCGGCATTCCCGGAGAGATCATGCCAAAAACGTCGGACTCAATCTGGAAATCAATGTCGTCGGCATGAAGATTATAGCGGGGGTTGCCGGATTGCGGCGGCAGAATGCCTTTGCGTATGTTGGCGAGGCCAGCGTCGTTGGCGTGCCAGACCTGGCGAATTTTCGCGTCCCATTCGTGGGCGACGGTGACGGGCTGGACGTCGATGCCGTAGCGGCGAAGGCAGTAGAGGAACAGGAGATTGATGTAAATGTCGTCGTTGTCGGGCGCGCCAAAACTGGGATGCTCTTTTTCCGAAGTCTCAACGAATTGCCGATTCATGTGCACTTGCTGACTGTCGGCTTCGTTGGTGATGGGTTCGTCGTAGTCGGTCTTGTTTGTGGAACGAGCGCGGTCGGCTTTCATGCGCGTGGGGGAAAGAGTCCAGTCGGTGATGTCAAAACCGATGGGCGCGCCGAGGTATTCGAATTCCCAGGGCTGACCGAAGGTGACGCCAATCATTTTGCCCATCCAGGCGCCCTGCACCTTGTCGACGTAAGTATCCCAAGCGAGTTCGCGAAATTGTGCCGGCGCCATAGATTGCTGTTTCGTGGCCGGTGAAGCTGGCTGAACCTGTGCGGAAGACGAAGATTGCGCCGCGACGCGCGAAACAGAGAAACACGCGACAAGCAGAAGCACGGCAAGGATGTTTTTCATTGGAAGTTTCCGTAAGGAGAGTCTACATCACCGTTGGCGCAAAAGCGCTACTCGCGCGTCGTGGTCGCGTGGCCTACAACCGTTGTGACCAGCTAATATGTGCGATGCATGATCGCTTTCCGGCTTGAAATTAAGGCAGCAACGTAGGTTTGTCGTCGGTCCTCTGATAGGCGGAGACGAGCCGAGCGACAGTAATGGCGATGTATAAAACACCGGTGGCCGATTCCAGTGCGGCAAACATGCGTGCCGGAGCGCTGATGGGAACGATGTCGCCATAGCCCAGGGTCGTCAAGGTGACCAGGCTGAAATACAGGAAGGTAGCGCGGGGAATGTGTTCAATCGAGGAATTGCCTAAACCGACTTCCAGAAAGGAATTGGGGCGCAAGACGTTGATCAGATTGTAGATGGCGAACCAAAACACCGCCAGGATCAGATACAGGCTCACGGACCCGTAGATTCGGCCGCTGGTGATGGAGCCTGTACGTCCGAGATAAAGGAACAGTCCGATGGAAACGATGCCGAGAATGACCGCCAGGAACGTAAAGTTAACGACTTTTAGCGGCAGAGTCGGATGAAAATACCCGACCAAAATCAATACCATGGATGTAATGACCAGAGGAACACAGACAAACATGAGCCCACGCTTCGCGGACAATTGCACCATCGAAGCAACCAGAAAAATATAAAGAGAAAAGATAAGGACGAGGTCGCCGAGCGGATGACCCTCCAGAAATGGCGACAAGACAAGAAACACCAAAAGCGTAATGAGCAACGCCAGCGAGCGGCGATCTTCCTGGACCGTATTCATTTTCACCTACGAACGGTAATTTCAGTGTCGAGACCTGGAGCGGATAAGCTGCCGTCTGGAAATCCTATCCCATTCAAGGCGGTTTCGTGTACAGGTTCTTGGGACTGCGCGGAATTCCGCATGGGCAGGCGGTTGACACAGATTAGTGCGGTGCATACAGTCGCAGAATCAGTAAGAATTGCATGAAGCGATGGGTCACTCCACGTGGCCGCAATTGGGGGCAGCATGCTTAGATCTGGATTGGCGATGGGATGCGCGGTGGCTTTAATCACGAGCGGCGTGCTGCGCGCGCAGCAGCAGGCAGGGGCGCCAGCGCCCGCGGCTGCCGCAAAAAAAGTGCTGACGCCGGAATCGTTTCTGGAATTGCGCAGCGTGCAGGACCCGCAGTTCTCTCCTGACGGGACGCGTGTGGCGTTTGTGGTAGGCGATGCGCAAACGGGCGAAAAACGCACCCGTCACATCTGGCTGTACGACAAGCAGAGCAACAAAGCGCGCCAGTTGACCTACTCGGACAAGAGCGAGAGTTCACCGCGCTGGTCGCCCGACGGCAAACAACTGGCGTTCCTCTCAAATCGCGGCGAGCAACAACAAATCCATGTCCTGCGGATGGAAGGAGGAGAGGCTGCCGCGATAACCAAAGGCAAAGCGGGAGTGGAACTGTTCGCGTGGGCGCCTGACGGCCAGTCCATCGCGTATCTTTCTCCGGACCCAAAGTCCGAAGCGGAGGAAAAGAAGGAGAAAGACAAGGACGACGCGCGCGTGGTGGATCGAGACGAGAAGTATGCGCGCTTGCGCGTCATGGATCTGGCGAAGCACGAAGAACGCGCCCTCAGCGAACCGACGTGGAGAGTCGAAGAGCTACAGTGGCTGCCGAATGGGCAAAGCATCGTGATCAAGGCGACGGATCGCCCGTCGTCGGATCGCATGACCGATCGCATTTACGTGGTAAGCGTGAAAGATGGCTATAAACACGAATTGCTGGCGCCGCGCGGACCTTTCGGGAACCTTCGCGTAACGCTGGGCGGACAGGTAATCGCGTTTGTCGGCAGCCGCGACGATGGCCCGGAACCGCATGATCTTCAGCTTATCGGGGTGGGAGGGGGACTTGCGAGGAACCTGACGGGCGCGAGCCTGGATCGGCCCATCATGGACTACCACTTCGTGAAAGGTGGTTGGATGGTGGCGGTGTACGTCGACGGATTCCAAAGGAAATTTGTCGGCTACACGGAGCAGGGAGAACGCAAGGACATGACCGCGGAGATCCCTGTGAATCCGGGACAATTCTCGGTGGCGACCACGGGCGAGATTGCGTTTGTGGGAGAGACGGCAACGTCGATGCCGGAGCTGTGGTTGCGCGATACCAAAGGAGTGGCGCAGCAGGTAAGTCACGTCAACGATGCCTGGAAAGAGTACGGGCTGGTTGCGCCGGAGTATTTCAGGTACAAATCGTTCGACGGCACGGAAATTGAAGCGGGCCTGCTGAAACCGAAAGGCTACGACGGAAAAACCAAGCTGCCGCTTGTAGTGCTGGTGCATGGTGGTCCAACCGGAGGTTGGGGAAACACGGGCGAGGCGTGGGGACAGTTGCTGGTGGCGGCAGGATTTGCCGTGTTGTATCCCAATATCCGCGGATCGATCGGCTACGGCCAGAAATTTGTGGAGATGAACCGCGCGGATTGGGGCGGTGGCGATTTCAAAGACGTCATGGCGGGCGTGGACGACGCGATTTCGAAAGGCATCGCCGATCCGGAGCGCCTGGGAATCGGTGGCTGGTCCTACGGCGGATACATGTCGGAATGGGCGGTGACGCAAACGACGCGGTTCAAAGCCGCGGTTTCCGGAGCTGGAATGGCGGACCTGATCTCCGAGTTCGGCACGGAAAAAGATCCCGCTTACGACGAGTGGTTCTGGGGCGTGCCGTACGAAAAGCCCGAAGGATTCCTGAACGGTTCCCCATTTTTGTACGTCAAAAACGCGAAGACGCCGACGCTGATCCTGCAAGGCGAGGCGGACCCCATCGATCCGATCGGGCAGAGCCAGGAACTGTATCGCGGGCTGAAACGCTACGGCGTGGAAGCGGAATTCGTGTTGTACCCGCGAGAGCCACATGGGTTTCAAGAGGCAAAGCACCGCGTGGACGTGGAAAAGAGGATGCTGGCGTGGTTTGAGAAGTACGTAAAAGGACTGGAAACGAAGCAATGAAGTAACGAAGTAATGACATAAGAAAGACGAGAGCGGTTCTATAGTGAAGCTCGAGCAGAAGAAGCTGAATGCGGTGTATTCGTCGCGCAAGATGAAGCGGCGCTACGAGGTTTGGTTCTTGCGGTGCGGACTGGCGGATGGAAGCGGCGCATGGTGGTTCCGCTACCTGGTGATGAATCTCGGACGTGGAAAATGGGGAGCCGCTTCCACAACTCAGCCGGCGCAGGTGTGGGCCACATGGTTTCCGCACGACGGCGGACCGCGCAGCTTTATCCAGGGATTTCCCGTCCAAGCGGTGGAGCTGAGCGAACGGGGAGCACTTCCCTTTTACTGCAGGATTGCCGACAACGGAATCGAAGAGGGCGTTTGCTGGGGCAATCTGCGGTTGGAGGGACACGAAATTTCGTGGAAGCTGCGCTGGACGTCGGATTTTGGCGTGACGCTAAGCGACAAAGGATGGATCGGGTTTTCGCGCTCGCCGCACTCGGACGCCGCGTTCGCCGGCGAGATTACTTTTGATGGCACGAAGGTTGCCGCCGAACCTCTGGGATTCGGCGTACAAGGACACAACTGCGGCTACCGGCACAGAACTTTCTGGCGATGGATGCACGCTTATTTTCCAAGGCCTGACGGCACCGCGAGCACCGTGGAAGCTTTGGTCTACGACATGCCACTCGGAATGACATTTCGCAAGGCCGTGGTGTGGCACGCGGGCAAAGCGACCGTGCTTCGCAAGATGACGGAACGCGAACAGGTGCAGGAGGAGGACCGTCTGAAGTGGAGCTTTGCCGGGCTACTGGACGGTACGCCGGTCACCGTGACGGTGGAAGGCGCCGCGCCCGGCATTCATCGCTTGCCTTACATGAAGACGGACGAGTCTGGAACGTTCCCGGTAACAAATGCTAGCGGCGCCAGTGCGATACTGAAGGTTGGCGATGAACGCGAAGAGACCGCGCGCGGAGCGGTCGTCGAATTTGGCGGAGGAACAAGGGCCTAACCATGGCAGAAGGCGCAAAGTGGGATGCGGAGCTGTACGACGAGAAGCACTCGTTCGTGTGGAAGATGGCTGGCGGCTTGTTGGAACTGCTGGAAGCGAAGTCGGGCGAACGGATTCTGGATGTGGGATGCGGCACCGGGCACCTGACCGCGAAAATCGCCGCGAACGGGGCGCAGGTGACGGGCGTCGACCAGTCCCCGGAAATGATTCAGGAAGCGCGAGCTGCGTATCCCGCATTGCGCTTTGAAGTGATGGACGCGCGGCAACTGACACTTTCAGAAAAGTTCGACGCTGTGTTTTCCAATGCCACGCTGCATTGGATCAAGGAACCGCACCGCGCGGTGGAGAGCATTGCGCGGGTGCTTCGCCCAGGAGGACGATTTGTGGCGGAGTTCGGCGGCAAAGGCAACGTGGCTGGGGTGATGGCGGCGGTGGAGCGCGCATGGCCGAAGGCGGGACTGCCGCTGCCGGTGCCGAATCCGTGGTACTACCCAAGCCTGGCCGAATATGCCGGCTTGCTGGAGAAGCATAGCCTGGAAGCAACCTACGCCCTACTTTTCGATCGTCCGACGCCACTGGAAGATGGCGACAGGGGCCTGCTGAACTGGCTGGAGATGTTCGGTGGCGCACTCATGGACAAGCTCTCAAAGGAACAGCGAGAGCGGCTAATGGAAGAAATACAGCGCGAGGCCCGAGCAGCTCTGTATGGAGATGGCCGCTGGGTGCTGGACTACCGGCGGCTGCGAGTGGTGGCCAAAAAGACCTAGCGGCAGTTCCGTGCCGGCTTGATACAAATCCAATCGACTTGGTCCCTTGTGGTGTGGAAAAAAGGGCCGCAATCCATAGGGTAGGGCTTTACAGTGGCAAGACCCCGTGTTAGTCTTAGCTCCCGTACCGCCATCTTAGCGCCAGGCGGCTGGGCTCTGACTGAGAACCTGCCAAACGTGTTTGCTTTCTGTCTGTTACAGACAGGAACGTTGCGTCGAAGATCCTCCCATCGAGGAAAGGAAAGTCGTCTCTCTTCGCGCGAAAAACCCCGGCCCGATCGGTATTCCAAGATGACGGTGAACTGTGCGCACTGGATCATCGCGAAGTAGAAGTTCACGACAAAGGGGACACCTTGCTCAAGCTGCGTAAAGTCGAGATTGTAGGCTTCAAGTCCTTCTGCGAAAGGACGGTCGTCACCTTCAGCGGGACCGGCACCACGTGTATCGTCGGGCCCAACGGCTGCGGAAAGTCGAATGTCGTGGACGCCATCAGTTGGGTGTTGGGCGAACAGAGCCATAAGTCCCTGCGCGCCGAACGCATGGCCGACTGCATCTTCAACGGCACCATCAAGCGCCCCCCAATGGGTCTGGCGGAAGTTACCATCACCATGGAAGACCCGGAGCTGGCGGAGGCGGCGCGGTTCGTAATAGAGAGTTCCGTCGAAGAAAATCAAACTCCAGCGGCGGAAATCACGGAGAACGCTGAAAGCGGCATAGAAACACCTCAGGCTACAGAACAAACGTCAGCAGCGCCCACGAACGAAGAGGCACCGGCGGAGGGAGTCCCCGCAGGTTTCCTGGCGAAGAAAAAGAAGAAAGCGGACAAACCCGCGATGGTAACCAAGCCGGGCGAAGTGGTGGTCAGCCGGCGGTTGTACCGCAGCGGGCAGAGCGAGTACTTGATTAATGGACGCGTGGCTCGTCTGCGCGACATTCAGGAAATGTTCATGGGTGTGGGCCTCGGTCCCGATTCCTACGCGATCATCGAACAGGGCCGCATCGGACAAATTCTGGCCACCAAGCCGATGGAACGCCGCGCCATCATCGAAGAAGCCGCGGGTATCACGAAATTCAAGACCAAGAAGCGTCTGAGCGAAGCCAAGCTGGAATCGTCCAAGCTGAACCTGGCGCGCGTGAATGACATTGTCGTGGAAGTCGAGAAGCAGCTTGGTTCGCTGAAGCGCCAGGCAGCCAAGGCGCGGCGTTACGCGGAAATTCGCGAGCAGATGCGTGGCATCGTGCGGCAAATGCTGGCGGGCAAGGCGCGCGAACTGGACAGCGAAGCGGAGCGTCTGGGCTCGCGGTTGAGCGAACTGACGTGCTCCGAAACGCAACACGCGCAAGCCATCCACGAGCAGGAATCGGAGCAAGACCGTTTGAGCCAGCGCATCTACTCGCTGGACGCGGAGATTCGCCAGAACCAGAACGTGTTGAACCACACCGCGCTGGAAGTGGACCGCAGCGAAAATCGCATCAGCTTTAACCAAACGCGTAGCGCGGAACTGGCAGGACGCAACGAGCAGATTGCGCTGGAAGCTCAGGCGTTAACGGCGCAAACCGTGGAATGGGAAGCGCGCAACACCGAGCAACAGCAAGCTGTGGAAACGGTGCGGGCGGAATCCGTGAACCTGAATGCGCGAGCAGAAGAATTGGCTGCACGCGCGGCGTTCCGAGCTACGCAAATTGCCGAAGCGGAAGCGCGTATGGACCGTTTGCGGCGAACTGCGACGGAGGCGGGAGAAAGTCTGCTGCAATTGCACGGCGAGCAGAAACAGGCGGAAGAAGCGCTGGTGCACCAGACCGAATCGGTGCGCAAGCAGGAAGCGCGCGAAACGGAACTGCTGGAATCGTCGATTCGTGTACGTGACGATGCGGAACGCGCCGCGCAGGATTGGCAGACGGCCATGAGTCATTTGGGCGGCCTGCAGCAAAAGGCCGTGGAGGTGCAGGCTCGGCTTGGAGAACTGCGCCAGAAGCGCGAAGAGATGAGCAAGGAATCCGATTCGCTGCGCGGCGCGTTGGCCAGCGCTCGTGCGCGTCACTCCACGTTGACGCAGGTCTTGAACGATCACTCCTACACCGGAGAAGCGGTGCAGAAGCTGTTTGCCGCAAACGAGCGCCACGGCGCACAGAATTTCCGGGCCGTGGGAGTGCTGGCGGATTATGCCGAGGTGCAAGAACAGCACGAAGCGGCCATCGAACAATTCATGCGCGAAGAACTGGAATACGTGGTGGTGGAGACGTATGACCATGCGCGCGCGGGAGTTTCCCTGCTGCGGGATGAAGTGGGAGGGCGCGCGACGTTCTTCGTGGACTCGTTGCGCAACCTGAAACTGGAAGTGTACGAGCCCATCGCGCATTTCCGTTCCGAAGATGGCGTCATCTCTCGTCTGGACAAGCTGGTGGAATTCCGCGATCCGCTGGGTCCGGCCGCCAAACAATTCTTGCCGCGACTGCGCACGGCCTATCTGACCGACGGTGCCGTGGCCGCGGAAAAACTGGCCCGCGAATATCCGCAGTACGCGTTCGTCACGCCAGAAGGCACTTGCTACCAGGGACGGATGGTGACGGGCGGCAAACCGGATGAAGCGGGGCCACTGGGCATGAAGCGCGAATTGCGCGCCATGGACGCAGAGGTAGTGCAACTGGAACAGCGCAGCAACGTGATGCTGGCGGAATTGGAAACGATTGCCGCGGAACTGCGCGCCAACGAGCAAGCCAATGAGGAATTAACCGGCCAGCAGCGCGACGCCGAGCGCAACCTGTTTGCCGCGAAGCACCGTCACGAACAGATGCAGAGCGACTTGGCTCGCCTGGGCCTGGACTTGACCGTCTGCCAAAATGAATTGGCGCGCGTGCGCAAGGAAATCGAGGCGGGCCAGTTGCGCGCAAAGCGAGCCAAAGAGCAGCACGAGTTCGCAGCAACCAGCCGCGCGGAAGCCGAAGCCGAAAGTGTGCGCCTGAGTGAAGAAGTGGCGCAACTTCGCGGCGCGGTGCAATCCGAACAGGATGAACTGACCACGGCAAAATCCGAACTGGCGGCCATGAACGAACGACTGGCTTCAGCGGAAGCGATCGCCAAGCGCTTACAGGAAGAGAAGATTGATCTGCAACGGCGCGAGGCGGCGCTGCGCCAGCAGGAAGCGGCCATCAGCGAAGAAACCATGGCAATGGCCCGCCAAACGGAAGAACTGACGCAGCAACTGGAAGTTCTGCGCGCCGAGCGAGCCCGCCTGGAAGTGAAGCAGAAGGAACTCGAGGAAGAATGGGACACGGCGCGGACGCGCGTCACGCAGGCGGAAGATCATCTGCGCATGGCGCGGCAAACACTGCAAGAAATGCGCGACGAACGCGGCAAATTCGAAATCGAAAAGGCGCGCAACGATTCAGACCGTCAGCACCTGCGCGAGACTTGCCTGGCGGAAGTAAATGCGCAACCCGAGGACCTGATCGCGTCGGAAACCGCGTTTATGAGCGGCGAAGAACTGGCCACCGCCGAAGCCAGCTACCGCGAGATGAAGCAGCGCATCGAAAACATGGGGGCGGTCAACATGATGGCGCTGGAAGAATTCAACGAATGCGAACAGCGCTTCACCTTCCTGACGCGCGAACGCGACGATTTGCTGCAATCCATCGCCGACACGCAACAGGCCATCAAGGAACTTGACGTCATCACCAAGGAAAAATTCGAGCAAGCTTTCGCCGCCATCAACGCCAACTTCACATCCGCCTTCCATACCATTTTCGGCGGCGGCACGGCGGAGATGCGCTTGACGGAAGTGGACAGCTCTGGCGATGCCGGCATTGACATCGTGGCTTCGCCGCCAGGAAAGCGCCTGCAGAACGTGCTGCTGCTTTCCGGCGGAGAGAAAGCCATGACCGCGCTGGCGTTGCTGATTGCAATTTTCCGCTACCAGCCCAGCCCGTTCTGCATCCTCGACGAGGTGGATGCGCCGCTGGACGAGGCCAACGTCGGCCGCTTCACTCGCCTGATCGGCGACATGAGCGCGCAGACGCAATTCATCGTGGTCACCCACAACCGCAAAACCATGGAGACCGGCAGCGTATTGTACGGCGTCACGATGCAAGAGCCCGGCGTGTCCAAACTTGTCAGCGTGCGCTGGGAGGGCGACGCGGCTCCACGAGAGAAACAGCGAGCGGCGACTGCCGCGTAGCAGCGAATTAAGATTCAATACTTGCAGGAGGGCGGAGTTCGATTCCACCCTCCTTTCTATTTTTCACGTCAAGAAGAAAAAGAGCCGCGCGATAAAAAAGTGGCTGTGGATTTTTCCCTGTCAACGTGACGTGGAACATTGACTTCCCCGTCCGCTGGGATAGAATGCAGGACACTTTCGAAGGGAACTACTTCCGTGAGCGCAAGCCCCGCAATGAAAATTATCAGTGAAACCCGTTTTCCCGGTATCGCCCCAGCAGCACGAGGCAAGGTTCGGGACATCTATGATCTGGGCGACCGCTTGCTGATTGTGGCGACGGACCGTCTTTCCGCGTTTGACGTGGTGATGCCCACGCCGATTCCCGACAAAGGGCGAGTACTCACACAACTTTCCTTGTTCTGGTTCGATCTGTTGCGCAACATGATTCCCAATCACGTGCTGAGCTCCACGGAGTTCCCTGCCCCATTCACGCAGTACTCGGAAGACCTGGCGGGGCGTTCCATGGTGGTGCGCAAGACGCAACCTCTCCCCATCGAATGCGTGGCGCGAGGCTACTTGTCTGGCTCCGGGTGGAAAGAGTATCGCGCTACCGGAAAAGTTTGCGGCATCGCGCTGCCGGCCGGATTGAAAGAGTCGGACAAGCTGCCCGGACCCATCTTCACGCCCGCAACGAAAGCGGCCACGGGCCACGACGAGAACATTCCCTTTGAGCGAGCTGCCGAGATGATCGGGGCTGCTCTTGCCGACAAGGTGCGAAACATCACCCTGGAGATTTACCGCCGCGCTGCCGCATACGCCGCGCCACGCGGAATCCTGCTGGCCGACACCAAATTTGAATTCGGTCTGCTGAACGGCGAATTGATCTGGATCGATGAAGCGCTCACTCCGGATTCTTCGCGCTTCTGGCCTGCCGCAGAATACAAGCCCGGCGGCCCGCAAGCCTCTTTCGACAAGCAGTTTGTTC
This sequence comes from Candidatus Acidiferrales bacterium, assembly GCA_963826335.1. Lineage (GTDB taxonomy): Bacteria > Acidobacteriota > Terriglobia > Acidiferrales > UBA7541 > Acidiferrum. Next base: position 219,307 of record CAWGXB010000026.1, on the reverse strand, counting down.
GTGACTACCTCGAACGGATCCGGTGGCCTAAAACGCCTCCGGGTCCCGACCTGCCCCCCGATGTGGTTGCGGCGACGCGTGCCAAGTACCGGGAAGCCTATCGCATCCTGGTCGGACGCGAGCTAGAGTAGCCAGCCGGCCCCAATACTAAAACTCATCGATGGGGAGTGCGAACGTGAGAGATCAACTGGAAGGGCTTGTCGGACAAATGGTGGAGCGCGGCATTCTGTTCGACGAGGCCGTCGGCGAGTTTGAAAAGCGGTTTATCAAACGCGTTCTGGAGCGCACCAACGGAAACCAGTCGCGCGCCGCTGAAATGCTCGGTATTCATCGCAACACGCTCAGTCGCAAGATCACCGAATACAAATTGGATCACCGCCGCAATAGCCGCGCGCGATAGCGCGAATATGGATGCAACGCGCCAGAAACCGCGCGCGGTGTGAGCAGATGCAAAAAAGCGATGCTCCGGAATCCGGAGCATCGCTTTAAGCTTTCTGCCGCTAATTGTTTCGTGTAGCTGCCGCTCAGGGTTTCTTCGGAGCCGGCTTCTTGGTAGCAGCAGGCTTCTTAGTGGCGGCCTTCGGCAAATCTTCTTCGTTTACCTTGGCCTTATCCCAGTGCAGCATGAACGCCGGATCGGGATCGTAGCTCTCGAGCGTGCCAGTAAACCGCACCGGATTGCCCTTCTCTAGCTTGCCTGCTTCGGGCTGGCCGGCTACTTTCACGTCCATGTTCGGCGTGGTGGCGGCTTCGAATTCCGCATCGCTGGTTACGAACGCCACTTTCAGTTCCGCGCCGTCGGAGGAAGGCGTGATTTCGATGAGTTTCCCGGGCACATCCGGGAACTCCAAGCCGCACGCGGCGGTCCAGGTCAGCTTGGCCTTGTCTCCGCCAGCCTTAAGATCGGCAACTACCGACGCGATGGTCATGTCCTTGCGCGCCGTTTCCAGATCCGCGGCGCTGGACAGTTTGTAAGTCGAAGGACGATCGACAGAGCTGGAGGCAAGCTGCAGAAGCTCACTCATTTCCTGGTCGACCAAAGTATCGCAAACGGTGCCGCCCTGATAGTTGGCCAGCAGCTTGCGAAGATACGCCTTGACCGTCTTGGATTGCGCTTCGTTGGCATTCTTCGAGGAGGCCGCGCGCGCGAAATACCACAGCGCGTCCAGCTGCTGCGGCGGCGTCATGGCCATGTACGCTTTGCCCAGGCTGTAATTCGTTGTCAGGTCGTCCGGAGTGGCTTCCAGCACCTTCTTGTAGCTGTCAATTGCTCCCGGAAAATCCTTGGCAGCCATAGCCGCGTTGCCCGCCGTACCGTAGAAGAAGATGATCGAGCGCTTCTTCTCATCGTTAAACTTGGCGTCGTCGGTATCCGCCGGCTTGGGAACCGCATCGACCGACTTCACGCCCGCCAGCGCCGCATCGCGAGCAGCCTTGGCTGTGGCAGCATCAGGATTCTGAATGTTGTTGTAGGCGTAGGCTCGCACCGAATAGGCCTGGTAACGTTCGGTGGGGCTGGCCTTATCGCCGAGAGCGATGAGCTTGTCGGCATAGTCGATCATTTTCGGGAAATTCTTCTGGTCCTGATAAATCTTGTAGTAGAGCGGATAAATATAGTTGAGAAGCGCGGAATTGGGGTACTTGGCAACGAAATCATCCAGCAACTTCAGCTGAGCCGCAGGGTTCTTTTCCGCGGCGGCCGCCTGATAGGCATTGTATTCCGCCATGGTGTACTTCTGGCCGCCAGCCGGGGCGCCAGCGTCTTGCGCAGATGCCGGAGCGACGATAATGCAGAACAGGCTCAGCGTCGCTGCAACGGCCAGACCCGCCAACCTACGTGTTACGTTCATTCCCTTATCTCCTCGTTGCAACCACAAAATGGAATTATTTGACCCGTCAGCGGCTGGAAGCCACTGTTCCCAATGCCGACTCCCCTGCGAACCAGATGCCGTCGGAAACTTTTGAATTATAGGGTGAGGCGACGTTGAATCGCAAGCCGTTATCCGACCTGAACCGATTCAACCCGAGCCCAACTAACCTTGAGACTACCAGAACATCCCCTGGTTGCACCAACGGGCGAACCAATCTTTCGAAGGCACCCAAAGGAGTAAGATGAGTGTCGCACAACAAACGTGGCTCGCGCGAGGAAGAAATCGAATGAACCCGACTGGTGAAACAAGCAATTCTACAAATTTGACGAAACCTCTGACGGATAAAGTCGCGCTGGTCACCGGAGGTACCCGCGGAATCGGCAAAGCCATTGCCCAGAAGCTCGCGGCACTGGGAGCGAATCTTAGTATCTGTGGACGAAATGAGGATGCGCTGCAACGCACAGCAAAAGAACTCGAAAGCCGCGGCGCGCGCGTGCACGCCCAGAAAGCCGACGTCGCGCACAATGACGATGTAACCGCGCTGGTCCAAACCACCGAGAAAAAACTCGGCCCCATCTCGATTCTCGTCAACAACGCCGGCATCGGCATGTTTGGCCCGGTGTACGAGAAGACCGAGGAAGACTTTGACCGTGTGATGAACACGAATCTGAAAGGCGTGTTTCTGCTGACGCGCGCCGTGGCGCCAGGGATGATTGCGCGGAAAAGCGGAGACATCATCAACATCAGTTCGCTGGCTGGAAAGAACACCTTCGCGAACGGCGCTCTGTACTGCGCCTCGAAATGGGGTTTGCAGGGCTTGACTGGTTGCATGGCGGAAGATTTGCGCGGATTCGGGATTCGCGTCAGCGCGATTTGTCCCGGCAGCGTGGCAACGGAGTTCTCCGGGCGCGGGCCGAAGGACGCCAGCAAAGTGCTGACCGCGGAAGATGTGGCGCACGCGGTGGCCATGGTGCTGACGCAAGGGTCGCAGAGTTTTATCAGCGAGGTGGATCTGCGACCGGTGGGGAAGCCCGGGGCGAAGTAGGGGCGCGGAGCCGGAAATTGTGTGTTGACAATAGTCGTTTACACGACTATATTCTCCTTGTGCCTGCGAAACCCAAAAACGCCAACCTTTCTTCGCCTGTCGAAGAACGCCTGTTCCTTGCCGTCTTGAAAACCGCCGACGCCCTTGGCCAGGAAGCCGAACAACTCACCAAATCCATCGGACTGACCGCCACGCAATACAACGTGCTGCGCATCCTGCGGGGCGCGGGTCCCGACGGGCTTCCCTGCCGCGGCATCGGGGAACGCATGATTTCGCGCGATCCCGACATGACGCGCCTGCTGGACCGCATGGAAAAGGGCGGCTTAATTACGCGCGCGCGCCAGAAAGACGACCGGCGGGTGGTAAAAACGCAGATCACGGAAGCGGGGCTCAACCTGCTGCAGAAACTTGACCAGCCGATGCGCGATCTGCACAAAAAACAATTCGAGCATATGCCCGTCGCCCAGCTGAAGACTCTCGCCGAGCTGCTGGATGCGCTGGAGAATCGCGAACCGGAGTAGCTGCCGGCATGGTCCAAAGAATTTCAGGGAACAAAACGATCAAGGAGAAAAATACAATGAAGCTGAATCTAGTTCGACTAGCAGTCGCCGCGGGGCTGGTTGCCGCACTGACGGCATCCGCCGGCGCCGCCACGACCACCTACCAGATCGATCCGAGGCATAGCTCTGCTGGTTTTGGCGTAACGCATCTGATGATTTCCACGGTGCGCGGCGAGTTTCACGGCGTCAAGGGCACAATCGTGTGGGACGAGAGCGACCCCAGCAAGTCCAGTGTGGACGTGACGATTGACGCCACCACGGTGGACACTCAGGAACCCGGCCGCGACAGCGATCTGAAGAGTCCCAACTTTTTTGACGTCGCAAAATACCCCACCATCACCTTCAAGTCCAGCAAAGTGGAAGCCGCGGGCCCGGGCAAACTGAAAGTGACCGGGGATCTCACCATTCACGGCGTCACCAAGCAAGTGGTGCTGGACGCGAGCGCTCCGAAGTCTCCAATCAAGGATCCCTGGGGCATGACGCGGACGGCGGCGGCGGGCAAAACGAAGGTTAACCGCAAGGATTTTGGTCTGGTGTGGAACAAGAACCTGGATGGCGGGGGCGTGATGATCGGCGACGATGTGGATATCACGCTGGATGTCGAAATGATCGTGCCGCCACCGGCGAAGTAAGCGACCAAGAGTTGATGAGCGAAGGAGAGACGCCGGGGCGAAAGCGCGCGTCTCTCTGGCAGTCCATGATCGAAAAGGAAAAATGGAGAAAGCGAACATGCACAATCCGGCGAAAACAGATTATCCCGTTCATGAAATTATTCAGAACCGTTGGAGTCCCCGGGCATTTTCCAATAAGCCCGTGTCGCGCGAAATTCTGCGGAGCTTGTTCGAAGCGGCGCGCTGGGCGCCCTCCAGCAGCAACGAGCAGCCGTGGGCCTTCATCGTGGGCACCAACGACGATTCCGAAACGCACAGGAAGATTTTGAGCACCATGGTGGAGTTCAACCAGGCGTGGGCAAAGCACGCGCCGGTGTTGGCTATCGCCGTTTCGGAAATGGAGTTCGCGCGCAACAAGACCCCCAATCGCAATGCCTTCTACGATACCGGCTCCGCGGTGGCGCATTTGACAGCCGAAGCCACCTGGCGCGGATTGTTTGTTCACCAAATGGCCGGCTTCGACCCGCACAAAGCTAGCGAAGTGTTTCACATTCCCCAGGGTTGGGAGGCGATCGCCGTCTTCGCCGTCGGTCACCCTGGCGATCCCAACGGGCTGCCCGACAAATTACGCGAGCGCGAATTGGCGCCGCGCAGCCGCAAACCAATTTCGGAATTCGTGATGTCTGGCGAGTGGGGGCATCCCGCAAAGTTCCTTTCTGAATGAGTGATCCTCGCGACGCTCGGAGGCTTGCGCGATTTTCCGGCTGGGGCATCGTCGCCGCGCTGGGATTGCTGCAAGTTTGGGCCTCTCGCAATAGCATGAATCCCGATGGAATCTCCTACCTGGAAATAGGACGAGCGGGAATCTCCGGCTGGCATGGATTTGTGAATGCTTATTGGAGCCCGCTATATCCATTTCTTCTGAGCCTGGTGCTTCGCTGGTTCAAGCCTTCTCCGTTCTGGGAATTCCCCGCGGCACACTTCTTGAATCTGGCGATCTATCTTGCGGGATACGCTTGTCTTGAACTGCTGGTACGGGAATTCCTGGCAAGCCGCGAAATCTCGCAAGGCGGCGAAAAAAAGTACCTTTTATCCGGCGCGGAACTGTACTTGAGCGCGGCGGTGTTCTATGTGTGGGCGTCGCGCTATTGGGCCGGGACCGCGCTTGTCACGCCTGATCTTCTGGTGGCAGCGATCTTCTGCGTGGCCACGGCGATACTTGTGCGCATTCGCCGCGGTGAAGTCGGCTGGCTGACGTTCGCATTGCTCGGCTTGACGCTCGGGTTCGGATACCTCGCAAAAGCTCCCATGTTTCTGCTGGGCTTTGTGTTCATCTTCGCGGCGCATCGACTGGTGCAAAACACTCCGCAAGGATTGGCCCGCGCCGGCGTCGCGCTCCTACTGTTCCTGATCATCGCGGCACCCTACGTCACGGCTCTGTCGCGGGCTAAACACCGTTTCACATTCAGCGACACCAGCACCATCAGCTATGCGGAATACATCAACCGCATGCCACTGTTTGTTAGCTGGCGCGGCGAAGATCCGGGCAGTGGCACACCGGTGCACCCAACGCGACGCTTATTGGCGGACCCTGCGCTATATGAATTTGCCGTGCCGGTCCGGGGCAGTTATCCGCCTTGGTACGACCCATCGTATTGGTACGAAGGCTTGCACGCCCGTTTTTCTTTCACAGGCGAACTGTGGGCGATTTTTCGCGGCGCTAACGAATATTTGAAAATGGTTTCGCGGTCGGGCGCGCTTTGGTGCGTGATTATCATTTTGGTTTGGGTGGCGCGCCGGGGCGGGGGCCTGGATCGCGCGGAGCGTCCCTGGTGGCCAGTGTTGCTGCCCGGCGTTGCCATGCTCGCGATGTATAGCCTGGTGCACGCAGAAACCCGATTCGTCACGGGTGTCGGCTTGATCTTCATTGCTTGGATGCTTTCGCGCGTGCAGTTTGCCGCGGCGACGGCGCCCCAAAAAGTCCGATGGGCAAAATTCGCAGTCTTCCTGGCGCCAGCCATCGCCACGGCATGGAGTGTGACGACCGATTTGAAGCGTCTCACTCATCCCGAGCCGTTTGTTGCCTGGGAATCCGCGCAAGCGCTGCACGCTGCCGGCATTCCAGCCGGAGCAAGCGTGGGGTACATCGGGGCTGGACTTGTAACCCAGTGGCCTCATCTTGCCGGAGTGCGGATCATCGCGGAGATGCCCGACCCGGGCTGGAGCCGACTCATCGCCCTCGATCCGGCGACCAGGCAGAGCGTGCTGCAGAAATTCGCGGACGCGGGTGCGCTTGCAGTGGTCACCGGGCACGCGGAGGTAGCGCGCAGCGAGCCCGGATGGCAACTTCTCGGCAATACTGGACTTTTCGTCCGAATCCTTGCCCAGCCTGAATCCAGTCGCGCTCCTGGCGCATCAGAGAACTATCCGTAAACCCTGGGGGGGTCGACCAAATGCACGCGCTGTTGGAGTTCCTGCTGCGCCATGGGTATGTCTTGCTGCTCGGATGGGTGTTCGCTGAGCAAGCAGGACTGCCCCTGCCATCCGTGCCCTTGCTGCTGGCCGCTGGCGTTTTGGCGGGGACGGGCCGCCTGAACTTTGCGCTTTGCCTGCTGGCAAGCGTGCTCGCTGCGGTCAGCGCGGACACGATGTGGTATCGGCTTGGCCACCTGAAGGGAATCAGAATACTTCAGTGGATTTGCAAGATTTCGCTGGAACCCGATTCGTGCGTGCGCCGTACTCAGGGAGTTTTCGAAAAATACGGCGCCAAATCTTTGCTGTTCGCGAAATTTCTGCCCGGGCTCAACACTGTTGCCACACCGCTTGCCGGCGTGTTTCACATGCGGCTGCGCCGGTTCCTGGTGTTCGATACGCTGGGCGCCGTGATCTGGTCCGGCACCTTTCTCGGGCTGGGGTATGTGTTCAGCGAGCAGATTGAACGAATCGCGGAGAATTTGCGACTGGCAGGCGGCGGGGCCATGGCAGTCGCGATTGTAGGACTTGCCGCCTACATTACTTACAAGGTCATTGCCCGCAAGAAATTCTTGAGAAACTTGCGGATTGCGCGAATTACCGTGGATGAATTGAAAGAGAAACTCGACAGCGGCGAGCCGCTGACCATCGTGGATTTGCGGCATTCCATGGACTTCGAAGCCGATCCGGAAACGATTCCCGGCGCGTACCGTGTGGATGCCAAGGATTTGGAGCAAAAAGGCAATACGTTGCCCCACGATCGCGACATCATTCTCTACTGTACTTGACCAAACGAAGCCACCAGCGCCCGTGTGGCGCTGCTCTTACGAAGAAAGGGTATCCGCAGAATCCGCCCGCTGCAGGGCGGCCTGGAAGCGTGGAAAGAACGCGGCTATCCGATGGACACGCGCACCGCTTGAGGATTGAACACAACAATACTTCGGCCAACTTCCTAAAGGAGAACGAGTGATGAGCATCAAAGTGCAGGTGATCTTCTACAGCATGTATGGCCACGTCTACAAAATGGCGCAGGCCGTGGAGGAAGGGGCCAAGCAAGTGCCGGGGGCTGAAGTGTCGTTGTACCAGGTGGCCGAACTCATGCCAGACGACGTATTGGAAAAGTACGGGGCAAAGGCGGCGAAGGCCGCCTTCTCCAAAGTGCCAATCGCCACCGTGGATCAATTGCCCGACGCGCAGGCCATCATCTTTGGCACGCCAACGCGTTTCGGCAATATGGCCGCGCAGATGCGCAATTTTCTGGATCAGACTGGACCGTTGTGGGCCAGAGGAGCATTGATCGGAAAAATCGGCAGCGTGTTCGCTTCCACCGGGACGCAACACGGTGGTCAGGAAACCACGATCACGAGCTTCCACACCACGCTGTTGCATCAAGGCATGGTGATCGTCGGCGTGCCCTACGGTGAGTCTGGCCTCATGCACATGGGCGACATTACCGGCGGCACGCCCTATGGCGCGACCACCATTGCGGGCTCGGATGGCTCACGGCAACCCAGTGAGAACGAGTTGAAGATCGCGCGCTACCAGGGCAAGCACGTGGCAGAGATCGCCACGAAGCTGTTCCGCTAAGCCATACCGCGAAGCGCGGCGTTAGAGGCGCGGCAATACGATGCCGCCTTGCGCCTGGTACTTCCCTTTTTTGTCTTTGTAGCTGACTTCGCAGTCTTCGTCGCTCTCGAAGAAGAGTACCTGGCACAGGCCTTCATTGGCGTAAATCCTTGCAGGCAATGGCGTGGTGTTGCTGATTTCCAGCGTGACGAAGCCTTCCCACTCCGGTTCAAACGGCGTTACGTTCACGATGATGCCGCAACGCGCATACGTCGATTTTCCCAAGCAAATTGTGAGCACGTTTCGCGGAATCCGGAAATACTCGATGGAGCGCGCCAACGCGAACGAATTGGGAGGAATCAAACAAGTGTCGCCCTTGTAGTCCACTAGCGAACGAGGATCAAAATGCTTCGGATCCACGATGGTGCTGTTGACGTTCGTGAATATTCGGAACTCGTCGGCGACTCGAATGTCGTAGCCATACGAAGACACGCCGTAACTGATCACTCCTTCTCGAACCTGCCGGTCGGTGAACGGCTCGATCATCTTATGCTCCAGCGCCATCCGGCGAATCCACTTGTCTGGCTTAACGGACATCCATATCCTCCTGTAAGGGGAACGAAAAAGGTGTAATCTCAAAAGAGAAAGTGTAGTTGAGGCGACACGTCTTGACAACCCGGGCTGCAGCCTCTAGCATCGGGCCACGGAATCTGGAGGGTGGTGTGATCAAGCTCGATATCGTAAACGCGGTCGTGGCAAAGACCAACATCAGCCGCACCAAGGCGGAGCAAGCCGTCGAGACGGTCTTCGAATCGCTGAAGAACGCCATGGGCCGCGGACAGCGCATTGAGTTGCGCAAGTTTGGCGTGTTCAGTGTGAAGCCGCGTAAGACCGGCATCGGCCGTAATCCGCGTACCGGAGAAGAAGTCAGCATTCCTCCGGGCAAAGCCGTGCGCTTCAAGCCGGGAAAAGAACTTCAGGGACTGGAAGATACGACAGCCGCGAGCGAAACCAAGTAGAACTTCGTGTCAACACCGGAAACAGAGCAGCGCGCTCCCGCTTATCTGGAGCCGCCCGTATGGACCACCTTTTCTTCTCGCGGCACGTATTTCGCCGCCACTCCTCCGCACCCTTCCACCCGTTCCTTGATCCTGGCATCGGGCTTGTTTCTGCTTACGCTGGTCACTTCCCTTCTAGCCGGTACCCATTTCGCAGCGGCCTATGCGCACAATCAAGCCGCATCACTTGACACTTTCTTCGAAACTTTCAAGCTGCTGTACCGGCACCCTGCCGCGCTTCTCGCCGGCTTGCCTTTCGCCATCACGCTCCTCGCCGTTCTGCTGGTGCACGAACTGGGGCACTACTTTGCCTGCCGGCACCATCACATCCGTTCCAGTTACCCATTTTTCATTCCCGCGCCGACTCTCATCGGCACGTTCGGCGCGTTCATTCTGATTCGTTCGCCGATCCGCTCGAAGCGCGCGCTATTTGATGTGGGAGCTTCAGGACCACTCGTTGGATTCGCCGTGGCGCTGCCGGCGCTGGCTTACGGCGTGCTTCACGCCAAAGTGGTTCTCACCTTGGGCAGCGATGGCAATGCGGATTTAATTTTCGGCGTGCCGCTGATTTTGAAACTTGTAGCAGCAGTGATTCAGCCCAACGCTCACGCAGCAGATTTGCTCCTGCATCCCGTCGGACGAGCCGCTTGGGTCGGGTTGTTCGCCACCGCACTGAATCTGCTTCCAGTCGGACAGTTGGACGGCGGTCACATCCTGCGCTCCGTGAGTCCGCGTGCGCATTGGGTGCTTTCGCTGCTGCTTCCCATAATCCTGGTGGTGCTTGGCGTGTACGTGTGGCGCGGCTGGCTGCTCTGGGCGGCGATTTTGCTGGGTCTACGATTCCTGCGCACCGCCCCGATTTACGATCCCACGCCTCTGGACCCGAATCGCCGTATGGGCGCGTTGATTGCACTGCTGGTGTTTGTGCTGTGCTTCATGCCCAGCCCGTTGTAACAAGACTACTCCCGTTTTCGCAGAGGCAGAATGCCTGAACAGGCCAAACACAAACTTGCGCGGATCCTTCGAGAACGCGACTTGCTCCTTTTATTTGTCGGCTCCGTCATCGGCTCTGGCATTTTCCTTACGCCTGCGCTGATCCTGCGGCGAGTCGGCGGGTCTGTGGGCGCTTCGCTACTGGTTTGGCTCCTCGGTGGCCTGCTCTCGTTACTCGGCGCGCTCACCTATGCCGAACTAGCCGCCGCGAACCCGGAGTCTGGCGGATTGTATTGCTACATCCGAGACGGTTTCGGCCGACTGCCCGCCTTCTTGTACGGCTGGTGCCTGTTCCTGGTAATTGCCAGCGCAACGATCGGCGCACTGGCCCATGCGTTCACAAAATATCTTCAGGAAATTATTCCACTGACTTCACTGCAGGCGTCGCTCGTTGTGGTGCTGATGATCGCCGTCGTGACTGCCGTCAACATTTGGGGCACGCGCAAAAGTTCCGACTTGCAGAACGTCACCACGCTGATCAAAGTCGGTATCATCCTGGTGCTCGGCGCGGTTCTGCTGGTGCTCGGGTTTCTGCATGGCCATCACGCCGGTGAGCTCACCGCCGCCACCGGCTCGTCGCTGCACGGCTTCGACCTGCTTTCCGGAATCGGCTTGGCCATGATTTCCGTGCTGTGGGCTTACGAAGGCTGGCAATTCGGAACCTACAGCGCCGGAGAGGTGAAAGACCCGCAGCGCAGCTTTCCGCGGGCGTTCCTCGCGGGATCGCTGCTGCTCGCTGGCCTGTATCTGTTTGCCGTTGTGGCTTACCTCGTCGCGTTGGGACCGAAGGTCGCCGCAACGAGCGACACCATCGCAGCCGCCGCGGCAACCACAGTGCTCGGCCCATGGGCGGGAAAACTGGTGGCCGCGGCCATTCTCATCTCCGCATTCAGTTCCGCAAACAGCGTGATGCTCACCGCTCCGCGCGTGTATTTCGCCATGGCCAACGATAAATTGTTCTTCAGAAAGTTCGCCGAGATTCATCCGCGTTTTGGCACGCCCGCGGCGGCAGTTCTGGCACTGGGCTTGTGGTCTTGCGTGCTGGCGCTGGCGGGAGGATTTGCCAAACTCGCCGACAGCGTAATCTTCATTGGCTGGATATTCTACGGATTGGGGGCTGCGGCCATTTTCCCGATTCGCCGCGCCAACAAGGGAAAGCAAATTCCTTATCGCGTGCCGGGCTATCCCGTGACGCCGTTGCTGTTCGTGTTGGCGGCACTGGCGCTGGTCGGCAATGCCATCTATGCCGCAGTGAAGGATCCCCGCGAGTTCACTTACTTGTTGGCGGCATTGGGATTGATGCTGCTCGGCCTGCCGGGCTATTTTTTCTGGAGCCGCCAACAAACACGCAATTCTGAAAAGTAATCACAGCAACGATAGCGGGTCCATATCGACGAGCACCGCTGTCTGCGGAATCTCGTTCGCATCGCAAAACGAAAGCGCGCCGCTCAAAAGCTTCGTCAGCAAAGACCGCTTCGTCGATTTCAACAGAAACTGGTAGCGATGCTCTTTCTTCAGCCGTGCCAGCGGCGCCGAGGCAGGACCCAGCACGCGCACACCCTTGCCGTCATGTGGAGAAAAATATTCGCCCAAACGTCGCGACCAGTGAATCGCATTCTCCAGGTTCGTGTTTCGGACAATCACATTCGCCAGCGAGCTGAACGGCGGGTAGCCCATCAGCCGGCGAAAGTTCAGCTCTCGTTCGTAGAACGACAGATAGTCCTGGCGCACCGCATCCTGAATCGCGTAATGCTCCGGGTAAAACGTCTGAATCAGCACGCGCCCCGGCAATTCGCCGCGACCGGCGCGACCGGCAACCTGCGTGAGCAACTGAAACGTGCGTTCCGCTGCGCGAAAATCCGGGAGACTCAGCGAAGAATCCGCGGAGACCACGCCGACCAGCGTGACGCGCTGAAAATCGTGGCCTTTGGCGAGCATCTGCGTGCCCACCAGAATGTCGAGCGCGCCGCCAGCAAATGCGCCCAGTGTCTCCTGATACTGCTGCTTGGTGCGCGCCGTGTCTCGATCGAGTCGCGCAATGCGCGCCCCCGGGAATTCCTTTCGCAGCCGCTCTTCCAAATGCTCTGAACCCTCGCCAAAAAAATACACATACTTCGAATCGCACTTGGGGCAAGTCTTCGGCACTGGCTGAATTGAGCCGCAGTAGTGGCATTCCAGGCGGTTGCGGCTTTTGTGGTGCGTCATCGAAATGCTGCAATTGACGCACTGCACCGAAGCGCCGCAACTTCGGCACAGCACGGACCACGAATAGCCGCGCCGGTTGATCAGCACCAGCGCCTGGGTATGAAACTCCAGGCACTCCGCCATGCCATCGTGAAGCGTTTTCGAGATGGGACTGGTCTGAAAGGTCTGCGCAAAATCCTGGCGCAAGTCGACAATCTCCACGGAAGCCAGCGAGCGGTTTTCCACGCGCGTCGCAATCGTCAGCAACTCGTATTTTCCGTTTACCGCGTTGTGATACGTTTCCAGCGACGGAGTCGCGGACCCTAGTAGCGCCGCGGCACTTTCCAGCTTGGCGCGCACGATGGCCACGTCGCGCCCGTGATACCGCGGGGTTTCCTCCTGCTTGTAGCTGTTTTCCTGCTCCTCATCGACAATAATCAGCCCAAGATTTTCCACCGGCGCAAAAATCGCCGATCGCGTTCCTACCACCACGCGCGCCTGCCCGTTGCGCACACGCCACCATTCCCGCGCGCGCTCAACGTCGCTGAGCGCCGAATGCAATACCGCGACACCTTCGAAATGCGCGCCAAACCATGCGCGGCACTGCCGCCCAACCCACAATGTCAGCGCGATTTCCGGCACCAGAACCAGCGCGGTTTTTCCTCGCGCCAGCGCTTCCTGCACGCTGCGCAGGTACACTTCCGTTTTTCCGCTGCCGGTGACTCCATGCAGCAACAGCACACCAAATTCGCCAAGTTCGAAGCGCGAACGAACGGCGCCAAATGCCCGCTCCTGCGCTTCGTTCAGCGAATGCGCCGGTGGAATGTATCCGGCGTCGAATGGATCCTCCGCCGGGTCAATCGCTTCTTCCCAACTCTCCAGCAACGCATCGCGCAACATTCGCTCGACAACAGCGCGCGAAACCTCCGCCAGCTTCAGCAATTTGGCCAAGGGCAGCGGCCCGCGCTCCGTCGTCAGCAGCAAACGCACGCGCTCTTCCTCCTCGCCAAGCCGCCCGGAAGAGTCTTGCGGCCCTTTCCACGCCACGATTCGTTGCGTCTTGCGCTTCCGACCCTGCATACTCTCGCGAATTTCCACAAAGCCGCGCCGTTGCAGCCGCTGCAAATCTTCTGGTGCGCTACCGAGTTTGCCGAAGGAGCCCAGCAGCGCAACGCCCTTCTTCTCGCTGAGGTTTCGCAGGAAATCCACCTGTTGCGTGGAGAGATCTGTCAGCGTTTTCCCCTCAGATAAATCGCCAACAAGCGTTCGCCCGGCTTCGGTCAACACCATCTCGCGACGCAGCGACAAGTCTGTGACCGGCGGCAGCATGGTCCGAAACACTTCTCCGATGGGCGCCAGGTAATAGCCGGCAATCCAGTGGCCGAGTTCGATGAGTTTGGGAGTGAGCGCGGGAAGAAGATCGAGCACTTTGCTGATTTCGCGGATCTTGGTGCCTTCGGGCGGCGTTTCCACCATTTCCACAACCACGCCAACAAGCGACTTTTTCCGGAAGGGCGCAAGCACGCGACTGCCAGGCGCCGCTTGTCCGCGCAAGGCCTCAGGAACGGCGTAAGTGAACGTCGTGCGTAGCGGCACCGGCAGAGCAACGTTGCAGTAAGGAGTGGACATCCCGCGTGTAGTGTAACAGTAGCGGCGAACGGCAAAAAAATCGCGCTGCGCGCTTGTGCAAAACTTCGCGCGGCTTCAGCGACTGATGAGCACCACGCCCGCAAAAATCGCTGTGATCCCCAGCCATTGCCAGCGCGCGATGTGCTCTCGCAACAGGATCGCCGCCAGCGCCACGGTCACCGCGCCATAAAGAGAAGCCAGCACGCTGACCACAGAAACCTGCTCGTGCTGCATGCCGTAATTGTTGAAGACGTAGGCGCTGGTATCGAGTAGTCCCACGGCAAATATCCACGGCACATCTTTGTTCGAAGGTGGCGCCATGGAGCGGCGCGCCAACAGAATCACGAGAAACGTGGCGCAGACGCTCGTTGCTCGAATCGTCCAGACGGAAGGCGCGGCACCCAGCGCGGGTACCACGCGGACGCCAAGCAGCCAGAACATCACGCCGAAGCCTGTGGCAGAAAGAAGCGCCCAGCCCACACCCAGATTTTTCTTTCCCGGATGCGCGTTCTCGTCCAGAGGATTTGCATCCTCGGGGATTTTCTCGCCGCCGGCAACCAGAACCACTCCAACGATCGTCAGTATGATTCCTGCGAGTCGCATCAGCGTGAGTCGCTCGCCCGTGAACATCGAGAGCAGCAGTGTGAGCACGGGATAGCTGGCGGAGAGAGGCGCGACAATCGACATCTTGCCGATTTCAAACGAACGATACAGCGCCAGCGTCGAAACCGTATTCAAACAACCGGCCGAGATGCCCCAGGCCCACGGCCGCCATCCCGAACCATCCGCGAGATGTCCCCAGCCGCCGAGTTGCGGCATCACCAGCGTCAGCAGCAGGCAACCGAACGCCTGCATGTACAGCATGGTGCGGAACGTGCCGATCTTGCGCGTGGCAAATCGCGCGAAAAGGTCCGCGCATCCCCAACACAGCGCGGTCGCCAACCCCAGCAGGATTCCCATGTTGTGTCTACGATTTGTTTTTCTTCGGAACTTGCAGGCCCAGTTCCGCCATGACCTTCTGCAGGTCTTTCCAGACTTCGCCCTTGGCGTTGGGGTTCCGCAGCAAATACGCGGGATGATACGTGGCCAGCAGTTTGCGTCCACGCCATTGCAGCCATTCGCCGCGAAATTGTGAAATGCCCCGCGTGGTTTCCAGCAACGTTTTCGCCGCCACGGCGCCCAGGCAGACAATCACCTTCGGCTGAATCACATCAATCTGGCGCAACAAGTAAGGCGAGCAGGTAGTGACTTCGTCCGGCTCGGGCGCGCGATTCTCTGGCGGCCGGCATTTCACCACGTTGCAGATGTACACATCTTTGCGCTGCAAGCCCATCGCTTCGATCATCTGCGTCAGCAGTTTCCCGGCGCGGCCAACGAACGGCAAGCCTTGCATATCTTCATCGGCGCCGGGGCCTTCCCCAATGAACACCAGTTCGGCCTTGGGATTTCCGTCGCCGAACACAAGCTTGTGGCGGCCCTTGTGGAGTTTGCAGCGCGTGCAATCGCCAATGTCTTCGCGAATCTTCAGCAGCGTGTCCCCCTCCACTTTGTTAACCGATTCGAATAGAGACGGCCCAGTGGACGGCGGCAAGATGTCGCGCAACGGCGTGGACGTTTTCTGCGGCTCAAGCTTTGGCTTCGGCGCGCTTTTCGGCAAAGAACTCTCCTCGATCACAGGGATGGGTGAAGACGGCAAGGCCAGCGCAGCAGGGCTGGCGTCGGAATTCAACGCCGCGGCGCGCTCGCGGTAAAACAAACGGATGCCAAGATCTTCGTGATAGCGAAGGCGCGCTTCAATTTTCTTCTGCAAGGATTCAGGAATACGCTCGGCCATGGTTCGGTCAATCGCCCGCACGGTGAGAGGCTGGCTTGCTGCGCAAAAAGCTCCGCAGTCGCAGCGCCTCGTCCAGAATGCGTTGCGCCACTTCCGCCTTGCTCATGCGCGGCAGGGGCAGATCGCGGCCATCGCGAGAAAACAGCGTCACGATATTGGTATCCACATCGAAACCCGCGCCTTCCGCGGTGACGTCGTTGGCCACAATCAAATCCGCGTTTTTCGCCACCAGCTTCTGTCGCGCGTTTTCAGCCACATTTTCGGTTTCGGCGGCGAACCCGATGACCAGCCGGTCACCCTTCTCACGTGCCATGGTCGCCAGGATGTCAGGATTCGGCTCCAGCCGAATCGTCAGCGCTTCCTTGCCGCGTTTCAATTTGCTCAAAGAAGGATCGGCCACCCGGTAATCCGCCACCGCGGCCGCAAAAATCGCGATGGTGCTTGCCGGAAAATGTTTCTGCACGGCGCGCAGCATCTCTTCCGTGGAACGTACGCCAACTCGCTCAACGCCTTCGGGACATTCCAGCGCTGTCGGTCCGCTCACCAACACGACCTTCGCGCCACGCCGCGCCGCCGCTTCCGCAATCGCATAGCCCATTTTTCCCGACGAACGATTGGTAAGAAACCGGACCGGGTCCATGTCCTCGCAGGTCGGCCCGGCCGTAACCAGCAAGGTCTTACCCGCCAAATCATGCTTGGCCTGCAGAACTTCCTGCACCGCCTTCAAAATCTCTTCCTGGCCCGCCAATCGCCCAGGGCCCGTCATCCCGCAGGCCAGATAACCTTCGCCCGGCTCCACGATGCGAACTCCGCGGGCCCGCAGCGTTGCCAGATTTTCCTGCGTCGCCGCGTGCTGCCACATGTTCACGTTCATAGCCGGGGCTACGACCACCGGCGCCGTCGACGCCAGATACAACGTCGAAAGAAAATCGTCCGCAATCCCGCGCGCGAACTTCGCCAACGTGTCTGCGGTTGCCGGCGCCACCAGCAACAGATCGGTGCGCTGCGCCACCGCGATATGCTCAATCGCACTTTCCAGGTTGGCGTCTCCGCCGGCGGAGCCCGCAAATAGATCGGTGATGACTTTCTGACCGCTCAGAGCCGCGAAGGTGAGAGGCGTGACGAACTCGCGCGCGGCGCGCGTCATGACTACTTGAACGGAGTGACCCTCTTGCTGCAGGCGGCGTACCAGTTCCGCGGACTTATAGGCCGCAACTCCGCCGGTAACGCCGAGGGTGATGCGCATGGATGCCTCGCAGGCGCGCTACTTGCGGCGCTTGCTGTCCTTTTCTTCTTCCGAACCCGGCTCGGTGAAGTCGTACTCGATCAGGCCGTGGTTGACCTCATCGCAGGCGATTCGTGTCGCCTTCTGCGTGCGCAAGTTTTCGACTAACGGTGGCGCCCCGGCCATGATCTGCCGGGCGCGACGTGCCGCCAGCACCACGTACGCAAACTGGCTCTGCGGAGCTTTGGTTTGCACGGTCATCAGTGTCTTACCCTCCAAACGATGCTAGCAATTGGTTCACGCGACCGCGGCGCCGTTCGCTCGTGCAGCGCAGCGCCACTACTATGGCCTGCGCTTCACGACCGGCACGTTCCACGTCGTCGTTCACCACAACAAAATCATAAAACTCTTCGCTGGCCACAATTTCATCGCGCGCCTTGGCCAGCCGCCGCGCTATTTCTTCGTCGCTATCCTGGCCGCGGCTGCGCAATCGCCGTTCCAGTTCTTCGCGCGAAGGCGGCAGGATGAAAATCGCCACCGACTCCGGCAATTTTTCCTTCACTTGCGCCGCACCCTGGACATCGATCTCAAGGACCAGGTCAAGCCCGCGCGCCCGGGATTGGTCCAACCATTTCTTCGGTGTGCCGTACGAGTGCTTGCCGAAGACACGGGCGTATTCCAGAAACTCGCCCCGGGATACCATGGAGGCAAACTCCGCCTCGGTGACGAAATCATAACACTTTCCACTGGCTTCAGTCGTCCGGCGAGACCTAGTGGTATATGACACCGAAGACATGGTCCCAGGCAGCTCCAGGATCCTCTGAACCAAGGTCGATTTCCCGGAACCCGAGGGTCCCGACACGATCAACACCAGCGGCGAAACCCCGTTTGGTTCGCTCATTCGATGTTCTGCACCTGTTCCCGCAACTTTTCGATTTCGGCTTTGATCTCCAGAGACAGGCCGGTAATCGCCAGCGCTTCACTCTCCACGCCAGGCGTTTTCGAAAGCATGGTATTGGCTTCACGGTGCATTTCCTGGAGCAGAAAATCGAGTTTTTTGCCGAGTTCGCCAGCATTGTCCACCAGCTTGGCGAACTGCTGCAGGTGGCTGCGCAGGCGATCCAGTTCCTCGCTGATGTCGCTGCGTTCGGCCAGTAGCGCGGCTTCTTGCGTCACGCGCGCCGGGTCCACAATCGAGCCGCCCAGCAATTCTTTCAATCGCGTTTCCAAACGCCGCACGAATGCCGGGCGTAGCGTTTCGACTAATCCCCTCACTTCATCGGCCAGCGAACCAATGCGAGCCAGCCGCGCGCGCAGCTCCACCACCAGGTGCCGCCCTTCGGCAAGACGCATCTCGTCGAGCCTGCCAAGCGCTTCACGCAGCAGACGGTCCAGCACCTTGCCAAACTCTTCCTGCTCTTCCTCCGAATCCGGAAGCGCCGGCGCAAGACCAGCGATCACGCCCGGCAGCCGCAGCAGCGATACCAGGTCCAGCTCGGATTTCGCTCCGGTCTGCTGGCGGAGCTCATCCGCGGCTCGCAAGTACGCCTGCAACAATTCTTTATTGACGTGAACCGGCGCAGCCTTGCCAGGTTCCACGTTCACGTGTACATCCACGTGGCCGCGATGTATCCGGTCGCGTACCGTTTGCCGCAATCGCAGCTCGTAAGGTTCCAGCGATTCCGGTATGCGCAATTTCACGTCCAGAAAACGATGATTCACGCTCTTCACACTCAACCGAATGGACCAGCCGCCCTGCTCCGTGCGCACGGTGGCATACCCGGTCATGGAGCGGCACTCCGCTGTTCCCTTCGTCGCGCTTCTTTCTTCCGTGCTTGCCTTTGGACTCATATCTTTTTGCTCGCATTCGGTGCGGCGTTGTTTTGCTTCTCTGCCGGAGCGAGCAGCTCTTCATCAGTAAATTGCAAATCGTGCAGGCGGGCATAAATCCCGCCTAATGCCAGAAGATCGGCGTGCGTGCCGCACTCGCGTATCGTGCCTTCTTCCAACACCAGAATTTTATCGGCTTTGCGAATTGTACCCAAGCGATGCGCAATCACAAAGGTCGTGCGACCCACCATCAGGTTGCTGAGGGCACGTTGCACAAACAGTTCGGACTCGGAATCCAGCTCCGAGGTCGCTTCATCCAGAATCAAGATGGGCGAATCCTTCAGGATTGCGCGCGCGATGGCGATGCGCTGGCGCTGGCCGCCGCTCAGCCGTGTACCGCGTTCGCCGATCAGCGTGTCGTAGCCCTGCGGCAGCTCCATGATGAAATCGTGAGCCAGCGCCGCCTGCGCTGCTTGAATCACGCGCTCCTGCGGAACATTGCTCATGCCATAGCAAATATTGTTCCGCACCGTATCGTGAAACAGAATATTTTCCTGCGTGACCATGGCGATCTGGCCGCGCAGCGATCGCAGTGTGACGTCGCGTATGTCCGCGCCGTCCGCTCGAATCGTGCCGGAGCTGGCAGCGTAAAATCGCGGTATCAGGTTGACCAGCGTCGTCTTCCCTGCGCCGCTTGATCCCACAAACGCCACCAGTTCACCCTTGCGTGCGTGAAAGCTCACGTCGCGCAGCACCGGTGCGGTGTCGTACGAGAAGCCCACATGTTGAAATTCGATTTCGCGAGAGAATGCCGGCAATGGCGTCGCGCCCGGCGCGTCCTGCTCCTCCTGCTGCAGATCCAGGTAAGCGAAGACATGTGTTGTGGCGCCCTGCGCCTGTTGAAACTGCTGGTATACCGCGCCCATGCGCTTGATCGGCTCGTAGGACTTGAACAGACAGTATACGAAGCTGAAAAACAATCCCACGGTCATTTGTTGCAAACGAATTTTGTCTCGCGCGTGAAGCAGGAGCAACGAAATCACCACCGGCAACAGCAAGTCCATCAGCGGCGAGGTCACAACCTGCGCGCGTACCCAGCGCATGGTTTCGCGAAGCAGGCGCTTGGCCGCGGCCTGGAATTTCTTGACCTCGAAATCCTCCATGCCAAAGGCCTTTACGATACGATTCCCGGCTACCGTTTCCTGCAGAATCTGGTTCAGTTCTCCCAGCTTGCTTTGACTGCTTTCCACGGAGCGTCGAATCTTGCGCCCCAGTTTGCCGACCGGCCAAACCACCAGGGGCAGAAAAAGCGCGCAGCCCAGCGTCATTTTCCAGTCGATGTAGAACAGCACAGCGATAAACGCGACGAACGAAAAACTCTGCCGGAACACGTCCGCCAGATATTCGGAAAGAGCCGGGCGCGCCCGCTCCACGTCATTGATCACTCCCGACATCACTCGCCCGGTTGGTTCACTCTGGAAAAACCCGATCGGCTGGCGAATGATTTTCTCATAGACCTTGTTGCGCAAATCCGTGAGCGCGCGATGGCCGACGAATTGAATCAGCGTGTTGCCGCCAAACTCACCCACCGACTTCACAAAAAAGACCACCAGCAGCGAGATGGAAACAATCGGCCAGACGTTGTGGATGCTGTGCGGGAAAAAGCGATTCAGGTAAATGGCGGGGCCACCATACGGCACGGTGAACAAAAGCACGTTGGAATCGGGCGCGGCGGGGTTCAACACGCGATCGATAATCGGCTTGATCATCAGGCCGATGATCGCTTCGGCCAATCCCACCACCATCAGTAGCGCAATCCCCACGCTCATGGACACGCGGTAAGGCTTCACGTATCCCAACAGCCGCTTCAATTGTGGCGAAAACATGGAACCCACTACTCAGCCCCCGGGTATGCCTGCGGTATCCCCTCTTGGTACGCTATTCGGCTGCGCGGTAGTGTGTCAAGTTGGCTGGCGACGCTGTTGGCTGGCGACGCTGATGCCATCAACCGTTATGCTAAAGTAATCCCCAAATGCCATGAAAACCGCGAAACGCAAAAATGAGTGGTTCGACGACGACTCGTTCTGGCGCGAGCTTTACCCGTTCATGTTTCCAGTGCAGCGTTTCGCTGCGGCGGATGAACAAGTCGCTCAGGCCCTCGCGCTCACCAAGCCTTCAGGCAAGTCCGTCCTCGACCTGTGCTGCGGTCCCGGCAGATGCAGCATTGCGCTGGCAAAAAAGGGATTTCGCGTCACTGGGGTTGATCGAACGAAGTATTTGCTAGGTAAGGCGCGAGCAAAAGCCAAGACTGCCCACGTCAAGGTCGAGTGGATTCGGGAAGACATGCGCGATTTTGTGCGCCCCGGCGCCTTTGCGCTCGTGCTGAGCATGTTCACATCCTTCGGCTATTTCGACGACAGGCGAGACGATATGACCGTCTTGCAGAACATGTTCACATCGCTGCAGCCAGGCGGCGCGTTCCTCATCGAGGTGTTGGGCAAAGAGTGCCTCGCAAAAATTCTTCAGCCCACAATCTCTACTGTTTCTTGTTATCTAGAATCGTGAAGTCTCGCTGTTCGAGTCCGCTTATGGGCGCGCCGGATTGAGGCGTGACGACGACGTCGAGATTGATGACGCCGGTGTCTAATTGTTTTGTCGTGGCGATTTGTTGACCACATCTAGCTGGCGGAGCCAGGAAAATAAGACTATTTACGAGGACTGCTGAAGAGGCCCACAGGCGATTGGAAAGCGAACAATTCCGTGGCATATGGCTCCATCGACCAGGAAACGCGAACGAATCTCGCGGCGATTCTACTTATTGATGTCGCGATGGACTACGCGCGTGGCATATCCGCGCTTCTCTAGAGATTGCTTCATTGATTCCGCCATCATGACCGAGCGGTGCTTACCGCCGGTGCATCCAAACGCGATCGTCAGATAGCTCTTCCCTTCCTCGATGTAGTGCGGAATCAGGTAGGTCAGCAGCCCCTGCATGCGGCGTAGAAATTCTCCCGTCTGCGGAAACGACCGGATGTACCGCCGCACCTGCGGATCCTTGCCGGTAAACGGCCGCAGTTTCTGCACAAAATGGGGATTCGGCAGGAAGCGCACGTCGAACATCAAGTCCGCGTCGGTGGGCACGCCAAACTTAAAGCCAAAGCTCACCAGCGAAACCAGCATGGGCCGTTTGCTCTCGCTGCGGAAGCGCTCGTTCACGAACTGCCGCAATTCGTGCACGTTGAACTGCGACGAGTCGATCACCACGTCGGCCAGCTTGCGAATCGGGTCCATCAGCACGCGCTCATGATGCAAGTTCTCGCGCACCGAAAAATCCTTGCCCAAAGGATGCGGCCGCCGCGTCTCGCTATATCTCCGCAGCAGCGCGTCTTCGTTCGCTTCGATAAATACCAGCGTGATGGGATGTTCGCGGCGCATATGCCGCAATAATCCCGGCAGCTTTTCCAGTTGCAAGCCTTCCCGGGCATCCACCAGCAGCGCCGCACGCGCGAAGTCGCCTTCACCGGCCGCGTGCAGCTCCGCAAAGATTGGAATGAGCTCCACGGGCAGATTGTCCACGCAGTAAAAGCCCATGTCCTCGAAAGCCTTCAGCACCGTGCTCTTACCCGAGCCGGATAGCCCCGTCAGGATGACGAGTTGTCTCCCTTGTTTCCTGGATTTTGTTCGTGTACGGAGGGCGCGCTTCACAGTAGGTGGGGACTCAGCTCTTCACGCGTCGTTGATGCGTGCTGGGAATGCGCATGTCTTCGCGATATTTCGCCACGGTGCGCCGGGTCACGTGAATGCCGCCATCGTCGAGCTTCTTGGCGATCTGCTCGTCGGTCAGCGGCCGCGAGGAATCTTCCTCATCGATCATTTTCTTGACCAGGCGCTTCAAGGTCAGCAGCGACATTCCGCCGCCCTCAGGCCCATTCACCGCTTCGCTGAAGAACGAACGCAACTCAATCACGCCCTGCGGCGTATGCGCGTATTTGCTGGCCACGGCGCGGCTCACCGTCGAGGGATGCACGCCCACTTCTTCCGCAACTTCCTTGATCATCATGGGCTTCAGCGTGTCCGGACCCTTGTCCAGGAATTCGCCTTGCCTGGCAATAATCGATTGGCAGACCCGCAAAATGGTGTGTTTGCGCTGCTCGATGTTCTTCATCAACTGAATGGCCGCGGTGAAGCGTTCCTTCACATAATTGCGGACTTCTTTGTCGGCCGCATCGCGCACCAGCAGCCGGCGGTAGGTCGGGCTCAGGCGCAACTGCGGCATGTCGTCTTCATTCAGAAAAACCTGCCACTGGTCGTCGACCTTGCGGAAATAAACGTCGGGCTCCACCAGGCGTGGTTCCGTTTTGTTGTAGCGCAGCCCCGGACGCGGGTCCAGCTTCTTAATTGTGTCGATGGCGTGCTTCACGATGTCCGTTGGACGATTCAAAGCGCGCGCAATTTCCTTCAGCTGATTCGACTGCACCTGCTTCAAATGCTCGGAAACAATCTGGCACGCCAGGGTGTTCTGCGGATCAAACGCTTTCAATTGCAGCAGCAAGCACTCCCGCAGATCCCGCGCTCCCACTCCAATCGGATCGAAGTCTTGCACCACGGCAATCGCGTCTTCCAGATCATCCTGCGAATATTTGCCGTCCTGCGCCAGTTCTTCCACCGACGCCGTCAGGTAGCCGTTCTCATCCAAATTCCCGATGATGTTTTCGACGATTTCGCGCACCGACTCCGAACAAATCGTCACGCTCAGTTGCCAGTTCAGATGATCGGTAAGGCCGGCCGGCGAAGAAAGAAACTTCTCAAAGGAAGGGCGCTCACTGATTTCGCGTTCCTGAGATTTTCCGCCATCGCCGCCCGTGTCCAGGTACTGATTGAAGAACGCTCCCACGTCGAACTCGTCGAACGGGTTGGGCTCTGGCTTTTCGGGAACTTTTTCGGTTTCGGCTTTCAGGAAAGTTTCGTCGCTGTAGTTATCGCTGACGGTCGGTTCTTCGGAAAGTTCTTCAAGGACGGGATTGGCGATCATCTCCTGGTTGATCATTTCGCGGAGCTCCAGGCGGTTCAGCGCCAGTACGCTGACCATCTGCACAAGGCCGGGCGTCAGAATCTGCTTCTGCGTCACCTTGAGGTTTAATTTGAGTCCCTGCCAGGCCATGGGCTTCCGTTCTGCCAACCGTCTCGCTATCTAGGATAAACCTAATTCAAGCGGAAGGTATCGCCGAGATATACGCGGCGTACTTCCGGATTGTCGCTCAAGTCCTTCGGCGTGCCCTTCGCCATAATTCTGCCATGATTCACAATATACGCGCGGTCCGTCACGCTGAGTGTTTCCCGTACGTTGTGGTCTGTGATCAGCACGCCAATTCCGGACCGGCTCAATTCCCGGATCAACTCCTGTAAGTCTCGCACGGTCAAGGGGTCAATCCCGGAAAACGGCTCGTCCAGCAGGATAAACGAGGGCTGCAGCGTCAGCGACCGCGCGATCTCCAGCCTGCGGCGCTCTCCACCAGACAGCATGTAGGCCTTGCTCTGCCGCACCGTCTCTAACCCCATCTGCGCCAGCAGTTCTTCCAAGCGGTCGCGCTGTTGCTCCGGAGTTAACGGCAGTGTTTCCAATACCGCCAGGAGGTTCTGTTCGCTGGTCAACTGCCGGAACACCGAGGGCTCTTGCGGCAGGTAGCTGATACCGCTGCGCGCCCTCAGGTACATGGGCAGGTCGGTAATCTCTTCCCCATTCAGCAGAACCTGGCCAGAGTCGGGCCTTGCCAGGCCGACAATCATGTAAAAAGTAGTGGTCTTGCCGGCGCCATTTGGCCCCAACAGCCCCACAACTTCGCCCTGCCCTATTTCTACTTGTACGTTATCGACAACCTTGCGTCCCCGGTAGGACTTGCTGAGTTCGACGCCCTGGAGTGTTGGCATTCCAAATCACGCGGATCGGTAGCGAATCCACTTACTATTGAACTCGGTGTTTGGTCAGCGTGCGCATGCCCTCTGCCGAGTCGACGATGATCGTATCATCCGCAATATGGAAGGTCAATTGACGCCCCGTTGTGGTCCCTTCCTGAGCATCGTAAAGTGTGGGATTTCCGCCGCTTAGCACAAATTTCTCGTCCTCCGCCGTGTACACGCCCTTCTCTGCCGTGGCTCGCCTGTCGCCTTCCTCCACCATCACACCACCGGTCCCAACGGCTCGGCTGATCTGCGCTGCGCCCGGCACTCCCTGCTTTCCGGTGGGCGCACGCGTGAAGAACAGGTCCAGCACGGGGGCGCGCATACGTTGGTCAACGGATTGCACGACAACGTTGTCTTCCAGTTTCGCGCGATTCTCCAAGTCCCAATAGGTGAGCGTGCCCGCCGAAATGTGCCAAAGACTTGGCTGCTTTTTTGGCTGGTCGTTGGAAGCCTGAGGAAAGACAGCACGTACATTGCCAACTGCGTTCACCACTCGCGTGTCGCGCAGCAATTCGATCGATTCCGCCTCCAGCACCGACGCTCCCTGCCACATGCGGGCGTGCCCGGTGTAGAGCGCGCGTCCCGTCTTTGAGTTTGCTTGCATGTGTTCCGAGGAAAGATTCGTGGGCACGGGCGCCAGTTGCACGCTGGTGGCCTTTGCCGAAAGATCGGTGGAGCGGACGTTTCCTTCCGCGAAAATTTCTCCGGTGGCTTGATTGAACGTGATTTTCGTCGCGCGCGTCTCGCTGGTGGAGTCGCGCGCTAGTGCCTGGCCGGTCAGCACAGCCGTCTGGTTCGTTTTCGTGAACACGGCCTGCTGCGCTTCGCCGGTGCGATCGCCCTCTTTCAAGTGCACATTGCCCTGCATAGTAATCCTCGACCATTCGCCGGTGGGCTCCATCTGAATCAGCCCATTTTTGGAATCGGCCGTCTGCAATGGTTTGCCCTTCAGTTCGCGTTCCGTCTGCACAGCCCCGGTGGCAACCAGTTGCTGCGCTTTCCCGGTTGCGCCGAAGTCCAGCGCCAGCTTGTCGGCGGTCAGTTTCGACCGGCTCGCGGCCGCATCGTTCCATTCGATAGTGCCACGCGCCAGCGTCTCGCTATGTTGCACGCGATTCTGCTGACCCAATTGCCCGCCAGTGAAATTCAGCTGCATGGCTTCGGTCTTCACGTTGCGCTGCAGACCCGTTTTTGGATCGTGGCTCTGCAACCGCACATTTCCGCGCGCCGTCAGAACCTTCGCCTGATTCACCCGCGGCCACATTTCCAGTTCGCCGCGATCGGCTTGTAGCCCGCCATTCGGAGCCGCGCCGTCCACATTTCCCTCAGCCAGAACCTTCGTCACCCAACCTTCCGGAGACAATTTTGCCGTCAATTTGTCCGCACGCAGTTTCGAGCTGCCGCTTCCAGAACCGCGCGACACCACTTCCGGAGTTTGTGCCAGCGTGCCGGGCCTGGCGATTAGCGACTGTGCGCGGAAAGCGGAATCCAGCGAAACAAACAGTTCACCCGCAGTGAGTTGCTGAGCCGTTGTGGTCGCCGTGACTGGACCGAATAGAAGGATCGAGTGTGTGGTCTTGCCAAATTCCAGGCTGCTTCCATGGATATCCACCTCGGACGTGGCCGCGTTCGGCTTCGAGGTGCCTTTGGACATGGAGGACGCGTCCATTATTAAGTGCACATCGCGTATCAGACGCAACTGCCCCTCTTCCGAGGAATACACCGCGCCCACGCCCTCGCCGCTACCATTGGGGAACGTGAACTTCACCGGCTGAACGGTTTGCGCGCGGCCGGTGGCCTTTTCAAACGTCACTCCCCGGGTTTCGACGCGGATGATGTTGGGGACAGCGGAGGGTTGCTTGCGGACACGCTCGGCGTCGACGGCGCTCTGCAATTCCATCTGCACTTCGCCATTGCATTGCACGCCACCATCGGCCTTCGCGTATTGGCAACTTTGCGTATGGATCACGTCGTGGCGGTCGCCGGTCTTGCCAAACACGGTGATGTGGACATCTTCCAGAAGGCTGGCGTCTTGTCCCTTGAAGTCCGTGGACTTCGAGGCTTGCACCGTGAAGATGGTGCGCGTGCCGTCGCCCTTGGAAAAGGTGATTCCGCTGGATTGCCGCTCGACGTCGCGCGGCGGCGCGGGGGGAGCGTTCTGTTTCTCGACGTGCGCGGTGTATTGGCGCTTCAGATAAATGCCGCTGGTGGCCGCGGCCAGCACAAAAGCCACCAGCGCGGACCAGCGAGCGTAACGCGCGGCTTCGCTCCTCTTCATGATTTCAGTTAATCAGAATTTTGGAGGGCTGTATAGCGTGGCTGAACGTTGGCGAGTCTACTGAGCAGCGGCTTCGCCGGTGGCTTCTTCGGCGTCGGAATTTTCCGGAAGGATGCCGAGATTGGCGGCGGCAACGCTGTCGCGATTGGTATTTTTCACCAGGTACATGGCTTCATCGGCGAGATGCAGCAGACCTTCTTTGGTTTTGGAATCCGCGGGGTAGGAAGCGACGCCGACGCTGGGCGTAATTTTTATATTCAAGTCTTCTTTCGTGAGCCAGACGGTTTCGCGAATGAGCTTGTGCAAGCGCTTGGCCACGTAGATGGCGTTTTCTTTGGAAGTCTGCGGCAGAAGAATTACAAACTCGTCGCCGCCATAACGAAAGGCGAAGTCAATCAGGCGACAATTGGTTTTCAGGGCGTCGCCCATTTCAGAGAGCAAGCGCGAGCCGACCAGGTGACCGTGGGTATCGTTGACCATCTTGAAATGGTCGAGGTCGATGAACACGATGGAAAATTCGTAGTTATAGCGTTGCGAGCGGTAGATTTCGGTGTCCAGAATAAAGCCCATGTGGCGGGCATTGTAGAGCGAGGTGCAGTCGTCCTTGATGGTCAGTTCGTGAATGCGTTTGACGTGGCGAGCGTTTTCCAGCGCGATGGCGGCAAAATCCGAAAGCGCTTCCAGCAATTTCAAGTCGCGCGGATCGAAGCCTTCGGGGCCAACGCAATTGATCAGCTCAATGACGCCGAGGCAAGTGTCGCGGAATTTAACGGGCACGGCGACGATAGAGCGAGTCTCCATCTTGGTTTTTTCGTCGACCTTGCCGAAGAAACGCGTGTCCTTGGAGGTATCTGGAACGATGACGACTTCGCCGTGCTGCGCGACCCAGCCGCCAATTCCCTGGCCAAGCTTGATGCGCACATCCTTGAGGGCCTGCGAAGCTTTGCCGACCGCCAGCTCGAAGTAGAGTTCCTGCTTGGATTCATCGAGCAGCAACAGCGACCAGTTTTCCGGGCGGAGAAATTCGTCGATTTTCTCCATGATGGTGCGGAGCACCTGATCGAGCTGCAGGGAGGAGGTGAGCGCCTTCCCCAATTCCTGGAAGACCGCCACTTCGCCCGCTTCCCGCTGTTCGGACGGCGCGCCCGGATTGCGGCGCCGCTCGACACTTGGGAACTGTTTGATCTCCTCAGCGCTCAATGGATGCCATCCCCTGAAGACAAAGACCGCGCCGGCAGCCGCTGAGCGGAGCCGCGCGTCGACACCTGTTCCAGAACGAACTCGTCTGGGCCAGTATAGGCATCCCGTAAAATGCGGCGCAACATCGTCGTGGGACAGGCGTTTCCATCTTGCCATGATGGAAAACCGGCGTGTGCGTCGTGACTCGTGAATCGTGACTGGCCGTTCGTGGCACGTGGTTCGCTGGGCGTGGCGAGTGAAGAGGAGAACATGTGCGAACTGGTGCGCAGGCGAGACAGGGTCTAACGTTAACTGGAATGACAATCCCACCCCCGGATGTCTTTCGTAAGAGTGGCACGCAAAGGACTTACGGAACGCGCGATTTGTAAGAGTGGCAGGGAAAGGACTTAGCGGAGAGTGCTCCGGG
The DNA here is from genome assembly GCA_963826335.1 of Candidatus Acidiferrales bacterium. Taxonomy (GTDB): domain Bacteria; phylum Acidobacteriota; class Terriglobia; order Acidiferrales; family UBA7541; genus Acidiferrum. Next base: position 190,584 of record CAWGXB010000026.1, on the reverse strand, counting down.
CCAGCGACAGGCGACCAGTGACAGGCCTGGCCGTCCCCGATGTGTTTTGTAGGGAGGTAGGTGAATCGGCGAGACGCCACCCGCCCGTGAGAGATGGCGTTTCTGAGAGGCGAAACTCTTCGCTTCCTGGGTTGGATTCACTCGGGTACTGGATCCGAACCTCTCGGACACACTTCGACCGCAAGCGTAGATCGATCCGAGCGCTAGAAGCAGTCGATGCAGACCTACTCTTCTGGGATACAGGCCGGAACGGTCGTGCAAACGCCCGGTGGGTCGATGTAGTATCCGATTTCATCGGCCTCGTCTTTGTTGACTGCACCCGGTTGCACTTCAAGAGGAAGACGAGACCAAAGGAGGTGTTGGTCACCCCGGTGACTTAGGGGAACGCTGGATCACGCCATGATCCCTCGACTTCGCTTCGCTGCGGTCAGGATGACAGGAGAGAGAAAGAACCTCAAGAGCCCAGGTACCACAAGGCGGCCTGGGGCACCCGTCGACGAGCGCAAATCAAAGTACTCGGAGGGATAAAACTTCCCCCTTGCGCTGCTTTTTTTGTTCAGGCACCGTTACTTCCGCTTCGTGATTGGCGTTGCATACTGCGGCGCGATCTTGTAGGCTTTCGGAACTGCGAACCCGCCCCGACAGAATCTTTCGTCAAGAGGAATACATGAACAGGCCTAAACGAATTATGTTGAGAATGCTGTCCTGCCTGCTCTTCGGTGTTTGTGTAGCGGCGTCCGCTAGTGCCGATTCTCTGGATGGTCAATCCATTCGAAGCACCTATCTATTCCCTGACGCCAGTACCATCTTTGCCGGCCCACAAACCACGGTGGTCCCGGGCGGCATCGCGGACTTCGCGGGGTTGGCAGACGTCACCTTTTCTTCGAACAACATTCTGATTACGCTGGACCGCGACGCGAACATCAACGACGTGTCGTTCGATGGGTTTAACTTCGCCGGCGTGGTTGGCATTTTTTCCAGCGTCACTCTGGACGCCAGCAGCACGTATGCCGGATTTGACGCGTCGAGAATTTCGTTCAGTTCGAGCGAGATTTTCGTGAATGTAGCCGACCTGCCAGGACTGACGGGCCAAACCATTTTGCTGGATATCAACGCATCAGGTCCTCCTCCGGGAACGCCAGAACCATCGAGCTTGATGATGCTCGGTGTTGGGTTGCTGGGGCTGGCGGGACTGGCGTTGAAGAAATCGGCGTAAGTAAACTTCAATTCAGGGCAAGACAAGGGCGGCCAAGTTGCCGCCCTTTTTCGTTGAGTGGCGAAGGGAACCTTCTTTTGAAATTGAGGGAATATGGTAGGAGGGCCACTCAGGCACGACAGAATAGTGGCCCCTCCGAGGAAAAGGGGGAGGCGGGAAGACTAGGGCCTGCCTCCTCCGTCCATTTGTGAGTGATCCATTCAGACTGGGTCGTGCGAGTGTACTTGCCCAATCGCGGTCATTCCGGAAAATTCAGCGGCGCTGCCAGATAAACCCAAGACCCAGGTACCACAAGGCGGAACCTGGGGCACCCGACATTACCCTTTGCTTTTACGTGCTTTCGCGCGAGCGCGTGCAGGCGCTTTGCTCTTCAATTTGATGTGATCGTACTCAATGGCGGAGCGGACGAGATTCTTTAGCGCACGCTGATCAATCTGATCGCCTTCGAAAAGATCGATGGCTCGCCACTCGTTACCTCCAAGGCCCGCGTTGAAGAGCTTGTCGGGATCAGGGATGTGCGCGCCATGGGCGAAGGTGAGCTTCACCTTATCCTTGTGGGCGTTGCCGACCGCAAGGATTCCGTGGCGAGACCACACCGGACTTCCCATCCACTTCCATTCCTCGACGATCTCCGGGTCCGCTGCAAGGATGCTTTTGCGGATGCTGGCGAGCGTTTTGCCACGCCAGTCGGTGAGTCCGGCGATCAGTTGGTCAATACGTTGCGATGGATCCATGTGGTGTTATGCCTCCAATTCCCGTCGCGTTTTCATGCGAGTCGCGTCTGATCTCTTCGAGAAGAGCCGTCGAACAACATGGCCTTTCCACATCCACAATCCCGAAAGCAGCAAAACAGGAAGAATGACATAACGGATGGCGAAGGCGTAGTTGGGAGTATCGGAAGGCGAATCATAAATGTAACCGAGTATGGGAATGCCAAAGATAATGTGAACCCAGCGAAAAATGGAACGTTTGGTGGCTTCTTTCATGATTTTGTCCTCCTTTTATTCCGACTTTTGAGCCGCCTGAGACCGCGGGTTGGGCGTTTCCATACCAAACTGCTTGGCGTATTCGGCGTTCAATCGCTGCCAGCCAAACTTCGTGGCCTCGCCGCCAACGATGCGGCCGACGGGAGCTCCGCTGAGAAGGTGATCCAGGACATCGAAGCAAATGTGCCAGCCCGCGGCACCCCAGGAAACGAAGCGGCGATCGATGCTGTGCCACAGCGTCAGGCGCGTGCCGCCGCCAAGGGCTTCGAGTTCCCAGCGCATATCGTTGGTGCCCCAGTTGTACTCCAGCACCTTGGGAGCCTCGGCGCGCGTCACTGTGGTCTCAGAGACCTGCGCCGTGGGCGCTTTCACGGTGGTGAGCTTCACGGTGGTTCCAACCTTGCCCAGGCTGCCATCGGCGTCAAAGGGAGCCCACTCGCGCAGATGCTCGGGCTCGGTCAGCGCTTGCCAGACTTTTTCCGGCGAGTGGCGCAGCTCTCGGACGAGAATGAGGGTCCACTTTTCTCCGAGTTTTTGCACCCGAGCCCCGCTGGCCGGACCCGGCGTGTACTGTTCGCAGTCGCCCATGTTCGTCTCCTTAGCGGGAATAGCGTGCCAGTTGAGTGAGTTGAATGAGGTTGCCGCAAGTGTCTTTCAACATGGCAATCGTGGAGCCAGTCACGTCGGTGGGCGGCATGGTGAACTCGGCGCCGTGGGCCTTGATGCGCTCGTAGTCGGCCTTGATGTCGTCGGTGAAAAACATGATTGCGGGCTGGTTCTGTTGAAAGAGCGCCTGCTGATACGCCTGGGCCGCGGGATTGTTGTTCAGAGCCAACTGCAGTTCCGTGCCGTCCGGCTCCTCAGGCGAGGCCACGGTGAGCCAGCGATATGGGCCCTGACTGAAATCGGTTTTCTTGGTAAAGCCCAACACCTCCGTATAGAAGCGCAGGGCTTTGTCCTGGTTGTCCACATAGATGCTGGTGATCTTGATTTTCATTTTGTTTCTCCTTTGACACGCTCGCGGTTTGAGCCGCGTCGTTTTTTCCTGGTTTTGCCCTTGGCCGGGGAAGACTGATCCATGCGGTCGAGGTGGCGTTCGAGGGCATCTACGTGAGCCGACCAGAACTGACGGAACTGATCCAGCCAGGCATCCACCTGCTGAAATGGCTCAGGCTTCAGCCGGTAGAGACGACGCTGTGCGTCCACGGTGGATTCCACGAAGCCCGCGTCGCGCAGAACTCGCAAGTGCTTGGAGACGGTTGGCTGCGCCATGCGAAGTTGACGTTCGATCTCGCCAACCGACTGTTGTGAGGAGACCAGCAGGCTCAAGATGGCGCGGCGGTTGGGCTCGGCAATAATTTCGAAGGCTGATTCCATGGGCCGAATATACTCCACAACGCATATACGTGTCAAGGCATATATAACTGCCAGGGATGATCGCGTCGCCAGCCAGCCCAAGACCCAGGTATCACAAAGCGGAACCCGGGGCACCCGGTACGAATTCGGCAGAGGCGCTAGGCGGCGGAGCCGGAGGGGAGTTTTAGCCAGGCCAATACAAAGATGATCAGCGCGATCGCCAGGAACGACTGCGGGGCCGCGAAGAAATAGCGCAGGGCGACGACGATCATGGCGGCGAGCCAAATGATCTGGACGAGCGCTACGCGCTTCAAGAGGCCGGCTCGCTCACGGGCCAGCACCAGATCGAGCACGCCAAAGGCAAGTGGCGTCAGCATGAAGGCGATGCTGAAACCGCGCATCAGTTCCGACGTGCTGCGGAGCGATCCCATGAGGTTGAATTTGTAGCTGGTCATCAGATCAATGAGCTGTCTCTCGGTATCGTTGGCGGGAACAAGGTCTCTGAACAAAGAGATGGAGTGAACCGCGCCGATGATCAGCAGCCACACGGCGCCGGTCTTGAATAAGCGTCTTCCCCATTGGTCATTCATGGTGAGAGGTTATATCACGAAATGGAAAGCGGGCGACGCGAGACCACTAAAATGAATTATTAGCGCCGTGGACGATCGACTGGCACTTTTCACTGGCAGTGCAGCCGTTGCTTGTCCTACACTTCTGGCCACTCCACAAGTTTCCAGGCGAACCGGAAAAAAGCGCAGTAAGAGAGGGATGATGGCTACAGCCGTAGCACAAGCAGGTAATGCCGCGAAAAGTTCGGCCAGCGCACCGGGCCGCCGCTTCGACCACTTGTTTTTCTCGAGTATGGTGCTGCTGATGCTGGCCACTGTCTTCGTGGGCTTCGCACAGACCTATTATCTGGCGGGAGTGTTCCACGCACCCCTGCCCAGCGCGATTGTTCATATACATGGAGCGGCATTTTCCTGCTGGATGCTGTTGCTGATCACACAAACTTCGTTGGTTGCGGCCGGGCGAGTGGACCTGCATCGGCGATTGGGGATCGCGGGGTTCCTGCTGGGATGCCTGATGGTTATTCTGGGCGTGTGGGCAGCCACCGATTCGCTGGTGCGGGCTGCCGGGCCTCCGGGACGGGATGTGCGGGCGTTTTATATTGTTCCGCTAATGGCAATGGTGATTTTTGCGACCTTGCTGGCGTTCGCTTTTCGTGCCCGGCGCAATCCCGCGGAACACAAGCGGCTAATTTATATAGCGACCACAGCGCTGCTGCTCGCCGCCGTATCGCGCTGGCCCCTGGCTGTCGTGAATCGAAAACCGCCAATGGCGGCGCTCTTCACTTACTTTTTTTTGCTGACGCTGGCGAGCTATGACTTGTGGTCCATGCGCAAGATTCATCGCGTGACGCTTTGGGCCGGCGCGTTCGTGATCATCCTGCAACAGAGTTGTTATCCCATCGGGCAAACCGGTGCGTGGCACGCCTTTGCCAGTTGGGTGCAGACGCACGCGCGCTGAGAGCAATTACTTTTTCATCTGGCCTTGAAGTTCCTTGACCACGCGTTCGCAGGCACTGTTCTTGCCCGTCAGCATACCGCCCCACACGTGGGAATCGCTCCACAGAGCGTCGCCGGTGCGCGGGTCGATCACGGTCAAGAAGCAGGCGCGAACAGGAGCATGCCATCCAGAACTAGGAGCCGGGTCCATCTTGACGCGAGGCTTCGAATCGGCGGAATCGCCGCTGCCGGGGGCCGGAACGATATAGCCGCCGCGGTAGGCAGACTCGGACAACAAAAAGATCAGGTCGGCCTGCGGGCGGTCTGAAACGATCTGAAAGCGTCCCCACTTCTTCAGTTGGGCCAGCGCCTCGTTGGCCGCCGCGTCGGAGCTGGTGCGATCGTCAAAATAGATCGTTTTTGCAGCGTAAATTTTCGGGGAATCGGCGGACGGCGTTTGCGCTTGGGAAGGAATGGACATGGCTGAAGTACCTGCCATGCAAGCAAGAAGGATGTAAGCAAAGTTTCGCAAGCACGGACCTCGCGGAAAGCTAGAGTAAGCCTACCCCTGCGTTCGCGACGATTCAATGGCGCAAGTGGCGATGGTTTGACAGCGCGCGGCACCGGAAACTATAGTGCGGAGCAAGGGACTTCGCCCCGGCCTATCCATTCCAGACTTGGACTGCTTTTGCGCCATCCCTGCGGGAATGCAAGGTTTCTTGCCACCTGTGAAGATAGAGGGCGAGGCTTGCGCATTGGTGCGAAGTTCCGCGGCTGATACACTCAAAGATTGCAAGTGGCACAGGAAGAAAGCATGGCCAAGGGGAGTTTCGGCGAACGTCTGAAGAGGGAACGCGAATTGCGCGAGGTGACTTGGGAAGAAATCACCTCGGCAACGCGCATTGGTCCGCGTTTTCTGGAAGCGCTGGAAAACGAGGAGTGGGAGAAACTACCGGGCGGAGTGTTCAACCGCGGATTTGTGCGATCGGTGGCGCGCTACCTTGGACTGGACGAGGAAGTGCTGCTGGGGGAGTACGATCTGGCGCATGGCGCGCAACTACAGTCCGTGGCGGAGCGTGCGGATAATAAGCGAATCCCCGCGGTACCGCGATGGTTTCCCGTGGTAATCCTGCTGGGCATATTGGTTGTGCTTGCAGGACTGATCGCGGGCGGCATCTACGCCTGGCGGCAATATTCAACGAATCACGCCACAAAGCAATCGTTTGCAGTTCCTTTGCGGGCCACTCACGCTAAGCAACTATGGGAGGTTGCCGCCGCCAATTCCGGCGCGCTGTTGCTGGAATTGAACGGGCAAGCAATGTCGTCGCGGAGGCAGGCAGCACCTTCGGTACAATAATGCCAGGTGGAAGAGACCTGAAGCAGGCAAGCTGTGGAAACACTCAGCCCTGAAATACTGGAAGATTTGCGCCACGGACGCGCGCTGCGCGAACGAAAGCTGGCGGTGTGCAGTTCCGGAGCGCACCTTGGCGTCGAAGACCGCGTGGAGATCCTTGCAGTGCTGGCGCAGGATGCGGATGAAATGGTGGCCGCGAAAGCCGGAGAAGCGCTGCTGATGGATCCGCCGGAGGTGTTCGTGCAGGCTTTGAGCCGCGAAACGGTGCTGCCTGCGTTTGTGGCGTACTGCGGAAGAAATCTGGCCAAGACGCCCGCAATCTCTGAAGCGATGATTGCCAACAAGCACTGCAGCGGCGAACATCTATCGCTGCTGGTGCCGCATTTGACGACGGCGCAAGTGCACACGCTGATGGACGACCTGGAGCGAGTTTCGGCTTCACCCGCGCTGGTAACCGCGCTGGAGCATTCGCCGCACCTGACCGCCGAGCACAAGGTGTTGCTGCACGAACTTCATGGCACGGCGTTCGATGAAGCACGAATAGCGGAAGCCGCGGCGGAAGCGGAACCGGACCCTGTGAAGCGGCAGACGCTGCTGCAGCAAATCAGCCGGATGAACGTATCGCAGCGCGTGCAATTTGCTATCAAGGGCGGGTCGGAAGCGCGGCGCACGCTGATTCGCGATTCGAACAAGGTAGTGCAACGAGCGGTGCTGCAGTCGCCACGGCTGACCGATCAGGAAGTGGAAGCGTTTGCGTCCATGACCAGCCTGACAGATGAAATTCTTCGCCTGATCGCCACAAATCGCAACTTTAGAAAGAACTACACCGTGATCCGCAATCTGATGAACAACCCCAAGACGCCGCTGGATGTAAGCCTGCACATGCTGCCGATGCTGAATGCGATGGATCTGAAAAAGCTGACGCTGAACAAGAACATTCCGGAGACGTTGCGGAGCACGTCGCTGAAGTTGCAGCGCACGCGCAAAGAGCTGGCAAAGTAGAACAGTTATTGGGAGAAGCTAAGAGTGAAAGTTAGAAGTTGAAAGTTGGAAACTCTAGAGATGGCGGATCGCAACGTAGGCTGATATAAAAGCTAGCGCCCCATGCGCCCGCGCAGAAGCAAGTTTGCAGTGGAATCCAGATAGTTCCCAGCTAGAATACAAGCCTGCCCGCTGTGCCAGCCATTTCCCGATTCATGCAGGAGGAAACCATTGGACAAAGCCAAATCACTAGCTGGGCTTGCACTCCTGTCTTTTTTCGCAATGGGATGCCCCAAAACGCAAGGTCCAGCGAAAAACACAGCCAAGCCGAATTCCGTGCCTGTGTCGCTTACCGGGACGGAATGGACGCTGCAGGATCTGGCGGGAACGCCGGCATTGCCGAATGTGAAAGCCACACTGACATTCCCGGAATCCGGCCGGGTGGCGGGGAACGGATCGTGCAACCGCTTTACCGGATCGGCGGAAATTTCCGGCGACACGATTAAATTCGGAATGCTCGCTTCCACGCGCATGGCTTGCATGGACAATGGCGTGAGTTCGCAGGAGACGCAATATCTGAAGGCGCTGCAGGCGGCGACGCGCTTCGAGTTGAAGGATTCGACGCTGCTGATTTATGCGGAAGGTTACGACAAGCCACTGCGCTTCACGCGTCCACGGTGAAAACCGAACTGAATACGCTGGCAAATGCCTGCAACGTGCCCGGGGTGTAATTGGATCTCGCTGAAAACGGAAGGCCGCGGCTATGACGCTACGAACGCCTTCGGATGCATAGTCTGGAAACCAGTGGCTTGCTGATAGGCGCGCGCAAGAGCTAGCAGCTTCGCTTCTCCGTATAGCTGTCCGAGGAACGTCAAGCTGACGGGCGTTCCCGGACCGCCGATGTTGTCTTCGTCCATGTCGCTGCCCGGTGGAATGCGCGGGGCATCATCGCCACGAAACCCGTTTGGCAGGATCACGGCAGGATGTCCGGTCAAATTCGTGACTACCAACTGCTGGCTGTTCGTGGGCGCGACAACTACGTCAAAATTCTCGAACGCCTTGGCAACAGCCTGCATTGCCAGCATGCGGGCACGCGCGGCTTGCACATATTCGGCAGCCGGGATGAATCGCGCGGTGCGGAACTGGTTGGGCCAATCATCGGGTTTCTGTGCGGTCAGCAGTTTGTCGCGGCCCGAGCGTGTCAGGTCGTCGAACGCCGCCGCGGCTTCCGCGCTTAACATGGCCACCATGGCGCCGTAGGGAAGTTTCGGCATTTCCACGGGAATGAGGTCGACGCCCATTTCGCGCAGTTTCGCGAGCGCCGCATCGTTGTATTTGCGTGTGTAGACGCGCTGCTGTTGCTGCAACTCGCGCAGTTTTTTCTGTTCGTCGCGTTGCTTCTGTTCTTCGGGCGTGGCCGCCGGTTTTTCTGGAGTGGCGGCGGGCTGCGGCTGCTCTTTCTGCGGCTCAAAATCTGCTTTGAGATATCCCACGCGAAACTTTTTCCAGTCCACGTCGGCGTTCCAGTTGAAAGCCGCGTCGTTCACGGTGCGGTCTTTCCCGTCGGGCCCGTAAATCGCATTCAGAACGATGGCGCAATCCTCCACTTCGCGGCAGATCGGGCCAAGCTTGTCCATGCTCCAGGAAAGCGCCATGGCACCAGTCCTCGGAATAAAGCCAAAGGTTGGGCGCAAGCCGGTGCAGCCACACCGGGTGGAAGGCGATGCGATGGAGCCCAGCGTTTCACTGCCGATGCTGAACACCACGCAACCCGCGGCGGTGGCCGAGGCCGGTCCCGCCGACGATCCACTTGAACCCTGCGCGGGATTCCAAGGATTGCGGGTCTTGCCTGCATACCACTCATCGCCCATGGCCAGCGCGCCGAGGGTTAGCTTCGCCACCAGCACAGCACCCGCGGCATCGAGCCTTTGCACAACCGTGGCGTCTTCCTCGATTGTTTGCTTTTCAAAGCCGCCGGCTCCCCATGTGGTGGGGTAGCCCTTCACGGACAGCAAATCCTTTGCGCCCCAGGGCAGGCCGTGCAGCGGCCCGCGATATTTGCCAGCGGCAATTTCGCGATCCATTTCTTTGGCTTGCGTATGAGCGCGTTCTTGGGTCAGCGTCACGACAAACTTGAGTGTCGGGTCGTATCTCTTCAATCGCTCCAGGTACATTTCCGTCAGCGCGGAGGAGCTGACTTTTTTGGTGCGAACCAGTTCGCCCCACTCGCGGACGTTGGCAAACGCCAAAGTTTCGAGATCCTTGGGCACGTCCTTCGCCGCGACGTTTGGCGCCGCGGACGTGCGCATGGGCTCCTTCGCGGTGTCGAGCTTCATTCCCGGCAGCAACGGGTCGAATACCAGAGCCATGTCCACGGAGTTCGGCATGTGCAGCGCGTAGATCGCCTCATAGCCCTCGAGCTGATCATTCAATCCCGCGAGCATCATCTCCTTTTGGGCGTCGGAAATGGGCACATCGGCGATGGCGGCGGCATTCTCAATCAGTTCTTTGGTGATCTTTTTCTTTCCCTCCGCCTGAGCCTGCGCCCACAACACTCCCGGTAAAAGCGTTCCGCCCAGACCAAGTCCCGCGCACACGTTCAAAAAACGCCGCCGATCAACCATGATTCTCCCCGTATTTCTGAATTTTCGCGCGACCCGTACTATAGCACCGCCATTGCGCACTGCTGTGGTTGGAGATTCGCGTTAGAATGGCTGCGCCGCTTTGGCCTCGGAGGTTTCTCTTGATGAACTCTCGCGTGTTTCTTCGCATCGCATCGTTCATGACAATCGCGCTATTCGCTTCTACACTTTTTCTTCTTCCCGATCACCAAGCGCAGAATGCAGGCGATCCTTGGACCAAGGCGGAGAGTGTGGAAGCTCCCAACCTGGTCAAAGAACTGAACGACCCGAAGACAGCGCCGACCGTGGTCTTTGTCGGGTTCCAACGGCTATATACCGCGGGACACATCAAGAGCGCGCAATTTCACGGAAGCGGCGGGAACCCCGAAGGATTGAAAGAGATGAAAGCGTGGGCAGCGACGCTGCCAAAAACTACCAATCTGGTGATTTATTGCGGGTGCTGCCCGATGGAGCGGTGCCCGAATGTGCGACCCGCGTTCACGGCGCTGCGCGAGTTGGGATTTGCGAAAGTTCGGGTGCTGCTATTGCCGACGAGCTTTGAGGTGGATTGGGCGGACAAGGGCTATCCGTACGACAAGGGCAAGTAAGTTGCCCTCCCGAAAGACAAGGGTCGTCGACTCGACAAGTAGGAGCTGGCATAGAAGCCAGCGCTACATTTAAGACTGAAGGCTGGTTGCTCACATCAACTGCAAAAGAGCGGCTACGGGAAGTAGATGCCGTACTCGGCGCAAATTTTGGTTACGGTTTCCATGTTTGGCGGGCCGGGCGGCAATTCGTTTAGTTTGCGAAACATATTTTCCGCCCCGGCAGGATAGACGCTCAGCAACGCTCGCGTCGGTTTGTTCACGCGGAAACCGTGAGGAACTCCGCGCGGCAGATACACCGTGGTGCCGGTAGGCGCCAGGATTTCGATCTCACCGACCTGGAAGGTCACTTCGCCCTCGCAAACGTAGAAGGTCTCGTCTTCCCGAGTATGCACATGCAGCGGCACGCCCGCGCCGGCCTTATTATTTTGTTCGATCATGGCGAACAAGCCGTTGGTCATGCGGCCATCGAGCTTGATGGTTTGCGAGTCGCCGATGACGTTGATGCGCTCGCCGTCGCCGGGCAGCAAAACGGCAGCGGTTTTGGATTTGTCGATGGCGTCTGCCGGATTCATGGATGCCTCCTGAAGGCAAGAATGTTTATACGTTGAATTCCGTGGCTCCGCTAGAGCACAAAAAGTCTGGTATGCTCTCACGTCTGGTTCACAATTCGGGAGGCAACGCTCATGTCTCGTAAGGCTGTCACGCTCGTCACGTTCTTGCTGGCCGCGGCAATCACGCCGGCGCAACAAACATCCGCAGGCCATTTTGATGGCAACACCTGGTGGTCCGACGTAAAAGTGCTCGCCGATGATGCGTTGGAAGGCCGCGATACGGGAAGCGAAGGACTTCGCAAGGCACAAGCCTTCGCCGTCGAACAATTCCAGAAGGCCGGGCTCGAGCCCGCGGGCACCAAAGGCTTCTACCAGCCCATTCCGTTTAATCAGTATCAGGTGGACGAGTCGAAGTCTTCGCTGGCGCTGGTCGCCGGCGGCACAACCACTAAGCTTTCGTTCGAAAATGACGCGTTCTTCAGCACGCGCACGACGCATGCCTCCGCGCAACTGACCGCTCCGATGGTGTTCGTCGGCTACGGGCTGAAAATTCCCGAGAAAAATCTGGATGAGCTGGCCGGGCTCGACCTGAGAGGCAAAGTTGTGGCGTACATCGCGGGCTCGCCATCGGACATTCCCACGGCGCTCGCGTCGCACTACCAGACCCTGGCGGAACGCTGGAAGGCGTTGAAGGCCGCGGGCGTAATTGGCGTGGTGAGCATTCCAAACCCGGCGTCGATGGACGTGCCGTGGTCGCGCATTTCGCTGAATCGTAATCATCCCTCGATGGATCTTGCGGATCCGGAGTTCGACGAAACGGCCGGGCTGCAAGTCGGCGTGGTGTTCAATCCCGCATCTGCTGAGGCGCTATTCGCCGGCTCGGGCCACACTTTTGCGGAAATCGCGGCTCTTGCCAAAGACCGCAGCCCGCTGCCGCACTTTCCATTGAAGGTTTCGCTTCAGGCCAACGCGGACATTCTGACGACAAAACTGGAGTCGGCAAATGTGGTGGGCAAGCTGCCGGGTTCCGATCCTGTGCTGAAAAATGAATACGTGGTGCTTTCCGCGCACATCGACCATGTGGGCATCGGCGCGCCAGTGAATGGCGATCGCATCTACAATGGCGCAATGGACGACGGTTCCGGCTCCGCGCTGGCCTTGGACGTCGCCGCGCAATTGAAAGCGCATCCCGAGAAATTGAGCCGCTCCATTCTGTTTGTGCTGGTAACCGCGGAAGAAAAGGGCTTGCTGGGCTCCAAATACTTTGCCACGCACCCCACGGTGCCGATCAAATCGATCATCGCGGACATCAATGTGGATATGTTCCTGCCCATCGTGCCGCTGAAAATTCTAACGATCCAGGGATTGCAGGAATCCGACCTGGGCACGCGCGCGGCGAAGGTGGCGGAATCGTTGGGAGTGAAGCCGCAGGCGGATCCGATGCCGTTGCGCAACATTTTCATTCGCAGCGATCAATACAGCTTCGTCAGGAAGGGTGTGCCGTCGATCATGATGGATGTTGGCTTTGAGAAGGGCACGCCGGAAGAAAAGATTTTCAAGGATTGGCTGACGACGCGGTACCACGCACCCTCCGATGATGTGAACCAGCCGGTGGACTTGCAAGCGGCGGCGCTGTACGAAGAAATCGTGAGGAAATTGTTGATTGAGACCGCGAACACGGCGGCGGCGCCAAAGTGGAACAGCGATTCCTTCTTCCGTCGCTACGCCGGTAACTGAAGCCAGAAGCCGGCTGAATCGCGTTAGCGCCAAGGCATCATGAATATCGACCAACTACGCGAAATCTGCCTATCGTTCGCCGGAACGACCGAGCAAATCCAGTGGGGCGATGACCTGTTGTTCAAAGTTGCGGGAAAGATGTTTGCCATTACGCCGCTGGTGCCTGGGTACAACTGGCTGTCGCTGAAAGCCTCGCCGGAAAGTTTTGTGGAGCTAACGGAACGTCCGGGCATTATTCCAGCGCCGTATCTGGCGAGAGCCAAGTGGATAGCGATTGAAATGCCAGACGTGTTGAGCGCCGAGGAGGTCGCCGCGCTGCTGCGAAACTCGTACGACCTTGTGGTGGCAAAGCTTCCGCGGAAGACACGGGAAGATCTGGCCTCGGCAAAGCCTGCCAAAGGAAAGAAGGAATCCATGGCGCGTGCGAAGTCCGCAAAGAAGCGCCACGGTTCAAAAAAGAAACCCAAACGCTAGCCCTTTGGTTGTCGACAAACTATCAATAAGCAGCCGGGCAAAGGCCTTCGTCCGCTGCGACCTCAGTCCTCGCGGCGCGCACAGCACACGTTCACAACGATTCAAGGAGAATCCACGCCAATGAAAGCGATCGCTAGATTTGTGTTCTCTGCCCTGTTTTTGGCACTTGTTTTCGCGCTTGCTTGCGGTAATGCCGGGGCACAGGGCAGGCACCCAGCTTACCTTCACGCGCTGACGGACCTGCCACGCGCGCGCTCACCTAGAGCGCCAGGACGGCGGCGCCCTTCGCGAGGAAGAGAAGGAAGCCGTTCGCCAGATCGACGACGCGATCAATGAAATCAAGAAGGCTTCGATTGACGACGGCAAAGACCTGAACGATCACCCGCCAGTTGACGCCGGACTGGACCGTACCGGCCGTTTGCACCGCGCCAAGGAACTGCTGGAGAAAGCGCGCCAGGACATTTCGCACGAGGAAGATAATGGCTTCGCGCAGGGCCTGCAGCAACGCGCCTTCGGGCACATTGACCACGCCATCCACGAAGTCAACGACGCGATTCGACTGGTGGCTTCACGCGACTGACACGCGACCAATTTTTTCTGCACCGTGGCGCTCGACGTCACGGTGCATTTTTTTTTGAGGAAACGGTGAAGCTGCGAGGGACGGAGTTCGTTAGCTGAATAAACGCACGCCACGATCCCCGGATGTTTGAGGGGTGGCGAATCCTACTAAGCCATTGCTTTGGTGTTGTTGCTTGCGGGGCGGCGCATCGGGCGCGCGCCAGGCACGGGAAACGTCATCTTCCAGAAGTTTGTATCGGGGTTGGCAAATTCCAGACCTACGAGCATCTTGCCGTCGCGCTCTTTCTTCACATGCACAACACGCGTTTCCGTGGAGCGATTGGTGTTTTCATTGACGAGCAGCAATGTTTGGCCAGCTACCAGCAATTCGTCCATCAAAAGAAGAGCGCCCTGCTGATTCACTGAACGAGTGATGGCGCGATAGCAAAATTTCTCGCCCATTTCGTTCTGGCCGTGAACCAGAACGGGCAGCGCGAGTGCTACGCGCAATGTCCTTCTGCGCTCGCGGTATCGAAAATGTAGTACGCCCATGGGGACCTTCCTGCGGCTCCAGATTTTCGGTCCGCCCACGACTAAACTTTACTCGACGCTCTGCCCATAGGCGATGCGCAGGTGAATGAATCGAATCTGCGGACACCTGATGGAGACACGTCGAAGCAATCGTTCTGCGGATAGTTTGGCCCGAGCTTCGGATCGGGACAATAGCTTAGGCGTACTAAAATACTCCCTATTATTTCAGTACGCTAGTACCTATGATTAAAAACCGAAGATTTTGTTGGTTTTTGTGCAGCATCAGGCACCGGCAAATAATCAGGGACAGCCGGAAGAACTCCGGAGGCCCCCGATTCGCTGGCAACGTACGGTTAGGTATAAGCCCGCACGACGGGAGTCATATGCCAGGGCCATACGTTCAAGCTAACAGCTCTATTATCAATTATTTGCCAGGACTTCAATACTCTGCACCACACGGCAGAATCCCGGTGACACAGGCGGCCCGGCAGCGCTTTCATGCATACTGCGCAAGATTGATCAGCTCCACTTTCCAGGGCGTCATGCCCAGGTCCAGCAGCGCCAGAGTCACTGGCAATTGAAAACGCTTGGGGCCGGCGCTGCCTGGATTCAAATACAGCACTCCGTCGCGTTCCCATTGTTCGGCTTGATGAGTGTGCCCGCTGATTACGGCGTGGAATCCGACGGCTTCCGGCCGCAAATCGAGCGCGCGGAGGTTATGCAACATGTAAAAGGAGGCGCTGCCGGTTTGCACCACGGTAGTTTCGGGCAATTGCTTGGCCCAAGGCTCCGTGTCCACATTTCCGCGAACGGCGAAAACGGGTGCAATGGTTTTCAGCCGTTCCAGAATTTGCGGATTGCCCACATCACCGGCGTGCAAGATCAGGTCGACGCCGTGGAGCGCCTTCTCCGCTTCAGGGCGAAGTAATCCGTGAGTATCGGAAATCACGCCAATGCGCATTGCGATCTCCCAAGGCAAATTCGCAAGAGCGCCGCGCTAATCCTGCTGGCGATATTCGTCGGGCACGTCGTCTTCCGGCACCTCTTTGGTACGCACCTCGCCTTCGTCAGGTTCCGGTGCATTCTCGACTCCGGCCACAACTTCGGCTTCGAACGACTGCCCCTCTTCCAGCAGTTCTTCCACGCTTTCCGAATCCGTGCGCACCGCGGAGGAAATACCCTGCGTATCGCCGGACTGGCCGCCAGACCTGGCGCCCAATCCGCGGCGGCCGTAGGAAACGATTTCGGCAGAGTCGGGCCGTACGGGAATTCTGGGCTTGCGGTTCTTCTTGCCAGCGACGAGCGACTTCCTGGATTTCGTTTTTGAAGCGGCAGCTTTCTTCGGTTTCGGTTTTGATTTCGGTTTTGCTTTCGCCTTCGGTTTTGGCTTTGCGCTTTTTTTACGAGCTGGGGATTTTGCCTTTTTAGTGGCCATGTTTTTTGTCCTTTCTCTTCGGTGAGTCTAACACTCTCAACGCCGCAAAGTGTTAATCCTGTGGCTAGTGGAAAATTTTGTGCCGCTCACTATAATGCTGCGAGGGCAATTCACCAATTCCCTTGGGGACGGGTCTTCTGGGCCGGGCCTCGGAAAGTGATTCGACGATGCAAAAGCAGGAACTACGAGCACGCGTCGAAGAAGTGGGACTGGTGCCGGTGATTCGCACCTCTTCGGCAGAGGACGCGCGCTTTGCGGTGGAAGAAGTTTCCCACGGCGGGATTCCGCTGATTGAAGTCACCATGACCGTGCCCGGCGCGATCGACGTCATCAAGGACGTAGTGCAGCACGTTCCCGGGATTATCGTAGGGGCCGGCACCGTTCTTGACCTGGATACCGCCCGAAACTGCATCGCTGCCGGTGCGCAATTTATCGGCAGCCCGGCACTGGACGTCGACACGGTTAGTTTTGTGGCCAAAAATCCCAACGTGATCATGATGGCGGGCGCCATGACACCGACGGAAGTTCTTACGGCGTGGAAAGCAGGGTCGGATTTCGTGAAGATTTTTCCGTGCGCGCTGCTTGGCGGGGACGCGTACATTCGCGCGCTGCGGCGCCCCTTCCCGGACATACCAATTATGGCCGGCGGCGGAATCAATCAGCAGAATGCCGCGCATTACCTGTTGGCGGGGGCCACGGCGCTAAGCATCGGTAAGGAGCTGATCCCGCGCGAATCCATGCTGCTGCACAAGCCCGACCGTATTCGCGAACTAACGAGGCGGTTTGCCGGTATCGTGAAGAGCACGCGCGCGCGTATTGCCGAATCGCAAGCGCAAGCCGCGCAGATGCCGTAGCTGAGAGTCTCGGCAGAATCAAATCTGCCCTGGATTCAGCCACCCCATGTCAACCTGAGAGACGCGAGGTTCGGGCCTCGAAGGATCTCAATTGAGACGCACTTCAAGATTTGAGGGTTGAGATCCTTCGCCGATCCTCACCGAATCGCCTCAGGATGACAGATGACGGTGTCGGTTCAGAATTCCAGGTTCAGTCGCAAGGTAGGCACAAGCACAGGGCCGCGATCGCGGTTGTATCCTGGATCGACCATGTACTGCAGGCCTGCCGCCGGGAAAATTCCGCGCCACAGATGCAGCGTGTAATAGGTCTCCAAAATATTCTCGCGCCCATAATTCAGCTTGCCGTCGCCGAGCAGAAAGCCGTATCCACCGTAGGCCAGGTATTTCTGGTGGTCTTTGCTGATCCCATTGCTGACAAAGACCAGTCCCGCGCGGTCATACTTGCGTCGCCAGCGGGCACCATTCGCGCCCACACCTAACTGCCAGGTTTGATCCACTTCCGTATAGGCAAACGATTCATGTTCTCCTTCGTTCCAGCCCCAGCGACCGAAAACGCCAATCCAATCGTTGAAGGGCTGCTCGAAGTTCATTGCGAATCCGTATTTGACGGTGGACCAGAGGGGATGGTCGGTGATTTCGGGAGAGGGCGTTACGCCGTTCAGGAAATTGTCGACCGCCTGGCCGTAGATGCCCATGTTGGCGTGGTTCACGTAGCTGAGAAAGCGCACAATGCCGGGCTTTTCTCCAAAAACACGCCCGTCTAGCTCCAGTTCGATGTTTTCGGAGCGCGCGCGGCTCAGATCCGCGTCGAGATGGATGCCGTTGGCGACCTTGGGCATCAGTCCTTCCGCGAAGCGCACAACCATGTGCGGAGCGTGATATTCCAGCAAAGCGGCGTAGGAAAACCCGCGAGTGTCAGCGCCGTAGTCGTAGGCGCCATTATTGTCGACCGTCCAGTTCATGAACTGCAGGTTGGTATCGGAGCCAAAGGTGTTCAGGTCAAAGAAATCGGCCAGGCTGAATTTTCCGAATCGAAGTTCCAAGCGGCGCTTCGGCAATTCGCGGAACAAGTTGAAGGGATTACGATCCACCGCCACTTCTTCATGGCTTAGCGGAATGATCTGGTGCCACATCAGTCGCGCGATATACGGAGCTTTACTGAGTTGCGGGTTGCGGACAACATCGAGGTTGAAGAATCCCGCGACGCCAAGGGCTTCGCCCAATCCGTGGTCGCCCGTTTCCTGGACGTCGCAAAGGAATTCGGTGGTGTTGGTGGCGCGCCATCCCGTAAAGAGGGTCAACACGCGAGAAGTAGCGTCTTGCGCTTCAGCAGAAAGGCTGTTCTTGCCCTGGTACGGCGAAGTAAATGTGGGATGGTACTGGGAGATAAAATTCGCCTGGCCCGAGAGCCATAAGCGATCCCAGTCCGCGTGGTGGAACATGGTGGTGAGAGGATCGTCGTCGGGAGTGGGCGGCTGACTCTGCGGGGCGCCAGGGCCTTCCGTGGGAACGTTGTCCTGAGCCAGCGCGGAGACGCCGCAAAGCAGCCAGCCGCAGCCGCACACAACCGCCAGCAGCAGTCTCCATCCCTTGGCGTGCTTAGCAATCATCCGAACTGGCCATTCCTCACTTCTCCCCTTTTGCATTTGGTGATCAGGGCATGCGCTGCACGATGTCCATGCCATTCACGCGCGCGTGCTCAATGGTTAGTCCCCAGTGAAGATGCGGTCCGGTGACCCGGCCGGTGGCGCCCACTTTGCCGAGCTCGGCGCTTACCGCTACATCCTGCCCAGGCGTCACGCCAATCTCCGAGAGATGGCAGTACATGGTGTAGATACCGTAGCCGTGATCGATTACCACGGTGTTTCCGGAATAATACAAGTCCTCCGCCAGCACCACTTTTCCTGACTGTGACGCGAACACCGGTGTGCCACTCGCCGCTGGAAAATCCACGCCCGCGTGCGGCGAACGAGGTTGGCCGTTTAGAATACGACGACGCCCGAAATTGCCGCCCGTGGTTACGTCCTTCAGAGGCAAGCGAAACTTCCCTTCCCACAATCGCTCCGGCGTTACGGTGTCGTAGATGGCCTTCATTTTTTTCTGGTCTTCTTCGGCGCGCTTCTGTTGCTGGGGATCCGGCTGCACAAATTGGTTATCGACTTTCAGGCTTTCGGTGCGGAATTGCCCTTTGCGAACTGTCACAGTCGCGCTGCACGTCATCGGGTTCCCTTCTGGCCCGGTCCAGGAAATCTTCCAATCGTATTTGCCGGGCGGTTTTTCCAGGTCAACGCCAAGCAGGGCATGAAGAGTTTTTGTGGCGGCACCTTCTTTCCACAAGGGCGTGGGCTTTCCGTCCCATTCCGCGGTCAGCGCGGGGAGGGGCTTGGTGCCGGTAACATCCGCCAGGATCAAGCTGCCCTGCGGAGTTACGGCGGCGCTCAGCTTCAACGTGAGGCCAGATGCGCAAGACTTGCGAACTTGAGCGGCAAGCCGGTTGGGCGCCGCCACGGAAATCCCAAGCAGGAGCAGGGTAGAGCAAAAGAATCTGAGTCGATGGCTCATGAGAAGAAACGGCCTCCCGGATATAAGGAACGAAATCCACAGAACATACCCATGTGACCTGGGTCACAGCGGGCGCGAGGTTCCCCTCTCATAATCTTACCCGTAATGGCCAGACGATCCCTCGTAGTGGTCTTGATCGTCACGCTGCTGGGATGGTCCGTCAACCAACCAGCGATAGCGTGTTCTGGCATGCGGCCTCGGGCAGCAGCTGTGGTGCAGGCAGGAGCTTCACCTGCCTCTCCTGAACCTTCCCTTACGCGCCACATCTGCTGCCCCGGCAAGAAGTCGCAAGCCGCAGTCACCCAGCACTCACCTTCCAATTGTTCCATGCGGCCGATCGCGGATCATCGCTGCTGCACGGTTTCGCAGGATTCGCAAGGCATGCCTTCGCCGCGTAATTTGGTGAACCCGCCGGTCGCAAAACTGTTTGTTTCGGTCTCAAGCGCACTTTTCGCAAGCTCGGGTAGCGGTTTCGGAACTATTTTTTCGGCAGTGGATTCACCGCCATCCTCGATCTCTTCCCTGCACACTGTTCTGCGGAATTGAAATTATCCTTCCCTGCTTTGCTTAAGGATCTGCACTTCGTGTGTCCGCGTGGGACGCGCTTCCCACTTTACGATCCATTGAAATAAATCAAAAACTTTGAGGTGAAAAAATGAAATTCCGCCTGATCGCAGTTGTTCTAGCTTTCGCAATGGCCGCATGGCTCCCTGTGGCCGCTCAACAAGCCGCTAGCCAATCCACGCCGCAGCCCGCCGCGGCACAGGACTCCGACAAGGATGCGGCCAAACACTCCTGCTGTTGCTCGCACGAGAACCACGACGCAGACAGCGCCGCCGCCGCAAATCATGATGACCACGCAGCATCTTGCTGTCAGGCTAAAGATGACAAAGAGATGTCTTGTTGCTCCAAAGACAGCAAGGACAGCAAGAAGGCCATGGCCTGCTGCAAAGACAAAGATGCCAAGCTGTGCGCAGCGAAGAATGGTAAGCAGTGCTGCAACGCAAAAGCGGCAAAATCCTGTAGCGGCAAAGACCCTACCGGCAAGGATTGCTGCACCGGAAAAGACGAAACCTGCTGCAAACATGTAGCGGCCTAAATAAAAAGCACAAGAAAAAGGATGGGCCGCGGCAAATTGTCCGCGGCCCATTTCTTATTCAACGCCACCGGCAGGCTTGGTGGTCAGATCTTCAGGCCCATCACGCGCACTAACTTTTCTTCCAAGCGCTTCAATTCCAGTTCACGGGCATGCTCCTCGCGCGTGCGATCGCTCAAGGCGTCTTTCAACAGTTGCAGGTTCCTGCGCAATTCCATCTGTCTCAAAGCAAGCTGGCGCAACGATTTCAGCGCCTGCTTCTGTTCCGAGTCCAGCTCGCGGGGCTCGCGATCCAAAACGCAAAGCGTGCCCAGCGCAAATCCATCTTCGTTGATCAACGGCGCACCGGCATAAAAACGGATATGCGGTTCGCCAAGAACCAAGGGATTCTCGCGGAAGCGCGCATCTTGCAGAGTGTCCGGAACGATGAATAAGTCCTCCTGCTTAATGGCGTGCGCGCAGATGGACATCTCCAGCGGCGTTTCACGAATCTGTACGCCCACGGCGGATTTGAACCATTGGCGATGATCGTCGAGCAAAGACAACAGGGCGATGGGAGTTTTGCAGATGTAGGAAGCCAGGATTACCAGATCGTCGAAAGATTGCTCGGGTTCGGTGTCGAGGATTGCATAGCGGTCCAGCGCGGCAAGTCGCGCTACTTCTGTGGACAGAGCCGGCGAATTCATAGCCACCTCACGGTTGCAGCCAGGAAAGCAAAAGTCCGTCAGGCATCATACTCCACTGGAAGCGTCGAGCACAGCGCGAGCCGGGGAAGCGGGGAAGGCGGCTGCGCTAATTTTCTTGCACTGTATTAGACTGGCGTCTGCCTTGGGAGGGACCATGAATCCGGTGCGAAAAGCAGCGGCGTTGTTATTGATCGCGGCAATGTGTTCGTTTGCGGCGTTGGCCGGGCCTCAGAAGAGCACAGCTCCAGCGGTTACTGGCCGGGAACTGCAGCGGCGCAGTTTTGCGTTGAATTTTCTGCGCGCGCTGAACAATGCGGAACAGGATTACAAAAAGAAGCATGGCACGTTTGGCAACTGGGACGCGCTGTTCGCGGAAGGCTACTTCACCGAGACCGGAACGAAGTGGGGCTCCTCCGATTTCCCGACGGTCACCCAGGCAATGTACAGCCGTGCGACGGAGGTGGTTCCCGGCTGGAAGCTGCGGCTGACCATTTCCAATGGCGGCAAGTCTTACGATGCGCTGGTGGAGGATGCCACCGACGCCAAGTGCGGTTATGCGGGCGTGACCGACGAGCGGGGCATGATCCGGGAAAGCGAGTTCATCAGCTGCAAGATGTAAGGAGCCAAGACAAGCGGGTGGTGTGCGCGCCTTCGAGTGAAGAAAGTCTAGTCGGCTGAAGAGGAAGAGGGAAACGCAGTTTCGGACGCCCGCCGCATCGGCAGCACGGAAAAATATTTGTGGCGGCAGGGTTCACAACGGTAGGAGGGAATACCCAGCAATCCCCATACTGGGGCAAACGACGAGTCCACATACTCAGGCGAAATGCGCTGCAATTCCATATTTCCGCAATGCGGGCAATGCGCGTGAAGCGTATCGTTGAGAGGCATCAAGCGGGCGTGAAACCGCGCATGGCATTCGCGGCACCGCCAAGGCAAGATCCCCAGCGCACTTACCAGGTAATCCGCAAGGGACTGGCGACGCGATCGTCGCGCGCCGTTTTGTTTACAGATGGGGCAGATCATCTGCTTTCTAGACTCCTGGGCGCCCTCAGAATAGGCGAAAGTTTCCCGGCAGGCAAGCGCTAAGAAGGTACTGTTCTTTAGGTACAATAGTCCCTGGGGGATTCGGTATGCCGAATTATACGGACGAACACGCAAAAGCGGGCATCGACGCCAAATTGCCGCCCTTAGAGACTTGGCCCAACCAGTTCCCGGGCTACGTAATCACCACGCGCTTTCCGGAGTATTCGTCGGTTTGCCCCAAAACCGGGCTGCCCGACTACGGCGTGATTACCATCGAATACAAACCACGCAAGGCGTGCATTGAGCTGAAGTCGCTGAAAATGTACCTGCTGGCTTACCGCAACCTGGGCATCTTCTACGAAAACGCCGTCAACAAGATGCTTCGCGACATCGTCAAGGCCACGCAACCGGAATGGTGTGTCGTGAAAGGCGAGTTCACGCCTCGCGGCGGACTGAACACTTCGATTTTTGCACGCTGGCCGGAGCGCGCCCCGGGCCGAGGCAGCCGTAAACAACGGAACACCGGGCGCTGAGCAGGATTGGACTTGTCTCGGCACAGAGTGGATAATTCGTAGGTCATCCCATTGTGCCGATGACGACCATTTTGAGGAGGGAGAATGAGTATTTCTCCAAACGTGCCGACTCCGCAGGAGTCCTATCATTACGAAAATCTGGGGACACCGCGGTGGATTCCCGTTCTGTTCGCGGTGTTGTTCGTGGCTCTTGGCGCGATTGCTTACGCTGGCCATGCCGTGCAAACCCGCTTGGAGCAGGAACTCTCCAAGGCCGATGAACAGAACAAGATTCTGACCGCGCAGCTTGAACAGGCCAACGCGCGACTTGCCGATATCAAAGGACAGGTGGAAGTGACCAGCCAGAAGGTCGGCATGACGCAGGCTGAACTGGCGGAAGCCCGCAGCCGCGCGGAATCTATCCGCAAGCAGCAAGCGGCCTCGGACCAGAAACTCTCCGCGGCGATCACCGAAGCGCAGAAAGAAAGTGAAGCAAAGATTGGCGCGGTTGCTACCGATGTGACCGGCGCGAAAAAGGACATCGAAGCCACCAAGACGGATTTGGAAGCGACCAAGTCCAAACTGGATCGCGCCACCGGCGATATGGGTGTGATGAGCGGCTTGATTGCCCGCAACCACGACGACCTGGAAGAACTCAGGCGCAAGGGCGACCGCAACTATTTTGAGTTCACACTACAGAAGTCCAAGACGCCGCAGCGCGTCGGCCCCGTGCAGATGGCATTGAACAAGACCGATCAGAAGAAATCGCAATACACCATGACCGTTCTTGCCGACGACAAGTCCATTCAGAAAAAAGATAAGACCGCGGGCGAGCCGGTGCAGTTTTACGTGAAGGGCAGCGCGAAACTGGCTCCTTACGAAATCGTGGTGTTCGACGTGGGAAAGAACCAGATTTCGGGATATTTGGCGACGCCGAAGGAAAACAGTAGCCCCGCGGCTGCTCCTCCTGCTGCTCCCGCAACCAAGTAAGTTTCCGCCTCCGCAGGCAGAAACGCGGCCATCGTGCCGCTGAGAAAGCTCGAAAGCCCTGTTCCCGTTTCTGGAAACCGACACGGGAACGGGGCTTTTGCGTTTGTGGGCCACAGGCTACGATTTCTGTAGCTCATCCCTCTAGGGATACGGGTGTTCCTGATAGAGAAGGCCGTCGACCCAGCTGACGGGAGGACTCCAGATCATGCTCAAGCGCGCCGTGCTTACCCGTGCGACCACGTTTCTCTTGTTTGTACTTATCCTTGTTTTGC
The DNA here is from genome assembly GCA_963826335.1 of Candidatus Acidiferrales bacterium. Taxonomy (GTDB): domain Bacteria; phylum Acidobacteriota; class Terriglobia; order Acidiferrales; family UBA7541; genus Acidiferrum. Next base: position 166,676 of record CAWGXB010000026.1, on the reverse strand, counting down.
CGAGCTGCTGCTTCGCCCAGGCTCCCTTGGAGCCCACGCAACTGCCGGCACAAACCAGTTTCTACCTGATCTGGCGCGGCACACCGCAGGGCGACATTCGGCAAACGAACGCGCTGCTGAGTTTTTGGGATGACCCGGACTGCGCGCCGCTGCGTTCCGCGATTGTGGATGCGCTCATGTCCGACAGCAACGAGCAGAAGGACAAGCCGGCGCTGACCCGCGACGAACTCACCCAGTACGCTTCCCTGCTCGACAATCCTTTCGTGCTCGGCTACATCAGCCGCCCGGACGATCTCCCCGCAGCGAAAACGCCGGCGACCGGCGCGCCCGCATGGCAGGGCGTGTTCTTCGTTTACGATCGCACGGGCAAAGAAGCGCTGCTCTCCAAAGCCGTGCTGCGCATGCGTGGCGCGGATACCGACATTCCCAAAATTTCCGAAGTTACCGTCGCCGGCGTGCCTGCGCTAAAGATCGAACGCAAATCCAGCGTTAACTATTGGGCGGAAACCGGCAAGTTCGCCGTAAGCGCGCAGGACAAGAGCGTATTCGAACTCATTCTGAATCGCTTGAATGGCAAGGGCAGCGGCTCTTCGGTTGCGGACTCCGCCGCGTATCGCGAAGCAAAACCGCTGTTGGCCGGCGGGATCCTTGAACTTTTCATCCGCGTTCCGGACCTCAAGAACCTCGTCAGCGTCGCTAGCAGTTCAACCGCTCAGGCAAAGCAGGCGGCCACGCTGGTTCAGGCGCTCAAGCTGGAATCGATCCACTCTGTCGCGGGGCACGTAACCCTCGAGGGAGCGAAGACTCGTCTGCAAGGCGCCGTTCTGGGAGAGCCGACGCCGGGTTCGCTGTTCGACATTTGGTCCGACGGCCAAGCCGCACCCCTTTCCATGAGTTTGCTGTCTTCCGATACGGTTTTCTATCAGGAGTCGCAGATCGATTTTCTGGGCATCTACACTTTGCTGAAGAATGCTCTGATGCAAAGTGGCCCGAATTCGTCGCAGTTCGTTGCTCCCCTGGAAGCCGCTGCGCAGACGCGGCTGGGCATGCCGATACCGGACGCGCTTGGCCTGACAACCGGTGAAATCGCGTCGCTGGAGAACAGCCCGACGCTCGACGACTCGCAGCAGGTGCGCGTGCTTGGCATCCGCAACAAGCCGGACGCGTTGAAACTGCTGCGCACACTGATGGGCGATCAAATCACCTCGGAGCGCAACGAAGGTAACGTCACGTACGTGAAAATCTCGCTGCATGGCGGGCAAAGCTCGGCCGGCGTCGCTCAGTGGAATTTCTACCATCTTGCGATGACGCCAAACCTGCTGCTCGGCGCATCGAAAAGCGAGCCGCTTCACGCTCTGCTAACACCGCCTGCCGGGAGTGCGGATCCCGCGCCGCCAAAGAATTTTCTGGCTGCCAGAGGGCAATTTCCCCAGAAGGTGAACGGCTTTTCTTATTTCGACGTTCAAAAAGTGGATTGGCCTGGAATGAAAGCGCGCTGGCAGGCGGAAGCGAAGAAAGCCGCCGCCAAAGCCAAGACTCCGGACGCCGCGGCATCGCAAAAAAAGCTTTCCGACGCGCTGGACACGATGAATCCACAGGTCTTCCCTCGCCACTTGCACACCATGATCGGCGCGTCGTGGAAAGATGAGAAGGGTGTGCACTTCGACGAGTGGGTGGACTGACGTCTCCGCCATGAAACCTTCGCGGGCCTGCAAATTCGCGTGGTGCGCCGGCCTTGCGTTGTTTGTTTCCGCAGCCTGCAGCGTGGCGCAAGAAGTTCCCGTGCGCGAGGGCCAGACCATTCAGGTAAACGTTGATCGCGTGAACGTAGGCGTGATCGTCACGGACGCAAAGGGAAATTTCGTTCCGGGACTACAGCGCAACGAGTTCCACGTGTTTGACAATGGCGCGGAGCAACCGATTTCTGAGTTTGCTCCGGTGGAAGAACCCGGACAGATTTTTCTGCTCGTGGAAGCGGGCCCGGCTGTCTACTTTCTGCAGGACACACATCTTTTTGCAGCCGACGCGTTTTTGAATGGGCTATCGGCGGGAGATCGCGTTGCCATTGGCCGTTACGCCGAGGCGCCCGCGCTGGTGCTGGACTACACGGCAGAGAAAGGCGTGGCGCAGGCGGCGCTCACCGGCATTCGCTTCAATCTGGGATTCGGCCAGTTGAATCTTTCCTCCAGCCTGAACACGGTGCTGGATTGGCTGGCTCGCGTTGCGGGAAAGAAAACAATCGTGCTGCTTTCCACCGGTGTGGACACTTCTCCGCAAGAAGCCATCAACGCGATTCAGGCTCGACTGCAGACCAGCGACGTGCGAATTCTGCCAGTCTCCCTCAGCGGGCCCATGCGCAACGGGAAGGTTGGCAATAAAAAGCAGGTGCAGCAGACGCAACAGGCATTCGAAGAAGCGGACGCCCGCCTGCGCGCTTTGGCTGAGGCTACCGGAGGCCGCGCGTACTTTCCGCAGAACGCCAAGGAGTTTGCGGCTATTTACAGGCAGATGGCGCAGCTCATCCGCAACGAGTACAGCCTGTCTTTTGCGCCGCCCCAAGCCGACGGCGCTGGGCACAGTATCGAAGTGAAAGTGGATTTACCGGGGGACGCGTCGAAAAACAAGCTGACGGCTTATCGTGTGGATCACCGCAAAGCTTATGTCGCGCCGAAACCTGCCGCGTCACAATAAAGCACGTCTACTCAAATTCTTTCATGGTGCGGGCCATTTCTCGCAAACGCGCGTCCACTTTGCCAAACACCGTGCCGGGCTCAAAACCCAATTCGCCATTGCGTTGACCGGCGGGGATTCCCGTAAGCAGCTCAATTCCCTGCTCCACGCGCGCCACCGGCCAGATATGAAAATTGCCGGCCGCGACGGCGTCCAGCACATCTTCGCGCAACATCAGATCTTCCACGTTTGCCGCCGGAATGAGCACTCCTTGCGTACCCGTTAATCCGTCGATGCGGCAAGTGTCAAAAAATCCCTCAATCTTTTCGTTGACGCCGCCGATCGCTTGAATATCCCCGCGTTGGTTCATCGAACCGGTGACGGCCAGGTCCTGCCGCAACGGCAGATCCGAAAGCGCGGAGAGCAGCGCGTAAATCTCCGTGGAGCTGGCGCTATCGCCATCGACACCCGAATACGACTGTTCGAAGCAGATGCTGGCGGCCAGCGAAAGCGGCTTGTCTTTCGCGAAGATGCTGCGCAGGTATCCGGCGATGATGTGCACGCCTTTGTCGTGGAACCGCCCGCTCAGGTTTGATTCGCGCTCAATATTGATCAGGCCAGACTTACCCAGCGCCGTACTGGCCGTAATGCGCACCGGCTTGCCAAAGGAGTAGCCGCCGATCTCCAGCACGCTCAGGCCGTTCACCTGGCCGATGCATGAGCCGTGCATGTCTACCAGCAGCGTGCCTTCTTCCACCATTTCGCGGATGCGCGTTTCGATCAGGTTGTGGCGTTCGATTTTCGATGCGATGGCGGAGCGCACGTGAGCCGCGCGCACCACATTCTCCCCGGCGGCAGCGGAAGCGTAATGCGCTTCACGTGCCAGGTCGGCAATATCCACAAACCGCGCCGTCACTTTATTGCGGCGGCCAGCTTTCCTTACGCCATATTCCAGGATGGCAGCAAAGGCGCCGCGATCGAAGGGAAACAGATTTTCCTTTTCGCTCAGCGCGCGCAGCCGCCCCGCATATTCTTCGATGACGATGTCGCTCATGGGCATCTCTTCATCGAATTCCACGCGTACCTTGAAAATCTTGCGAAAATCTTCTTCATATTCGTACAGCAGTTCGTAGAGGTCTCGGTCGCCAATCAAGATGACCTTGACGTTAATGTCCACGGGCTCCGGTTTCAGCGCTGTGCTGGTGAACGGATAAAACATTTCCAGCGGCTGGATTTCCAGCCGGTTGTGGTTCAACGTGCGCTTTAGCGCGCGCCATACGCCCGGCTCCGACAAAGCTTCCACCGAATACATGATCAGGAAGCCGCCATCGGCGCGCAGAAGCGAGCCGCCACGCAAGTCCATGAAGTCGCTGGTCCAACCGCCGCGCGCGTCGTAGGCGCGCTGAATGGAGCCGAACAGATTCGCGTGCGTTGGCGTGGTTTCGAAAATCACGGGAGAAGTATCGTCGCTGTTGTGCGCCAGAATTACGTTCACTCCATACACGCGAAACGGATCCCGCTCCGGCCCCGGCTGCTTCAGCAGGCTCTCCGGAGAATCCTGCGGCTGTTCTTCCTCGCCCTCGCGTTCTTTGAAAGGCCCCAGATTATCCAGCAGGTGATGGCGCACTTCTTCCAGATACTCCGACACACCCGAACCGGGATATTTTTCTTTCAGTTCTTCGATCACGCCATCGACGAGCACGGAAGCGGCTTCCTGTTCGAGATAGCTCAGCTCGCTGGCCAATTCGCGCGAAAGCGTCAGGGTTTTGCGGTATACGACGGTAAACTCGGAGCGGAACTGTTCGTATTTGCGCTCAATATCCTCGGCTACAACCGTTTCGAGTTTCCCCTCGTGCACCATCTTGGAGATATCCTCGATGGGCACCATCTGCCCTTCGAGCACCGGGAAAATTTCCGGCAGCGCCACCGCGCCCACCTGCATATGACCCAGAGCAAACTGCTCGCGCGCGATGCGCCGGGTAAAGTCGTCCATTAACTCTTTTTCACGCACGGAAAAGCGCTCGACGATTCGCCCTTTTTGCCGCTGGAACGGTTCGCCCTCGAATACTTGCGGAATGCGCCGGCGCAGAAAGTCAATGCCCGCCTGCATATCTTTTTTGAAGACGTTGGCAGAGCCGCGCGGCAATGAAAGCAGACGAGGCCGATCGGGTATTTTGAAATTGTTGACGTAGCAGCGATCGAGAGACGGCTTGGTCTCGGGATGAAGTTGCTCGATCATGTGGGCGATCGTTCCGCCACGGCTGGTTCCTGCCAAGCCGCACACAAACACATTGTATCCGGGCGCGGAAAGTTCCACCCCCATCTTCAGAGCGCGCAACGCGCGCTCTTGCCCCACGAAGCCTTCGCGGCGCGGAGCCTGCGCGGTGGTCTCGAAGGGGATGCGGGAAAGTTCGCAGCGCCAGCGCAACTTGGGCGCGGCGAGTTCGCTCACCTTCTTTTCGGTCTTTTGGTCAATCACACTCATTCGACGGCGTACTCTAGCATAGAGAGATGTTCCGTGCGCCTAATTCGGCTCATCGGTAGTTCAACCAGTTACGCGGTGCCCCGTTCGAGACGTTCGCGATGCTCCATGTACACGCGAAACACGCCCAAAGCCGCGGCGACAATGGTTGGCCCGGCAACCAGTCCCAGCAAGCCGAAGGCATCCAACCCACCAAGAATGCTGATGAACAGCAGCAAATCGTTGAGCTTGGTGCGATTGCGCAAAAGCAAGGGACGAACGATATTGTCCGCCACTCCCGCCACGCCGCCACAAATCGCCGCAACAACGATAGCTTTTCCCCAATGCCCGCTAACCGCCAGCCAAATGACGGCCGGAAACCAGATCAGCGCGGAGCCGACCACCGGCACGATGGAAAAGAAGGCAATCAATACGCCCATGAACACGGGAACCGGCAAGCCGGTCAAAGCAAATGCGATGCCGCCCAGAGTGCCTTGAATTGCCGCAATCAGCAGCGCAACAGCAACGCTTGCGAAAATCAGATCACGCGATTCCCCCAGCATGCTCTCCTGGATTTCTGCATCGAACGGAATGAGGTGGCGAGCCGCGCGCAGAATCGCTCTACCGTCACGAAATATGAAGAACAGCGCGAACAACACGATGAACAGGCTCACAAAAAACGAAAAAAGATTCTTCAGCATCGCGCCCAGACTCGATGCAAGGTACGACGCCATCCTTTCAGCCCCTTGGCGCAACGGGCCCATCAGATCAATATTCTGCAGCGACTCTGGCAAGCGCGCTTGCAACCAGTCGATGAAATGGGTGGGCAGGGCGGCTGCGCCTCCGTTGAGCATGCCCTGGATTTTCGCTGAGCCGTCGATGGCCTCCTTGGAAGCGTAAAGCAGAACCAACAACACGGGAATGATCAGCAACAAAGTCACACCCAGCGTACTCAGCAGAGCCGCATAGGTCGGACGCATGTGCTTCTCCACCCGCAGATACAGCGGGTAGAAGAAAATGGCCATGACAGCCGACCAGGCCAGCGGCCGGAGGAACGGCGCGACGATCACAAACACCAGATAGCCGAGCAGAATCAGCACGCCATAGGACAGTACCGTTGTCAGGCGGTCACTCGTGGTGGGGATTCGGTTGGTTTGCGTCATTCGCGTTATATAATTCACCCTGTTTTGCTGACATCGGGATAAGCCCAGCCCGCATGTTGTCAGGTCATCCGCGCCAGAGGAAGCCAAAACGGCATGCCATCACGAACTATTTCGTTCACGTCCGCGCAGGCTCGTCTTCTTGCTGTACTTGCTTTAATCAATTTTGTCAACTTCGCGGATCGCCAGGTCCTCAACCCGCTGCTCCCGCTGCTGCGGCTGCATTTTGGAGTGACCGACGCGCAACTTGGTTCGCTCTCCACTGGCCTTCTGGTGGTGCTTGCGCTTGCCAGCATACCGTCTGGATTCCTTGCCGACCGTTTCAGCCAGCGAAAAATTATCGCTGCCGGCGTTCTGTTCTGGAGCGTCGCTTCGATGGCCAGCGGCCTCGCTCCCACGTTCCTGTTGCTGTTTGTCGCGCGCGCCATGGTCGGTGTCGGCGAAGCGGCTTATGCGCCCGCCGCGCAAGCTATGATTTCAGATTCGTTCCCGGGCGAGAACCGCGCGCTTGCACAGGCCATCTTCGCTTCCGGAATGCTCCTTGGCGGAGCGGCAGGCGTAGCGCTCGGCGGCATCATGGGCGAACAACATAGCTGGCAACGTGCCTTCATTATTGTGGGCGCACTCGGCATTCTTCCCGGCCTTCTCGCCTTGAAGCTGAAGGAGCCGACGCGCCGTCCGCGCTCAGAGGTCGTGGCACTGCGCGAACTTCTCAGCGTGCCGGCTTACGTGGCCATGATTGCGGCGGGCACTTGCATCACTTTTTCCAGCGTTTCCCTGGTGGCGTGGGGTTACGACTATGCCCGAAGTTACAAGGACCTCAGCACGAAAGAGGCGGCCATATTTCTATCCGTCATCCCGCTGCTCGCACTGGTTCCCGGGGCCCTCACGGGCGGATACTTTGCGGACCGATTGCGCAAGCGCTATTCCTGGGGACGTTTGATCGTGATCGCCAGTGGATTTTTGATCGCCGCGCCGTTTCTGCTGCTGGCGATCCAGGCCGAAGAGAAGTGGATATTCCTGGGAGGATTCTTCGTCGCGTGCTTCTTCATGTCGTGGTATCACGGCCCGGTCACGGCCGTGATTCATGATCTGACTCCGCAGCGCGCCCACGCCACTGCGATCGGCGTTTATATGTTTGCCACGCAACTTCTTGGCGCGCTTGGCCCGCAACTAATTGGCAGGATTTCCGATATGAGCGACTTGCAGGTGGGTCTGCAAGCGGCAACCGCGGTGATGGTGGCCGGCGCGCTGCTCTTTCTTCTGGTGGTTTACTTCATCCGGCGCGATGGATTGCACCATCCAATCCTGGCCACTTTCCGTGCGGAGGATGAAGTCGCGCACTGATCTTCGCGAGTTTAGGGCCACGCTGTCTAAGTTGGAACTTCTACGGCCTGCGGATCTACTTGATTCCAAGGCGCTCGATCAGGCGCATCACTTCGGTGTGCGGAACGTCATATAGCGGGCGCACATCCTCTTCTTCCAGCCGTTCGCGCAGATATTCCGCGGCTACATAACTCGCTTCGCGATCCGTCAAATCCCTGCCCGCCTTTTGCCGGAACTCCACAAACGCCACGTGCGCCAGGCCCACAATGTGGCCTTCGCCATCCACCACAAGTTTGGCGTCGATGGTATCGCTGTGGCGCGTGGCAATGGCGTTCCAGATGTGCGAGAAGCTGCAACTATAAACGTGGCCGGTAAGCTTGGAGGTCACATCGAAAGGGCCAATGAACTGGTTCATGGCGCCGGAATTGGCAAGCACTGGAAGTGAAGGCACGGGATTCCTCGATTCGCGCAAAATCGAACACAGTTAGTGTCCAATCCCCGCGCTTACCTGTCAATGCCGCCGCCTAGACTCCCAGACACAACGATCGTTCTTGAATGAAATCGCTAGACGATAAGTTGGATGCCTGCGGACGCGGCAGCAGAGCGAAGGTTCTTGTCGAGGGTCGCCAGGGATAACCGCTCGCGACGTGCGAGTTCCAGATACAAGCTGTCGTGGACACTGAGCTTGTGCACCCGGGCGGAGCAGATTGCTTCGCGGGGGCCAGGCCATTCGGTAAAAACTTCGATGCTCTGGGAGAGCATCGCTTGCAATTGCCGGCAGGCGATTTCGATGTCGTCCGAAGTCAGCCTGCCGCGACGCTCGGCCATCACCAATGCGTTCGCCGTTTCCAAAATCCAGAGACTGGGATCAATGGCCCGGTCTCCCTGCAGGATCATTTCACGGGCTCTCACCGCTTGCATCGGCACGGGGTCATCAACAAACCAGGACAAGGCCATAGAAGCGTCTAATACAAACGACTTCACATCCGGCCTTCTTCGATGAGGCTTTTCGTAGTAACGCCGGGCACCTTCTTCGCACGCTTGCGGATCTTCTCGATTTCGTCGAACACTTGGCGCAGATCTGCTTTGCTACCTTCCGCAGGCACTATGACCGCAGCCAACTTGCCACGCCTAGTAATCCCGATACGTTCGCCGCTAGCGGCGCGCTCCACCAATTCCGAAAGTTTTTGTTTGGCTTCAAACAGACCGATTCTCCGCATAAGTAATCACCTAGATGATTGTGCTAGATGGATTGAAGAAATTAGTCAAGCAATGAACAAATCCTCGGATACATTTCACGCTTCGCAGGAGTCCAGCCGGTCTCCTACCGCGCGGCTCCGGCTGGCACTTCTGCCTGAGTGTAAGAGCGGACCGCCGCGCCGACACCGCTGCCGGGTGCGTGGCTGTGTCCCTGATCGACGAGCACCTTGTCGAGCGCCGCCAACAGTTGCAACACAAATTGCTTCTGGCTGCAGAAGCCCATCAGGCCCAGCCGCCAGATTTGTCCCTTGGTTGCGCCGATGCCGCCGGCGATTTCGATGTTGAACTCGTCCAGCAATTGATTACGCACCTTCAGGTCGTCAACGCCGGCGGGAATCTTTACGGCGGTCACGGTGGGCAGGCGATCTTCGGGCTTTTCCACGAACATCTTCAGGCCCATAGCTTCCACGCCGGCAATTAACGCCTGCTGGTTCTGCTTGTGGCGTTCCCAGCGAGGCTCCAGCCCTTCTTCCTGCACGATGCGCAGTGCTTCGCGCAGCGCGTAGATCAGCGATATTGGCGGAGTGTGATGATACAGCCGCTCCTTGCCCCAGTAATTCATGGCCGTAGAAAGATCGAAATACCAGCTCTGCACCTTGGTCTTGCGCGTCCGGAAAACCTCTTCCGCGCGCGCGCTTACGGTGATGGGAGACATGCCCGGAGGCGCGCTGATGGCCTTCTGGGAGCCGCTGAAGCAGATGTCGATTTTTTCCTGGTCTATATGCAAGGGAATGCCCGCCAACGTGGCGACAGCGTCGACCACCAGCAAAGCGCCGCACTCATCCGCGACTTTGCGGAAGGGATCGATCTGGGTGATCACGCCCGAAGACGTTTCGCCGTGCGCCAGACCGATCATCTTGATCTTGCGGCCTTTGGAAACCTTGCGCACGTCTTCCGGGTCCACCGGTTTGCCGTAAGGCGCTTCCACCAGATGAATCTTCGCAGGAGTATGCTGCGCGATGACGTGCATGCGCTGAGAAAATAGACCATTTACACAGCAGATGGCTTCGTCGCCCGGTTCCAGCGAGTTCAGCACCGAAGCTTCGATGCCCCCGGAACCTGACGCCGACAACGGAAAGGTGATGCGATTCTCGGTTTGAAAAACGTAACGCAGCAATTCCTGTGTTTCCTCCATGCACCCGCGGAACCACGGGTCCAGGTGCCCAACCAGCGGTGTCGCGAGCGCGCGGTACACCCGAGGGTCAATCGAGGAAGGTCCGGGAGTCATCATCAAACGCGGAGGAGGATTCAATTCGCCAATGGGCTTGGTCATAGGTTTACCCCTTTTAGAACCGTCAATGAACCGTCTTGTGGAGCGTTCAGGAGACGGCCCGCGGCTCGTGCTTCAGGAAGGGCACAGGAACACCACGGGAATACCAGTTTCCTCCACGGCAGACCCGGGCGCAACGGTCAAATTGGCTGGCAGGCGTCTAAGTTACGGTCCGACCACCCAGGGTCTTGAGTCTTCACATCGCTACGCCAGTTACTTCAGTTCGGTGTTTATCAGATTGGCAAGGCGGGCACCGGCGAGAGCGACGCGTTGCTGCGCCACCTTCTTGGCGGCCTTTTTATAAGAACTGGTCAGTTGAAATGGGCCCAAGCCGGTTCCGATGGGGCTGATATAAACATCCTGTCGGGCGTCTTGAAAGCTCTCTGCCGCCCAGTCCGCTTCCCCGCTCTTGGCCGCCAGAGCCGGGTCCGGCACAGGCAGCTTCTTTGCGGCGCTAATCGCACTCTTCGGCTCGTTGCTGGTACCGAGCACATCGTCCCAAAACGCGTGAAGTTCCGTTGGGCATCCAGAGCAACTCAGCTTCACCAGGTTTCCGCCCGCGTCTCCCCCGGGGTTGCTGGCGTCCACTCGCGTGGAGCCGTGCAGCGGCTGATGAATGTCTCCCACCAGATGCAGCAACCAGGAAAGATCATAGGACTTCAGAGGATCGCTGGCATTCGATGCCAGCACGCCGCGGAACAACGCGATGCGATCTTGCGCGTTCGGAGTGGGAATCGCCGGAAGTGGGGTCGCGTCAGTGGCAAAGGGCTTATCCACAAAATGCCAGTATTTGTGCATCAACTTGTCGTCGTAACCGGTATTGCGAGTGGGATCCGGGCTTCCGTCAGGACGATTTCCATTGTCACTTCCGTCCATCGTGTACGTTGCATCCTTTTTGATCTGATCCGGCCACGTCGCCGCGATCATGAAAATCATCATGTCTTTGTCCGCGGACGAGGTCCCCGCCGGAAGTGTGGCAAGCCAGTCGTTGTACTTGGGATTCAGCTTCAACAGGGTGTTTGCGCGGTCGCGAGCGGCTGGCGTCAGTTTCTTGTAGGCCACGTAGGCGACGATCATGTGGCCTTCGTTGTCCCACGCGTATCCAGACGCGGCCAGGCCAACGCAGAGCAGTATGGAGAGCCCTAAAACGACTAATTTTCTTGTCATTGGCGATTCCCCAAGGTCTGATTTGGACGTGCGGCCAGGCTAGTGCCGTTTCATGAATAGTGCCTCAATCCACGGATTCGTTTCAAAAGAAATTGATTTTCGCTTATTTTACGGGGGATCGCCATCTCCGCGAAATGACGTCAGAGTGGTTGTCGCTACGACGCCGCGGCGGAGTCCAACGCTTGGCCCTCGGCCAGGACCTTATCCGGCACATTGCGCAATTCGCGAACAAAGCCGAGCCACGAAAGGGCCTTCAATCCGTAATAGGTGATGTCCACCTCCCACCAGTAGAAGCCCTGGCGCGCGCTGGCCATATAGTAGTGGTGATTGTTGTGCCAGCCTTCGCCCAGCGTCACCAGCGCCAAAAGCCAGTTGTTCTTGCTGGTATCGGTGGTCGGAAAGCGGCGATTGCCGAAGATGTGGGAAAGCGAATTGATGGTGAAGGTGCCGTGCCACAGCAAGACTGTGCTGAGGCAGAATCCCCACGCAAACAAGCCCCAGCCGCCGATCAGAAACATGGCGATGCCCAGCATCGACACGGGCACCAGATAATATTTGTTCAGCCAGCGCAACTCCGCGTATTTCGCGAAGTCGCCAATTTGGTCAAAGCGCGTCTCGTTGTATTGATCGGAAAGAATCCAGCCCACGTGCGACCACCAGAATCCAAACAGTGCGGGGGAGTGCAGGTCTTCTTCCAGGTCGGAGTAGCGGTGATGGTGGCGATGATGAGCTGCCCACCACAGCACACCTTTCTGCGAGGAGGACATGGCCAGAAAGGCAATCACAAACTGGAACCATCGGCTGGTCTTGAAGGAACGATGCGAAAAATAACGGTGGTAACCGGCGGTCACGAAGAACATGCGAATTTCGAAGCAAAGGAAGCAGGCCAGTACGTAGGACCACTTGAACTGCACGAACAGCACACTGAGCGCGGCAAGATGAAACAGCGCAAAAGGTAAGGAGGAAATCAGTCCGATGCGTGCCCCGTTGGGCAGGGGTATCGATAAGGGTCTAGCAACAGAGGCCATGCAGCTCCACTCCCGCGCGGTTCGATCACTTCTCGCTACGTGGTCACGCGCAAGAGTCGAGCGTACTCAGCGTCAGAAAACCACTGCTTTCAGTTTACGGGCGCCTTCTGTAGCGGTCAAGCTGGGGGAAACGTTGCTTTTTCTGAAACGGCACGGGTGTGGCGTCGTTGCACCGCAGCCCGACACTAGTCGGGCGGTTTGTGCTGCAGACTCGCCTCGTCTTCAGGCGTTATCAAAATTTTATTGCCAGTCTTTTGGCTGAAAATTACGTATGACCCCGGCTGCGTTACTGCCAGTTGCTGCACTCGCGCCCTGGCCTCCTCCAAGGTTTGCGCCGCTTCCATCCACAGAGGAGCGCCATCTTTGAGTACTCGCAGAATGTCGAACGGTGGCACCATAAAGTCCCGGGTCTCCTAACCAGCTATCTCAAATCAATCTCGCCATTGAACTGCTGGATGGTCTGATAGCACTCGCAAGCGGATGCTTCCAGGTTCTTGCGGTTCAGAATCCGTACCGTGCCTCGGGTGTAGTCGATGATTTCTTTCCGTTGCAGGCTCGCGGCAGCCACACTGACGCTCGGCCGGTCGGTCCCCAGCATGGTGGCAAGAAAGTCGTGCGTGATGGCCACAACTCCGTCGTCCACACGATCCTGTGCCATCAACAACCATCGCGCCAACCGCCGCTCGATGTCGTGCAAGCGGTTGCAAGCGGCGGTCTGCGAAATCTGCATGGCCAGCACTACGGAATAGCGGCCCAGTGAAGCTTGCAGCAGCGGCGAAGAACGCAGCGCTTGCCGAAACGCATTGGCTTTGATCTTGAAACCGTCTCCCGCGATTTGCACCACCTCGCGCACCGGGCTGCGTGTCAACCCGAACACGGCGGGAACGCCGGCAAACCCTTCCCGTCCCAGAACGGCGACCTCCACGGTCTTGCCGTCCTCCATGACTATCACAAGAGAAATCAGCCCACCATTCGGAAAATAGAGGTAATCGATTTTGCGATTCGGTTCGTAGAGAGAGCGGTGGTGAGGCAGCGACAAATACTCCAGATGTGGCCGAATCGCGCGGTATTCACTATCGGGAAGCGCTAGCAAAATTCGGTTGCAGACAGGCTTTCCCTGAGGACTAGTGCGTTCGCCGTCACGAACGACTCTGAGGTTTCTCTTGAGCATGCCGATCCTTAGCTTCGAATCTGAACAGGAATAATGTAGAGCTACAACCCGAACCCCTCCTTCACCCGCTGTTGCTTTTCATTTATATATACCGACTTTGGTGTATTTACCAGCCATCCCCAAGATATGTAGGTCACCCGACACAGTGTTCCGCGGAACGAAAAACGCAAGTTCCCTTCATGCAGCTGGCGGCGCTGCTCGGATCTTCCCTGCTGAAGATAGGAAGCTACGAGAGGGTTGTGTTATCGTGCGAAGGAAGGAAACTGCCAAGGAAGGCAAACACAAATGGCCGAACGCCCGGTACTGGTTGGATTGATTCCTCAAGCGGTGGTGCTGGATCCCGGCGATCAGGTCAGCTGGATTTCCGATGCCGGCAATCTGCGCGTGGAGTTCGACCCCAACCGCTCCCCTTTTACTTCCAACATTTTTCAAGCGCCCGCTGGCATGCGTTTGCTCAGCGGTCCGCCGGTGGCCGGAACCAAGCCTGGCTCCTACAAATACCGTCTGTGGCTGAATGACCAAATGGTGGGAAGAGGGGAAGTGATTCTCCGCGACCGGTAATGCTGGAGGCGCACCCGGGTTCCGCGCGCGCCTCCGTTGCAACTCTGACTAAGCAGACGCCCCCGAGGTTCCCAATCCCTGCAACATCTTCTGCAACGCGCTGGCATCGGGCACTTGCCCGTTCGGCGAAAGCTTATCCACCAGGTGAGGCAACAAACTGCTCATCATCCCTGTCAACTGACTTGGGTCCATACCCGCCTGCTGCGCGGCCTGCTGTAATGCCCCACCGTGCAGCACGTTCTGCAACTGGCTGGCGGACACAGGAAGATTCTGGCCATTGCCGATCCACGAGCTGACGATACTTCCCAATCCACCCTGCTGGAACATGTTCTGCAGGCCGGCAATGCCGCCGACTTGCGGGCTGTTGATATACGTCATAATCGCCGTAAGCGCTGAGGCGTGCTGTCCTTGTTGTGCTCCACTGCTTCCCGCCATGGCCAGTACTTCATCCATCAGTCCCATAAGTTCTCCTTTATTTTTTCAATCTCCGACAAAAAAAGAGAGAGCGGCCGGGCGGAAAACGACCGCTCTCTCTCGAATACCCTGCTACTTCTGCTTCGCGATGATCATGTCCTTGATCTTGTCGTAGGTCGCTTGCGGGATGACCTTCTTCTTTACCAGGTCGGTCTTCTTCGCGTATGGCCGGCCATCGATGATCTTCTGGGAATACGCCGCACCGATGCCCGGAAGGGCGTCGAGTTGGTCTTTCGTGGCGCTGTTAATGTCCACCAGGTTGCCGGCGGCAGAAGCTGCCGGCGTGGTGCTCTTCTGAGGCTGTGGGTGCGAAACAGCGACGCCCACACAGAGCATCACGACCAACGCGGCGAGCAGAATGCGACTAGCGTTTCTCTTCATTTTCCTTTTCTCCTTAGATTAACGAGCTGAGGTCCCTTGCTACTCTTTTTGCGCCGCGCGATACCCGGCCTTTTGCGCGTCCGCTTCGGTCATGTACTTTCCCTGCTTGGTCTTGCCGTAGTAGCGGGTTCCTGGTTTGTGGTAGACCCCGGAATCGGTGTTGACCCAGACCATGCCAGCGCTGTTCGCAGGTGGCGGCGCCTGTTGCGTGGTTGCCGGCTTGCTCGCCGGGGCAGGTGTCGAGGCGGCGGGCGTGGAGGCGGGAGCCGGGGCCGGAGAAGCCGCTTTCGTCACGGGTGCGGCAGCGGCCTTGGTGGTGTTAGCTGTTGCACCAGCCGCCGTGCTACCAGCCGCGGCGGCCGTTCCTGCGGCGGTGCCCGTAGCCGCGGTGGTATCGGCGGCAGCCTTCTTTGACTTGGACTTCGTGGTGGCTGCGGCGTCGCTAGTGGTCGCCGAAGCGTCGGCAGTGTCGGCTTTCTTGGACTTAGTCGACTTCTTAGCCGTGGACGTATCGCTGGCTGCGGTGGAAGAGTCTGGCGCATCGGCCTTCTTGGACTTGCTGCTCTTCTTCGCTGTGGTGGAGTCAGCCGCCGCAGTCGAAGAGTCCGTCGTATCCGCCTTCTTCGACTTGGTGGACTTTTTCGCCGTGCTGCTATCGCTTGCCGCCGTCTGGTCCGCAGCGTCGGTGCTCTTCTTGGTATTCTTCGATTTGGAGGTCGACGCGCTGGAATCCGTGCTGGAAGCATCGTCCGCTGTAGTCTTCTTCTTTTTCTTCGACTTCGACGTGCTGGTATCCGTCTGTGTCTGGTCCGTGGTCGTCTGCTGTGCCCCCGCCGCTCGCACGCAAATGCTTCCGGCCACGAGCAGGCTTGCAACCAACAGACTCAAAAAAAGAGGCTTGCCAGAAGATTTCATTTTCGAGAGATCCTTTCACCCGAGCATCTCTGGTCCTTTTACTGGCACACGAGCGGGTGTGCTGCAAGGCGGGAAGCGAAGGACCACAAACGAGCGCTATGCGGGTAGTCCGTTTGGAATGCGCAAATGATGTAAGAGAACTACTGTGAAGTCAAGAAGCATTGAAGCAAAGCAGAGAACCTGCGACCGATTGAACTCGAATCCCGTAATCTCAGTCGCCCGCTGGTTGTACGCGCGCAAACTCCACCGCCTCGGCCAATCCGCGGCGAACTGGGCCCAGCACAAACGCCGGCACGTCGCGCTCAGGTTCCAGAGAAAGGTTCGCGGCTTTGCGTGGAAACTCATTGCGCCTGTCGAGCTGCAAGCCGGCTTCTTTCAGGAATTCTGCGGAAAATCCCAAGTCTTCAGCCCGGTCCACTCCCCAGAACCACAGCTTCTCTTCGTTTCGTTGGAGAAACTTAAGGGACTCTTCCAGCTTCTTCATGGCACGGTCAAACGAGGAAGCCAGGTAAAACACACCAATGTTCCAGGCGTGGCGGGGATACTGCGCCCGGATTCTCACACAGTACTTACCGGCCTGATTCCTCTCAATGCTGCAGCGATAGTCATTTCGAACGGTTGAAGAGCGTGCTGCCATGGGTCATTCCTCTTGAGATTGCGATTTTCTGTAGGCTCGTTGTGGTTTCTGGTCTGAGGAGAACTGCCAGCCGAAGTGAGCTACGCGAGCAAGCAGTAGCAGACTCTTTAGACAGCCCCCAAACCGGACACATATAGGCTAATGACTCGTTTGTCTGAGGGCAAGGGGGTGTGTCCTATTTTTTAAGGTGTTTATTATCTATAGATTAGAGCCGTTGAACTCGCCAAAACCCCGCATCTTATCCGGCATCAACTTCAGCTTTCCTTCTTGCTTCATGCGCGCTTCCAGCGCCGTTCGGAACGCTTCCCAAGCCAATTGCCGCTTGGACTGCAGCAGTTGGTCGGTGATGGTCTTCTTCTGCTTCTCGAAATCCGCGGGATTGGCCTCGGTTTTCTCCACCACTTCGTAAACCACCCAGTTCGTTCCGAGGTTCACAGGGGCGCCAACCTCTCCCGCCTTCAATGCGAAGGCACCACCCAACTGTTTTCCGCTGCCGACGCCAGCGATGGAACCGGTCCGCGCCAACGGATCGGAGGTTTTGGGTTCCAGGCCGAGCGCTTTGGCGGCTGCGTCGAACTTTTCTCCGCTCTTCGCACGCTTTTCCAGTTCCTTGGACTTGGCAACGGCCTGCTGAGCCGCCTTTTGCTCCTTCAGGTCCGCCACAATCTTCTCTTTCACTTCCTCCAGCGTGCCCTGATGGGTCGGAATCACTTGCTTCAGGGAAAGAACCACGTAGCCGCGATCGGTGCGAACGGGCAAGCTCAACTCGCCCGGCCGCAGGCTCGACACCTGCTCGCGCGTTTCCTTAGAGGTTCCCAACGCCAAAATCGGGTCATTCGGTCCCAGCGCCGCCGTCTCTGACACGGGCAAGTGATATTTCTGAGCAATTTCGTCCAGGGACATCTTGTTGGACTGGCGAATGTCGGCGGAAATCTTGTCTGCCACCGCTCCAGCCTGCTGGTCAGCCTTCTGCAGCAGCAAGGGAGTCCTCAGAGAGTCTTTGACCTCGTCGAAGGTCTTGGTGTGCGCGGTTTCTTTGTCGACCAGCTTGATGATGTGGAACCCATACTGGGTACGCACCACGCCGGAAATTTCGCCCTTGTTCAACTCGAATGCGGCCTTTTCGAACTCCGGCACCGTCTGTCCCTGCACCAGCCAGCCCAGGTCTCCACCTTTAGCCTTTGATCCCGGGTCTTCCGAGTACTTTTTGGCCAAATCTTCGAAGTTCGCGCCCTTCTTCTTGGCTTGAGCCAGAATGTCCTCGGCCTGTTTCTTGACTTCCGGGATTTCCGCGTCCGTCTTTCCCGTGGTCAGTAACAGGATGTGTTGCGCGTGGAAGCGGTTGGGCACCTGGTACTGCTGAATATTTTCCTGATACGCGGCCTTCAGTTCGTCGTCCGTTACCTGGGTGTTCTGCCGAATCTGCGTCAGATCCACCAGGGCGTAACGCACTACGCGCTTTTCGGGGACCTGGTACTTGGCCTTGTTCTGGTCGTAGTAAGTCTTAATCTCGCTATCGTCCACGACGACTTTGCCTGTCAGGTCTTCAGGCTTGATCAGCACGTAGTCCAGCTTCACCTTTTCGTTCTGGTCGTGGAATTCCTGTTCAATCTCCGCCGGGCTCACGCTGATGCCATCGGTGATCAGCTTGCGGAATTTCTCCAGCACGAGACTGTCCCGCACTTCCTCCTCAAACACCGGCACGGTCAACTGGAACCGCTGGCGCACTTCGCGGGCGTAAGCGTCCATCCCCACGAAGGTGTCGCCGTTAAACGCGGCGGGCACGTACTGCTTGATGCGATCGGCGCGTTCCTTGTCGCTCACGGTGATGCCAAGGCGCTTTGCCTCGTATTCAATTTCCTTTTGGAAAACCAGCTGGCTGAGGATCTGCCGCGCATACAGCCCTTCCAATTGCGGCGGCACCTGGTTTTGTTGGCGGATCTGCGTCAATTGCTGCTGAATGTCGGACAGCGTGACCGATTGGTCGCCAACCCGCGCCACTACGTCTGTGGCGGATTCCGCCGTGTTGCTGCCCTGTGGCACGAGATAAAGCAGCATGCTAAGGGCAAGAATGCCGATGATGACGCCGAAAAGAATACGGACGCCGGTTTTCTGGTTTTCGAATGCGCCAGCCATTTCCTGTGTTCTCCCAATTGTATGACCAAACTTGACATTATAGTCGATTGTGCACGAAAGCCCCAAATGCATTCGCGCCCGCGGCTTGCGCGCTAACTAGCGACAAGAGGTTATTTTCTTACGCCGGGATCCCCGAAACGCAAAGCGGCCTCGCCCTTACACGTCGCTAACTCTTCGATACAGGAAATCCTTATTGCTGATTGAGGGTTTCGCCGTATTTGCCCCGGCAGGAACAACGATCATGCTCTGTCGTAGCCTAACAATGTTCGACGAATCGAAAGATTCATAGAACTTGTTAAGCACACCGAGGCCGGAGAAATCCGGCCTCATCCATTCCTAGACCGCTTGTGGCCCGTTCCCTTGTCTTTTCTGCCTCTTTCTTCATTTTTCGTGATGTGCCAAGCGTCACACCACGAGCACAGATAGGCGCGCAGTCCCTGGGGCGCATTGGCGGTGGACATTTGGTACGCGGCTGTGGCCAGCGCTTCGCCTTCGGTTGCATATTTGCGCTTCCCGCTCACCGGGCATTTTGATTCGTCGTCCACCACGCGCCTTTCGGTAGATTCTTTGCGAATGACTGATTCTAATCTAGCGCGTTGCAGCTTGCCGGTCACTCCTCGACTGCGCACCTTCCAAGCTGGACTTTCCCCACTCCTTCCATCAAACTGCCCTTCGTTGCATCTGACGTTCCGAGGCGGCTATGGATAATTCCGCGGAACTGAATCGCCTGGTTCGCGAAATGAATGATGGTCCAGAGGCTGGCTCAGCCGATTCGTCGGCCACAGCCCGGCTGGACCACTGGCTCACCACGCTGGTGTCGCGCGCTGGCAGTGATCTTCTGTTGGTGGAAAATGCGCCGCCTTGCATTCGCGTTCAGGGCGAACTCCGCAAAATCGAATCCGACGTGCTGGATGGCGCTGACGTGGAGGCGGCTGTGGTTCCCGCGCTTTCTGCTCACGCGCTGCGTGTTTACCGGGAATCGTTGATCGCGGATTCTTCCTACCGAATTGCCGGTGTGGGCCGGTTTCGAATTAATCTGCATCGCGAACGTGGCCGCGCGGCTGCCACCATTCGTGCCCTGCCCTCAAAGATCCCTTCCTTCCAGGATTTGCATCTTCCGCCTCCCGTGGCGAATTTGGCGCGTCTGCCTCGCGGCCTGGTCTTGATTGGTGGCCCGGCGGGGTCCGGAAAATCCACCACGCTTGCTGCGCTGATCCACGAAATCAATTTGCGGGAAGCTCGCCATATCGTGATGATCGAAGATCCCATCGAATACGAGCACACTCATATTCGCAGCGTGATCGAGCAGGTGGAGATCGGAACCGACGCGCCGGATTTTCCTACTGCTCTACGCGCCGCGCTGCGCCAGGCTCCCGACGTGATCGTGGTGGGCGAAATGCGCGACCCGGAAACCATGCGCATCGCCGTGGCCGCCGCTGAAACCGGCCATCTGGTTTTCTCCACGCTTCATACCACCGACATGGCTTCCACCGTGGCGCGCATCTCTGACTCTTTCCCACTGGAGCGGCAGAATTCCATTCGCCAGGAACTGGCCATGGCGCTTGCCGCGGTGCACACGCAAATCCTGCTGCCCAGCAAGTCGGGCGGCCGCATTCCTGCCGCGGAATTGCTGATGATCGGCTACGCCGCGCGGCACCATATCCGGCGCAACGCGCTGCAGCATCTGCACCAGGAGATTCCGCTGACCAAGAAACGCGGCTCGTTCACGCTGGAAGAGACGCTCGTCAACCTGATCCATCACGGGCACATTGATCGCGACGATGCCCTGTTATGTGCCATTCATCCCGACGATCTGGATATCCTGCTAAAATCCTCGGCGGCCCACGCCTAATCTCGCCGCCTCGCAGCACGCAACCCAACGCGTTGAATCCGCGTCCAATCTGCAGCGACGTGGTGCTCTCGATTCGCTTGGGGACGAATCTAATCTTTGGCCAGTCGATTACGGAGTCGAATGATATACGTCCCTTCTAACCACAACCGATTCGTGTGCACTCGTTTCGTCCGGATTTTTGCAATCGGCGGTCTGGCGCTTTTGGCTCTTCTCGGCGGCAAAACCCGCGGCCAGCAGGAGCCAAAAATCGCCGTTGACGTGAAGACCGTCAACGTCATCGCCACCGTCCGCGACAAGCACGGCAAGATCGTCCCGGACCTGAACCAAGACGCCTTCGTTCTAACGGAAGATAGCCGCCCGCAAACCATCAACTACTTCGCCAAGGAAACCGATCTACCTCTGCGGCTGGGACTGCTTGTCGACACCAGCCTGAGCCAGCGGCGCGTTCTGGATCAGGAGCGAAGTGCCAGCTATAGCTTTCTGGACAACTTGCTGCGCGAAAAGAAAGACCTGGCGTTTGTGGTGAATTTTGATTTCGATGTGACGCTTCTGCAGGATTTCACCGATGCGCGCCCCAAACTGCAGGCCGCACTGCAATCTTTGGACACGCCGCAACTCAGTTCGCGCGGTCGAGGCGGCAGCGGTGGTCCGGGTGGTTCAGGCGGAGGAAGCGGCGACCCGACCAGTGGTGGCGGGACCGGTCGTGGCGGTGGAGGGCGGCGCGGTGGTGGTACGCATCTTTACGACGCGATCTTCCTCGCTTCTGACGAGCTCATGAGCAAGCAGCAGGGCCGCAAAGCGTTGATCATTCTGTCCGATGGAGTCGATCATGGCAGCCAGGAAACCCTGGCATATGCCATCGAAACCGCGCAACGTTCCGACACCATTGTCTATTCCATTTTGTATGCCGACGAAGAGGGCTACGCCAATCACCCCAGTTTTGGCATGGGACCGGGCGGTCACGGCGGCCACGGGGGCAGGTATCCTCAGCAGCAGGAACATGTCGACGGCAAGAAAATCCTGGAAGAAATTTCCAAGAAGACGGGCGGCCGGCTGTTCAAAGTCTCCAAGAAAGAGAGCGTTGAAAAGATCTACGCGGAAATTGAAGAAGAGTTGCGCAACCAATATCGCCTGGGCTACACGCCCGATAAGGGCGCAGAGACCGGCTACCACAAGATTCAACTCACAACGTACAACAAGGACTTGGTAGTGCAAACCCGCGACGGCTACTACGGCGGCCCGTAGGCTTTTCCATTTGCCCAGAAGCAAGTTTTCACTTAGAGTGAGCTGAATGGATTACACAGGCATCATTGCAATGCAGCCCGGCAAGCGAAGCGGAAAGCCCTGCATTCGCGGACTGCGCATCACCGTCTATGACGTACTCGGTTACCTTGCGGCCGGCATGACGCGCGAAGAGATTCTGAGGGATTTTCCGTATCTGAGGGAGCAAGACATCCGTGCTTGTCTCGCGTTCGCCGCTGACCGCGAACGCAAAGTGGAAATGCTGGACGCGTGAAAGCTTCTCCTGGACGAAAACCTTTATCCTCGGCTGATCGATCTCTTGTGCGATCTTTATCCTGATTCGACGCATGTTCATCAGTGTGGACTGGGCGGCTCGGACGACACCGCAATATGGGATCACGCCAAGGCGAATGGCTTCACCATCGCCTCGAAGGATTCTGACTTCGAAGCGCGAAGTGTCCTTCTTGGACCGCCGCCAAAGATTGTTTGGGTTCGTGCAGGTAATTGCAGCACCGAAGAGCTAGAACATCTTTTGCGTTCCGCAGTCGTAACCGTTAGGCAATTCATCCAGGAAGGTGAAGAAACGTGCCTGATCCTGGGTCATCAGCGAAGCAACAAGTAGGCGCTTTGTGTCGCGAAGCTCTTCTGATCTCACCTCCCGCTGGTCTCGCCGCACCACACGTTGTGAATTTGGCCGTACTTACCGGCCCATTCGTTTCGTGGCGCTTTGCTTATGGGCAACATTAGCCATTGCTCAAACGAGTGACACGCAACACCCACCGACCTTCTATCGCGACGTTTTGCCGCTGCTGCAGGATCACTGCCAGGTGTGCCACCGCGCAGGCGGAATCGCGCCGATGGCCTTCCAAAATTACCAAGACACACAGCGTTACGCACCCGCCATTCGCAACGCCACGCAGAATCACACCATGCCGCCGTGGTTCGCCGAAAGGGGCGCTGGCAAATTTTCCAACGACCCTTCTCTGACCGATTCCCAAATCGCGATGCTAGCCGCGTGGGCCAACGCCGACGCCCCCGCAGGAAATCCGGCGGACGCTCCTCCACCCCGCCAGTGGTCCGAGCGCTGGACGATTCCCGCTCCTGACCTGGAAGTGAAGATGCCGCAGCCCGTCGCGATTCCCGCTGACGGCGAAATTGACTACACCTACGAGATTGTGCCCACGCACTTCGCCGAACCGCGCTGGGTTCAGTCGTCAGAAATTCTGCCGGGCCTGCCGCAAAACGTGCACCACGCGGTCGTCTATGTGCGCCCGCCGG
The DNA here is from genome assembly GCA_963826335.1 of Candidatus Acidiferrales bacterium. Classification (GTDB taxonomy): domain Bacteria; phylum Acidobacteriota; class Terriglobia; order Acidiferrales; family UBA7541; genus Acidiferrum. The sequence goes on along the minus strand of CAWGXB010000026.1, from coordinate 143,687 downwards.
ATTCGCCCTGGCTGCGTCACGCACCGGTCGGCAAGCCCTTCACCGCTGCAATGCTCGCGACTGCCGAAGACCAACGCGACGCCATGTGGACCGACAGCGACATCCTGCTGGTCTACGCACCCGGCAGCACACCCGACAATTGGCCCGCGGGCATGGCCAAATTCATTCCGGCCGGCTCCGACCTCGTCTTCCAGATGCACTACACCACCGACGGAAAGCCTGGCCAGGACGTCAGCCGCATCGGCTTAATCTTCGCGAAACACCCGCCTCAGCAGCGCGTCTTGACCCTGCAATTGACCAATGACCATTTCGTGATCCCGCCCGGTGCGCCCGACTATCGTGTGGAAGCCCGCGGCACCCTGCCCAACGACGCGCTCCTGCTGAGCTTCTTCCCGCACATGCATCTGCGCGGCAAAAGCTTTGCATACAACATCATCCGCGCGGACCATTCCATCGAGCCGCTTCTCAGTGTGCATTACCATTTCCATTGGCAAATGAGCTATCGCCTGGCTACTCCCATGCCCCTAAAAGCCGGCACCCTGCTGCAGGCCGTCGCCCGGTTTGACAACTCTCCCGCCAATGCTCACAACCCCGATCCCGGCGCGGAAGTCCGTTGGGGCGAACAGACCTCCGACGAGATGATGGTCGGTTTCTTTGACGTGGCTGTCGATCCCACCTTCGATAAGCAGCGGTTCTTCCAACGCGCCACCCCCGTCGTCCCCTCGCACTAACCCATCGCGTCGCCCGCAGCGAAAATGCGGCGGGTTCGCTATTTGTTGATTGACTACGCGGTACCTCGGGACTCTGCGCACCCGCAAATCACTGTGCTAGATTGCGAAATTGGAGCATTCACCGCTCTTACCATTGTGACGACGCAAACGCCCATCGATCCTCGACGACCCGCCGCTCCGCCACCAGCTCCTCCGGCGGCGCCTAAGATTCATCGCGTCGAAGTGTACTGGCACACCGTCACATACAAAACCGTCGCAATTTATTCCGTGCTGCTATTCGTGATTATCATCGCTGGGCTTTACGTCGGCATACCTGATTGGACCAACATACTCACGAACAAACTCAGCAAAGCCATTGGCAATCCCGAAACCGAGACCGCTCCAATCACCCAGACGCAAGCAAAATTCGTGAACCTGGATGGCCGCGTCCAGGTGAAGAAAGTAAATTCCGTCACTTGGGTGGAAGCCGATTATCACACCTCGCTGGATAAAGGCGACCTGATTCAAACGGCCTCGGATGGCGCGGCGCGTATCACCTTCGCGGACGGGACGGAATACACGGTGAAGGCGGAATCGCTGGTCACCGTGGAAGAAAATAACGTGACTCGCGATCGTTCCAACACCGCGGTTCGCATCAATACTGGTCAGGTCGATCTCGCCACGCCAAGCTGGAGTTCACCCGATTCCAAGGCCCAGGTGAGCGTGGAAGACGCTACCGCATCGGTCAGACAGAACAGCCGCGCGTCCATCCGGAACGATCCAACCAAGAATGAGCACGAAATTGTGGTCGCGACCGGTTCCGCGGAAGTGCAACGTGGCCAGGAAAAGATTGAACTGACGCAATGGGAGAAGGCCAGTTTCCCCACCGGCGGAGCGACGCAGAAATCGAATGTGCTGGCGCCTCCGGCATTGATTGCGCCCCTGAACCTGGCGCCTATTATTTCGGAAAATCCCAAGACCGCGCAGATCCGCTTTGAATGGCAGCCCGTCGACGATGCGGCTGTGTACACCCTGCGCATCAGTTCCACAACCATGTTCACGAAACTCGCCAAAAAAATCGACACCACCTCCACCAGCGCCGAAGTCACTGGCTTGGAACCCGGCGACTATTTCTGGAATGTCACGGCTTCCAACGCCAAAAAAGAAACCAGCGAATTTAGCGAGATGTTCAAGTTCAGTCTCGTGGCCCAGGGCAAGACTCAGGAAATGGTTCTGGAAATCACCAGCACCCAGATCCACGGACGCGTTGCAGAAATTATTGGCCGTACCGAAACCGGCGCCGCGCTCATCATCAATGGGCAGTCCGTCGCCAACATTGCTCCCGATGGCACGTTCCGTCATTTTACGGAACCGTTGGAGCCCGGCCAGCACACTATTGTCGTTATTGGCTCGAATCGACGCGGTGGAACCGCCAAGCAGCAGGTTTCCATCGTCGTTCCGAAGTAGCGCCTTGCGGGCAGTCGCTTGCCGTTTTGCGTGCAGCCACGATTCCGGCGACAATGGATGATTGCACAGGGGAGTCTGTGCGCGGAGTTTGACTTCTTGAGAAGTCTTTCCGCGGGGGGAAGTGGGAATGAATAAGAACGGTTACAACCTCAGGTCGGTGTTCAGTCTGTTTTCTTCCGACCTGGCCATCGATCTGGGCACCGCCAACACGCTGGTGTTCTCGCACGGCAAAGGCATTGTCGTCAACGAGCCGTCGATCGTTGCCATCAACAAATCCAACGGCGAGGTCGTCGCGGTCGGCCGCGAGGCCAAGGACATGCTCGGTCGCACGCCCGGCAACGTGGTCGCCATCAAGCCGATGAAAGACGGAGTCATCGCGGACTTCAAAGTCACGGAGAAAATGCTCACGTATTTCATTCAGAAAGCGCACAACCGCCGCGTGCTCGTTCATCCGCGCATCGTCATTGGCGTGCCTAGCGAAATTACGCCGGTGGAAAAACGCGCGGTGCAAGACTCGGCCTATCGCGCGCGCGCCAGCGAAGTCTATCTCGTCGAGCAAGCCATGGCGGCCGCTATTGGCGCGGGCCTGCCGATTGAAGAGCCCTCCGGAAACATGGTCGTCGACATCGGCGGCGGCACCACCGATATCGCCGTCATCTCCATGAGCGGCATCGTTTATTCGCGCTCCGTCCGCGTCGCCGGAAACGAGATGGACGAAGCGGTGATGCAGTACCTGAAGCGCAAATACAACTTGCTGGTCGGTGAACGCACCGCGGAACAAATCAAAATGGAAATCGGCTCGGCCTATCCGCTGGAAAAGCCGCTGACCATGGAAGTGAAGGGCCGCAACCTGATCGAAGGCGTGCCCCGCACCGTTACTATCGATGACAGTGAAATTCGCGAAGCGCTCAGCGAATGCGTCGCCACAATTTTGAATGCTGTGCGTGTCGCCCTGGAACGTACCCCGCCCGAACTTTCGGCGGACATCAGCGATCGCGGTATCGTTTTGACCGGCGGCGGCGCGCTACTGAAGAATCTCGACAAGCGCATCCGCGAAGAGACTGGCTTGCCGGTTTCCATCGCCGATGATCCCCTGGCGTCCGTAGTGCTCGGCACCGGGAAAATGCTCAGCGACTTTAAACTTTTGCGCCAGGTCTGCATCGACTGAAATAGTTGTAAGTTCTCAGTTCTAAGTTTTCAGTCAGCCGCAAGCTTCAGGTAATTCTGAATCTAGCTTGCGGCTCGACACACTTAGCGGAGAGCGGTACGCGGCGCAACATTTACGAGTTTCGAGTTTCGATTTCACTTTTCACGGTCATTACTTAAAACTTAGAACTGATTACTTAAAACTGTTACAAAAAACTGATTACTGAGAACTTTTTTCCATGGTTGCCATTCCTTCAAGACACAAATCGCTCTCACTGCTCGCGGCGGTCCTGCTGGCGCAGTTGCTGCTGCTCGCCGTTCAAATCAAGCGCGATGCGCATGGCCGCTTGATCCGCGTCTGGGCCATCACTGCCGTTTCGCCCTTCGAACGCTCGGGCGCATGGGGTTTCGATAAAGTCCGCGGCGTGTGGCGCCACTATTTCGCGTTGCAGGCCACTTCGCGCGAAAACGAAGCGTTGCGCGTGGAAAATGACGCTCTGAAGCTGGCCATCACGCAACTGCAAGCCAAATCCGCCGAAACCGACCGCCTGGCGGAGCTTCTCAGCTTCCGCAACTCGCATAAGGATGTGCCCATGTTGGGGGCGCGCGTCATCGGAGCCAGCGCCGGCACCGCCAGCCGTACCGTTGAAATCGATCGTGGAGAACGCGACGGAATCCGCCGCGACATGGCGGTCATCACTCCCGACGGCGCGGTCGGCAAGGTCATCGAGGTCTATCGCGACAACAGCCAGGTCCTTCTTCTGACCGACAAGGAGGGCGGGGCGGGCGCCATGCTCATCGAATCCCGTATCCAGAGCCCGGTAGTCGGCACAGGTGAGCCTTTACTCAGCATGAAATATGTCGCCAACGACGACAAAGTGAATGTCGGAGAAAAAGTCGTTACCAGCGGCATGGACAAAATCTTTCCACGCGACATCCCCGTCGGCACCGTGCAGGAAATCAAGGCTGGCACTCCGTTCAAAACTATTCTTCTGCACCCGGCAGCGAAACTGAATCGCCTGGAGGACGTTATCGTTTTGCTTTCCCTCCAGCCGCTCGAGAATCCGAAGGATGCCACCGCTCCTTCGTCTGAGCAGAACAGTTCGAACCCCGGCGGCGATCCTTCCGCTCCCAAACCCGCTGCGCAGGTAAAGCCATGAACGATGCCTACGAACTTCGCAGCGGCGACACGCACATTGAGGTGCACAAGTTTTTTCCCGGTGCTGTCGCCGGTGTCGCCATCGTCACGCTCATCCTGCAAGCCTCGTTCCCCGTTTACCTTCCCAAACTCGACATTCTCGATCTGCCGCTGCTCATAACCATTTATTTTGGCTTGAGCCGCCGCAATCCCTCCACGGGGTTGCTTCTCGGCATGGTCATCGGCCTCGCGCAAGATGCGTTGAGCGGTCCCACCGTGCCCCTTGGTTTTTACGGCATCGCCAAAACCATCATCGGCTTTCTCGCTTCGTCCATCGGCGCCCGTCTTGACACCGAACATCCTGCCGCGCGTTTTTCCCTCACCGTCGCTTTCTTTGTGCTTCACCAAGCCATTCTTGTGCTCACGCGTCGCGTCCTGATGGCCCAGCCAGAGCCTTGGTTCAACATGCACCTCGCAATCGCCGCTGCCGTCAACGCCGTCCTCGGCACCTTCCTATACATCGGACTCGACCGCCTCCGCCGCAACCAGTAGCCTGTAGCTCACGCCTTCAGCGGTGAGGCTTCTCTCTTGCGTTGTCCTCGGGGATTTGGCCATTCATTGAGCGCGGAAAGAACACGCGAGCCCTCTCGTCTTCAATGTAGCGCTGGCTTTTATGCCAGCCTGACTATGAACGTGAAGGCATCAGCTACAATCCCTGCAACTTTGAAACTTTGGATGTAGCTACCAGATTCGGCGCACGCCGTACTCATCGAACACCAGTTCATTGCTGACAATGAGTAGGCCTTCGGCTTGCGCTTGCGCAATAAGCATGCGGTCGAAGGGATCCTTATGGGAGCCGGCCAACAAACCCGCTCGGATCGCATGCTCCGCCGAAATCGCCATCAGCTCAAAACCTTCCCGCTCCAGATAACCCACGAAATCTGCAGCCAGGTCTGCACCTGTGGGCAGTTTCCCCAGACGGACCTTGGTCGCAATCTCCCAAGCCGAAGCCGCGCTGATCACAACAGTGTTTCTGGTTTCTGCGATGAACTTCCGGGCCGCCTTGCCCACTGCGGGGTCATCTGATAGCCACCAGAGCAAGGCATGCGTATCCAGCAGCGCGCGCAAAACTACTCCCAGCCTGCCAATTCATCAGGGGGTAGCGGTTCAAAGAATTCCTTGCCGACACGCAACTTGCCTTTTAGCGAACCTGGTTGTCGCTTTCCCTTGGCCTCGCCAAACGGGACCAGGCGCGCCACGGGTTTGTCTCCGCGCGCGATTATCACCTCTTCCCCAGCGGAAGCCTTCTTGATTAGCCGGGAAAGGGTAGTCTTTGCCTTGTGGATGGTAACGATGCTCACAGGCGCTCCTTAGCTAATACACATTAGCTAAGTCCGTCAGGCTTTGCAAGCGCTTGGTTCAGTGCGCCAGCAGAAACTGCTTGAAGTCGTCGTACTTACTGTTCATCGGCCGCGACAGCTTTGGGCGCTGCAAATATTCCGCCAGGCGCGACGGCAGCGGCGGCGCAATTCCAATTCCCTTTTGCACGATCTCCGCAAACTTCGCCGGATGCGCGGTAGCCAGCACCAACCCTTGCGACGGCTCAGGATGCTCCTTGCGATACGCTTCCCAGCCAAGGATGCCCACGGCCGTGTGCGGATCGGAAATATAACGGTAGCGATCCCACGCCGCGTGCATCTGCTTCAGCGTTTCCTCGTCCGTGGCGCTGTGTCCCCAGATCTCGCGCCGCACATATTCAATGCGGTTGCGGCACAAATCCAGCAGCCGCGGAAAATTGTTTGGGTTGCCAACGTCCATCGCATTGGAATACGTAGCGTGAGCCGGACGCGGCTGGTACTCGCCGGAAAGTAAGTAACGAGGCACGGCGTCGTTCGCATTCGTAGCCGCAATGAATCTCGTCACCGGCAATCCAATGCGCTTCGCAAAAATTCCCGCCGTCAAATTTCCGAAATTTCCACTGGGCACCGACACGATCAGCGGGACCGATGCCACCGGTAACTGCCGGTACGCCGCCACGTGGTAGAACATCTGCGGCAGCAACCGCCCGACATTGATGGAATTGGCCGAAGTCAGAAACGCGCGCTGGTTCAGCGCCTCGTCCGCGAATGCTTGTTTCACCAGCCGCTGGCAATCGTCAAACGTTCCCGCCACTTCCAGCGCGGTAATGTTTTCTCCCAGGGTAGTGAACTGTTTTTCCTGAGCCTCGCTGATGCGCTTTGAAGGGTACAGAATCACCACGCGAATTCCCGGAACGCGCAGAAAGCCGTGGGCCGCCGCGCTGCCCGTATCGCCGGAAGTGGCCACCAGCACGGTCAATTGCCGTGACTCGCCGCGCACGAAGTAGCCCATCAACCGCGCCATAAATCGCGCGCCAAAATCCTTAAACGCCAGCGTTGGCCCGTGAAACAGTTCCAAAATGTGCAGCGCCGGCGAAAGCGAAACCAGCTTCACCGGAAAATTAATCGCTTCCGACACGATCTGCCACAACACTTCTTCCGGCACATCCGGCGTCGCAAAAGGCCGCACCACGCGGAAGCACACTTCCGTAAACGGCAAGCGGCGAAACTCTTCCAATTCCTCCGGCAGATGCCGCGCAATTTCCGCCGGCATATACAATCCGCCGTCGGGCGCCAGCCCGCGCAGCACCGCGCCTCGTAACGAGGTGAGCGGCGCTTTCCCTCCGGTGCTTCGGTATCTCATTGCTGGTCTTCAGTCATAACCCGGCTTGGGCGTATCCGCGGCAAAGTTCTATCCAGTGTGGCGTAGCCATTATCTTGAGCCCATCGGAACAAGTTGCGTGAAGAATCTCCGCGGATGGTGCGTGCTGCTAAGCACGTTGCAATTGCTGCCGCACTTTTTCCAGAAATGCCGCTCCCGCCGTTTTTCCGTTGGCCTCTGATTTTTCAGGAAGCTCCCGTAGTTCCGCCACGGCAACCGTGCAATGAGCCAGCGCCTGGTAGCCTTGCCGCCGCGCCGCCAGCAAAGCCGGATAGCAACGCGCCACCGTGTCGTGCGGTGATTCCCCATTGCGTGGTTGAAAGGCCCCGCGCCACAGCACCGGTTTGGGATCCGCTAAATAGCGTTGAATTAAAAGTTCGTGCTCTTCGTTCGACGCCGCCAGGTACACCACCGTCATCAGCTTCCGCAACCGAAACAGCAGATTATTCCCGGTGTAAATCACGCTGCCGGTGGTGTCCAGCACCAACTCGCGTTGCGGATCTTTTTCCAGGCTGGTCAGCACTTCGTCCAGCGAAGCGATTTCTTCCGCCAGGTATTGCGATTCCCGCTCTGCGTATTCCGGGCTGTCGGGCCAACCCATCCATGCGGCCACGCCGTTAATTCCCTGGAAGCCTCCGTCCTGCAACGTGTGCGCCAGCCTCGCTTCGATCTGACTGTCGCAGGAAATGGCCGGAATGTTTTCCGCTGCCAGCCGCTTCGTCCAATACGATTTACCCGCGCCAGACATGCCCACCAGCGCGAGACGCAAAGGCTTATTGGAAAGCGGAGTCATTGAGAACTAAGAATTGTACTGTGATTCGCACGCAACCGCGAAATGCAAAAGAACTATAGAGTGCATCGGGATTCGCTAGCGGCCGGAACGATTCGGGCATCCTGCCAGTGCCACCGCTGACCTTGATTACTCCGCTACCTGTACTTTAGGACGAGTTGCGCCTGCTCAATGCAAGTGCTACTTTGAATTAGACTTCCGCAAAATGACGGTGGCGGAAGTTAAGCGGCAATCTTGAATTTCGTGAGTGCGTTCGGGGCCGCATATGCCCCCTCGTGTACCGAAGATTTCGAGTTTACTCGCTGCATATAAGGTTGTTGCGCGGGCGGGTTCCGCTCAGCCCTGAAGTACAATGGGCCCGCGCGCAGGGTTTTCGTGTCGTACTGGTTCCGCAACGATAATCGTTTGCCGCAGGTTCGGCTGGCGGCCGCCTCCTACGTAATCGTGGGCATAATCACCCTTCTGCTTCTGGGCTTCTGGAAACTGCAGGTCATCGATTCCGACAAATATGGCGTGATGGCAGAGCGCAACCGAGTGCGTTCCATCCCCATCATTGCGCCTCGCGGACGGATGCTCGATCGCGACGGCCGCGTGCTGGTCGACAATTATCCCTCTTTCTCCGTCCTTCTCCTTCGCGACGATGAAGCCGCCGTCTCCAAAAATCTGCCCGCGATTGCCGATGGCTTGGGTCTCTCTCTGGACGATTTGAAGGAGCAGTTGGTCAACACGGAAGCTCTACCGAAATTCCAGCCCATCGTCATCAAGCCGGAAGCTACGCCTGCTGACGTGGCCTTCATCGAATCGCACCGCGCCGACATTCCGCTTCTCGAAATGCTCATGGTTCACCGCCGCCGCTATCTTCCCGGCGGTTTCTTGGCTCACGCCAGTGGCTACGTCGGGGAAGTCAGCGAGCAGCAAATTGAATCCAGCAATGGCAAGTTCCGTCCCGGCGACTTTGCGGGCAAGACCGGACTGGAGCGCCAGTACAACGATTTGCTGGTCGGCACCGACGGCATGCGTCGCGTAATCGTCAACAGCGTCGGAAAAGAGATGGGTCGGCTGGAGCAACAGGAAGCGATTCCCGGCAAACAGATTCAGTTGACGATTGACTATGACCTGCAGCAAGTGGCGGAAGCGGGACTAGCGGGCAAGCGGGGCGCAGTGGTGGCGCTAAATCCGCAAACCGGAGAAGTTCTGGCATTCGCCAGTCAGCCGGCGCCCGATCCGAATGACTTTTCCATTCGGGTGTCCAAAGAGGAGTGGCAGAGGTTGAATGAGGATCCGGACCATCCGTTGATGAATCGTGTCACACAAGCGCAACTGGCGCCGGGCTCGGTATTTAAGATCATCATGGCAACAGCCATGCTCGAATCGAAAACGCCGCCGGAGAGTTTCACAGCATTCTGTCCGGGATATGCGAATTTTTATGGCCGAATGTTTAAGTGCCACATTTACGGTAAGGGCGGGCACGGAGTGGTGAATTTGCACAGCGCCATCATCCATTCCTGCGACGTATTTTTCTACAATATCGGGATGCGCATGGGCATCGGCACCATTGCCAAATATTCCAAGATGTTCGGGCTGGGCTCCAAAACCGGAATTGACCTGCCGTCAGAAGAGGCGGGACTGGTGCCGTCGGAGGAATGGGTTCAACGCCTATTCCATCACAAGTGGTATCCCGGCTCCACCATTTCTGTTGCCATAGGACAGGGAGCGGTTACGACCACGCCGTTGCAGCTTGCCTATGCCATCGGTGGCATCGCCTCTGGCGGCCAGTTCAAACAGCCCCATCTCCTCAAAAACACGCCGCATGTGGGCGAAATGCATGTGGACCTGAGCGAAGACACCGTCGAGCAAGTTACCCAGGGTATGTATGGCGTGGTGAATGAAGGCGGCACCGCGGGCATGGTGAAACTGCAAGGTATTGAGTTTTGCGGGAAGACTGGAAGCGCACAGGTGATGAGTAACACCGAAAGAGGCAAGCTCGGAAAAGCTGCGAGCAAAGGGAAGGATAATGCCTGGTTCGTGGGCTATGCTCCACGACGTGATCCCGAGATTGTGGTGAGCGTGTTGGTGGAAGGCGGAGAGCATGGAAATTTGTCCGCCGCCCCAATCGCGCGCGATGTCGTCAAGGCCTACTACGATAAAAAGAACAAGAAGACCCAGGGCCAGGTGACCGCGGAAAATAAGCCGCAGGAGTTGCAAAGGAATGCCGCAAGCCCGGTAGCGGAAGCGCCCAAGGCAATATTGAAGCCGGAAGAAACGGCAGAGGTAGTTTCCGCGAATGAAAAGAAGAAAGCCCGGCCAGAGTGAGAGTTTGTTGGTTTATTAGGATGAAGTTGCAATGAAAGATACACTCGGAACTCGCGATTACGATTGGTGGCTGATCGCCATTATCGCCGCCATCTGCACCCTCGGCGTGATTGAGATCTATTCCGCCACTCACGGCAGCGCTTTGGTAGGCATGCACACGCGCCAGATTCGCTGGATCATCGTTGGCACCGTGTTAATGTTCATATTCTCGCGCCTGGATTACCACGTCATTCTCGACCAGGCACCAATTCTGTACATTGTGGGAATCGTAGCGCTAACAGCGGTGCTGATATTCGGGCACCGCCGCTTTGGCGCACAACGCTGGATACCCGTCCTCGGCGAATTCTTTCAGGTGTCAGAATTGGTCAAATTGATTATAATCATAGTGTTGGCACGCTTCTTTGCGGAAGTGCGCACCGATGAGCTTTCCTTGCAGGATTTGATTAAAGCAGGACTGCTTGTAGGAGTACCGCTCGTTCTCATTTTGAAGCAGCCCGATCTCGGTACCGCCCTTGTGCTTATGCCTATGCTGATCGTTGGCGCGTTTCTCGCCGGGCTGCAATGGAAACACGCGGCGGCTATTGTTCTTATCGGCCTCTTGATGCTGCCCGTTGGTTGGCACTTCTTGAAGCCGTACCAGAAGGAAAGGGTCACTTCGTTTTTGCATCCTGAGGAAGACGCCAAGGGTTCCGGCTATCAGGTCTTGCAGTCCAAGATCGCGGTCGGCTCGGGCGGTTTCTGGGGGAAGGGCTTCGGCAACGGCACCCAGAATCAACTGGGATACATTCCAGTCCGGTATTCCGACTTTATTATGTCGGCCTGGGCGGAAGAACAGGGATTCAAAGGCGTGCTGCTTGCTCTTGGGCTGTACATGGCGTTACTGTTGCGTCTGGTGCAGAATGCCCAGCGTGCTAAGGATCGCGCGGGAATGTTTCTCGTCATGGGCGTAACAGCTGCGCTAGGGTTTCACGTCTTGGTCAATGTGGCCATGGTCATCGGGGCCATGCCGGTAACCGGCATTCCGTTACCCCTGATGTCTTACGGTGGTTCGGCCACGCTGTTTGTTTTCCTGGCGATCGGCCTGGTGATGAACGTCCGGCTCCGCCGGTTCGTCAACTAGCCTTTGTCAGTGCCGTGCGCGCCCCTAGTTCAGGGGGGTGGTGCCGGCTCGATGGATCCGGCAAGAGCCGGAACATCTTTGCAGTTAATCAGAAGGATTTTCAGAGTGAGGATAGCATCGTTCGCCGTTACCCCGGGAACCTCCCGGCAACGGCCTAGCCTCGATAGCATGAGGTTCCTGTTTCACGGGTGCCGCTCAGCGGCCACTCCCTCCGGCTTCGAACGCAATGCCGCAACACTATTGTTGTCGCCCGCGTGTTCCGCTTCGTTGCGGAACGGCGCCTTGCCTTGGACCACTTCCTTTTCCGTGGGTCCTGCGGCGATGCTCCTTAAGGAGTATTCATGTCGAAAGAATTGGTTATATCCGCGAGCTCGCACGAGCGTAGAGTCGCGATTTTGGAAGAAGGTCAGCTAGTCGAAATCTACATTGAGCGTGAAAAAGAGTTCGCGCTCGTCGGCAGCATCTACAAAGGCAAGGTTACTCGCGTCCTCCCAGGCATGCAGTCGGCATTCGTCGACATCGGCCTGGATGGCGACGCCTTCCTGTACGTCAGCGATGTTTTCGAAAACCTCGAAGACTACGATCATGGACACGATCACGCCCATGCCCCGGGAGACGCGCCTCTCCCCGCCATTGCTGGCGGCAATGCGCCCTCCACCATCGAATTGTTGCCCGGTGAGTCCCTCGCAACCTCCGGTGTTCACGACGACGTTCACCTCGATGAGGCGCACGCCGATCACGCCCCGGTCGACGAGCCTCCGCAAGAGGAGTATCGCGCCGCCGAATTCCGCGAACGCGAAGAAGCCGCAGCCGCGGCTGCCGCTGGACAACATCAGGATTCCGAGGTTTCCGACGCCGATGAGCGTCAGCCGGAATCCAACGCTTCGGCCCCGCAAAATTTTGCTCCCAGTTACAATCCCACGCGCAGCTACCCGCCTCGCGGCGGCAGTGATCGCGGCCCCGATCGTGGCGGAGATCGTGGTGGAGACCGCGGGGGAGATCGCGGCCGTGGACGCCGTGGCCGTTGGGGCCGCCGTCGTCCCGGAGGCAGCGGTGGTGGCGGCGATCGTGGTGGACATCACCATGGCCAGGGTGGACGCAATCTGCCGCCCTCAAAATATGCGTCGCCGCAGGGCGATCGAGATACTCGCAGCTACGACAACCGCCGTCCCAACGATCGTGTCCCCAGCGCTCCCGTGGACAAGGCCGAAGACGATATCGTTCTCCCGGGTGAATCGCTCGCCAAATATCGCGGCCGCCCCGTGCCTCCTCCCGTAGAACCTGTGCGGGAACAGGAACCCGAAGAGCGCCAGCCCGACTTCGAACAGCCAACTGCGCGCCCCGCGGTTGGATTGCCGCAGGGTGGTCCCGGTGTGCGCCGCCGTTCCTCTGGCAGCTTGCCGCATTGGGTGCTCGCCGACGCCGAGTCCGACGCGGCGGAGACCGCTCCGTCCGAGGAAGTTGCTGCTTCAGCTTCTTCCGAAGCCGCCGAGTCCATCTCCTCTCCTGCCGAAGAACATCATGAAGAACCGGCATCCGCGCACGCCGCTCACAATGGCTCGCCTTCTCTCGATGACGAGCAACTCGCCGCTCTTTCCGCCAACGTAGTCGAAGCCAAGCACGAGGAAACGCAAGCTCGGGCTGATGCCGACACTTTGGTTGGTGGCACCGCCTTCGACGAAGAGGAAGAAGAAGCTCACGAAGCCGAAGACCATCTCCACGATGAGGAAGATCGCGAGGACGCGGAGCACGAGGAATCCGAACGCGCTCGAGAAGATGCCGAAGACCAAGCCGACCGCGAACATCAGGAAGCCATCGACGCTTCCGAATCCGACCTGCACGAGGAACGTGATTCCGAGCAGGAATCCGGACACGAGTCGGAACACGAATCCGAACACGAGTCCGAACGGCATTCCAGTCAGAGTTCTGAAGAGTTTGTCACCCGCGTGGAATCCGAATCCTACGCTTCCCTTTCCGCGCAGGGCGAAACCACGGAATCCGTCGTCGAAGAAGATGTGGTTCTTCTCCCCGGCGAAACGCGCACTCCACGCGACCCCAACGCTCCACGCGAAGAATTCGTTCGTCGTGATTCCGCGCGCATCGGCAGCAATCCTCGCTCGCGATTCCAGAGGCCGCAACGCGGCGGACGGGATCGTGGCGGCGACCGCGGCGGGCGTGGACGCTTCGACCGGCCTCGTGGAAGAGATCGCGGTGGTGATCGCGGCCCCGATCGTGGCGGCGACCGTGGCCCGGATCGCGGTCCAGATCGCGGCCGTGGACGCTTCGAACGTCGCGGCGGCTCTGGCCATAGCCATGGCCCGCATCGCGGACATCAGGGCGGACACGCTCCCATGCGCCGTCCACAACTCATTTCCGAAATGCTCAAGCCCGGTCAGGACGTAGTCGTCCAGATCGCCAAAGAACCTCTGGGCAAGAAGGGCGCGCGCATTACCAGTCACGTGGCTCTCCCTGGCCGCTTCCTGGTCTATATGCCGACCATCGATCACATCGGCGTTTCCCGCAAAATTGCCAGTGCCGACAATCGCTCGCGACTCCGCCGCCTGGTTGGCGAAGCGCGCGGCAGTTATCCCGGCGGCTTTATCGTTCGCACCGCCGCGGGCGGCGCTACCGACGACGAAATCCGCACCGACATCGAATTCCTCGGCAAGACCTGGAATGAGATCAAGGAGAAGAGCGAAGACCGCAAGCCTCCCGCGCTGTTGCACCGCGATCTGAATCTTGTCGAACGCATTTTGCGCGATTACGTCAGCGACGATTTCACCGCCATCTGGATTGACTCCGAAGAGGAGTACGGCAAGGTCGTGGAATTCGTCAGCCGCTTCCAGCCGCGCCTGGTCAACCGCGTCAAGCTGTACACCAAGGAGCAGCCCATCTTCGAAGAGTTCGGCATCCAGCACGAACTCGACAAGGCTCTCCGCGCCAAGGTCTGGCTCAAGTCGGGTGGCTACATCGTCATCAACCACACTGAAGCGCTCGTCGCCATCGACGTCAACACCGGCAAGTTTGTCGGCAAAGGTTCCACGCGCCTCGAGGACACCATCGTCAAGACCAACCTCGAAGCCGTTAAGGAAATCGTCCGGCAGATCCGCTTGCGCGACCTGGGCGGCATCATCGTTGTCGACTTCATCGACATGGAAGAACGCCGCAACCGCGAAAAAGTCCTCGCCGCGCTGCAGTTCGCTCTCGAACAGGACAAGGCGCCCTCCAAGGCTCTTTCCTTCAACGAATTCGGACTCGTCTGCATCACCCGCAAGCGCACCAAGCAAGCGCTGGAGCGCGTGCTCTGCCAGCCCTGCCCGTATTGCACCGGCTCCGGCATGGTCAAGTCCATCCCAACGCTTTGCTACGAAATTCAGTCCGAAGCGCGCAAGATGGCTGTCACTCCCGAACACGAAGGCCCGAATCTTACCCTTCGCGTGCATCCGGAAATCGCCAAGGCCCTCAAAACGCGCGAGTCCCTGCTCATCGATGAACTCGAGCAGAACGCTCACAAGCACATCATCATTCAGTCCGATCCCACCCTTCACTGGGAACAGTACGACATCTATTAGTTTTTAGTTTTCAGTTGTCAGTAATCGGTTTTAAGTAAACCGAAGCGCCCGGGTCCAAAGCCCGGGCGTTTTGTGATACGCGCGGTTTGTTCTTCAATGTAGCGCTGGCTTTTATGCCAGCCCTCGAATTCGGGATGTCCATCTGAAAAGAATTGGGGGGGAGGAATTTGGGTGCTCGATTGCGCCTTTGCCTCATGCATGCGTGTGTCCTGGGTTAGCCGGTTCCGAACGTCCTAAACGTTCCGGTAGCTCACCCTTCAGGGACGAGGCTTTTCTCTTGGGGTCGCTCTACCTATGACAACCGCAACCGTGCGACACACCATCCTACTGTGCAAAAATAACTCGAGGGCCCAACCAACAACAATGTCCCCATCTCCACGAAACGTCCCGCGCCTGACCATCCTGACGATTTTCGCCGCATCTTTTCTCTGCCTGCCAACTCGCGCGCAGAACCCGGACCCCGGCGTCATCCGCGTCGACGTCAACCTGGTTCTTCTGGACGCCACGGTAAAAACCAAGGCCGGCCAAATCCTCGGCGATCTGAAGCAAGACTCTTTCGAGCTTCGCGAAGACGGCGTCCCTCAGAAAATCGAAATCTTCAGCCGCGATGAACTGCCCCTCAACGTGGCGCTGGTTTTGGATTTGAGCGATTCCATCGGTCCATTCCTCGAACCGTTGCGACAGGCCGCCTTGACCGCTCTTTCAGCTCTCAAGCCTGAAGATGAGGTCGCGTTGTTCACGTTTTCCACGGAGGCCGAACTGAAGGTCCCCTTCACTACCGACAAGACCGAGATTGCCAAGCAAATCGGCGACTTCCACGTCGGCGGCGCCACCAACATCAACGACGGCATCTTCGTCGCCGCCAAATATTTGCTGAACACTCCGCCGAAAGGCCGCCGCGTAATCATCCTCATCAGCGACGACGTGGGCACCTCCGCTGGGGGACAAGGCACGCACGACATTGTCACCGAATGCATCGCCTCAGACGCGGTCTTGTACAATTTGAAAATTCCGGGATACAACCCACCAGGAACGCTGTTCGCTGCCAGCATGGTTCCCGGTCTCGTGAACATTCACAAAGTGATGGACCAGACCGGCGGCGAAATCTTCGACGTGCAGGATGTGGCGCATCTCGATCAAGCCTTTGGCGCCCTGATCAAGCGCATCAAAACGCGCTACACCCTGGGCTACTACACCAAAGCCACCGCAGCCGAAGGCAAGCCCCACAAATTGGATGTTCGCCTGGCCCCATCATTCGGCAAAAAGGGCCACGACTACGTAATCCTCGCAAAGACCGGTTATTACGTTCACTAAACATGTAGAGGCGGCTTTACGCCGCCACTCTCCGAGAAACCAAAACGTCCTGGCGAGCAAAGCTGGAGCGTTCTTGGTCTCCTGATAACTGATCGCTGATCCCTGATATCGTTCAGCCACCGGCAACCATTCCCCCCTCCTATGCACGCCATAGATTCTTTGCGTTGGACTTGCCGCGCCGCAACTGGCAACTTGGATGTGCACTCAACACGTTCGCCCTGTTGCGACGTGTGACCAGAACCTCGTAGTTCCTCCCTGTAGCTCCTCTGGGCAACACGTCTTGCCCTAGGACCATACGGTCCTGCACGAAAACACAAATGAAGCGGTGGCGCGTCCGGCATTGCCGGCACGCGTATCTCAAAATTCAACAGGAGAAATGAAATGAATACACTATTGAAGAAGTTTGTCTCGAGACGTTTCTTGGGAATGATGACCTTGCTGGGGCTTGCGGCGCTCGCTGGCTCGGGACCGCTGGCTTTTGGCCAGGAAACCGTTCGCGGAAAACTCACGCTTCCGGTCGAAGCCCGTCTGGGAAATACCGTGTTGCCGCCAGGCGAATACAAATTGAATGTAGCGCTCGTGGGAACCACGCTGTCCGTCAGCTCCATACAAGACGTCTACACTCCGGTGATGGTGATGGTAACCCCGCTGACAAAAGGTGGGCCCGTTGCCAGTGTTCTGGCGATGGCCTACAAGCCCGATTCGCGCAACCCCAAAGCCATGGATATCCAGCCCGACGGCTCTGGAAATATGATCCATTCCATCCCACTGGATAATCTCGGCCTAGTGCTGCAGATCATCGACAATAAGTCCGCCAACACGCTGCGTGCCCGCGGGCCGGAAATGGCTCAGGGCGTAGCTTCGGCCAAGGCCAGCGACTAAGACCTAAAAATGGAAGGCGAGGACGAGCCTAATCTCCCCACACAAAGGCTCGTCTTCGCTCTTTCTTTTCAAGGCATTACGCGCTGAAAAATAATGATAGTGCACACGAGAAACTTGCATTGGACAGCGCCGCGCACACCCTCTACGTTGGATCTATGACTATGAGCAACGGTGTATTAGTGAACGAAAGCCGCGAAGTCGATTTGCTTCACGAGATCGGCAGCCGCATTGCCGCGGCCGATCCCCTTCATGAAGTGTTGGGAAGGGTGGTGGAATTTATTTCGGCCGTCGCGAAATTTGATTCCTGTTTCGTGTACGTTCTGGAGGACAACGAACTGGTGCTGCGGGCGTCCAAGAATCCGCACGCGGAAGTGGTCGATCGCCTGAAGCTGCAAGTGGGTCGCGGTATCACCGGATGGGTCGCGGAACACAAGCGCCCGGTGGCCATATCGCGCGATGCGTTCAAGGATCCGCGCTTTCAGTCTTTCAACGAATTGCCCGAAGACCGCTTCGAAGCTTTCCTGTCCGTCCCGGTATTGAGCCGCGACAAACTCGTCGGCGTGATCAATTTGCAGCACCGCGAACGTCACACTTACAGCCAACACGAAATTCGCTTGATCTCCACAATTGGTTTTCTCGTGGGCGCGGAAATCGAGATGGCTCGCCTGGAGGGTGCGAATTCCGAACTCTCCGAACAACTCGGAACCCGCAAAGCCATGGAGCGCGCCAAAGGCATTTTGCAGCGCGACTTGCAACTCACCGAAGAGGACGCTTACCTCACTCTGCAGAAGCAAAGCCGCCAGCGCAGAAAATCCCTGCGCGAAGTAGCCGAAGCAATCGTCCTAACCGACGAAATCAAGCGCGCCCAATCCAAGCCCGAATCCACCTAGTCAGCAGCTCCGAAGACGTGCGTGCCGGAACCAGTGCCATAGATCCAACCGACGAGCCGCCGTTTCCACGTTGACAACGACCAGTGCTACCCTTATCTTTCAGCACACCCTGAATTGCAGGCATAGTCCCTTTAAGAGGACACAGCAGTGAGACGGAGAGTCCAGCTTCGCGAACCAGTCGGCGTGGCGCTTGAAACCTTGCGCGCGCACAAAATGCGTTCCTTCCTGACCTTGCTTGGCATCATTCTTTCCGTCTCCACTCTCATCGTCGTCATCGCGCTAATCTCCGGCGTCAACCGCTACATCGCCGAACGCGTCGCGAATCTTGGCTCCAACGTTTATCTGCTCACGCGATTCCCCATCATCACTGACGTCGATGAATTTGTGAAAGCCAACCGCCGCAACAAAAAAGTCACCTGGGACGATTACGAATCCCTGCGCGAAAATCTAAAGCTGCCCTTGCGACTCGGTGTTGAGCAGCGCACCTCCGGCAAAGTTCGCGTCGGCTCGCAGAGTGTCGACGACTCCAACATCCGCGGCGTCACCGCCAACATGGGCGAAATCGATCCCGTCGTCCCCGCCAGCGGCCGCTACATTACCGAAGGCGATGACGAAAGCCGCGCCCTCGTCACCATGATCGGCAACGACCTGGCCACCAAGCTCTTTCCCAACGTCGATCCCATCGGCCGTGAGATTATGATCGATGGCCGTCCGTTCGAAGTCGTCGGAATCGCCAAGCCCATCGGCTCCGTTCTTGGCCAGTCGCAAGACAATTTCGCCTACATCCCCATTCAAACTTACTTCAAAATTTACGGCTCCTACGACGGCATCTGGATCAACATCCAGGCCCGCGGCGCCGAATGGATGGAGCGCACCCAGGACGAAACGCGTGCCCTGATGCGCGCGCGCCGCCACTTGTCTCCCAACGAGAAAGACAACTTCGGCATCTTCGATTCCGCCACGCTCATGGATCTCTGGAAAAATCTTACCGGCGTGATTGCCACCGCCATGGTGGGCGTGGTTTCCGTTTTCCTGGTGATTGGCGGCGTGGTGATCATGAACGTGATGCTCGCCGCCGTCACGGAACGCACGCGCGAAATCGGCATCCGCAAAGCATTGGGCGCGCGGCGAAGCGACATCCTGCTGCAATTCATGGTGGAAGCCGCCGTCATGGCCGCCGTCGGTGGCGCCATCGGCGTCGCTCTCGCTTATATTATTTCCGGCTTGACCACCGCGACCACCTCCGTCCCGATGTCTGTGCCGCTTCCCGCGGTTCTCATCGCCGAAGTGATTTCCGCAGCGGTCGGCGTATTTTTTGGCGTCTACCCTGCGAGGAAAGCCGCGGGCTTGCAACCAATCGAAGCGCTGCGCCAGGAACTGTAACAAGGACGAGATCACCATGGCCATGCACATCAGCGAAAACGCGCAAATGGCTCTCACTACACTCCGTGAGAACAAGATGCGCTCGTTCCTCACCGTGCTCGGCGTGGTCATCGGCATCACCGCGCTGCTGTCCGTCGTCTCCATCCTCGTCGGCGTCTACAGCAATGTGAACGATTACCTCTCCGATTACGGCCCTGAAACACTATTCATCTTTCGCTTCGATCCCGGCATTCACACCGGCCGGCTCACGCCCGAAGAGCGCGACCGCAAAACGCTCAGCTTTGAAGATGCCGAAGCCATCGAGCAGTTCTGCCCCGCTGTTCGCGCCGTCACTGCAAGCCTCTATCCGCGCTTTGTTGAGGACGGCCCACAGACTGGCCCCGTCACCGCGCGTTATCAAACCAAGGAAGTTTCCGGCATCGATTACAACGGCACCCTTCCTGCCACCGAAGAAGTCTTCAACTCCCGGCCGCAGAAAGGACGCTTCTTCAGCGACGCCGAAAATCTGCATCGCGCCGATGTCGCCGTGATTGGCTCCGATATCGCCAAGACCTTGTATCCCGACATGGATCCCCTCGGAAAGCCCATCATGATCAATGGCGATTCGTATGAAGTGATCGGCGTCCTTGAACCGCGCAAGGGCGGTTTTGTCAAAGATCAGTCCGCAGACAAGGCTGTCATGGTGCCGTATCGCACCTACCACAAGCACAATCCGCAGGACGACGAGAATTTCGTCGGAGCCACCGCGTATCCCGGCAGAATGGCCGAAGCCGAAGACCAGATCCGCGCCGTGTTGCGCCGCCGCAGAAACGTGCCCTACAACAAGCCTGACAATTTTGGCATCTCCAGCGCACAGCAGATCGCCGACCAATTTCGCCAGATCACCGCATCCGTTGCCTTGCTGATTTCTGTCATCAGTTCCATTGGGCTTCTCGTCGGCGGCGTTGGCGTTATGAACATCATGCTGATGTCTGTCACGCAACGCACGCGCGAAATCGGCGTGCGCAAAGCCATCGGCGCGCGCCGCCGCGATGTCATCTGGCAATTCCTCACCGAAGCGATTGTCCTCACAGGCTCCGGTGGCATCATTGGCGTGTTGCTCGGTGGCGGCATCAGCCTGCTGATCAACCTTCTCGTGCCCAGCCTGCCCTCCTCCATTCCTCTCTGGTCCATCGTTCTCGCCGTCGCTGTCTCCATGAGCGTCGGCCTGTTCTTCGGCATGTATCCCGCCATCAAAGCTGCCCGCCTCGATCCCGTTGAAGCCCTCCGCTACGAATAGCTATTCGCGCAGTAGACTTGCGGCCTTCCGCTGCTTATCATACAGACACGCTCCCGGGCTTCTTCATTTCAGCTACACTTCGCGGCCCGCTTGTGGCAGAGACGCACCTCTCCTCCACAATGATGTTCTGTCAGCAAAACTCTCAAGCAGTCTAGAAACGCGCGTTCCACTTTCTCGAATACGCGCGCGAGGCCGGTTATTATGCCCGATGAGCTTTTCCTGTCGATGAAGCAATCCATCTTCGAAGGTGATCCCGATCAAGCCCGGTCGCTCGGCCAGCGCGCCCTCGCCGAAGGCGTCAATCCGCTCGACGCCATCAATCGCGGCTTTGTTTTGGGATTGCACGCCGTGGGCGAACAGTTCGAGCAGGGTGAAATGTTTCTTCCCGACCTGGTCCTCGCGGGCGAAGCCATGAAAGCCGCAACCGCAATTCTGGAGCCGGCCATCCACCAGATGGGCGCGACGCGCGAGACACTCGGCAAAGTTGTGCTCGGCACCGTGAAAGGTGACATCCACGAAATCGGCAAAACGCTGGTGGGCACCATGCTCTCTGCCAGCGGCTTCCAGGTTTTCGATCTCGGCGTCGACGTTTCCTTCGAGGATTTTGCGCTGAAAGCGAAGGAACTCAACGCAGACATCGTTGGCCTCTCCGCCTTGCTGACCACCACGATGACCGGACAAAAGGGCGTCGTCGAAGCGCTCGAGCGCCACGGTCTTCGCCCGCGCGTGAAAGTCATGATTGGCGGCGCTCCCGTCACGCAAAGTTGGGCAAACGAAATTGGCGCCGACGGCTATGGCAAAGATGCTTTGGCAGCGGTCGCCTTAGCCAAGAGCTTAATGGCCCTGTAGCGGCCGCTTTCAGAAGCGGTCACTTTGAGGAGGAGACCCACAGCGTCACGGTGTGCAGGAAAACTGCACTCCGTTGTCATCCGAGCGAAGCGAGGAAGCTGCTTTTCGCAACCTAAGCACGACCATCAATAGCGTCCACGAAACGGATTGAGATTGCGAGCAACTCAGAAACGACCACCACATGCCACCAACCTTCTCACTTCTCGGCCCGCCCCTAATCGACCGCATCCTCGCCGAAGCCTTCACCCTAATCTCCGAGCGCGGCGTCACCGTTCAAGCCGAGCCCGCCATCGAATTGCTCTCCGCAGCCGGCGCCCGCGTAGAAAACGGCGTCGCCCACATTCCCGAATCCCTCGTCCGCCGCGCCCTCGAAACCGTTCCCCGCGAATTTTCCCTCTACAACCGCGCCGGTGAACCCGCAGTCAGCTATGGCGGAAACAACGTGCAGTTCGATCCCGGCTCATCCTGCGTACACATCCTCGATCCCCACACGCTCGAACATCGCATGACCCTCGCTCCCGATCTGGTGCGCCTCGTTCAAGTCGCCGAAATGCTTCCGCAGTTCGCCGCGCAATCCACCGCTGTGGTTTGCAATGAAGTGCCAAAAGACATCGGCGACCTCTACCGCCTCTTCGTGGTGCTTCTGTATTCAAACAAACCTATCGTGACCGGAGCATTTTCGCCGCACGGCGCTCCCGCAATGATCGAGATGCTTGCGGCAGACAGCGGAGGACACGCCGCCTTGCGCCGCAGGCCTCGCGCGATCTTCGATGTGTGCCCTTCTCCACCTTTGCACTGGACGGAATTCGCCGCACAGAATCTCGTTGATCTCGCGCGAGTCTGGGTCCCCGCAGAAATCATCTCAATGCCATTGGCGGGCGCCGCTTCGCCGGTAACTCTTGCGGGCAGCGTTGTGCAGCATGTCGCGGAATGCCTCAGCGGAATCGTCATCCACCAACTGGCTCAGCCCGGCGCACCCATCGTCTGGGGAGGCGCGCCGTCGATCTTCGATATGCGCAGCGGCATCACCCCGATGGGCTCGATGGAAACTTGCCTGTTGAATGTCGCCTCCGCGCAAGTCGCGAAGTCACTAGGTTTGCCGACGCATGGCTACCTGATCGGCAGCGATGCAAAAACACTCGACGCGCAAGCCGGCCAGGAAAGCGGAATCGCCGCCGTCATGGGCGCTCTTGGCGGCATCAACATGATTTCTGGTGCCGGCATGCTCGATTCGCTGGCTTGTCACAGCGCGGAAAAACTCGTTCTCGACGCGGAATCGATTGCCATGGCCCAGCGCCTTCTGCGCGGCGTACAAGCCGGCGCCGAAACACTTGCGCTCGACATGTTTGCAAGAGTGGGCGCGCACGGCGACTTCCTGAAGCTTCCGGAAACGCGCAAACTCTTCCGCCAGGAGCAGCACATCCCATCAAAAGTCACGGATCGCGGCTCGCTCAACTCCTGGGAACAATCCGGAAGGAAGGATGCCTTCGCCCGCGCCAAGGACCGGGTCAACGAACTGGTCGCCGCTTACAAGCGTCCAGAATTGCAACCTGAAGTCGAGCAGCGTTTGCGCAGCATTGTCGAGGAATTAGCGAAGCGCGAGGGCATGGAACATTTGCCAGTAGTCTAAATTTGCGAACGTGGAAAAACTTTAGCGATGACCAGCATTCCATCAGCCACGGAACACACGGAGATTCGCCGCGACTGGAAATTTTCCGTCGATGCGGACATGGTTCTGCAAAGGCAGGGAGCGAACGCACGTAAAGTGCGCTTGCGCCAGCCTCGTTTGGTAACCTTAGCCGAACAAGCGATCGCCGAGGGACAATTGTTGATTCAACCTGCCGTTGCCTATCGCATGCTGAAAATCCAGGAAGTGCAACCGGCGTTGGTGCTTCTGGCCAATGGCATGCAATTGAAAGGTCACGGCATCGCGCGCAAGCTCGCCGGAGCCGAGCTTGCGATTGCAACCATGGCGACGGTTGGAGCGGAAATCGAAACGCAAATTCTGCGAGCCACGAAGCAAGACCCGTCATTTGCGCTCGCCCTCGACGGCTATGCGACCGCAGCGGTCGGTGCGCTGATCGTCGCGTTCCGGCAATATTTTGCGGAACTTCTAGCCGCGCGACAATTGACCACTACCACTCCTCTATATCCAGGAACGAACGACTGGGGACTGGCCGCTGCTCAGTCCGAACTGTTTTCCCTCGTCGACGCCGCGCCAATCGGTGTGAAACTCACTCCATCGTTTCTGATGACGCCCTGCAAGTCCGTTTCAATGGTGATCGGTGCCGGCAAAAAAATGCCAGCCAGCATACTCGAACCCTGCGAAGAATGCGGCGCATCTTCCACATGCCGCCAGCGTCTAACGAATCCTTGAAAGACAAAACGCTGCCAGTCTTAAATGTAGCGCTGGCTTTCATGCCAGCCCCGCTTCGCATTTGCGGAAAGACTGGACTCTTTAGGGAGTCGGAGCTTTAGCTTCGACACTATGTGCGTAGCTATTTGGGCTTCAGCCCGTGCGGAAATGACTTGTGCAACCTCAGCCATATCGAGTAGGCCTAAATCAACACCGCTTCAGCCGCTACGCACGCTTTTCTTAGTTCTCCCGCAGACTCGGTCAGTGCAACACCAGTTGCCGCCCAAGCGCCCGAATAAACTCCGGCGTTGTCCCGCAGCATCCGCCCAAAAAAGTAGCGCCAGCGTCAACAAGTTCCTGCGCCGAAGCCGCAAATTCCTCCGGCGTAGTTTTGTATTTCGCCACCCCGCCAACCATTTCCGGTAACCCGGCGTTAGGTTTGATCCAGATCGGCAGCGCCGTAGCGGCCGCCAATCGCTTGCAAACCGGTATGAAGTCGCGAATGCCAAGGCCGCAGTTTGCCCCGATCGCATGAACGCTGTCACTCGTCAGGGCGGTCGCGGCCTGCTCGGGCGTGGTGCCCATGATGGTCCGGTCGCGATTCTTCCCCGAATCAAACACCAGCGAAACAATCACAGGCAGTCGCGTCTCCAGCGCCGCGGCGGCCGCAATACGCGCCTCGGCCAGGTCCGTCATCGTCTCGATCAGCAGGGCGTCAGGCCCTTCTGCAGCCAGCGCCCGCGCCTGCTGCGAAAATGCCTCCCTCAATTGTTCTGCGTTCACTTCTTTCGTCAGCAGCATCTTCCCGCTCGGGCCCATCGACGCAAATACCATCGCCGAATCTCCCGCCGCCTGCCGCGAAAGTTTCACCGCCGCCCGATTGATCGCTTCCACTCGCCCTTGTAAACCGTACGGCGCCAGGCTGATGCAATTCGCGCGAAATGTGTTCGTCAGAATTCCGCGGCTTCCCTCTCGTACGTAGCTCTCCGCCACTTGCCGCACCAATTCCGGCTTCGTCAAGTTCCATTCATCGATGCAAACGCCCAGCTCCGCTCCCAGCTTCTGAAACTCAGTTCCCCAAGCCCCATCCGTGATCGTAATCGTTCCCCGCAAACAATCCGCAAACCGCATCAAATCGTCTCCCGCGCCCAAGTATATCCTTTGAAGTGCGTCGGCTAACCGCCGCTTTTCCCAACGCAGCCCCATCCCCGACTTTCGCGCACACCACACCCCCAAAAATAATGTAACGTCTGTCAGTCCCACGCAGTAATGCTAAATAGAGGCCGGGCGCATGGACGTGCTGCAACGATTCGCGGCTGGCGATCTCGAGGCCTTCGAATCGCTCTTCCGCCAATACCAGGGTGAAGTCTATCGCTGGATCATGCGCCTCGTCCGCAATTCGCCGACGGCGGAGGATTTAACCGTGGAAACTTTCTGGCGCATGTACCGGGCCCGCGCCCAGTTCGACCCCGCCAAGGGAGCCCTCGGCCCATGGCTTCGCCGCATCGCCACCAATGCCGCCCTCGATCACCTTCGCCGTTCGCGCCGCGAAGTCCCTTTGCCCGACGATCTGCCCGCCACATCGAAGCAGCCGCCCGCCGGGCAACTCGAGCTTCGCCGCGAAATTCTTGCCGCCATCGACAAGCTCTCGCCGCCGCTTCGCGCCGTCATCTTGCTCGCCTTGGTGGAGGAAGAATCCTACGAAAATATCGCCCAGGCCCTGGGCATTTCCGAAAACGCCGTAAGAGTCCGACTGTTTCGCGGTGTGCGCGTCTTACGAAAATCTTTGTCTCAGGCAGGAGTCCACGCATGAATCAGCATGAAATTGACGACCTCAAAAAGCTGTTGAAGCGTTCCATACACCCGGTCGGCCGCCTGGAACTTCAGCCCGATCTCTGGCCCTCCATGCTTTGCCGCCTCGATCAGCCTGCCTTCCACGTGCCCTGGTGGGAGTGGACTCTCCTCGCCGCCGCCGCTGTCCTGCTTTTGTTTTTCCCGGGAATGATTCCCGCGTTGTTGTACCACTTGTAAGGAGGAACCATGAACAAGCATCCCTATCTGCGCGCCTATCTCGCCGGAATTGCCGTTCCCACGGTGTTTCTCCTTGTCGCCATGACCGCGTACACCATCGTTCGCTACGTTTACAAGGTCCCCATTCCCATCGAACGCGTCATCATCTTCCCGATGGCTGCCGTTCCCAATGCCTGGGGCCTGTGGAATGTGCTCTATCGTGCGTTCATTGTTCCCCGTCACCTGCCCCTTGGCGTCTTCGGCGCTGCGCTTCCTCTTCTGCTTGCTCCTGCCGGCTACCTCACCGCTCGTCTGCTCGGCTTCACTGTCCCTCACGAAGTTTTCTCCGTCTCTCCCTTCGCGCTCCCCGTAGCTCTCATCATCTATTATTTCGTCTGGAAACATGTCGTCGGCTTCCTCAACGCCGAACTCGGCGTCGCCTGAGACGAGTCTCTAATATGCCGCTGCACGATTTCTCAGTCTGCAATCAGGGGCACGTGTCATTCTGAGAGCATCCGACGAGGATGCTTGAAGAATCCCATCCGCAAATATTCTCAAATATCGGTGTTCGCTAATCAGCGCGCAGCATGGCCATGATGTCCATTTTGGCAATTCGCCGCGTCGCCGCCCAGATGCCCATCGACGCCACTAACGCCAGAAACACAACCAAGCCGGCGGACGCTCCCCAATCAACGGGCTTCGCTCCGTCCACCAGCGTCTCCAGAAAACGCCCCGTCAATCGTGCTCCGGCAATTCCGGGAATCGCTCCAGCCGCCACCATCAGCAAGCTTTGCCGCAATAGCATGCCCCGCAGTCGCGCCGGCGTTGTGCCCAGCGCCATGCGCACTCCCATCTCCTGGCTCCTCTGCGCCACCGCATACGAAACGATACCGTAAATTCCAATCACTGCCAGCAGCAGTGCGAATCCCGCAAATATCCAGACTGCTGTCCGGTAAAACTTCGGCGCGGCGAAAATCTCATCCAGCCGCTGCTCCATCGTTTTCACCCCGAACACCGGAACTTGCGGATCCACCGATTGGATCGTGTCTCGCATCGCAGCAAGATGATCTTCCGCCCGGCCGTCCACTCGCGCCACAAACGTCGAGAAGAAGCTGCCCGGAGTGTCCGACGGAATGAACACTTGATTCGAATTTGCGAGTGTCGGATCAGTCTCATACTCCATCCCCTTCACCACGCCGACAATTCTCCATGGCTTGTCTCCCTCGCTCGTCAGCTGATGACCTACGGCGTCCTCCGGGGCGCCAAATCCCGCCGCAAATCGCTCATTCACGACCGCAACCTTTGCGCCGGCACGCACTTCCGCGTCTGTAAATTCCCGGCCGTACAGAATCCGCCCTCCCATCGTTTCGAAATATCCCGACAAGACCGGGACCATCGTCGAGTTAAGTTTGGCGGGACGCCCATCCAATCCGAACGGTCCCCCGACAAACCCCGAAGCGTACAGCGGAAGGAATTCCGTGGCGCTTGCTGCGCGAACTCCCGGCAGGCTGCGAATCCGCGCAAGCACTTCCTCAAAATAGGGCAACTGCCGCTTATTCAGCTGATGCGTTGTGTCATCCAACGAAACGTTTACAGTCAGTACTCCTTTCACGTCATAACCACGGTCGATTCTCATCAAGTGCACGATCGCGCGCCCCACCGATACCGACCCGGCCAGCAGAATCATCGTCAACATCACCTGCGCGCCGACCAGGCTTTCGCGAACCAGCCGCCACCCGCGCGTCTTGCTGCCGCCCCTCGCTGTGAAATTATGAATGCGTCCTGCATAGACCGCGGGGAACACGCCAAACACCACCGCCGTGATTGCCGACATCATTAGCGTGAAACCCAGCACTCGTCCATTCAGGATTGAGTAAGACTGCGCCCCAAGCGGCGGCGGCTCAACCTGCGCCGCTATTACCGTGGTCCAATAGCCCACCAGCAATCCCACCAGGGTGGCTACGCCCGAGAGCAGCACGCACTCAGTCAGCAACTGTCTTGTTATCCGCGAGCGGCTTGCTCCCAACACCGACCGTATCGAGAGTTCCGCGGCGCGATCGGCGGTCCCCGCTAACAAAAGATTCGCCACATTCGTGCACGCAATCAGCAACACCAGCAACACCGCGCCCATAAACAGCAGCGAGGCGTCCTTCACCGGGCCGGCAAGTCCGTCTCGCAGTGACGTCATCGTTGGGCGTAGCCTCTCGTCGTTTCCTTCCGGCTTCGGCGAGAGCCGCTCCGCCTCCACAGCAAATGCTGCGCGCGCTTGTGGCCAAGTGATGCCCGGCTTCAACCGCGCGACCGTTCCCCATCCATTATTTCCACCACTGTACGCCGCCGGCTTCCAAAGAACGGACTTGCCCGGATAGTCGAACCCTGGTGGCGCGACGCCGACCACGGTCAGCGGGGTTCCGTCGATTCGAATCGTAGTGCCCAGCGCCCTCGCGTCGCCCCCGAAAAGCTGTTGCCATAGCCCATAACCAATCACCGCCACTGCGTTGCGCCCGGGCAATCCCCATCCCGTCCCGTCCACTTCATCCTCAGGCGCGAATCCTCGCCCCAATACAGGCTGCGTGCCCAACACCGAGAAAAAATTCCAGGATGTCTGCGCAACGTGCGCCCGGCTCGCCACACCCGCTCCGCCCAAGTTCACATCGTTTTCCTCAAAAAGCGCCGTATCGGCCAGATACGCACTCTGCCGCCCCCATTCGTGAAATTCTTTCGCGCTATCGTGTGGTGGAATGAACTGATGTAGCAGCGCCAGGCGGTCCGGTTCGTGAAACGGCAATGACCGCAGTAGCAATGCGTCGACGACGCTAAAGACGCCTGTGTTCGCGCCAATCCCTATGGCCAGCGCGGCAATCGCCAATCCTGCGTGCCACGGACGGCTGGCCCAAAGCCGCAGCGCATACTTTAAATCCTGAAACACTTCGCGCGCCAACTGCCCAACCCGGCCGTATATCGTCGAGATGAAAAGTGCGTCACGCATCCCGAGCCCTCCAACTTTTCTTACCCTAGGCCTTCAATCCCGATCTCGCTCTCCACGTCCTTCTTTCGTTGACGCCGACGGCGGAAACACCACGAACTTCGGCGCGGGCATCGGCTTCTCTCCCATCCGGTCTTCCCACAAGAATTTGTTCAGTACTGTATTGTCTGCCGCGTCCGCGTGGCTGAAGTCCAGATTCTTCCCTTCTTTCCATTCTTTCGTGTTGACCTCATAAATCAACCCATTCTCGCGATTGCGGTAGTCCGCGTCGAATGCCGCCTGCGTCCCCGATCCGCTGAACAGCGGCGCCATCACCGCCGCGCGCGAATCGTTCGCGTTCATCGGCGGCGCGCCCAGCAACGCTTCGATCGTGCGCACCATGTTCACCGTAGTATAAAAATGATGTTCCACAAATGGCGTCGCCTTCCCCGCTTCTGCATTCACAACCGGCGCATACTTGCTGATTACCAGTGCCGTGCTGCGATGCGAATCCACGTGGTCGGGTCCATCCTGGGCGTCGTCTTCCAGTATCAGGATCGCCGTATCGTCCCAATACGCGCTGTGCGAAATCGCCTCCGCCACTCGCCCCACCGCCAGATCGTTGTCCGCCACGGACGCCGCCGGCCTCGGTTCCCCCTTCGTTCCTCCCGCGGTGTGGTCGTCGGGCAGCCGCAATAAAATGAACTGCGGCATTGTGTCCTTCCCTCCTTTGCGCGAATCCACAAATCCGCGAAACTCATTCAGGAATTCGTCCACCCGCAACTGGTCGGGATAGGACACCTCAAAATCCGGAAATAGCGGATCGAAATGCCCGCGCAACTCCAATTCTCCCGCAATATTTTTCGCCAGCACCGGAATATTCCAGGGATACGGGCTCGCACTTCCGTGCGGCTCCCCCACATTTTTCTCCAGCGCCTCGCCCTTTTTGATCACTTGCCGAGGACACGCCACGCCTGCCACCTTGGGCGGTCCCGCCGTAGGACTCTTCGCGGCACCCGGCTCGTTGCACCACCGCGTAATCACGTATTCCCCATAATGCCGGTACGAAATTCCGTGCTTCGCAAAATTCTTCCACAGATACCCGCCCGTAGGCTCCGAAGCATCCGGCAAATCATCTTCCGGCGCAACGCCCAACAGCAACTGCCCTTCCGAATCGTAGGTATGTTCGTGCCCACGGTAACCGATGGGCCAGGTCTTCTCCACGTAGTCCGAGATCGAAGCCGATGTCGACCACACGTGCCCATCTCCAGAAACGTCGCCGCTATCGTAAAAATTGTCCAGCACCCCAAATTGTCGCGCGAGCTTGTGCTGATTGGGAGTGATCTCTTCTCCGTACATAGTGATCGAGGGATCGCCATTCGCTTCCGCAATGTCGCCAAACACCTGGTCGTACGTGCGATTTTCCTTAATGATGTAAATCACGTGGCGGATTTTATTTTCGCCATTCGCAAAAGCAATCTTGTCCGCATTTCCCTGCGCGGCATTACTGGCCATCACCTGCTCCGTCCACGCCGCCAGATTCGTCTTCAACTCCGCCAACGGTATCCGCGCCAGCGACCCGTGCATCATCGCCGGGTTGTACGGATACTCCCGCTGACCGTCTTTTCCTGGTTTCAATGGTTCCTCATTCGGTCCGGATCCTCGCCCCTTCGCGCTTCCGATCAGCAAATCCTTCGCCGTGGCCGCCACCACCGTCGGATACCACTCCGTGGGAATAAATCCCACCGCGCGCAATGGCGTTCCCGCGGCCAAATTGCTCAGATAGAACACGCCGACGGAATCCGAAATCGCGTTCGCCGAAAATAGCGTCTTCTCGTCCGCGCTCAATGCCAGATATTCCGGGTCGCTGCCGCCATATTTCTGCCCGGGCAACTTCGTGGAAAGCGTGTTCAACGCTTTTCCGCCGTTGGTATCCAGCACATCGATCTCGTCGCGATTCGTCAGCGCCACAAATAGCCGCGAATCATCTCTGCTCAACAGCATCGCTGTAGGATGGGATCCTCCCTCCAGCGGCGCCGCAGGCCTGCGCAACGGAATTATCCGCCGCACCTGCCCGCGCACAAGATCAAGCTCGGCCACCGCCGAAGCATTCCACAACGAAACCCATCCTCGCTTTCCATCGCTGCTCATCACTGTTGCATACGGCAGCGATCCCGGAATCCGCTTGAACGTCGACAGATCAAATCTCTGCACCGCGCGCCCATCGGCGCTGTTCAGCAGTATCGCCTCGTCGGAGTTGTTGCAGGCTACCAGGATGCGTTCTTCCCCTCCACTTGTCCCCACACTCAATCCCGCCGGATACGTGACCTCCTTAAACTCGTCGCGCCGCTCTTTTCCTGTTGGCACTTTCGCGCGCGGCGCCAAGGCCATAAATCGTTCTGGCGTAACAACGCCTTCGCTGAACGCATACACCGCGATTCCATTTCCCGTGCTGCCCTTCTCCTTGCCCAGCGGATCCGTCAGCGACGCCATCGATGCATAAAGATGCTTTCCATCGCGACTGAAAGCCAAGCCGTGAAAATACGTCTGCTTCGCGTCGCTGCCCAACCGATCATCCGGAAAATCTTTCAGCGCATTCGTCTCTAGATTCAGCACCGAAATCGACTGCTTTTCGCCAGACGTGTACGCGCCGTAGCCGCTATGCAGAAGTACCGCGTAGCGCCCGTCGGGTGAAATAGCCATCACCGTTGGAAAGTTGTTCGTTCGTTGCGGATTTCCAGGCACTTCCCCCAACAGTTTCGCGTTGGGCATCTGCGTCCACGCTGCGACAGGTGTTGCATCCTGCGCGCAAAGTAAAAATGGAGAGGCAAAAAGAATCAGCGGGATTAAGAGTCTGAATACTCGATGGTAGCGGCCCATCGCCGCATTATAGGAGATTTCCCGCGTCGCAGTTTTGAAACTTCTTCATCCGCCGGTTTCGCTCAGCTGCCCGAATAGCGCTGTTCCTTCCAAGGGTCGCCGTACGCGTGGTATCCGTTGCGCTCCCAGAATCCCAGCTCGTCGTGGTCCAGCAGCGTGAACCCGCGCACCCACTTCACGCTTTTCCACGCATACAACTGCGGCACCACCAACCGCAACGGACCGCCGTGATCCGCCGGCAGCGCTTCGCCATCGTGTTCGAACGCAAACAACACGTCGGGCCGCTCCAGATCCATCAACGGCACATTTGCCGTATAGCCCTCTTCCGCCAGCACCAGCACATACTCCGCGCCCGGCTTCACTTTCACTCGCTTCAACACTTCCGTGAACAGCACGCCCTTCCACCGATTGTCCAGCCGGCTCCATCGCGTCACACAATGAAAATCCGAAGTCACTTCCACCTGCGGCAGCGCGCGAAATTCCTGCCACGTCAATCGCAGCGGTTCTTCCACCAACCCGTCGATCCTGAAGTCCCATCGCGCCGCATCAAATCGCGGCACACCGCCAGCATGCAGCACCGGCCACTTAATCGTCAGCGACTGGCCCGGCGGAAGCCGTCCTTCCGCCCGCGCCTTCTTTTCTTTTTCCCGCCGTCCCCCATCATCGCCAAATAGAGCCATAGCGCTTTTACTCCACGCCCATCAGATACGCCACATCATAAAAAGTTTCCGACGGACCACGCATTCACGAGTCACCAGCCACGGGTCACGAGTCACTTCCCCGTATGCTATCCTCTTCCCATGCCCGCTCAAACTCTCGACGGTCTGAAAATCCGCGACGAAATTTTTGCTGAGCTCAAACAGGACATTGCCCGCCTTCACTCTCAAGGGATTCGCCCCGGTCTCGCCGCGGTTCTCGTCGGCGAGAATCCCGCGTCGCACATCTACGTCAAAAGCAAGATCGCCGCGTGCGAACAGCTCGGCATGGCTCACTGGCTTCATTCCCCTCCCGCCAGTGCCTCAACCGACTACATGCTTCAACTCGTCGCCGATCTCAACAATGACGACAATGTCGACGGCATCCTCATCCAGCTTCCACTTCCCGCCCAGATCGATTCCAAGCGCGTACTCGAAGCCGTCTCTCCCGACAAAGACGTTGACGGCTTCCATCCCATGAATCTCGGCAAGCTCGTCACCAATCGCCCCGGACTCGTCGCCTGCACCCCCGCCGGTTGCATGGAGATTCTCCGCCGCTATCAAATTCCCATTGAGGGCACCAACGCCGTCGTGCTCGGCCGCAGCGACATCGTCGGCAAGCCCATGGCTCTTCTGTTGATGCACGCCAACGCCACCGTTACCATTTGCCATTCCAAAACACGCGATCTTCCCGAAATTATTCGCCGCGCCAACATTCTCGTTGCCGCCATGGGCAAGGCCGGCTTCGTCCAACCAGACTGGATCGGCTCCGGCACTGCCGTTATCGATGTCGGTACAAATAAGGTTATCGATCCTGCGGAAGCCGCGCGCTTGCTGAAAAGCTCTCTTCTGCGCCTGGAAAAATTCCGCCAGAAAGGAAGCGTTCTCATCGGCGACGTTCACCCTGACGCCATCCACACTGCCGGCTTTCTCACTCCGGTTCCCGGCGGCGTCGGCCCCATGACTATCACCATGCTCATGAGCAACACGGTGAAGGCTGCCCGTCTCCGCCGCGCCAAAGCCCTGGCCGGACAAGCCTCCATCGCATGAATCATGCTTAAACTCGGCCTAACCGGCGGCATCGCCAGCGGCAAGAGCGCCGTCGCCTCCATGCTTCGAGAACTTGGGTTCCCGGTTCTCGACGCCGACTCCATCTCTCACCGTCTGATGGAACCCGGCCAGCCAGCCCAGGACGAAATCCTTCGCGAATTCGGCCCCGATGTCGCCAACGCTTCCGGCCGCATCGACCGCGCCAAGCTCGCCGCAGTCGTCTTCGCCGACCCCGGCAAACTCGCTCGTCTCAACACCATTCTTCATCCTCGCGTCGAGCAAGCCATGCTCCTGCAGTTCGATGCGTGGCAGCGCTCCGGCTTTCGCGACGCCGTATTCGTCGAAGCCGCTCTGCTCGTCGAAGCTGGCTTCACGAAATATCTCGATGGACTCGTGGTCACCTTCTGCACTCCTGCCCAGCAACTCGAACGACTCCTCGCTCGCGGCATGAGCGAAGTCGAAGCCCGCCGTCGCATCGCCGCCCAGCTTCCCATCGACGAAAAGCTACGCCACGCCACTTACACCATCGACTGCTCCGCCTCCCTGGAGTGCACTCGCGCCCAAGTCGAATCCCTCGCCGCCAGCCTCCACAAAAAGAAATAACCTTTGGAGTGCGCAGGCTAGCCACCGCTTTTGCATTTGATGCCCCGAATTGGCGAAGTGATTGGGGTTAACCAAATGCACGGCGGAACCCGCAAGTACCATTGCCCTCCAGCCTCCCGATGATACGATTCCCCCGTTGGACCTCCCGGCCCTGAGGACATCGCCATGGCAGAAACGCCCCTGCTGCGCCGGAAGGAAGTTCGTGTCCCTTTGAAGATGTTCGTCAATCTCAGTACTACAAACAATCCGTCTTTCGAAATCGCTCCGACCATCGATATCAGCTGTCACGGTGCAAGAGTCCTCACCGCGCGAAATTGGCCGCTCAACGAACAACTCCTGATCCGATCGATTCGCGGACGGCACAAATCCATTGGCCGCGTTGTCCATTGCGAACCGTATCCGCCCAACCGCTTTGTAATCGGCGTTGAGATCTATTCTCCCGGCGACTGGACAGTGCCAATGCGCTAGCTTTATAAAAAGAGTGTGGTTGCGACATTGCTGTTCTTCAGGTCGCCAATTCTTCTACAGTAAACTACCGATAGACTCATCTCCGTGCCTGCTATATAAACAACTTCTTTTCCGGGGTACTCAGGTCAGCCACCAACTGGCAACACCCCGGGCCGCGCTTCAAATCACTTCCGTAAACCGAACGGCCTCGCCCCCCCCGTGTAGAAAGGGGGAACATTCCTATGACAGAACTGTGCAACTCCCAAGCTGATTCTGTGGCCCAACGGCACGCCAAACTCACGCGGTATGTGATCGCATTCGTCGCATGCTTGTTCGCCGGCCTTTGGGCCTTTTCCAGTCCATGTTTGGCCGACGATCTTTTTGTCGGCAATTTCTTCGGTTCGGACTCTAAAATCTTGGAATATAACGCCACGACTGGAGCATTTATTGGCCAGTTTGGTCCAGCTAACTCATTTCCTTTGGGGGCCGCATTCGGACCCGATGGAAACTTCTATGCCACCAACTCCAATATCGACGTCGTTCTCAAACAGAACGGCAACACTGGCGCCTTCATTAGTAACTTTGCCTCCGTCGGTGACGCTGCTGGGTTGGTTTTTGGCCCGAACAATAACCTCTTCGTCTTTAGTTCCAGCGATCCTGGCGCTCTCACCGTGCTCAACGCTACCACCGGCGCCCTCAAAACCACCGTTGATGCTGGCGGCCTCCTCTCCGATCCCGAAGGCGTTACCATCGGTCCCGACAAGAACATCTATGTCGCCAATACCGATAACAACAACGTTCTCAAGTTCAACCGGACCACCGGCGCGTTCATCGGCAAATTTGTAACTGACGGCAGCGGTGGGCTAAATGGTCCGCGCGGCGTCGCCTTTGGCCCCAATGGCAACCTCTTCGTCACCAGCCAGAGCAGCAACCAGGTGATGGAATACGACGGGACCACCGGCGCTTTCATCGGTGTCTTTGTCAACGCCGACCCTGGCACGCTCAGCCTTCCTCGCGACCTCGCCTTTGGTCCTGATGGTAACCTCTATGTCGCCAGCTTTGGCTCCGGCGACGTCTTCAAATACAACGGTTCAACCGGCGCTTTCATTAGTGATTTCATTCCCGTAGGCACCGGCGATCTCGCCGGTACTCCTTCGGATTCGTCGGCTTCATTTTCCCGGAATAAAAAAACGTCGGCGCATTCCAGTTGATCTCTTCTCCGATTTCCTTGTGTGTGCTCAAAATGATTTTCCGCAAATCCGCCACCACCTTCGTCAGTGGGTGCTTCAGCTTGCTCATATACGCATCAACCTTCTCGGGGGTCCGACGCTTTGCTGGTAATCTCTGTCGTTTTTGGCATATTCATCCACCTGGTTCACAGTTTGCCCGGGGAACGCCTGTTATAAATTTGACGTCTCATCCGCCGAAACGGTGCTGCATCTTATAGAACCTGCTCAGCACCGCCAATCACCATTGGGCTGTTCGCGGCTCGTCGGTTATAGTATTCGTTCTCATGTTTGAAAAACTTCGTTCCCGTCTGAAAAAGAATCCGCGCGTTACCGAATTGCGTCTCTCCCTTGCCGAAAAATTCCTTCCTGCCGACTACTATGTGCAACTCCGGCCGCCCTACGCCACCCGCACATGGGAAGCTGACCGCCGCCACTACGATGAAAAACACACGACTGGGACAATTTTCGTGACGGCAATCGCGTTCTGCAGGCCCACGTGATTCTGGATCGCGTCAAACGCTGCGCTTCCGGCGACTACGCCGAACTTGGAACCTATCAGGGCAATTACGCCCGCATCATCTATTCTCAAATGGTGGAAGGCGCCAGTCTCTACTGCTTCGATACCTTCACCGGCTTTCCTGAAGCCTCCGTACAAAAGGAACTCGGTACCACCGGCCATGCCGTTTCCGTCGGCACATTTTCCGACACCTCTCAGGCGAAAGTAGAGCAAGCCATCTCCGGCCGCACTTCGCCCCCGCGGCTCGTGCTGCGGCCCGGCGAATTCCCCGCAACCTTCCCCAGCCTCGAGGACCACCGCTGGCGTTTCGTCTTGCTCGACGCCGACCTGTACGCTCCCATCAAAGCTGGACTGGAGCTCTTCTGGCCAAGGCTCGTACCAGGAGGCTTTATCCTTTGCCACGATTATCTTTCCGGCTATCCCGGCGTTCGCAAAGCCGTTGACGAATTCTTCGAACCCTTGGGTATCGTGCCGGTTCCCTGGCCAGATCGCGTAGGCACCGCCGTAGTAGGCAAACCCTGGAACGCCTCCCCGAACATCTAAAGTCGTGAGTCTGGTTGATTTCCCAACGTCGGGTGGGTGCCCCAGGTTCCGTTTTTTCGTACCTGGGTCCTGGGTTCAGCCCTTGCGTGTTCCGGGTAGCCCTTGCGCTTTTTCATGCTAGGGTGAGCCCGCTCTTCTCTACCTTTTAATTTCACTTAACAACGCGGCGCGATTCAGTCTTTCCTCGCCGCCTCTTTCGGCTTGTTGATTTTGTTATTAGTGTCCACTTCGAACAGTTGATAGTCGCTCAGATAGTGCCGGTGATGATAGCGTCTGCCGCGCAACTCCATAAACATTTCGGCATCCCACGGAAGCCACAAAGTCTGATTGCCTCGATCGAACTTCACGGGGCCATAGTCAACGCGAAGATGGTCGCGTGTAAGTTGCAGTTTGGCGATCGGAGCAAGTAAATCGGTTTCCACACGCAGCACGTCATAACTGGTTTGCGAAATCCAGATTCGGCCTTTGAACGGCACATTGTAGACCATGCCGTTTCTCTTCCAGCGACGCACGCTCAGCGCCTCCGTATCCTCCTCTTGGAAACGAATCTCCAAGACCGCTTCGCCGCGCAGTTTTGTCACCCCTTCGCACTTGTAACGAAAATTATTCCTGTCGGCGGGCTGCAGCAGTGAAATCGCCAGGCTGTTTAGCCCCGTGGTCGCCAGTGGCGTAGGAAACGAATCCGTCGTCTTCTGATCAGCGTCGCGGCTCTCTTCCAGGTAAAACGAATCGCCATGATAAGGAACAACGAAAACGATGTACGAGAATTCGCGGATATTCACTTTGATGGGAGTTCCGTGCCGGTCGATTTCCTGATGTTCAATGTGTTCGGTGGCGGTGAACTTCTCGAAGTTGGCCAGTTGGTTCTTGGTTCGCAGGAAAGCGCGGTCAAGCACTTCCGATGTCGCGCAGGAAGTGGCCACGATGCTGGGGGGATTATTGTCGATGTCCGGCGGCGACCACGAGGTATCACTTTCCAAAACGGCCGGCTCGGCGTCGAACGCAACTTTCGGCAGCGGCAAGTCGGAGTTCTCCGGAAGTTTGCTCGCCGTAACGGCAGTCTCTTCCAGCTTACGTTTTGCCGCGATCGCCGCAGAATCGTTGGGCAAATCGTCCACCAGTTTTTGCCACGTTTTCCGCGCCTCGGCGGTTCTTCCCTCGGCCCAATAAATCTGCCCCAACAACAATCGCGCCTGTGAGCCCTTGTCGCCCGCGAGTTCTACGGCTCGAATCGCGTGCGTTTCCGCGTCAGATAAACGGCCCCCGATTCTTAAGTACGCGTTCGCCAAAACGAGGTGCGCTCTCCAGTCCGCGGCATTCACGGAAACAGCCTTCTCAAGTGTGACAACCGCAGCGCTGTTTTCCCGCGCGGCCAACTGCATTTCTCCCAGCGACAGCAGCGCTCTTTCGAAATTCGGATCCAGGTTCACCGCGCGCTCAAAACTCTTCCGCGCGAGCTCCGGTTGCTGCAAGCAAAACTCCGCGCTGCCCATCAAGAACGCCAATTGCGCATTACCCGGCGCCATCTGCACACCCTTCTGAAATTGTTTCCTCGCCGCCTCGCAGTTGTGCTCCCGCAGCGCCTCCATCCCTTTCGCGATGGTCTGCTGCAGTTGCGGAGTCATAATCGACCCGCTCGCGGGCGCTTTGCCTGAAGCGTTTAAGGCAGCGGGCCTCAGCAGCACCGTGAAGTATGTCTCGGTTGCCAGTTCGCCCGGGGCCACACTTACCTCATCCGTGGCCGGTTGATATCCATCGCAACGCACCTCCACGCGATAATCGCCGGGAGGCACCGAAAAGACGGCATCTGAAGTTCCGCCGGTAATCGAGGTTGTATCGTAGCCCGTGGTCAGCGAGTAGAAGTGAACATTTGCTGGAGTCGAGGGTGGAGTTCCCTGCACATCGCGAACGGCGATCGTTACCGCGACTGTGCCTCCCACAGATGGCATCTGCATTCCGCCACTATCAGGACGCTGCGCCAAGGCGAGTGGACCAACCGCCCCCAACGCAAGAGCGAGCCAGAATATCGCGGTTGTCGCCCTTGCGGTAGAAAACAGAAAAATCATTGGGCAGCCCCTCCTGAGACAACAAGCACATTAGCTTGACTGTCTGCGAGCGCCTCATGTGGAAATCCTGCGCGACTGAAAATGCAGTAAGAAACCTACCAGATAAGTCCCCAAGCGGCCATTTCTTTCTGCCAGACAGCCCACGAACTTTCTGGTTCCAATATCTGCCACATACCGTTGTGGTATCTTCCTGCATCCTCCG
The DNA here is from genome assembly GCA_963826335.1 of Candidatus Acidiferrales bacterium. Taxonomy (GTDB): domain Bacteria; phylum Acidobacteriota; class Terriglobia; order Acidiferrales; family UBA7541; genus Acidiferrum. Next base: position 104,532 of record CAWGXB010000026.1, on the reverse strand, counting down.
CGTCGAGGTGAATATGCCGTTCCGGGAAAGATTCCAGTCGAAACACGACCTCCATACCCATGTCCCGGAAAAACGTTCCGAAAAGTCTTCGCTACATGGACTGGAATTCTCCTTGCAGACGTTTGGCTTGGCACTGCTGCAACATAAATCCGGCCAAGCCCACAACCAGAATGTTTTCATTTCTCCCCTTAGCGTATTTCTTGCGCTGGCCATGACCGAAAACGGCGCATCCGGAGAGACCAAGACCGCTATGCGCAAGGCACTTGCCTTGCCGGCTGATGCAAGCGCCGAAGCCTTGAACTTATCCGCCGCCGCGGTTATGAGGTCGCTCCTGTCGCACGGTGAAGCGGAACTCGAGATTGCCAATGCCCTTTGGGCCGACGTCAAGTCGACCATCTCACCTGATTTTGTCTCTGTCTGTCAGAACATCTATGAGGCTGCCATCCAGACCATCGACCTCACCCACCCTTCCTCCGCCGACACCATTAACGCGTGGGTATCCCAGAAAACCGCAGGAAAGATTTCCCAGATTGTGACGCCTGGCGCGATCGCGGGCTTGCCCGCACTCCTTGCCAATGCCGTCTATTTCAAAGGCAAGTTTTCGATTCCATTCCCGAAGGAAGCAACCCGGCCTATGCCCTTTCACCTTGCGGATAGGGGCAAGAAAGTTGTGCCGATGATGCGAATTTCGGGCCTGCATCATTCGTATCGCAGCGGAACCAGATTTGAGGCCGCGGTCCTCCAGTACACGCAGTCTCCCATTGCGCTTTACATGCTTCTCCCAGCCGAAGGTGCGCGCCCAGAGCAGATCCTGACAGAAAAGTCCCTGGGCGAATTACAGGCCACCGACGAATCGGTTTCACTCGATCTATCCATGCCTCGTTTCAACATCGATTTTGTCAGTTCCCTCAAAGAATCTCTTACGCGCCGGGGCATGGGTATTGCGTTCCAATCTCCAGGCGCGGACTTCTCAGCTCTCGGGTCGCCTCTCTTTTTTCTCGGTGACTTGCTACACAAAACGCGCCTGGAAGTAGATGAAGAGGGGACCGTCGCAGCAGCTGCTACATCCATTGAGGTTGAAGCAACCGCTTTACTGGCCCCACGTGTCAAAAAAAGAATCCTGGTGTTCGACCGTCCTTTCGCCATTCTTCTCCGGCACCGAATGACCGGCGCAATCGTTTTTGTCGGCGTAGTCTACGAACCCTAAGCGAAGCGAGCCACACGGCGTTCCGTGATTTCTTTTTCGCGCACGCGTGGTTTCGGAGGAAACTGGGACAGAGTGGTTTCGCGTGCCCCGTCCTTGCGCCTTTGTTTATGCAAGGATGGTTCTCGGTGGCCTCCCTGGCCTCGTCCGCAAAAGCGGTGGCGAGCCGCCGCACTCCAAATTGCCGGCGCGCCGAGATTTTCGCACTCTATTCTTCACAGGTCGCCGGTCGCTGGCCACCTGTTTTCCACGAGCCGCAAGTCACGGATCACGTTCTTGTCCCTCTTCTCCTTTCCGGTTACAGTGGTTTTACCGTTTCCCGTAAACTTTTCGGAGAACGCATGAACCCTATGTACATTGCCGCCGCAATTTTTGGCCTGCTTCTTATCGGCCTGGTTGTCTGGGTGCTCGTCCAGAACACTCAGGACCAGAAAAAGAACGAAGCCCTCGAATCGCAGATGAACGAGTTGCGCCGCGACCTCCTCGGCCTCTCCACCGCGCAAACCCAAAGCTCCACCAAGATGGAAACCATCGCGGGCACAGTCGCTTCACGCCTGGAAGCCATGACCTCCGCCCTGAAAGATGGCGTGAAGGATTCCGCCGAGGTCACCTCCAAAATCACATCCGAAGCGCAATCCGCGATGTCCACGGAATTGAAGAACACGCGCGAGCAGATCGGCCAGATTCAAAAGCAGCTTGGGGAAGTTCAGCAGGCCGGCGAACAGATGCACAAAACCGCGCAATCACTAGAAAATATTCTCGGCGGCAGCAAGTCTCGCGGCAATTTCGGCGAGGTCACGCTCGAACGCATGCTGGAGGATTCCCTCCCCTCCTCGCAATACTCGCAGCAATACCGCTTTCGCAGCGGAGAAGCCGCCGACGCCGTCATTCATCTTCGCGACAAGAAGATCATGGCCATTGATTCCAAATTTCCGCTGGACGCCTATCTCCGCCTCACCCAGGAAGGCGAAGAAGCCCGCAGGTCCTTCGTCACCGCGGTGAAAGGGCACGCCGATTCCATCGCCCGGAAATATATCGTTCCCGACGAAAACACTCTCGATGTCGCGTTGATGTTTGTTCCCAGCGAGTCCGTCTACTACGAACTACTCAAGAGCACCGATGGTAAGGGCATGGCTCTCGACGCCTACTGCCGCAGCCGCAATATCCTGGCAGTCTCGCCCAACACTCTTTACGCTCATCTCTCCGTCATCGCCATGGGCCTTCGCGGCATGCAAATCGAGGAAAATGCCAAGCGCCTTTCCGATAACCTGTCCGGCATGCGCAGGCAGCTCGACACCTTCAGTCAATATTTTGAAAAAGTCGGCACGCACCTCAAGAACGCGCAACAGTGCTTCACCGAAGCCGACAAGCGTTACGACAAGGCTTCCAATACGTTGGACAACATCCTCAGCAGCAGCGAATCCGTGCCGTCTCTGATCGACGACGCCCAAGCCTCGCTCCCGCTTCCGCCGCCCGCGGCCGCAAAAAAATCCGCGTGATGTAAATTTAATTTCAGGTTCGCGGCGCACCCAGCGGCGCCAGCAAGCGTATGGAAATTACAAAACTTCCGCGCTTTTTCCCCACCAACTCAAACTTCGCCACATTCTCCGCGCCGCCGGTCGACATCGCGCGTACCGTCGCTCCGCCCTGCAACTCCGCCACATCTTCCGCCAGGTTGCGCGCTTCCAGGTTGATCTTCGCGGTGCTTCCGCGAACCTGCACCGTCAGCGTGCGGTGTTCTCCCGGAGCCAGCGGCGCGCTGCTCGCTTCCAGTTCCAGGTTCACGAATACCACCGTGAATGGCACGGACATTTTTTGCCCGCAACTTACCTGCACCTGCTTTGGTCCCGGCTCCATATCGACTGGCGGCAACACCGCCAAGTACGCCGGCGACGACGCCAGCACCAGCGCGGGAATCCCCGCAATGGTCACGCGATTCGCATCCGCGTCGCCACAAAAGCCGTGGCCCATCAACTCGAAGCGGTCGCTCAAAGAAGCCGCGCGCGGCGCCGCTGCCACTTCCAACACATTCGCGGGCAACTCGCTCAGGCTGAGAATCGTGCTGGACACGCGGCCGCTGCGTCCCTGGATCGAGCCGGAGATGGTTCCAATATTCAGCGGCGCCACGAACATCGCGCGTCCAGTTGCATTGGTCGTGAATTTATCGCCGTTGGAAAATACCACGGTTACTCCCGGCGTCAGCCGTCCGTTCATGTCGAGGACTGCGAGTGTCGCGCGCTCTCCAGTCACAATTTTGCGTGGCAACAATAGGATTCGCGCTCCAGAAGCTGCGGGAGCTGGGGGAGCTTGCGGCGATTGTGCGGCCTGCTGCGCCGAAGTGGCGATTCCAGCGGCGATCAAAAATGTCGCCAGCAATCCAGCTTTTCTGGGGAACTCCATCAGAGTCTGCACATCCGGATTGTAGTGGACTTTTCGCTGTACTCCAAAGCTCTCTCGTCGCATTGCAAACTTCCTCACCCCTGAAGGGGTAAGCTACAGTCTGGCTACTTCTTGAAGTAATATGTCCAGCTCAGACTGACATACGATTTCAGCGGCACGCCAACAACGCATTCCGTTGGGCATGGTTGCGGCTGATCTGGAATGGTCTCGGTCGTTTGGCCAGTGTAACCGCTGGCGATCAGGAAGTTCGCGGCCAGCGGCATGCGTCTGTTCAGAAATGGCCGCAACACCGCGCCGCGAACTTCGTACACCGGCACGCCGACAAATCCATCGCCGAGTGGCTTGGCCCTAACAAACTCAAATTCACCGCGGGCCTCCAGCTTCCACGGCAGGCGATTCACGGAAGCGACCGCATCCCAGATCAAGCGCGGCGCTTCGGGAACGGGCGCGCCCGTAGTGCTGTCGCGAGCATCGGCTTGGGCATAGGAAACATAAAACGCGCCGTGCGAGAAATTCCTCTGCACGGAAAGCACGATGGAACGGTTCAACGATGGCCCAACATCTACTTGCAGGCCGGTGTCGGGATCAATCTTCGCCAACTCCTGGGAATTAGAGGTTCGTCGCAGTGTCAAATTGAATTGATACTGCTTCACGTCTTTTGAGAATCGCAGTTGAATCGCGTGCGAAGGCGCCAGTAAAGTTGGTTGCCCGCTGCCAGTCCCGATTCGTGGATCGCTGGTGTGGAACGCTTCTCCGTAGCTGAATGCCACGGCCGGTAGAAGACCGTTAGCCTGAGGGAAAAGCGTCAGCGTAGCTTTAGGCAATGAGAGCGAAGCCAAGCGGTCAAAAGAGTTCTGCGGATTGATCAGATCCTGATTGTTCATCCAGACTTCTTCTTGCCGCAGGCCCACATCGTAATGCACGTATTCGCCGATGCTTCCGTCGAGCGAGACAAACGGCTCAACAAACGACAGCGTCAGATTGTTGCTGGTAATCGGCTGAAATATACCGTTCTCATCCGCATGCAGCAAATCCAGATTGCGAGGCGCGTCGCGACGCAGATCAGCGCCTGCCAGGAAAGACATCCAAGGGCCGAGGTTTTGAATGTACAAAGCTTCGCCGCCCACCACGGTTCTGGTTTCACTTTGCTGAATCAGCCCGTCACCGAAATCGGAACGCAAGGTGAGACTATAGCCGCGAAAGAACGCCGCGAAGTTAAATTGCTTTTGCTGATCCAGCCTCCAGCTATCGGAAGCCGCAGCCAGAAAGTTGCTGGTGCGCTCCATTTGCCGGTTATCAATGGTGTCGCCGGGAACGGAAACGTGGATGGGAATCAGCCCGGGAATGTCGGAGAAGCCGTAATAAGCGATTCCGTATAGCGTCAATTCGACCAACGCGTGGATCGCCCTCGAAGCCGCCTACGGCAACGGATTTCTTGACCGCCTGGAGCACCGGCAGCAATACAAACTGAATGGCTACCGGCAATTCAAATTCGGCGACCATGCGTCGGCTTCACCGGGCTCCAACCGGCCATTAGATCGATGTCGCGATAATCACCTGTGAGCTGCATGAAATCATTGAAGCGTTGCCGCGGGAAATAGGTCGCAGCCAGATCCACGGAATGATTTCCTTCGCGCACGTTAAATGCGCCACCATCGACCGTGACGCCCTCAATCGCCGGCGGAATTAGAACGTTGGGATCGGCATATCCGTTGCCATGAGCATTTGCCGGCAGATTGTTGGGGTACAGGAAGTTGCCCACCTGGAAGAACTGTGCGATGGGCTCGCCATGATCACCAGCAACACCCGGCGCAAAATATTGCGGCGCCTTGATGCCGCCCGAGGCTGTCTCAATCGGCAAACCGGGAATGGAGATAGGGGCGCCCGGGCGGCCGGGATTCGCATCCAGCACCTGGTCGTGGATGATGATGCTCTGCGCCGGGTCGGGTGTAAGTGAGGAAGGAGCGGACGCGATAACGGTAATGGATTGCAGCGCCGAAACAATCTGCTGAAATTGCAGATCGATCTGCTTGTGCTCGCCGGAAGCGATCGATGCATCAAAATTGAGGGTCACAAAGCTGGGAGATTCCACAACGATTTGGTACTCGCCGGGATCGATGTCCTCAAGCTGAAAATTGCCTTTCTCGTCGGCGTTCGTCTGGCGAATCACAGTCCCCGCTGCATTCACCAGTTTAACGTTTGCTCCAGCCACCGCCCCGCCCTTGGGGTCGAGCACCTTTCCAGAGATTTCGCCGGTGGCGCTGGCGGCAGCCAGTACGGTCACGCAGAAAGCAGCGGGTACGAACAGCATGGCGCCCAATGCTATAAGACGGAGCATGGGAGAGGGCTCGCGAGAGTGGTGGGCACACGCAATTCCACGGTCGTTGAACGACAATCAAAATGAGTAACCCTAGCTTTATAGCACGGTTCCAGCACCAGCCCCTTCTTCGCACTCTGTCCTTGGACCTGCCCCTTGCCCTCGGTTATCCTTCCACACTGGCCCTTGGGACAGTGTGGCTAATCAGCGAGTAATCACTAGGGCGCAAAGGCTTTCCGGGCCTCGAAGGGTCTGATAGCGTGGATAAAACAGGACCGAGCCGGGGTGTGTACCGGGGGAGCCACGCGTGCTCATGGAAAGCTTGGAAGGAGTGCTCGTGCAGATCGCAAGTGGTGGCGTGACGGACATGGGGCGCGTGCGCACCAACAATGAGGATTCCTATCGAATCGTGAATCCGCTGCAGCTGTTCGTGCTGTCCGATGGCATGGGCGGAGAGGCACACGGAGAAATAGCCAGCTCTCTGGCGGTGGAATCCATCGTGAAATATTGCAGCCAGGCAAAAGACGACTCCAGCGTCACCTTGGTGGCCGAATCCCAAGACAACTGGTCCGACAAGACCAAGCAGCTGCAGAACGCCGTGCGGGCTGCCAATCTGACCATTTTTGAATCCGCGCAGCAGCACGCAGAACAGCGCGGCATGGGAGCAACGGTAACCGCGGCATGGCTGAACGAGGGCAAGCTGAGTATTGCGCACGTCGGCGACTCTCGCGCTTACCTGCTGCGCAGCGGCAGCTTGCAGCAGCTCACCAACGATCATTCTCTGGTAGCCGAGCAGGTGCGACGCGGGATCATCAGCCGGCAGCAGGCGGAAGAGAGTGAAATGCAAAGCGTTTTGCTGAGGGCGTTGGGCGCTCACAGCGATGTCGAAGTGGACGTGGACGAAACCGCGATCTATTCCGGCGATGTTCTTCTGCTGTGCTCCGACGGACTTACTCGCATGGTGACAGAACCGGAAATCGCCGGGACGTTACAGGCAGAAACGAATCCGTCGGCCGCCGCGCAAAGATTGGTCGATTTGGCGAATGAAAACGGCGGACTCGACAACATTACGGCCATCGTCGCTCGCTTCCAGGATGAACCGAAGGGTTGGCTGTCCTGGCTGCGTCGCGGCTCAACGAAAAAGGATTAGACCAGCGCAGGGGGAAAGATATGGCGAAACTCAGCCTCATGTTCGAGAACAAACTGGTGAAAGAAGTCCCCATCGGCAATCGCCCGGTCAGCATTGGCCGCTCGCCGGACAACGATATTCCCGTGGACAACCTGGCTGTGTCGACATACCACGCGCGCGTGTATTACGAAGGAGGGCGGCTGGTGGTGGAGGACTTGGACAGCCTGAATGGAACGTTCGTGAACGACCTTCGCATCGAGCGCGCCACGCTGCACGATGGGGACTCTATCTGGATCGGAAAGCACAGCATCAAGGTAGACACGTCCGCCGACGCAGCGATTCCGTGGGACACCGGACGCAAAGCCGCCGCGCCCAAGATTAACGAAACCATGGTGCTGGACACCAAAGTGCGCCGCGACATGCTGCAACAAGCCGCTGCGATGGGCGAACGCTCGCAGTTTTCACCAGGGCGGATGAAAATGCCGACGCTGGTCGTCCTCTCGGGCAGGGTGAATCAGAAAGAGTTCCTGCTGACCAACAAGCTGACGGTGATCGGAAAATCTCCCATGGCTACGGTGCGTCTGCGCGGATGGTTCAAGCCAAAAATGGCGGCGCAGATTAACCAGCGCGATGACGGATATTATCTGGGAACTGGCGACAGGGTTCCCACGGTAAACGGCACACCCATTTCCGGAACGGTTCGGCTGAACGACGGCGACCTGATCGAAATTTGCGGCGTTCGCCTCAACTTCATTATTCGCGAGTAGCTCGCATATCCGATGTGCACCTTGCCGCGGCTAGTCTTGAAGCGAGAAACAGCTTTCGCGCACGGGGACTACTTTTTCTCTTCGACGGCGATCAGATTGTCCTCAGGATTGCGGTCGATCAGCTTGTTATAAGGATCGATGCCGGCCAATGCCGGCTTCTCATCGACAATAAATGTGACTGTAGAACTGTCGGTCTTGAACCACTGTTTTTCCATGTGCAGAGGCTTGAGATGTTCTTTGGTGCCGCTGAGAACGCCTACATCGATCAAGTCATTAAGCGTCATGGGCGTTGACTCCCCCAACTCAAAACGTTCATAATCCTCGAACTACGGCGGAGGCATTGTTTGCGTGTCGCTCCTGCTTCCATCCGCGCTGGGTCGCCTCGTTGCGCAACTCTGCCGTGAGTGTTCCTTCCTGCGAGCCAACCTGAACGTCGTCCAAACCCATCCCCGGAAATTCATTAAGGAGAACAAACATGGCTTCTATCGATATGGATAAACTGAATTCCTTCCTTGGCCGCTTCGTCGGCGATCTTGGCGCGGCTGTACACGCGGGCATGGTAGTGATCGGCGAGAAGCTGGGACTTTATAAAGCGCTGGCTGCTGAGCCAATGACCTCCGCTGAACTGGCCGCGAAGACCAGCACGGATGAACGCTACGTGCGCGAATGGCTGTGCTCTCAGGCCGCCGGTGGCTACATCACTTACAACGAGAAGACCGACAAGTTCAGCCTGACGGAGGAACAGGCGTTCACGCTCGCCAACGAAGACTCGCCCGCTTATCTCCCGGGAGCTTTCCAGCTGGCGCTTGGGTCTCTCAACGCAGTCCCGCGGATTGCTGAATCGTTCCGTACCGGAGCCGGCATGGGTTGGCACGAACACGACGACGGCGTGTTCCACGGTTGCGAGAAATTCTTTCGGCCAGGCTATGCGGCAAACCTGGTGAGCACATGGATTCCCGCGTTGCACGGCGTGAGAGAAAAACTGGAATCCGGAGCGCGGGTCGCCGACGTAGGCTGCGGGAAAGGCGCGTCCACATTGCTGCTGGCGAAGGCCTATCCGAAATCGAAGTTTTACGGTTTTGACTACCACGACAAATCGATTGAAGGGGCACGAGAAACCGCCAAGCGTGAAGGTTTGGCGGATTGTGTGACGTTCGAAGTGGCGAAGGCCAAGGAATATCCGGGTAAGGATTACGACTTCGTCGCGGTGTTCGACTGCCTGCACGATATGGGGGATCCGATCGGGGCTGCGAGGCACGTTCACCAGTCTTTGAGTAAAGACGGCACATGGATGATTGTCGAACCGTTCGCCAACGACGAGCTGAAGGACAATCTGAACCCCGTCGGGCGCGTGTACTACTCTTTCTCAACGCTGCTGTGCACGCCCTGCTCGCGTTCTCAGGAAGTGGCGCTGTGCCTGGGGGCACAATCTGGGGAAAAGCGCATGCGGGAAGTGGTCGGCTCGGCGGGCTTCACGCGCTTTCGCCGTGCTACGGAGACTCCCTTCAATATTGTGTACGAGGCGCGGCCGTGACAGGCGGGTCGGCACTGAAGCTGCGACATGCCACAAAATGGCGGCGTAAAGCCGCCGCTACAGAGGCGAATGGCTCCCCCGGGTGAGTGAGCGCGTGCGAGCGCCGTGAAGTTGCGCAGCTCGGCACGAGAAGCATCAAAAATAGTAATGGACGGGATTAGTCTGCTGTTAGTGCACTCAAGGAATTTCAATAAGTTAGCAGTCGGAGCGTTCGTATGGAGTAGCGCCAGCGCCGCCTAATGGCGGTCCTGAGTGGCCCGTCCGCGTACCCAAATACCCCCCTTTCTGAGTCTAATAAAAGGACCTATAGTCATTACCCATTAGAAGCTGAGTTCCCGCACCGTAGTGGTTACGGCTGCGGCCAAAAAGGTCATCGTCTCTTTCTATGTGGATAGTACGTTTAGCTCTTGCCAGGCCATACACGTTCATCGTCATGGCCCTTGTTATTGTGCTGCTGACGCCGGTGGTGCTGCTGCGCACGCCAACGGACATCTTCCCAGACATCAATATCCCGGTGATCAGCCTGGTATGGACATATAACGGGCTGCAGCCGCAGGAAATGGAGCAGCGGATTACGTCGAGCGTGGAGCGCGGCATCACCACGCTGGTGAGCGACGTGGAGCACATTGAATCGCAATCGCTGAACGGCATCGCGGTCATCAAGGTATTCTTCCAGCCTGGCGCCAACATTCAGACTGCGCTGGCACAAACTGCCGCCATCTCGCAAACCTTCCTGCGCTTCCTTCCGCCTGGCACGACGCCACCGCTGGTGATCATCTATTCCGCATCGACGGTTCCGGTGCTACAAATCGGCTTGACCAGCGATCGCATGAGCGAGCAACAGATCTTCGACTTCGGGAACAATTTCATACGCGTGCAGCTGGCCACGGTGCAGGGAGCGGCGACTCCGTTTCCGTATGGAGGAAAGCAGCGACTGATTTCAGTGGACATCGATTCGGCGGCGCTGCAATCCAAGGGGCTTTCGCCGGTGGATGTGGTCAACGCGGTGAACGCGCAGAACCTGATTTTGCCGACGGGAACCGCCAAGATCGGGGCGCTGGAATACAACGTGGAGATGAATGGCTCGCCGCGATCAGTAGCCGAGCTGAACGATCTGCCGGTGAAGACGGTGAACGGTTCCACGATCTATATGCGGGAAGTGGCGCACGTGCGCGATGGGTTCTCGCCGCAAACCAACGTGGTGGTGGCAAACGGGCAGCGCGGCGTGCTGATGAGCATTTACAAGACCGGGAATGCGTCGACGCTGACGATTGTCGATCGCGTGAAGCAGATGCTCAACGATTATCGGTCCAACCTGCCCGAGGGCCTGAACCTGACTACGTTCTTCGATCAATCACTTTTCGTGCGTGCCGCGATTCAAGGCGTACTGCGCGAAGCTCTGATCGCCGCGTGCCTGACCGCGGTGATGATTCTGCTGTTCCTTGGGAACTGGAAGAGCACGCTGATCATCGCCATCTCGATTCCTCTTTCCATTCTGGTGAGCATACTTTGCCTGAGCGCGCTGGGCGAGACCATCAACATCATGACGCTGGGCGGACTGGCGCTGGCCGTCGGCATCCTGGTGGACGACGCCACGGTGGAAATTGAAAACATCAACCGCAACCTGGCGATGGGCAAGGAAACCATCCAGGCCATTCTGGATGGCGCGCAACAGATTGCCGTACCTGCGTTTGTTTCCACGCTGTGCATCTGTATTGTGTTTATCCCCATGTTTTTCCTTTCGGGCGTGGCGAAATTCCTGTTCGTTCCGCTGGCCGAAGCGGTGATCTTCGCGATGCTGGCGTCGTACATGTGGTCGCGGACGATCGTTCCGACCATGGCGATGTACTTGTTGAGCGCGGAGGACGAATATCACGCCGACCAGCATCAAGACGAAACGATGGGAGTGTTTCGCCGGTATCAACAGCGGTTCGAGCACGCCTTTGAGCGATTCCGTGGAGGGTATCGACGAGCGCTCGCGACGGCGCTGCATCATTCGGTGCTTTTTGCGTTGCTCTTCCTGTGTTTCTGCGTGCTGTCCACAGGACTCGTTTTCTTTCTGGGTCGTGACTTCTTCCCCAGCGTGGACGCCGGTCAGATACGTCTGCACTATCGCGCGCGAACCGGCCTGCGCATCGAGGAATCCGCAAAACTCGCCGATCAGATCAACGGAGTGATTCACCGCACCATCCCGGAAAAAGAACTGGTGACGGTTCTGGACAATATTGGCCTGCCCTATTCGGGCATCAATCTGACCTACAGCAACGCTGGAACGATCGGCACTTCCGACGGAGAGATCCTGGTGCAACTGAAGCCGGAGCGAGGCAAGCCGACCAGCGAGTACATCAACGATCTTCGCAAGCGGCTACCCGGCGAATTTCCCGGCGTACAGTTTTTCTTTCAGCCCGCCGATATCGTTACGCAGATTTTGAACTTCGGCACACCGGCGCCCATCGACGTGCAGATTACCGGCATGAATCAACAAGGAAATTACGCCGCCGCCGTCAAGCTGGCGAACGAAATCCGGCACATCCCCGGAGCTGTCGACGTGCACGTGCAGCAGGCTTTCGATGGCCCCACTTTGTACATGATTATCGACCGCACGCGAGCACAGCACGTTGGCCTGCAAACGCGTGACATCGCGCAAAACGTGCTGGTTTCGCTGTCTTCCAGCTTTCAGACCGCTCCCAGTTTCTGGCTGGATCCCAGAAACGGGGTTAGCTATAGCGTGGCGGTGCAGACTCCGCAATATAGAATCGAGAGCCTGCAGGCGCTGGACAATACGCCGGTCACGGGTTCGCAACCCGGCGTCACTCCGCAAATTCTCGGGAACCTGGTATCTACTTCCACCGTCGCGCGGCCCGCTTCGATCTCTCATTACAATGTGCAACCGATGATCAACATTTACGCTTCTGTTGACGGGCGGGATTTGGGTTCGGTGTCGAACGAGGTGATCCGGCTGGCTTCGCAAGCGGAAAAGGGGCTTCCGCGAGGCAGTCACCTGGTGATTCGCGGGCAGGTGCAGACGATGAAGAGTTCGTTTCTGGGGCTTGGGGTGGGCCTGGTTGGCGCTATCGTTCTGGCTTATCTGCTGATCGTGGTGAATTTCCAATCGTGGCTCGACCCATTCATCATTATCACCGCGTTGCCCGGAGCGCTGGCGGGGATCTGCTGGATGCTGCTGATTACGCACACAACGTTGAGCGTGCCATCGCTGACCGGCGCAATCATGTGCATGGGCGTGGCAACGGCGAACAGTATTTTGATGGTGTCGTTCGCGCGGGAACAGATGAGCGAAGGCAAAAATCCCGTGGATGCCGCATTGGAAGCGGGCTTCGTGCGCATTCGTCCAGTGATCATGACAGCGCTGGCCATGATGATCGGGATGGTGCCAATGGCAATTGGTCTGGGTGAAGGTGGCGAGCAGAACGCGCCGCTGGGCCGAGCTGTGATTGGCGGACTGCTGTTCGCTACTATCGCGACGCTCTTCTTCGTTCCCTGTGTGTTTTCGATCATTCACGGGTATCTGGCGCGGCGGCGGCATCGCAACGCCTCTCCGCAAAGGGCAACGACATGAGCGCGATTTCGCGAACGAGCGTATGGCTCTCCTATTTTTGCCCAAACGGTAAAAGAGGTGCCATACTGAAGTTAGCGCTGCTCTTACGCCCCGGGGAGTCCCGTCAGTTGGGATCCGCCGGATGTCCGCGGGAAATACCCCCTCACATTTTTGGAGCATGCCACTATGACTGCCGTACCGACGCATACCGAACCGGGCTCTGATGACTCTTCGCAGAAGAAGAGCCCGATTTTCACGGTGTTTTTCATTGCCGTTGCGGTGCTGGTGATCATCGGCGCGTTGCTGATGTTTCAGCGGCGTGTGCAATACCAGACTTTGGCAAAGGAAACAGAACTTTCGACGATTCCGACCGTGGCGGTGATCAAACCGACGACCGAACCCGGCGACGAAAGTCTGATGCTGCCTGGAACGCTTCAGGCTTACGTGGAATCACCGATTTATGCCCGGACGAACGGCTACCTGAAAAAGTGGTATTTCGATATCGGGTCGCGTGTGAACAAAGGCGCCCTTCTGGCGGAAATAGATGCTCCGGAACTGGACCAGCAACTCTCCCAATCCAAGGCTGAACTTGGGACCGCGCAAGCGAACGAAAATCTTTCACAGATCACGGCGACACGTTACACCGACCTGCTGAAGACCGATGGCGTGTCGCGACAGGAAGTGGACAATGCCACCGGCGACCTGGCAGCGAAGCGCGCCACGGTTCAATCGTCCGCGGCGAATGTTCGCCGCCTGGAGGAACTTGAGTCTTTCAAGCGCGTGTATGCTCCTTTCAGCGGGGTCATTACCCGGCGCAACGTGGATATCGGCACGCTGATCAACGCGGGCAATGGCGGCGCATCGCAGCAGCTGTTCTTCCTTGCACAGACCGATCCGATGCGCGTTTTCGTCAATGTTCCGGAAACGTACTCTTCGCATATTCGCCCCGGACTTGGCGCGTATTTGGAATTGACGCAGTACCCGGGCCGGAAATTCCAGGGCAAGGTGGTTCGTACCGCCGAAGCGATTGATCCCGCCGCGCGAACGCTTCTGACTGAGGTGGACGTTCCCAACAAAACGGGCGAATTGTTGCCCGGAGGGTATGCCCAGGTGGTGCTGCAAGTGAAAACGCCGGGCGAACGCGTGGTGGTTCCCGTAAACTCGCTGCTGTTTCGCTCCGAAGGATTGCGCGCCGTGGTGGTTGGCTCCGACGATCGCGCACATCTGCAACCGCTGGTAATTGGGCGCGACTACGGAAACTCGCTGGAAGTGCTGAGCGGGCTGAAGCCTGATCAGTGGATCGTGCTGAATCCTCCCGACTCATTGGAGGATGGGCAAGTGGTGAAAGTGAAGCAGGTGGCGAACCCCACCATAACGCCGCCGGCAAACGCGCCTGCCAACAATCCGCAAAAGTCCGCGAGCTCAAATGCTCCAGCGGAGAAAAAGCCCTGATGCGCTTTCTCGCGGAGGGCCAGCGGCGTCTGATTGCGCGGTTTGTTGCGTTGGTGGCTTGTGCTGGCTGTGGGCTGGCGGGATGCACGGTCGGGCCGAACTACAAACGCCCGTCGGCGCCGGTACCAACGCAGTGGCAAGTGACCGAGCCGTTCCGCGAAGCCGCGCCGAAGGATGCCATACCGAAAACTTCGTGGTGGACGGTTTTTCACGACGACGAGCTGAATTCACTCGAAGACGAATTACTCGCCGCCAATCAAACGCTGAAAGTTTCCATCGCGCACTACGATCAGGCTCGTGCTTCCGCTGCGGTGCAGAACGCCACACTGTTCCCGAACGTCGGAGTGAATCCTACGATCGGCGCGCAACGCTATTCCGGTACACGACCGACAGGCTCCAACCTTTCTCTCGGCGGTGCGGTTACGCAGAACAATTACGCGCTACCTTTCAGCATCAGTTATGAGGTGGATCTGTTCGGTAAGCGCCGGCGCACGATTGAGGCGGCGCAAGCTTCGTTCCAGGCTTCCGCTGCTGATCTGGAAAATGTCCGGCTGGTGCTGACCGCTGAACTCGCCGCAGATTATTTCACGCTGCGGCAAATCGATACGCAGTTGGCGTTGTATACGCGCACCGTGGACACGCTGCAAAAAGGATTGGACCTGGTAAATTCGCGGCACAATGGCGGCGTTGCTTCGGGACTAGATGTGGCTCAGGAAGAAACGCTGCTGAACACCACGCAGACGGCGGCAATCCTGCTGCAACAGCAGCGCAAACAATTTGAGGATGCTGTGGCGGTGTTGATCGGCAAACCGGCTCCCGATTTCCATCTTCCGACGCGCACGATGTCTGCGGAGCCGCCCAACATTGATACTTCCCTTCCTTCCGATCTTCTGGAGCGGCGGCCAGACATCGCGGAGGCCGAGCGCCAGATGGCAGTGACCAATGCGCAAATCGGAATTGCCAAGGCTGCTTACTATCCTTCGCTGGTTTTGTTCGGGCAGGGTGGCTGGAATTCGGCGAACATCTCCCAATTATTCAATGCGGAGTCGGCGGTCTGGGCGGTCGGCGCTACCGCGGCGGAAGCCATTTTTACGGGCGGCGCGCGCCGAGCGCAGGTGCAATTCTCGCAAGCCGGTTATGACGCCACGGTGGCTGGTTATCGGGATACGGTGCTGAATTCGTTTCGCGAAGTTCAGGACAATATTTCCGGGCTGCAAATTCTGGAAACGGCGCGCAAATCCCAGGCGGAAGCAGTGGCCTCTTCGCGGCGCCAACTGGATATCGCGAACTCGCGCTACGTCGGAGGGCTGGTGAGTTATCTCGATGTGGTCAGCGCGCAGCAGAATCTGTTGATCAACGAGCAGGAAGCCGCGGTGATTCAGGGGCAGCGGCTGATTACTTCCGTGCTGCTGGTCAAGGCGCTGGGAGGCGGTTGGGACGCCACAAGCCTGGCCGCGGTGCAGGTTAAGCCGAAATTCAGCGACATCGTCGCGCCCTAATCGGCATAATCGCAATTGGCAGAGCGCCTGTCTCGGAAGACGACTGCTACACAGACCCGGCGGGGGTTTGCGAAGTACGAAGATTTTCGTTGACACTACGAATCTCTTCGTAGTAGGCTCTCCGCATGGAACCTCATCCGACACAGAAACCGACTACCTCCGAACTGGAAATCCTGCAGATCCTGTGGGAGCGCGGGCCTTCCACAGTTCGCGACGTTCACCAGGCACTGAATGAAAAGAGACCTCTGGGCTACACCACCGTCTTAAAGCTCATGCAGATCATGACCGCCAAGGGCACGGTGCGCCGTAACGAGGAACAGCGCGCCCATGTCTACGAAGCGGTGCAACCCGAGGAAAAGACCAAGCGGCAACTGGCGCTCGATGTGCTGCAGCGCGTGTTTGACGGCTCTGCCAGCGAACTGATGATGCATGCACTGGCGGGCCACAAAGGCTCCAAGGCAGAGGTGGAAGAGTTGCGCCGCCTGCTGAACGAATACGAAAGGAAGCTCCGATGAATCTCCTTGCGCATTTGCTCTCTCCCGAAACGATGCGTCTCGTGGCGCTGACGCTGCTGCACTTCGTGTGGCAAGGCGCGGCGCTGGCCGCAGCGGCATACGTCAGCCTGCATTTTCTGCGAAGCTCATCGGCGCGCTACGCCTTTCTAGTTGGGGTGCTGGTGTTGATGCTTGCCGCTCCGGTGGCTACCTTTGTGGTTCTGAATTCGCAAGCCGGCGCCACTGCTTCCATGAGCTCGAGCGCGATGAATTCGGCGTTGGCTGCGGAGGCCTCGGCGCGCGTGGTCGCAATCAAGCATCCATCCCCGGCTTCTGCGAGAACGGCGCCTGATTATTTCTTCCTGCTGGTGGAATTGTGGTTCGCGGGTGTGGTGCTGTTCAGCCTGCGCTCCGCCGGGGGCTTTTTTCTAGTGGTGCGGCTGCGCCGCGAGGAATCGACGCCCGTTTCGCAGGAATTTCTGGAGCTGTGCCAGGCGCTGCAAGAAAGAATGGGGATCACCAGGATCGTACGCTATTGCGAATCGCTGCAATTGGACGCACCGGTTGTGGTTGGATGGATTCGGCCGGTGGTGCTGCTGCCGGTAAGCGCGCTGACGGGTCTGGACGAGACGCAATTGCAAGCGGTGATTGCGCACGAATTGGCACACATCCAGCGGCTGGACGCATTCGTCAACCTGTTTCAGATAGCGGTGGAGTCGCTGCTGTTCTATCACCCGGCGGTGTGGTGGCTGGGCAAGCGCATCCGCGAAGAGCGCGAGAATTGCTGCGATGATGCGGCAGTGGCCGTGTGCGGAAGCCCGGTTACGTATGCGCATGCTCTGGCGCGCATGGCGGAATCGCGCGTCGCCCCACAATTGCTGATGGCCGCGAATCGTGGGCCGCTGGCCGCTCGTGTGGCTCGCCTTCTGGGAATCGGTCATTCCAGTGGCGCGCAACGCGGCGCGAATCTTTCCGTTGGCGTGCTGTGCCTGTTCGCGGCACTTCTGGCGGGCGGCGCACTAATCGGCGCGGCGCACGTTGTGCATGCGCAAACTCCACCCGCAGCTCCCGCGCCTCCAGCACCTGCTGCGCCGCCGTCAGGAGCGGTTGTTGCGCCACGCGCACCGATGTCTCCGGTAACGATAAATGTTCCGGTTAGCGTTCACTTGCCTGCGACTCTTGCGCCCGCGGCTCCGATGCCGAAAGCTGCTGCGGCACCTGTTGTGGCACTGACGCCGGTTGCCCCGGCGGCACCTAGTCTATTAGTGCGGGTCACACCCTACCTGGCGCTAGCGGCGCAGGCTGCGGCACAACCGACAGCACAGAGCTACATCGATGGAATGAAGTCCGCCGGGTTAGGTGATCTGAGCGTCGATCAACTGATTGCGCTGAAGGTTCAGGGCGTCACTCCCGAATACGTAAAACAGATGCACGACATGGGCTTGCATCCCGATGCCGACGAGTTGGTTGGAATGAAAGTACAGGGCATCACGCCGGATTACGTTCGTGACATGCGGGCAGCCACTGGACAGCCTTTGGACATCGACAATCTGATCGGGTTGAAGGTGCAGGGCGTCACTCCGGAATATATCAAGCAAATGTACGACCTGGGCATCAAGAGCAACGCTGACGAAATCATTGGCATGAAAGTCCAGGGAATTACTCCGGATTACGTTCGAGAAATGCGGACCGCCACGGGGCAGCAGTCTCTGGACGGCGATGCCTTGATCGGGCTGAAGGTGCAGGGCGTCACTCCCGAATACATCAAGCAAATGCATGACCTGGGCATCAAGACCGGCGCCGACGAAATCATCGGCATGAAGGTTCAGGGCATCACGCCGGAATACGTGAAAGGGATCAACGCGCTGGGCTTTCATCCTACCGCGGACGAGCTGATCGGCATGAAAGTTCAGGGCGTGGACGCGGATTATCTGAAGGCACTGCAGTCCGCCGGCTTCAAGGTGGACATCGACGAAGCGATTGGCGCAAAGGTGCAGGGCGTAACGCCAGAATTCATTCAGAAGGTGCACAGCCACGGCTTCAAAGACCTGACGTTAAATCAACTGATTTCGCTGAAGCAATCCGGCGTTTTGGACGCCGAGAAGTAAGCTGGGGAGGAGACCATGAATCGCAGAGAAGGTTTGCTGGCTTATTTTCTGGTAGCCGCCGCCCTGATCGGAGCGTTGACGTCGCGGGCCACCGACACGAGGAAGGGCGACTGGACACTGCACAGCTCGGATGAACCGGGCAAGGTTGAGTTCGCGCTGATCCACAACCAGCACGGCAACTCTTCGCATCATTCTTCGACGTGGCCGCTGGCGGCGTTTATCGGACTGGATGTTTCCAAGCCCGGCAAGCAGGAAGTGAAGTTCAAAATCACGCGCGACGCTGGAAACTTCGATTGCGAAGGGTTTCTCGATAACGGCGATGGCGCGGGCGTTTTTCAATTTTTTGCCGACGCGAAGTACGCGAGCAAAATGAAAGCGCTGGGGTTCACGGGGATCGACGACGATAAGCAGTACACCATGGCGATCATGGATGTGAGCTTGAGTTTTGCGAGAGAGATGATGGACCAGCATCTGAACGGGCTGGACACGGACAAGCTGATCGAGTTTCGGATTTTCAATGTCGATTCAAAATTTATTCAGGAATTGCGTTCCGCGGGCCTGAGCGCCACCGATTGCGACAAACTGGTGGCGTTTCGCATTCACGGCGTAACGCCGGAAATGGTTCGCTTCCTGCATCAAGCCGGCTACCAGCCCGATGAAGATACCTTGATCGCGATGCGAATCCATGGCGCTACGCCAGAGTGGATTCAGCAGCTACAGAAGGAAGGGTACGACCACGTGGATCTGCAGAAGCTGATCGCTTTCCGGATTCATGGAGTTTCCCCGGAGTTCATTGAGAAGCTGCAGGGCCTGGGTTACAAGCACCCGGATCCCGATCAACTGGTGGCCATGCGGATACACGGCGTTACGCCTGAATACATCAGCGGGCTGAAATCGCACGGAATGAAAGATCTGACCATCGACCAGCTGGTGAGCCTGCGGATTCAGGGCATCAACTAACGAATTCCAGTTCATCGACCACGCAAACAGTTCATCTCAGTTTTTGGGAGTTGCTGCCGGCGGAGGCGTGGGCCTGCTGAGCAGCTCGACATATTCCTTGTAGAACTTCGCTTTGTCGAGGTCGTCCTGAACCTCGACCAGCACTTCGCCCATTCCGGGTTGCTTACCCTCCGGCCAGACCAGCGTGTTGCCGTAGCCGGCGCCGTGATCGACGTCCACATCCACGTAGAGCTTTTTCCATTTGGTGATGATGGAGGGATCGAGCCACGCCACGGCCGCCAGTTCGTCCCAAAGGATATTCGGTTCAGCGTATTTCGCCACGTACTGCGCGGCGGGCGTGGGACTCTTGCGCACCTGATCGATGAGATCTTTTTCCATGCGAGTTTTCACGGAAATATCCACGGTGGTAAGCACCACGCGCGGCCAACGGGCGTGCAGCACGGCGCTGGAGGCTTCAGGATCCATCCAGAAATTGAATTCGCGGGAAGGCGACATGGTGAATTCCGGATCATCGGTTTGCGGGTTGATGGAGCCGGCCATGACGATGAGTTCCCTGGTGAGTTCCGGGAACTGCGGATCGAGGGCGATCGCCAAGGCCAGATCAGTCATAGGACCCGCGGCATAAATCGTGACGTCGTGCGGATATTTGCGGACCATGCGCACCAGAAAATGAGCGGCATCCTCGTCGGAAGCTTTGGTGGTTGGCTTTCCTTCGGGCATGGGCGGAATTTCGTATGGGCCGTGAACCTTGGCTCCGCGCGCATAGTTCCACGCACCTTGATAGACGACTTTGCCGTGCAGCGATTCCCACTTGGCGATGTATTCCTTGCTGTTGAGCAAAGGAAACGCGGCGCCGGGCAGGACGGGGATGTCGGTGCGCCCAATAATCTCCAGCAGACGCAGGGTGTGCTGCACTTCTTCGTCGCGCCAGGCGTCGCCGGTAAGGACGGTGATGCCCAGAACGTCGGTGTCCGGTGAATTCACCAGCGCGAGAATCGCCTGCATGTCGGTGCCGCCGGGGCCCGATGCATCCTGATCGATAATGACCTTGCGCTTGCCCTGCGCGGAAACAATGGACGCAGACGCCATCAGTAGCAGCGCAACGGCACAAACGCGAAGCAAGCTCTCCATGACCGATTTCCTCTCCTTTGCGGCAGACGCCGAATACTTTTAATACATGATCGTCTTTGTGAGGTGATGCGGCCACGTGGTGGTGTGGTAATGCGTCCAGAGGCGCGCATCGATTTGCGGGATGATCACTTGCGCGTCGGGAGGACGAAGCTTGTTGACTTCCTCGCGGAGCAGCGCGGTGGAATAGATGCAGTGGGCGCGAATTTCGATTTCCCAGCGTGAATCCCGCAGGATGAGCTGGTAGGAGTTGATGGCGTGCTCCAGCTCCTTGGAATAGCTGGTGATGCCCAGAAGGCGCAGCGCGACGGGCACGATGTAGTCGGCGAAGGCGGTCATTTTCTGGGGATCGTCGAGACGGAATTTGCCGGAGCTGTGCAGCGTGGAATAGAGCATCCAGAGGCCTAATTGGGCGAGTTTGTAGAACTTGATTTCGTGGCCATCGAGCATGCTGACATCGTTGAAGCGCGGGAATTCGATTACCAGTCGGTCGACGAGGCCGTTGCCGTTGTCATAAAGCTTAGGCGAACAGGCATGCACAAAATTGTGGAAGCGGCCGTTATATTTTTCCGCGAGCACTTTGCCGACCTGATGAAGGACGGCAAGCTTTTCATCGAGCATGGGCATCTCGATGTTGCCCTGGAAGATTTTGTCGAGTTCGGCGCGACTGACAGTGGAAAGATATTTGCCATCAAGAATCGGCACGCCCTGATCCATGGCGCGCTTCAAGCAGGCGAATTCAGCCTCCGAATCCGACCAGTGCTGCCCGGCAAAGTCCACCTGGAATTTGGTGTGCGTGTCGAAGTTGGTGAAGGCCGTGTCGATGGAATCGGCGACCATGATGAAATCGATGGCTTCGTTGGCATCACCCTGTCCCACGCCGAAGGGCAGCGCGAATTCGGGCATGGGCAATTCTTCGTAGGCCATCCAGGAAGCCACTTCGACGATCTTCTCGTAATGCGTGTGGACGTCGCGGGACGATTCGATGGCGTAGTGCAAGCTCTCAAGTACGGGACTGCCGATTGGTGTTGGCCAGTGCATAATCTCCGAAGGAACAGGGCACGCAGGAAATGCCGACGCGGCCAAAGAAAAGTTAGCACGAATCGCGGGAAATGCGGCAAACGTTCCTGCGAGTGCCTGAAGGAAACGGCGCCGATGAATGGACGATGGCTGCACTAAAAATGGGCGCAGGTTGACCCGCGCCACTCACTTTCCTTGAATGCGAGAAACGAACAATTCCAAAAACTTTTCGGCGTTCACCGCGGTGCAGACTTTGGCGTTGGGCTCAACTTCTTCGAGGCCCTCGACGATGTAGCGGTCGCCATCGGGAAAATGGTGAAGCACATTATTCTCGATCGCGTTGCGGCGATTGGCAACCGTTTCGCCGCGCGTGAACTCCCCGCGTGGTTCCACGTCCACATGCATCGGCGGCGCCGTGACGATGCTGGCATCGATGGCCACACCGACGGCGAGCGGGTCGTACATGGGAGTGCCGGAATCGCCAAACTTTTCGCCGAGCTGGATAAGGAACTCAGCGACCTTATAAATAAAGTCGTTGACTGGGCCGTGAGTGTTGCCGAGTTGCGCGAGATATTTGCGGGTGAGCAGCGTTTTGTCGCCGACGTCGAGGCCCACCATGGTAAGAGGCCAGCCAGCCTGGAAGACAATCTGCGCGGCTTCCGGATCGCCGTAGATGTTGGCTTCGGCAACGGCCGTGGAGTTGCCGCCGGAAATGGAGCCGCCCATGAGAATGACTTCCTTGACCAGAGGAACGATGGAAGGATCTTTTTCGACGGCTAGGGCGATATTGGTAAGCGGGCCGATGGGAACGAGAGTGATTTCGTGCGGCGAAGCGTGAACCAGTTCGATGATGAGATCGGGGCCCCAGCGAGCGTCGACCTTGCACTTGCTGGGAGGAAGCTCGATATTCGCGAGACCGTTTTTGCCATGCCAGAATTCGGCGGTGATCAGCTTTTGAAAGAGGGGATGCTGAGCGCCGGCAGCAACAGGGATGTCGCAGCGATTGGCGAGGGAAAGCATGCGCAGGGCGTTGTCGAGGCCTTGCTTGGCGGTGACGTTGCCTGGAACGACGGTGATCGCACGAACGTCGAGTTCGGGAGAGTTGAGGGCGAGCATGATGGCCATGGCGTCGTCGGTGCCCGGGTCGGTATCAATGATGATTTTGCGCGGAGCAGCGAGCGATGAAGGCAGGAGCGCCGAAAGAACGAGTACGAAGCAAATGGCGAGCCGAGCGAAGAAGAGTACTGCGTGAGACCTGCAATTAGTGAAAGGCACGTGCACCCCGATGGAAAGTAAGAGAAGCGTAGTTTCCCACGCGCAGAAGTGTCAAGGCCAAAGTGGCGTATGCGAACATCAACTCATGCGAGCGAGGATGATGAGCGCCAGGCCGATGAGGAAGCAGCCAAACATGGCCGCAATCAGTTTGGAAGTACCGGGAGGCGCATCGCGAAATTCCTTCCAGATGAACACGCCCCAGAACGCGGCGATCATCGTGGCGCCCTGGCCAAGCCCGTAGGAAATGGCAAAACCAGCGCGGCCGCTGGCGATGATGTTAAAGCTCATGCCGACGCCCCAGATGATGCCGCCGAGAATGCCGGTAAGATGCGTGGCGAAGCTGCCCTTGAAATAATCGGAGAAAGAGACGGGCTGGCCGACGAAGGGCTTTTTCATGACGAAGGTATTCAGGATGAAGTTGCTGAGGAAAATACCAACCGCAAAGATGAAGACGGCGGCGTAAGGGCCGAGTTTGCCAGGTTCCGGACGCGTGAAATCGGGATACATGGAAGCCGCGACGAAGCGATAGAAGAAGCCCATCAGAATGCCGCAAGCCACGGAGAGGACCAGTCCCTTGGTGTTGACCCCGGCCGCGGAGCCGGGAATTTTGCGGTAGGCGATGGCGTCGAGAATGATGGCGAGGACGACGAGAACCACGCCGCCGAACAGCAAGGGCGCGTTGCCGAGAGGATCGGCAACGTAGTTGACCACGACGCCGAGCACCAAGGCGAGGCCAATGCCAACGGGAAACGCGACCGACATTCCGGCGATGTCGATGGCAGCGACGAGCAGGATGTTGGCGGCGTTGAAGATGGCGCCGCCGATGAGAGCGGACAGGATGCTGGAATGCGAGGCTTGAGAAAGATCGGCGAGAAACGACCGGCCGTCCTGGCCGGAACTGCCCAATGTAAGGCCAAGAATCAGAGTGAGCAGAAGAACGCCGATGGTGTAATCCCAATAGAAGAGTTCGAAGCGCCAGCCTTTGCGCGCAAGTTTTTGTGTATTGGCCCAGGAACCCCAGCAGAACATGGTGATGACGCAGAAGATTACGGCCAGCGGATAGCTTTGCAGAATGAACATTTAGGCTCCTTAAGATCCTCAGTCACGCATGCGCATGAATCTGGAGTGGCGTTTTCTGACGCTAAGCGTTTCTGCCACGCGCGGCCCATTCGGCTTCAAATTCCGCGCGACTGGGAAGAGATTTCTGCGTGCCGACACGCATGGTGGAAAGAGCGGCGTAAAGACTGGCACGCGTCAGGGCTTCCTTTTCGGGCAAGCCAGCGCCAAGGAAAACAGCGAAGCTGCCGATGAAAGCGTCGCCCGCACCGGTGGTGTCAACAGGCTTGACGGCAAAAGGCTCGATCACCTCGGCGCTCTGCGGAGTGGCCAAGAGAGCACCGCGGCCGCCGAGTGTGATGACGACGCGGCGAAAATCCTGTCGGATGAGAGATTCGGCGCACTTCTTGGCGTCTTCGATGGTTTGCACGGTGAGACCGGTGATGACTTCAGCCTCCGTTTCGTTGGGAATGAAGTAATCGGCGGCCGACAATTTCCGCAGATCGACCTTTTGCGCGGGCGCGGGGTTGACGATGCAGCGAATGCCATGCTGCCGCGCGAACTGGACGGTGTAGTAGACCGTGTCGATGGGAATTTCGAACTGCAGAACGATGGTGTCGACGTGCTGAAGCGCGGAGGATGCGGCATCCACGTCGGCAGGCGAGAGCGTGTCGTTGGCACCTTTGACGACCAGGATGCGATTCTGGCCGTTGGGCTCGACGAAGATCGGCGCGACACCGCTGGAAACGCCATCGACAATGCGCACGTGGGAAGTGTCGATGCCGAACGAAGCGAAATTCCGGACCGTGGCTTCGCCGAACAGGTCATTGCCAAGCTTGGCGACCATCAAAACTTCAGCGCCGCAGATGCGCGCCGCGACGGCCTGGTTGGCTCCTTTGCCGCCAAAACCGAGATCGAAGCGCTGACCGAAAAGTGTTTCACCGGGACGAGGAAATGTGTCGCTGAAGGTGGTGAGGTCGACGTTGGCACTGCCCACCACGGCCACTCTGGGCACTCTGCTCATGCGCGCTCCTTAAGGCAGCAAGCGCAAGTTATAACAATGAGGAAGAAGGAGCAAGTCGGCGGGTCACACAGGAGGCGCGTGACAGTGCGGCGCAGTGCGTTGGGTGTTGCGTTGACGCGTGTTGGCGCTGGTGTTAGGCTCGCCATTCATCTGCACAGCATGCGCGCCGTCGACCTCATTCGAAAAAAACGCGACTCCGGGGAACACTCCCGTGAAGAAATCGAATTTCTGATTCGCGGATACACGCGCGGGGATATTCCGGATTACCAGATGGCGGCGTGGTTGATGGCGGTATGGCTGCGAGGGATGACTGGACCGGAGTCGGCGGTGTTGACGGAGGCGATGCTGTACTCAGGCGAAGTGGTGGATCTGAGCGAAATTCCCGGGAAAAAGGTGGATAAGCATTCAACGGGAGGAGTCGGAGACAACACTTCGCTGGTGCTGGCACCGATCGTGGCGGCGGGCGGCGTGACTGTGCCGATGATCAGCGGGCGAGGGTTGGGGCACACGGGAGGCACACTCGACAAGCTGGAGGCGATTCCCGGGTTCAATATTGGACTGAGCCTGAAGGAGTTTCGGCATGTGCTGAGCGAGTGCGGGATGGCGCTGATTGGGCAGACGGCCGAGATCGCGCCTGCGGACAAAAAGATTTATGCGCTGCGAGACGCGACGTCGACGGTGGAAAATGTGAGCTTGATCTGCGCTTCCATCATGAGCAAAAAAATGGCCGAGGGGATCGATGCGCTGGTGCTGGATGTGAAGACGGGGTCGGGCGCGTTTATGCAGAAAGAAGAAGATGCGGTGCGACTCGCGAAAGCGATGGTGGAAACGGGTCATCGCATGGGGAAACGATGCGTGGCGCTGCTGACGGATATGGGACAGCCGTTGGGCAGAATGGCGGGGCACTCAAGCGAGGTGGCCGAAGCGATCGACATTTTGAAGGGCAAAGGGCCGAAGGATTTGCGGCAGCTTAGCGTGGAGCTTTCCGCCTGGATGTTCTACCTGGGCGACAGGACACCGTCGGTGAACGAGGGACGACGGCTGGCGGAGGCGATGATCACGTCGGGGCAAGCGCTGGAGAAGTTCCGGGAGTGCATCGCGCTGCAAGGGGGAGACGAACGCGTGACGGATGATCCTTCGCTGCTGCCACAGGCGCGATCGCGAGCTGATGTAACTGCGGCTTCACCGGGATACATCGTGGATACGCACTGCCAGGATTTTGGAATTGCACTAGCGATGCTGGGAGGCGGGCGCGAAAAGAAAGAAGACCCGGTGGATCATGGAGTGAGCCTGGAATTTCACCGGCGCATCGGGGATCGCGTGGCGGCAGGAGAGAAACTGGTGACAATTCACTACAATTCTGAGGCAAAGCTGGCCGAGGCTAAGGAAATGATCGCGGCGAGTTTTGTGTTTGGAGAAGCGGCGCCTGCGGCGAGGCCGCTGATCCGGCAGGTTCTGGGCGGGTAAGGCTTTGAGACTGGACCGGGACGGCGAGTCTCTCTGTGGCGAAGCCGAGGAGAGATTGCTCACTCCGCAGAGGCCGTTCGGGAAACAAATAAAGTCTTTTGCGTGGGGATCAAAGGAGACGGAATGGGAAGATTTGTAGGTGTGCTGGGCATGGCAGTTTTTCTGGGGCTGGCGTACCTCTTCTCAACGGCGCGACACGCGATCAAGCTGAAGACAATCTTGTGGGGTTTAGGCCTGCAACTGGCGTTCGGGATCTTTGTGCTGAAGTTCGGGCTGGGCCGCATCCTGTTTCAGAAATTGGGCGATGCCGTCAATAAGCTGCTGAGCTTCGCGTTTGCCGGCTCTGAATTTGTTTTTGGGGGATTGGGCGTGCACGGATCGTCCTTCGGATTCATTTTCGCGTTTCAGGTGCTGCCCACGATCATTTTCATCGCCGCAGTTTTCGCGTTCCTGTATCACATCGGGGTGATGCAGGTGTTCATCCGCGCGTTCGCGTGGGTGATGACTCGCGTGATGGGAGCAAGCGGAGCGGAGTCGCTGGATATCGCCGCAAGCATCTTCATGGGGCAAACCGAGGCGCCGCTGACGATTCGGCCGTTCCTGAACAAATTGACGAAATCCGAACTGATGTGCGTGATGACCTGCGGGATGGCCCATGTATCCGGCGGAATCATGGCCGCGTATATTGCCTCGGGCGTGGAAGCGAAACATCTGTTGACGGCGGTAATTATGACCGCGCCGGGAACGCTGCTGATGGCAAAGATGCTGGTGCCAGAAACGGAAGAGCCCCTGACGGCGGGGCATGTACAGATGCCACCGATGGAAAAGGAAGCGAATTTTCTGGGCGCCATTTCGCGAGGAACGTCGGACGGGTTGCAATTGGCGATCAATGTTGCCGCAATGCTGATTTCGTTTATCGCGCTGCTGGCGTTGGTGGATTTCCTGATTGGAGGCGCGCACAACCGGCTGGCGCTGCATCATTTTCCGTGGTTCCCAGACAGTCTGGAGCAATTTTTTGGATGGATCTTTTCACCGATCGCATGGCTCATCGGAATTCCGTGGAAAGACGCGGCGGTTATTGGGAACTTGTTGGGAACGCGCATGACCATCAATGAAGTGGTAGCTTTTGCGAAGCTGGGGCAGATGAAAGGGTCGCTGGATCCGAGATCGTTTACGATTGCCACGTTTGCGCTTTGCGGCTTTGCGAATTTCAGTTCCATTGGGATTCAGATTGGCGGCATCGGAGCGCTGGCGCCGGAACAGCGCGGGCAGTTGGCGAAATTCGGCATTCGAGCAATGCTGGCGGGAACCATGGCCAACCTGATGTCCGCGTGCATCGTTGGAATTCTGACATGAGCGCTGACAGCCCCGGCTTCGCGCAGGCTGACGCCGCCGCACGGTATGTGCTGAAGAAGACGAAGCTGCGGCCGAAAATCGCGCTGGTACTCGGATCTGGATTGGGCGCATTTGCGGACGAGTTTGCGGCGGCAACACGAATTCCCTACGCGAAAATCCCGAAATTTCCGACATCCACCGCCATTGGCCATGCCGGGCAGCTCGTGCTTGGAATCGTGGAAGGCATTGAAGTTGTCGGGATGCAGGGGCGAGTGCATCTGTACGAAGGATATTCGGTGCAGGACGTAGCGTTCCCGGTGCGTGTATTTGCGCGAATGGGAGTAAAGGCGGTAATCCTGACGAACGCCGCCGGCGGCATCAAAAAAGAATTCACGCAGGGACGACTGGTGGTGATTCGCGACCATATCAATTTGCAGGGAGCGAATCCGCTGACAGGAGCGAACGAAGAAAAGTTCGGCGCGCGATTCCCCGACATGAGTGTGGCTTACGATAAAACATTTCGCGAACTGACGCTGGCCGAGGGACGACGGTTGGGAATCGAATTGGGGGAGGGGGTGTACGCGGCGCTGGCCGGGCCGAGCTATGAGACGCCGGCTGAGATTCGTTACTTGAGGACGATTGGAGCGGACCTGGTCGGGATGTCGACGGTTGCGGAGGTAATTGCGGCGAGGCACGCTGCGCTGCGCGTTTTGGGAATTTCTTGCGTGACGAATGCGGCGGCGGGCATTCTGGATCAACCGCTGGATCACAAGGAAGTTCTGGAAACGGCGGAGCGAGTGGAAGGACAATTCATCGCGTTGCTGCGCGGGGTGATTCCGGACATAGCGTCGGCGTTGTGAGGTGAAGGTCGAGGACGAAGATTTGTGGCACGGCCGAAGCCGTGCCCTGACAAGTTCAGGGAGGTAATGTGCCGGAATTTGAGGTACTGATCAAGGCGGCTACGCAGGCCAGGGAGAACGCGCATGCGCCATTCTCGAACTTCAAGGTTGGAGCGGCGCTGCGGACGGCTGAGGGGAAAATCTACGGCGGCTGCAACGTGGAGAACGCGACGTACGGACTAACGATATGCGCGGAACGAGTGGCCATCTTCAAAGCGATCAGCGAAGGAGAGCGGCGGTTCGATGCGATTGCCGTGGTAACGGACACCGATACGCTGACGCCGCCTTGCGGGGCGTGCCGTCAATTGATCTGGGAATTTTGCGGGGATGTGCCGGTGGTGATGGCAAATCTGAAGGGTAAGAGTGAGACCTTCAAGATGAGCGAATTGTTTCCAAAGCCTTTCGATGCTTCGAATTTATAAATATTTTTTGGGGAAATCGTGATGACCAGCTGCAGTTTGATGCGCAAATATGTTTTGCTTTCGAGCTTACTGATGTTGCTGTGCGCGATTTACGCACCGAATCCGCTGTTCGCGCAGGCGGATACTAAACAAGCCGTTTCCGTCGATCTGCTGGTTACGGGCGCAACGATCGTGACGATGGATCCCCAGCGCCATGTGATCGAAAACGGTGTAATTGCGGTGCGGGGAGACACGATCGTGGCCGTCGGGCCAGACGTGAATAGCCTGGCTCCGAAAGGAATCATCGCCAAACAGACCATCGACGCGAAAGGCAAGTTGATCATGCCCGGGCTGATCAACGCGCACACGCACATTCCCATGGTGCTGATGCGGGGGTTGGTGGACGATGTGACGCTGGACGACTGGCTGAGGAAGTACATTTTCCCGGCGGAAGCAAAGAACGTGAATGAAGAATTTGTGCGCTGGGGTTCGCGACTGGCGCTGGCAGAGATGATCCGAAGCGGGACGACGACGTTTGCGGACATGTACTACTTCGAAGATGCGGTTGCCGAAGAGACGAAAGCTGCGGGCCTGCGCGGATTTGTTGGCGAAACGTGGATAGACTTCCCTGCCCCGGATAACAAGAATGAAGCGGAGATGGCGGCGTATACGGAAAAGTTCCTGAAGAAATGGCAGGGTGATCCGCTGATTCATGCTTCCGTGGCACCCCACTCGATTTATACGTGCTCGGAGAAAACGCTGAGGGATTCGGCGGCGCTGGCGAGGAAATACCACGCGCCGATTCTGATCCACGTTGCGGAAATGCGGAAAGAATTGGTGAACAGCCTGGAGAAAAATGGAACGACGCCGGTGCAATACCTGGAGCGGATCGAATTCCTGGGGCCGGATGTGCTGGCGGCGCATTGCATCTGGGTGGACTACACGGACATGAAGATTCTGGCGGAGCGGCAAGTGGGCTGCGCGCATAATCCGTCGAGCAATATGATGCTGGCGAGCGGAGTTGCGCCGGTGGTGGACGAACGAGCAGCGGGAATGCGAGTTGGATTGGGCACGGACGGTCCCGCAGGCAGCAACAATGATCTGGACATGATGGAAGAGATGGACCTGGCATCGAAACTACAGAAAACGTACCGCGTGGATCCACGTGCGCTGGGAGCAAAGGGCGCACTGGAAATGGCAACGATTGAAGGAGCGCGAGCGCTGCATATGGAAAAAGAGATTGGTTCCCTGGAAGCGGGAAAGAAGGCTGATTTCGTGGTGCTGAATCTGAATGTGCCGAACGCCGTGCCGATGTTCGACGCGTATTCGCAAATTGTTTATGCGTTGAAGGCAAGCGAGGTGGAGACGGTGGTGGTGGGCGGGAAAATGGTGATGAAGGATGGCAAGGTGCTGACGGTGGACGAAACGGCGGCGATGGCTAAGGCCAAAGAGTATGGGAAGAAAGTGGAGGCTTCGTTGAAGTAGGGGTCATCCGACCGTCTGAGGTCGAATCAAAACCCCACACGCAACACCGGCGAGGGGCACCCGGACAAAGGCGGGTTCAGTTGGGGGCGTTGCCGGGACCGCCTACTGCATGGATTTTGGGGAGGCGATCTTCCGGCGAGGGCAGCGCGGGAAACGCGGCATGCGGTTCTGTTTGATACCAATAGGCAACGGAAAAATAGTTGTCGGAACGTATGTTTGCGTGGCCGTGCTCAATCGTGGCCTTCAGCGATTTTGTGAAGGGGATGGGCGAATCCAGGTGAAAGCGATATACGGAACTGCGGCCGCCAGCGCGTTCCTCACCGACAACCGGCGCGCCATAGAGCGGATAAGAAAATGGGTGGCCGCCGAAATCGTAAGCGCCCAGGAAATAATCCTCTGAACCAGTGCCGGTAATGGAAGGCGACGTTTCACCGTCGATGAAGAACATATCGTCGCCTTCACCCCACCAAAAATCCTGATTTTGTAGAACCGACATGGTAACGCCGACAAAATGCCCGCGGCCGGTGGCTTCCATCCAAACGTAGTTGTCCTCGCCTCGCAGATTCTTTTTGTCGTTGACCATAGGTTCGCCGTTGTCGTGCCACTGATTGGTCCAGCCGTGGTTGGGGGAAGCCTGGCGATATTGCGCGTGGAAATAGAGAGTATCTGGCGGGAGAGGCTTGGAGTATACCTGAACGTCGATGTTGAAATAGAAGGCATCGACGCGCTCTTTGCCGTTGTTGCTGACGGTGACGCGAGCATGCTTCTGAAATGGCATGGGGAAGAAAGAGTTGAGGGCCTTGTTGGGTCCAACGCTGAGAGGCGCGGACTGAAATAGGAAATATTCGCCCAAGCCGAGACCGAAGAAATCGCCGAGTGGAGTTTCGACGCTTGGCGAGGCCTCGTCGTCCCAGTAAATGCGGAATACCAGCTTTTTCAGGTGGTAGGATTCGTCGTCGGCCAGCGTGAACCATATGTGCGTGATGGTGCCGGGACCGGGTTCGTCGAGAATGGTGAGAGTTTCGCCGGGAGAAATCGCGCGGAAATCGGCGTTGCCACCGGAACGGTCGTAGCTGGAGACGCGCTTAAGAGCGTAGTCGTGAGGCTGAGGAAGCGTAGCGAGCCAGCCGGAAGATTGTGCGAACACGGAAACAGAAGCGATGAAGAGCAGTGAGAACAAACGAGGAAGGAAGATTCGCAATTTCATAGGCGCTCCTGGAATGGCGTGAGAAGAGTTAAGCGACGGCGACTGGCAATGACATTGTTCACCAGAGAGATTGGGTGAAGCAAGGGGAGAAGAGTGGCTCACAGCAGGGATGGAAAAGCAAACGCTTCGCTGGCATAAAAGCCAGCCCTACATGAAGAAACACATTAGGACGCCTGCTGGGGGATTGGCGGTGGAGCGGTTAGAGGGATTCATCTTCGGCGGAAGGATGTTGGCCGAATGCCAGTTCACAGATGTCAATCAGGATTTGGGCGATCAAGCCAGTCCAGCCGGTTTGATGGCTGGCGCCGCAGCCGCGGCCAGTGTCGCCGTGGAAATACTCGTTGAATGGAATCAAATCGCGCCAATGAGGATCTTCGTTAAAGAGTTTATTGGAGCCGAAGACCGCGCGATTGCCATTCTTATCGCGAAGAAAAATATGAGTCAATCGGTGAGCCAGCTCGTGAGCGACTTCGCCGAGGTTCTTCAATTGGCCCGAGCCCGTTGGACACTCAATCTTAAAAGAGTCGCCGTAATAGCGGTGATATTGGCGGAGCGAGAGAAGGATCAGGTGATTGACGGGCATCCAGACGGGGCCGCGCCAGTTGGAATTGCCGCCAAAAAGAGTGGTAGTGGATTCGCCGGGTTCGTAGTCGAGACGATATTCCTGGCCAGCAAGATGCAGGACCAGCGGATGAGCAAGGTGATGGCGGGAAACAGCGCGAACGCCGTAGGGCGAGAGAAATTCATTTTCATCGAGCATGTAGGAAAGCAAGCTGCGCAATTGATCCTCGCGAACAAATCCGAGGAGAAGCATTTTGTTGTGGCCCGGAACGACGGCGGGTTTAATGCTGGCGACGAGATCGGGACGGTGGTCGATGAACCACTGGCGGCGTCGCTGAAAATCGGGGTAGCGATCGAAGGTATCGGCATTGATGGCAGTGCCGCCAAACATGGGGACAAAGCCGACCATAGTTCGGGCGCGCACGGGGAAACGCTCATTCCTGCCGGAAAAGAGGTAATCGTAGAAGAAGCCATCCATTTCGTCCCAAAGAGAGCGGGTGGATTCTTGAGGATTGTTCATGGAGTGAGCGATGTAGATGTAGTGTTCCCAGAATTTGCTGGCGAGGTCTTCGTAAACGGGATCACGTTCGGCGAGGATGAGCGCGATGGAAAGCATGTTCTTCGCGAAAGCGGCCATCCAGCTAGTGCCATCGGCCTGGCCCAGAAGATATCCGGGAGGCAAATTGTCGCGATCGAACGCGCCAATATTATCCATGCCGAGGAAGCCGCCCTGAAAAATATTCTTGCCCATGGCGTCTTTGCGATTGACCCACCAGGTGAAATTGAGAAGCATTTTCTGGAAGACGCGTTCGAGGAAGGCATAATCGGCAACGCCGGTGAGCTGGCGTTCAATTTCAAAGACAGCGGCAGCGGAGAGAGAAAGCACAGGGGGGTTGACGTCGACGAAAGCCCATTCGTAGGCAGGGATTTGGCCGTTCGGATGGGTATACCATTCGCGGGTCATCAGCAGGATCTGTTCTTTGGCAAAGTTTGGGTCAACATAAGCCAGCGCGACGCAATGAAAACCCAGGTCCCAGGAAGCAAACCACGGGAATTCCCATTTGTCGGGCATGGAGAGCACATCGCGCGTGAAGAAATGACGCCAATCGCTGTTGCGTCCTTCGAGCCGCACGGCCGGAGGAGTGGGCTGACCGGGATCGCCGTCCAGCCAATCTGAAACCACGTAGTGATAATACTGCTTGGACCACAGCAGGCCGGCAAAAGCCTGGCGGGCAATCAGTCTGGCGTCGTCAGAAAGTTTTGCTGGCAACACAACGCCGTAGAATTCGTCGGCCTCTTCTTTGCGCAAGTCGAAGACGGCAGCGAAATCGGCGAACGGGGCTTCATGGGGATGATGATCGATCATGGCAGCGAGTCGCAGGCGAAGGGAAATGGTTTCGCCGGGCGGGACGGTTAGATCGTAGTGAGCCGCTGCTTTGGTGCCAACGGCGGAAGGATTAAGGGCCTGGCGGTTGCCGTCGATCAAATAGGAATGAAACGCGTCTTTAACATAGGAAGTGCGCGAAGTGCCGCCGAATATGCGCTCGTAGTTCGTTTCATTTTCTGTGAACAGGAGTTCGCCAGCGCCAGAGCAATAGAGAATGTAATCGCCGAGTTGCCAATGTTTGGCCAGGATTGAACAGAGCTCAGGATCCTTGAAAGTGGGAGTGGGGGCAATGGAGAGAGAGGGCCGACGGTCGTCGCGTCCCCACGACCAGGTATTGCGAAACCACAGTGTGGGAAGAATGTGGATGGGAGCGGCTTCTGGGCCGCGATTGGTGACGTTGATGCGGATGAGCATATCTTCCGGAGCGACCTTGGCATATTCCACCGCGACATCGAAATAGCGGCTGTGGTCAAAGATGCCGGTATCGACAAGCTCGTATTCCATATCCTCCCTGCCGCGACGGCGATTTTCTTCCAGCAGCTGTTCGTAGGGATACGCGGCCTGGGGATATTTGTACAGATACCTCATGTAGGAGTGCGTGGGAGTGTTGTCGAGGTAGAAGTAATACTCTTTGACGTCTTCGCCATGATTGCCTTCATGGGCGGTTAGTCCGAACATGCGCTCTTTGAGAATGGGATCGCGCTTATTCCAAAGTGCCAGGGCAAAACAAAGATACTGGTGGCGATCGCAAATGCCGGCGATGC
This sequence comes from Candidatus Acidiferrales bacterium, assembly GCA_963826335.1. Lineage (GTDB taxonomy): Bacteria > Acidobacteriota > Terriglobia > Acidiferrales > UBA7541 > Acidiferrum. The sequence continues at coordinate 70,103 of CAWGXB010000026.1, read as the reverse complement.
CATCTTCATTCCAACGGTAGGCACGCGAGCGGGCGTGATCGTGGGGAAAGTAGTTCCAAGCGTCGCCATTGCTGCTGTAGTCCTCGCGAACGGTGCCCCAGGCGCGCTCAGCCAGAAAGGGTCCCCAACGATTCCAGTGGCCGTCGCGCTGCTGATTCATGTGCAGGCGAACACCTTCGCGAGTGTCGTAGATGGTCATGGTGGCTCTTTCAGTTTGCTTCGTCACGCGCCGGAATGAACGGTGATGCGAAACGAAGCTCGAAATTGGCCGCCGGGCGCAAGAACTTGCAAACCCTGACCGGAGGTGAGCGCGCTGGTGGGAGCGCTCATGGGCTCGAGAGCGATGAAGTCTTTGTCTTTCGGAGCAAAAATCTGGGCGTAGGGAAAGTTTTCCAGAAATGTTACGGTGATGTGGCGGCCAGCGCCGGAGATGGAGAAGGAGGAATGCGGGCCAATCAGGGCAAAGCCATCGTCGAAACTCTTGTCGCCCAGCACGGAATCAAACGGTCCGAACGATTCCTGCGTGCCAGTGGGAATGCCACGGGAATCCAGATGAAGTTTGTTCATGTGAGGCGATTGCAGGCGCCACTGCGAGCGCGGGAGTTGCGGAATCCCGAAGTACGGATGAAACCCGAAACTGATGGGAACGGAAGAGTTGGCGTCGGCAAAGACGGTAGTATGCAGAGTCAGAGAACCGGGATTGAGCGCCGCCGCGATTTCGAGCTTATGGGGAAACGGAAAGATAGCGAGGAGATCGGGCCGACTCCAGTCGAGGCGTGCCAAGAGGGAGTCTGGCTTTGCCGCAACAATTTCCCATGCGAGCTGGCCCCAGGGAACGCCATGCATAGAGAGATGGTGATCGTCGAAGTGCAAAAGCGTGGAGGATGGGTCGAGGGAAACGTCACGGCCGGCGGCTTGATACTTTAGAGAAGCAAGGCGGTTTGCCCAAGGATAGAGCAGGGGAATTCCCGCAGTGCTGCCCTTGGATTTGGCGGCTTCCAGATCATCGATGCGGCGAAGAAGCTCTGCACCGCGATGCTTTAGCGAAACACCCAACATGCCGGATCCGGGCCAAAAAACAGCCTGCAGATCACCAGAAACAAGAGCGTGTGCGGAGTTGGCGTTCATTACAATTTTCAGGTGACCTCGCCTGCCGATCCGGCAGCACGCGAATTGCCGAGAACTTCTGATTCGACGGATGCCACTTTGGCCAGACGACGTAAGTGCCGCGGTTCCTGGCTGTATTTCGCTTGCAGGAAGGCTTGAACGAGGTCCCAGGCAACGCAGGGCCCAACGGTACGTCCGCCCATGCAAAGAATATTCATGTGGTCGTCTTCGACGCCCTGCTTGGCGGAAAAATGGTCGTGGATCAGCGCGGCGCGTACTCCCGGCACTTTGTTGGCGCACACCGAAGCGCCCACGCCGCTGCCGCAAATGGCAATGCCGCGTTCGACTTTTCCGGCAATGACAGCGCGAGCCAAGGGAAGAACATAGTCGGGATAATCGTCGGCTTGAGAGAGGGAGTTTGCGCCGAAATCGACAACTTCGTGGCCCGCGGCGTGAAGTTGGCCCAGCAACTCTTCCTTCAACCCGAATCCGCCGTGATCTGTGGCAATTCCCACGCGCATGTTCGCGACTCCTTTCTTGTGAATGCGTTGTGACGTGACGTCAGGAAGCTGCCGCGCGCGCTGCCGCGTCACGATCGGCAAGAATTACGGCGTTGTCCTGACGAATGCGTCCGGAGGGGAGGGAAGGGTCGGCAGCGAGTAATTTGGGGAGCATCTCGACTTTTTCTTTGCCGGTAACGAGAAACAGAATGCGCCGCGAACGATTGAGAATCGGATAGGTGAGGGTCATGCGGCGGTGGCCCATGTAGATTCCGGTTACACCGACATCGGCATCCGTGACGTTCAGCACTGGGTCGCCGGGAACAAGCGAAGCGGTGTGACCGTCGGGACCCATACCAAGATGCGCGAGGTCGAGAATTGGCGGAGAGCCAGCCAACTCCGCGAGAGTAGCCGCATATTGTTTGGCGGCCGCCGCCAGGTCGCTGGCCTCGACGGGCATGGGATGGATATTTTCAGGAGGTAGCGGCGCGTGCTCGAGAAGAGTTTCGTGAAGGTGAGTGAGATTGCGATCGGGATCGCCGGCAGGAGCGACTCGCTCATCGACTTGAACGACGTGCATTAGCTTCCACGGAACGTCTTCCGAGGCCAAGCGGCGCAGCATGACCCACGGAGTATGGCCACCGCTGACGGCCATGATAAAGCGACCGCGAGCAGCGACGGCGGCGCGAGCTTCGGCAGCAATGAATTCCGCCGCCTTTTGTGCAACAACTTCCGCATCAGGCAGGACTTCGATCTTCATGGCAATCACTTCCCTTCCCAGCCAGGCTGCCGGCGCGCGTAGTTGATGAAAGGCGACGCGCAGGCAACAGAAATGGATTAGCGACTTACTTGAACGAGCCGGCCTTCGCCGCGGCAACAGGGCTGGCGATCACCGGGTCCGCCCAACCACCCGGCGGAGCGATTTGCGCGGCTTCTTTCGGTCCCCAGGTGCCTGGCTCGTATTCGTAGGCGGGCGTGGTTTGTTTCAGGATGGGGTCGACGATGCGCCACGCCTGCTCGACGTAATCTTGCCGCGCAAAGATGGAGGCATCGCCGGCCATGGCGTCGCCCAGCACGCGCTCGTAGGCGTCGATTTCCGTTGCTTCGGGCTGATGGTGCGCCAGCATTTCCGCGGCTTCCCCGGTCATTTCTTCACCCGGAGCCATTACCGTCATGCCCATGGCGATATCGACATCCGGGCTGATGCGAAAGCGCAGATGGTTTTGCGTCAACTTGCTTTGCTTGATCACCGTTGGAGGCAGCTTGAATTTGGCGAGAACTTCGGTACACGTGACGGGAAGAGATTTGCCGGCCCGCAAGAAGAAGGGGACACCGCGCCAGCGCCAGGAATCAACTTCGAGGCGCAGAGCGGCAAAGGTTTCCATTTTCGAGTCCTTGGCGACACCGGGTTCGGCGCGATAGCCGCGAAACTGGCCGCGAATAACATCGGCGTCCCGTAAAGAAGGAATGGCCTTGAGGACTTTCACTTTTTCGTCGCGGACGGTTTCGGCATCGGTGCAAACGGGCGGTTCCATCGCAAGGTTGCAGAGAATCTGGAAAAGGTGGTTCTGGATGACGTCGCGAATGGCGCCTGTCTCATCGTAGAAAGCGCCGCGGCCTTGAACGCCAAAGTCCTCGGCCATGGTGATCTGAACGCTGTCGATGTAATTGCGATTCCAGAAGGGCTCCATGAAGGTGTTGGCAAAGCGGAAGATGAGGATATTGTTGACGGGGCGCTTGCCGAGGAAGTGGTCGATGCGGAAAATGTCCTGCTCTTGGTAGGCGCTGTGAAGAATCCTGTTGAGCGCCTGCGCGGAGGCCAGATCATCGCCAAAAGGCTTTTCGACGATGACGCGCGAGCCTTTAGCACAGCCCGATTTGACGAGCTGCTCAACAACCTCGCCGAAAAGCATGGGAGGAATGGCGAGATAGCACGCGGGATGTTGGGCATTGCCGAGTTCCTTGCGGAGGCTCTGGAAGGTGGCTTCGTTGTTGTAATCGCCGTCGACATAATGCAGCAAGCCGGAGAGTTTTTCCCAAGACGCAGGGTCCAGGCCGCCGTGTTTTTCCAGGCTGTCTTTGGCACGGGCTTTCAGCTGATCGAGATTCCAGCCGGCTTTGGCCACGCCGATAATGGGGACGTTCAAGTGACCTCGCTTGACCATGGCTTGAAGCGAGGGAAAGATTTTCTTGTAAGCCAAATCGCCGGTGGCGCCGAAAAAAACCAAGGCATCAGAATGAATCGCGCTCATAATGTTTGAACCTTTCTTGCGCGGCTACTTGCCGGCAGCCTTTTCCATGTGCCCACCGAATTGATACCGCATTGCGGAGAGCAACTTGTCGGCAAATTCCGCTTCACCACGGGAGCTGAAGCGCTCATAGAGGGCGGCAGTAAGGACGTGAGCGGGCTGGGCCTCGTCGATGGCGGCCTTGATGGTCCAGCGGCCTTCGCCGGAGTCAGAAACGCGGCCGGCAAATTTTGCGAGTGTAGGATCGTCGAGCAGAGAGATGGCGGTGAGATCAAGTAGCCACGAGGCAATGACGCTGCCACGACGCCAAACTTCCGCGACGTCTTTCAGGTCGAAATCGTACTGATAATGCTCGGGGTCGCGCAGGGGAGTGGTTTCGGCGTCGGCAGCGTGCTGCTGCTTGCCCACGTTGGCAGCGCGAATGACGCCGAGGCCTTCGGCGTAAGCGGCCATGATGCCGTATTCGATGCCATTGTGGACCATCTTGACGAAGTGACCGCCGCCATTGGGGCCACAGTGCAAGTAGCCCTGTTCCGCGGTGCCGCCGATTTTCTCGCGGCCCGGAGTGCGAGGAATATCGCCAATGCCGGGAGCGAGACAGGAAAAGATGGGATCAAGATGCTTAACCACATCTTTTTCGCCGCCGATCATCATGCAGTAGCCGCGTTCGAGCCCCCAAACGCCGCCGCTGGTACCGACGTCAACATAGTGGATTTTTTTGGCGGTTAGTTCCCTGGCGCGGCGAATGTCGTCGACGTAATAGGAATTGCCGCCATCAATCAGGATGTCGTCGGCTTCCAGCGAGGGCAGCAGATCACGGATGGTCTGGTCCACGACCGCCGCAGGGACCATCAGCCAGATGGCGCGCGGCTTCTGAAGCTTCTTGACAAAGTCCTGCAGAGAGGACGAGCCGACGGCTTTGTCTTGTTCCAATTCGCTGACCGCTTTTTGTGACCTGTCGAAAACGACGCACTGGTGGCCGCCCTTGATCAGGCGCCGGACCATGTTCGCGCCCATTCTGCCGAGGCCAATCATTCCGAGTTGCATGACGATCTCCTTTGTGGATTGAAGTTCATAAACAGTTAAGAGCGACCGAGGGAAGCGCTGGTCCGTCAGGAAGCTTTGAGCTTGCGATAACGACGAATCAGCGCGGTGGTAGAGCTGTCGTGGTTGAGCTTGGGCTCCGTTTTGCTCTCGAGCTCTGGAATGATGCGTTGAGCGAGAACTTTGCCGAGTTCCACGCCCCACTGATCAAAGGAATCGATGCTCCAGATGGTGCCCTGAGTAAAGACGGAGTGCTCGTAAAGTGCCACCAGTTTGCCAAGCGCCTCGGGCGTGAGGCGATCGAGCAACATGGTGTTGGATGGGCGGTTACCTTCGAATACGCGATGCGGGACGAGCCAATCGGGCGTGCCTTCGGCCTTGACCTGCTGCGGTGTTTTGCCGAAAGCAAGTGCTTCGGCTTGCGCGCAGACGTTGGCGATGAGCATGTCGTGATGGCGGCCGAGGGGATTGAGCGTTTTCGAAAAGCCGATGAAGTCGCAGGGAATTAGGCGCGTGCCCTGATGGATGAGTTGATAAAAGGAGTGCTGGCCATTGGTGCCGGGCTCGCCCCAAAAGATTGGCCCGGTGTCGTAGTTGACTTGCTTGCCATCGAGCGTGACGTGCTTGCCATTGCTTTCCATCGTGAGTTGCTGGAGATAGGCGGGAAAACGCTTCAGATATTGCTCGTAAGGCAAAACGGCGACGGTTTGCGCGTCGAAGAAATCGGTGTACCAGACAGTGAGGAGGCCGAGCAGCACCGGGAGGTTGCGTTCGAAGGGCGTGGTGCGGAAATGCTCGTCCATCTGGTGAAAGCCGCTGAGCATGGAGCGAAAATTATCGGGACCAATGGCCAGCATGGTGGAGAGGCCAATGGCGGAGTCCATGGAGTAGCGGCCACCGACCCAATCCCAAAAGCCGAACATGTTGGCGGTGTCGATGCCGAACTTGGAAACTTCGGCGTCGTTGGTGGAGACGGCGACGAAATGCTTGGCGACGGCGGCTTGATCTCCACCGAGGCCCTTGAGGGACCAATCGCGGGCGGTGTGTGCGTTGGTCATGGTTTCAAGCGTGGTGAACGTTTTGGAGGAAATGATGAACAGGGTTTCGGAGGGATCGAGGCCGATGACGGCTTCGGCGAAATCCGTGCCGTCAACGTTGGAGACGAAGCGGAAGGTCATGCTGCGTTCGCTGTAGAACTTGAGGGCTTCGTAAGCCATCACCGGACCTAGGTCGGAGCCGCCAATACCGATGTTGATGACATTGCGGATGCGCTTGCCGGTGTGGCCCTTCCACTCGCCGCTACGAACGCGGTTGCAGAAGGCAGTCATCTTATCGAGGACGGCGTGGACCTCGGGAACGACGTTTTTGCCGTCGACGAGGATGGTTTCGTCTTTGGGCGCACGGAGCGCGACGTGGAGCACGGCGCGATTCTCGGTGATGTTGATTTTGCCGCCACGAAACATGGCGTCGATGCGCTCGCGAAGCCCGGATTCCTTGGCGAGTTGCAACAAAAGCGTTACGGTCTTGTCGGTGATGCGATTCTTGGAATAATCGAAGTAAATGCCGAGCGCTTCGAGGGAGAATTTTTCCGCGCGTTTGGGATTGTCAGCAAAAAGCTTTCGGAGGTGCACGGATTGCACGGTTTTATGGTGGGCTCGCAATGCGGACCAGGCTTTGCGCTTGGTGAGGGGTGTTATTTGCGACGACGACTTTGGAGTCGGCTTTGCCGTTCGTGCCATGATCGTGCTCCTTACAACGTTTCGCGGGTTTAACGACGGGCGGATTTATGCGCTGCCGCGGGCTTGTCCTTATGGTCATCCCAGAGGCGAAATCCCCCGATAAATGCATGGGAATTGTCACCCAAACGGCAGTGAGGCGGAAGCTCTTTTAGTTTTTTGGCATTGCCGCCGCCCAGAACGATATCATCGGGCTCCAGTGCGACCGACATGCATTCGACGACATCAGCGACGTCGCGGCGCCATTTCTTTTTGCCGCGCTTTTGCAAACCACGCAAGCCGACATAATCCTCGTAGGTGGCTTTCTTGTAGGGAAGGTGCCCCAGTTCCATGGGCTCGACGATACCGTCGACGACCAGCGCAGTACCGAGGCCAGTGCCCAGCCCGAGAAAAAGCATTTTGCCTTTTTTGTAGCTGCCCAAAGCCTGCATCGCGGCATCATTCAGGATCTTCACGGGCTTGCCAAGCGCTTTTTTGTAGTCGAATTTCACCCAGCCGTGCGCCATATTGTACGGCTCCAGGATCGGGCGATTGTGCATGACGGGAGCAGGATAGCCGATCGAGACCACGTCGTACTTCCAGTCCTTGGTAATTTGCTTGACGCCTGCAACCATTTTCTTGGCGGTCATCTTCGGGCCGGATATGAATTTGCGCGGTGTCGATTCGCCGCTGAGAAGCACCTTCACGTGGGTACCGCCAACATCGATCGCCAGTATCTTCATGGGCACCCTTCCCTCCACGGAAAAGGATAGCTCAGTGCGCAAACAACCTTATAAAACTCCCGGGTGTAAAGCAATCGCCGGGGAAAAGCCTAACACAGGGCATTGTTCACGATTTGCTGCGCTTCGCTGACAATGGCGTCCAGATGCGCTTCATCCTGAAAACTTTCGGCGTAAATCTTGTAGATGTTCTCGGTGCCGGAAGGACGCGCGGCGAACCAACCGCTTTTCGTCACTACTTTCAAGCCCCCAATGGAAGCTCCATTGCCCGGGGCAGTGGTCAATTTCTGCAGGATGGCTTCGCCGGCAAGCTCGGACTCCTTGACGTCGGAGGGAGAAAGTTTCAGCAACTTGGCTTTCTGCTGCGGCGTGGCTGGCGCATCGATACGCGTGTAGTAGGGCATGCCAAATTCGGAGACCAATTCCTTAAAGTGCTGGCCGGGATCTTTGCCAGTGACGGCGGTAATTTCCGCCGCGAGCAGGTCCATGATGGGGCCATCTTTGTCGGTGGTCCAGACGGTACCGTCGAGGCGAAGGAAGCTGGCGCCGGCGCTTTCCTCTCCGCCGAAACAGAAGGAGCCGTCGAACAAGCCGGGCACAAACCATTTGAACCCGACGGGAACTTCTGAAAGTTTGCGGCCGAATTTTTTGACCACATGATCGATCAGGCTGCTGCTGACCAGGGTTTTGCCAACAGTGACGTGCGGAGACCACTGCGGGCGGTGGGTCAAAAGATAACCGATGGCAACCGCCAGATAGTGGTTTGGGTTCATCAGTCCGGACGTGGGCGTGACGATACCGTGGCGGTCGGAATCCGGATCATTCGCGAAGGCCACCTGGTATTCGTCTTTCAGGCTAACCAATCGCGCCATAGCGTAGGGACTGGAGCAATCCATGCGGATTTCACCGTCGTGATCGACGGTCATGAAAGAAAACGTCGGATCGATAACGGGATTGGTGACGGTGATATTCAGGCCGTAGACCGAATTGACGGGCTCCCAGTAAGGCCGGGCGGCTCCGCCGAGAGGATCGACGCCGAGTTTCAGATGAGCGCCGCGAATGGCCTCGGTGTTGATAACGTTGCGCAGGTCATTCACGTAGGGAAGCATGAAATCCTTCTGATGGGTGGTGTCGGCTTTGATGGCTGAATCGAATGGCGTGCGCTTTACTTCCTTGTTTCCGCCGCGAAGCAAGTCGTTGGCGCGATTCTGAATCCACGTGGTGACGTCGGTATCCGCGGGCCCGCCATTCGGCGGGTTGTACTTGAAGCCGCCGTCGCGCGGAGGATTGTGAGAAGGGGTGACGACGATGCCATCGGCAAGATGATCTTTACGGCCGCGATTATAGACGAGGATGACACGAGAAATGACAGGAGTGGGCGTGACCCCGTCGTCGCGCTGGATGATGGTCTCCACGTTGTTAGCGGCAAGAACTTCCAATGCGGTGCGCTGAGCTGGGCCGGAGATAGCATGAGTGTCTTTGCCCATGTAGAGAGGCCCGTCAATTCCCTGCCCGTGGCGGTACTCGCAGATGGCCTGCGTGATGGCCAGGATGTGAGCCTCGGTGAAGGTGGTCTGCAGAGGAGTGCCGCGGTGACCGCTGGTGCCGAAGCTGACCAACTGATTCGGGTCGTTGACGTCGGGGCGGCGATCGAAATAGTCGCGCTCCAGTTTTCCCACATCAATGAGCATGTCTTTCGTCGCGGGCTTGCCCGCGAGAGGCGACACGCCCTTTGCTGCTGGATTCTCTACCGTGGCCATGGAACGCTCCGCTAGGGCACCGGACAGGGCGCCACTTTCCAGATATCCGAAGTGTACTCGGAGATGCTGCGATCACTGGAGAACTTTCCCGAACTGGCGACGTTCCAAATGGCTTTGCGCGCCCAGGCATCGGGATTGGCATACAGGTCGCAGAGCCTCTTGTCAGCGTCGAGATAGGACTTGAGGTCGGCGAGATGCATGTAGAAGTCTCCGTTGGTAAGAAGGGTATCGCGCAAAGGGGCAAAAATGCCAGGCTCATAACGGCTGAAATAGTCGGAGGAGATCATGTCCAGCGCTTCGCGGGTTTCCGGCTCGTGATCGTAGTGCCAGTGAGGATTGTACCAACCACGGCTGTCGGCGACTTGTTGCGTCGTGAGACCGAACAGGAACAGGTTGTCTTCGCCAGCCTCTTCGGCCATTTCGATCGTGGCGCCGTCGCGAGTGCCGATGGTCAGCGCGCCGTTCATCATGAATTTCATGTTGCTGGTGCCGCTGGCTTCGTAACCGGCAGTGGAAATCTGGTTGGAGACGTCGCTGGCGGGAATGATGCGCTCCGCGAGCGAAACGCGGTAGTCAGGCAAGAATTGAACCTGCAAGCGGCCCTTCACCGCGGGGTCGCCGTCGATGGTGCCGGCGAGATTGTTGATGAACTTGATGATGAGCTTGGCTAGTTGGTAGGCGGGAGCAGCCTTGCCGGCAAAAAAGAAAGTCCGGGGAGGCATGGAGACGTTGGGATTCTGACGCAGTCGATTGTAGAGCACGACGATGCGGAGACAGTTGAGCAACTGGCGCTTGTATTCGTGAATACGCTTAACCTGAGAATCGAAAATGTTTTGTGGATCGACGGTAACGCCGGAAGTAGCTTTCAGCCAATCGGCGAATTGCGATTTCATTTCGTATTGCGCTTTCAAGAAGGCGGCGCGGAGGGCCTTGTCGTCGGCGAGCGGTTTGAGCTTGGAGAGTTGGCTTAGGTCGGTGATCCAGCCATCGCCAATCGCGTCCGTGATGGCGCGCGCGAGGGGCGGGTTGCACAACAGCAGCCAGCGCCGCGGAGTCACGCCGTTGGTCTTGTTGCTGAAACGCTGCGGGAACATCTCGGCAAGATCCTTCACCGTCATGGTCCGAAGCAACTTCGAATGGATCGCGGCGACGCCGTTGGTGCTGTGAGAACCAACGATAGCGAGGTTGGCCATGCGAACCCTGCGTACGGGGCCTTCCTCGATCAGGCTGATGCGGGCAACCTTGTCTTCATCGCCGGGATATTTCTTGCGGACATCGTCGAGCAGACGGCGGTTAATTTCGTAGATGATTTCCAGAAGGCGCGGGGCAACTCTTTGGAACCAGTCGACAGGCCATTTTTCGAGCGCTTCGGGAAGTAAGGTGTGATTGGTGTAAGCGAGCGTTTTTAGGGTGAGGTCCCAAGCCTGGTCCCAGCCGAGGTGGGCATCGTCGAGAAGGATGCGCATCAATTCGGGGACAGACATGGTGGGGTGAGTATCGTTGAGCTGAATGGCGACCTTGTCCGGAAAAGCGCTCCAGTCCTGATTGTTGACGCGGAAGCGGCGAACGATATCCGCAAGCGAACAGGCAACCAGGAAATATTCCTGGACGAATCGCAGCGCCTGGCCTCTGCTGGTGGAATCGTCGGGATAGAGCACGCGGGTGATGGATTCGGCGGCCAGGGTTTCTGCCAGGGCGCCGACAAAATCGCCGCTGCTGAATTCCTGAAAGTCGAAGTAATCCGCGGCAGCCGCAGCCCATAAGCGAAGCGTGTTGATGTTCTTTCCGCCATATCCGACAACCGGCCGATCGTAAGGGATTCCGTACAGTCGAGAAGGCTTTCCAGAAATGGCACGTAGCACGCCATCGCGAATGACAAAGGACGCGTTTAAGTCGACGTTTACGCGCAGGTGCGGACGGGCCACTTCCCATGGGTCGGGTCGGCGCAGCCAATTGTCGGGCACCTCGTGCTGCCAGCCGTCCTGAATAGTTTGTTTGAACATGCCGTACTCGTAGCGCAGACCATAACCGCTGGCGGGAAGCTGCATGGTGGCCATGGAATCCAGGAAACAGGCAGCCAGACGGCCAAGACCACCATTGCCCAGACCGGCGTCAGGCTCTTTTTCAACCAGGGCGAGCCAATCGACATTCTTTTTACTGATGAAATCGTTCAAAAGAGGTTCGAGCAGCAGGTTGGTAACGTTATTGGTAAGGGAGCGGCCGATGAGGAACTCCATGGAGAGATAGTAGACACGCTTGGCGTTGGCCTGATTGTAGGTTTTGCCGGTAAGCACCCAGCGTTGCGAGAGGATGTCGCGAATGGAGCGGGCGCAGGCTTCGTAGTGTTCGCGGGCGGTAGTCTCTGCCGGATCGATCACCCTGTCGAATAGCAGGTGGCGTTCATAAAGGGCGTCAGAAACGCCCGAAAATTGGATCGGGCCACAACCGTATTGGATGAGCAGTTTGGACAAGTGGTCAGACACAGACTGTTTCGAAGTAACTGGAATGTTCTTGGTGCTCATAAAGATTCCCCTATTTCCGGCTCAGTTCTCCGGCCGAGAGATTGGATGCTGCATGGTGCGCAAAGAACGCAAATTTTGCCGGCAAATTATTGCCGCCTACCGGACTAAATGGTTCCATCTCCGCATTGCAGGGAGATGAATAGCGATTCCGAGGCCCGCTAGTGCGCGATGGACGACAAATGCGAATGCTCGACGGCGTGAAGCTGGCGCCAGCGGACAACCATCAATACGATGAGGCCAATGGCAGCGGCAACGGCCAGGCAAAAACAAATATCGATGAAAGCCAACAGTCGAGCTTGCGTGACCACTAAACCTTGAAATAGTTGGTAATTCCCAGGGTCGGGGACGCTGGTGCCATTGGCCCGGGCCGAGATCAGTGCGGCAAACTCTCGAAGGACCGTTTGGACCGTGAGATCAAGACGGTTTGCGGTATCCAGCAGGCGCGAGGAATGCACGCTCATCCTTTGATCGATTAACACGGCAGCTGCAGTAACTCCCAAGCTCGCTCCCACCTGGCGAAGAAAAAAGTAGGAACTGGCGGCTTCATTCTGGAAGCGTCTTTCGAGCGTTCCGGTGGAAAGAAGAGAGATGCTCGCCAAAAATAGACCGGAGCCGAGTCCATGAAGGAACAAAACGTAGCCGATGTCGCTGCCGGGAGTCGTATCGGTCCAGATGAAAACAAAGATGGTATTGGCGATGCCGAACAGGATGATTCCAAGGCCTGCAGTCTTCGCTGCGCCGAAACGAGGAACACCGACCCAGACGGCGGCACTTACGCCGAGAAACATGCCGACAGAATCGACAAGATAGAAAACCGCGGTCTGCTGGGCGTTGTACGGCTGGAGAATTCGCAGGTACTGAGGAATGACGTAGAGTCCGGCGCCGATGAACACGCCACAGAGCAACACCAGGCCAAAGGCCGCCCGGTAGGTGCGTTGCGAAAGGATGGTGCGGATGTGGAAAACGGGGTTCTGATTGTCTTCGCGAGAATCCCACCACAGAAAGACCATAAAACCCAAAACGCAAGCGCCCAGAAGCGAAACGATAAATGGCGATTGAAACCACATGTCGCGCTCGCCGCGGCTGAGAGCAATCTGGCAGCACACCATGCTGGCGAGCAGCAAGCCTACGCCCGGGTAGTCCGCTGGAGGAAGTTCTTGAATGCGAACCAGACGGGCAGGCATATAGCGGCTGATGATGATGTAGCAGAGAGCGACGAAAGGAATCTGCGTGAGGAAGGCGTTGTTCCAGCTGGAAGAATCGGTAACCGCGCCCATCAAGACGGGCCACAGCCCTTTAAACGAAAAAACCAGGATGTTGAACATCGTAATCGCCCGTGCCGACTCCGTCTTCGGAAAGAGCTCGCGCAAAAAGACGATCGAGCGGACAAGAAAAACACCGCCGCCGAGTCCCGCGATACTGCGTGCGATGAGGAGAGGAGTGAGTTCGTGACTGAAGAAAGTAAGAAGATTGCCGAACGCGAACAGGATGAGTGATGTCAGCCAAAGCATGCGGGTGCCAAAGCTGCGAACAAAGCCGGCACTGACGCCAAGCGAACAAATGTAGCCGGTGTTGTAAGCGATCAACACCCAACTCAGTTCGTCGAGGGTGGCGCCGGCATTGCCTTGCAAGTCGGTAAGAAGAATGGCGCTGGCGGTCCTACCGGCGAGTTCGATTCCGGTAGCGATGCCCAAAGCGGCGAGGATGGTCCAGCGATCGGCACGCGAAACGTCATGGGCGAATTCGTCAAGACGCTGGAGACGCCGGGTTTCCCAGTCTTCAAAGCTCTGGGGTGGCGGAGATTGTTGTGTTTCGTTGGTCTTCATGGCGTCCTGAATGCTTGGTTCTGTTACCTCGTATAAATGGTCGCTTCCACGTTCATTCCCGGCCGCAAGGTGAGTTGCGGATCCTGGCCAGGCTTCAGGAGAATTTTGACGGGAATGCGTTGAACCACCTTGACGAAATTTCCCGTGGCGTTTTGCGGAGGAAGCAGCGCCTGGCGCGAGCCCGTTGCGCCGGCGATTGAGTCGACCACGCCTTCGTAGTCTTTTTCATAAGTGTCCACATGGATGCGCGCACGTTGACCTGGGCGGACATGATGCATTTGCGTCTCCTTGAAATTCGCGGTGACATACACCTCGCTGAGCGGCACGATGGTGCAAGCTAATTGTCCCGCCGAAACATAGTTGCCCAGGTTGACGGACTTCTGCGCGATTTGGCCGGTGATCGGCGCGCGGATGGTGGTATAAGCGAGATTCAGCTCCGCCAGCTCGAGACTCGCTTGGGCGCGTTCTACATTGGCAACGGCGGATTTGTAGGCAGCCTCCGTGATGGGAACTTCGCGCTCTCTCGCGCGTGTCACCAGAAACAGGGATTGGGAGCGAGCCAGGCGGGCCTGGGATGATTTGGAGTTGGAGCGCGCAATGTCGACGGCTTGTTGCGCGGCGGCAAGCTGCTGCTGAGCAGCGTCCAGGTCACTTTTAGCAACTCGCGCCGCGGCGTCCACAGCGTCAAACTGAAACTTCGAGACGTCACCCGTGCCCAATAGCGGACGGTAGCGTTCCAGGTCGCTTTGCGCTCTTTCGTTGGTGGCAGCCTTGGCGGCAACGTTGGCCTTGGCCTGCAGAAGGTTTGCGGTGGCTGCCTGTTCCAGTTGAGCTTGGGAAGTTGCGAAGTCCGCCGCGTCGGAATCCTTCTGCGCGGCTGCTCCCCCGGTGTTGTGCACTGTGGTTTCGCGAGTCAGCGGAATTTGCAGCTTGGCGGAATCCGCGGCGGCTTGCGCGAAGAGCAGCGCGGATTTGGCTTCGTCAACGCGGGCTTTATATTCGCGCGGGTCAATCTGAATCAGGATTTCGCCTTGCTTGACAGGAGTATTGTCGTCAATTTTAAGTTCGACCACATACCCGGGAACTTGCGGCGCAATGGTTGTGATGTGGCAATCCAGTTGGGCATCGGAAGTGGACACTTGCCCTGCGAAGTAGTACCACGCGGCGAGCACGACGACGAGAAGGCCTATGAGAACGCCTTTTGTCAGCGGGCTGGCATTACGCCATTTCTGCAAAATCGGAAGTGGAGAAATCCGCGGCGCAGTGGCTGTAGCCGCTGGCGCCGCAACCGGATTTTGAGGAACGGATGGATTGTCCATTCGGAAGCGTTTCTCCTACTTTGAATAGGTGTTCTCAATCTCGCCGACGGCGCGGGCGAGATTGGCGCGAGACTGGTTGAAGTTGTAGAGGGCTTCGATCTGGTTGTCGTTGGCTTGGGCAAGAGAGGTTTGGGCGGTAATGACTTCGATATTCGTGGTGACGCCGGCTTGAAAGCGGCGTTCGGCTTGCGCCACTTCCTCGTTGGCAAGCTTTTGCGCCAGATTTGCGACTTCCACGGCGGTGCGCGCAGCATCCAGTTCGTCGGCAGCAGACTTCACTTCCTGGATGATGCGCGCCTCGAGTTGTTTGCGAGATTCGTCCACCTGCTGCCGGATCAACTTGTCACGTTGCACTTCGGCGTGAATGCGCCCTCCGACGAACAGCGGCAGGCGAATCGTCGCGGCATAGGTGTAAGCGGGAATGGTGTCGTTGACGTGCGTTCCCTGGGGAGCCCAGTAACCGTCAAAGTCGAGCTGCGGAAGCCGTTGTTCGGAAGCGGATTTCTGCGTCAGTTGGGCAATGCGCTGCTCAGAGGCAATGGCTTTCATTTCCGGGCGGGTGACCAGAGCCTTGTCGAGAATGATGGAGCGATCGATGGTGGGCACATCGAAAAATTCTAGATGATCGGCGGCTTCGGGCTCCTGGTCCCTGGGCAGGTCAAGCAACTCCGCCAAGCGATAGCGGGTGGTGCGAGTGTCGGTATCGGCGCGAATGAGAGCCTGGCGCTCGCTTTGCAATTCGACGTTGGCCCTCAACACATCAATGTTCAGGCCGATTCCCGTTTTCTGCAGTTCGACGGCTTGGTGGTAGAGGCGTTGCGCAAGGGCAACACGCGCGCTGGTTGCTTCGTAATTGGCCATGGCGCGCAACACAAGAAGGTATTGCGTAACCACGACAGCGGTGACATTTTCTCGCGAAGTCTTTTCATTCGCTCGCGCTTCCACAACACCTTCGCGACCGATCTGATACCGGCGGATTGCGGGCAGGTTCAGCAGCGTCTGGGAAAAATCCGTTCCTCCCTCAAAATATTGATACGGTCCCGCGGGTTTCGGCGCCGGTAAACGCTCCACGCTTTGAAAGTTGTACTGGCTCACGCCAGCTGTGGCGTACAGATCCGCCTGGGGAAGCAGCGGTGCTCGAGCAATTTGCGACTCGCGCCCGCTTTGCTGCACTTGCAGGACGGCGATGATCTGTTGGGGATTCTGCTTCAGCGCGAGCAAGACCGCTTGCCGCAAGGTCAACGACAATTTTTGAGGCGAAGAAGCGGGGATAGACTGAGCAAGAGTCGTCGCCGGCAGACAAGCGAGAAAAAGGCCGAGGCTGCAAATCTTCCGTCGCCCGCGCGGCGTCAGCATATTGGCATCCCTCCAGCCAATACAAATTCCCGGGATTCACTGGCAGGGGGCGAGTCTGCATCAGAGTCGGTGGACATAATACACCTACCTTGAGGCCGTCGCGGAACAAACCCCGGCTGGATCGTCGGCAAGTTCGCATTCGAAAGCGCGGAATTTGCGAGTGCTATTGCCCTAACGGTGCACGGCTTTAGCGGCTTCCGCCATGGTGGTGCCGCGAACGATGAGTTCCGGCTCAACGACAATTTCTTTGGGATAACTTCGTTCGCGCGAAGACGAGGAATTGATGCGTTCGAGAATGGTCTCAGCAGCGATGACGCCCATGTGGCGCAACGGTTGGCGGACGGTGGTGAGGCTAGGATTCTGATAGGCGGCGCTTTGAATGTCGTCGAAACCAATCACGGAAACGTCTTCCGGAACACGCTTACCGAATTCGCGAAGAGCCTGAATGGCACCAATCGCGGAAATATCATTGAAGGCAAATAGCGCGGTGAAAATTTCGCCGCGTTCCAGAAGTTTGCGAGTGACGTTGTAACCCACTTGCGGCGATGGAGAATCGTCGGCCAGTTGGGCGGTGAGTTCCTCTCGAACCTTGATACCCAACTGGTGCGCAACAACATGTAATGCGCGCCAACGTGTTTCCGTGTCGGAGCTGAAGTCCTGTCCCTTAATGAAGGCGATGCGCTCGTGTCCCAATCTTTGCAGGTGTTCGAGGGCCAGATGGGCCGCAAGATTGTGGTCCAGCACGATATTGGTTACACCGGGAGCATCTTTGTGGCCCGAAATGGCCACGACGGGCAGCATGCAAGCCTCGTTGCAAACGGTGTCGACGGCGATGATTCCTTCAACGGCTCTCTGCTGCAAGAGAAATGGGTATTCCTCAATGAGATCTTTGCGATGCCGGTGGCTGACAACAAAGTAGAAGTAGCCTTCCTGGAGAAGATGGTCTTCGATGCCGGACATTACCAACGCCGCGTAGCCTTCGCTGATTTCGGGGACAATGACGCCGATAGTGAAACTGCGTTTCTGGCGCAAAGACCGAGCCATCAGATTAGGGCGATAGTTGAACTGCCGGGCAGCCTCGCGCACACGCTCTTGAGTGACAGCGGGAATCGACTTGGCGGCGGGCGAACGGTTGATCACCAGCGACACGGTAGCGGAGGACAACCCCAAGTGCTGCGCCAGCGCCTTGAGGCTGATGGAGCCTTGTGCGGGGTCGGGAGAGGGACTCCGTTTTTCTGGTTTCGAACGGGGCATAGGCCGACGGACTCGAGCGTAGTCTGTCACAGGATGACCGCGGGAGCAAGGACGTGGTCAGTTGCAGGAAAGGGGCTGGAGACGGCCGCGAGTTTGTGGTAGATTATCTCTAATAAATCGATTTATTGAAGGGTATGGTAGGGGTTGGTAAGATGCGGCCGGTGTCTCGGAAGGAACCCGGAATGTCTCACCTCACGGCCTCGCGAAGCTGCAACGCAATCGAAGAACTGCCCTCTCAGCAGCGCGCAAAATGGACAGCGATGCTGCTGTTTTTGTTGCCGCTGGCAATAACGATATTCCTTCCGCAGGCCTCCCTCGCGCAATCCAACACAGAAAAATCAGGATACCGGGGCGCGCCGCTTCCTTCTGAACTCGCCAGCGCTCCGATCGAGCGAAGAGTTGACGCGCTTCTGAAGCAAATGACCCTGGACGAAAAAATCGGGCAACTGGTGCAATATTCCGTGGGAACACCGACGGGTCCGGGCACGGGGCGCGGCAATTATGAAGAGATGGTAGAGAAGGGCGAGGTGGGATCGTTGTTCAATGTCGCCGGGTTGCAATCGGCGAACCAATTTCAGCACATCGCGGTTGAGAAGTCGCGCCTGCACATTCCATTGCTTTACGGATTGGACATGATTCACGGGTACCGCACGACGTTTCCGGTTCCGTTGGCGATGGCGTCGACGTGGGATCCGGGACTAGTGGAAAGAGTGGCAAGAACGGAAGCCATCGAAGCGTTTGCCGAAGGTGTGCGCTGGACGTTTTCGCCTATGGTGGACATTTCACGAGATTCGCGCTGGGGCCGGATTACAGAAAGTGCGGGAGAAGATCCGTATCTCGATAGCATGATCGCGCGAGCTTACGTGCGCGGTTACCAGGGGAAGAAGTTGAATGCGCCGGGGAGCATCGCCGCTTGCCCGAAACACTATGTTGGATACGGGGCGGTGGAGGGTGGGCGCGATTACAACAGCGTGGAAATTTCGGAGCACACGTTGCGCGAAGTGTATCTGCCGCCGTTTTATGCCGCTCTGGATGAAGGCGCCCCAACGATCATGAGCGCTTTCAGCAGTTTAGGCGGCGTGCCGGCCACGGCCAATCCGTTCACGCTAAAGGAAATTTTGCGCAACGAATGGAAGTTTCCCGGGCTGGCTGTGAGCGACTGGACTTCAGTAGGCGAACTGATTCCGCACGGAATAGCCAACGACGGAAAGACGGCCGCGTGGCGGGCCTTTGCGGCGGGCATCGACATGGACATGGAGAGCAACGTGTACCATGAACACTTGGGTGACCTGGTGCGCAATGGGAAAGTGCCGGTGGCGGAAATCGATGCAGCGGTGCGGCACGTGTTGCGTGTGAAATTTGCGCTGGGATTGTTCGAGACTCCGTACACGGACGAAAAGATGGCCAATCCGGACGGGCCGTTGGCGAAAGAAACTCTGGAGTTGGCGCGCAAGGCTGCCGAGGAATCTTTTGTGTTGTTGAAGAACGAAGCGCGGGAAGGCCACGCGATACTGCCGCTAAGGAAAGAAGTGAAAAGCGTTGCGCTGATCGGGCCGCTTGGAGACGACGCGGCGCAAATGCTGGGGTCGTGGGCGGGACGAGGGCGGCCGCAGGATGCGGTGACCGTGAAATCTGCGTTGAGCGATGCGCTGGGAGCGGAGCGCGTGAAGTTCGTGAAAGGTGGCGATATCAGCACGGCGAGCGATGCGCAAATCGAGGAAGCGGTAGCCGCCGCGAAAAACGCCGACGTTGCGATATTGGCTCTGGGAGAAGATGGGCCGGAGATGACTGGTGAAGCGACTTCACGGGCGCATCTGGATTTGCCGGGCCGGCAAGAGGAATTGGCGGAGAAAGTTGTGGCCACGGGCAAGCCTGTGGTGCTGCTGCTATTCAGTGGACGGGCCCTGACGCTACCGTGGATTTTCGAACACGTACCGGCGGTGATCGCCGTGTGGTTCCCCGGAGTACAGGCTGGGCCCGCAATCGTAAGGACGCTATTTGGAGACGCGACGCCAAGCGGCAGGTTGGTGATCAGCTGGCCGCGTTCCGTGGGTCAGGAACCGCTGTACTACAACGCGATGAATACGGGGCGACCCGCAGGTGACGCGGATTTGACGCGCGTGCCACACGGCGTGCCGGAAAAGATGGTATCGCGCTATATCGATGAGCAAAACGCGCCGCAATTCCCTTTCGGATACGGACTGTCGTATGGAGAATTCGTTTACGGGCCAACAGAACTGAGCGTGAAGAAACTGAGCGCAAAGAAAGTGAACGAGGCGCTGCGCGAGCCGGGCGCAAGCAAAAAGGAAATGCTGACGGTGAGCGCGGAAGTGAAAAACATGGGCAAGGTTGCCAGCGAAGAAGTGGTGGAACTGTACGTGCGGCTGCAAGGTACGAGCGTAGAAGAACCTATCAGGAAACTTAAGGCATTTGAAAGGGTGTCGCTGGCCGCGGGCGAATCGAAGAAGGTCACGTTTACGCTTGCGCCAGATGCATTTGCGATTTGGGACATTCATAATAATTTGGCCGTCGAGCCGAGCGCGGTACACATCTGGGTAAGCCCCGATTCTTCTCGCGGCGGCGAAGGCGCGGCTTTGCAAATCGACGAGTAACTGGAGGACGGCGTGGCCAATCAGCAAAACGTTAGTCGGCGGGATTTGTTGATGCTGTGCGGGCGCGGTCTTGCTCTGGCGCCGTTTGCATCGCTAATAGCCTGCAGGCCCGCAGCGCCGAAGGTGGTGCAAAATCCCGGTGGCGCGCCGTTTCAAGGGACCGACGAACAACTGCTGGATGAAATCCAGAAAGGCAGCTTCCAATTTTTCTGGAATGAAACAAATCCAAAAACCGGGCAGGTAAAAGACCGCGCGTTTCTGAACGGAAAAGACTACGCGCAAGATGGCGAGCATTGCCGCCACCGGGTTTGGGTTGACGGCGTTATGCGTCGGCGACGCCCGCGGATATGCAGCGCACGGCGATATTCTGGAACGGGTTCGCGTTACGCTGCGGTTCCTGGCAAATCAGATGCCCACGGTGCATGGTTTCTACTACCACTTCGTGAATATGGATGACGGGCAGCGCTGGGAAAAGTGCGAGCTGTCTTCCATCGATACTTCCCTGCTGCTCTGCGGAATCTTGACGGCGCGCGCATATTTTCAGGACGCGGAAGTTCAGGACCTGGCCACGAAAATCTACAATCGCGTGGAATGGCCGTGGATGCTGAACGGCGGTCCAACATTTTCGATGGGTTGGATGCCGGAGTCGGGTTTCCTGGAAGCGCGATGGGAACACTACTGCGAACTGATGATGATCTACCTTTTGGGAATTGGTTCGCCGACGAATCCCGTGCCTGCAGAGACCTGGAAAGCGTGGACGCGCCCAACCATCACCTATCAGGGCATCACGTATATTTCCGGAAACGATCCAATCTTCACGCACCAATATTCGCAAGCGTGGTACGACTTCCGGAATAAAAGGGATGCGTACGCCAATTATTTCGACAACTCGATTTTGGCTACGAAGGCTCACAAATTATTCTGCCTGTCACTGAAATCGGAGTTTCCGGATTATTCCGAGGATTTGTGGGGTATTTCGGCTTCCGATTACCAGCGGGGCTATACAGCGTGGGGCGGCCCGCCCCGGCAAGGGCCCATCGACGGGTCGATCGTTCCCTGCGCCACAGGCGGATCGTTGGCGTTCCTGTTCCCGGATTGCATTCGAGTGCTGCGAAATATTCGCGGTCCCTACGCGCCGAAAGCCTGGGGCCTGTACAGTTACGTCGACGCTTTCAATCCACTGACGAATTGGTACGACACAGACGTGCTGGGCATCGACTTGGGAATCACCATGGTGATGGCAGAAAACCACCGCACGGGCCTGGTGTGGAATACGTTCATGAAGAACCCGGAAGCGGGAGCGGCGATGAAAAAAGTGGGATTCCAGTCGACGTAGCGCTCGTGGCAGATTCTCAGTAGTCCGGTTTTGTCTCTTCCGATGGTTGCTGATTCAAGCGCTGGAACCTTGCCCGGGCGCGGGCCGCGTCTTCCTTGCGCCCGGCGCGGGAATAAGCGGAGCCTAAGGCGAAGAAAACTTTCGCGTCGTGGGGAAACGCCTTAGCGGCAATTTCCAGATCCGGTATGGCCTTCAGACAATCGTCCGTGTCCATCAGCAATAATCCCAAAAGATAATGAGCGAAGGCGGAGTGCGGGTCCAGCTTCACCGCTTCTTGCGCGTAGGGCAGGGCTGCCGCCGAATCAACCTTGTAAAGCGTGGCCGCAATCTGCAGGCGCGAGGTGATGTCGGCAGGATTATTTTTGATCTCCAGCTTGAACTGCTCGACGGCCGCCGCGGCGTCATTCACGTCGGCAAGAAATCTTCCGTAGGCGTAGTGAATGTTCGGGTAGTCGGGAAATTCGCCGACGACAGCCGCGAATTCCGTGCGCGCTTCATCATATTTTTTCGCAGCGGCAATGCAAGCGGCTTGGCCAACGCGTTGTACGACAGCGGCGCCGGGAGAATTCTCGGGCGGAGGATTCCTGCCGCTAATGCGCAGTGCAGCCATACCCATAGCTTGTGTAATGGAATTGTCCTGCAATCCCTGAGCGCACAATGGGCCGAGGAAATCGCGCGCGTCTTCGAATTTATCTTTTCGCAAGAGCAGCAGGCCCTGGTGGTAGACCACCACGCGGCGTAACTGGGTATCGTTGGTTACGCCGAGCGTTTGTGCTTCCGCGATGTGCTTCAGGGCGTTGTCGTCCTGCCCTAACTCAAATTCGCACAGGCCCAGCATGGCATGAGCGGTGCCATTCTTCGGAGCCAGAGCCAGCAGTCGCTGGAAGGCGCGCGCGGCGGCGGCGTAATTGTTGCGGTCGTACTCCAGCGTGCCAAGCGACCACCAACCCTCCGCCCATTGGGGACGCATGGCGAGGGCCTGCTTATAAAGAGCGGCGGCGCGGTCCAGTTGATTGGAATCGCGGGCCTCGGCACCCTGCTTGGCCAGCGAGTCGAAATTGGCCGCAGGCTTCTGGGATTGTGCGGCCGAATGCAGCGGCGCGATAAAAAGAACGCAAGCAAGCACAAGGAACGGAAAGGTCAGTCGCACAGAAATTTGGCGAGAAGATGAAAAGAGGCGCACGGCAAATAGTGTAAAAGAAAAACTGCCAACGAGTTGGGGTGAAAGGGGGCTCGTTGGCAGCTTTCTTTTGGGCGTGAGCGGAGGCGCCGTCAGAAGCGCCCCCGGAAAGTGTTAGAAGCTGAAGCGCGCCTGCATTTCGATGGTTCGGCCAGCAAGTGCGCCGGACGTTTGGCCGAAATGCGGGTCGGTAACGACGATATCCATCGTGCTGGGGTCAAGGTTCAGGTTATTGAACAGGTTGTAGAAGTTTGCGCGAAACTCAAATTGCGCGTTTTCTCCCAACACCGGCATCTTGGGAAGTCCGAAAGCCTTGCTCAGCGTAGCGTCGACATCGCGATAACGAGGACCGCGGAAGGAATTCCGGCCGACTCCCGGTGGTGTCGGAAGGGTCGTACAGGTTTGTGGGAAAGGCACGGTGCAAGGAGTGACGGTCGGGGCGGTGAAGTAGGGTTCGCCCGCCGTTCGGGAAATTGCCGGCCATTGCTCAGGAAAGTGGAATTGCCATAGCTGCTGCCGGCGCCGCCGAAGGTGACTGACGCAACAATTGGCCTTGGCTGCCATTCTGACGTTTCCACCCTGATAGATGAGATCGCAGGTTCCGCTGTTATATACCGGCGAGAACGGGAAACCGCTGTGCCAGTTGAAGATTCCGCTGATGGACCATCCACCGAAAATCTTTTGTTTCCAGTTATTCTCGTGGAAGAAATTCGGTGTGTAGATGCCCCACAATTTGAAGCGTGGGTTACGTCAAAGCTTGAAGGGCCCCAATCCGCCCTTGGATCCCATTGATAGTTACTGATGGAATAGGGACCCGACTCATTGTCATAGCCCTTGGCATAGCGATACTGCGCGTCGATTTCAAACGAATGGGAAAAGCGGTGCTGGAGTTCGGCAAGCAGCGCGTTGTAATTGGCGTTGCCATCCTGGGCATAGTAATCCACGTTGTTTACTTGCGGATTCAAGGCAAAGCCCTGAGCTCCAAGAACCTGGTTCAGGTTGTATTGCCTGGTCAGATGGTGAGACGTGCTGCCTTGATAACCAAGCGTGGCGACCCAGTTGTGACCGATGTCGTACTGCCCTTCGAGCGAGTAGCGATACGTCATCGGCGTTGGGAAATTCGCCGGAAACGCCGTTACGCTCACGGGAGAACCGCTAACCGGAATATTGTTGCCGTTGAAGGTCTGGATGGTAGCGGGATTCGCTGGATATGGCCCGAACTGATGGGGGTCCGTCGGGAAATCATACAAAATATTTGAACCGAGGAGGTTGGCGCCGTTATTTGTGAACGGGATGTTTGGCCAACCGTTCAATGTGATGGCTTGTTCTTCACCGGTATAACCGATGCCGAAGCCGCCTCGAATGACAAGGCGATTAGCAAAATTGTGACCGGCCACACCGCCGGGACTCCATGCGAAACCGAGCTGGGGACCAAAGTTCCCTGCCTGGGAGTTGTAAAGATTGCCCCCAATTCGCATGTACATCGCGGTGAGAGGATTGGGATCGCTACCCAAGACTACGGTAGAAAGTTGGTTGCGCGTGAAGGAAACCGGACCGAAGTATTCCCAGCGCAGTCCGGCGGTTAACGTCAAGTTGGGCCGTACCTTGTAGGAATCCTGCAGGAAGATTCCGATCAGGGTCTGGCGCGAATCCTTGCGGACGTCGGTGGGCACGCCGGTCTGAGGATTGAAGACGCCAGTTTCCCTTGAGGGAGCATCATTGAGGAAATCCCAGTAGTTGTTGAAGCCCCACTGCGGCCGAGCGGACCACGGTGCCTCTTGTACGAAATGCAGTTTTGTAACTTCAGCGCCGAATTTGAGCGTATGGCTGCCTTGAACCTTGGTTAGGGTATCCTTCGCGCCATAAGTCCACTGGTCAAAAACGCTGCCTGCGGGACCGCCCAATGAGTTGTAGCCCGGGCAAACGGTTCCAATGTTGTTGCCGTTATTGGGATCGCCGATGTACAGGGTTTGCGGAAGACCCAGAGGGGTCTGAGGATTGTCAGCCAATTCGTTCCAACGCCAGCCGGCGGCATTCAAGCGCGCTTCGTTGATCAAGGTTGGAGAAAAAGTGTGGGACCACAAGCCAGTCATCGCCTCGTTGATGGCATTGTGATAGAAAATGTTCGCCGGACGCGCGCCGTTAAAGGAAGTATTGTTGACCGGAGTGTAGTAGATGTTGAAGGCCAACAAGTCTTTGCTGGTGGCATTGAAGTCCATGCGACCCATGTATTGTTGATTGATATTGTCGTTCGGACCGGTAGTGTTAATGAACGCGATGTCGGCGACGCCATCCAGGTTCGCCAGGCTCCCTGTGCCGTCTCCACCCAACCCAGGATTCAGATTGTTGACGAAGCTGGGATCCATAGTGCCCAGCGGAAACTTCGTGGTATTCAGCGGCCGTCCGATATCCAGACCTTGACCAGGAAATCTCTTGACAGTTCGTCCCTTGTACTAAACCAATCGAGGCGCAGGTGCGATCAACTGCACCCGTGGTCGATGGGGATTCTCCGGGAAAAGCGGCGTATCTAGCGGCCAGGCTGCCGGCTGGAGCCAATTGCAGCAACTGCGGAGTTTCGTACCAGCCGCTGCTGATGGCGGTGGATTGATTGCGAATCGTTTCATAAGCAAAGAAGAAGAACAGCTTGTTCTTGATAACCGGTCCGCCCACGCTGCCACCGATCTGGTTGAAGCGGTTCTCATTTCGCAGTGGATCAGTGGGCTCGCCCGCCGTGCCGTGGAAATTCTGGTAGGCATTCAGACCGGGGCGATCCGCCTTGAAGAAGGCGCTCCCATGAAACTGGTTGGTGCCGTTCTGTGAAGTCACCTGAACTTGGCCGCCACCAAAGCGCCCGCTCTCTGCATCGTAGTCGTTGCTGACGACTCTAACTTCCTTAACGGAGTCCTCGTTCGGAGTGATGATCGCCGCAGCTCCCCAGGACACGCTGGTAATGCCGATCCCGTCGAGCTGAATGTTGTTGGCGTCCTGCCTGGAACCATTTGAAGAAACCTGCGGTCTGTTTTCCGTCTGGAAGATGCCAGCACTGCCACTGGTTCCGTTGGGTCCCTGATTGCCCGGCTGGTTTGTCGTATCGCCGTTACCGTTGCGGGCACCGTCTCCAAATACTCCGGGAGTTAGCTGGACGAGCTGAAAAACGTCGCGGCCAAACGAAGGCAGTGCCTGAATCTGCTTGCTGGTAACGGTTCCAGCAATCTGGCCGGATTCGGTATCAATAGCAGGCAATTGGTCGCCGTTGACGGTAACCGTCTCGGCGATTGCACCCACGTCAAGGGTGACGTTTGCCGGATTCATCTGTTCACCGGAGACCTGCACGTTGTCGAGAACGGCCTGTTTGAAACCGGCTTTTTCTACGGTGACTCTGTAAAGTCCTGGAGCGAGTCTATTAACGGTGTAGCTGCCGTTATCATCCGTCGTCGCTTCTTGCGAGACACCCGTCTCGTTGGAAGTCACGGTTACTTTGGCGTCGGAGACAACAGCGCCTTGCCTATCTGTCACAGTCCCAGAGATACCGGCGCGATATTGCGCGTGAGTTCCCAGGGCGAGTAGCAAAAGAAAAGAGAGAATGGAGGAAATACGAAGGGAAACTTTCCGAACTTTCATGCGTGCTCCTTCGCACCAGGTTGAATTTCGGATGTTGCACCACACCCGCTAGTAAATCGGTTAAGCAGCCAGTTGGGGGATACTATAAGCATCTGTTTTTGCAATGTCAACCAACAGTTTTTTTGAGGGCCATGGTGTTTCACTATGGGCTTAGGTACCCTCCCGTACAGCCTGAGCAGATGGCAGGATTGGAACATGGGCTGGTGACGCCGTTGGCCTATTTCTGGTAGGTCGGCTGGGCCAGCCCCAATGCACCCGCCTTTTTGTACCTATAAGATGCACCGGAACAGGGCGAGGTGTGCCAGCTGGAACATTGCACCGGAGCTGGGCACCCGTTTTGGGTTATTGCGCTGTCCTTGTGAATCGGTATACTAGGGAGGATGAAAGGTTCGCTCCAGCCTGACACGTATTTCCGTACCTTGGCGCGTTCGCGCTACTCCCCCAGCTGTCCCTGTTGCTGCTGTATGTGTCAACTCAGCCTAAGCGGCACGGGAACTATTCCGGTTTAATCGAAGACAGAACCGAAAGATTCCAAGGCCGCCAGCGATGGGCGGCCTTTTTTGTTTTTGCCGGAGGACAAGCAGAAATCATGAGCCAGAGCCCCAAAGCCGAATTGCAAAAGCCGATCGGCGTCTATTACGAACACCCGGACTGGTTCCGGCCGCTGTTCGAGCAAATGGATGCGCGAGGAGTGGCATGGCAAAAGATCGATGCGCGCACGCACCAGCATTCCGCGGACAGCAGCGAGGCGGAGTACTCGCTGGTGTTCAACCGCATGAGCCCTTCGGCGTGGCAGCGCGGCTTGGCCGATCGAATCACGTACACGGTCGAGTACTTAGCGTACCTGGAGGCCCGCGGAGTCCGTGTGGTAAATGGTTCCCGCGGGTTCCAGCACGAAATCTCCAAGGCGCTTCAATTGGAACTGCTAAAGGGACTGGCGTTGCCGTCCCCGAAGGCGCACGTGATTCACCGCCCAGAGGAAGCGCTCCCCGCGGCGGAAGAAATCGGTTATCCGCTGGTCATCAAGCCGAATATTGGCGGAAGTGGAGCAGGCATTGTGCGCTTCTCGAAT
The DNA here is from genome assembly GCA_963826335.1 of Candidatus Acidiferrales bacterium. GTDB lineage: Bacteria > Acidobacteriota > Terriglobia > Acidiferrales > UBA7541 > Acidiferrum. The sequence goes on along the minus strand of CAWGXB010000026.1, from coordinate 42,890 downwards.
CCCGGCGAGTTGGCGCGAGCGGTGGAAGAAGGCGGACTGTTTTTCGGAATCGACTCCACAGCGCTGGTGCAGGAATTTTTCTCCGCGCGCGATTCCGTGATTACGCGAGTGGAAGTGCTTGGCTACAAGTATCTCTACGCGATTCAAATCCACACCACCCGGGAAACATTCAATTTGTGCCCGGCGGACATTTGCCAGAGCACCAAAGGCGAAGAGCTGGTGCGCAAGGCGTGCCCAATTGACGCACCGAAAACGGGCCTGAAAGTCGAAGGCTATCGGCCTCCACAAGAGGTGATGGAAAACGTGGAGCGCATGATGCAGGCCGCGGGAATCGAAGTGGGCGGCGTGGAATATGTGATTGATGATCGCACCGGGCGGCTGCTGTATTACGACATTAATGCCCTTTCCAACTTTGTGGCGGATCCAGAGCGGATCGTGGGATTCAATCCGTACGCGCGTCTTGCGGATTACCTGGTTGAGCAGGCACAACTGCACGAATCGCAGGGTGCGGCGCGGCTGGCGGCCACGGGAGATCATCGATGAGATATGGATATTGGCTGCCGGTGTTTGGCGGATGGCTGCGCAATGTTGAGCAGGAAAACATGCAAGCGAGCTGGCGCTACGCGAAGAAGTTGGCGCAACGCAGCGAGGAATTGGGATTCGATCTGACGCTGGTAGCGGAGTTGAATCTGAACGATATCAAGGGAGTGGAAGCGCCGTCGCTGGATGCGTGGTCGACGGCGGCGGCGCTGGCGGCAGTTACGGAAAAACTGGAATTGATGGTCGCGGTGCGTCCGACATTCCATTTGCCGGCGCTGCTGGCAAAACAGGCGGCGAATATCGATCACATCAGCAATGGGCGGCTGTCGTTGAACGTGGTGTCGTCGTGGTGGGCGGATGAAGCGCGCAAATATGGTGTGTCGTTCGAGCAGCACGACGATCGCTACGCGCGGACCAGCGAATGGCTGGATGTGGTGGATGGAGTCTGGGGCCAGGATCATTTTTCGTTCTCCGGAAAATACTACCGGGTGGAAGACAACGTTCTTCAGCCAAAGCCAGTAGCGAAGCCGCGGCCCACCATTTATGCCGGAGGCGAATCGCCCGCGGCCAAAGACCTGATCGCCGCGAAGTGCGACGCCTACCTGATGCATGGAGACGCGCCCGAAACCGTCGGCAAAAAAGTGGCCGACATGACGCAGCGCCGCGCGAAGACGAATCGCGGGCCAATGAAATTCGGCGTTGCCGGCTACGCCGTGGTTCGCGAAACCGAGCGCGAGGCGCAGCAAGAACTGCAGCGCGTCACCGATGTGCAGCAATCCGCCGCGGGTTACGCGAATTATCAGCAATGGCTTGCCGGCACGCAATTGGAGCAGCGCGTGAGTCTGGAAGATTACTCGGTTTCGAATCGAGGGCTGCGTTCCGGGCTGATCGGCACCGCGGAACAAGTAGCCGAAAAGATCGGGGCGTTTGAAGCGGCGGGAGTGGACTTGCTGCTGCTGCAATTCAGTCCGCAACTGGAAGAAATGGAAGCGTTTTCGGGCGCGGTCATCGCGCGGAAGAAGCGAGCCGCATCGACAGCGGCGACGTGACTCGCCGGTAGTCAATTTTTGGCTGCCATATCGGCAGCGGAGAGCGACGCATCTAAATTGCCAGGAGCGATGAGGGAATGACGGCAGTAGCACAAATCAGTCCTGCGAGAAACGAAGCCAATCGACGGCTCGCGGGAACTTCTGTGCTGGAGCACATTGGCAACACGCCATTGCTGCGCCTGGGACGGGTTGCGAGCGAGTTCCCCAACATCGAGTTCTGCGCAAAAGCCGAATGGTTCAATCCTGGCGGGTCAGTGAAGGACCGTCCGGCGCTGAGCATGATCCAAGCCGGGCTGGCGAGCGGCGCATTGCGGCCGGGCAAAACGATCATCGACGCTACCAGCGGCAATACCGGCATCGCCTACGCCATGATCGCGGCGGCGCTGCACTATCCCGTGACCTTGTGCCTTCCCGACAGCGCTTCACACGAACGCAAGCGCATCCTCGCCGCGTTTGGCGCACAACTGGTGATTACACCGGGCGACGAGGGCACCGACGGCGCCATCCGCAAGGTTCACGATATTGTTGCCGACAACCCCGAGAAATATTTTTATGCGGACCAGTACAGCAATCCGGCGAACTGGCAAGCGCACTACCGCACCACCGCAAACGAAATCTGGCAGCAGACTGGCGGCCGAATCACGCATTTCGTCGGCGGCTTGGGCACCAGCGGCACATTCACGGGCACGACACGCCGATTGCGGGAATTGAACCCGGCGATCCGGTGCATCAGCCTGCAACCGGATGCGCCGTTTCACGGACTGGAAGGCTGGAAGCACATGGCAACCGCGCTGCGTCCGGCGATTTACGACGAGACGCTGGCGGACGAGAATTTGGAGATTGGGACGGAAGAATCGTACCGAATGGTGAAGCGCCTGGCGCGGGAAGAAGGCCTGCTGGTTAGTCCCAGTTCGGCGGCGGCGCTGGTGGGATGCTTGCGCGTGGCCAAGAGCATTCCCGCGAACAAAACCGCGGTGATTGTGACCGTTTTTGCGGATTCGGCAGCAAAGTATTTAACGGAACGTTTTTGGGATGAAGGTTAGATGAGCGAGGCGCTGACCCTTTCGATCAACGAGGCTGTCGTGGAGAAGATACGCCGGCACGGGGCGGAGACTTACCCAAACGAATGCTGCGGAGCATTGCTGGGACGCGATGCGGATGCGCAGGCGACTCCCGCAAGAGCGGCGCGCGAAGTACTGGCAACATTTCCGCTGGTGAATCGCCGGGACGATTCGCCGCGCAATCGCTTTTTCGTGACTGCGGAAGACGCGCACGATGCGGATAAAGCCGCGCAAGCACAGGGACTGGATTTGATTGGCTGGTACCATTCGCATCCGGATCATCCGGCGAGGCCGAGCGAGTATGATCGCGAGCACGCCTGGCCGTGGTACAGCTACATCATCGTGAGCGTGCAAAAAGGAAGCCCGCGCGACATGACATCGTGGCGATTGCAGGACGATCGCTCCGCGTTTGATACGGAAGAATTGCAAATACGAGATCAAGCCAAGGCTTGATGGAAGCCGCGGCCAGGAGGCAGATGATGGCTGTGCGAGTAATGATACCGACGCCGCTGCGCGTGTATGCCGGAAAGCGCGATTCGGCGGAATTTCGCGCCAGCACCGTGGGAGAAGCGCTGGCGCAACTGACCGGCGAATTCGACGATTTGCGGCGGCATTTGTTTACTGACGAGGGAAATCTGCGCAGTTTCGTGAATGTGTACGTAAATGGCGAAGATATTCGGTATCTTTCCAAGGAAGAAACACCCACGAAGGATGGCGACACCATCAGCATTATTCCGTCGATCGCAGGCGGACGCTACTGAGATTGCGCACAAACTTTTTGCGAACAGGATGGGGGAAGCAACATGGCCAGCAAAGTTCAGACGGTGACCGGCACGAAACCGGGGCAGACGCTGACGAATGAAGAAATATTGCGCTACAGCAGGCACCTGATCATGCCCGAAGTGGGGATGGACGGTCAGCTGAAACTGAAGAACGCCAAGGTGCTGCTGATTGGCACGGGCGGCCTGGGCGCGCCGCTTGGGTTGTATCTGGCTGCGGCGGGAGTAGGCAAATTGGGCCTGGTGGATTTCGACGTCGTCGATTTCACGAATCTGCAGCGGCAAGTGACGTTTGGCACCAGCGACGTTGGGAAACCGAAGAGCCAGGCGGCACAGACGCGGCTGTCGAATCTGAATCCGGACATTCAGGTGCAAGCGTTCGAAACAAAATTGACCAGCGAGAATGCGCTGGAGCTGTTCAAGGATTTCGACATCATCGTGGACGGCACCGACAATTTTCCGACGCGCTATCTGGTAAACGATGCGTGCATTTTGCTGGGCAAACCCAATGTATACGGTTCCATTTTCCGATTTGAGGGACAGGTGACGGTCTTCGGCACGCCGGGCGGCCCGTGCTATCGATGCTTGTACCCGGAACCGCCTCCGCCGGGCCTGGTGCCATCGTGCGCCGAGGGCGGAGTGCTGGGCGTGTTGCCGGGGATCGTCGGGTCGATTCAAGCAATGGAAACGATCAAACTGATTCTTGGAAGTGGAGACAGCCTGGCAGGACGGTTGCTCCTCTTTGATGCGCTAGCCATGAAGTTTCGCGAATTCAAGCTGCGCAAAAATCCGGCGTGCCCTATTTGTGGAGACAAACGGACCATTCACAAGCTGATCGACTATTACGAATTCTGCGGCGTGCGCGGCGAAGAAGCTCCCACGCCGGATCTGCAGGTTCCAGAGATTACTCCGCGTGAGTTTAAAGCGCGGCTGGACCGCGGCGACGATTTGTTCGTTCTGGATGTGCGCGAGCCGCATGAATACCAGATCTGCAATCTGCAGGGACACCTGATTCCGCTGGGAGAATTGCCGCGCCGCGTGCACGAACTGGATTCTTCGCGGGAAATCGTGGCGCACTGCCGCAGCGGAAAGCGTTCGGCGGAAGCGGTGGATTTCCTGCGGAAGGCGGGTTTCCGGAAAATTTTGAATCTGAAGGGCGGAATCCTGGCGTGGTCTGACGAAGTGGATTCCTCAGTGCCCAAGTATTGAAATGTCGATGATGATTATTCAAATTTTGCATTCGCATCGGGAAGCGCTGCGGCGTAAGCTACCAGCCATGTTGACGCACATCAATAAGACCTCCTCCATGTGTTGCTGCTGTATGTGCTGCACGCGTGCGTCTTTTGGCATGGGGAGGCTGAATCTCTAGAGATTGAATTCAGCCACGAAGAAATACCGACCCACCGCCAGAGAGCCTGGCCGGTGGGTTTTTTGATTTTCTGCAGGCGTTTTCCAGTCTGCACAACGAATTCCGCATTAACAGAAAAGGAGAAATCGCAATGTCGGACTACAGGCACCCGGAAGTATTGGTAACCACGGATTGGGCGGCACAAAATTTGAACACGCCTGGGTTGCGGCTGGTGGAAGTGGATGTGGACACAGCCGCGTATGACCAGGGGCACATCCCCGGAGCGGTCGGCTGGAACTGGCAGACGCAGCTACATGACAACATCCGGCGCGACCTGATCGCAAAGCCGGCGCTGGAAAAGCTCTTGGGGCAATCGGGAATTTCCAACGACACAACGATCCTGCTGTACGGCGACAACAACAACTGGTTCGCCGCCTATGCTTTCTGGCAATTGAAGTATTACGGCCACAAGGATGTGCGGCTGATCAACGGCGGCCGAAAAAAATGGATTGCGCAGGGGCTGCCGTTTACGAAAGAACCGGTGCAGGTGAAGGCGGCGGACTATCGCGCGGTCGATCCCGACGAGTCGCTGCGCGCCCGGAAGGAAGATGTTTCCGCTATCCTGGAAAATCGCCGCCACGGACAACTGGTTGACGTCCGCTCCGCCGATGAGTTTACCGGTAAAATCCTCGCGCCTCCCGGGCTATCGGAAACCGCGCAGCGCGCTGGACACATTCCCGGAGCCGCGAATATTCCGTGGGCGCAAGCGGCGAATGAGGATGGCACGTTCAAATCCTACGAGGAATTGAAGAAGCTTTACGATTCCAAGGGCATCACCGGCAACGACGGCGTCATCGCGTATTGCCGCATCGGTGAGCGCAGTTCGCACACATGGTTCGCGCTGAAATATCTGCTGGGCTACAAGGATGTGCGCAATTACGACGGCTCGTGGACCGAGTGGGGCAATTTGGTTGGCGCGCCAATCGTGAATCAGACGGCGGCGCCGGTGGTAGCGGTGGCTTGCCCGGCGTGAGCCGGGAGTGTGAGAGAGCTAAGGGGACCGCGTCGAGGCGAGTCCCCGGAGCTTGAGTTTGCAGCGAAGCAAAATGGGGCGCGGTCGCCAAGTGGTAAGGCATAGGTCTGCAAAACCTATATCGGCGGTTCGATTCCGCCTCGCGCCTCCAAAATTCCTGTCATTCTTAATTCGATTTTCAGTGAAGGCCGCCGCGTGGGCGTTTGGGGCGTCGATTTGCTAAAACGCGAAGCGAACTGAAAGCGTGACCAAATTCCCGCGGAAATTTCTGGGCGCATACAGATCCTGGTACGACCCATTGGTATCTTCGTGGTATCCGTAATAATCCCAGCGTGCCCGGCCTGTCCAGTGCTTGGCAAACCGGTAAGAGGCGACGCCATACGGTTGATACCAGTTGGAGTTCAACGAGCCTGTCGGCGCGGTTGGGATGGCGCTCTCTGGACTCAGATTGAGTTCCGACCCGGTGGCTCCCACGAGGTTCGCACCCGCCTCAAGCGTCAGACGGTTTAGCGGAGTCCAGATGAAATCCAGGAACCCGGTGTTTACCCTGCTGTCGTACACCGCCAGTTGCTGCAACAGGCCAGGAAGATTGGGGCAAGCCGGGAGTCCGGGAAGTGCAGCGCTGCTGGTATAGCAAATCAAGATCTGCGAAAAAATCGAATTGTAATTGTAACCGAGCTGCGCGGAGAATTTTTCCGACGGCGTCAAGGCGAGTGAGAAGCCGAGGTTCCAATTCCTCTGCAAGCCGTTTACGGTGTCCACATTGTTCTGGCCATTCAAAGTCGATGCATTGCCCGACAGATTCAGCCAATTTTTCACTTTGTACTTCATGCGGAAGCGGACCTGCTGCGACTGCAGCGGACTCACCCGCGTGAACGTATTGTTAGAGGCCGATAGTTCGGCATCGAGATTGAAACTTAAATTCCTTGTTGGTCTCAACCATAGCCCCAGCACCGCGGAATTCGTCTCGATATTCGTCACGCCTGGCGGCCCAAAAGTTGCACCCGGAGTCAGATAGGAAATCGAACCGTCTGGGTTCAAGGTGCAGCCATCCGGAAGATTGGGTTGTGTGACAGGCAGCGTGCTGTCAAGGCTGGCGCAACTGCCGCGGGCCGGATTATTCGGAAAATAGATGGCGTTTTGCGTGTTATAGAAATTGTCGGCGATTTCTCGGTTTCTGTAGCGATACCCGAAGTACGCTCCGGCTTTCGCGGACAACTCGACCTGGGCTTCGATCAGGTTCGTGTAGATTCTTTGCTTCAGGAAATTGCTGTCGAGGTTGATTAGCATGTCCGGGCCGGAGCTACTGGTGTGGTTCGGCGTCCCGGCAACCCCATTCGGCGGCGCAACGCATGGCGCGAATGGAAGACTCGCTGTCGGAGCAAATACATTGGGTGGAACAATCAGGTTTGTGCTGAAGAAGGAGCACTCCGAGGAGACGAACTGACCCGGTTCGAGCCAATTGCTGTAATCAAACGAGTCGACCACGCTGAGCATAGGACTGATTTTCCACGTGGCGCCGAAGTCGCCGTAGGAAGCCACATGCCGTCCCTCGATTGGGCCATTCTGCAGGAAATTCGTGAGTTGGCTGCGCGACTCCAGCCCCGCAAAGCTTTGTTGATAGTTGTTCACGTTCATGTCGCCGCCCGTGTAGCTGAATTTTCCGGACATTTGCAGGGCGGGAATGATGTTGCTCTGAAAACTGATTTGTTCCGTCGGAAAATTCATCCGCGTTTGGCGGTGCGAGAAGTAGTCGTAGTACGCGCTGCATTTTGGATTCACGATGCTGCCGGCTTGAAACGTGGGGTTGCAGGGCTGACTCGGCGGATTCCACGAGACTCCCAGATCTACTGGCGGAAGCCCGCTTCCGACGGAGAACTGCTGGTTTACATCGGTAACGCCCGGATCCGTTTTGTAGTAGCTCCAGGTCTGGTCGTAGCTGATGTTGGTTCGAGGAAGGAACCGGAAGTCCACACCCAGGCGATATTGCGACAGGGTGGCGGAAAAATTCTGGAGAAGGAATTGTTCGGTACCTTGATGGATGGTCGAGAAATCTGGGCCAGTGTTGGTATTCAGGTTGTACCCGGCGCGCACTCTGATTTTGGAGTCAGGCAGAAACGTAACATTGTAGTTCTGCATGTTTCTTCGCGTGTTGTAGTAGTGAGGCGAGATTCCTACGATCGTGGTTCCCAAAACATTGGAAGACGCATTCACCAGGGGATTGAAATTCGCCGGAGCGTTGGCTACGGGCGTCGCGGGATTAAAAGGATTGGCCAAAAGCGAGTAATCCCAGAAATTTTCGTCGTGACGGAACATGGCGTCGAACGCATACCATTTGTTCTTGCCGATGCGCAGCACGCTGACCACGTTAGGATCGCCGCCATATCCGAAATTGCTGAAGTACAAGCGATCGAAAAATACTCCGCGATGGTCAAGGGAACGCATTTCGGTAGTGAAGTTGAGGAGGCGCGGACCCTGTTGCAGATTCACCATGGTGTCGTAGGTCTGCAAATCCCCGGTGAGGCTGGTAAAGCGAAATCCGAATTCGATCGATTGTTTAATATTGTAGTTATCCTGATCGATGCCTTTCTGTTCGTCAGTTTGCTGCGCGCCGGACAAGGACGCGAACAGCAGTCCCGTCGCGATCACCAAAAGAAAAAGCCGACAGACCTGAGATTGCAGGGGCTTTGTGTTCTGTTTGTTTCTTAGCCGCTTCATTGTTGTGCCCCCTCTCTCATGGCGTGAAAAATACCGGGCTGGTATTCGACCCGTGAATGGCGGTGTGGCACAGCGTGCAGGCCTGATATTTTTGCGCCTGATTATGAAAGGTGGGAGTGCCTGGCGGGCCTATATCCGCCGGAAGCGCGTGGCAACCGAAGCAGAGCAGGTTGACCTGCGTTTGCTGGAGCATTCTTTGATTCGTTGAACCGTGGGGGGTATGGCAAATTACGCAACCCTCGATTTTCGCCTCATGCTGATACACAAAGGGGCCTTGCTTCTCCGAGTGGCATTTGTAGCAGACTTCATCTCCCGAAGCGCTGGTGCGCAGCTGCTTCGGCCGGAAAGTTCCGTGCGGGCTATGGCAGTCGTTGCATTGGATGAGACCCTCATTCACACGATGATGGAATGGTCGAGCGAACTGGGCGCGAACCTCCATGTGGCAGCCGTAGCACAACGTGGGTGGTTTCCCCGTGAGCATGAACTCAGACTCTTTGGCGAAATGAGGCGAATGGCAGTCGATGCAGCCGACGCCATTCGCCAAGTGGGCTGAGCGGTCAAAATTGCCGTGCTCGTTGTCGTACTGGTGGCAGCGCAAGCAGCGCGAACTGGTATCCGCGGGTGTAGCGTCTTTGAACGTGAAGATTTTGGTTTTATCACCCCCACCTTCGACGTGTTCCTTTCCCGGGCCGTGGCAAGCTTCGCAGCCATGCCACTCCGGTCCCTTCCTCGCGTCAAGTTTCGAATCCATGGTGGTGACGAAATGGGGTGTGGTCGCGAAATTGTTGTAGATATCCTCGTGGCAGGTCTTACAGGTATCAGCACCAACATAAAGGGATGGGTCCGTTGGCCAGGAACTGCTTTTGCCCTGCTCGGAGTGGGGTGATTTTTTCGCTGGAGGAGTGTTTTTGTCTTGTGGTCTGACGCAGAGCACACAGGACAACCCGAGCACGGTGATGAGAAGACCTCGAATCGAGAATCTTCTGATAGGCATCATGCGACTCCTCTCGCGAGCGAAAATATCTGTTCGAGCGAATCACAAGAAAAAACGGAGTAGCACTACGGTTCTTCCTGACAACTGGGGCGGAGACTGCGCAGCAAACAAGACCTGAACTTGACTGAGTTTCAGCGAAGAAGCCCGTCAAGAGCAGATAAACTGACAAGATTCGATGAAAGTGTCAACCAAATAAAATGAGGCTTGAGCGACTCTGCCTATTCTCTGTTGCTCACTGATCCCAAGTCGCATTCCGGATTGCTTCGCGGTTTCGCGCAAACGTTGCTGTGCATTAACGGGGCAGTCGCTGGCTGAGGCGCGAGGAATCTCCGTATTGTCCGAAGTTTGAGGAAGGGCCTTGCTAAGTGCTTGAAAAGATTGGCTGGGAGACCTGGACTCGAACCAGGATAGCCAGATCCAGAGTCTGGAGTCCTACCAATTGGACGATCTCCCAACTGACTTATAATTAATACTTTAACAGTTTGCCGCGGCGCCCTGGAAGCGCAATTTTCACTGTCTTTTCACCGTTCTGCAGGCGGCGCATGGCGTCCACAACGTCTTCTGTATCGACAATATGATACCGGTCGAAGACAGCTCTCGTCTTATGGCCACTGATTTTCATGGCTACCTTTTCGTTCACGCCCACCTTCATCAGATTCTTAATCGCCGAACGACGCAGATCGTGAATGATGAGACCAGTATACCGAGGGTCTGGTTTTCCTTCAACATCAGTCAGGGTCCCGAGGCCGGCTGCGACACATGCTTTGCACCATGCCTTGCGGAGATTGGTCGTATCGAACACAGTGCCTGCCTTTTTATCAACCTGTTCCAACATCTTCACTAGTGTGTCTGGCAAAGGCACGGTCCGAGCCTCGCTGTTCTTCGTCTGGTCCTCCTCTAGTCGGATGATCGCGGATTTGAGGTCGACCTGGCGCCACTCAATCTGCTTTGCTTCACCCAGACGAACGCCGCAGTAATAAAGGAAGGTCACGAGTGGCTTAAGGTTGATGGGGAGATGGGACAGGAGGGAGTCGAACTGTTCTTTTGCGAGGAAGCCCTTGCGAGCGGGACTGTTCTTGAGGAGACGGATTTTTGGGACGGCTTGAATCTTTTTATCTTCGTAGGCGAGATTAAGCATGCGGCGTAGCAAGCGCAGAGAACCGTTTACTGTGTCGTTCGATAAACCGTCTTCCAGACGCTTGCTGGCAAAGTCTCGGCTAGCGTCTGTCGTGATTTGGGTTACCGGCACTCCTGGCTTCTCAGGGTTGCCATTCTTTGACGGCTCATACTCGAAGAATTCATCCAGGGGCTTCAGACCCCACACGGTCTCCGATCCGTCGGCTGTTGTCTGAAGGGACCTGTTTCCCCGTTCAACGTAGTTCTGTAGCAGGGCTGCTCGGAGGTCACCGTAGCGAACTCTACGCAACTCGTTCGCGGGAGTTAGCCCCCGCTCGTTGTTTCCCATCAGTCGACGGAGTTCCTTTTTGGCTTCTTCCTTCACCTCGGTGCGCGTGCTTTCGCGGATCTGCCGCCCATCCTTATAATATTGTGCATACCAAAATCGGCAGCCGCGGATCTTGATCAGCCCACCCTCACCTCTCTCGCGTTTTGCCATATGGATTCCTCCGAGTTAGTGAAAGCATACCAGATTTGTGGTGAAAATATGCTGGCGAACTATGTGCCGGCCTTCATCCGAGCCACAAACGCGCGCAGATCCGCAGGATCAATAAGGAACTTTCTCCCGAGTTTGATGTGCGGAATCTTCTTCGACCACAGCAAGTCACGAACGCACCAAACGGTTGTGGACAATGCTCGAGCCGCTGCGGGGATGTCAAGCAGGAGTGGTTCGGGCACACCTACGGCTGCCGAGGTTTCGGGTGTTGTTAAAAGGGTGTTCTTCAAGGTAACCCCGTTAGGGTTACCGGCCACACCAGAGTGGCGTGGCTTATCCGTCGCCCACCCCGCGATTGTTTTGCGGTAAGGACGATAGGACTCTAAGGGCCTTGGGAGTTTCGTCTGTGCATGCGGTTATTCCGGGAGACGCCCAAGCTCTCCGGTCACGCACAAACTTCCCTGCATGTATACTACCAAATAAACGTCTAAAAGTCAACAAATGAAAAGCGCCGGGAGCGCCGGCCATCTCGTGTTCGCGAGACAATCGGCGCCGGAACTGCAACTTTTCAATCTCCGATCTTGCCTCGCCACGACTCACTCGTGAGCCGGAAAGAACCATTCTCATTTGCCTTCAGGTGACGCCCATCACTGAAATCTGCTATTCAATGTGGTAAACGGAAGTTGTCGCGCAGATTGTCTCCCGCACGGAGACAGCACGTCTTGATCAGAGTTGATCTGATTAGACGTCATTCGACAAGATAAAGCGCGACATGTAACAAGGCCCGGCGCAATGGCACCGGGCCTTTTTATTGTGGCAGTCACGGTTGTACTGCAGGCACCTGTGCGGCACGTTTTGTTGGCCAGTATTGACTGTGCACCCCGCGCTCCCCACACCGCCACGTTCTCTCACAATGCCGGTACGTGCGGAAACTTGCCCCAGTCGTAATGGCGGCTGAGCCGTCTTGCGTCCCGTTCCAGTACTTCACATGGACGATACGCTGTTTACGGGACTTGGGTGTGAACTCAGGAAAACTCCCAATATGTGGCTCCATTTGATAGGCTGACCGCATTGCCCTTCAAGGTGCCGCCGATGATTGGATTGGTATTGCAACTCCTTCTGCTGGCACAGAGCCCGAGCGTACCCGAAACGAATGCCATAGATGTCCTAAAAGCAGCCAAGAACGCAGTGATTGGCGCTCAGTCCGTTAGCTACGTTGTCATCCGGGACTACACAGATTCTTCCGGAAAGAAACACCGGGGACACACCAACGTTTTGATTGTGAAAAATCCGTTCAAGTTTCGCGCTGAGCATTTCGTAGACGGTGAATCGCCGTCAGAGACTGCCATCTCTGTTGACGAAACGACCTTTACCATCAAGGATGGCAAACTCGACAAAACTTCAACCTTTGGCCCGGGAGGCCCGAACATTTCGATGATGATCAGCGGAGATGCTGACGCTGATGTTGCGAACACATACCACCTCCTGCTCGACCCGTCGTATATCGAGCGGGTGATCGCAAGTGGACGCACTCTTTACTTGTGGGAAGACGAGATTCAAGGTGAGCCGTGTAGCGTGCTTGTCTATGCCCGTGATCATTGGACGGATTATTTCTGGATTTCGACGAAGACGGGGCTTCCAAGAGCGACGCAAAGGGTAACCATGAGACGGGGGCCGGCGTTCCTGAGTGCTCGCTTCGAGATTACGAATATTCAGCTCAACCCTCCGATAGCAGGCGACGCTTTCCACCTGCCCGACACCCCCACCGGCGCGCCTCAACCTTTGCTTGCCGCACCTGCGCCACCGATGCCGGAAATACCGTCGGACATGATTTCCCACCTCGTCGGCCTCGATTTGCCGAGTCTTGAGTTGAGAGATATGCAGCTCAAAGTGCGCCTGCTCTCCGATCTGCAAGAGAAACCCACTCTTATCACTTTTTGGGCCCCGTGGTGTGCGCCCTGTCGAGAAGAGCTGGCTGCGCTCAGCAAGATTCAAGCTGGCTCCGATGCTGCACCGCAGATTTTTGCAATCGGAGTTCAAGACAGACGTGTTAAGGTCCTTGACTTCATTCAAGGTCACAAGGATTACAACTTCCTGTTTTTTACTGACCCCGATATGGAGCGAGAGACTTCGGCGTTGGCTTCATTTTTCCACTTTGATCAAGTCGGAGTTCCGATCACCGTTTTTGCGGATCGTCACGGGAAGATTATCGACAGTTGGATTTTCGAAGGAGACGACGCTTTACGCCAACGGTTGCGAAAGCTGATTCAGCAACCCAGCCCTAGCTCCCGGTAAGCAGCGTACTCGTAGAAGTGGGTGGCCCGATTCCGCGACGGATTTCAAGTGTACGAGAACGCTGTCTACCAGGAGTTGAGGACACCTCGCCCGCTTCCTTATGGCAGAATGAGCGCATGACCGCGAAGAACTCAAAGACGTGGTTGTTGGTGGTCTTCTTTCTCGGCGTGTCGGAACTGATTTCACTTCCTGCCGTAGGTGCCGAAAAGAAAGTCGCTACGGGGTTAATCTATGGAATCGTCACCTATCAAGACAGAAAACCTGTCAAAGGCGCAACCGTGTATGCCACTCCGCTCGGGCGGCCGATAGGTGCCATCATTCCCCACGCCGATAGCGATGAAACCGGCTACTACGCTATTCGCATCCCGCGTTCGTGGTTTGGGAGGTTCGCCGTCACCGCGAAAAAGGAGGACGAAGACTATCCCAACATGAGCTGGCAGTTCTATAGCGATGGCAAGTTCCAGACGGTCACACTGTCCGCCAGCCATCCTGAAGCCAACATCATAATTCGTCTTGGACCCAAGGCAGGAGTTTTGCTAGGGACAGTTGCCGACGCACGGTCCAACGCGCCTTTGAGTCCATGTGTAGAGTTCAAACGAGCGGCCGCACCTAGGAATTTCTTGAGCGCAAACGGACTGGTCAAGCCAACATACAAATTACTGATTCCCGCAGACACGGACATCCTCATGCAAATCTCGTTGGATGGCTACAGGACCTGGTATTTTCCGGGAACCATTGACAAGGAAAAACAACAGCCAGTGCGGCTTAAACCGGGAGAGAAAAAAGCTGTCGATATTAGGCTCGTGCCTGATGAAACTGCCAAGACTGGCTGCCCCAAACCAATTGGAACTGTAAGTGCCCGGTAAGTGGCGTTACCGGAAATTTGAATCCATATTGACGGGTACGCTGTTTCACGGGAGTTGACCCGGATTTGATGACGAACGTAGTATTCGTTAGTTCTCATTCGATTTGGATTTACTGCGGGGCGCGCACGTGTCCTATTGGGACTCGATGATGCGAGAACGGACTTACCACCATGATTTTCCATCTGTCCCGAGTTCGCAAAGCGCAACGGAGTCTGAGAATCGGCGCAATCGCCAGTATTATGGCAGTGTGTTTCGTGCCGCAGGTCGCTGGCCCTCGGATTCTTCAAGCAACAAAGCAAGTCGAGCAGAGTTGCGTTGGCCTTCACGCTGGGATTCGAGCAGAACTTGTGCGACGCGACCCCAACTACTCCCGACCAGCTTTCGTCATGGTTAGCTTCATCTTGTTGAACGATGGGGAAACCCCAATGAACTCCACGAAGGGTGGCTGGCAGATTGTGATTGATGGAAAGGAACTGAGCGATTCTGGATACATTTTTGGCAACGGCTTCCAACCAGATGGTGGGTGGGGAGTCTTGAAGCCGGGCGAATCCTATGAATTTGGCAAAGAGCTTGAAATTAGTAGGTACTTTCTAACGTTAGGCGAACACACAGTGTCTTGGAAGGGGCAGCTATTTCAAAGCTCGACAATCAAAGTGAAAATTACGCCGCAGTAATGCTGATACATAATCTTCGTCGCATACCCACTCAAATTCGCGCTAGGTCCTTCCATGTGGCGTTACCGGTAAGTTGGGTACTAGACCGAACAAGCGCCCCCACCTACTGCGAAAGACCGACGGTAAGATCCGCGTCGTTGCCAGCGTTAGCGTAGTCGTGATCACCCTCGATTGGTGTCCAGAAATTTGCATTGTTGTTGCTCCGCATGGATGTTGCTTTTGACGGCCGAGATATCGACGGCCGCTTTCTCGACACGCAGTTGGCGGGGCGAAACTTTTTCACGACCTGATCGGGCCGTTCGTGATTGGGCTGTTGCCGCGGAACTGATTGGATCCCGCGCCTACGTAGTTATAGTCGGCGAAGCCGAACAAGCGATTTGCGTAAATGTAGCCGATCGCGTTGGCGAACGCGGCGTCGTACGCCTCACTCTCCGGGTTGGTTAAAGAGATCACGTCGGCCTGATTCAAACCCACGTAGCGATTCCAGGAATCCTGAGGCTCTTGATCTGTGTATGACATCGTCATTTGCTCCAGTGCGTCGGTGTGCAGCTGGCGTCGAGAAGATGATATTCCTGAAGTGTCTTCACGAGGTTCGCGTCGACCGCATTCTGGATTCGATCGTCTAGGAACTTCTTGGCATCTTCAACTTCCTGCCGCAATTTCCTGGCCAGATCTGAAAACTTCACGGCTTCGTCCTGAACCCTCGCAAGGGCTTCGTCAGCCGTCGCTTTGATTCTGGACTCAGCATCTGCTACCGCCGCGTTGCTCGCGATGGTTGCATTTCGTACGGCTGCGCTGATGTCTCCAGCGGGGCCTCGTACTGGCGCGCGTTTTTCAAGGGCGTCCAGTCTTTCTTCTATTGTTGACATGGTGTTTCTCCTAGGATTAGTTCTTCCCGGGCAGCTGTCCCGGTTTCTTCGGTGCCCCTTAGGGGAACGAAAAACTTTTATTTGCCGTAGCGGATGTGGCCAATGCCTGGGGTTACTCCAGGCCTGTGCGGATCCCATGAACCAGCGGGCTCCACGCCCTTGCTCTCGAACTCTTTTCGCTCGTGGATTGGATCGCTGCCGCGTTCGATCAAGATGTCGGAGACCGCCATACCGTCAGCGATCCCGCTGACGATGTCGTCTTTCACAAGCTGGCCTTCACACTCCGGCGCCAGGTTGGCGCGGGTCACCAAGTACTCGAACCCCTCGCGATCGCGAATGTAGCCGCGCTTTGTTTCCTTGTCCCAGCGGATCACAACAAGCTGGATTCTCGCTGCGTCGTAGATGCTCATCTTTTCCCTCCGTCGACCGCCCAGGCCCTTCGAGCCGCGTCCAGGGCGTTGGTTGCGTAAATTGGTTCGCTCGATGTCTTTGGATAGGTTCTCCATTTTCCTTCCAGCAGGTAGACCTCGTACGCGTACTTGCTGCCGGCCGCCTTTGCCCACACAACGCGATCGGTGCCGTAACCTGACTTGAAGTCGGTGACGTATTCTTTTTCAAGGAATTGTTGGTTCAAGGTGATGCTCCTTTTTCTTCTCGTCGAAATGAAGCTTGCAAAACCATTTACGAATGTTGCCCGTATCCTGGAACCGGCACGCGATCGATCCACAAACGGAACAGCGTGCTTTCTTACGGCTTATGTTCATCCTTCGGCGGAAATTCATGACGTGCTCTCTTTTCCAGCTCGATAAGCTGGAGGAACGTCTTCGAGCGGTTGGCGGTGTTTAGTATTTCCGGCAACGGTTCTGCTTCGATCTCGGCTTGAGGTTCTGACTCTGGTGGTGGTGGGTCTGTGAGTAATTCACCGCGGCGCAACCTGTCGTTCTCCTCTCTCGAGAAGATCTCTGCTTCGGTTGCTTCCCAGACGATCGGATCCCGTTCCGGATTTTCAACCACGCCGTGAAATACGAAGTCGCCCTCCCTTAGCTCTCCTTGAAAGCGGTGGATGTACTGTGGAAGAACGTGCTTGACCCGTAGGTAGATCTGCTCTCCAGATTCGCGCATCAGCCACATGCTGTTTCTGCTCGAACTGATTTGGACCACGCTGCTCACTTCGCGGTGGGCTCCAGGACAATCGAGCGGCTCGTCTGCGAAGATTGGATGAACGTCGACAGCCACGGTACGATCTTTGCCCCGATGAACGACCTGCGTGACTTTGAATCGAACTAGTGTCTGCTCGATCCAGCATTGACTGGTCCGGCCAATTTCATCTGGCCTGATTGATCCGTTGTGGAAGAATACCCGGCAATCACGGCCGCTGTGCCTGTACGTAATAAAACCGAAGCCACCACACCACTTGTCTACGACTCCTTCGACATAGTTCTCCATGCGGCCCCTTTGATTCTTAAAGTTGAGTGTAAAAAGAAACACCGCACCCATCCCTGGGTGCGGTGTTTCGGTTGTGCGGTTGCGCCGGAAGTAAGGGAGGATATGCCCTATTGACAGAGCGCGCGCCACGTGATCGCTGTCACCCGAATTTCAAAAACAAGGGCAACTCCGAGGAAAGGACGAGTAACCCCGGAGTTGCCCGAATGCGGTAAAGGTTAAAGTACCAAGTAGGCCGGGAGCCCCTTACCGCCACCCGCTCCCTGGGGAGACTAAGTTCGTTCCTGCTGTTGAATTGCGGCACCGAGAATGCCACGTGATGTGACTGGGTCTGCGAGCTTCCCGATCAGACCCCGTGTCAACAGGTTGTCTTTTTGCCGTTGGCGTTGCTTGGCTCGGGCCTTTTGCTTTGCTCTCTTCCTGATGTTTGATCGACGGGACATTAAATTTTGCCCTCGACCAGGGCCTGTTCATAGATTGGCCTGTTGTTCCGGTTATTCATGTACTTCGCCTTGAACTTATCGCCGGAAAGTTCCTTCCATTCGCGGGCGCACAATTCAGTAGGAGTCTCGACCACGACCGGGGCGACAGGAGCCGCCTGGGGTAGTGGCGCTGAGCGCGCCGGTGTTGCGGCAACAACGGACTGCCGCATTCTAAGGAAATCGGCTAGGGCTTCTGGCGGGAGCGGGTCTGCAAGCTGGATTCTGGACAAAGCGTTGCGACGTTCGTACAGATCAACAAATACCGCATTCTGTGCGTGGAACATCGCTCGACAAAACCCGTGCTCGTCGCCGGCCGCGACCGCGTACGTCACGGATGATGGCAACGCGTTCGTCTGGTAGTAGGCGCCCAACACCGACCACAAGCCAAACTCTCCATTCAGCTCGAAAACTGAAAGTAGATTTGCAAACTCATCGCGCCACGTCCTGAACGCCAATAGCTGGTCCAACAATTTCAACCACCTTTCGAAGGGCGCACTGCGTTGGAACATGTTCGGCGGCACCATCGGCGGTCCAATCATCAAGAACAAACTCTTCTTCTTCGCCGATTATCAGGGCCAGCGCTTCGATATTCCCGCATCCCCTTCGGCAAACACCGTATTTACGAACGCCGAGCGGCAGGGTGACTTTAGCGCCCTCCTGCTTGCCGCCAACGGCGGAGTTCAGTTGTATAACCCGTGCGTATCGTTTACCGAACCCTGCACCCCCTCCTCCCCCGCCGCCACCACTCGCCAACCTTTCCCGAATAACCAGATCCCGCTGGCCATGATGAGCCCCGTCGCCCAGAATTTGTTCGCCTCGAAACTCTATCCGACTCCGATAAACTCGGGTGTGCAGCAGAATGCCGTCAACAGTAATGCCAACCAGTTCAACGTCGATCAGGGCGATCTAAAGGTCGACTACAAACCTAGCGATAAGGACATCATTTCCGGCCGCTATACCCGGTCTTATCAGAACAACCCGTCTACGAACACCCAGGAGTTGCTCAGCAACGGTTTCTCGACAACTCCAATCTACAACATTGTCGTTGACTGGACTCGCGCCATCAGTACCAACTTGGTGAACGATGCTCGTTTCGGGTGGAGTCACGTCACGCTGAATAGCGGAAATGGCTGGGATCCCAACGTCGGCCAGTTCGGAAATACTCTCGGTATCGGCAACGGCAACGGCAACCCTGCCGGCCTCGACGGACTCCTGGCGATCAATTTGAGTAATTCCGTCGTCAGCAACTTCGGGTCAGCGGTGAACACCCAGAGCTTCGATGACCACGTTTGGCAAGCGGAAGATGCCGTTACCTGGACCCACGGTCGCCATAACTTCAAATTCGGCGGCCAGTTCAATCATCAGATCATCAAGACCTTCTATGCCGGCAATAACGGCGAGTTGGGCTTAATGAACTTTACTGGCCAGTTTACCGGCAGTGCCACCGGAAGTGCTACCGCAGGTGATGGAGCCGCGGACTTCTTCCTTGGCCTTCCCCAGTCCTTTGGTCGCGGTGTCAGCACCGGCAAAACTTGGCAACAGTCCGAAAATGTTATTGGCATCTACGCTGCCGACACTTTGCGGGTTTCGGAACGTCTCACCCTAAACCTGGGTTTGCGTTACCAGATATTTACTCCTTGGGTGGAAACGAACGACCAACAGGCCAACTACAATATGGCCACGGGCAATTTCGACCTTGCTAACCAGAATGGAGCCAGCAGAGCCCTCTACAACGGCTTCTATGGTGGCAGAGCCTTCGAGCCCCGCATTGGATTCGCCTACACTCCAGGCGGTAGGTTTGGCACCCACACTGTTATCCGGGGCGCCTTCACCATCTCCTCCTATCTGGAAGGCACGGGCACGAACCTGCGCCTGCCCTTGAATGCGCCTTTTACCCCGGCCGAAATCAATGCCGATTATAGCGGTCAGAGTCTGCCCCTCACTAGCTCTTCGGACGGGATTGTGGGCTCGGGGTCGAACGCATCCTGTGCCGCGCCAACTTATGCTTGCTACGCCGGGGCCTTCATTCGCGTTTGGGATCCGAACACCCAACCGGCTCTGGACGACCAATGGAACTTGACCATTCAGCACCAGTTCTGGGGTGATACGACCTTCCAGATTGGCTATGTTGGTCAGCGCGGCACTCACCTGATGGTGCCCTACGACTATGCACAGCGCGTGTTGAATTCCGACGGCACCACGTCTCCAAGCCCCTTCTTTGCCAAGAATCCTACGCTCTATAATGTCCTCGGGAATAACGGTACCACCGGTGCTTACGTCTCCGGCACGCAGTCCAACGGAAATATGTCCTATAACTCGCTGCAGGCGGTCCTCCAGAAGGAGATGAGTCACGGCCTGCAATACCAGGTGTCCTACACTTACTCCAAGTGCATGTCCGACAGCACGGGGTACTATGGCGCTTGGAACAACGCGCTGAGCGCGTCGGCATACTGGCAGAACGTCTACGACCGCCATTCGGAGTGGGCGCCATGCTACTACGATGCCACCCATGTCCTTACCGCCTATGCCATCTACGAACTTCCCTTTGGCCGCGGCAAGGCCCTCGCGCATGACGCGAACAAGGTGGTCAATGCAGTTGTCGGTGGCTGGCAGATTGCCCCCATCGTCACTTGGCGCACTGGCTGGCCGCTGCCCGTTTACGGAGCTGCGGATAATTCTGGAACGTACAGTCGCGGTGCGCGTGCTGATTGCAACGGCCTGCCAGCGATTACCGGAGAGACACCAATCTCAACGCCCGGTGTCGGTGGATTCCAGTGGTTCACCAACAATGGCAACTTCACCAACCCAGCGAAGGGAACCTTTGGCAATTGCGCCCCGCAGCTCTCGGGAATGCGTGGACCGCACTACACCGACGTAGACCTCGGCCTGCAGAAGAACTTTCAGCTCACAGAACGGTTCAAACTGCAGTTCCGCACAGACTTCATCAACGCTTTCAACCACGTGCAGCTCAACGCGCCGAATATGGGCCTTGGAGCAGGAATGGGACAAGTAACCGGCGCCCAGCCGTCAAGAAACATTCAGTTTGCGTTGAAGCTCTACTACTAGCGAGCATGAGCCGCGTATAGTGAGGCAGGCGTACACCCCCGCCTGCCTCATTTGTTTTGGGGATTTCTCGGTCAGACTCAAAAAAAAAACCAATCTTCCGCGCTCCGCAAGTAGTTGATTACATACGTTCAATCTTCGAATCTTCGTAAGTTTCAATGCCCAAAATCACGCCCCACGCCCAAGCTCCCAAAGCGGAGGAACGTTGCATTACCACCCGCAGCCCGAGGGGAAAAGGCATGCCGAGAACAAAAACCAAGGGGCGCTCCAAAGTCTTGGTACGCCGTACCCAGTAAAGTGGCCCCCGGTACCCCATGGTAAAGCGCGATCGCTCAGACAAGCGTGGATTCAACTCATTCAAGTGTTTTGTTTGGATGCTGCGATCTCCGATGCTCAACTATCAAGCCCTCAACGATCTTCACCTCTGGCTCGAAGAACTCGCGGTATCCTTTAAGCTCATGCCTCAGTCCACAGGCGGGATCCCGCGGCTTTTTATTTACCCCTAACCTGAAACAGCAAGATACCCGCGATTACGACAAACACCATCGCGATGAAGAGGACCCACGCTGTGGCCGGGATAAATCTGTGTCCGCAATATGGACAAACACGTACGTTCAGACCAAGGGTTTGTTGGCAGGCTGGGCACGTCTTCATTACAGGCAATGTAGTCTTAGCGTTTTGTGGGTGTCAACAATCCGATGCATTACGTTTGCCCACCTGAAGAGCATTCAGATATCACCGCGCGCGACTGAGCGTCAAGCGCTCCGCACATTCCGCTAATGGGTGAGGCGGAAGGGTGAGCCAAGGCTTCCACGGAGTTCGATCCATTGGCTCTCTGGAATGGTAATAAAAACCTCGACAATTTTTGGATCGAATTGCGTGCCGGCACAGCGACGAATTTCCTCGCGCGCCTGAGACATGGAAAGCGCATTGCGATAGGGCCAGTCGCTCAGCATTGCATCGAGAGCGTTGGCGATGGAGATGATGCGAGCCCCCAGAGGAATCTGTTCACCGCGCAAGCCACGTGGATAGCCCGTACCATCGAAGAATTCATGGTGAGCGAGGACGATATCGGCGGCTTCAAGCAGGAAGGGAACACGGGAGAGCGTGTTGTAGCCAATCTCACAGTGGGTCCGCATGATCTGCTTTTCTGAGTCGTCGAGAGGCCCGGGCTTGCGAAGTATCTTGTCGGGTATGGCCGTCTTCCCGATATCGTGAAGAAAAGCCGCGCGAGCGAGAACGGCCAAATAGTCGAGGGGAACGGGAACATTCTTCGCAACGGAGATGGTATAGGCGGTGACTCGCTGGCAATGGGCCTCGGTTTCCACGTCTTTAAGGCCAAGAGCGCTACCGAGTGCTTCGATGGTGTCGTCGCAAGCTTGAGTAAGAAGCTCGAGGGCTTTGGTCAATTCTTCGGCTTTCTTTTGCACTTCGTCCACGATGATACACCTCGCAAGCATCATATGGTGGACCGCGATACATTTGGTCTGGTTACCGACAAGTGGTTACTAGCAAGAGATAACGTTACTCAAGCCGTTCCCGCCGCAGTCCAGTCTGAGTTCCAATCGCGCCGCTGGCTCCGGCAGAAGAAATCAGGTAGATGAAGTGCAAGAGCACGGGGCTGCGCGCACGATCAAAGCCACACTGCTTCATTTCCTTTTTTCCGCATCTCCTCATGACGCGGCGATCCCCAAAACTAAGGCGTCTTATGGAGTCTACAAAAAGCTTGCACCTTGCTTATGTCTCTCGTTGACAAGAACAGATCGACGGCGAATAATCGGCCGCACTGGACGCTTGCCAACGCTGTTTCCCAAATCAATTTCGTCCAAATGCAAAAGGAGATCTTCCCATGAAGCCAGTTAAGAGGGATATCTCACTGGGGCTGCTGTTTTCAATCCGACGAGCCACTTTGAGTCTTGAAAGCAGTAGAAAGATATTCAACCCTAACTTGATCCGCGCCACCTTCGCTGTGCTTCTTACCACATTCCTTTGGGCACAGACAGCAACCGCCCAGGAAGCGAGACCATTCAAGGATTTCAAGTCGTATGTTACATACGTCGCGAAGAATCATAAGGCGCCATTTGACCGGGATGGTGCCGCAATTCCTCCGGCTGCAGCCAAGGCCCTAGCCGCCAAGCATACGAAGGCCGCAGCGGAAGGGACTGCTGCGACAGCCGCAGCCGTGAGCGGCTATAAGAACATTCAAGTGAACCAAGACCGAAACCCGTGGCCGAAGGCAGAGTTGGGCGCCGCGATTGACCCTTCGAATGGAACCAGTTGGGTAGTAATGGCGAACGATTTCCGCGAGAATTTCGATCATGAGTTCTATCACGTATCAACCAATAGTGGGAAAACGTGGACGGATGATTCGATGGTCGGCGGGAACGATCCCTTTACCGGTTTTATTCCGCTCACGTTTCAGAGCGACCCGGGAGTATCTTTTGATAACGCGGGCAATAGCTACCTATCCAACATTAGCGGCAATCTGATCCTCGACTTCAACAACGGATACGAGAACCTCGATACTGAAATTGATGTCGTTCAGGGCTTTGCGCACGGGACATATACGTCGTTGCTGCCCACTCCCATTGACGATCAGCCTTGCAATGGACTGTTTACAGGCATCTTCAACTGCCCTGGCGTGCTTGACAAGCCTCTGATTACCACAGATACGAATTCCGGCAGTCCCAATGAAGGCACAACCTACGTTTATTACACATTTTTCTGCAACGGCGCTCCGTGTACCGACGGAACGGCATCAATCCCAGCTTTCGGGTCAGCGATTCTAGAATCGCATTCGGCGGGGCCGGGACAGCCTTTCAGCGCTCCCGCGCTGGTGAGTGGCGCCCTCACCAATACTCAATTTTCCGATATGGTCATCGACGAATCCGGTGTGCCGCACATTTTCTTCGATGACTTCACCAAATCGCCTGTAATCAATATGTGGGAGTCTACTTTAACCGACGGGTCCTGGGTGGTGTCCGCAAAGCCTGTCGCGAGCTTCATTTTCAACGGACTTGGGAATCTAAACTGGGTGTTCCGAGACAGCGGAGCAGCAGCTCCGGGATGTGGGATTCACCAAAATACCGCATACTGTGCGTTCTCGGCAAATCAGGTTGCTGGTGGAAAGTTTGAGGGAAAGCCCAGCGTCTACCTAGCCACCGTGAACGTCAAAACGGGAAGCTCAAAGCTCGCTCGCGTGAACGACGACGTCTTCAACGACCAGAAAAATCACTTTTTCGCTTGGGCCACAGCCACGCCAAATGGGCACGTTTACGTGGGCTGGTATGACAACCGTAATGACCCGTTTAACACCAAAGTTGAGTACTTCGTCGGAAAATCGACCGATGGAGGAAAGACGTTCCCGCAACAGAAAGCTGTCAGCGATACTGCCTTTAACCCCTGCACGGGTTTTCCCGGATGCGGCTTTTTTGGAGACTATGTGCAGTTGGTTTCTGGACCCGACGGAGTGGTCCATGCGGCCTGGTCCGACACCCGAGACGAAGCCAGCATGCAGATCTGGTCCGAAACAATCACCTGGTAATTAAGGATGGAAAAACAGGGTGGCTCCGCCTTTTCATCAGAGGTGACTATGCCATACGCAACTGGTGAAACTCCTGAGATAGGTGATTACATCAAGAACCAGTGGGAACAACCGGGTACGGTGACCCGAGTTCATTTTGCACAGGACGAAGGGTATGTGCTGACTCCCCTAGCTCACCGACCTAGTCCCGACTAATCCGCCGATCACCGAACGGCAGATCGCCACTTTAACAAAGCGCGCCTTTGCCAAAGATTTAGCAACACCAATTGGTTTCACGCTTTCAAGTGCTCGTACATGATGTCTTTAGGCATTGCGGCTTCCCTTTGGCCAGACACAGACGCACACATAGAAAAACCGCCAGTGGTAGCACGCGACGACATCGAATCGCCAGCGGGGAAATTGGTACAGGTGAAGGCATTCCCCAACTTGAATGTTCTTCGCGTTGCGCTCGATCTTGAACACAGGCAGACGTGCTTGGCCCTTGTCGATTTGCTTATAAAAAGCGTAGGCGAAGAATCCCATTGGCTCCGCTCCCAGCGTGCGCTGCCAAAGCCAAACCACCACTCATCGTGTTCGTACCGCCGTTCTGGATAAAAGTGCCCCTGCCGTAGTCACCGATGCCTTCACCCTGGGCTGCGGAGAGAGTGGCCGCTCCACTCAATGAGTATGTGGCGGATCCAGCGCCGCAGATTGGATTAAAGGCGCAGGAGCCATCAGCTACCAGCAAAGCCCCTTTTAAATTGATCGTCCCGCCTGTCTGATTGTAAAAGCCGTCAGCGCCTGAGTTGGGTGCCAGCGAAAGAGTCCATTGGGATATGTCCCCGCCGCTTTGGTTGAATACTCCTGACCCGTTGAGGCCCACTATTGTTCCAGAAAAAGCAGTAACCGCTGACCTAGTGATTGTGATCGTGCCTGCGCTCAGATTGTAGGTCCCATTCCCACCGGCATCGTCTCCTAAGGTAAGGACCTTGCTCAGTGTATTCGTGCCACCCGTCTGATTAAACGTACCCTTGCCGGCGGCGCCGACGATTTCATTCGCGGCCGAAAGTTGACCTCCACTTAGGTTGTACAACCCATTGGTGGCCAGCGCGAATGAGCCCAGAGTGAGCGTGTCACTCACGGTATTTTTGCCACCGTTCTGATTGAACAGGCCTGCGCTCACCTGCTTCGGGTTCACCGCTAGAGTCACCTGATTGATCGTCTCGTCATTTGAAGAAAGCGATGTGTTTGCTCCCTGCAGATCGTAACGGGCCGTAAGGGTTAGAGTGCCGCCGATAATATTCGCGCCACCAGTTTGGCTGAAGGATCCGAACGGACCTATTCCCTCTGAGCCCGATCGCAAAGTCAATCCCGGCTGCGAGAAAGTTCCATTTGTCCCTGGCGCCGCAGCAATAAAAAGGCCGCTCAGATTTGGGCTGTTCACGTCCAGCGTATACGTGCCTTGGATGGCAGGTACCGTAGCGACGTCCCCGTCCTTTGGCAGACGACGCACAGGGGGGATGGTGACAGGAATTTGCAACCACTGACAATCGTTAAGCGTGTTCCAGGTGCCCCCTGGACAACCACTTGCGATGGATTGAGCTGGAGCTTTGGTCGCCCAGAATGACAAAAACACCAACACCACAAAGCAAAGGAGGTAGTGTGTATTTCTTCTCATTGTATGCCCCCAAGAAAGTGAATCTGATCGGGTTCGATGAGATGAGTGGTTAAGGGCCTACGTTTTAGAGACTCCTAAGCGCGACGGAACGGTGCGCGGATACTATATAGTCAAGAAATAGCTGTCAAGATAAATCGAGAAGTTAACCGCCTCGAAATAAAAATGAGAATACCGGTACTTCCATTTCCGTCGTCGAAACAACAGATGGTGTGCACCTGCAGGTGTCGTTCGGAGAGAGACGGCGCGGATTTATCCGTGGCAGATCGTCATAGAGGCTCGTTGATTGTCACGCCCGCCCCAATTGTTAAAGAACAAAGAACGGCGCGTTCGACGGCAGGCGGGGATTTAGGCGAGTCAGAATATGAATGGAAAGGTGAATTCAAGCCAGAGTGGCGAAGCAGGTCCGGGTAGTGGGTCGGTTTTCGACTACGCGCACATGCAAGTGGAATTCAATCGATAAACACAAGCGCGTTATGGGGACCAATCCTGAAAACGAAGCGCAACTCAAAGGTCAATGAGTGCATTGGCCGGAAGTCGTCAGTCGAGAACACTTGGCCACGCTGCTCGTATCCGGAGTCGACAATGCACTCCGGTTCTCAGCTAACTTGTTCGGAGCTTTGTCCGCAAAATAAGTCATCTCAATGGGCCATTAGGCGGCCCATTCATCGAATCGGCGCATGATCTCCATGAGCCAACATCCCAACAGGATGACAGAGCCCCACAATATGAAGGGGACGCCATAGAGTAGGAGATGCTTGCGCGAACGGGCTAACTCAAACAACCGCATCTTCACGATGGCGTATACGTTCGCTGAGAGATATGCGACCGCCAAACAGCTCATTACCAAGTTATGCAAGTTCATATGCCTCCTGACGTCTCTATCCCACCGCAATATTCCTTGCGATATTTGCCGGTGAGCAATCCGCCTGCGAGCGGGTTGAATGGAATCGCTGCCAGATCCGATTCGTGTTTAACAATTCACGACTCGTAATACCCATGGGTGGCTCTCTCCTCTTGAGGTCACCGCAACCATATCGCCGCGACCGGCGCCCATTCAGGACACCACGCTCAAGGATGCTGTGGAGAGAAATCGACGCCAGAGACCTTGACGACGGCCTGCCACGCGGCTTCCTGGTTAGCGCGATCGTGAAGGTGAGGGTGACGCATCGCCTCAATTGGGCCTGTGAGCTTCTTCGGCGTCGAGGCGAAGAATTGCCCCGAGACGTCGGTTCCGAACTCCGAGGCCTGGAGATACCGGCGAGCTGCGGTCTCCGGCGTCTGGGACATGCCGGGAATGAGCTTCACGAGTGGGATCATCACCCGCTTCATGACCGGCCCAAGGTTTCGCACCGCCTTGGTGTCGGGCGCGCTGCCGGGCGAGACGGCGTACACGGCCATGCCGGAGGGCAGCCGGCGGGCCAGCGCCGCGGCCCACCAAGCAACAATGAGCTTCGCGTCGGCATATGTCCGGTTGGGCTCGTACTTCACGTTCGGCCCGTTGCGCAATAGGGCTTCAACAGCGGCGGTTCGGTCACCCTGGTGGTGTTTGGCCGCGAAGGCCGCTACGTCGGTGTAGCTGAACATAGGGACGTCCCCACGGGCAGGTTCCGCGCCGGCGATAACAATCCGTGCGTTGGGGCTCAGCAGGTTGGCGCGGAGCAACCCGACAGTCAGTTGATGATGGCCGATCAGCGGGGCCTGAGCCGCCTCGACACCCGCCGCAGTGAGCACGCGCTTCTTACCTGGGACCATCCCTGCATTGAGCAGCAGGAAATCGATCGGCTGATCTCGCTTGACCAGCGCGGCGAGCGCGGATTGAACGCTGGACGGCGTGTCCAGATCCAGCTCCAGCGGCGTGAAAACCTGTGTCTTGGTCTCAGCCGAGAGTTGAGCGGCCGTTTCCTGGACCCGGGCAAGGCTGCGCCCGGTGACGATGACCTGGCGGCAGCCCTCGGCGGCGAGCATGCGGGCTGCCGCATAACCGAGCCCGGAGGTGGTGCCGGTGACGAGTGCGATCGAATGTTTCATGGGCGTCTCCGTGGTGAAGTTAGAGTCGTGAGGCCCCGCAGGGCAGAGCCAGCTTGCCAATTTCGAACTATTCGGTTATATATTGGTACGATGGCCATTGTAAAGGAGTTTTTAACTGAATGGTTCAGAATCCCCCTAAGCCGCGTGGACGGCCGCGCAGCTTCGACGAGAGGGACGCGCTGGAAAAGGCGACCCAGGTATTCTGGTCGAAGGGCTACGACGGAGTGACGATCGACGATCTCGTCGCCGGGATGGGCGTGGGACGGCCGAGCCTGTATGCCGTCTTTGGGGACAAGCGGGCGATATTCTTGCGCGTCCTCAGGGCGTACGCAGAACGGAAGGGCGCATCAGCCGCGAAGGCACTCCTCTCGCCACAGAGTCTTCGTGACTCGATCGAGGGCTTTCTGAGGTACGCCGTCGAAAGTGCGACCGAGAAAGGGTCCGCCCGGGGCTGCCTTATGATGTGCGTTGCGCCGATTGTGAACGACGCTGAGGTCCAGCGGTTCCTGCAGAGCGCGGTCGCGGGCGGCGCGGCGCTGGTGGAGCGCCGTTTCCGAGACGGGATCAGCGCGGGAGACATCCCGCCTGACTTTCCGGTAGCCGTGCGCGCGATCCAAGTCACGGATTTTGCTCGTGGCCTTACCATGCGTGCGCAGATAGGCACGCCGCGCAAGAGGCTTCTCAGGGATGCCGAGGAAGCGGCCGACTTGGTGCTCCTGCCGCGCCTGAAGGCCATCGGCAAGCAGAAGCTATAACTTTCTCTCGCCGGCGCTTGAGCCGGGTCCTGGGCCTGGGTAATGGCCGCCTATGCGAAGTTCAAAGCACTTCAGGGCCAATCCTCTAAGAAATCTGCTCTCAACATAGTCTGGGGATGTTGAGCTTCGGCGAACCCCGCTCTGAAGGCTTCATATAGATAGTGAGCACGCAAGCATTTGGAGATCACTATGTCAGTGATCGAGCCCGAATTGGTATTGATATGTCGGCCAGTGTTTACTGACGACTTCCGGAATCTTCTGACCTTTACTGACGAGAAGCCGGCCACGGAAACCGTATCCGAAGCTGGTGCCCAAGCAGCGACTGCCTAGAGTTTCCCTCCGCAGGGGATCGATCCGCATACGAATTGGGCTAGGGTACTTCCACACCTTAGGCCTTTCGTATTGTATGATCCGCGCGGAGGAACCCATGGACATTCTGAACGCGCTGAAGAAAGAACATGCACATCTGGCGAAGAAGCTTGAGAGGATTGCTGCAGCGATCGCAGCATTGGGTGGGAGACGAAAGAAGACCCGAAGAATGAGCGCTGCGGCCAGGAGGAAGATCGCTGCAACGCAGAGAGCAAACTGGCGGAAGAAGAAACAAGGGAAGTGAAGAGAGGTGCTCCCTGGGGTTTAATTTTGTCTGCACCAAAACAGTGCAAATTTTCACCGATTTTTTCACTGACGGACCCTAAAAGTACCGCATTTTGACTAACGCAACCCAACGTAACATCCTTTAGAATCAACAAATCATTGGGTGGGGAATTGATCCAGAGTCTGGAGTCCTACCAATTGGACGATCTCCCAGCGGGGAAGAAACGCAGCAGCTAAGACGCTTGCCGTGACTGCACTTCAACCTTTTAAGAGTGAAACGGGACGGCGCATTGCGTCAACTCGCGATCAGCGATCGTGCTCTCGTTGCTTGTCTTAGCCCACATTATTCATGAAGGGTGACTTCGTGCCCCATTTTTTGCTTTTTTCTCCGGTCGGGAGACCACACGTGATCACACGAAGATTTTAGGAAACCGAGAGTTTGATTCTAGGACATTTAGGCAAACGTACGGCGCGATCTTCGCCGAAGAGGTGACACCTGTATCATTGCGTAGCTGGGAGTTCTTTCGTGCGATGTTCAACAGGTCAATCAGCTACTTCGCGCACCCAAGCGCAAAGCCAGGCGATGGAAGCTATCGAGATAGGGAAACGACCGCGGCAAGTGCAACATGATTCGACGCACCGAGGCAACCACTTGAGCTCCGATTTTCAGGAAGCGCTCCCGCAACGTGGAAACTTGTGCCCGGGCAGAAGCCGTACCGGCCAGGCCTGAGCGCAGCTCCTGCATCAACACGTAGGCTGCGGCCGTCATCAACACCCGGAACTGATTGGCCCAGAAACTCGTGCAACTGGTACGCCCGATCTCCATCCCATAATGCAGTTCCTTGATGCGATTCTCGAGGTCGCCTCGTTGACAGTAGACCTCCTCGTAGAGCCACTGCGGGCTCTGCTTCATGTTGGTCACCACAAAGCGCGGATTGTCTTTGGGTTTCTTGCCCTCCGCGCGCACCACCTCCGCTTTATAAATGACGCGACGTTTCCACGGCCAACTCTTGCGCGTCCGGTACTGACATTCACCGTAGACATGCTCGGTCTGCCTGGAGATCTTCGAATCACGACGGGCGCATTTCATGGCCGACTCGGCTCTACGTTTCAATACCGCATTGGCGGCCATGTTGACGAGGTATTCCACTTTCGGTTCGCAATCCAAAAAAGCCAGAACTTCCGGAGACGCGAAACCGCCATCCAAGCGCACCCGGATCTTGGCATCTGGAAAGGCCTGCCTCAAGCGGTCGATCAAACGGTGCAGCAGCCCCACGGCTCCCACCGAACCTGGCGCGTTCCCCGGACGCAACACCGCGGTGACCAGATACTGCTCCGCCTCCTGGTTGAAGGTCAGGAATCCGACCACCGGAAGGTAGCAGTAGGTGTCGTAATGCCAATTAAAAAACGTCAACTGTTGCGCGCCATGGGTGGGATCATCGGTAGGATCCAGATCGATGGTGATCCGCCGAGCCCGGCCGTGCAACCGTTTCCGATGTCGCTCGATCACCATGTCGGCCAATGCTTCGGCCATGCGAAACAACTCTTTACGACCCACACTATTTTCAAAACGTGACAGCGTAGGCTGCGAAGCCAAATCTTCTCCTTCCACCGGATCACGACCAACCAATAATTTGTGCACCGGGTCGGAAGCCAGCCGTGCGGCATCGTTGGCATCTTCATATCCCAAGCCAATGGCCATGATCCGCTGCGTGAGCAGCTCATCGAATTCGTGACGGACCTTACCCTCTTGTCGGTCATCTTTCAGACAAGCCGCCAAAGCCGTGATTAGGCCTAACTCTCGGTCGGCGGCTTTGAGTAACACCGCCCCGCCATCGGAACTGCCCTGCGCTTGATCGAACTTGGCAACTACCGGCCGCTTAAAAATTCCTGGGAAGAGAACACACTGTGTCGTGGTATGCTCGGGCACGAAAGCCTCCGGATTGGTCGCAAAACCGCCTTAGACAACGGCTTTGTACCATGAAAGAGGCTTTTCGTGTTTCAAAAACGCGAATTATTCAGGTTAGTTGCACAAATCGTAAGCCTTTCTGCGGCTCTGAATGTATTGCGTGTAGGGGCCGACCATGATACTTTCCCGAAACCACATATGGGCCCGGCTGGCGCTAAGTCCAAATAAAGAGAGCAAGATCATGTCCTCGCAGCTCACCTCGCGTTCCTATCCGCTAAGAATCATTTGTTTCTTGCTGGTGGTCGCGCTGCGCTTGTCTGGCAGCTCCGCATTCGCACAAGCGCCTGCGGGAGCCGGGACGGGCTCGCAACAGTTGCCCGACTCTCCCCAGCCGAAGAGCGACTCCAGTGGAGCGGTAGTGGGGACGACGGAAAAATTTGTCGGCTACATGACGAATCGATCCCTGGTTTTCCCGGATATCGCCACGAATCCGGGTCCGCTGGGGGCCGGCGGCAAATTCAAGGTATTCGTTAACCAGAGTATTTCGCCGGCGTACGTTCTGGCGGCAGCAGCAAGCGCCGCCGTGGATCAGGCTCGCAACGTTCCGTCGGCGTGGGGACAGGGTTGGGATGCTTACGGTGATCGCTTTGGGTCCGATATGGCCAGGGCTTCGTCGAACAGCTTTTTTGCAACGTTTCTCTTTGCAACGATGTTCCATCAGGACCCACGGTTTTTCCCACAGAATGATCCGTCCTTCTGGTCGAGCGTGAAATATTCGGCGCGGCGGTTGGTAATCACTCGAAACGACCAGGGGAGCAACGTGGTCAACACATCGGGTTTGCTGGGCCCGTTCGCCGCTGAGGGCTTGGCCAACGCGTATCTTCCCGCGTCCGAGCAAACTGCCGGAAAATCGCTGGAGCGAGTGGGAACAGATTTTGCGTGGCGCTTCGCGGGAAACATGTTCAAGGACTACTGGCCCAAAATATTCCGTGATTTGGGACTGAATAGATTGAAAATTGTGCCGGATCCCGCAACCAGCCACTAGTCGGCGTGCTTAGAGTCCAGCAGTCTATTCTTTTTCAAGCTGCTTGCGGGCCTGCTTCAATTCTGCCAGTTGGTCATCATTCAGCCTCGGATAGTGCAGATCCAGACTGTTCAGCGCATCCACAATCGTAGCAACCACCAGCAACCGGCTGAACCACTTGTTGTCCGCGGGCACCACTACCCAGGGCGCATATTCCGTGGCGGTGTTGCGAATCATTTTTTCGTACGCGTCCATGTAGTCGTCCCAGTATTTGCGTTCCTTAATATCCGAGCCGGAAAACTTCCAATTTTTGGCGGAATCGTCGAGGCGGGAAAGGAAACGCTTCTTCTGTTCTTCCCTTGAAACATTCAGGAAGAACTTGCGAATGGCAATGCCGTTTCGCGTCAAGTACCGTTCAAACGCGTTGATATCCTCGTAGCGATGCTTCCAGAAGTGATCGCCGCGCAGCGAATCGGGGATGCGTTGCATGTCCAGGAATTCCGGGTGCACACGCACAACAAGAACTTCCTCGTAGTAAGAGCGATTGAAGATGCCGATCTTACCGCGCGGTGGTGTGCAGTGAGTGGTCCGCCACAAGAATGTGTGCGACAGTTCTTCGGTTGACGGCGCTTTAAACGAGAAGACATCCACACCCTGCGGATTCACGCCAGACATCACGTGCTTGATGGTGCTATCTTTGCCCGCCGCGTCCATGGCCTGAAAAATCAGCAGCAGTCCCCAGCAACCTTGCGCGTAAAGAACGTCCTGCAGGTCGCTGAGCATCTCCACGCCTTCCTGCAGGATTTTTTTGGCTTCGGGCTTATCTTCGGATTTGAGGTGATGAGTATCGCCAGGGTCGTGATCTTTTAGCCGGAAATGTTTGCCAGATTCGACTACGTAGGGTTTGATGAACTTGTGCACTCTGCCGGGTTTGACCTTTGCCATGTTTGCTCCCGAAAAGATACCGGCGCGTCCCGAAGAACGCGGAGCGGGCGTGCTTAAAGCGGGAAGCCGGGACTTCGTTGGCATCATGACACCGAGCTGCGGTTTGTTACAAGATGTGGCAGGCCAGTGGAGGAGGGTGAAAGAAGAAAATTCGAAGCGTGGTTCGGGGTTTGATGATTGATATTTGTCGACTTTGGTGTATGCTTTGGGTCGAATTGGGGGACAGGGTAGCCTACCTCTCGATAGCAAGCTCCGCTCACGCGAGTATGTCCCGCGAATTCGTCTCCACGGCAAACGTAGGAGATTTGGCCACTCGGATGAACGTTCCAGGTCACGCTCCTGTTTGGAAGATTTTGCAATCTTGCTTCTGCGATTTAACTCAAATTTTAGAATTCAGCTGTTCAGGAATTCCTATGTTTACG
Source organism: Candidatus Acidiferrales bacterium (assembly GCA_963826335.1). Taxonomy (GTDB): domain Bacteria; phylum Acidobacteriota; class Terriglobia; order Acidiferrales; family UBA7541; genus Acidiferrum. Next base: position 9,186 of record CAWGXB010000026.1, on the reverse strand, counting down.
ACCAAACGTTTGACGATATCGAGTATGAGCAACTCTCCTCAAAAGGTGGCAGCGCAGATCCGTTGCGTATTTCCGACACTGGCTGCTCTACTGCTGACCACGACGCTCTTGTCGGGCTGCGGCGAGGAGAAAAAGGCGGAAGCGGCCGCACCAGACGTGGAAGTCGTGCAGGTAGTTCAGAAAGATGTGCCGATCACGCGGCAGTGGGTGGCGACATTAACCGGGAAAGTCAATGCGCAGATTCGCGCGCAAGTGGCGGGCTATCTGATGAGCCAGAGCTATCAAAACGGGGCTTACGTGAAAAGGGGGACACCACTCTTTCAGCTTGATCCGCGAACATTTCAGGCCGCGGTAGATCAGGCCAAGGGTGTTCTGGCGCAAGCCAACGGAGATTTGGCTCGCGCCGTGGCGCAACAAGGCAAGACGCAGCAGGACGTGACACGCTACACACCACTGGCAGCCCAAGGCGCGATCAGCAAACAAGAGCTTGATGACGCAATCCAGAACAACCTGTCGTCGTTGGCCCAGGTGGAAGCCGCGAAAGCGGCCATAGCGTCGGCGCAAGCATCGCTGGATGGGGCTAAATTAAACCTGGGATTTACCACTATTACCGCGCCAATCGACGGCGTGGCTGGAATCGCCAATGCACAAGTTGGCGATTTTATCAGCCCGCAGAGTGCAAACCCGCTCACCACGATTTCCGCGGTGAATCCAATCCTTGTGAACTTCACGCCCAGTGAGCAGGATTACTTGCGGGCCAAGCGCGAAATGTTAAGGGCCGACGAGACCGAGGAACACGGTCTCGGCAGATTGGTGTGGGAATTGCAACTCACCGATGGCACCATCTATCCGCTCAAAGGCAAATTTTATGCTCTGGATCGCCAGGTGGACATCAGCACGGGCGCCATTTTGATGCAAATCGAATTCCCTAATCCCAATAATTTCTTGCGACCCGGCGGGTTCGGAAATATCCGCACTGTCGCGCGTATCGATAAAAACGCTTTGCTCGTCCCACAGCGCGCCGTCAGCGACGTGCAGAGCAAATTCCTGGTTGCCGTCGTCGGAAACGACAATAAAGTGGCCATCCGGCCAGTGATCGTGGGCGAAAAAACTGGCAGCGAGTGGATTATCTCCGACGGCTTGAAACCAGGAGACCGCGTCGTCGCTGAAGGGATTCAGAAGGTAAAGGACGGGCAGCAGGTTAACCCGAAGCCGTACCAGTCAAGCTCCACAACGGCTTCTGAATCGAACAAGGGAACTTCCAACTAAGCGGGAGCCATGTACAAATTCTTTATTGAACGACCGATCGTGTCCATGGTGATCGCAGCCATCATGGTAATTGTAGGTGCTGTGGCGGTGCTTGGACTGCCGACGGCGCAATTCCCCAACATCGCCGATCCACAAATTCAAATTCTCGCCACGTATGTGGGCGCCGATGCGCTAACCGTAGAGCAGTCTGTCGCCACTCCGATTGAGCAGCAGATGAGTGGCGTGGACAGCATGGAATACATGTACTCGCTGAACGCCAACAACGGCTCGACGACCTTGACGGTGGACTTCAACATCAAGACGGACGCGAGCACTGATCAGATTTTGGCGCAGATGCGGCAGAATCAGGCAGCTTCGCAGTTGCCGGCGGCCGTCAACAGTTTTGGCGTGACCGTGCAGAAGTCCACCATGGCGCCCATGATGCTCTTTGACCTTTATTCTCCCAATGGGACCTACGACTCCCGCTTCCTTGCCAACTACACCTACATCAATCTCAAGGACGGCCTGACGCAGGTGCCTGGGATCGCCAGCGTTTCGGTGTTTGGCGCGGGCCAGTACGCCATGCGCATCTGGGTGAAGCCCGACCAGCTCGCCAAGCTGCAGGTTACCGTGCCGGACATCATTAACGCCATCCAGGTGCAAAACAATGTGAACCCCGCTGGACAAATCGGCGGGGAACCCGTGCCGGCGGGGCAGGAATACACCTACGCCGTACGCGCTCAAGGACGTCTGGTCTCCGAGCAGGAGTTTGGTGAGATTGTTGTACGGGCTCGGCCTGACGGTTCGGTGCTTCGCCTGAGAGATGTGGCGCGCATCGAATTGGGCGCTCAGGTGTACAACATGATGGGCCGTTTGGATGGCAAGCCTTCCGCCGTCATTGCTGTCTACCAACTGCCCGGTTCCAACGCGGTAGCTGCCGCCAAGGGCGTAATTGCCTACATGGAGGAACAGAAGAAGAGCTTTCCTCCGGGGCTGGATTACGTCACGGCGCTGGATACCACTCTCCCCGTAACGGAAGGCATTAAAGAAATCGAGCACACCCTGCTTGAGGCATTGGTACTCGTTATTCTGGTTGTGTACATCTTTCTTCAGGGCTGGCGCGCCACGCTCATTCCCCTGCTGGCGGTGCCCGTATCGCTGATCGGCACGTTCATGGTGTTTCCGCTGCTGGGTTTTTCTGTCAATACCCTGTCGCTATTTGGCCTTGTCTTGGCCATCGGCTTGGTCGTTGACGACGCCATCGTCGTTGTGGAGGCGGTGGAACACCACATTGAACATGGGCTCTCACCCAAAGACGCCGCCATGAAAGCCATGGAAGAGGTTTCCGCACCGGTCATCGGCATTGCCGTCATTCTCTCCGCTGTATTCATTCCCACAGCATTCGTTCCCGGAATCACCGGGCGTTTATATCAGCAATTCGCCGTGACCATCGCCGTTTCCGTGATTTTCTCGGCTTTCAACGCTCTAACGCTCAGCCCAGCGCTTTCGGCATTGCTTCTTCGGCCTAAAAAGGAATCTCGTGGCCCGCTGGGAAAATTCTTTGCGTGGTTCAATCGGGTCTTCACTTCCGCAACCAATCGCTACGTAACTTTGTGCCGCTTCTTTATCCACAAACTGTCATTTGCAATCATCCTGCTTATCGGTTTCACCATCCTCGCCGGCTTTTCAGGAAGTAAGCTGCCGGCCAGTTTCCTGCCCGACGAGGACCAGGGCTATGTTTTCGTTGTCCAGCAGTTGCCGAATGCTTCCTCTCTGCAACGAACTTCTGCGGCGGCGGAAAAAGTGGAAGATATTTTGATGAAAACGCCGGGCATCGCCCATGTCACCACGGTGATTGGCTACAGTATGTTGAGCGGCGTTCAGAATACCTACAGCACTTTCTTCTGGGTCACATTCAAACCTTGGCATGAACGGACTGCCAAGGAAGAGCAATACATGGATTTGCTCATTCACTTGAATGATGTTCTGGGACAGCTTCCTGAAGGCGTCACCGTGGCATTTCCGCCGCCCGCCATTCCCGGCGTCGGCGCTTCCGGTGGCGTGACCTATGTATTGGAAGACCGCGGGGGGCGCGATGTCGAATTTCTTGCCGCGCAAACGAAGAAATTTATGGAAGCGGCAAGCAAACGGCCGGAGATAGCTCGTATTTTCACTACTAGCCTCCCCTCCGTGCCTCAAGTGTACGCGAAGGTCGATCGCGACAAGGTCATCACTCTGGGCGTGCAATTAAAGGATGTTTATGGAACGCTGCAGACCTTCATGGGCGGCGCGTTTATCAACTACTTCAACCGCTTCGGCCGCCAGTGGCAAGTGTATACCCAGGCCGAAGGGGCTTACCGCACCCGCGCCGAGAACCTCGGCCAGTTCTACGTCCGCAATTTGAATGGGAATATGGTCCCGCTCTCTGCGGTCACCTCCGTTCAGAACGCCAGTGGACCGGAATTCACCATGCGATTCAACCTTCATCGCGCTTCGCAGATCAACGCAACTGCTGCGCGGGGATTCAGTTCCGGGCAGGCTATGCGCGCCCTTGAGCAGGTCTATGCCCAGACCATGCCCACGGGAATGGGTTTCGATTACATGGGCATGTCATTCCAGGAAGAACAGGCTTCCCAAGGGGTATCGCCATTCGCGATTTTCGGATTGTCGCTCTTATTCGCGTTCCTGATTCTCGCAGCACTTTATGAAAGCTGGACGTTGCCGTTCAGCGTGCTGTTGAGCGTGCCGATCGCTGTGTTCGGTGCTTTCGCGACTCTATTGATTCGCCGCATGATCGACCTGCTCGTTTTCAAGCAATACACGGGACTCGGCCTTGAGAACAACGTTTACGCGCAGATCGGCCTGGTGATGCTGATTGGCTTGGCCGCCAAAAATGCGATTCTGATCGTCGAATTCGCGAAAGCCGGGTATGAAAAGGGCGAGTCACTCTCCGATGCTGCTCTTGAAGGCGCCCGCTTGCGTCTGCGCCCGATTTTGATGACCTCATTCGCCTTCATTCTGGGTTGTGTGCCGCTTTGGCGCGCTACCGGGTCGGGTGCCGTGTCTCGCCAGGTGATGGGTACTGCGGTAATCGGCGGAATGACCGCTGCCAGCGTTATCGCCATTTTCATTATTCCGGCACTGTTCTACATGATTGAACGGCTCGGAGGAGCAAGAGTCGAAGGACTTAAGGCCGCGCAACCGGGCACGCCCGGCTTGGCGCCGCCCACCCCCGGCCATGCCGATTGATCCGGAGGAGAGGAAACGGAGAATCATTTGCGCCCGATGACCATAGAAAACGGTAAGTCCCAATGCGGCGATGCGCGGCGCCGAACGGCTTGCGGCAGCAAAAACCAGCACCGCGAATCATCGCGCGGGACATGCCGGCAGTTGGCAGCCGCGTTTCTTTCGGCCACGCTGATGCTCTCTGGATGCGCGGTTGGTCCGAATTATGTCCGCCCCAAAGTGATTGTGCCTGCGGATTTTCGTGGAGCAGAGGGCGCGGCGCAGCAAGCTTCCTACGCGGATTTGCCGTGGTGGGAAGTTTTCAAGGATGACGAACTCAAAGCGCTGATCAAGACCGCATTGGCAAATAACTATGATCTCGGAATTGCCGTGTCGCGGGTTGAGCAAGCGCGCCAGCTTGCGAACGTAGCGCGTGCTCAATATTTTCCTGCCGTTAATTACTCCGTTGGCGCCAGCGACGGCAAGAATGAATTTATGGGCTCGGTGGCCCCGGGATTCGGCACAACCAAAGGCGCGTTTCTGGCCGCAGGGAGCGTTGCATGGGAAGCCGACATCTGGGGACGCATTCGACGGCTGAATGAATCCGCGCGCGCGCAATACCTGTCGACGGAGGAAGCGCGACGGGGAGTGATGCTGACACTGACCAGCAACGTGGCCCAGGCCTATTTCGAACTGCTCGGCTTGGAACTGCAGTTGCAAATCGCAAGGGAAACCACCGCTTCCTTCACGGACACTTTGAAGTTGTTTACGCAACGCTATGAAGGCGGCGTGGCCTCCAAGTTGGATACTTCCCGCGCCGAAGCCGCGCAAGCCGCAGCCGCAGCCGCCGTTCCGGAATTTGAGCGGCAGATTGCATTGCAGGAGAACGTGATTAGCGTGCTGCTGGGCAGCAATCCCCACCCGGTCGTGCACACGGCGAAATTGCTTGACGAAATCGTTCCGCCGGAGATCCCGGTAGGGCTGCCTTCCGCGCTGCTGGAACGACGCCCCGACGTGCTGGCGTCCGAACAGCAGGTGCGCGCCGCCAACGCGCAGGTGGGCGTGGCGACGGCGAATTTCTTTCCGCAGTTTGGCTTGACGGCGCTACTTGGGCAAGCGAGCACGCCACTTTCCAAAATTACCGCGGGCAGCGCCAATGTGTGGAGCGTCGCGGCGAATTTCACCGGGCCGATTTATGAAGGCGGAGCGCTTCGCGCACAAAAACGTCAGTCTGTGGCCTTCTGGGAACAGACCAGGTTGCAGTACGAGCAAACCGCGCTGAACGCTTTTACCGACGTTTCGAACGCGCTGATTTCGCGGCAAAAATTCGAAGCCATCCGCGCGGAACAAGCCCGCTCGGTTGGGGCTTACCAGGAAGCAGTGACGGTGGCTTTGCAGCGATACACTGCAGGAAAGGCCAGCTACTTCGAGGTGCTCGATGCACAGATCCAGTTATATCCCGAGCAGAATTCTTTGGCGCAAACAGAAATCAATCGCCGACTGGTGGTCGTGCAACTTTATCTGGCACTTGGCGGCGGCTGGAATCTGACGGATTCCGACTGGCAGAATCAGACCATCACGCCCGGTGCGACGCCAGGTACGGGCGCGCCCAAGACGACTCCGGGCGCCAGCCACTGAGCTAGCGCTTGGAAGCGCTGATCTCCATCATCTTGCCGTCTTTGGTCACATATTCCAGGCCGCCCCAGGTCACACGATTCGATGCAAACGCGGCCAGCCAAACCGCAAAGCTGAATAGATCCCGCAGCGGAATGAGCCAGAAACGGCGCCGCAAAACATCGTCGTTGATTCCCCAAGTGCCGACCACCCAGGCCATCGAGAATCGCAACACCAGGTAGGCGAGAAGATAGCCGGCTGCGATCCATGCCGAAGGGGCCACAGCCGCGGCCAGCAACACCCACGGCAGGCCGTGCGTAAACAACAGTCCAATAAAGGATCCCGGCCGGCAGAGCCGCGTCGTTCTGGCCCACCGAACCTGATGATCCCAGAATCCCTTCGCGTCCTGTGCCGGGTACATTGTCCAGACAGGCTCGCGACACAACAAGACTTTGCCTCCGGCGCGGTGCACGCGATTGCCGAGCTCATAGTCATCGGCCAGCAGGTTGGCGATAGATTCGTAGCCGCCAACTTTGGCCAGCCAGCTTTTGGTGGTTGCCACGGAAGCGCCCAAAGCGAAGGTGATCCCTTCCTTCCAATCCGCCACGAGAACACCCGCAAAATAATCACTGGCGGTGCCTACAGCCTCGAACTCCGCCCAGAAGCTGTCCTGCGCGATGGCACGATAAATGCAACTGACCACGCCAACCGCTCGATCAGCGAAGGGTGCAACAAGTTCACGGATGTAATTTGGGCCAACGCGAACGTCGCCATCGGTTTGCAGCAGGATTTCGTATTTTGCTTCGCGAGTGAGCAGCGCAAGATTGTTGATCTTGCGGTTCGAGCCAATCTGCGGCGCGTTGGAGAAGATGCGAATTCGGCGTTCCGGAAAATCCTTCATGACTCTCTCGACCAACGGAACGGCAGCATCCGACATTTCGTTCACGCAGAACAGGATTTCGTACTCAGGGTAGTCTTGAGCGCAGAAGCTCGCGAAATTCTCGTACGATCCGAAATCCACGCCACGCACAGGCTTCAGCAGGGTAACGGGCGGGGTGAATGCGGCGAGTTGTTTGTCGCGCTCTCGACGGAAAAACCGGATAGCCGCAAGGATCGCAGTAACGTAGTAGCCCAACGGAGCAAGGGCCAGCAACAGAATGGCCCAGCGCCAAATGGCAAAGTGAATGTTCATGCCGGTAATTGCAATCTATTCTGAATCATGAACTGGATACAAGCGAGCAATGCGCGCGAGTTAGTTCTATCCAGTCGCGAGCACCAGAATTACACCCACAAAGACCATGCCCACACCCAGCCAGCGCCGCGCGGTCACTTCTTCTTTCAAAATGTATTTGGCACCGAGTACGCCAACGATGTAGTTCGCCGCCGAAGCCGGGATTACCAGGCTGATGGGCGCCCACGACAGCAGAATCAACAAGGAGTAGAAAGAGGCCGCAAGCAGTGGCAGCGCGAACCACACCCAGCCGCTGCGAACGGCGCGCCACAGAAAACGCAATATCGCGCGCGGACGAAAGCTTTCCGGCTCGCCAATCTTTTTCATGCCGTAGGTGACGGCGATTTCACCGCCGGTCCCACTGCAGATAAAAAATGCCAGCATCAGAATGACTTTGATCATGGAGCAGCCTGCGCTGTGCCGGTGGTGCTGGGCTTGGTCTGGCCGACCAGCATCACGCCCAGGACAATCAGGCCCACGCCCACCCAACGTTTGGCGACAACAACTTCACGCAGGATCAATACCGCCAGGACGGTCTGCAGTGCATATCCGAAGGCGCCCGCGGGCATCACGTAGCTATAGTCGGCCCAGCTCACCGCAGTCATGTAGCTGAGGGTGTAGCCGATCAGGAAGAGAATGCCCAGCCAGATAGTGGGATTCTGAAGAGTAGAGAGAAAGGCGTGCCATAAGCCCGGGAGAGTAATGTGCACTGCGCCCATTTGCGACATGCCACGTTTCAGCAAAAGGTCGCCCGCGCTGGCGCACACTACCATCAGCAAGACCATGAACATGGTCTTAAACCGTAGCCTATGCTCGTGACTCATTCGGGAGAGTTAGTCGTTGCCGCTGCTGGTGGAGGATACGCCAGTCACCGGCACCATGGTCTTCGGAGCAGGGCCGCCTTCGCGCGCCCACTTCAGCCGCTCCGCGCGCAGCTTCAGGAATTCCGTGGCTTCGTGATACAGCCGCTTGCGTTCGTGACTGTCCCACAACGCTTCCTTCACGATGCGCCAAACCACCTTCGGTCGGAAGTAATACTCATCGTAGAAGCGGTTCACGCCCGCCATCATTTCGGCCTTGTTCAGGTGCGGGAACTCGATGTGCGGCAATTGGTGCCCGGCGGAGTCGGCCAGCGCCTCAACGCGCAGGAAGCCTTCTTTAGCCATCTGGTCGTGCAGTTCGGTTCCGGGCATGGCGTGCGCCAGAGAAACCTGAATAGTTTCGCAATCAAGTTCTTTGGCAAAATCGATGGTCTTGTTGATGGTGTCCTTGGTTTCGCCGGGAAGTCCGATGATGAAATCGCCGTGAACCTTGATGCCGACCTTGCGGCAATTCTTCATGAATTCGCGGGCCATCTCGACCGTGGCGCCCTTCTTGATGTTCTTCAGGATTTGCGGGTCGCCCGACTCGAAGCCGACGATGAACAGACGCGCTCCGCCATCCGCCATGGCTTTCAGTTCTTCATACTTGCTGTGGCAACGCGCGGTGCAGGACCACTGGAATTTCAGCGGCTTGAACTTCTGGCTCAGCTCGATAGCACGATCCTTGCGGATGTTGAAGGTATCGTCGTCGAAGAAAATCTCTTTCATCTGCGGGAAGTAGTCGAGAGCCTTCTTTACTTCCGTCACTACGTTGTCCACTGAACGAGTACGCCAGGCATGCCCGGAAATGGTCTGCGGCCACATGCAGAAGGTACACAAAGCGGGACAACCGCGAGAAGTGTAGAAGGAGATGAAGGGGTTCAGGAGGAACGGCACGTTGTAGCGTTCTATCTGCAAATCGCGTTTGTAAATATCGGTGGCGAGGGGCAGCGCGTCGAGCTCTTCGGTGTGGAGTTGCGGACGCGGGGCGTTGTGGACAATCTTGCC
>CAWGXB010000025.1:0-25940 GCA_963826335.1 Candidatus Acidiferrales bacterium | reverse complement strand
ATCTCCGACGAACTCCATCACCAGTACAGCCTCGGTTACTATCCCGAAAATAAAAATTGGGACGGCAAGTTCCGCAAAATCGAAATCTCCGCCGGCGAAAAAGGCTACAAGGTCTACGCCCGCAAAGGCTATTACGCCAACCAGCCACCACCCAAAGCCGCCGCAACCGCGAACTAGTGTATTGTCCCGGACGCTCGCTGTCGTTGTTTTTAGGAGGCCGGGGCTTTCAGCCCCGGCATAAGGCCTGAGAATTGAATTGGGCTTCAGCCCCTGAAGACTCCGAACTTCGTCAATTTATTTTCGGGACACGATACTAGTTTCCAGCTCCGATCCCGACGACTGCACTGAAAATACAAACGTCGGTTGCCTCGCGCGAGATTACAAAAACCGAAATCACGGTTACAATCAATCGGGAGAGTCTCATTGAAGATCCTCTTGTCAGTGGTTGTCATCGGGATCGGGATACTTGCGGCGGTCCTCGGTTTCAAAGCATGGAAATCCCTCAGGCAGCCTGTTCCACAACTTGAGTTTCCAAAACGAGAGATACCGAACATGCCTGACTCGTTTTATCTGAAGAGCGTTCCGCCAATCGACGACATCCATCTGCTGAATAGAAACTTCGAGATTGTCCGGCGAGTGAATGAGGTCCCAGATGCCTGCATGTCGATTCTTGAATCTTCGTTCATAACTAGCGAGGGTCTTCGCGCCAAAAAGGGGGAAGTTCGCTTCGCGAATCCCGGGGAGTCCTTTAACTCGTCGGATGCAAACGATGAGAATCTTCCTTTTCGACGCTTGGAGTTCGCAGGCCTGAGTACCTCAGGATGTTTCATCCACTATCAGAGTGGCGGTGAAACTTCCACTTTTTGCTTGGCCGTTATCGATATCGTGAATCACAGGATTGCGGTTGGAGATTACGAGAGAGCCGCCAAAGACCTGAACGAGCTTCGCCGAATGATACATCAACGGCGGTTTAGAGGTGGGCGTGGATGCTGATTTCCGCTGGTTCTGTCCCAACTCCCCGTAAATCGGTCCAACAGACCTAATCCAATCAATCCTGCAATTTCAGATTTCGGTATTTTCCAAACCGCTACGGCAGCAACCCAACCACCGCAACGCTGCTCGCTGTGCCAATATACACCCGCCCATTCACTACCATCGGCGTGATGAAATGTCCGCCTACCGCGGAGCGGTCACCCGTTTACCAGAGCGAACGCACATCGTTCGATCCAATTCTGCGCCAAGCCCCGCAGTGCTATCCTGTCGTCATGGCGCCGGAACAACAGCAACTCGCAGACAAGCGTGGTTTACGCTTTCCCTTCAAAGCGGCTGCCGAGATCGTTCTGCCAGGCAGCCCCGATAAGATTCCTGCCCGTGTGGCGGAATTGAGCTTTCGCGGATGCTTCCTTGAGATTTCCTCTGCCTTTCAGGAAAAACAGCGCTTGCGCGTAAAAATCTTTCATTCCGACAACTTCTTCGAATCTTCTGCCGAAGTGATTTACGTCCAGCCCAACGGCGTCGGATTGCTGTTCGGCAACATGGAACCACCTTTTCGAAAAGTCCTGCAAACCTGGATCCTCGCCGCCCTCGATATTCAAGCCAAATCGAAGCGCCCGTAACAGCAGAGATTGATCCCGGGTACGGCTTCTCCGGCACCTGGTACGCGGCACCGACCCGTGAACTAAACAAACTCGCCAATGCTCTTGCCTTCTAAGCACCATGGCATCAGGTATATTTTTTCCATCGAAGTTTTCCGACTACTCTTGGTGGTGATGCCGACAGGCGTGCTCACTTTGAAGGGAGTGCTCGTGCGGAAAACAATAAGGTTGGCGGTTGCCCTCGGATTCGCCGTTCTAGTGCTGAACGGAACTCGCGTCCTCGCTCAGGACTCGGACTCCCTGTACACAAAAAAATGCGCCAACTGTCATGCCAAGGACGGCAGCGGCCACACCGCAGTGGCGTCGAAGCTTACCGTGCCCGACCTTCGCTCGAAACGCATCAAGGACATGAGTGACACGGACCTTTACAATTCCATCGCTGAGGGCACGCAGCACAAGGAGTATCCTCCCGCCTTCCTGCACACTGGCCTCACCCAAGAGCAGATCCAGGGCCTGGTCAAGTACATTCGCGCCCTCAGCGCACAACCTGCCCCACACGCAACGCCCAAGCCCTGACTCACGCTACCGTTGTAAACCGGCAAGATTGACAGCCCTGCCAGCAGCGCCATATAAAGGACTGCGTTCGCCGCATTTTTATCGCGACCGGAGGAATCTCTGTTCGATCGCAGGCATTTATTCTCAATGGCCGGACGCGGCGCCGTCCTTGCTGCCACTCCATCGTTAAGCGGCGGCATCGCGGCAAATCCCTTGCCCTCAGCAGAAGTCCTCGCCAGTGTTGGCATTCTCAACGTGAAAGCCTTCGGTGCTACCGGCGACGGCCAGACCATCGACACGCTCGCAATCAACCGCGCCATTGATGCCGCCGCTGCGTCAGGTGGCGGCACCGTTTATTTTCCCGCCGGAACTTATGCCAGCTACTCGATTCATCTGAAGAGCCAGGTGTGCCTCTATCTCGATCAAGGCGCCACCATCCTCGCTGCATCCACTCCGCTTCAGGGCACCGCCACCGGAGGTTACGACGCCGCAGAACCGCAGGGCCCGTGGGAACCCTACCAGGATTACGGCCACAATCATTGGCACAACAGCCTGCTGTGGGGCGAAGGCGTTCACGATATTTCCATCCTGGGCCCGGGCCGCATCTGGGGCAAAGGACTAAGCCGCGGCCACTCCAACGATACCGACCTGCCCGATACCACCAAGCCCGGCGTCGGCAACAAAGCGATAGCGCTAAAAAATTGTCACAACGTCATCCTCCGGGACTTTTCCATTCTGATGGGCGGATGGTTCGCCATTCTTGCCACCGGCGTCGACAATTTCACCATCGACAATCTCAAAATCGATACCAACCGCGACGGCATCGACCTCGACTGCTGCCGCAACGTTCGCGTCTCCAACTGCGCCGTCAACTCCCCCTACGACGACGGCATCTGTCCCAAAAGTTCTTTCGCTCTCGGCTATCCTCGTCCAACCGAAAATCTCACCATTTCCAATTGTTTCCTCACCGGCAGCTACGAGATCGGCACCATGCTCGACGCCACCTGGAAGCGCATGCCCGAAAGCTTCAACGTTCGCGCCACCGGACGCATCAAGTGCGGCACCGAATCCAACGGCGGCTTCCGCAACATCACCATTTCCAATTGTGTTTTTGAATATTCTCGCGGAATCGCCATTGAGACCGTCGACGGCGCGCAGTGCGAAGACATCACCATCACCGGCATCACCATGCGCGGCTCCGTTACCGCGCCGCTCTTTCTACGACTCGGCCAGCGCATGCGCGGACCCAAAGACGCCGCCGTAGGCACCCTCAAGCGCATCCTCATCAGCAATATCACCAGCTATGCCGCGGCTCAGCTGCCTTCCATCCTCAGTGGCGTGCCCGGATACTGTATCGAAGACGTGAAAATCAGTGATGTGTACTTGCATCAGCTTGGCGGCGGCACCGCGGAGATGGCGCGCCTGCAGCCTCCGGAGCGCGAGAAGGAATACCCGGAGCCAACCATGTTCGGCCCGCTCCCGGCCACGGGTTTGTTCATCCGCCACGTGAAAAATCTCGAGCTCAGCAACATCGAAATTGCCACGCAACAACCCGACATGCGCCCCGCCTTCGCCCTGATCGACGTCGACGGCGCCGACCTCTTCCGCATCCGCGCGCCTCGTTCACCTTCCATTCCAACTTTTTCCCTCAAGCAAGTGGCCAACTTCCGCCTCTTCGGCAGCCAATTCCTCCCAGACAAGTCCGCCACGAACATCCACCAGGATCTCTTCTAGGGATGGGCTGAGCGGAGAGTCCGGCGCGAGGTAGAGGACTAAGCACATCTTCCATCCGAATCCTCATTTACGGCTCTCGGGCTAACTACTATATGAGGATAGAGAATGGGCTAGCAGGCTGAAATTTTCACAGGCAGCTTTGCTACGATTGCGTTTCAGGAGGCTTGGAAATGGTTCGAAGACGGAGCTTCGTAGAGATGCAAGCCGAACAAGCAAAAATGACCCAGAGCTGGAAAGCGGAGGGCCGCCTCAGCGAAGCGTGGGTTGTCGCCGACCCCGAAATTGTCGAGATTTTTTCCGCCGGAGTCGCCTTCGGCATCGAAGTAGGACGCCGTGGACGCACCGACCCTGCTTACTCACCCGATGAATGGCGCAAAGCTCTGCGCGAAGCCATAGAACGCGCAGCAACTCTCGAAGACAAGCTGGAAAAAGTTACCGGCGCGATGCTCAACGAAGAAAAAGACAAGCACTGAATCCCCGAACCGAGCAAGGCGCCGGGTGCCCCACTCGCCGGTTTTGCGTGTGGGGTTCTTCGCGGAGTTACACCCACGCCCGAGTATCACTACGCAACTTTGCGATGTCCTTCGTCGGCGCGCTCCCGAAAAACCGGCTGTATTCTCTGCTGAACTGCGAAGCGCTCAAATACCCCACGTGCTGTCCCGCGCTCCCCGCATCCATCATCGCGGACAGCATTAGCCGCCTCGCCTCTTGAAGCCGCAGCACTTTCTGGTAGTTCAGCGGGCTCATCGAAGTGACCGACTTGAAGTGCTCGTGGAACGACGACACACTCATGTTCACCAGTTCGGCCAGCTCTTCCACCTTCATCGGCTGCGAAAAATTCGCGCGCAGCCACGAAATCGCCTTCGCAATTCGGTGCACGCTGGATTCCGCAAATCCCATTTGCGCCACCCGGACACCAATGCTGCTGCGCAGCAGCCGTATCAAAATCTCATCCACCACCAGCGGCGCCAGCAAATCAGCGTCACCTGGCTGCGCAAGGCACTCCATCAATCGAATCGCCGCGTTCACAATGCTCACGTCCACCGGCGCGATGTACACGGCGCTCCGTTCTTGCACCGGCGCCAGCCCGTGCGGGTACACCTTCAACACCAGCTCCGCAATTTTCTGCGGCTCCAGGTCCAACCGCAGCGCCAGGTACGGTTCCGCGTGGCTGGCTCGCGTAACTTGCGCAGCCACCGGCAGCGCAACCGAGTACACGAGCATACGCGAAGCGTCATACTCGTAAACTTTCTCCCCCACGATGACGGTCTTCGCTCCTCGCGCGATGATCGACAAGCACGGCAACCGCAGCGCATGCACGCATTCCTCGTTCGTCCGCGACGCTCGACTCACGTGCACACCAGCAATGCGCAGCTCAAACACTCCGTCGTGCGGCGCATACGCGGCAATCAGCCGCGCCAACTCAGCCGCTTCTGGCTCGTCCCCGCCGGCATTTTTGTCCCGCCACACCGTAGCGCTTTTGGCGTTGCTCTTCATCTCTTCGAAAATACCTCTTTTTCTCTCCAAATGCAGTCGCTCCTCACTTTGCGTTGCGCGGTAGCACCTTGACTGTCGCCGAACGCGCGCGTGTACCGATCATCGGATTGAGATTGGAACTGCCTTTATACTTCGCTCTGTAAGCGTCGTCGATCCGTTCATTGATTGCGCCATCGACCGCCTCGAACGACACCTCTTTCGTTATACCAGCGGCCCTGATTCGCCCTGCCTTCTGCCGCACTGCTGCTTGATACCACCGAGACTTCTGCCCGTTGTACCCACGCACATACAGCCCGTCATCGACCACCACGGACCAAATCCATGTCGGCGTGCCGTATGTCGTGCCGTCCTCGCGCAACGGTGAGATATGCAGGTCATCCGTTTCGGCGATCCTCTTTAGTTCGTCTTTCGGCCATGTGTTCATCGTTCCATCACTCTTGCCTACCGCCCTACCAATTTCTGCAATGCTTCGGGGTAGCGAGCACCTTGCACCGCGATCTTCGAAGCCGCGCTCTCCAATTCCTGGATGTCATCTCGCGTAAGTTCGACGCCGGTGGCTCCGATGTTCTCTTCCAGTCGGTGCAACTTCGTCGTACCCGGGATCGGAACGATCCACGGCTTTTGTGCCAGCAGCCAGGCAAGCGCGATCTGAGCGGGCGTCACCTTCTTCTGTTGCGCGAACTTGCCAATCAGATCCACCATCGCCTGATTGTTCTTGCGGTTTTCCGCACTGAAACGCGGCACAATGTTGCGAAAATCGCTCTTGTCGAACTCCGTCTCTTCACTGATTTTGCCGGTCAGGAATCCCTTGCCCAACGGGCTGAACGGCACGAACCCGATGCCCAGTTCCTCCAGCGTGGGCATGATTTCGGCTTCTGGCTCCCTCCACCACAGCGAGTACTCGCTCTGCAGCGCCGCAACGGGCTGCACTTTGTGTGCGCGGCGAATCGTCTGCGCCCCTGCTTCCGAAAGGCCGAAGTGTTTCACCTTACCTTCCTTGATCAGCTCTTTCACCGCTCCCGCAACTTCTTCGATCGGCACGTCGGGATCAACGCGGTGCTGGTAATACAGATCGATGACGTCGGTCTTCAGTCGCTTCAGCGAGGCTTCAGCGGCTTCCTTGATGTGCGCTGGCCGGCTATCCAACCCGGCCTGCTTACCGGTGCTCGCATCGATCTTGAATCCGAACTTTGTCGCGATTGCCACTTGGCCGCGAAATGGTGCCAGCGCTTCGCCCACCAGTTCTTCATTCGTGAACGGGCCGTAGACTTCGGCGGTGTCGAAGAATGTCACCCCGCGATCCACCGCTGCTCGGATCAGCGAGATCCCCGCTTTGTGTCCATCGCAGGGCCGTAGCCAAAGCTCATTCCCATGCAGCCCAGTCCGATCGCCGAGACTTCCAGATTGCTTTTTCCAAGTTTCCGTTTTTGCATTGTCTCTTCTCCTGTCAAAACTTTCGCGGGGTGCCCCGCACGCCGGTTTTGCGCGTGGGGTTCTTGCTCGCGTGCTTGATTCAGCGGCACTAATAGTGCTCCCAAACGACTCTCCAATGTTCATCTGGATGAGTCGACTTCACAATCAGCTGCTTCCCCGAGAATTCGAAGGAGCGCGACAGGTCTTGGCCGATCAATGTCCGCACCAACGCGCCTTCAACGTGGAACGTAAACGTCCGAGCGCTCTCGTCGATCTTATACGTGCCAAACGAAGCCTCATATCCACCTCGCGCGTATTGCACCGGCGCGGCCCCGGTTCCTGATGGCAGGTTCCGGTACATCACCTGAACCGACATGTGCCCGTCGCGCGTGTAGACAAGCAGCCCGCTACAATCGGCCTCGTGCATTGCTCCGTCGGCTCCTTGCTCTTCCAACGAGGCCAGCCGCCAGCCTCCAATGAACCGGTCCTTGGCGCCCTCATTGCCGTCGCGATCCTGTCCGCCGGACACCGTCATTGCGGTCACGCAAATAAGCAAAAACACTGCGCTGAGCGAAAACAGTTTTTTCATTTGCGGCTCCCTGGGCCGGCTGCCCACACGCCGGTTTTGCGTGTAGGGTTCTTCGCGTGCTCCGATCAGAGCCCCGTCATTTTCTGTAGCCGCTCTGGGTATCTTTCCCCTTCGATCTTGATCTTTGATGCGGCGCTATCGATGTCCCGCAGATCGTCTGCCGTCAGCTCAACCGCAAGTGCTCCGATGTTTTCGTCCAGCCGGTGCAGCTTCGTCGTTCCCGGAATTGGAACCATCCACGGTTTCTGCGCCAAGACCCACGCGAGCGCAATTTGAGCGGGTGTCGCCTTCTTGCGCTGGGCCATGCTGCCCAGCAAGTCGATTAGTGCCTGGTTCGTTTTCAGAGCCTCAGGCGTAAAGCGCGGCAGCGTGCTGCGGAAATCGGAACTGTCGAACGTGGCGTTTTCTTTGATCGCTCCTGTCAAGAAACCCTTGCCCAGTGGGCTATACGGCACCAATCCAATTCCCAGTTCCTCCAGCGTCGGTATCACTTCCTTTTCGGGAGTTCGCGTCCAAAGAGAGTATTCACTTTGCAGAGCAGTCACCGGCTGCACCGCGTGCGCGCGCCGAATCGTCTTCACGCCCGCTTCGGATAGCCCGAAGTGCTTCACCTTCCCGGCCTGGATCAATTCCTTTACCGCACCCGCCACATCTTCGATCGGCACATTCGGATCAACGCGGTGCTGATACAGCAGGTCGATTGTCTCGATCTTCAATCGCTTCAGCGACCCTTCCACCGCCTTCTTGATTTGCTCGGGCTTGCTATTCAGCCCTGCCGCTCCGGGCCGATGATCGCTGCCGCTCAGGTCGAACCCGAACTTGGTGGCAATCACCACTTTGCCGCGGTAGGGTGCGAGCGCTTCTCCCACCAACTCTTCGTTCGTGAACGGGCCATAAACTTCCGCGGTGTCAAGGAACGTCACCCCGCGTTCGACTGCGGCGTGCAGAAGATCAGTCATCTCCTTCTTGTCTTTGGGCGGTCCGTAGCTGAAGCTCATTCCCATGCAGCCCAGCCCAATCGCCGAAACTTCCAGATTGCTTTTTCCAAGCTTGCGCTTTTGCATTGTTTCTCCTTGAAACTCGTTGCGGGGTGAAGACTGACTCGCTTAGCCGCGGTTTTGAGCGATGGTCACATGTTGCGGGCATCAACAATTAACAGTAACGAGTGTAGTCCCCGGAGGCTTCCGCTGCTTGCCTGTTTCGCCAGAGGTTTTGCCCAATTCTCCGAGACCTTTCTGAGCGTGATCATGGAAGCATGCACCGCTGGAGACGGGGCACTGGGTTGATTCGTCAATTCAGTGGTTTTCAACAAGGCGGGATAAAAGGAGAGAGGCGCTCGGCAACTTCACAAGCGCCTCCTCTACTGCACTAACGTAAAACGTACCTCACTGGATCACCTCCTTCTCGGCGAGACCGCCGATGTCGACCAGATGTCGAGTGCTCCGAGTATACCGCGGCATCGCAAAAAAGCTATCCGCAGATTCCCGTATCGTCCTCCTGCTCAGAAACTGGCGACCGCATCCGCTTCACTCGGACAAGTTTCGAATATGGGCAGCAGCCGCGAAATTTCCAGCGCTCGCTTCAAGTTAGGTCCCAGGTTGCAAAGCTTCAGGCATCCCCCTCTTGCTTTTGTCTTTCGGTGCGTTTCGATCAGCGTGCCCAGGCCCGCGCTATCCACGTAATTCACGTGCTCCAGATTAATGACGATCCGCGCCGACCCCGCCCCCAGCAGATTATCAACCACCGCCAGCAACCCGCTGCTCTCTTGCCCCAGCACCAGACGCCCGTTGAGCGCCAGAACATAGATTCCATTCATCTCACGCTGCGTTATTTCCAAGGGCATCGATTGCCTCCCCAACCGCCATGATTCGCATTCGCGAATGATTCATACATAATAGCCTTCGCAGTAAGGATACCAAAGGCTCGCCCATGATCTCGCCGGTCTCGTCAAGGTGAACAACGGCTTTGTCTTTGCCCTGCGTTGCGGCATCCTATAGCACGCCATGCCCAAGCGCCCAACGCTACAGCCGGTCGGCCATCCAACCTTGTTCGAAATGAGCAAGCCGGGACAGCCAGTTCCGCCGGCAAATCCGCTAATCGTCGAGCGACCCTACGTCGCGCCCGGCCTTCTGCTTGGCACTTCGTCCTTTACTGCGGACGGCTGGCAAATCTCCTTCTACCCACCCGGAACGCGGCCGCGCAACTTTCTCTCTTATTACGCAACGCAATTCAACACCGTCGAAATTGACAGCACCTACTACGGAACTCCCAGCGCGCAAACAGTCACCAACTGGTTCGAGCGCACACCGCCAGACTTCGTCTTCGCCGCGAAAGTCCCGCAAGTGATCACCCATCAGAAGCTGCTGGTGAACTGTGAAGCAGAATTCGATGAATTCCTCGAACGCATGAGCTTGCTCTCCCAGAAACTCGGTCCGCTGTTGCTGCAATTTCCGTGGTTCAACAAAAATGAGATTCAAGCAGATGAATTTTGCCGACGCTTGCGCTCCTTCCTGGATCGTCTCAAAAGGTTTTCGGCCGCGCGCTTTGCCGTCGAGATACGCAACAAAACCTGGTTCGATCAACGATTCGTGGATTTGCTCCGCGAATACAACGTCGCCCTGGCGCTCACCGACCACTCCTACATGCCAAGACCGTGGGAAATTGCAGGCACGCTCGACCTCGTGACCAGCGATTTCGTCTATGTGCGCTGGCTCGGAGATCGCAAGGGAATTGAAGCCGTGACCACCACCTGGGACAAGACCATCGTTGACCGGGCAGCCGATCTCAAAAATTGGGCCGCGCTATTCCGCCAATTCGTCTCCAGAAACCTCAAGGTCTACGCTTACGCCAACAACCATTACGCCGGCCACGGGCCGGGCACCGTAAAATTGTTTTGGGATTTTTGGCAAAAAAGGTAGCAGCATCCTGAACCAGCTCGAAAACGCGCTCGCGATCCTCGTTGGCCAGTTAGAGCAAGATCGCTCTCTGCATGATCCGCGGCATCTGCGCCAACGCTTCGAGGCCCTGAATCAGCTTGATTCGTTCCTCTCCGATCGACAGCCCATCGCCCCTCTGCATCATCAGCGGGCCACCGCCGTTTACGCCGAGCTAGAGGTTATTAATCGAAAGCTCTACGACTCCATCCGTCGTGATATTCAGCGCGGCAATGGCGCCGCCACTCTGCTGGAGTGGATGCCCGATTCCAACGCCGCAGCCAATCCCACAAATCACGACGGCTATGACTATCTCGACGAATTGCTCAGCGGCATCCTTCAGTTTCAGCAGCCCTCGTCCCATCTCGTCCACCTGAATTCCGAAATGGTCACTTATCAGCCCACTCCCGCGCGCCATATCTTCGATTTCCTCCAACGAACCGCGCTCACCGAACACGATACGCTGATCGATCTCGGCGCCGGCCTGGGTCACGTCACCTTGCTGGCTTCCATCTGCAGCCGCGCAAGCTGCACCGGCATCGAACTGGAGCCCTCTTATATCGAATGTGCCCGCAACTGTGCTCGCTCTCTAAATCTGAACAACGCTCACTTTATCCAGGCCGATGCTCGCGTCGCGGACCTCTCTCGGGCCACCGTATTCTATTTGTACACGCCCTTCACCGGAGCCCTCCTGCGAGAGGTAATGAACGCGCTGCGGCACCAAGCCCTCACACGACAGATCCGTGTCTGCACGTTTGGCCCGTGCACTCCACTCGTTGCCGAAGAGTCGTGGCTAAGCGTCACTGGCAGCGTCGAAGCAAACAGGCTCTCCATATTCCGCTCTCGCGACTAGCTCGCGTTACCATCGCATTGTGCCAACGCGCATTTCGCCAGATTCAGTAGCCTTGACTCCAACTGACCTGCGCCCTAGAATTTCGGCTCTATGGGCCATCGCATACGCATCTTCGTCGCGTTGGCGCTCGCAATGCCGCTTCTGCTCCCACTCGCAGTGGCGCAGAAGCCCCCGGCGCCAAAGCCCACTCCTCCGCCCACCTCGCCTTCCGGCGGCTCCTCGAATCCCACCTCCACTCTTCCCAATTCGCAACCAATTCAACCGACAACCGATCTCGTGATGTTTCTCCGAGGTCGCGTGGCAACTAGCGACGGTACACCTCTTCCAAGCGATGTGTTGGTTGAACGGGTTTGCAACAACAGGGTGTATCAACAGTTGTATGCATCTCTTCACGGCGATTTCAGCATGCAATTAGGAGCGCGCAGTGATTCTCTCGTGGATGTCAGCGGCGATTCTCCCTCGCAATCTGACGCGACCCGCAGAGATACGTCCATGGGAATTCCACGTACCGACTTGCGCCAATGCGATCTGCGAGTCTCGACCTCGGGGTTCCGCGATGGCCTCCTCAGTCTTGTCAGCCTCGACAGTGCCGGCGGTAATGTCGACGTCGGCGTCATCGTCGTCAAACGAGCCGGCAAGGTTGAGGGCGCGACAATCAGCGCCACTCCCTACAGGGCGCCCCCCAACGCCAGAAAAGCTTACGAAAAAGGCCTGGACGCCGAGAAGCACGGCAAACTTGCTAACGCCCACAAATATTTCCAAACCGCTGTGGATCTCTACCCCACCTACGTGAACGCCTGGTTCCAGCTAGGCACTGTTTTGGAAAAGGAAAATCAGAAGGATGCGGCTCGTGCAGCGTATGTCCGCGCCACGACTATCGATAGCAGGTTCCTGCTGCCCTATCTCGCACTCGCGTCAATGGCCTTCCAGGAAGAAAATTGGACTGAAGTCCTTCGTCTCACTCATCACATCTTTGAACTCGATCCCTTGAGCCACACCGATGTCAGCGGTTACATTGTCGATTCCGATCCCATCAATTCCGCCGACGCCTATTTCTATAACGCGCTCGCAAACTACAAGCTCAACAATTTCGCAGAAGCTGAAAAAAGCGCGCTCAAGGCCGAGCACATGGCCATGCTCAGTCGTTATCCGCAGCTGCATCTCTTACTGGCTGAAATCTTCGCTCGAAAAGACGACTACGCCCCTGCCATCTCCCAGCTAGAAATTTACTTGCAGTTGGCCCCGCATGCCCAAAACGCGGAGCAGGTGCGGATACAGTTGGTAAGATTACAGAAACTGAACGGCACAACGTCGCCCGCCGAAAAATCCGACCACATGTAGCAACGTCAACTTTTTTTCTCTTCGCTTACTTGCTCGGGGTCAGCGTACCCAATGTGCAGCGAGCGCTCTGCGGTGTGTAGGCAATGTCGCCGCTCGCGGTTCGGTACATTTTTCGGCCGTTCACATCCACCGTACCCGTACCCATCAGAGTTCCGTTCGGCTGCAGCACCAGCGACAGCGGCCCAGCGCCATGCTGGAATTTCACCACCAGCTGGCCGTTTTCCGGCAGCACCGCATAAGCTTCGGAACTGAGCGCCGCACCACATTCCACCGTCGCGGAATCGCCACGAAATTCAATTTTCACGCCGCCAGCGCCAGCCGCCGCATACGTTCCGTTCAGCCGCAATCCCGGCGCGCTGTTCGCCGATTTGCTCGCCTGGCTGCCCAAAACCTGTGTCAGCGCGCCAGAGATAGATGCAGCCTCGCCCGTAGGCGGCAGCACTCCCACGTTGCAGCGCTCGGTCTTCGGAGAGGTTGGCACGCTGTAGTGATGCACCGTTGTAGGCACCATCGTTGTGGAAGTGCTCTGATCGTTCACCGAATATTCCATGCCATTCTGATGCACCTGATCGGCGCTGTAATTTGGCACGTCGTTCGCCTCGATCTGCCTTTGCGTCGTCGTTGTTGTTTGCGATTGCATCTCGTATCCGGTTGAGGTGCTGTCGGTCGCGCGTCCGGCCACAACTCGCCCAGCCACATCCGTCGGCCCTGGTCCAGCCAATTTGCCGTCAGACTTAAACGACAACACCAGCGCCTTGGGCTGAATCGGAATTTTCACCAGCACCTGGCCGCCGGAGCGCTCCACGGAATATGGCAGTTGTTGCGCAATCAGAGTCCCGCACGATACGCCCGCCGCGGTTTGGTCGAAACTAAGGCTGAAATTTCCTGCGGAATACACGCCGCTCAGCCGTAATCCCGCCTCCTTTCCACCCGGCGCCAGAGAGTCCAGTGGATTTCCGCTCGCCAGTTCCACCAATCCCGCTTTCATTCCTTCGCCAAGACACTCCGTTTCGCTTCGCCCGGATTCCATGCACCGCCGCGTCGCCACTGATCCGGCATCTTTCTTCATGTTCTGTTCAGACTGCGCAATCTCCGCGTTCGTCTGCACTTGCTTCATTGCTGCGCGCTTCTCTTGCTCCACCGCCGCAACATAGCGTGCGTCGCTGCCGCCCACGATTTGTGCAAATTGCGCTTGTATACCCGGAGAGAGAAACGTCGTCCATACCGGTATGCCTTCAAAACCGAATTTTGGATCCGAGCGGCTGAAATGGTAGGGGTTCGTCGACACATCGAAGTTTTTCCCGGGTATATGTTGCGCCGCGACTTGTGCCAGTGCGGATTGCATTTTGCTGTAATTTTCGAGCAACTTTTTTTCGTCCGGCAAGTACCCAGTCGCCGCCCGCGGCCCAGCCAGCGCGCTGATAATCTCGCTTAGTTGATAAAGGGCCCCCATGGCACGCAAAACGTTGTCCTGCGGATTACCAACCGCCATCGCTTGCACCACGTAAGCCACGCTGGGAAATTCCGCTAGATACCCAGGGTTGAAGGGCGTGCCTGCCGTGCAAGCCTTCAGCTGTGTGACGATTTCGCCTCTAGGCTTAGGCACCTGCAAAAGGAATTTGCCGTTCTGCTCGGCTCTCACGAAGCAATAGTCTTGGCCGTTTTGCTTCTGGCATTGAAACACCGTCAGCGTAAGTCCGCCGGCGCATTGATAAGGAGTATTGGATTGCAGATCGGATGAGGGTTGCGCAGCGGCCGCGGCAGCGGGAGCGGCCGAGCCTTTCAGTTTGCACATTTTTGTCATCTGATACACCACCGCAGCGCGCGTGTTGTAGCGCTCCGATTGCCCTTCGGCCTGGTAGTAGCACATCTCTCCCTTTGGACCCATCACGCATTTGTGCACCACATACGTAACTCCGTCACTGCACGCATACGGCACATTGAACTGCAGGGTATCCTGTGCGTGTAAGCCCGTCGCGCAAGCCAACAGGAAACCCATCGCAAAAATCGCGGGAAGGGAAGAAGGCCGAGTCATAACTGTCCTCCTCAATGGGCCGCGATTCTATCAACCGAGGCAGTGAAGTACTATGAAAATGCTCGATCTAAACCGCGTTGAATCATAGCCCTCCACTCTTGCCCGATTTTGCCTGTCTGACGCGAAACTACTCCCCACTTGGTGCGTATAGTAGATTGCGGGTGTTTGCAAAGAACCCCATTATGACCCCGCAACGTGGCCCGATTCCCCGAAAGGAGTTTCATGAACAAAAAACTCGGTTTTGTGTTTGTTGCATTGCTGGCAGTCCCCTTTGCTCTGCTCGCGCAGGACAAACCGCCGGCATCGTCCGCTCCACCGGCGCAGTCCGCTCCGCCCGCGAACCCGATTACTGCTAGCGAAAAGGGTTTTTACTCGTTTGTGAGCAGCGCGGTCGTTGGTGCGGCGCAGAAAATGCCGGAAGAAAACTACTCCTTCAAGCCGACACCTGATGTTCGCACTTTTGGCCAGCTCGTTGGCCATGTGGCCGACGCTTCGTACATGTTCTGCTCGCAAGCCATGGGAGAAGCAAACCCAGCAAAGGACCTCGAAAAAACGAAGACCTCAAAAGCGGACCTCGTGGCTGCGCTCAAGGACGGAGTGGCGTACTGCAACAAGGCTTTCGACAGCATGACCGATTCGAAAGGCAGCCAGATGGTGAAATTATTCAACTTCGACATTGCGAAGCTGACGTTGTTCTCCATCAATACAGCGCACATGGATGAACACTATGGGAACATGGTCACCTATCTGCGACTGAAGGGCATCGTCCCGCCGACCAGTGAAAATCAGTCTGCACAGCCGCCACCGAAGTAAGGCGCTCGGACACCCGACCCGGCAAACCGCCATTACGGGAATCGTGGTACTGGTGTGCTCACCCGGAAGTTCGTTGTATTTTTCTTTAGCAGGCCGGGGCGTTCAGCCCCGGCGTAAGCTGCAAGTCCCCAGCGAATCGTTGCTGGAATTTCGCCTCGCACCGCCTGTGCCGCCTCCTCTTACGCGGCCCGAACAAGACTCGGCAGCAACTGCCTATTTTTTGCCGGCTCCGTCGGACTTGAGCTGGGAACTTCCGCCCTCGCGGGTATAATCTTCCGTGCCAAATGTCTGCCGGATTTCGGTCTCGCCCTCCCATGCGGGCCAGAATTTGCGGTGCAGTTCCATCATTTGCAGCGCGCTTTCCACGGCTTCTTCCTTGCTCGCAAAGTTCATGATGGCGTAGCCTCCGACCACTTCCTTGGTTTCGGTGAAGGGGCCATCGGTAACCGTCACGCTGCCGCGCGAAGACCGCACCCGCGTGCTCGCCGCAGTCGGAGCCAATCCCCCGGCGACCACAATCTTTCCGGACTTCTGCCCCTCTTCATTCAGCTTTTCAATAGCGTCCACCATTTCCTTCGGTGGAGGCCCGGAATTTTCCGCGGCTTTGACCATGATCATGAATCGCATCGTTATTTCTCCTTTTCCCCCTCGGAAAGCCTTGCGCAGGCTGTCTGGGCGGCGCTGTATCTGCCCCCTGTCAGTTTGTCGAATGAACCACCGCGAATTCGACAATTAAGGTAACGCTGCACGGTTTTTTTGTTAAGCATTTGCTTTTTCTGCGCTTTGCGGCGGCCGGGTGCCGGGTGCCCCGTCCTCGGGTTTTGAGGGCGGGTCTTGGGTCGGTTTCTCGCTACACTTCCGTTTCAATCCTCGTCCTGCACCGGAGGGCAAGTTACCTAGGAGTAGTATGACGTGGGTGACGGGTGGCCCGGAGGGAATTGGTTTTCGGTTGCGAGCGGTAGCATCGGTTGTTAGGATACCACTATTGTAAGTTACGAAGGAGTAGTATGACGTGGGTGCCCCACCCTCGGGGTTGGAGGGTGGGTTCTTGGGGTCCTTATGCCGAAAGGATTGAAGCGCTACTACGGCCGAGGCCATTTGCACTTTCTCACGTTTAGTTGTTATCGCCGCCTGCCACTTTTGGCGACCGTACGTGCCCGGCAGCTGTTCGTTCGCGAACTTACGCGGGTCCGCGCCGAGTACGGATTCCTGCTAATTGGTTACGTGGTCATGCCGAGCACGTGCATTTATTGATCAGCGAGCCACGCAGAGGCACACCTTCCACGGTGCTGCAAATGCTGAAACAGCGGGTCTCTGGCAAGATGCGAAAGAAGCCGAAAGGCGAGTCGGAGAAACAACTGCCACTGGCATTCGCGGAACCTGAGGAGACACTGCGCTGTTTTTGGCAAGCGCGCTTTTATGATTTCAACGTGTACACCACTCGGAAGAAACGCGAAAAACTGGAGTACATGCATCGCAACGCGGTGACGCGCGGATTCGTGAAGCATCCGGAAGACTGGCCGTGGAGCAGTTGGTGCTTCTACGCGAAAAATGAGGCGGGACTTGTGGGAATCGATCCCCTACCGCAATGAACAGGAAGAACGAGAACCCCAAGAGCCCACCCTCAAAAACCGAGGGCGAGGCACCCACACCCAAAATTGGACGTATATTTATCTCCGGGCCACCCGGCCGAGGAGTCTGGATGGGGGAGGTTCACCGTTTCACCGGATCGGTAACGACAAACGGGGATGTGGGAAATGATGACCAAGGTTCCGGATAGTTCCGATAGATTGTCGGCGACACGAAAAGTTTCTGGCGCTCGCTTTTGGCGATTACCTAATGGGAAGTCGGCATCTCATCAGGAAATCGAGCACTGACGAGATGCGCGTTTGTCGATACCAATCCACAACTGACCTTAACTTCCGAATAGCCTGACTCGCAATGTAAATAGGATGCTTTCAATTCCGGCCCTTACTTCCATCCTGCAAATCATTTCGGCCGCCCGCCTTGCTTGCGAAACGGATGAAGCGAATGTCGCTGAAAATCTTTTGGAAGAGGGAGCAATTCACCTGCGTCCCTGGATCGAGCCGCCCAGTCCACGAGATCCCGGTATTGCTCGAATTCTGTGATTTCCCCAAACCATTGCGTCCCGCTCTCGTCAGAAATGGTGACTACGTTGGGAAGATCGCATGGTCCCAGGCAGCCGCTGATGGTCAGTTGAACCCTCTTCAGCAACCCTCTAGCACGCCACTCCCTTTTGAGCCAGTCTACAGGAACTGGCGGTCTACCGTTTTCGGTGTTTCCACAGCAACATCCCTGGCAAACCGTTAAATGTCCGATCACGAGCCGCTTCGTTGCCAGAGGATGTGTCGAGTCAGCAGACATAGGTTCTCGCTAGTCCTGTGCAGCTGCGGACGATTCGGAAAATAGCCCGCGAACCAGGCCATGAGCCGAAGAAACTGCGGGAAGCAGCCGCGCGGAGTTCAGAATGAAAGTCATTTCGGAAGAAACGTGGATAAAGGCAGCCAGAAGAGGGTTCAGGAATCCAAACGCGGCCA
Organism: Candidatus Acidiferrales bacterium; assembly: GCA_963826335.1. GTDB lineage: Bacteria > Acidobacteriota > Terriglobia > Acidiferrales > UBA7541 > Acidiferrum. The sequence continues at coordinate 8,024 of CAWGXB010000025.1, read as the reverse complement.
AGCCGACGCCGATGCTGTCAACAACCAGGGTTCCGACAAAGTTCTGCATGATCGTACGGCGGCAGCGCCGGGCGATGGATAGAGTTTCGACGAGCTTCGAGAGGTCGTTGCCAATGAGAACGACGTTGGCACTCTCTCGCGCAACGTCGGTACCGGCGCCCATCGCTACACCGACGGTAGCCTTCATCAGAGCAGGGGCGTCATTGACTCCGTCGCCCACCATAACGACGTTGTGACGCGCCGCGGTGAGCCGGCTAACGAATTCGAGCTTGTCCTCGGGCAAGAGTTCCGCGGCAATTTCGTCCACGCCCAGTTTCGCTCCGATGTCCTCAGCCACCGGCTTGGAGTCTCCCGTGAGGAGAACTGTTTTCAATCCCATCGATTTGAGATCTTGTATCGCTTTCGTTGCTTCTGGCCGAAGCGTATCGGCAACCACCAGAGTTCCAAGGAACTTGCCTTCTCGCGCCACAAAAACCTCCGAATCCGCCTGCGAGACTGTGCTGTCCGGAAGTTCAATCCGATGCCCCTCAAGAAACACCCGATTGCCAACGATGATTTCAATCCCGCGACGAGCTGCGACGATTCCTTTTCCGGGAGTGTAGTCGAATCTCTCGGGCTCTTTGGCGACGATCCCCAGGTTTGACGCCTTCTTTAGAACTGCCTTGGCGACCGGATGCTCGGACCGCGATTCCGCGGTCACCGACGCTTCCAGCAAGGAAGCAACCGGAACCCCTTCGACGGGACGGACATCAACCACTTCAGGAGTGCCATAGGTCAGAGTTCCCGTCTTATCGAGAAGGATCGTATCGATGGTCGCGAGCGATTCCAGGTACAGCCCACCCTTGATGATCGAACCGAGTTGCGCGGAGCGACCAATCCCGGCAAGGATCGCGAGCGGCGTTCCGGCAGCAATGCCACACGCACCGGCAACAATGACCACCGAAATCGTCGAGCGCGTGTTGTGAGTGATCAAGAATGTGAGAGCAGCGGCTCCAAGCGCGAAGTAAACCAAATAGCCCGAGAGACGGTCCGCGATCCCTTGAATGGGAGCGCGCGACTTTTCCGCGCGTTCCACGGCGTCTATGATCTTGCCGAATGTAGTGTCACGCCCCATTCGGTCTACGCGAATTTCGAGCGCGCCAGACTGATTGATCGTTCCGGCGTAGACCGACGCTCCTGTGTCCTTCTCGGAAGGCATCGATTCGCCCGTGATCGTTGCTTGATCGACGAAGGAATGGCCTCCGGTAACAACGCCATCCACCGGAATTCGGGTCCCAGGCTTCACGAGGACCATTTCGCCAACAACAATTTCCTTCGTCTCAATATCTTGCCAGGACTCGTTTCTGCGCACCGTGGCGGTCGTGGGCAAGAGACCGACCAAATGACGGATCGCAGTGCGCCCGCGCCCAACTGTCAGGCCTTCGAGAATCTCGGCGACAAGAACGAATAGCGTGATGACGAGAGCCGTGAAAATTTCACGGATCGCCAGGGCGGCCACGATGGCGATGGCCATGGAAAGCTCCATCGTCATGCGGCGCTGAACGATGTTCTCGTAGGCTTCGTGGAATATCGGGAACCCGCCGACGATCGTACAAATTACGCCAATACCGGTTACATAGGGATTCCATGCACCACCGAGAAACCAAATGGCCGCTGCCGCAGCCGCCACAAACAGGACACGGTTGATCTCCCGCCAATTCAGCGCATGTTCGTGCTCGTGGCCGTCTTCATGGTCGGAGTGATCTGCCGACGTGCGTTTTTCAGCTTCGCCGGTATGCTCTACAGCTTCGGCTTGTTTCAATTGCGCTTGGGTCATGATGGAGTCACCTTTTCTGCCAAATCCTCTCCACTCGAGCGACTACTTTAAGTAGGTCCGCACTACGTCGATGAGTTCCTCAGCTGCTTCCACTTGCGGAGCGTTCTTTCCAGACTTCGGATCGAGGACGTGGAATCGGATATGACCCTCCAGCACTTCCGCCATCAGGCCGTTCAAGGCACCACGACAGGCGGCCATGAGCTGAAGCACACCGGAGCACTCCTGCTCACCGTCGAGCGCACGCTCAATGGCTTCCACCTGTCCCCGAATCCTCCGAACACGACCCAAGAGTTTCGCTTTGTCTTTTGTTGTGTGCGCCATCCATTCCGTCCTCCAAAGATATAATATACCCTAGTACAGTATAATGTAAATGCCAAGCGCGGATTCCGACGCTGCGTTCCAAATGCTTCAGAGTCCAAGAACTTACGGGTCGCGATCAAAACAAGATAGGTAACGAGAAGTCGGCATAGCGCCGGGTGCCCCGTCCTCGGGTTTTGAGGGCGGGTCTTGGGTTGGTTTCTCGCTACACTTCCGTTTCAATCCTCGTCGCGCACCGCATTCGAACGCTCCTAGTCCTGTAACCATTTTTTGTTCTTCTAGACACTTTTCTGTGTCTTTACCAAGTACTATACTTTCTTTGTGTCTAGCAAGCGCATCGATCTTCCCGACGCTCCCCTCTGCCGCTTCTCCTTTGCCGACGGACGCCGCTGCACGCAGCCCGCTCATCCCACCCACGACGGCTTCTGCTTCCATCACGCCACTCATCGCCGGTCCGCTTCCCGCAAAGAAAATCTTCTCCGCCTATTCGAGCCCCTCATGCGCAAAGGTGTTTCGCAAGTCGATCTGCAGAATGCGTTCTCCGGTCTCTCCCGCGAAGTCGCTGCCGGTCGCATCGGTCGCAAGGCGGCCAGCACGCTTGCCTATCTCGGCCTTGTCTTGTTCCAGTCCGATCAGATGATCACCGAAGACGAATTTCGCGCCGCTGCCGGTCCCCCGCTGGAGTCACATCTGCGCACTTCTCGACGACGATCCCGACGACCGCGACCGCGCCTACGACGATAGCTGCACCATCGATGTCTCTCCCACCGACAAAACTCCTTGCGACCCCTCTCACTGACCTCGACCCCATATCCACTTCCTCTAAGTCCAATCATTCCGCCACTTACACCTTCAATTTCGTTATCTTCTTTCCCTTCAGCTACTTCCGCATCAGGGGTGGGCATACCCCTCCGGTTATCGTTAACCACCCTCCCCCCGTCCAACCCACTCTACCCTCCCCTTACCCCAGACCCATTGCGCCCTTCTCCTCCTGGTGCCACAATGCACTCGTGGGGCGCAGCTTGCCCCTCGGAATCGCCCGCGCCGGTCACTCTCGGCGCCCCTGCCCAGCGCAGGGAACCAGTCCGCACACCACGGTGTCTAATAAGATGAGCGGACAAAGGTTGGACAGTTCCCGCCAACCAGCTGAGCCATAAGGCCGCATTCGAGGTTGGCCAGAAAGGCAAACCGTGTCCGATTGGGCTACTGCCCTCTCTTGGGGCCGCGACGAAAGCGAACTCGTCTCCGAGTTGCAAGCCGGTTCGGAAACCGCATTCGACTGGCTCGTCACCCACTATCACGGTCCGGTTTACAACCTCATCCTGGGAATGCTCGGTGATACCGCGGATGCCGCCGATGCCGCTCAGGAAGTTTTCTTGAAAGCCTTCAAAGGAATTCGCAATTTCCGCCAGGGCAGCTCCCTCAAGACCTGGCTTTATCGCATCGCCATTCGCGAAGCTCTCAACAATCGCCGCTGGTTCAAGCGGCATCTCCAGAAAAATATTTCCATCGACGCAGAACCCGAAGAAGGCGCGGCACAAATCGAAATTGAAGATCTCGCCGGCACTCCTTTCGATCAGCTCGCGGCACACGAAATTCAGTTAGCCGTGCAAAGCGCTCTGCAACAGGTACCCGAAGTCTTCCGCAGCGCGGTCATCCTGCGCGATTTGGAAGGTCTAAGTTACGAGGAAGTTGCTGAAGTTCTCGATTGCAGCGTCGGCACCGTCAAGTCGCGCATCCTGCGCGGCCGCCGGGCGCTGAAGGAAATCCTGGAACCGCTACTCGGAGAGAAGGAAACATCGCGGCGGCGCGAAGTCCGCTCGCAACCCTCTCCCGCTATTGCGGTCCATAACACGTCTGGCGCGCCGATTGGGCTGCCGCTCGCTTACGTGCAGAATTCAACCGCAATCACAGCCCAGGGAATTTCGCGTCCTTTGTCGACGCGCGAGGAACTATCATGACTTGCGAGAAGGTTCATAGCCGGCTCGCTGGCTACCTGGACGACGCCGTGGCAACGGCTTCCCGTCCCGGCGATCGCAACGAGATTCGCAACCATTTGGAATCTTGCGCCTCTTGCCGCGAGGAATTGCAGCGCTATCGTAAATTGAGCATGTTGCTTTCGCGTATGCCGCGCTCGGTTCCACCCGCCGATCTGGCGGTCAAAATCAAAGTGGCTGCAGCGCAAGCGCAGGTTACCAGGGATTGGCCCGGCCGCTGGGAGCGCTTCAAGGTTCGCCTTGAACTGGTCATGGAAAATTCCTTCCGTCCGCTGACTGTGCCTGCTACCGGCGGATTATTCAGCGCCTTCCTGATTTTTGTCTTCGTGCTGCACTTGATCATGCCCGGCATTACCGTGCAAGCCGATCCGAACGATGTGCCTCTCGGTTTGTTGCGTCCGGCGGAGCTGATCTCTCTGGCGGATTATCCTGGCGGAATCACTCCGGAGCTTTTGCATCCCGACGTGGCTCTGGAACAAGATTTGCGCATCGACGTAACTGTCGACGCACAGGGACAGATGACCAAGTACGAAATCCTCAATGGCGACGACACGCCGCAAGTCCGCCATCACCTGGATCAGATCCTGATCTTCTCGCGCTTCCGCCCGATGCTCAGCTTCGGGCGACCCACCCCAGGGGGGCACGTCGTTCTCAGCTTCAGCTCCGTGTATGTTCGCGGTTAATATTTCGTCCGCGCCTATCGCCCGTAACTTTTTGAAACTGAAACGTTTGTGAGTCCTGTACGTCCGGCCAGCTTCATTTTTTATCCTGTCCTGTACCTTGATCCCCTAACTTTTTCTCTCCCTCCCGTGTTCAATAGAAGCAGGAGTTCGCCAATGTCCACCACGCTCCGTCGCTTCGCTATTCTCACCGCGCTTGTGCTGCTCGCGCTGGCCGTAACGTCAACTTCGCACGCCTCCGCTTCTGGTTCGTCGCGTCCACAAGCTGGCGCGCCGGAATCGCAACTACTCGAAGCCGCCAATCGCGATCGCGCTGCCGCTAGCTTGCGTCCTCTTCAGTGGGACATGTCGCTAGCCGCCGCCGCTCGTCAGCACGCGCAACGCATGGCGCAGGCAAATACTTTGTCGCACCAGTTTCCCGGTGAGCCGCCGATGCAACAACGTGCCACGCAAGCAGGCGCGCGTTTCAGTATGATTGCAGAGAACATTGCGGAGGGACCGAGCGCCGCGTACCTGCATCAGCAGTGGATGAATTCCGCGCCGCACCGCGCCAACCTTCTGGATCCGGAATTGAACGCAGTGGGCATCGCCGTAGTGCAAAGTGGTGGAACGCTCTTCGCGGTAGAAGATTTCTCCACCGCCATTCCGACGTTGAATCTCGACGCGCAGGAATTACAGGTAGCCGCACAATTGTCCGCGCATGGATTGCGCATGGTTAACGCCACCGCCGATGCGCGCAAGACTTGCGACATGGATCGCGGCTGGTCCGGTCAGCGGCCGGCAAGCGTGGTGCGCTACGAAACGGCGGGCCTCAGCCGTCTGCCCGACGATGTTGCGCAGAAACTGGAAAGCGGCAAATTCCACACCGCCGCTGTGGGTGCCTGCGACGCCGGATCGTCAGGGGGATTCACGCGCTTCCGCATCGCCATTCTGCTCTTCTAACGCCGATTTATTCGCATGCCTAATACCGGGCATAAATGATTTCTGGCTTGCGTTTTATGCGGAACCCGGTAAACTGCCCTGCATGAAGTTCACGGCCTATTCGTATTGGTGGCGATTTACGTACCGGACCTACAACCGGCAGCGAGGGGCCATCGTCTAGGCAGAGTGAGATCAAAAAGCTTCGGCCCACTCGCAACGAGTGGGCTTTTTTGTTTTTAGGGGCAAAACGCTGGCCCGCCGGGCCGAGGGGATGGACATGATTATTTCGATGAAACTGCACTCAACACGAGAAGAGATCGACGCCGTTTGCGCCATCGTCAAACACTTTGGCTACAAGGTGCACTCCATCGAGGGGGAGGAACGCGTGGTGATCGGCGTCGTTGGCGTTGGCGATGTAACCGCCTGTCTGGAGTCCGTGGAGGCCATGCCGCAGGTGGATAACGTTGTGCGCATCACGGCGCCTTACAAATTCGTGAGCAAGGAATTCCGCAAGGGCAAAACGCGCATCAAGGTGAACGGCACAGAGATAGGCGGCGACGAATTCATCGTGATCGCAGGCCCGTGTTCCGTGGAAAGCGAAGAGCAAATTATGCGTTCCGCGGAAGCGGTGGCCAAGGCGGGCGCTAAACTGTTACGCGGCGGCGCTTTCAAGCCGCGCACTTCTCCGTACGATTTCCAGGGCATGGAAGAAGAAGGACTGAAGCTGCTGCAGAAGGCGAAGAGAGCCACAGGCCTGGCGATTGTGACGGAAGTGATGGGCGATCGCGATGTAGATCTTGTGGCGAATTATGCCGACGTGATGCAGGTTGGGGCACGGAATATGCAGAACTTCATGCTGTTGAAGGCGCTGGGAAAGTGCGGCCGGCCGGTGCTGTTGAAGCGCGGCCTCAGCAGCAGCATCAAGGAATTGCTGATGAGCGCGGAATACATCGTGGCGCACGGCAATCCGGAGGTGATTCTGTGCGAGCGAGGAATTCGCACGTTCGAGACGGCCACGCGCAACACTTGCGATATCTCCGCGATTCCGGTGCTGAATGAATTGACGCATCTGCCGGTTGTGCTGGATCCGAGCCATGCGACAGGGAAGCGCAGCCTGGTGCCCGCGTTGGCGAAGGCGGGAGTCGCCATCGGCGCCGACGGATTAATTATAGAAGCGCATCCGGCTCCCGAAAAAGCTGTCAGCGACGGGGCGCAGTCGCTGGACCTGACGCAGTTTGCGAAGATGATGGAAGATCTGAAACCGTACATTGCGTTGTGGGGCCAGTCTCGTCAGGTGCAGTTGGCGACGGCCGCGCGGTAGCCAATAGCCGTCACTCTCATCCGAAGTTCGTTCTCTGGTAGAGTCGGTAGCATGAAACGAAGCGAGAGCCTGTGTTCTTTGTTTGCGCCGCGAAAGAAGCGCTGCGGCCATATTCACGCTTTGGCGTTTCTGATCGCGCTGGAGTTGCTGTCGTTTCGATCTGCGGCTGGTCAAACTTCGTCCGGCACTCCTCCCGGGGACGTCTTGCATCAACTGAACAATTCCGTCGAGCAACTGATTCGGCGGGTTTCCCCAACGATCGTTCAAATCCAGGTGACGGGTTACGGCGCGACCGACGACAGCGAGCGCGGCATGACCAGCGCGATTATTGGCAGGCGGCGAGCCATCGGATCTGGAGTGATCGTCGACCCAGAGGGCTACATCGTGACGAATGCGCACGTCGTGAACGGCGCGGAGAATATCGAAGTAATCGTGCCTGCTCGACTCACGTCCAACTCCACGCTCGATGCGGACGAAGACGGTCAGGCAAAAAGCTATCAAGCGCACATTGTCGGAATCGCAAAAGAGATTGATCTGGCGGTCATCCGGATTGTGGCGCACGGCTTGCCCGCTCTATCTATCCACGGCACCCCGGCGCCAGTCCGGCAGGGCGAAATGGTGTTTGCGTTCGGAAGTCCCGAAGGCTTGCGGAACACAGTGACGATGGGTGTGGTGAGCGCCATTGCTCGGCAGCCGGATCCGGATAGTCCCTTGGTCTACGTGCAAACCGACACACCGATCAATCCAGGAAACAGCGGCGGCGCGCTGGTAAATGCGGATGGCGAAATGGTGGGAATCACCACATTCATCCTGTCATCATCGGGCGGCAATCAAGGCTTGGGATTCGCGATTCCTGCGGCGCTGGTTGCGTCCGCGTATCCGCAGCTGTTGAAGTACGGCCACATTCACCAGCCGTCGATTGGGGCGCTGGTTCAAACCATCACTCCAGAGCTGGCTGAGGGACTGCATCC
>CAWGXB010000024.1:0-111200 GCA_963826335.1 Candidatus Acidiferrales bacterium | reverse complement strand
TCCCGGTGCCGACGAAGAAGCGGATGAGCAGCTTCTCTTCCTCCGTGGCGACGGACTGCAATGCCTTCACTTCCTCGACATCGTAGGGCTCCGGCTCGGTGTCCTCGATGTCGGGCCAATCCTTCGGGCTTGAGCAGCCCGGTGATCTGCTTCAGCGGGTTGTGCTTCAGCATGGTGACGACCGTCGTCATGTTTGTCTTCACAGTCCACTCGGCGAGACCCTCGGAGCGGAGCCTGTCGCGGAAGGCGATAAGGTTGGCACGTTCCAGTTCCTCGATGTGTTGTTTTGTAGCCCAGCCCATCCACCTGTTTAGCTCGAACCTCTTGTCCTTGATCGTCCTCGGCACGAGGTTGCCCTCAGCCCACAGCGCGTCGATGTACTTGTCCGCCGCGTCCCTGATCCTCGTGAAGCCAGGGAGGGGCTTGGGCTTCGCCTGCGCCTTCGAGAGCCACGGAGTTCCCGTGAGCGCAAGCTCGCGCTCCAGCGCCTTGCGTCTCGCGGTCGTGTGATCTGTGCCTGCGGGAAGCGTCTCCCACACACGATGCCCCTTCTCCGCATCGTAGCGGAGCACGAACGTCGTGTCGCGGGAATAGTTGCCTCGCGGGTCGCAGAAGTGATATTTGCCTTTGCTGTCGCGCCTGTAGACTGAAACCCTGCCGTGCCGAGCCATGCTGGAAAAGCCTCCTCCAGCCAAATACTCGGTTTCGGGTGAAAAGGTCGGGTTCGGTAGCGGGTAGCATTTCGACCCGCTTAACCCTTTTGGAAAGAATGTTGGTGGAGCCGATGGGATTCGAACCCACGACCTCCTCGATGCCATCGAGGCGCGCTCCCAACTGCGCCACGGCCCCACCGTGAAGAGAACTCAATTTTAGCACAAGCATTGAAGAGAGCATACATGCGGCCGGACTGCGGAAAGCGGTCGGTTTGAAAATTATCAGTTTTAAGTTTTAAGTAAGAAGGAATGCGGGCGGCATGGCCCGCCCCGTTTTTGCGAAGCGCCTACCCCAACCGATAGGCGGGGCTTGACTGACAATATGTACCGTGGTACATATGTACCAGAATCACGCCGGAGGGCACATGATCGAAGTCGAACGAGTACAAACCGGGGTTCGCATGGAGAAGCGGTTGCTGAAAGTTTTGAAGGGTTTCGCGGAGCTGAAGGACATCACGCTAGGAGATTTGCTGGAAGGCATCGTGTTGCATGCGTTCGAGGGCAAGTCGCCTTTCGGGAAAGAATCGCTGGCGCAGATCGGCGAGTTGAAAAAGATTTACGGGATGACCTTACACGCAAGCGACAGCCACAAGTTGAAAGAGAAGGCGGCGTGAGGAAAGTCGTCAGTTGTCGGTTGTCAGGTTTAGGTTTTAAGTCTTGTGTAAGGCAAGTGCGGGCGGGCTGCGAGGCTCGCCCCTTTTTTGTGGGGTAAAGATCCTGCCAACACGGTATCCGGTCTGTATGGCAAGCCGAAGGAAACGAGCCCTAGTAGAGTGCGTGCTGTTTTGGCGGCGGTGTAACAGGTTTGTTATGGCCGGCCCAGCGAATTTCAGTAGAATGCAAGCACCATGGCAAAACTGACCTTTCTGGGCGCGGCTGGGTGTGTAACGGGATCGAAATATCTGGTGGAGGCGGCAGGCAAGAAGCTGCTGGTGGATTGCGGATTGTTTCAAGGCACGGACGACCTGAAGCAGCGGAACTGGAATCCGCTGCCGATCGATCCGAAGACGTTTGATTACCTGGTGCTGACGCATGCGCATCTGGACCACACAGGATGGCTGCCAGTGCTGGTGCGCGACGGGTACAACAAAACGATTTACGCGAATCCGGCGACGATTGAACTGACGGAGATTCTGTTGAAGGATTCGGGGCACCTGCAGGAAGAGGAGACGCAGGATGCGCAGAAACACAACTGGAGCAAGCATCCGCAGCCACGGGCGCTGTATACCAGCGATGACGTGGATCCAGTGCTGCGGTTGTTGCGGCCAATGCCGCGTAATGGCGGGTTCGATATCTCGCCGGAATTCCACATCGAATCGTATGACGCGGGACACATTCTGGGTTCATCGAGCCTGGAACTAACAATCCATGAAAATGGCAAGAAAACGGTGGTGGTGTTTTCCGGGGACATCGGCAGGTACGACCAGCCCATCCTGAACGATCCGGTGCCGCCGGTGACGAAGCAGATTGACGTGCTGCTGTGCGAATCGACGTATGGCGACCGGGAACACGAGGCGGGCGATCCGCTGCAAGTTTTAGGCGAGATCGTGAACCGCGTGGTGAAACGCGGCGGGTCGATCGTAATTCCGGCATTCGCGATTGGGCGCACACAGACATTCATGTATTACCTGCGGCAACTGGAGAACTTGCAGCGCGTGCCGAAGGTACCGGTGTATGTGGACAGCCCGATGGCGCTGAGTGCAACAGAACTGTATTTGAAGCACAAGGAAGATCACGACCTGCAATTTGCGCGCGATGAGCAGAACGGCGGAGACCCGCTGAGCGTGCACGAGTTCCACTTGACGAGAAGCGTGGAGGAATCCAAGGGCATCAACAACGTGAAGACGCCGTGCATCATTATTTCGGCTAGCGGTATGGTGACTGGCGGACGGGTGCTGCACCACTTGGCGCAGAGACTGGGCGATGCGAGGAACTGCGTAATCCTGGGCGGATTTCAGGCTGAAGGGACAAGAGGACGTGCGCTGCAAGAGGGAGCCAAGACGCTCAGCCTGTACGGGCAAATGGTGCCGGTACTGGCGGAGATCGTGGAGATGGGGCAATTGAGTGCGCATGCGGGAAAAAGTGAGTTGATGAGGTGGATGACGGGCTTGCAGGTGCCGCCGAAGCAGGTTTACCTGACGCACGGAGAACCTGCCGCGGCGCAATCACTGCAACAGGCAATCACCGAAAAGTTCCGGTGGAAGGCTGCGGTGGCAAGATATTTGGACACTGTGGAGTTTTAGCTTCCAAGCCACGCGTAAGTGTAAGATAATAATATAGATACATATTTTGGTATCACTTCCCAACCGGCTACGCTGAGCCCGCCATCCGGTGACAGATTTTTTACCAACTTTCTTTTGGGAACCGAGAAACATTTCTGAGGGAAGTACCGTCTATACAAGCAAGACCACTCGCGGGGTAGGAGACTAACCACCACAGGGCAACCGACCGTCGGTCTCCTACCCCTAAAATTTTCCAGAGAACATACACGAAAAACTGGCGGCGTGCCAGTGGGGATCTCTACGTAGGTCTTGGCACGATCCCTCCACTGCGAGCCTGTCTCGGAAAGCAGCCGATACAAAAACAGCGAGATCAACCCGAGAGTTTGCAGTTAGCGCGGGGCTAGGGCGGCACGCTTGGTGGGGGTGTCGCGAGACATGGGCGGGATTTCCTCGAGGTCGAGGCTGGCGACGAACATGGGCGTTGGCGCGACGCGGCCCCAGCGGTTCAGCTCCGACTTGGCACGGAGGAATTTCACTTCCGGGCGAAACGAGAGGTCGAGAATAATCTTGGTGGTCCCGCGATAGAACTGTTGCGGAAGCTTCAGCAGAGGCCTCTTGCCGAAGTTCTGCCCGTCAGCGGAACCCCAGATGGAGACGTCGAGAGATTCCTGTTCGATCTGGTCGGAGATCTTCAGCGCACAAAGAAAGGTGCGAGAAACGCTGGCGGAGATATCGAAGGATTCGCCGTCAGTATTGGCAAGCAATTTCGTTTCCGCAGGGATCAGTGAAATTTGCAGGGGCACGATGGATTACCTTTCGAACTGAGCGATTCTAGCACAAGGGCAGTAGCCAAGGATGTGATGGGGAGCTACGTTTTTCTGGATGACGACTGGTGCATGTTTTCGTTTGATTCGCTCGATTGAGTATCCACACCGACAACTTAAGCATGGAGGTTGGCGAAGCGGGCTTCGGCTGCGGCTAGGGTTTCTTCTTTTTTGCAGAAGGTGAAGCGGACTTGCGTGGCGCCGTCGTGGGCATCGTTGTAGAAGCTGGAACCGGGGACGCAGGCGACGCCAATTTGTTCGACCAGATAGCGCGCAAAACTGACGTCGGCGGATTCGGTGGCGGAGCGATATTGCGCGGGAAGCCTGAGGCGCGAAGTGTCGGTCATGATGTAATAAGCGCCGCGAGGTTTGTAGACAGTGAAGCCGGCGGATTCCAGGATAGTGAGAAGGCGCTGGCGTTTTTTGGCGTAGGTGGCGGCGAGATTGTCGTAATAGGTTTGCGGCAGCTTCAACGCGAGCGCGCCGGCCTGTTGCAAGGGAGCGGCGGCGCCGACGGTGAGGAAGTCGTGGACCTTGCGAATGGATTGCGTGGCTTCGGGAGGAGCAAGAGCCCAGCCCACACGCCAGCCGGTGACGCTATAAGTTTTGGACATGCCGTTGATGACGATGGTGCGGTCGCGCATGCCGTCGATGCGCGCCATGGAGATGTGCTCGTTGCCGTCGTACAAAATGTGCTCGTAGATTTCGTCGGTAATGCAGAAAGCGTTCCAGCGGACACACAGATCGCGGATAAATTCTAGTTCGGCGCGTGAAAAAACCTTGCCAGTGGGATTGTTGGGCGTGTTGAGGATGATGGCTTTGGTGTGCGGGCCGAATGCGGCGGCCAGTTCCCTTTCGTCGTAGGTCCAGTCGGGCGGCTGTAGTTTGACGAAGTGCGGAGTGGCGCCGGAGAGAATAGCGTCGGGGCCGTAATTTTCGTAGAAGGGTTCGAAGACAACGATTTCGTCGCCAGGATTGATTATGGCCATCATGGAAGCCATCATGGCTTCCGTGGAACCGCAGCAGATGGTGATTTCGCGTTCGGGATCGTAGGTAATGTGCTGCGTGCGAGCGAATTTTTCGACGATCGCGTCGCGTAGCGGCTTGGCGCCCCAAGTAATGGCGTACTGGTTGATGTCGTCGGAGATGGCCTGGCGCGCGGCTTCCTTCACTTCCATCGGAGCGGCAAAATCAGGAAAGCCTTGAGAAAGATTCACGGCGTTGTGCTTCATGGCCAGGCGCGTCATTTCGCGGATGACAGATTCGGTGAATTGCTCGGCCTTGGCGGACAGCAGGCGGCGCGCGATGTGCGTGACGTTGGTTTCGGGTGTGGACATGGAGAAATATTGTAACAAAGAGGTTGGATTGTTGAGAGCGGAGAGGCTGATCGATCCGAGAGAGGATAGCGAGATCAGGGATTGTGGATCAGGGATCAGGAGGCGGTTGAGTGGCACTTGTGGCGGATGGATTGAGATCCTTCGGCCCATACTACGGGCCTCAGGATGACAGACTGGGAGTGCGCATGTAGGCAGACCTCGACGCGACGCTCGAGCTTAGAAGCGGCGGCGAGCTGCCGCGCTCCAAAAAAGGCGGAGCTGGCATAAAAGCCAGCGCTACATTTGAGAAGGAATAACATGAAACAGCGCGCGAGGTTATCACAATGAGTTGCGATGAAGAGCGATCAAGCCACGATCCCTCGCTGTGCTCGGGATGACTAAGTGCGCTAGCGGGAGCGGGTGGCGGCGGAGACTGTGGTTTTGGGAGAATCGCCGTAGATTTGGCGATACATGTTGGCGTTGCGCAGGACGATCTGAACGTACTCGCGAGTTTGCGTGAAAGGAATGGACTCGACGAGTTCGGGAATTTCGTCGTAGGTACGCTCAGATTTCCAGAGGGCGATGCGATCTTCGCCGGCGTTGTACGCAGCGGCGGCGTATTCGAGGCCGCCGGTGGTACGAGTGAGATCGGCAATGTAAAGCATGCCGAGTTCAATATTGATGTTGGGATCGAAGAGCGAAGCTTTGGTGTAACGGATTTTGCGCTGCTTGGCGAGAATCTTGCCGGTTTTGGGAAGAATCTGCATGAGGCCAATGGCGTTGGCGTAGGAGACCACGTCCGCCTGGAAGGTGGATTCCTGGCGAATCAGGCCAGCGGCGAACATGGGATCGAAATCGTTGCGTTCCGCTTCGCGGCGCAGCGTGGATTCATAGGGAAACGGGAACAAGACTTTCCAGACGTTGACAGGAACTTCGCTGAAATTGCGCGCTTCGAAATTGGGAACGGCCAGGCGCCCATAGTTCATGCCCGCGGCAAAATGGCCCTGATCGAACGCGGCTTGCGCGGCTTCAATCAGGAATCGCGGAGAATTGGTGGTGGCGAACGCGGCTTTCAGTTCGAGTTCGGCGGAAGCATCGAAAGCGATGGTGCGAAGAGCCTGCGCGCGATTCCAGCGATCGGCGACATTGGCGGCGATGGGCTCGTCAAACGGACGAAGAGGAGGCGCGGGGGGAATTTGCGCCAGCACATCCGAGGCATTTTCTTCGCCGGGACCGAGCGCTTCAAGGCGCTGGGCGGCATGCTGTCCAAAATAGGTAGTGGGAAAACGGTCCGAAGCTTTCAGGTAGAAGGCGCGCGCGTGCGCCGGATTGCCGCTGCGCTCGGCATCGCGGCCCAGCCAATAGAGAGCATTGTCCGCGCCGGCCGAAACAGGATATTTGCGCAAGAAAACGATGATTTTATCGCCGGCGTAGGGTTGATGCTCCAGGTAAGCGAGCCAGGCAATGCGCCATTCGGCATTGTAGGCATTCTTCCCGGCGGGAAACGAATCCAGGATGCGCTGATAGTAACCGACAGCCTTGGGACGCTCGAGCTGCACCCAATAATAATTGCCGGCGGCCATGAGGGCTTCGTCGGTCCAATGGGATTTCGGATATTTCTGCGCGACGTCTTCGATCGCAGTGAGCATACCGATTTCATTTTTCTGCGAACGATACGCCTGGGACAGATAGAAGAGGCGCTCCGCATCGGCTTCCGGATCGCTGACGGTCAGCTTTGTAAACAACGAGGAAGAGGGCTTGGGATGCTGGCGGCATTCGGCAGCGCGAACCAAAGCGCGTTGGCGCGTGGGATTGGCGGGATCTTTCAGCATGGATGCCAGCTTCTCGTATTCGAGCCGCGCTTCTTTCCATTTGTGCGCGTCGTAGAAATCCTGAGCGCGCTGGTCTTGCAGTTCGGCGGTGGCGTAGGGAAACTCGCTGCGCAGGTCCTTATTCAAACGAGGAAGAGCGATGGCCGCGTCCTTCGATTCGTCCGACAGAGGGAATTTGTAATAGAGAGTCTGGTAGTCCTTGACGGCAAGAACGAGTTTGCGGGCAGCTTCGTTGGCGCGAGCACGAACCAGCAAAAGGGCGGGCTTGGAAGAAGCGGGCGGATAAGCAGCAAGCGCTTCGAGTCCCTCCAGCGGACGTCCGAGTGAAATGGTGGTGGGGACGTAAGCTTCGAGGATCTGTTCCTTGAGCGCGGTGCTTGGAAATTCCTTCAACAGAGTGGCGAAGTCCTGCGCGGCTTGGGCATTTTTCTGCAGTGCGTGTTCGTTTTCCGCAGTCCAGTAAAGGGTGTATTCCTTCAAGAGTGCGTCGCCATCGGCCTTATGGAGCCACACAAGAGCCTGTGCGCAGCGAGCCTTTGTGAAATCGTCATAACCGAGAGCAAGGGCGGCGCGTTGCCCCCAAACGCTGGAGGCGTTTTTGTTGGCGAATGCGGCGACCTTGTCGTAGGCGCCGGGCACGCCATGATGAAGATCGCGGGCCAGCGGAGCCAGTTCCTTCTGAAGAGCGGCGTCTTCCGGAGTGGAGGCGTCGAGAGTGGGCGTGGTGGTTTCCGGTTTGCAGCCAACACGGCACGCGGGAGACTTGGGCTTGACGGATTTTTTCTTTTTATGCTGAGGTGACTGCGCGAGAGCATCGAAACTGCCCGCAAAGAGCAGACCGAAGATCAGAAGACCTGCGCTCAAACGATGGATAAGAGCGCTGAACAATGGAGAGACCTCTGGGGCTAAAGCCCAATTTGTTCGGGCGTTTTTCGCCACGGCTGAAGCCGTGCCTTCCCCGTTTCCGTCTACGGCAAGAATTTTAGCGAGTCTTGCTGGTTGTGGCGTAGGGATATTCGCCGAGCGCGGAAGAATCTCCGTCCGCGAGGATCTCCACCATCCAGCGATAAAAGTAATCGACCGGATGGTCCATGATGGGTCTGAATCTGCGATCGTATTCTCGATGGGCTTTCTCAATGTCGTCTTTCAATCGGATGCAGATATCTCGATGTTCGCGGCCCAGCTTAACCTGTTCCGGCCGTAACATCTTAATATCCTGCATCGAAACTTTGGCCACGCGATTTGCGCGGCGATGAAGCTCTTGTTCCTCAGGAGTTAACTGGTTGGTGTCGAACGCGGCTTCCGAAGCAACCGCAACTCCCGGCACTTCCAATTCTACAGGAGCGGATGGCTCCACGGTGGGCTCAAGGTCATAGGCCGGAGGCTCCACAGGTACTGGCGCGGCAGCCTGCGGCTGAGGCACCGGTGCCACCGGGCGCGTGGGAGCCGGGGCAGCTTCGGGAGCGAAAGAGCCAATGGCCTGGGTAATCTTTTCCTCGAGCGGGCTGCGCGGGCCGGGCTGCAGTGCCATGGCAACGAAGCGCGACAGCACCTCAAGGGACGAGGAAAGCGCGGCAGCGGCGGTTTGCGCGCGAAGCATGGGAGGCAGAGCGTTGGTGGGGCGGCTGCTGGCGCAGGCGGCAACGACGTCGTTCAGGGCCTGATTCAGTGCTTCACCGGTGCGCTGCAGGCTCTCCAGGTTATCGCGAAGGGCCCGGGCCACTGCTTGTTCAATCGAGTTGGGTTCAAGTGACATGCCGATTTCGGGGCGTTTTGCCGAAGATTCTCCCATTGGTCATTGTGGAATGGGAAGGGCAGGGCGTCAACGGTCTGGGGGCGCGATTGTGCCTAATCCGTGCTTAATGGCACGAGCATACTTGCGGGCAGCCGCGATCCTGTTGGGCATAAGCGAGGTTATGCCTGCCCAGATGTGGCCGCAGGACCCCATTCCACCTAGAGCCCTTCTACCGGTGAGATTGCCGACTCGCTTGGCTTTAAGCGGCGGCTAGCCGCCGCACTCCAAAGGTGAGGACGAAAGCCACTTGGTCATGAGATAGCGATGATGATCGACGAACGCGCGACGGCGGTACAGCTCAATGGCGCGATTACCGTGGTTCACCTCCAGATGAAGAGTTTGCGCGCCGTGCTCGCGCGAGGCGGTTTCGGCAAGGTCCAGCAACCGTGTCCCAATTCCCTGCCCCCGGTGGGCAGGCTCGACGAACAGTTCATCAATCCAGGCGCCCTTGCCGCGATATTCCAGGCTGAAGTCGAAACAAATCACCAGGTAGGCGATTGGTATGTCATTCTCGCGGGCCAGATAAATGAGGCCATAGCGAGGGTCCGCGAGAAGTTCGGCAAGATTTCTTCGTACCCAGGATTCTTGGAAAGTCTCGGCCCACGGATCGTCGCTCTGCATGTGGCGCATCAAGAGAAGCAAGGAATCAACGTCGGCAAGAGTGGCGCGAAGAATAGAGAGTGGCATGAAAAATGGCAACCTTTCGGAATGGCGATGGATGCGAATCCATTTTAAGCGCAGAAGGGAGAGTCGCGAGGCTGCAGTGTTGGCGCACAGTTCCGTCGGCGGGAATCAAGCGTTACCGGGGAGCGGGCTCGGGAACGCGCTTCGAGCTAGATGGCCGATTGTGGGCGCTGGCCTGGTGGGCGAGAACGTCGTCGAGTTCCTGAGGCCGGATCGGTTTGGTGAGATATCCGTCCATGCCGGCAGCCAGGCAGCGGTCCTGGTCGCCCTTCATGGCATGCGCGGTCAAAGCAATAATCGTGACATGAGTGGCTCCGCCAGATTGCAGTTCACGCGTGCGCTGGATGGCGGTGGCAGTCAATCCATCCATTTGCGGCATCTGCACGTCCATGAGAACCAGATCGAATGAGTTTCGAGAGAGCGCATCGAGAGCTTCCTGACCATTGGATGCAACGATGACGCGATGACCTCGTTTTTCGAGCAGCCGCACGGCCAGGCGCTGATTCACGGCATCATCTTCCGCAACCAGAATCGCCAGGCTCTCGACGGCTTCCACAGCGCCCTGAACTACGAAACGCGTCACCAGCGGTGCGGCGCCGCTTTGTTCACGAGAACCCAGAACACGGGCGATGGCTTCGTGCAGTTCAGACTGGCGAATGGGTTTCAGCAGATAGGCAGCGACACCCAATTGCCGGCAGCGCTCGGCGTCGCCGGAATGTCCGGCGGACGTGAGCATCATGATGGTGGCGGCGGAAAGATCGGATTGCTTGCGGATGTGGGCGACCAGGTCGAAGCCATCCATATTGGGCATATGCATGTCCGTCAAGATCAGTTGGAACGGCGCACCTGAATCGCGAGCGGCCTGCAGGGCCCGGAGTGCCTCCACGCCACCATAGACGGCGAAAGGCTGCATATGCCAATGCTGCAGCATGGCCAAGAGGATGCGCTGATTCGTCAAGCTGTCGTCGACAACCAGCACCTTCACGCCATGAAGGAGCTCAGCAGGCGCGGGGTTCGCCATATCAATCTTGGATTGTGAACGCTTGAGCGGAAGGATGAAGTGGAATTGCGCGCCTTCACCAGGTTCGCTTTGCATCCATATTGTCGCACCCATCAGAGCGATGAATCGCGCGGAAATGGTAAGGCCAAGTCCGGTGCCACCGTACTTGCGAGTGGTGGAGCTATCTCCTTGGGAGAAGGGATCGAAAATGGAACTCTGCTTCTCCTGCGGGATGCCGATTCCGGTGTCAGAGACGGTGAAATGAACAAAGTCGGACTCGGGGTCGCTGGATTCGAGTTCGACCCTCAGCGTCACTTCGCCTTCGTGGGTGAACTTAATGGAATTGCCAACCAGATTGAGGATGATCTGACGCAGGCGTGTGGAATCGGCGCAAACGACTTCCGGAACGTCCCGGGCGATATCGCAAAGAAGTTCGAGACCCTTTTCATCGGCGCGATTGGCGAGCGTTTTCAGAGCGGTTTCCAGGCAATCGCGCAAGTTGAAGTCGCGGAGTTCCAGTTCGACCTTGCCGGCCTCTACTTTAGGGAAATCGAGAATGTCGTTGATGACGGTAAGCAAGGAGTCTGCGGAGAGCTTGACGGTGCGCAGGTATTCACGTTGCTCGGGAGTGAGCTGGGTATCGAGAGCCAAATCGGTCATGCCAATGACGCCATTCAACGGAGTACGAATCTCGTGGCTCATATTGGCGAGAAATTCGCTTTTCGAGCGGCTGGCGGCTTCAGCGGCCTCTTTGGCTCGCTGCCACTCGAGTTCGGTCTTTTTTCGAGCGGTGATATCGTGGCCGACGCCGACGATACCGGTAACGTCGCCGTTGCTGTCGAGCAGAGGAACCTTGTTGTGAGCAACCAGATGCGATGCCCGGTCTGGGTGACCGTCTGCTCTTCATGATCAACCAGAGGCTGCTTGGAGGAAATCACGTCTTGTTCGTTCTGGTAGTAGCTGGCGGCGAACTCGCGAGGAAAGAAATCAGAGTCGGTTTTGCCGATCAGTTCGCCGGAAGAGTGCAGGCCCATAGCGCGAGCCACCGCCGTATTGGCAACAACAAAGCGGCTCAGCGTGTCTTTGACATACATCAGGTTCGGGACGTTATCGATCAGAGCGCGCAAGACCTGGCGTTCCTTGGAAAGGGCTTCTTCCGCATGAATACGCACGCTGACTTCGCGGCGTAACGCTTCGGTGCGTTCGTGCACGCGGATTTCGAGTTCGTCCCTTCCAGCTTGCAGCGCCACATCGCGTTGTTGAATCCCGTCCAGCATGTCATTGAAGGACAGGGTCAAGATGCCCACCTCGTCGGCTCCGGCGCGCGGTGCGCGAAGGGAATAGTCTTTCTCGCTGGAAACTCTTCCGGCGAGTTGAGCGAGATGGAGAATCGGATCGGTGGCAATGCGCAACAGGCGCAAGGATAGAAAGTAGGTCAGCAGGAAGGCAACGAGCAGAATCAGGCCCTCGATCTGGATGTATTCGGCGATTTTTCGGTTGAACGCTTTCAGGTCTGAAACGATCACGATCGACCCGCACTTATCGCCCTGCAGGAAAACGTCTTGATACCAACTCAGGGAGTTCGAAGTGAAGTGCGCTGTGCCGCTCGAGGCAGTCGCAAGGGAGCACAATCCCTGTGGTCTGGGGTGTGGATACTCAGCGAAAACTCTGCCGGTGTTTTCGAAAAGACATGCGGCGATGATATGGGGATCGGCTTGTAGCGCGGCCAGAATGTCGGTAGCAGTCTTCTGGTCATTGAAAACGAGAGAGGCCGCAGAATTCTGGCCGAGATTACTGGCAAGGAGCGATAGTTCATTGCGGCGGGCTTGGCGAAACGAGGAGCGCTCGTAGAGAGTAAGAGCAACAAAGGTCATGGAGAGAGCGAAAACCGTGGCGGCCAGGACAAACAAGGTCAACTTGCGGAGGAAGGAGAGATGGGAGAACGGAGTCACCTTGTGCTTATCCTTGCCTGGAGTCCCCGATCACGCTCCTGGCAAGAAGCAAGAGCCGGGAACTGATTTTGATGTTGGCACGCCGGGCTGCCGGCAAATTGATATCGAAGCGAGTCTTGTTGTCCTGGAAGCAGAATCCGATGATGCCGCCCTGTTGAAGGAAGTCGTCGGACTCACCGATGGTGAGGATCGGGGCATTGTTGACAGCCTTGAGCAGAGCTGCCGTGCGCTTTTTGTCCTGACGAACGATAAAAAGAAGATCGCAGGCCCTGGGATTGTCGTTTTCGAGAAGATGACGCACCTGCAGAGGATGCGAGCCGACGCGTTTTCCTCGCACCGTGCCTTCCAGAAGTCCGAGTAGCGCGTTTTCATCGGCAATGCAAAAAGTCAACACGCGATCCGGATATCCCAAGACCTCCGGCGGCCAATCAACGAGTTGAGCGAAATGAAAAATGAAAGCGGCTTTCAATTGATACTCAGCGGTCGAGGATTGTGCGTGCACAGAAATGGGAGTTGACAGATGCAAGAGCGAAACAAAAAGAGCTAGAGCGAATCGCAAGGAGAGGAGAGAACGCGGCCAGACTCCGCACGGACGAACATACGGCTCCCGCGAACCGGGAAGACAGCAAAAAGAGATGGGGAACGAGGTCAAGAGCGCTCCGGCTTAGAAGAAGTGCCAAGTCAGCTTGAACGAAGGCGCTGCGCGGTATGAGCGAGCATTGCCACACCTCCGCCAAGTCCAACAGGTGCAATAGGAGCGCCACGAATTTACCGCCAGGCAAGGCTTAATCGGTGAAGAGTCAATAGGTTAGGAGAGAAGAAGGAGGAGTGGTGGGGAGCAGGTGTACCGCTTAGGGGCAGTTGGCTTGAAACGGCCCAGACAGTTTGGCGAGGTTCCGAGGAATTGATTGCAGGGAGTGGTAAAATGGGGTTGTAGAGATGGGGGCGACACGGTTTCGACGGAAGCTGTCGCGTCCCGGAGGCATGCTGGGGGCCAACCGCCCATAACTGGTCGGAAACTAGAACTGCCAATAACAATCTGGCACTTGCTGCTTAATTAATTAAGCGCACGCTTCCCCGGGCTTTGCTCACGGGCCCGGCAAGAAGCGTCATACAGTGAGCTGGCCTGAGCCTTTCGGTCCGTAAGGCTTGGGCGAGAACCATCGGACTAGCCGGCTGCGTTTCTTGCTCGTTCTGAGCGCGGAAGGCGAAACCAACTGAACTGAGATAAGCATGTAGGCTCCGTGGCGTAGCGCTTTTCGGACGGGGGTTCAACTCCCCCCGCCTCCACCATATATGTTACTTATTTTAAATGACTTACATGGAGAAAAAACTATACGTTCCATTTACGTTCCAGTGATGATAAGATTTTCTGATGCTGAACCTTTACAGAAGGCATCTGAAAGCCTGCCCACACCGGCTACGTACACAGAAAAAATGCCAGTGCCCTATCTGGACGCAAGGTACGCTGCACGGAAAATGGCTGAAGAAATCGCTGGACCTGAGGAATTGGGAAGCCGCGCAAAAGTTAGTGCGTGATTGGGAAGGTGGACAGGCGAAAACCGAGGACACGACAGTCGCTCTCGCGTCCGAAGCCTTCATGAAAGATTGTGAAGCTCGTAATCTTTCAGATACGTCTCTCTATAAATACACATTGCTCACCAAGGAACTGAAAGACGCGTTCGGCACACGAGTGGTTGGGGCGATCTCCCTCCCGGATTTGCGAAAATACCGTGAATCTTGGAAGATGGCTCCCGTTTCAGCCCGGAAGAAACTTGAGCGTCTACGAACCTTCTTCAAGTTCTGCATAGAGTCTGGTTGGGCGCGGGACAATCTAGCGAAGCTAATTAAGGCTCCTGCTGCGCGGCCGATGCCCACGCTTCCATTCACCGATCGAGACATCGAGAAAATTTTGTGGGCCACCGAAATTTACCCCAATAAAGGCATCTACGGTTTCGAGAGCGGGAAACGGGTTCGAGCATTCGTCAACCTCCTTCGCTATTCGGGACTTCGAATCCGGGACGCAGCAACCCTTTCAAGAGATAAACTCCACGGGAATAAGTTGCTCCTCTACACGCAAAAGACAGGCCAGCCGGTCTGGCTTCCGTTGCCGATAGATGTCGCGAAAGAACTGGAAGAGCTGAACCCACAGGGAGAGTATTTCTTCTGGTCAGGGCAAGGCCTCGCGAAGTCTACTGTGGCCGACTGGCAGCGAAGCCTCGCGAAGGTATTTGGGATCGCTGGCATCGAAGGACATGCCCACAGATTCAGGGACACGTTCTCAGTGAACCTGCTCCAGGCAGGCGTTCCTATCGAGGCGGTGTCTGTCCTGTTAGGACATTCTTCAATCAGGGTCACGGAGCGGCACTACTCGCCTTGGGTGAGATCGCGACAGCTGAAACTTGAAGAGGCGATTGAAAAAGCCTGGAAACTTGCCTGAATTGGCGTGCTAAGCCCCCAGATTTTCTTACCTGTTCACCTATCGAATTGCGGCCTTCGATGAGAGACGGAGGTAAACCCGCTCGACGACAGACTCTGGTATGCGCAAGGTGAGATACCGCCGCTTGCGGGGGTTACTTCGACCGATAGCGAGGACACCCGGCTCGTCTTCAAAAAGATCGCGAACTTTGTCGGTGCTCAAATGCCAAATCTCGGCTATTTCCACAACAGCATAGTGCCGCTCACCCAGGGCCGGTGTTTGGATTTGGAATAGTGAAGCCATGGTTTTTCGTGAACTAGTTCGTTATACCGCTTTTGACCTGACCACTGAGGGTTATACCGTTTAGAGACAGCTATCAGCAATATTGTCTTCGCTCGGTTCCTAGCAGCTCCTCGCAAAAGCGGGGGGACAAGTCCTTCCAAGCAATCCACCAACACAACGAGGACCCTTGCCGTTACAAACTTACGGGTCGAAACATTCATCGTCCAATACTTTGTGCTCGCCTACTTATAGTCCGCATCTATAATTTGAGGTGAGTCACCGGGGAGGAGTTCTTGCTATCTGACCCCGACGACTCGTCGGTCCCATCGTAACCTGCTTTTCTGGCCACAACATGGATCTGGCGAGAGCAGCCCCCCCTCGTAGGATGGTCCGGGGAATACAGCAGTTCGAACGCTGCTCAACCAGGTCTCAGTTCGCGAATAACTCCACTCGCCTCGCGCCTTACAATTAGGTTTCTGCAAGCCTGCATTTAATTCTTCTTCTCTATCAACTTCGTCATGTCGCTCAACGTCGTTAGCGTGTAGCCCTGCCGCCTTCTGCAATTTAGAATTGAAAACTGCTGCTACTCCTGCATCCATACATGCTACTGGCGTTGCTGAGAAATCTGAAAAAGCGCGGGCGGTAGCGACCCCCAGAACCGGAAAAGGGTTTG
Organism: Candidatus Acidiferrales bacterium; assembly: GCA_963826335.1. Lineage (GTDB taxonomy): Bacteria > Acidobacteriota > Terriglobia > Acidiferrales > UBA7541 > Acidiferrum. The sequence goes on along the minus strand of CAWGXB010000024.1, from coordinate 95,488 downwards.
AGCGGCTGTCTAGCCGCACACAGGGGGTCGCCTACCGCCCCAGCTCGTTACTTTGCTCCGTACTCCGTCGCCGTTTCTGCGGTCCTTAATCTGTCTTAGAATGAAAGAAATGCGTGCTTACCTTCCGGAACCCATTCCGGAACTGGTTGCGGAACGCCCGTTGCAGACAGATTCCGATTCCCGTTCCGTATCTTCTTCAATATTCCATTAGGAAATGACAGGAGTTCATCCGAAAAGTCGCTCTCGGAAGGACCTCACAGGCGGAGGAGACTTTGTCGTTCCCGACGGCACACAGTTTCCCACCCTGACTTCGATCGATCCCACCGATGGTGCGGAAATACAGTCTTGTAAATCAAATTCGAACGGATCGTGCCATGCATAGTTCCGCGCCCCACCTTAGGCAGGAATAGATGGCGCTCCAGAGTGTGCAGCCTTTGGGATATGGATCGGCTCAATTGGCCTATAGCCAAAAACTCGACAAAACTCACTCGAAGAAGAGCTCCTCGCCTCCATGGAAAAATGATTGACAAATATCGGGGATGACCATGCATCGAAACCCACGCAAATCGTGCAGTCGGCCCTGGTCAGCTGGAAGAATTCCGGGAATCGTAAACGCCCTTCTTTACAAGAGATCTCGAAGCTCCAGAAATCTCGCTTGAACTTCCGCCCACGATGGATAGGGGCCGTAACAGAGCAACTTGCACTGGGCCTCGTACCCGGCGCTGATGCTCTTGGCAAGCTCCGTAGACGGAAAGAGGGCGTCGCTTTTGGCGAAGCTCATCCCCACTGGATAGAAATAGCTCTTTTCAAAATGCGCCCGACTGATCGCGTCGTAATCCCTCTTAATTGTGGCGTACTCGGCGGATTTAAGCATGGCGATCACTTCCACTTGTGCAGCCAGTTGAAACAGGTCGTAATAGTGCCTCGCATAGCTTCCGAGCGGTTGATCGTCGCGTTTGAACAATTCCACTTTGCCGTGGATCGCGAACATCTTTTCGACGAAGGTGCGCCGGAAATGCAGGAGTCGGAGAGAAAAGCGACCTTCGTCCTCCGCGCCTAACGATGTGTGCGTTTCATCGAGGAACTCCCCCAGGTATGAGCGCAGCTCGACGATGGTGGTGGGTTCGCGGCCACTGGCAGTGCCAGCTTCGAGGAGGACGCGATTGGCAACTTCGCCTGGGCCGCCGAAGCGTTGCGCGTAGGAGAAGCGGTCGTTGCGCCCGAAGCCTCCGATAGTCTCGCTCTCCTGCTTGACGAAGGTCAGCGCGGGGTGGGCGCCGACAACGTCGCGAAGTTTCTTGAGTTCCCGGTCAATGGCGTTTTTTCCAAGGGCGGGCTTAAAAGCGAGGGGATCGAGGAAAATGTCGATGTCTTCCGAAAAACGCTGAATCAAATTCCAGCCCTTCGCCAGGCTCGTGCCGCCTTTGAAGATGATCTTGTCGGGCGCCATCGCGGCGATAATGCGCAGCGCTTCGGTGACGTAGTAGTCCTTCTCGATGACGGCGGGGCGCAAGCGCCGACCGCTAAAATGCTTTTCAGCGCCGAGTATCGCCTGCTCGAAATCCTTGTGTTCAAAAAGCTTCACGTCAGCGGCGCTCCTTGGACTGCCAGTTACGAGCGTGCCGCAGTCCGGCCAGCAGGCCGAAGTCGAACCGCGAGAAGGGATTTAGGGAATCCCGCAGGCGGCGAAGCCCCGTGCGGTCTTTCCCGAGCTGCTCTCCGATAGCGCCGATCATCGCGCGGACGCGCGGGGGCTCGGAAGCCGCAACCGCGAGCAGGCGTTCGAAGCGTCCTTTCTCCGACAAGAGCTTGATGGTTCGGCGGATCGTTTCTTCTGGCGAGAGTTCGCTCGTCCTGCCCGAACGGCGCAGAAAATCAAGCAACGCCGCATCGTTGTCGGAAAGGGCTGCCCATGCTTCGGGCCTTCGCGTATGGATGACGGTATCGCTTCCTACGAGTTTCCGCGGCAAACTGAGGGCGCTGGTCGAAACCTCGCTTCGGCTTGCCGTCTGCGTCGTGAATCCGAGGAGATTAGCAGCGGCAATGCCGGAAGGGAAAACGCCCTTGCGGCGGGAGGCGAGCTTCTGGATTGCGGCTGGGTTTGGCTGGCTTGTACCGAAGGCCGTTTGCCGGCTGCTGTAGTAGATGCCCTTGCTTAAGCGCGCCAGCCGCCCCTGGCGCGTCAGGCGCGAAAGGGCCTGCGCGACAGCCTCGAAGGGTAAATCGCGGAAGTCGTCAAGTCGCCACAACCGCTCCCCGCCGTCTTCGATCTGACGGCGGACTAAGGCCATGACCCGGCCTGAGCCTTTTGCCGGCGTGACGCCTTTTCCCATGGAGAAAATATCGCTCTGTCTTTACATTCTGTCAAGTTTTTTTGCAATAAAACTTGACATTTGAACACAATAAAACCCGGCCGCGCGGGATTAGGCAAAATCCCACGTTCCAGATACGTTCCAGTTGATGCCTTTTTCGACGATTTCAGCGTTTTTGTCGTTTTGTGTTTTCAATAACTTACGTATTTTCAAGACGGCTGAATATGCCAACTCCGCCTCCACCAAATTCACAGATGGACATGTGGTCGTAGGCGCGCTGTGGGAATTCGCGATCGAGCGCCGATCTAGTCGGCTTCGGCCTTCCGTTGTTCTACGAGGCGCTCGGTGAGGGCTGCGACCTGGTCGTCAATCAATCGAATTTCAATGGCCAGGCGGGTGTTCATGGGTTGCCTGGTGTATTCCTCGAGCAACAGATCGCGTTTGGCCTTCAGTTGGTCGCGGGTTTTCTTTTCATCGACTGGCGGTTTTTGCATAGCGTGGCAAGCCTTCCAGTTATGATTATGCGCCCGATGCCGCCGGCGAATAGTGCGGTATTGCACACGCTCGCGCTTGTTAGTGAATGGCTTCCGTGCCAATGCTCCGTGGCGCTGTCGCAAGGCTTTCATTGCCCCTTATTCTCGCTGTTGGAAGGGCCGAAGCCGAAGCGTTCGCGCATGCGTTGCCGGAATTGTTCGCGTTCTTCCGGGGTGGTGTGCCCGTAGCGCTCTTCCATGCGGCGACGGAAATGAGAGCGGCCGTAACCACCGTGGCGCCCCAATCCGCCGAACAGGATGCGGCAGAGCAACAGAAGCCCAAGCGCTTGCCAGAAGTTGATCAGGCGAAAGCCGAACAGCGGCGGCAGCAGCCAATTCCACAAGTGCAATACGATTTCGCCGCCGATGAAGACAAACAGCAGCATCGCCAGGATTCCCAGCGGAGCAATGAAAATCATTTTCTTCCATTTCATATTCGGTTCCTCATTCTTTCGTAAATTCGTCGTACACGCTTTGCAATCGCTCGCGCAGATGCAGCACGGCATAGCGTTTACGTGAGAGCAGGGTGTTCACGCCCACTCCGGTCGCGGCGGCCATCTCTTTGAAGCTGCGGCCTTCCAATTCGTGGGCCACAAAGACGTCGCGCTGGTCGTCGGACAGCTCGTCGATGGCAAGTTCCAGCGCATCGTGAAGTACGTTGCGGATGTAGAGCGCATCGGGCCCGGCATCGGGCGAGGGCAAAAGGTCCTCAATGTAGAGCATCTCGCCGCCTTCGCCCTCGACCGCCGCGTCGCTGAAGGTCTGTGGCTTCTTCTTGCGAAGCAGGTCGATGATGCGATTGCGCGCCACACGAAAAAGCCAGCCGGTAACGTGCTCGATGGGCATCAGCAGGCGGTTCGCTTCCACCAGTTCATAGAAAACTTCCTGCACGATGTCCTCGGCGTCAGACGGATTGGGCACACGACGGCGGATGAAATTACGCAGCCGGGATCGTTGTTGCGCGACGATCTCGGAGATATGGCGGTCTGGCTCGGTCATCCCCGCGATCCTCGCTGGCTCATTCATCTATTATTGAAGACGAACGACGGCCGGAAATATTGTAGAGAGTCGAAAGCAGCGAAACAGCTGGGCTTTAAACATGTTCGGTCTCTTTAGGCAAGAGATAGGGACGAAGTGGCGGGCTGTTTGAATACCACGGTGGTGAAGAACCCGATCATCAACCCGAATATGGGATTGCCGACTAGAAGATTGGCCAGCGGGAGCGTTCCTGGTCCTACATTCATGAAAAGGAAGTAGGAGAAGATCGATCCGACTACCAGCCCCATGAGGATGCTGTTCCAGGCCCAATGCAGTTTCAACCCCGAAGTGCCGATGGCAAAGCCCATGACTGCGCGATTCAGCAAGACCCACACCAAATTGATAATCGTGAACTTTAGCAGACCGACCGAGAAAGCCATGGTTGCACAGAGCCCACCTGCAACTAGGCCAAACAGCGTAGCAATGATGATGCGTTTCATAAAACCTCCTGTGGTCGTTCTCCTCAGGCAAGTAACTCTTCGGTTCGAACCGATCTTACGAATCAGATCGGTTCGCGATAGCGGCGCAGTCGTACCGCTAACGCCAGGAATGCGGCGGCGACGATCAGTCCTAGCCACAGACCCGGAGTACCCAGGAATTTGCCGGGGCTGAGCAGCGCCAGGGGAATAAAGTGCGCATCGACCGGAGCATTCCCGGGCAGATGGAAGGAAAATGCATGGGCTGCGAATCCAAACAGGCGGTCCTTTATGAGGGAGCCAAAATGCGAGGTGCGAAAAGCGATCCACTCGAAGACGCCGATTGCCACCAGCGGCAGCACGGCCCACAAAAATGTGGCGCGACGCGCCCAGCCGGAGACGAACAAGAGCCACGCGTAGATGGGTGCATGCCAGAGCGTAATCACGATCAGACCGTAGAGCAGCACCAACTGCATCTGAAACAGCGGCAACCGCGTCCACAGAGTTGTGACGCCGACACCGCTGGCCAGCAGGACTGCGCTGCTCATGAACAGCATAATGAACTGCAGGACAACCGTGGTGACGAAAATAATCAGTGGCAGAATGATGAGCGGGATGACGGCCTTGGAAAGCACGGTCGTAAGATCGGAAACGGGCAGCGACTTCCAGAACAGAATGCTGCGATCGCAGCGTTCACCGTGCAGCGCGTCGAGGCAATAGAAGACGCCGACGAGGATCCCAGTCGCGAGGAGCAACATAGCAATGTGGGCGTACGGGTGAGCAAGCATGGCGGACTGCATCGCGGGGTCGAGCGTCATCACGCCACGCACACTGCGCGGCACACCGACCAGGCTGATCACGGAGCCGAGCAGCACCACGGCGGCCACAGCCAACGGCCCGAAATAAATGGAACGGTTCTCCCACAATTCGCGGCGCACCGACCAATAAAAGGGCCGAGGCGTCGAGACGGAAGCCGGCGCGGTTGCCTGCGAGCCGACGGGAGACTGCGGCACGGCGTTCGATTCAGTGCTCATCTAACCACTCCTTGTGCTGCTGGTGCCTGAGCCGCCGGATTGCCAATCGTGTTGCCCATCATGGCAACGAAAACGTCGGCGATGCTGGGCGTGCGCACTTCGCCAAGTCCGGCCAGTTGTTGGCGGTCGACACGCTCGAACAACAAGATGCTGCGACCGAACACCTGGCGCTCGTGGATAGGCTTCAGAGCGCGCGCTGTGGCGACCTGCTCGGGATTGACCATCACTTCCACATAGCGCGCCTCGAATTCCTCCATGCTGCAATCAAGCACGATGCGGCCGTGGTTGATGAACATCAGATCGGTGAGCACGTGCTGTACTTCTTCAACTTGATGCGTGGTCACAACGATGGTGCGAGTGCGATCGAAGTAATCGTTCAACAGCGAATCGTAGAACTGCTTGCGATACAGGATGTCGAGGCCAAGCGTGGGCTCGTCGAGCACCAGCAATCGGGCATCGATAGCCATTACCAGCGCAAGGTGCAATTGCGTGACCATGCCCTTCGACAATTCCCTGACCTTGCTGCCCGACTTTATGGCGGTTTTGGCAAGAAAGCCTTCCGCCTTTGCCCGATCGAATCGCGGATGCACTCCAGCGACGTAATCCAGCGCCTGGGTGACCCGCATCCAACGCGGCAACACGGCGACATCGGCGATGAAGCAGACGTCGCGCATGAGTTGTTCGCGCTCGATCCAAGGGTCGCGTCCGAGCACCCTCAGTTCTCCTTGATATTGCGTAAGGCCGAGGATGGCATTGAGCGCGGTGCTCTTGCCGGCTCCGTTGGGACCGATGAGTCCCAGGATGCGGCCTTCTTCCACATGCAAATTGACGTTGTCGACGGCGACGGTGGTGCCGAAGACTTTGCGGAGTCCGCGTGCTTCGATCACTGTCATGGCTTCGGCTCCTCCTTACCATCTGCGGAATTCGATGGGGGTTGCGTGGGTGCGGCGGCTTGCAGCAGCTCTTGCGGTGTCAGTCCGAGGCGCTGGATGGTTGCGGAGACTTTCGGCCATTCTTCCGCAAGAAACTTCTGGCGCTCGCTCTGCAGCAGCAGATTGCGCGCGCCGGTGTTGATAAACATGCCGCGACCTCGCTTGGTCTCAACCAGCCCCTCGTCCGCCAGTTGTTGATAGCCCTTCAGGACCGTGAGCGGATTGACGCGATTCTCGGCCGCGACATTGCGCACGGACGGCAGCGGATCGCCTTCCTTCAGCACGCCGTCGAGTATCATGGCGACGACGCGATCGCGAATCTGGCGGTAAATCGGCTGGCTGTCGTTCCACTCACGATCCATCATGGGTTGCACATAGCTCTCAGAGAGATGCCCTCCGGTTATTTTGTGCGCTGCAGCTCGAAGCGCGCGTGGACTGGTTTGTCGCCAGGCATCAGGTAGGTCCACTCCTCGATGTGATGGTTGGCGTCGATGAATGTGAACACGGCGTGGTCCATGTGTCCATACTGCGTGCCGCCGGAGAGGTCCAGGAATTCGAATTCGACCGTCTTGCCGTCCGACGACATCTTACCCGACATGCGTGGACGATTTCCGGCATCACAATAGTGCGTCAAGAGCAGGCGGTCGCTGTCCAGGTAGAACATGGTGACGGGATGATCGTAACGAGCCGGGTCGTCCCCCGTCCCCGCTTCCTTCATCTCGTGCACCATCGCGTTTCCGCGCGAAGTGATGCGGAGCGAGATGTCCGTCAGCGCTCCGTCGCCCATTGCGGGTTGCGGCGGCGCGGTTGTCACGCGGCCTTCCCACGAACCGGCAAGCGTCTTCAGTTTGTCGAAGGCTTTTTGCGAATCAGTCGGAGCCTTTTGCGCATCAGACTGCGCGAGCATCACGGCGGAAAGCGACATCAGAGCAACGACAGACAGCATAGATCGAAAGTATTTCATGTTTGATTCTCCTTAAGCTTCTCAACGAGAATTGAGCTCGCTTCGCAACATCGATCGAACGCACACTATTTCTTCGGCTGTGGCATTGGCTGAAAGTTTGGGTCGCTGGTCGGAGGAACGACGCTCTTCAACCGCATGTAGGTGACGAGGTTGCCGTAATGCTCCAGATCGTGCATGTTGTTGGCTGTCAGCACTCCCAGCTTCGGCATATCGTTTCCGAAAAGCTTTACCATTTGAGGCGCTGATGCGTCGGTCATGCTGTCATACGCCTTGTCGCAGTAAGCAAACGCACCTTTGAGTGCCGCGATTAGATCGGCTTTCGAGGTTTTGGATTGTTCGATTTTCAGGTCAGGATTTTTCTCGCCGAGTTCAATGGAGCAAAACATGTATTGCGAATCGGCCAGGTGTCCGACGATCTGTCCGTAGCTGCGAACTGCGTCGGTGGGCTTAAAGTTGTAATTTTCTACGGGCATTTTTTCCGCAGAGCGTAGAAGGATATTCTTCTCTGCACTATAGGCGGTGCGATTGAATGTGCTGAGCGGGTTCGGATTGTCCTGAGGCAAAGCAAGAGTTGGTGTTAGAAGGCAAAACAGAAGAGCTGACGGAAATAGTCGCATTGTTGGTTCTCCTCGGAACGGCCTGACCCATTCGTCGGCCCGGCCATGTGTTATACTTAACTACAACACTATATCAATTGCAAGCCATTTCTCTCGTTTTCGCGCCACGTACGATAACCATATACAATACAATCACTTACAAGGCATCGAGACGTTCCTTTTCCGCAAGCGCCCTTCCCCGGGGCCGTGGTCGTGGTGAAAAGTCCCCTCAGCGTATCGAGTGTGGCAGCGACGATTCGCCAGCAGGTGACAACAATCGATAAGGATTTGCCGGTCAGCGACATCGCGTCGATGCCCGAAATTTTGAACGCCTCCGTGGCACAACCCAGGTTTCGCACATTTTTGTTGGGACTATTCGCAGCGATGGCATTGCTGCTGGCAGCCACCGGGATCTTCGGAGTGATTTCCTATTCCGTGGCGTGCCGCACGCATGAGATCGGCATACGCGTGGCGCTCGGAGCATCACGCGGAGCAATACTTGGTTTGGTCTCACGCGAAACGCTGATTCTGATTTCGGCGGGGCTGATACTGCGAGGGGTTGGCGCGGTCGCGGCTTCGCGCGTGCTTGGCCACCTGCTCTTCGGGGTTTCCGCTAGTGATCCCCTGACTCTCGCTTGCGTCGCGTTTGCTGCCACCGTTGCGGCGATTGCCTCGTATGTTCCTACGCGGCGAGCTATGAGCGTGGACCCAATGGTTGCCCTACGCGACGAGTAACGTCTGCAAACCTGCTCTGCAGCTGAATCGAACCGGGAAACGCTCCCTCTTGCTGCGCGCAAAACACTGGTTTAGGATTGCAGATTCCCGCCCCTGATAGGCCAACACCCATGCAATCCGAAAGACGCCGAACACCCAGACATCCGTTCACCGCAAGAGCGGAAATCATTGATGAAAAGGAAAGCGTTCGCACCGTCTCGCGAGTCAGCGACCTGAGTCTGCACGGCTGCTACGTGGAAATGATGAATCCGCTTCCGCAAGGCACCAACGTACTGATGGAAATCTATACCGAGACAGAATTCCTGGAGACCCACGCGACGGTGGTGTATCTGGAGCCGAGGCAAGGAATGGGTTTGACGTTTACCGAAATGCCGGAGTTTTTCGCAGGCGTACTGAACCGATGGGTGGAACAAGCCGGAAAACAGAAAGCCTGTTGAGTTCCTATGCCTGTTGGCTCGGAGGCTGCGAGATTTTGTTCCATTCGCGGATGTTATAGCTGTACAACGCCAGGCAGAAAATATTAGCGGGAATGAATCCAAATTGTGACGTGTCCAGGGCAATGACGCAGATCAGGGCGCTGTTCAGGCCGGCGATCAGCCAGCCTTCCCACCGCTTCTTACCGATAAGAATGGTCGAGCCAACGGTCAGGATGCAGGAAATATAATCCAGTCGAAACAAGTGCATGGTATTTGTGAACGGGCTCGTCGAACTCGAGCATGAGGTTTGGAGAGGGCAGCAACAGTCCCTCGTTACACAGACGAGCCCATTGCGTATACGATACCTGCCGCGGGTAGAAGACATCTGTGACCCTAGTCACCTCGTACAATGTTGCGTGCCCTGTTATGCAACGTCAGCTTGTGGGCTGTAGCCTGCAATCCGGTTGATCTGTCGGGAGATATTCAGCCGGCACCCCGGGAAAAAACGAGTGTCGCGACGAAATGTCGCAATGCGTCAGGAGGCTTGCACCATGACATCAAGCAATGTTTCGCGCGTTCGCCAATATCTGCAGGCGATCACTGCCCTGGGAGGCCCTGAAACCATCGCCGATTTCTTCGCTCCTGACGCGGTGTTCCACGAGTTCCCGAACCGCATTCAGCCGCAAGGCCGTGTCCGTCGCTTCGCCGATCTGGGGGCCGCCTACGAACAGGGGCGCAAAATCCTGCAGTCGCAAAGCTATAAGGTGCGGCGGATTGTTGAGAATGGTGATGAGGTAGCCGTCGAACTGGAATGGAACGGAGTCCTTGCCGTTCCGGTGATGAATTTGGCCGCCGGCAGCGAAATGAAGGCGTTCGTGGCGATGTTTCTTACGTTTCGCGATGGAAAGATCGTCTCGCAGCGAAATTACGACTGCTATCCGCCATTCGGCGCGTAGCCGGTCACCCAGCCCCTGGCCCGCACAGCCTTACTACCAGTAGTGTCCCATAAATAGCTTGACATAGTTTCCAACGCTTGGTATGCTCTCAGCCATGCCCAACACAGGTCTGACGATCGAGTGTATGAGGGTGGCCCGACCGCCGTTCCCCAAGACGCTTCGTCAGTTTCAGACCGACTTCGCCACGGAGGAGGCTTGCCAGCAGTATCTGTCGGCATGCCGCTGGCCGGATGGCTTTGCGTGTCCGCGGTGCGGGCACGAAAGAGCGTATGAATTGGTGAACCAAAGGCGCCACCAGTGCGCCAAATGCCGGCACCAGGTTTCGTTAACATCTGGGACGGTCCTTCACCGGACCAAGGTTCCACTGACCCACTGGTGCTGGGCGGCGTATTTGATGACCACTGACAAGCGTGGCGTGTCGGCTCTGATGCTGCAGCGTCAACTCGGTCTTAAGTGCTACGAGACCGCCTGGATGATGCTTCACAAACTCCGCCGGGCGATGGTGAGCGCCGTCCGGGAGCCTCTGCACGGTGAGGTAGAGGTTGATGACACGTGGGTTGGCGGCGAGCAAGCTGGGCTGCGGGGGAGCCGGCAACTCAAGAATCGACGGGCCGCTCTCGTTCTAGTTGCCGTGGAAAGGCGTGGTCAAGCCTCCGGTCGAGCTCGCATGAACGTGATTTCCGACTTCAAGGCCAGCACGATCATCCCGGTACTTACGCGGAACGTTGCACCTGGTTCCACCATCTATACGGACGGCCTCAAAAGTTTCGCGGGTCTCGTTGAGGCCGGCTTTGAACATATCACTCGCATCCAGCCGCTCCGCTCGGAACTGCGAAAAGGTGCGAAGTCCGCCGTTCCCCTTGCCGATCGAGCCATAGGCAACCTCCAGCAGTGGCTCATTGGCACGTACCACGGTGTGAGCAAGGCCCAACTCCAGGTATACCTCGATGAATTCGTCTTTCGGCACAATCGCCGCAAGACGCCGGCTGCTGCATTTCAGACCCTTCTTGGTCTCGGAACCGGCCGCCAATCAACCGAGTACGAGCAGATCCGAGGAGCTAGAGATCTCAACCACAACCCAGGGGGAAAAAGAAGACGATATCTGAACGTTATATACGGGACATACCACTAGTCATCTACGGTAGAAAAGCGTATCTTCACTGGTATCCCGGCGGGGCAACCTGTTGGGCCGAGGCTCTCACTGTAATAAGGGCAGTATCTGCCTTCAAAAGTTCTCCCGCTCATTGAGAGCCTCTCTTTTAGGAAACCCGCCGCCTGCTCGAACACCACCGCACAATCGTTCACTTGAAATGATTGGTTTTGCTAGTTCGCGCCGTACTGCCCACGCCGCAAGTTACGTCGCAGGAAATCCTTGGCCCGGAAGATGATCATTCGGATTGCCGGAAGCCGCGTGTTCAACGTCCCGGCGATTTCGGAATAACTCATCCGCTTGTAATACAGCATCATGAGCGGAACCTTGTATTTTTCCGGCAAACGCGTCAGGTGCTCCCGGAGTTGGCGCTGTTCGTCCTTGCGCAGAATCTCGGAGAGTGGCGAAGGAGTGGAGCGATCGGCGAAATCGCTGACGTCGATGTCTTCCAAAGAGGAACTCCGTTCGCACTTTTTTTGCCGCAGCTTATCAATGCAATGACGCCCCGCCACCTGAGAAACCCAAGGGCGAAAAGGCATGGTTACATCTCTTTGATGCAGCACGCGGTAAAGCTTCAGGAAAACTTCGGCGGCCGCGTCCTCGGCGTCTTCGGGTCGGCGGAAAAATCGCCGGCAGACACGCAGAACATACTGGTAGTGATCCGCATAGATGGAGCCCAAAACATCGGGGCAGATTGGTTGCGGTTGGCGCAGGGCTGAGGAGACCTGCGGTTCTTCCATAAGCATCGAAGTTGATTCGGTTGCCATCTCCAGTCCTTTCCTTTCAATTTGCACACCAATACTGTCGGACCTGCACGAAAAAATTGCGGAGGTCGTCGTTACGATTCAGCTAGTTCGCAGTAGTTCGTTGTTCGCTGCTCGCAACTTTCCTCGGTCGCACAACTGACGTGGGCCGACGGCGAGTCTTCGGGAAATCCTTGTTATCCGCGGAAGCGCGATTCGCGGCGGCTTCGCGGCGACGCACAACCAAGAGCGTCAGGTCATCGCCCGGCGGGCACGCGTCGGCAAAGTCGAGCACCGCGCCGAGCGTCGAGAACAGCACCTGGTTTGCGCTTGAACCGCTGAGCGCTTGCGCTGCGGCGGTCAATCTGGCCATCTCAAACTCTTCGTCCTGCGGATTGCGGCATTCCGTCAAGCCGTCGGAATATGCCAACAACATGTCGCCCGGATCCAGTCGCACCCTCCCCGAGCTGTAGTTCGCCTGCTGCAGGGCGCCCAGCATCGGGCCGCCTTCTTCCAGCCGTTCGACGGACTTGTTGCGCCTGAGAATCAGCGGAGGTGGCAGACCGGCGTTGCAATACACGAGCTCATTCCGCTCCAGATCGAGCCTCGCAAAAAACAGCGCCGCGATCGGTGGCTCACTTTTGTCCTGGCATAGTTCGCGATTCACCGCGGCGACGGCATCTGCCGGACGCAGGTAAGTTCGCGCATTGCGCTGGATCAAATCCATCAGATGCGCCTGCCAAATCCCGGCGGATAATCCCTTACCCGCAATGTCGCCAACGGTGAGCCCCAGCACGGCGTCGAGTTGCATCACCTTGAAAAAATCTCCCGACAGGTGGCGCACCGGAAAAATTTCGCCTGCAATCTCGAACTCGCCTGAAACCAATTCGCGTGGAGCGCAGAGCCGCCGCTGGACCTGCGCGGCCTCGTAGATGGCTTGCTGCAACTTGGCATGTTCCGCGCGCACCGCATCGCGTTCTTCCCGCAACAATTGGATGTTCTCCTTGAGGATCGGTGACGCGACGGTTCGTGAGGACTGCTGCGCGCCGTCTGGCGCAGCGCGCTTTTTATCCCGCGCCACACGATTCGCAGGCGGCTTTCGCGTTCCGATCAGCGTTTCTGCGGTTGGCATGATCATGTCCCCTCATCCTCATCCCACGAACTTGTAGCCCACTCCATGCACGGTCAGAAAAAAACGCGGCTGGTCTGGAATTGGCTCCAGTTTCTGGCGAATGCGCACGATGTGGGCATCCACCGTGCGGGTGGTCGGAAAATTCTCGTAGCCCCAAACCTCGTCGAGCAGGCGCTCGCGGCTTAGCGTCTCTCCCGAGTGGCACAGAAAATGTTTGAGCAAGTCAAATTCCTTGCTGGAGAACTCCACCGGGTTGCCGCCGCGCCGTACCTGGTAGCTCCGCAGATTCACTTCGACGTCGCCGAAGGAATAGCGGTCCTGCTCTTTGGGAACGGTTTGCGCGCGGCGCAGCACGGCCTTCACGCGAGCCAACAATTCGCGAATGGAGAATGGCTTAGTGACATAGTCATCGGCGCCGAGTTCGAGGCCAACGACCTTGTCGACCTCCTGTCCGCGCGCCGTCAGCATGATGATGGGAATGGAGGGACGCTTGGCCTTCAGCTGCTTGCACACATCCAGCCCGCTCATACGCGGCATCATCACGTCCAGCACCACCAGGTCCGGAGAATCTTTCAGGGCCCGCTCCAGTCCTTCGACACCGTCGAGCGCCGTCAACACCTGGAAGCCTTCGTACTCAAAATTGTCGCGCAGGCCGGCAACCATGTTCGGCTCATCCTCGACGATCAGAATCTTCGCTGTTCCCATGCCTTCTCCCTTATGCTTGCCTTGCACCATGACGATCCTTGTTCCTCATGCGACCGCATTCGCGGTTTGTTGAGGGAAAGCCAGCGGCAGCGCAATCGTAAATTTGCTGCCCTTCTGCGGATGGCTTTCGACCAGCACGTCGCCGCCATGCGCCCGCGCGATGTGCCGCACAAGCGACAGGCCCAGACCGGAGCCTTTCACGTTGTGTACCAGCGGATCGCCGCAGCGGTAGAATTTCTCGAAGATTTTTTCCTGCTCGTGGGCCGGGATGCCGATGCCGTGGTCGCGGACTTCCAGATTCACGGAGCCATTCGAGCGGTACAGGCTCACACCAATGTACTTGTCATCCTTGGAGTACTTCAGCGCGTTGTTCACCAGATTCAGCAGGGACCGGGCGATGGCTTCGCGATCCACGTTTACAGGCGGAATGTCACCGGAAATATTTTCCTCGAACGCAAAACCGTTTTGCTGGATTTGGAAGCGATAAGATTCCAAGGTGGAGTGAACCAGTTCCGCCAGGTCCGTCTCTTTGAACTCGTACTCCTTGCGTCCCGCCTCAATGCGGGAAAAGTCCAAGATATTGTTGATGAGCGCGGTCAGGCGTTCGCTCTCCTCGCGTATGATGCGGAAATATTCCTGGTATTTTTCCTTGGCGGAGATCCGGCCCAGTTCCAGCGTTTCGGCATACAAGCGAATCAGGGCCAGCGGCGTACGCAATTCGTGTGAGACATTGGCCACGAAATCGGATTTCAGTTTCGCTAAAGTCATTTCCCTGGAGACGTTGCGATAGGTCATCCAGATTCCGCCGATCATCAACAAAGAGAGTGCCGTCAAAACCAGGTAGTTGTAGCGCAGAAACCGGGACACCATATCTGAGACCGTGGTGCCCTGGTATTTGATGGCCGCGGTTAAGCCCGGGAAGACCCATTGAAAGGCACGCTCTGCCTCCGGCTTGCCGTCGGCCCAATTGCCGGAACTCACCCAGGGTGTGTAATCCCCCTTTGATGGGCGAATCATCATCACCGGCGGATTGTCGCCCTTTAAGACCTCACTTTTGCTGCTCAACACCTCTTTCATCATGGCCGGCATGAAGGTGTGCTTTAGATATTCATCATCGAACGCCACAGCGCCAAGTACCACGCGGTCCTTTGGGGAATGCGGAGGCAGAAAATAAACCAGGGTCTGATAGTTGTACTGATTGTCCTGATGCATCCATTCGCCCGTGATGACGATCGGAGGTTCGTCCTTTTCCTCCATGATTCGCACACGGGTCGACATGTCGGGTGCTTCCAAAGGAAACCAGGTCGCCACCATATTGATCGCATCTTGCGTGCGCGCGCAGAAGTCTGGATCCTTGTCGCGGGCTGGCTGTGCGCGGCTGATCATCAGGTTGTTCTTTTTGTCGTACAGAAAGGCATAAGACAATTCGGGGTGCTCCAATAGGATGTGCTCGAGCTTGGCCTTGATCATGGCGCGGTCCTGGTCGGGGCTTGGAAACTCCTCGCGGACCGGGGTGATCAGATCGTTGGCCTTGTACAAGGTCTTCTTTTCCGCAATCGCCAACACGTGGGCGAAGTCGCGCTGGATAGCCGCTTCGACGGCTTCAGAGCGCTGGATGTGCTTCAAGTTCCAAATGCTGAAGGCCATCAGGGCCGCCGCTGGAAGCGTGATGGCTAACTCCAGGGTGAGGAGCGTTCTGGTGCGGTCCGTCAACCATTTCTTCTTGGACATTCTCAGCCTCATTCATCCGCCTTACGAAACAAGACTATAAAGACCCGGCAAAGGGCGTGTGTCAAGACGTCGCAAAGGATTGTAAAAAGTTGTAAAGGGCTGGTGTGCCGGATTCACGTGGCTTTAAGGATAAAGCGAAGTATTTTCAAGGGACTAGCTGCGTTTTGGTCCGCTGGAAGAGCCGCGCAGCCGGTAGCAACTTCAAGAGACCTAGAGGGTTTAGGCGCCGAACCTGGCTGCCGCGCGCGCTTTGGCTTTCTCGGCTTCTTGTTCGCGATTTTTGGGTGGCGCGCTGGTCTCAAGCGAATGAATCAGGCGAGCTGAAATGGCGGAGATATCGTCGACAGCCGCCCGGAATGCGGCTTCATTTGCGAGGGATGGCTTGGTGAAGCCGCTGATTTTTCTGACGAATTGCAGCGAAGCCGAGCGAATCTCTTCAGGAGTGACAGGCGGATCGAAATTGAAAAGCGGCCGGATGTTTCTGCACATTGCGTTGCACCTCTAGAGGATAGATGAGTCGAGGCTGGCTTTGGTTCGAGCGGACGCGGCTAGCTCCTGGTGATGACCGCCGATTTTGCCGCCTTGCCGGAAGCCAGGCGCTGGCGCGCATAGTTGCACCACGGACCCGCGGGGTCCAGGTCGACATAGGCTTGCCAGTGCTCCCGCGCTTCGGCAAACGCGCCCAACTTTTCGCAAACGAACGCCAAATTGTAATGCGCATCGCAATAGTCGGGCAGCAATCGCACCGCTTGCCGCAGATGTCGTCGCGAGCCCTCGAAGTCGCCCATATCTTCCAGCACACTTCCCAGGTTGAAATGCGCCAATGCGTTTTCGGAATCTAGCGCGAGAGCGCGGCGAAAACACTCGGCCGCCTTCTCAAGACTGCGGTCTCCGTAATAGAGGGTTCCGCAATTGATCAAGGCGTCGAGCCTTTGGGAATCGAGCCGCAAAACGTGATCGTAAGCATCAACCGCTTGCGCCCTGGTAGCTCCGTCGGCTTCATATTGCAGTGCTCTGGCAAACCATTCGTCGGCCGTGGGCTCGGCCATGACGCGCACTCGTTCGTCGAGTTCACGGGTCTCGAAATTCAATACGAACTGGCCGGAAAGCGGCTCCAGGCGCACGCCCTCGCGTTCCACAATCACGTCCTTTCCGTCGGAAAGAACGCGAAGCTCCGCCAGCGGCACATGCACCTGGGAAAGCTTGTCGCGAAGAGCCGCCACGGTACGTTGCAGGCGGTTCGCTGAAACTCCATTTTCGACCAATTGTTTAACGGTGCGCAGGCCGATCAAGTCCCGAAAGTCATACCACGGAGTTCCCAAATCGTTTCGAGGAGAAACCAGGCGCAAACGGTCCCATTGGTCCAACTGCTTCCCGGTCAGACCCAAAATGCGCTGGACGTCTTCGGGAGTGAATCTGTCGGTGGTACCCATTCAGAATTATCCGGCTTTCTTGCCTGCCCTTTTCTGCTGCGTGGTTGCAGCTGCCGGCACTGCTCGCGCGGGTGGCTTTTTCCCGACGGGCACGGGCCCTGCGGCGACTTCCGCGGCGGCAGCAGGAGCTTTCTTCTCAGCGATACTCTTTTTCAAAGCTTCCATCAAGTCGATTACGGGCGCCAGATGCGGCTGTGCGACTTCCGTAACTTCCTGGCCCTTAAGTTTGGCAGCAATCAGGGCGCGCACGTTTTCCTGATATTCGTCGCGATATTTCTGGGGCTCGAATGGTGCAGCCAGACTGGCGATGAGTTGCTCCGCAAGCTTCTTTTCCTGGTCCTTCACTTCGACGTTGTCGGTGGGAATCGATTCCGCAGCGCGAATCTCGTTGGAATAGAACATGGTGTGCAGCGTCATGCCGCGGCTGCCCGGACGAATGATCACGATGTGCTCGCGTTGGTGCATGGTGAGCTTGGCGATGGCGCCGTAGCCAGACTCTTCCATAGCCTTCATCAGCAGCTTATAAGCTTTCACTCCGGCTTCCTCCGGCGAGATGTAGTAGGAGGAATCGAAGTACAGCGGATCCATTTCGCCGAGCTTGACGAACTCCAGGATTTCCATCACGTGGGCCGAAGGAGGCTCGATCTTGTCCAGCTCTTCTTCGCTGAACAGCACGTACTGATCCTTCTCGTACTCGTAGCCCTTCACAATTTCGGACCGCTCCACGTTGCGGTTGCACACCGGGCAAAACAAAGGCTGCTTCAGCCGCGAATGGCATTCCTTGTGGAGTTGATTGAAGGTGATGCGTTCACCGCGAGCCGCGGCATACATCCGCACCGGTATCGAAATCAAGCCAAAGGTGAGGTGACCCTTCCAGACAGTGGTGGCCATGAGCGAACTCCTTCGGTAAGCCTAGGAACGGCGCAAGGTTCTAAGGTTAGCCTCCCGGCAGGCGAGAATCAAGATAAACCCATGCGGTATTGCTCATTTTGGAAATCACCACGGCGATAGAGCCGCAGGACGTACATCCAAGTCTGTACCTACTCTTCCAAAACCCCATAAATATCTTTGACGAGAGTGCCGCTAGGCACAAAACGTTGGTTGGCATCTATGGCCAAGCGTTTGTTTTTGTGTTTCGAAATAACGAAGTCCAGAGCTCGCTCGATGGCCTCTGTTTCCGTGGCCGCGCGCAAGACCTGCTGGGCGCGCTTGATCTTCATCGGGTCTAAACGATAGTGTTTGTTTACTCGGGTCGCCATTGCCTTGTCCTTTCGGACTAGTGTGCCACAGTTCCCGCAAAGAAATTTTATGGATACGGAGACAATCCCAGCCAAAACACGGGCTGATATAGAATCCACGCATGGGGAAGCTCGAGGAATATAAGCGAAAACGCCGCTTCGATCGGACGCCGGAGCCGTCTGGCGAAGCCGGACCCGCCGCCAGTTCGGTCCAGGATGTGCCCGCCCCGGCCGCCAAACGCACGCGTCTGCCAAAGCCAAAATTGCCGCAGCTGGAGGTGCGACCCGACGCCGAACATGGCGACACGTTCGTGGTTCAGAAGCACCGCGCAACACGCCTGCACTACGATTTCCGGCTGGCGATCGACGGGACGCTGAAGTCCTGGGCTGTCCCCAAAGGACCCTCGCTGAACTCCGCCGACAAGCGATTGGCGGTGCAAACCGAAGATCACCCGCTGGACTATGCGGGCTTCGAGGGAAAGATTCCCGAGGGCAATTACGGCGCGGGAACGGTGATGGTGTGGGATCGCGGAACCTTCAGCGTGATTGGCGACGCCAGCGCCAGCAAGCAAATCGAACGAGGCGAGATCAAATTCAATTTGAACGGAGAGAAGCTTCGCGGGAGTTTTGTGCTCGTCAAGCTGAAGCACAGCGAAAAGGGCAACGAATGGCTGTTCATCAAGCACAAAGACGCCGACGAGGATCCCGGGTATAACATCGACGAGCACGATGGCTCGGTCCTTACAGGCCGCACGATTAAGGAAATTTCTGAGGAGTTGCCGCCCAAGCGCGGCGCCACTCCGATCGAGCCCGGCGAATTGGACGGCGCGCGGAAGACTGCCATGCCTGCCCGCGTGGAACCCATGCTGGCAACGCTCGGCGAGCATGCGTTCTCCGATCCGAATTGGCTGTTTGAGATCAAGTGGGACGGAGTGCGAGCGCTGGCCCGAATTGAGAATGGCGTTTTGAATTTGCGCGCTCGTAGCGGAGCCGATATCACCAAACGCTATCCGGAGCTGGCGTTTCTTCCGCAGGCCCTTGCGGCATCGGATGCGATTGTTGATGGCGAAATCGTGGCTCTGGATGAGCACGGCCTCAGCAGCTTTGAGCGCCTGCAGGATCGCATGCACGTGCGCGCGCCGAGCGAGCATCTGGTTTCACAGACGCCTGTCGTTTTCTTCGCGTTCGATCTTCTTTATTGCGACGGTTACGACCTGCGCAAAGCGCCGCTGCTGGAACGCAAGCAACTTTTGCAGCGTTTGGTGCATGTATCAGAACGATTTCGTTACGCCGATCACCAGTTGGAACATGGAAAAGAACTTTTCGAGCTGGCGAAGCAGACCGGTCTGGAAGGAATCGTGGCCAAGCGTGCTGACAGCCCGTATGTTTCCGAACGCAGCGCGTATTGGATGAAGCTGAAGGTAACGAAGACCCTCGACGCAGTCGTAGGCGGCTGGAGCGAGTCGCGTACTCCCGCTCTTCCGTTCGGCTCGCTGCTGCTGGGTTTGTACCAAGGCAAGAAGCTGCGCTTCATTGGACACGTAGGAACCGGATTTGACGGAAAAAAGCTGCAAGAAATCAGCGGCAAGTTGAAAGAGCTGGCATCCGCGGACTGCCCGTTCGACACCGTGCCCGAAACCAATGAAAAGCCTTCGTGGGTAGAGCCGGCGCTGGTGGCGCGCGTGAAGTTCAGCGGCTGGACGCAGGAACACGCTCTGCGCCACCCCGTTTTCGTCGCGCTTCGCGAGGACGCGCGCCCCAGCGATTGTCGCTGGGAGAGCGAGGCCGAGCCAGTGACCGCCGCCCCGGCTATCGTTCACGCGCCACAAGTTACGGGCAAGGTGCTCAACACCAAAGCGCAGATTGAAGCAGAGCTGTTCAAGGGCCGCGCCGAAACGGTCAGCATCGAACTGGACGGCAAACGCGTGCGGCTCAGCCACCTGAACAAAATCTACTTTCCCGAATCCGGCTACACCAAACGCGAGCTGCTGGCCTACTACTACCGCATCGCCGACTTCATTCTGCCTTTTCTTCGCGACCGGCCGCTGGTCTTGCGCCGCTATCCTGACGGAATCAAAGGTCAGGCTTTCTTTCAAAAAGACGTTCGTGAAGGACTGCCCGACTGGTTCAAGACCGTGCCCGTCGATTCCGAAGGACGCGGCAAGGAAATTCAATACGCTACCGCCAATGACCGCGCTTCGCTTCTGTTTTTGACGAGCCTCGGCTGCATCGATCAAAACCCGTGGTCCAGCCGCTATGACGACCTGGATCATCCGGACTATTTCTTCTTCGATCTGGACCCATCCGAGGGCACGGAATTTTCTGTTGCGGTCACGATTGCGGCGGCGCTGCACGAAAAGTTGCAAGAATTGCGGCTGGCCAGTTTTCTAAAAACTTCCGGAGCAACGGGAATCCACATCTATATTCCGGTTGAACCGGTTTACACGTATGAACAGTTGCGGACGTTTGCCGAGATTGTGGCGCGCACGGTGACAAGTGAGCATCCCAATCTGGTCACGAATGAGCGGTCCGTAGCGAAGCGTCCCGCAGGCCGCATCCTGATCGACGTTCAGCAGAATGCACATGGCCGGCCACTGGCCGCACCTTATTCCGTGCGCGCGTTTCCCAAGGCTCCCGTTTCCGCGCCTATCTTGTCGCAAGAGCTGCGCAAAAACCTGCGGCCCGAATCCTTGAACATCAAGACGGTATTTGTCCGACTGAAAGAAAAGGGCGATCTGTGGGGCGATTTCTGGAAGCGGCAGCAAAGGCTGGAAGAAGCCATCGAGCTTCTCAGCCAACGTATGCCGGCGCGAACGAAAGGGCGTTGATTGCCCGGATTCGTGGGCGTTTGCCTTTTCTGGCGGCGCGGCGCCGTGATTAAATGGCGGGGCACGGAGGTGCATCATGCCGGGCTTGGGCCAGCTTCGCGTTGGGACTTCTGGATACTCCTACAAGGAATGGAAGGGCAGTTTTTATCCGCAAAAGCTGGCGGACCGCGAGATGCTCAGCTTCTACGCCCAACAATTTTCGACCGTCGAGATCAATCACAGTTTTTATCGCATGCCGACGGAGAATGTGCTGTTGCAGTGGGCGCAAACTGTTCCGGAGGGCTTTCGCTTTGCGTTGAAAGCCAACCAGAAAATTACGCACATTCAAAGGTTGCGCGATTGTGAGAGCACGCTGAAGCGCTTCCTGGAAGTGGCCAGCGTGCTGAGCGAGGGCGACCACCTCGGCCCTATTCTTGTGCAGTTGCCGCCTAACTTCAAATTCGATCGCCCGTTGCTGGAAGATTTTCTGGCGCTTCGCCCACCCGCCTTTGCTTTCGCCTTCGAAGTGCGCCACCCATCCTGGTACACGGATGAAACGTACGCCGTGCTTCGCGAGCATGACACCGCGCTGTGCCTGTCAGAAACTGAGAAGCAAACGCCGCCGGACGTCATCACCGCCGGATTCACCTACGCGCGCCTGCGCCTGGAAAACTACACGCCGAAGCAATTGAGCGCTTGGAAAAAACGCTTTGACACCTGGGTAGCCCAAGGCGTGGACGTTTACGCCTACTGCAAACACGAAGATTCCGGCAAAGCTCCCGCATATGCCCGCCAGCTCCTCGGAAAAGCCGGCTGACAGATCGTTGCTATCTTCCCGTCACTGCGCCGCAGACTTCGGCGGATGTTCGGCGCGTTCCTTGCGCTTTTCCTCGATTTGTTTCTTAGACGGCGGATAGCTCTCGAAGCCTTTGGAAATTTCATTCAGCACTCTATTCCAGATGCTATCGTCATCAACGATCTTTTGCTCCAAGTACACGCGCCACGCCAGATCTTTTCGCTTCGCATCAATCAGATCGATGACCAGCGACGCGTCCAGGGCGGTCTCCGATTTCATCAGATCGTAGGTATATTCCCAGTAGTCGCTGACATATTGTCCGAATTGTCCCCAGGTCCCTGCCGACGGCGAGACAATCGATGATTGGCTGTTGGCCCAATAGCGCACCACCAAGTCTGGGTTCTCCTCGGGCTTTACTTCCCTCAAGCCGCGCTGCGTCAACGCCTGAGACACCCCCGAATGCACCCGGTCGGTGATGTAATTCGGATTCAGCTGCCGGAACTCCAGCATATTCGCGCCGCCGATGTAGGCAAAAGTCTTGAACTTCGAGAAATCGAGATTGGGATCGAAGTCGACAGTCATTTTCGCGGATGCCTGCGGCGCCAGGATCAAGATCAAAAGAAAAAGAAAGATAGCTGCGGCGCCACCGTGGCGTTGAAAATAGTTCGGGGTTATTCCGGCTCGATTCATCGTTCACTCCGTATGGTCACTGCGACCTGTCTCTATGCGGGCGTGCGCCGATTCTACTCCATCGCACCATCTTTCGCCGAACGATGCTGCTGGTCGGCCTGGTCGGCGCCAGTTCATTCACAAATCATTCATTGGGTTTACATCCTCGGTGGGATTAGACTAGTCTCCCTCACCAAGTAGTACTGCGAAATTCACCGCCCGAAAGAAAGGCTGAATCATGCCCACTCCTCGTTTTCTGCGATCCTTTGCATGGACAGGTGTGATCACCCTGGCGCTGGTGCTGGGCTGCTACGGGCAAACTGTGAAACCCAACGAAGTCATCAAGTGGGACGACTGCACTTTCAAGTTCGGGCCCTCTACCCAGATGGCTCAGGTTCTGCAAGGAGACAAAGTCGTCGGCTCAATCCTGCTGATGAACGGAAGCCTGCAGGTGTTGCCGCTTCCCGACGCCGATGGCGAAAAGCTCAAGAAATCTTTCGAGGACTGGAAAGCGTTTAACGCTCGCAGCCACTCTGGCGGCGCAGCAGCAGCGGGCGGTTCCGGCGGACCACCATGTCCTGCGGATTATATCCCGCACTATTTGGATGGCGGTGCGTGGAAACCAATGACGATGGTGGTTTCCGCAGGCAGGGAGGCCGGAGTGTCAATGAAAGAAGGCCTAAAGAATCCGCTGAATCCAAACGCCGGACGCACGCGCATCGCCATGTATAAAGGTCCGGCCGCGGGGATCACGCTAGGAGCAAGCCCGAAATTCTGCATCGCGATTCCGGCCAACGTGAACCCAGAAGTCCTTGAAATCGGCACAGTGGACGTAAAAAAAGATCATCGCGAACTGGAGATTACCCATGCCGACAAAACCTGGATGCCACCGAAGCGATTGCAGGCGGTTGACGTCAAGCGCATCTCCGCCAACGTCGTCGAGATCATTCCCAAAGAGCCTTTGGCGCCCGGTCAGTATGTTTTAGGCGGACCTCCCACTGTCGGCGTCTACGACTTTGGCGTTGAAGCCAGCACAGCCAACTGAAATGCCTGCATTCATCCCCTGAAAACCGATGCCGGAGCTTCCTGACATAACCGTGTACATCGAGGCGCTCGAGCGCCGGATTCTTGGACGCGTGCTGGAACGAATCCAAATCCGCGGGCCATTTCTTTTGCGAACCGCGAAGCCTCCCGTTGACGCGATCCAAGGCCATACTGTTAAGGAATTGAGGCGCTTAGGGAAACGCATCGCGCTGAAGTTCGACAACGACTTGTGGCTGGTGTTTCACCTGATGATTGCCGGCCGGCTGCATTGGGTCCAGAAGCGGGTAACGCCCGACGGCCGGAGAACCTTGGCGGCGCTGGATTTCGATTCAGGCACGTTAACGTTGACCGAGGCAGGCACGAAGAAACGCGCGTCGCTGCATGTTATGGATGGAGATGGGCAACTGGCGAAGCTCGATCCCGGCGGATCGGAAGTCTTGCACGCGACGCTCGATGAGTTCAAGACGGTGCTGACGGCCTCGAACCACACATTGAAACGAGCCCTCACGGACCCTCACACGTTCAGCGGAATCGGCAACGCGTATTCTGACGAAATCCTGCACGCTGCGCGACTATCCCCGGTGAAACTCACGCAGCGCTTGCAGGCCGACGAAATTCAACGTTTGTACGAAGCGGTGCGGCATACACTGCAGGACTGGACGCAGCGCTTGCGAGAAGAAGCTGGCAACAATTTTCCAGAAAAAGTAACCGCGTTTCGCGAAGGAATGGCGGCGCATGGAAGGTATGGGCAACCTTGCCCGGTGTGCGGCACGAAAATCCAGCGGATACGCTATGCGTCAAACGAAACGAACTATTGCCCGCACTGCCAGACCGAAGGGAAATTGCTTGCGGATCGCGCGCTGAGCCGCTTACTGCGCGAGGATTGGCCCAGGTCGCTGGATGAGATGGAGGAGCGGCTTGCACGTTGAGCCGATAGTTCCCTGCTATCGCGCTGAATCATTTGCCGTATGATACGGGCATGAGACTGCTGCTGGTGGAGGATGACGCGAGGATTGCGCGATTCGTGGCGAAAGGACTGCGCGAAGAGTCCTACGCCGTGGACGTGGTGGCGAATGGCGACGACGCGGTCTATCAGGCGGAAATCAACGACTACGACGTGGTAATCCTCGACGTGATGATTCCCGGAATGGACGGATTCGCCGCCTGCCGCGCAATTCGTGCGAAGGGAAAACGCACGCCGATTCTGATGCTCACGGCGCGCGACGGCGTGGAGGACCGCATCACCGGCCTGGATTCCGGCGCCGACGATTATCTGACAAAACCTTTTGAATTTGGCGAGTTGCTGGCGCGGCTGCGGGCTTTGCTGCGCAGGCCGAAGGATGTGCGTTCCCCGCAAATCGTGGTGGGAGATTTGGTGCTGGACACGGCGGCACAGACGGTGAAGCGCGGCCACCGCGCGATTTCGCTGACGACAAAGGAGTATGCGCTTTTGGAGTTTCTGGCGCGCAACGCTGGGCGGGTAATTGGACGAGCGGAAATCGCGGAACACGTGTGGGATGAATCGTTCGACCCGTTTTCAAATTTGATCGAGGTGTATGTCAACCGGCTGCGCCGGAAGATCGACGAGGGAGCGGCAAAACCGATGCTCCAGACCCGTCGCGGCAGCGGCTATGTGCTGTACGCGAGCGACGAGAACGCCGCAACTGGCAACGGCAAGCCCGCAAAACCACCCGCGGCAGGCGGCACGAGAAAACTTCATGCTTGATTCCGTGCGGGTTCGACTGACGGTATGGTACACGCTGGCGCTGGCGTTGGTGCTGATTCTACTGGCGGTGCTCACCTATGCGCTGTACGCACGCAATAGTTCGCGCCGCACCGACAGCAACCTGGTAGAGCTTGCCGATGCGTTCGCAACCACATTCCGGGCGGAACTGAAGGATCAGGACGGTCCCGATCCGGCAAAAGAGGCGGCGCGCGCGGCCATCCTGGAACATCGATTTCGCGACACCGTTTTCGTGGTTCGCGATTCCAGCGGAAACGTAGTGTTAAGCACCCTGGATCTGCCCGCAGCGGATCCCGCAATCGAACGACTTACGCCAACCATTTTTGCTTCGCAATCGTTCCGCGACCTTGCGGCTGATTCCGATTCCTCTCGGCGGGCGATGCGCACTGTTCGAGCACAAAGGGAATTCTTCCGCGGCTATGCGAAGCACGTTGAGGTAGCAGACGAAACTTATACCCTGGTGGTTCTGCAATCGCTGCACCCGCAACACGAAATGCTTGAGGATATTCGCAATACATTCTTGTGGGCCATCCCGGTTGCATTGCTGGTGGCGAGCCTCGGCGGGTATGTTCTGGCCAGAAAAAGTCTGGCGCCAGTGGCAGCGATGGCAACGCAAGCGCGCGGAATGGGCGCGGCCAATCTGCACGCCAGGTTGGCGGTGTTGAATCCGCGCGACGAACTCGGAGAACTGGCGGTGACCTTCAATCAATTGTTGGAGCGGCTGGAAGAATCCTTTGAACGACAGAAACGCTTCATGGCGGACGCTTCACATGAGTTGCGTACTCCGGTGGCCATCCTTCACGGCGAAACGGAAGTGACACTCTCGCGCGCAGATCGTTCGCCGGAGGAATACCGCGAAACGCTGGGAATCTTAAAAGATGAGTCACAGCGGCTGGCGCGAATTGTAGAGGACCTGTTCACGCTGACCCGCGCCGACGCTGGCCAATACCCGTTGCAACTCCAAAGCGTCTACCTGGATGAACTGGCCGCAGACGTGTTGCGCAGGTCCAGATCGCTGGCGACGGCAAAAAAAATCACACTATCTGCGGCGATCGAGCCGGAATTGCCAATCGAGGCGGATGAAGCATTGCTGCGCAGAATGCTGCTGAACCTGCTGGACAACGCCATCAAATACACACCGGAGGGTGGCCAGATCTCGCTTGAGTGTCGCCGACAGGGCGACGACTACACGCTTAGTGTCAACGACACGGGAACTGGAATTCCTGCGGAGCTGCAGGCGCGTATATTTGAGCGCTTCTTCCGGGCAGATAAAGCGCGCTCGCGAGCCGAAGGCGATTCTGCAGGAGCGGGGCTGGGATTATCGATTGCGCGCTGGATCGCAGAGGCACACCACGGTTGTCTGGAATTAACCAAGTCCGATTCAACCGGAACGACGTTTACCGCCTGGTTGCCGGCAGGCGAGAAGAATGTGTAGCGGCCGCCTTCTGAGGCGGGCGCCTTTCGCATCGACAGAACTGTGAAGTAATTGCGAAACTGGCCTTCCTCTCCACGATTCGATTAATCGTACATTTAGGTTGTCTTCGCTACGTTAAGAGAGTTGCAGGCCGCTGCTCCGGGCGATTGTATGCGCGGCCAGATGCTCTCTATGCGAACGACAACAACCACACTATTTCTCGCAGGATTCTCGTCGATAACCATGCTGCTTCCGCTGCGTGCGCAGGAAACGCCATCGGTGCCGGTTCCCAAGATTGCGCCTGCTCCGGCAACAACGACGCCGACAAGTGCGTCATTTCAGCGGATCACCTTGAAGCAGGCGCTCGACCTGGCTCGAAAAAACAGCACGCAATTTCAATCTGCGGCAACTGACGCAGGTGTGGCGAGGGAAGACAAAGTTCAAGCCCGCGCTGGATTGCTGCCCGGTGTCGATTTCAACACTTCGGGCTTGTACACACAGCCCAACTCCCTCGGATCGGTCAAGTTCATCGCGAACAATGCACCGCACGAATATATCAGCCAAGGAAACGTGCACGAATCGCTCGACATGGCGAGTGTAGCCGCGTACCGGCGCACGGCGGCTCTGGCAGCAGCTGCCAGGGCGCGCGCGGAAATTGCCACCCGCGGACTGGTAGTGACCGTGGTGCAAAGCTACTTCGCAGTGGGAGCCGCCGAACAGGTCGTAGAATCCGCGCAGCGCACCACGCAAGATGGCGAGGCGTTTCTGAAGTTGACGCAGTCGCTGGAACACGGCGGCGAAGTTGCCCATTCCGATGTGATCAAGGCGGAGTTGCAAGCGCAAGAGCGGCGGCGCCAATTGCAGGAGGCGCAACTCACCTTACTGAATGCGCGGCTGGACCTGGCGGTGCTGATCTTCCCGGACTTCAACGATAACTTTGAAACCGCGGATGATCTTCACGCAAATGCTCCGCTACCTGTGCGCGAAGAATTTGAAGCCCAGGCGGCGCATGAGAATCCAGAGATTCGTGAGGCGCTGGCTAATGCACAAGCGGCCGGGCACGATGTAACCGCGGCGCGCGCAGGATATTTGCCGTCCATCAGCCTGGATTATTGGTACGGCATCGACGCGCCGAACTACGCCACCAATTCGGTTGTGGATGGCCAGAAGCTGTCGAACCTGGGCTCCTCGGCGATGGCAGCGCTGACGTTGCCGGTGTGGAATTGGGGCGCGACGCAGAGCCGCGTGCGGCAGGCGGAATTAAAACGCGAACTGGCCAAGAAGGAGTTGTCATTCGCGCAGCGAAAGTTACTGGCGGAGATGCGCTCGCTGTATTCGGAAGCGGAGACCGCGCTGAACGAGTTGAGCGGATTGCAAAGATCCGCCGAGTTGTCAGCGGAGAGTCTGCGGCTGACGACGTTGCGCTACAAAGGCGGAGAGGCCACGGTGCTTGAGGTAGTGGACGCGCAGAGCACGTTTGCGCAGGCTAACGCGGCTTACCAGAACGGGGCAGTGCGCTATCGCGTGGCGCTGGCAAATCTGCAGACACTGACAGGAGTGATGACGACTCCATGAGCGTTCGAACAAAAAGAAAAATGGGCACGATGAGCCGCTCGCAGCGAGCGCTGCTATTGCCGTTGTGTGCCGTGGCGCTGCTCGCGGGATGTGGCAGCGCGGAGAAAGAGCCGGAAACCGTAGTGGCGGTGCAGACCACGCCGGCGAAGCGCGGACCGATTGAATTGACGGTGTCGTCTGAGGCGGTGGTATTTCCGCTGGAGCAAGCCGTAATCACGCCGAAGATCACTTCGACGATCAGCAAGTTCTATGTGCAACGTGGAAGCAGCGTGAAAAAGGGTCAACCGTTAGCACAATTGGAAAACGCGGACCTCGCCGGCGCAGCAGAGCAGAGCAAGGGCAATTTCGAGCAAGCGGAAGCCAATTACAAGACGACAACGGGAGCCAGCGTGCCGCAGCAGATTCAAAAGGCCGAACTGGATGCAGCGGCGGCAAAAGCGGCTTTCGACGCCCAACAAAAAGTCTACGCCTCGCGAAAAGAGTTGTTCGATCAAGGAGCGATTCCGCGACGCGACCTGGATACAGCAGAAGTTGCCATGATCCAGGCGCGCAGCCAGAACGAACAAGCGCAAAAACAACTGGCGGATTTGCAGCGGCTGGGCAAAGAGCAGGCCCTCAAGGTTGCAAGTGGCCAACTGTCCGCGGCAAAAGGCACATATGAAAATGCGCAGGCGCTGCTCAGTTATTCGGTGATTCGCAGCCCCATCGACGGCGTGGTCACCGACCGGCCTCTCTATCAGGGCGAGCTGGCAACGGCGAACCAGCCGATCCTGACTGTGATGAACACATCGAAACTGATCGCCAAGGCGCATGTGCCACAAAGTGAAGCGGTACTGCTGAAGGTGGGAGACCACGCAGAACTGAATGTACCGGGAGCGGAGGAACCAATCCCGGGGCGAGTGATGCTGGTGAGCCCAGCGCTGGATCCGGGAAGCACGACGATTGAAATCTGGGTGGAGGCGTTGAAGGCGAGTGCGGCTCTGAAGCCAGGAATGAACGTGCAAATCGAAGCGATTGCCAAAAGTGTGAAAGATGCGTTGACCGTGCCCGCGGCTGCGGTGTTCAAGTCGCCCGAAGCGGGAGACTACGTGATGCTCGCAGGGAAAGACGACAAGG
This sequence comes from Candidatus Acidiferrales bacterium, assembly GCA_963826335.1. Classification (GTDB taxonomy): domain Bacteria; phylum Acidobacteriota; class Terriglobia; order Acidiferrales; family UBA7541; genus Acidiferrum. The sequence continues at coordinate 66,259 of CAWGXB010000024.1, read as the reverse complement.
CGCATCTCGCGAAAGTAAAGATTGGCATTCGCAACAAAGAGCTGGCAGAGATTCAATCCGGCATCAAAGAAAATGATCTGGTCATTACGGCAGGCGGGTACGCGTTACCAGATGCCACGAAGATCAAGGTGGAAGCGGCGCCGCCGGCTGAGGCAGAAAAAGATAAAGACACCGGCGATACGGGCGACAAGCCAGTCGCGGCCCCGGACAAAAAGGACACAGCGCCTGCGGTTCCTGCGAAGGGTAAGGAGTAACGGCGCATGGATTCGCGGCCGGCAGAGAGGGAGGCTCTAGCAAAGCAAGTTCCCCAAGGCGCCACGGTCCCGTGGTTCCGCAAATTGTCGCGACCGATTCTGTTTCTGATCGTGAGCCTGGCGCTAGTCGGAGCATACCTGGCATTCAGCATTCCTGTCGCGGTATTTCCCAATACAGATTTTCCACGCATTATCATCGGCGTTGATAACGGCGTGATGCCAATCGACCAGATGCTGGTCACCATTACGCGCCCGATGGAAGAAGCCGTAAACAGTGTGCCGGGCCTCAATAAGGTCGTGTCGATTACCAGCCGTGGTTCCGCCGAAGTGGATCTGTTCTTTGACTGGGGATCGGACATGATTCTGACACTGCAGCGTGTGGATGCCGTGGTGGCGCGGCTGCAGCCGGAATTGCCTACAACCGCAAAAATCGAGACGCACCGCATGACCTTTGCGTCGTTTCCGATTCTGGGATACAGCTTGACGTCGGACACCATTCCGCAAAGCAAACTCTGGGAAATTGCCACCTACGATTTGAAGCCGCGAATCAACCGTCTGGACGGGGTTGCCAGCGTGCTGGTGCAAGGCGGCCGCGTTCCAGAGTTCCAGGTCACTCCGGATCCGGCACGATTGCTGGCGGCGGGAATTACGGTGACGGACATTCTCGAATCCATTCGCCGTACCAATTTGATCGATTCGCCCGGCCTGCTGGAGCACGAGCATCAACTGGTGCTGGGACTGATCAGCGGGCAAGTGCGCACCCCGGAAGAAATCGGGCGAATCGTCGTGAAGACGTCAAAGGATGGCACGCCGATTCGTTTGGGTGACATTGCGAAAGTGGCGCCGTCCGAAGCGCCTGTGTACACCATGGTGACGGCGAACGGGAAACCCGCGGTTCTGCTCAGCGTGCATCGGCAGCCGGAAAGCAACACGTTGGACGTGGCGAACGAGGTGCATCAGAAGATCGCCGAATTAAGACCCACGCTGCCCCCCGGCGTTCACCTGGAACCTTTCTACGATCAGTCGACGATTGTGAGGGATTCCATTGCCAGCGTTCGCGACGCCGTGCTCCTGGGAATCATTTTGTCCTCCATCATTCTGGTGCTGTTCCTGCGCGATTGGGGCAGCTCGTTTGTTGCCGGCCTGGTGATACCGGTGACCTTGCTGCTCACGCTGATTGTGCTCAAGCTGACGGGACAAAGCTTCAACCTGATGACCCTGGGAGGCTTGGCGGCCGCCGTGGGATTGGTGATCGACGACGCCATCGTGGTGCTGGAAAACATCGTGCTCCATCGCGATGCCGGTGAATCCAGGTTGCAAGCCATCCAAAGCGCGCTGAAAGAAATCACCGTGCCTTTGATTGGCTCGACGATCACACCGATCGTCGTCTTCCTGCCGCTGATTTCTACCACCGGCGTCACTGGAAGCTTCTTCCGCGCGCTGGCAATTACCATGACCGTGGCGCTGCTCAGTTCCCTGTTGCTAGCCCTGACGTGGACTCCAACGCTCAGTCAGTATTTCGTTCGGCGCAAGGACACCTTTGCCGCAGCGGAAGTTCCGGCTGGCGAACAGACGGCGGCATCGTTGCTCGCCGCGGAGGAAGCCCATCTTTCCGGGTTCTTCGGGCGCATCGTGGACTTCTATGGCCGCGTCATGCTGAAGATTCTGCACCGGCCTGTGATGGTAGGTGTTTCCTGCGCGGCAATCGTGATGATGACGTTCGTGTGCTACAAATTCCTGGGCTCGGACTTGCTGCCGGAGATGGACGAAGGCGGCTTCATTCTGGACTATTACACCCCACCGGGCAGTTCTCTGGCGGAGTCAGACCGCATCCTGCAACACATCGAACAGATCGTGCGATCGATGCCTGAGGTGGAGAATACTTCGCGGCGCACGGGCTTGCAGCTGGGGCTTGCCGCGGTGACCGAAGCGAATCGCGGCGACTTCACAGTCAAGTTGAAGAAGGACCGCAAACGAGACATCGAAGAAATTATGTCCGACATTCGCGCCGAAATTAAACGCACCGAGCCGGGAGCCGACGTCGAGTTCGTGCAAGTGTTGCAAGACATGATTGGCGACCTGACGAGCGCGCCGGAGCCGATTGTAATCAAGCTGTTTTCGCCGGACGCAAAGCTGCTGTCATCGACAGCGCCGCGCGTGTCGGACGCAATTCAAAAAGTGCCGCACGTGGTCGACGTCCTCGACGGCATCGAGAACACCATCAGCGGCCCAGCCGTTACGTATCAAGTGGATCCGTCAATCGCGGCTCGCGCGGGATTCACGCCGGAAGAAGTGGCCACCAATGCCGCGGCGGTGCTAGAAGGAGAACCCGCAGCGACCCCAGTGGTGCTGAACGACCGACCCTACACCATTCGCGTGCGCTTTCCTGAAGAGAGCCGTGCGTCGCTCGATCGCATGAGCAACACCTTGTTAACCAGCGCGACTGGGCACACGGCGACACTAGGATCGCTGGCCACGATTACTATGGATCCAGGTCAAACGGAAATTCGCCGAGAGAATTTGCAGCGTCTGGTGGAAGTGACGGGGCGATTTGAGGGCGTGAGCCTCGGCGAAGGAATGCAGTCAGTGAAGAAGGCTGTGGAGGACTTGAAATTGCCCTCGTCGATTCGCGTGGAGTACGGCGGACTATACGAAGAGCAGCAAAAATCCTTCCGTGACCTGCTGACGGTGTTCTTGCTGGCGCTGGTACTGCTGTTCGTGGTGTTGCTGTTCGAGTTTCGCACGTTTTCCGCGCCGGCTGCGATTCTGGCGTCGGCGCTGCTTTCGACGTTTGGAGGATTCCTGGCCCTTCTGGTCACGCACATCACATTCAATGTGGCGTCGTTCATGGGCATGATCATGGTGGTGGGAATCGTGGCAAAGAACGGCATCTTGCTGCTGGATGCCGACCAACGATTCCGGCAGTTCGGATTCAGCGAAGAAGAGTCGATGATTCAGGCGGGGCGCCGGCGGCTCCGGCCAATTGCCATGACTGCGCTGGCGACAATTGCGGGCATGCTGCCGCTGGCCATGGCCATCGGCTCGGGTTCCCAGATGTTGCAGCCTCTGGCAGTCGCGGTGATTGGAGGATTGCTGAGCTCAATAATGTTGTCGCTGATCCTGACACCCGCCATCCATTTTTACCTTGGGCGAACAAGTAAACCCGCATAGCAAATTGCCAATCTGAAACGGCTCGTACCGCTTTCGCACTGCAATACTGGCGCACTTCATTCCGTTGTCCCACACCGTCACGGATCTCGTAGCCGGTAGGCATGCCCGGCCGGAGATAAAAGTTTTCATCCCAGTCCTGCAAATTAGCGTGTATTCAGCGTGTATTCATAAGGATGGGAGCAACTGACCCTCATCGCTATAGCGTTCTGCGAACAAGAAACAAGCGCTACGAGCATCGAAGCAGCGCGAGGCAACAGAACGGCTCTTTTCGCCGGCATTTGGCTCCTGCCATGCATGCCACTGCCCATAGAAAGAAGTGTGGATTGTGAACCCGTCCCTCACGCGCCCCGGTAATACTCCAAGCCAACGGCGGAGCCAACGAATCTTCCTTTGCGTGGGCATCATCGTGCGTGGCAAAAGAGCCAATGGCGCGGCATTTTCTGAGCGAACGAAGACCGAAGTGGTCAGCGCTCATGGCGCACTCATCCTGCTACAAGAACCGGTCTGCGCAGGCCAGGAGTTGACGCTACGCAACATTTCGACAAGCGAGGAAATCGTCTGCACGGTGGTCGAGTGCAATGCGGGACAAGCGGGAGTTGCCGAGGTAGGCCTTCAATTCAAGCACTCGAGCCCAAGATTCTGGCGCGTAGCATTCCCCCCATCGGATTGGAGTTCGCGCAGCCCGGAAGCAAAAAGATTCAATATTCACAACGCGAATCTACCCAAACCCGGCAAATAGGAAGTAGAATCCGGGGCACCCAGCAGCGTGTAGCCGATTTGCCTGGCTTCGCATCTACAATGAATTGATACCGCGCAAATCCTGGCTACGAAAGAAGGGCTGAATTATGAGGGTGGGACGTATGATGACCCTGTTTTCTATAGCAGTGGCGGCAATTGCCGTGGCCTTCCTGCTTGTCGTATCCATGGCCTCCCGGTCGCGCGCCGGCGACAATGCGCCCGCGGTAGGTTCCGTTGCGCCCGATTTCACGCTGAATTCACAAGAGGGAAAGCCCGTCAGCCTCCACGATTTCAAAGGCAAGTGGGTGGTGCTGTACTTCTATCCAAAAGACATGACCACGGGGTGCACAATCGAGGCCCACAATTTCCAACGCGACCTGGCAAAGTATCAGGCCAAGGATGCCGTGATCCTCGGCGTCAGCGTGCAGGATGAAAAGAGTCACCAGGAGTTTTGCGCTAAGGAGAGCTTGACGTTCAAACTGCTTGCCGATACCGACAAGAAAGTTTCCCGGGAATACGACTCGATCATGAATCTGGGAGTCGCGAAACTGTCCGCGCGCCACACTTATCTGATTGGCCCGAACGGCAAGGTGCGGAAGGTATGGACAGATGTGGATGTGAAGAAGCATAGCGACGAAGTGCTGGCAGCTATTGACGAGTTGCAGAAGAACCCAGCCAGCTAAATTCTCCTGCGGGCCTAAGGAAATGCGGGGAGTGACTTCTGGCTCCGGAATGCGTTACAGTTCCGGAGCTAATTCTTTTTCTGGGGGAATACACCGTGAACAGAAAACAATTTCTGGCGGCTTTTGCGTTGTGCGTGCTCGGATTTGGGATGGCGCTGCGCGCCGGTGCGCCGAAGACGGAGACTGTAACCTACAAGAGCGGCAACGATACGGTCAGCGGATATTTGGCAATGCCCGAAAGCGCAGGCAAACATCCGGCGATCGTCGTGATCCACGAATGGTGGGGATTGAACGACTGGGTGAGAAATCAGGCGCAGAAATTCGCGGATCAAGGGTATGTGGCGCTGGCCGTGGACCTGTATCGCGGCAAGGCCGCCAAGACACCGGACGAAGCGCACATTCTGATGCGTGGATTGGCAGACGATCAGGGACTGCGCGACTTGGAGGCAGGCTATGCGTATCTGGCGTCGCGGCCGGATGTCGATGCCAGCAAGATCGGCTCGATCGGTTGGTGCATGGGCGGAGGATGGTCCATCAAACTGGCGGTAGACCAGCCGAAACTGGCGGCGTGCGTAGTGAACTATGGCCCGCTGCCGACCGATCCCGCGAACATCGCCAAGATCAAAGCGCCCATGCTCGGAAATTTCGGCGCCGACGACCAGGGCATTCCGCCTGAGAAAGTGCATGCATTTGAATCCACGATGAAAGCCGACGGGAAGGTAGCGGACATCAAGATTTATACCGGCGCAGGCCACGCATTCGAAAACCCGGATAACAAAGAGGGCTACCGCCCGGAAGCCACGGCGGACGCTTCGCAGCGCGCTACGGCGTTCTTCCAGAAATACTTGAAATAGACAGAAGCGGGACCAACCAGAATGGCCAGAGCAGATTGAACTAAACGTTGGGCAACAACTTTAGATTGGGTAGCCGCAGGATTCTGGCATCGGCGGTGACGAGCGTCATGTCGTAAGCCCGTGCGGTGGCAACAAGGAATCGGTCCGCCGGATCGCTGTAGCCGATCATTGTGAAACGAAGTTCGTGAGCGACTTTCCAGTTCATTCCCACCGCTGTCAGGCTGAGTTCTTGCTTTGATTTCTCGAACCATTGACCGAAGTCCTCAGAAACCTTAAATCTCTTCTTCTCAAGTAGGAGGATGGCTTCCCAAATACTCACTGCCGAAAGGAAACGCACGTTTTTGGAATCGCTGAGGGACTGATGAACTTGGGAACAAAGCCTGTGTGGTTCCAGAAAAGCCCACAGCCAAATGTGGGTATCTAAAAGAAGTCGGCTCATTTATCAGACTCCGGTTCTCGCGCCGCTTCCCAATCGGATTCATCGCTGATGGAACCGACTATATCGCCGAGGATCTCGGCCGATCCGATACCTGTCCCGAAGCGGGGTATGCGTTGTGTTGTGGCTGGCGGCACAATCGTCGCGACCGGCTTTCCGAAACGGGTAACGAGCACGGGCTCTCCCGTCTTGCTGACCCTGTCCAAAACGGCGAGGCAGGTGGCCTTGAACTTCGAGATGGCGATTTGTTCCATGGCGTAACTCCTTGTACGACATCAGGATAGCAAACGCTTGGACCATAGTCAAGTCATGGTCCGACCATGGTCAACCCAGGGAAGTACCTTCACGCCGGCACCATGATTGAGTTCTCCTGACGTCTACGGCTCGTCGTCTCCGTCGGAGTCGTCGGCTGGTTCGCTGGTCGGTGGCTTTTTCGGATCGATTGTCGGAAGGCCCGCTTGCTTCAAGGATTGGTTCAACTCCAGCAGCGTGGTTTCGTTTAGCGCGTTCCACCGTTTGTGAAGTGCTACGTGAGCTTCATCGAGTTCTTTATATACGGCTGTGGCTTGCGTGGTAGGGGCGGCATCGGCGCTATCCGCTGTTGCCAGGATTGCGGCAAAGTGTTGATTCAGAGTCGAGAGCGTCTCCGGCCGCTTCCCACTGGGAGGCAAGCCGAAGAAGCCGCTCTGCGAAGCGCCTTGCAGTTCCTCGCATTGCTTGTCGACAGCCGCAACCTGCTCGGCTAGTTTCCCTTTTGCTTTCGAGGCGGCATCTTTTAACTGCGCTCGCACGGATTGAACCTGCTCCAATTCCTCCAGGCTCTCATTCATGCCTTCCACCGCGCCCATTTCCATTTCATGTTGCTTGGACAGATCTTCGGCGGAGGTTTTGATGCGCGGGTCCATGATCAGCGTAAGTTGCCGCGAGTAGCTTTTGCCGTCGACAGTGAGCTTCACGGTGTAGTTGCCGGAAAGAGCCCATGCGCCCAAAGGATGTAGCGGCGTGTTGTGCACGATAGCGGAAATTGGAAATTCCGTGTTCAGCGCATGCGGCGGAGCATAGTGCACATCCCAAACAAAGCGGTGCATGCCAGCTTCGGCGGAAAGAATTTGCTTGGGACGAACCCAGTACATCGGAATGGGATGGTGGGCGGCAATCTCATCCATCGCAAGAGGCTTGTCTGTGCTGGAGTAGTGGCGAACGAGCGCGCCGGTAGGATCGAGAATGTCCAGAGTGACCGCGGCAGTCGCGGATGATGCCAGGTAGTAGTCGATGATGGCGCCGTCAGGAGGATTTTTCCCCGCAGGTACCTCGGGAGGAAGCGGCGTATCGGGATTGCGGTTCCAGCGGAAGCGCACAGCTTGCTGCGGCGCAAACAAGTAGGCTGGGGATTTGGTGAGTTCCCCGCTCATCTGGCGCAAGGGGGTGACGTCGTCCAGAATCCAGAACGAACGCCCGTGAGTGCCAACGATCAAGTCATCTCCATGAATAGTAAGGTCGCGCATGGACGTATGCGGCAGGTTCAGCTGCAGCGGCTGCCAGGAGTCGCCATCATTAAACGAAACATACACGGAGGTTTCCGTACCGGCATACAGCAGGCCTTTCCGCGACGGATCTTCGCGCACCACGTTGGAGGGCGCGTTGTCGGCAATACCGCCCGTGATCTCCACCCAAGTGGCGCCGAAATCGCGTGTGCGATAGATGTGCGGGCGGAGATCGTCTAGACGAAAACTATTGATCGCGGCGTAGGCCGTGCCGGGATCGAAGTGCGAGGCTTCGATGATGGACACTTTGCTCCAGGGCTTGAGTTGCGGCGGCGTGATGTCTTTCCAGTTCTTTCCGCCATCGCGCGTAAGGTGAATTTTGCCGTCGTCAGTGCCGGCCCAGATGGTCTCGGCCTCCTGGAACGACGGTGCCACGGCATAGATCGTGCCGCGATGCTTGCCTTTTTCGGGATCACCTGCTTCGAAGGCGCCGAGATTCGGCGGAAGTTCATAGGATGCGCGAGTCAGGTCGGGGCTGATCACCGCCCAACTGCGTCCCTGATCGGAAGTTTTAAAGAGCACGTTCGCGGCGAAGTACAAAGTTTTGGGATCGAGGTGCGAGAAAACGACAGGAAGAGTGCGGTTGTAGCGATATTCGCCACGGCGAACGGGCTCGGGCGCAATGTCAGCCACTTCGCCTATATCCTGGCGAGTGCGCGTGAGTTTGGCGCCATAAACAATATTGGGATCGTTGGGATCTACCGCGATGTCGCCATACTCGAATACGCCGGGGAGGCTCCACTCGCGGAAAGTAATCTCTCCATAGTCGGAGCGGCTCATCGTGGCGGCGCTGCCGCTTTCCTGCTGTGCGCCGTAAACCCAGTAAGGAAAACGCGGGTCGGTGGTCACGTGATAGAACTGCCCAGTTGGTTGGTTGTACCAACTGCTCCAGGTTGCGCCGGCGTTCACGCTAATCGCCGCGCCCTGGTCCGCCGTCAGCGCGATGATCTGCGAATTTTCGGGGTTGATCCAGATGCGCTGGTAGTCGTCGCCGCCGGGAGCGCCTTTGAAGCCCACAAATGTTTTTCCCGCATCGGCGGATTTCCACGTTGTGGTGTTGGCCACATAGATCAAATCCGGGTTTTCTGGAGAGACAGCGATGCCCATGGCGCCGGGGCCACGGCCACCAATGCGATGGTCGCCGTTGACGAATTGCCAGGATTCGCCCGCATCGTCCGAACGATAGATTCCGGCATCCCTTTTTGATTCCGCGCTGAGATACATACGCCGGGGATTGCTTAAGGAGATGGCGATGCCGATGCGCGCGAGCTCGTCGGACGTCGGAAGGCCTTTTGCGATGGGACGCCAGGTTGTGCCACCGTCTGTGGATTTGTAGAGCCCGCTGCCAGGAATCACAAAGGATTCACCGCTGCGAACTTCCCAGGGAGCAACGCGCGCGGCCCACAACGCGGCGAAAAGAATCTGCGGGTTGCCGGGATCCATCACCAAGTCGGCGGCGCCCGTATTTTCATCCTTATAGAGGACCTTCTCGAAATTCTTCCCGCCATCAATCGAGCGGAAAACGCCGCGTTCCGCGTTAGGCCCGTAAGGATGGCCTTCGGCTGCCACGAAAACGCGATTAGGATTTTGGGGGTCAATCACAATGGCGGTAATTTGCTGAGCGTCGCGCAGGCCAAGGTGCGTCCACGTTTTCCCTGCGTCCGTGGATTTGTAAACCCCATCGCCGACCGCCAGGTCAGGGCGCTGCAACCCTTCGCCGCTGCCAACATAAATGATGTTGGGATCTGAGGGAGCGACGGCAAGAGCGCCAACGGAACCGGAAGGCTGGTCATCGAAGATCGGCGTCCAGGTATTGCCGAAATCGGTGGTCTTCCAAACGCCGCCGTTGACGGCAGCCATATAGAACACATTGGGCTGATGGGGAACGCCACTGATGGCAACCGTTCGGCCGCCGCGAAAAGGACCAATGCAGCGCCAGCGCATCTCGGAGTAAAGCTTGGGATCGTATTGCTGCGCAGTGGCGAATTGCGCGGCAAAGAACACAGAGAAGCCAGCAAGCACGAGCGATCCAAACACACGGAAACGCAATGAGCGATTCATTCAGTCCCTCCAGCGAACTAGGGAGAATATCGCGTGCGAGCAGCGAGGGCAAATCCAGGAAATTCCGGCGGAATGCCGCTCCCAGGTGTTGTAAATCAAGCCGTGAGCTATAATCGCGCCGACTATGACGGTCACACCAGGCACTGGCAATCCGACAAACAAGGAACCGCGCAGTTGGCTGAAGAGCGTGCTAACGGATGTGCACTTCTGGGTGCCGGTGCTCGTGCTGGTGGGCGGGTTGTTGCTGTTGAGGTTTGTGCGGTAGCGATTAATTCGGGGGCGCATGGAAAATCCGGGGCCGGCCAATTCTCCGATTGCGGCGAAGCCTGCAACGCGGGCGCGCAAGCTACAGTTGTTGGGAATTCTTTCCGGGTTTGCGGCGGGAGCGTGGCTGGGAGCCGCCGAGGCGCCCACCAAACTCGTCAGCATCGGAGTTTCGCCAGTGGTCATTTCGCTGATCATGGTGATTGGAGTTTTCCTGGCGCGTTGGAGCCTGCCTGCCCTTATTTTGGGCACGTCTTCGATTCGTGCCGACGTGGGGCGCGCGCCGCATCTGATCCTGTGGGCGCTGCTGGCGGGTTGCTTGTGGGCCGTGGCCAACACGCTGACGATTTACGCCATCCGCGACATTGGCTTGAGCATCGCGTTTCCGTTGTGGAATTCGAACAGCCTGCTCGGCATCCTGTGGGGATTTCTTTTCTTCAACGAATTGCAGCAAGCCGGCTGGCGCCGCTGGGCGGGAGTGCTTGGCGGAACGTTGGTGATGTGTATCGGCGCGGCGATACTGGCAATCGCGTCGTCGTCATCGCCGGGTCCGGCAGCGCACTCTCTCAGCGGCGTGTGGGCGGCGTTGGGCGCAGGAATTTTGTGGGGAACGATGTACATTCCCTATCGCAAAGCGTACCTGACAGGCATGAATCCGCTCTCGTTCGTAACATTTTTTACCTTTGGCGAACTCGGCATGATGACCGCGCTGGCCATCAGCACGCTCGGCGTCGGGCCGTTGTTGCAAGAGCTGGCGAGCGCGCGTGGGGTGATGTTCTGGCTGATGCTGGGCGGATTCATCTGGGTGATCGGTGACCTGTTTCAGCAGTATGCCGCAAAGTATGTGGGAATCAGCCGGGGAATTCCGCTGTCGAACACCAATCAGCTCTGGGGCATGCTGTGGGGAATTCTGGTATTTGGCGAATTGCACGGCAGGGGACACGCCACGTACGTGCAGGTGATTGGTGGATCGCTGCTGATGATGCTGGGCGTGGGAGCGATCGCGCTTTCGTCGGCTACCAGCAAGGAGCAGTCGCGCTGGAAAGATGCAGCGCAGCAGGAGAGTGACCGGTACGGAGTCGCGGCCGAATATGTCGAAGCCCGTATGGATGGCCGGCAAGCCGTAGGAGAGGCGCCGCCAAAAAGAAGAGCAGTGGATTGGATCTTGATCGCCGGAGCCACAGCCGTGTTTGTGGGATTCGCCAGAACCGCGCGCGTGCCGCAGCTCTCGATTCACTGGGGGCCAGCGGTAGCCCTGATCGCGGCGATGTTGATTTTGCTGGTGGCTTGCGGCACGGCGATCTGGAAGACGACGAAGTTTAATTGAGTCGCTTCGGACCAGGCACAGAAAAGAGGCGGATGACGCAGACTCCTCAGGTTGATGTGGTGGGCGTGGGACTAAACGCGACGGACACGCTGATTCCGGTAGAACACTATCCAGCGCGCGGGTCGAAGGTGGAATTTCGCTCGGCCAAGGTTCTGCCGGGCGGGCAAACCGCCACGGCCATGGTGGCTTGCCAAAGATGGGGTCTGCGCACGCGCTACATCGGGAAAATTGGGGACGATGGAGCCGGTGCATTGCACCGCGCGGAATTTGATAACGCCGGTGTGGAAGCGCACTTGTTCACCACAAATGGTTGCGCCAGCCAGCAAGCCTTCATCATGGTGGACGATTTCGGCGAGCGCACCGTGCTTTGGAAGAGGGACGAGCGGCTGGCGCTGCGGCCCGAAGAATTGCAGCGCGAGTGGATCGTGAACGCGCGAGCGATGCACCTCGATGGACACGATACCGAGGCAGCCAACACTGCGGCCAAATGGGCGCGAGCCGCGGGCATTCCAGTGATCGCGGACCTGGACGCGCTCTATCCCGGTGTGGAAGCACTACTCGAGAACATCGATTATTTAATCACCAGTCGCGATGTGCCGGGCCGTCTGACAGGCGCCGACGATTTGCGGAAGTCGCTGCCAGAAGTGCGCAAGCGATTTGGCTGCCGGCTGACGGGCGCAACGCTGGGCGAAGAGGGCGTCCTGGTTTGGGACGGAGAAAAGTTTCACTACGCGCGGGCGTACGTGATTGACCCGGTCGACACCACCGGTGCCGGCGACATCTTTCACGCGGGATTTATCTATGGGTTGTTGCAGGGTTGGCCGATGCAAAAACAATTGGAGTTTGCGTGCGCGGCGGCGGCCCTGAATTGCCTGGGAGTAGGCGCGCGCGGCGGAATCGAGTCGGTGGAGAATGTTGAACGGCTGATGGCCAAGGGCAAACAGCACGCCGCAGCGTTCGAAATGGAAAGAACGGGCTGACCCCGGCTGACGGCCATCACCCTCACTGAGGATGAATCTGATAAACTTAACGGCATTGCCAGCCGCCCGAACCCCACTGGCAAACCGATATTCTGGAGAAGAACATGAGACGGAATTGGAAGTATATGGCAGCGGTGTTGTGTTTCTCGACGGCCGCAATTATGGCAGTCGCGCAGACACAGCAGCCCGAGCCGGCTGCAAACGTGATTAGTGGTACGGTGGCCGCGATTGGTTACCCGGTAAACGGCGGCAGCATCAAGGTCGACATGGTGGGAACGTCGGCGGCCTCGCAGGCCAGCGGCGAAGCAAAAGTAGAAGCGAAGACCGGCGGAACGTCCATCGAGCTTAAGGTTTCGAATATGCCGCAACCCACGTCGATTGGAGCCGAGTTTCTGACGTATGTACTGTGGACGGTGACACCGGACGGCACGACCGCCAATCTTGGGCAAATCCCGATGAACCAGAATGGCGAGGGCAAACTGGACGTGCGGGCCCAGGCGCAGACATTCGCTTTGATCGTGACCGCCGAGCCGTATTATGCGGTGCGCATGCCCAGCGAAGTGGTGGTCCTGGTGAACGAGACCCGCAAGAAAACCAAGGGCAAGATCTATCCCGACAACAACTACAAGCTGATGAAGCGCGGCGAATACGCCAAGCTGGGCAACCCACTGGGTATGACTCTGGACCTGAAAAAGGTGCCGCTGGACATGTACGAAGCGCGCAATGCGGTGGAGATTGCCAAAGCACGCGGAGCAGAGCAGTACGCCCCTGAGGTCTACGCTAAGGCAACTTCCAGCTTGCAGATGGCAGAAAATGCCCTGCAAGGCTCCGGCAAGAACCAGGTGATCTCGGCCGCGCGCCAGACCATCCAGTTTGCCGAAGATGCTCGATCGCTGGCAGTGCAGAGAGAAACAGCGGAACGCATCCAGAAGGAAAAGGAAGCAGCGGCGGCAGAGGCGGCGGCCAAGGCTAATGCTGCGGCCGCGGCTGAAGCACAGCGCCAGGCAGAGCTGACGGCGGCAAAAGAAGCTCAAATGAAGGCCGAGGCGCAAGCCCAGGCGGCGCAGGCCAAGGCTGCGGCGGATGCAGCAGCGGCCAAGGCCGCCGCGGAACAAGCGGCCACCCAGGCCCAAGCGCAGGCGGCGGCTGAAGAGGCGGCGCGTGCGCAGGCCGCAACCGCAGCGTTGCGAGCGCAATTGCTGAAACAGCTGAATGATGTGCTGCAGACAAAAGATACGCCACGCGGTCTGGTGGTGAACATGGCCGACGTGCTCTTTCAAACCGGCAGATATGAACTGAGCACCGACGCGCAACTGAAGCTAGCGAAGCTCTCGGGTATCATTCAGGCGCATCCGGGTTTGAACCTGGCGATCGAGGGCTACACCGACACCACCGGATCGGCCGACTTCAACATGAAACTCTCTCAACAACGTGCGGATACCGTACGGCAGTTCTTGATCGCACAAGGATTGTCTGCGGATACCATCACGTCCAAGGGATTGGGCGAAGCCGACCCGATCGCTGACAACAGTACCGCTGCAGGCCGCAAGCTGAACCGGCGCGTGGAGATCATCGTCGGCGGCAAAGTGATTGGCGTAAGCCTCGGCAAGTAAATACAAAGGAAAAAGAAAAAAGGCCGGTCTCAGTGCGAGGCCGGCCTTCTCTTTTTACGAGTGCGTCAGTCGTTCCCTAACGCCTAGTTCCCCGCTTTGACTGGCTTAGCTTCCGCAGTCTTCTCCGGCGGCCGCGCAGGAGTGCCGTCGGCTTTCACGTAGTGCGCGTACCATGCCAAGTAGCGCTCGTGCAGGTCCTTGATGTGCGAGGGCGTCTTGAAGCCGTGGTATTCGTCGGGATAGACGACCAGCAAGGTCTCGCGACCCAGAGCCTTCAGCGACTGGTACATCTGCTCGCCGCCAAGGATGGGCACGTTCCAGTCGATGTTGCCGCCAACAAACATGGTTGGCGTGGTGACGTCTTTGATTTTCGAGAAGTAGCCGACGTGTTCCCACGTGGCGCGATGCTCCCAGGGGTAGCCCAGCTCGATAACGTAGTCGCGCTGGTACTGATCGTGGCCCCACATGCTGGAATAATCGGCGGCGCCAGCTCCAGAGATGGCCGCTTTGAAGCGTGTGGTCTGGGTGATGATGAAGTCGGTGGAGATTCCGCCATACGACCAGCCACCGACGCCCAGCTTATCGGGATCGGCGATGCCTTGCGCGATGGCGTAATCAACGAACGCCATATCGTCCTGGAAGTCTTTGTTGCCCCAATCCGCAAAAATGGCTTTGCAGAAGTCCTCGCCGTAACCGGACGAGCCGCGCGGATTCGGGAACAGCACCACGTATCCATTTGCCGCAAGTAGTTGGGCCAGATCCTGGAATTCCGAGTAGTAGGCCCACACCGGTCCGCCGTGCGGCCGCAGCAAGGTGGGATATTTCTTGCCAGGGACATAGTCGACGGGCTTGTACATAAACCCGTGCACAATGGTGCCGTCTTTCGACTTGAACGACACGTATTCACCCGAGGAGAGCTTGAACTTGGCCAGCCAAGCGTCGTTGGCGTGGGAGAGTTGCGTGAGCTTTCCGCCGACGGCAGAAAAAATCTCAAACGGGCGGTCCATGGTCGAGAGGCTTGCGGCCACCGTGCCGTCTTTCGCCACCGAGTAACCATCCAGCATCACGCGACCGCTGACGGGGCGCGTAATCTTGCCATCGGCCAGGTTCACCACGCAGAGTTGCTGCGTCGCGTCGTCGTCGGCAATGAAGTAGATGCCTTTGCCGTCGGGGCTAAACCGCGGAGTGGTGGCCATGCGATCGAGCGACTTCGTCAGCAGCTTGGCTTCGCCGCCCGTGGAAGGCGCGACGGCGATGTGCTTGGTGGAGTACTGGAACAGATGTGGATCCAGCTGCGTGTAATAGGCGATCCACTTGCCGTCGGGCGACCAAGCTGGCGAGCGATCTTCGCCGGGAGCCGTGGTGACCTGAGTAAGGTTAGCGCCCTTGTCGGTGTTATCCGCTGCGACCACCCAGATATCCCAATTATAGGTGGCGTCGGGATCGGGCTTGGAGCGATTGCTAGCGAACGCCAACGACTTGCCATCGGGAGACCACGCCGGATCGTCGTCGTCGTAATCGCCAGAGGTGACCTGCCTCACGGTTTTGCTGGCAACGTCGAAGACGTACAGATGCGTGCGCCGCCGGTCCAGATAGCCAATGGTGTCTTCCTTAAATTGCAAGCGGTCAATCACCCAGGGAGACTTGGCTTTGGGCTTCTTCGGCGCGGCAGGCTTGTCGTCCGAGTCCTCTTTCCCCTTGCTGGCAGCGGCTTCCAGCTCTTCCGGCGAGGGATCACGCAGGATCAGCACGAGTCGCTTGCCGTCGGGAGCCCAGGCGAAGTCGTCAACATCTTGAATGGTATCGGTAAGCTTCTGAGCTTCGCCACCGAGCCGGTTCAACAGGTATACCTGGGTCTTGCCTTCGTTGCGCTCCGACAGGAACGCCAGATACTTGCCGTCGGGAGACCACCGCGGGTGGTCTGACGAGTTGCCTTCCGCCGTGAGAGCAACGGTGTCGCCTCCCGCCACCGGCACCATGTGGATCCGAGTTTCAGACTTGTCGCCCTTCAGCGAGGTGGCGCTGAGGGTATAGGCAACGAACTGTCCGTCGGGAGAAATTTGCGGATCGTGGGCCTCCTTGAAGTCGAACAGGTCGTCCACGCCGATCAGTCGAGGAGCAGCAGACTGCTGGGCGAGGGTAATGGAACTGGCCGCCGCGAGAACAAATAGGAATAAAGCCGGGCGAAGCTTCTTCATGCGCATCACTCCATAAAAAAATGAAAAACAGACGATGCGGGAGTTTAGCACAAGCGGGAAAACCCGGAAAAGTGAACGGCAGCAGGTGCGACAGGCGGTTTTCGGACCACGTCGCGACGTCTGCCATGCGTTTCGCTGGCACTGATCGCGACGCGAGTAGTACGAAAGTACGGTTGGCGAGACGAAAGAAAAATTCTCCAACATGCATTTTCTTCTTGCATGCGAGTACAGAGATTGTATTCTTCAAACGATGACGTTGCTCCAGTGATTCGAGAGCGACAGTCCTACTAGGAGGACGAGAGGAAAAAATTGAGCACCTTATCACTCCCCGCACAAATTCCTTCCCAAACAATTTCTTCAGCGAAAAAGAGAGTCGCAAAACTGACACTCTGGCCGCTTGTGGCCGCTACCTTCTTCATGGTGTCCGGGGGCACCTATGGGACGGAAGAGATCGTTTCTGGCGCCGGTTACGGGCGGGGAATCCTGGTATTGCTGTTCCTGCCGGTGCTGTGGTGCCTGCCAACCGCGTTCATGATTGGCGAGCTATCCAGCGCGCTGCCTGCGGAAGGCGGCTATTACGCGTGGGTACGCCGCGGCCTGGGTAATTTTTGGGGATTTCAGGAAGCGTGGCTGTCGCTGGCCGCCAGCATCTTTGATATGGCCATCTATCCCACGCTGTTTGCGATCTACCTGAAGCAGATGGTGCCGTGGTTTGGCGAAGGCTATCACGCCCTGTATGCGGGGCTGTTTGTCGTGGTCACCTGCGCGGCGCTGAACCTGGCTGGCATTCGTGTCGTGGGAATCACCTCGCTGTGGCTCTTCTTCCTGCTCTCGCTGCCTTTCGCCATCATCGTGGCGCTTGCTCCGGTGAAGTTGGCGGCATTCGGCCAACCACATGCCGCGACGGCGGGCGTAAGCGTTGGCCTGCTTGGCGCGGTACTGGTGGCAATGTGGAATTACATGGGTTGGGACAACGCCTCGACGATCGCGCAAGAAGTCGAGCGCCCTCGCAAAACCTATCCGAAGGCCATGATCGCCGCGGTCATTCTGGTTTCGCTCACCTACATCCTGCCCTTTGTGGCTGTCTACCTCACGGGCATACCAGCTTCCGCCTTCAATGAGGAAGGTTCCTGGGCCACCATCGCGGGCCAACTTGGCGGAACCGTCATGGGTATTCAGTGGCTGCGGTTCTTCGTGACGCTGGGTGGCATGATGAGCGCGTTTGGAATGTTCAACGCGCTGGTGCTCAGCTACTCGCGGCTGCCGCTGGCCATGGCGCACGATGGCATGCTGCCGAAAGTATTTGGCACGGTAACCAAGAAAAACCAAACGCCTTGGGTCGCGATTGTGGTCTGCGCGATTTGCTGGGTACCCTGCCTGCTGCTGGGATTCAAGAGGCTCATCACGCTGGACATCATGCTGTACGGAGCGGCACTGATGCTGGAGTTCGTGACGTTGGTAGCGCTGCGGATTCGCGAGCCAAAGCTTCGCCGAGGGTTCCGCGTGCCCGGAGGCATGGCCGGAGCCATCAGTTGCGGCATTTTCCCGCTGGGCTTGCTGTTGCTTTCGATGGTTGAGAGCGAGCACGAAACCATCCTCGGAATCAACGCGCTGGTGTTTGGCGTGGCTATCATTTTCGCGGGCTTTGGCGTCTACTTTGCCACCCGTAAGATGCGCGCCCGTTACCAGGCGCAGGCCACTCCGGAACCGCTGCCAGCCGACTAGCCCAGTCCACGTCTGGTTGCCGGTACCACCGCAACCAAATCCTTCTTTTGTAGAGGCGGCTTTATGCCGCCGTCTTGCTGACTGTCACAGCCTCTCGGGCATTTTCCCAATCGCCCCACGCAAATCATTGTGGTAGGTAATAAGAGCCCACCGCCCTCAACCCAGCCCAGAATCTAACCTGAGGAGATTTACATGAAGATCGACAGAATATTGGGAGGATTAGTCTCTTTGGGCATGGTAGCGGCGCTGGCCGTGCCCGCGGCCTTGGCAAAAAGCCAAGCTGCACCTGCTGCACAGCAGGGCGAAATGGGGATGCGAGACAAACTCCAGTCCGCAGTGGAGAGCCTGAACCAGACTGACGACCAGAAATCCAAGGTGAAGGACATCTTCGCCGATGCCAAAGCCAAACGCCAAACCGTATGGAGCGATTCCTCTCTGACCGATGACCAGAAGAAAGCCAAGATGAAGGAGCTCCACGGCAGCACGATGTCCAAGCTCAACGAAGTGTTGACGCCAGACCAACAAGCACAGCTGAAGGCCAAGATGGAAGCGGCCAAGGCGGCAAAACCACCGGAACAGCCGTGAGTTGGACAGTGCTCTAAGACTGCGACTTCAAGCCGCTGACGAGCGCCCGGTTCGCAAGAGCCGGGCGTTTTCTTTTCGATTGGTGTGGCGCAGTCCCTTTTTCGTCCCGGGATACGCCGAGGTCCAGCGCAGTCGCTGAGAGATTTGGTATGCTGCTCGACGTGAGATCACGCGAGATGATTTCGAGGTTGCTGGCGACTGGGATGCTGGCACTAGCCTTAACTGCGACCGCCTCTGCGCGATCTGCCGCTTCAGCGTCGGCACAATCCAATCCAGCCAGTCAAGGAACAACGGTCAGCCCACCCGCACCGGCTACCAGTTCGCCTCAGGGAATTGCCCCGCCAGTTCCGCCGCGCGTTGGGTTAAGTCTGGTTGTGCTGGATCCGGCCCACGGCGGCACCGACCTGGGCGCGCGTGGAACCGAAGGCATCCGCGAGAGCGACGTCGTGATGCAATTTGCGGTTCAGGTGAAAAAGTCTCTGGAGTTTCAAGGCTTCCAGGTGATTCTAACGCGCGATGGAAACGATAACCCGTCTTTCGATGACCGCTCGGCGCGGGTCAACGCACAGCGTGGAGCGGTGTTCATCACTCTTCATGTGGCTTCTACTGGCTTGGCAGGCACTGCGCGCGTCTATGTTATGCCCGAGCTTCCTCCGGCCGAGCATCCCAACGGGTTGATCCCGTGGGACAAGGCGCAAGGACCATTCGTAGGTTTAAGCAAAAAGCTGGGGGACCTGGTGCAGGCAGAGTTGGCGAAACGCTTCAAGGGATCTCCCACGACCGCTCAGGTAGCCCCAGTGAGGCAGTTGCGCACAACCGCTGCTCCCGCCATCGCGGTGGAGATTTCCAGCGTGTCAGTGCCGGATCGCGCGGAACTGGACCGCATGGTGCCCGGCGTCGCCGAAGCCATCGCGCGTGGCGTGTCGGAATTTAAGCTCTCGTACGTTGTCCCGACGATTGCCGGCCCGGGTGGAGGCACGCAGCCATGACTCCACGGTGGGTGATCTGGCTGGCCGGCATACTGCTCGCTGCGGTGATCGCGGCGGCATTGTACTTCCCATCGCTGCGGCATCAGGTCGACAAAGTGGCGCAGTTGACCGAAAAAACCGCGGAACAAGCACGGCGCGAACTGGTTCCTCCCGCGCCAGTGCGAACCGGCGGCCCCATGGTGAAAGCCAAAATGTACTGGGGCACCCGCGCGCAAGATGGAACGCTGCGAGCGGTGATCGTGGATTTGCCTCTTTCGGATGATCCGGCTCTCCGCGCCAAGCAGGTATTGAACACCCTGCTGGCCGGGCCTGTTGATCCGGAAGCGCGCACCTTGCCACCCGACGCGGCGCTGCTGGCGTTTTACATTCTGCCCGACGGCACGGGAATCGCCGATTTTTCAGAGGCGCTGGGAACCTCGATTCCCTCTGGCATTCAGAGCGAACAAACGGCCGTGGACTCAATCGCCCGAACGCTGGAAGCGAACGTGCCGCAAGTGCAGCGATTGAAAATTTTGATCCATGGACAGGAAGTGGACTCGCTCGCAGGTCATCTGGATTTGACGCAGACGTTTCAGGTGAACGGCGGCGGTATCACCGCGCAGCCATCGCCGTCCGGCACGTCCGTCATCACGCGGCCAATTCAAAAGGCCTACGAAAAGATGAAAGCCGCCGCGAAGCGCTAGGCGGCGAAAGCAAACGGGCACACCTAGTGTGGCGTTGCGAATAATCCCAACTGCTGCATGACTGAGAGCATGTCCCAAACACTCCACTCTTCGCAGATCTTGCCGGATTTGAAGCGGAACAAGGTCATGCCATCAACTTTCACCTTCTTGCCCGTTGCCGGCAATCCCATTCCTGCCTCGGTGTTTGTTCCCGCCGCAGTCCAGTAGACCGCCACCAGGTCTCGCTCCGCCACAATTTGCTTCACCGTTACCTTCATGTCCGGCAGAGCCTTGCGCTCCTCCCTTGCTGCAGCCATGTCCTCTTCCAAGGTAGCCTCGTGATCGCCGGCATGCGCCACGAAATCCTTGGCGTGCGACTCCGCGTACCGGTCAAGGTGTCCTTGATCGAGTACTTCTTCGAAAAAGCTGCGGGCGACCTGCTTGTTTCGTTCCTGTTCCGCGGGTTGCTGTGCGCTCGCAGAAATGCAAACCACGGAAAGCAACAACCACAGCGTAGCTTTATACATAGATCCTCCTTGGCATTGCGCTTCGAGCATGGGTGGCACGAATCGCGGGAAGAAATCGTTGGCTATTTCTTCCCGCACTTGATACTGTAACAGTCGTTACAATAATTAGCAAGGAGGTTCCTTTGGCCAGACCTCGCAATCCTGCCATCCGCGCCAGGCTCCGCAGCCAGGCTGTCAACTATGTGCTCTCGCATGGTGTCGCAGACTTGTCTCTCCGCCCTCTGGCGAAAGCCTTGAAGACCAATGCCCGCATGCTCGTATATCACTTCGGTTCGCGTGAAGGGCTGATGCGCGAGATTCTGGCTGGCCTGCGCGAGCGCGAGGACGCCCGCATTCAATCCTGGTTCAAGGCCGGGAAGCAGCCGCGCACGCTGCCGCAGTTCATCCGCTGGTACTGGAAGCGCTTAAGCGCACCCGCTGCCAGGCCCGCGATCCGCTTGATCTATGAACTCTATGCCCTCGCGCTGCGAAGTCCGCAGGATTATCCCGGCATTCTTGAGGATCCGCTCGCCTATTGGCAAAATCTCGCCCAAAAGATCGGAATTCCTTCGAATTTGGACACTATCGGAGCAACATTGCTTCTGGCCGCAACTCGCGGGCTCCTGCTGGACCTCGCGGCAACGGGGGACCGCGCGCGAATTGGAAAGGCCATCGAAGCCCTCTCTCGGTTCTTCGAGTGAAGCGCCACACACCGTCGAACTCTCGGCAAGGCCGTGGCGGTTTCAAAATGTTGACACCCGCGCGGGTCCTATTCAAACTGACGCAACAAGGCTGCTCACGTGTTCGCAAACGGTGCTGCACCTGAAGGGGGAGAGTGTGAGAGGCGATGGACGGAGTGCGGACCAGATTCGCGATGTGAAAATCACGTCCGATTTTATTTCGCAGGCGGAAGGCAGTGTGTTGATTGAACTGGGGAAGACCCGGGTGATCTGCACGGCCACGGTGAATGATGGTGTGCCCACATTTTTGAAGGGCAGCGGCAAGGGTTGGGTCACCAGCGAGTACGGCATGTTGCCACGCGCCACCGAGGAACGCACCGCGCGCGAGGCCACACGAGGGAAACAGACAGGACGCACCCTGGAGATTCAGCGATTGATCGGCCGATCCCTGCGCGCCGTAACGGATCAGGAAGCGTTGGGCGATCGCACCGTGTGGCTGGATTGCGACGTGATTGAAGCCGATGGCGGCACGCGCACGGCGTCCATCACCGGTGCGTTTGTGGCCATGGCGTTGGCGATGGAGCGGCTCGTGGCAGGAGGAATCTTGCGCAGATCGCCGCTCATCGATACGGTTGCGGCAACCAGTGTGGGCATCGTGGACGATGTGGCGCTGCTCGACCTTTGCTACGAGGAAGACGCGCGCGCCGACGTGGACATGAACGTGGTGATGACCGGCAGCGGCGACTACGTTGAGATTCAGGCAACCGCGGAAGGCCGCCCGTATACCAATGGCGAATTACAGGAATTGCTGGCGTTGGCGGCGGTGGGCATTCGCGTGTTGGGCGAAGAACAACGCACCGTGCTGCCGGCAAAGTTTTTGGCCCGCGGGAAATGACTGAATCCGTCGCACGAAAAAAGCTATACCTGGCCTCGGGGAACGCAGGTAAGCTGCGCGAATTTCAGATCCTGGCGGCGGGACATGCGCTGGAACTGGCACTCTTGCCGAAATATGCTGCGCTGCCGGAATTTGAAGAAGACGCGCCCACGTTTGCCGAAAATGCCGCGGGCAAAGCGCTGTACTATTCGCAACATTGCGACGGAATCGTGTTTGCCGATGATTCCGGACTGGTGGTTCCGGCGCTTGGTGGCGCGCCCGGAGTGCTTTCAGCGCGTTACGCCGGGCTCGGCGCTTCCAGCGAACAACGAAACACGAAATTGCTCAATGAATTGCGCGGAAAGAAAGGTCCGGAGCGGGCGGCCTACTTTGTGTGCGTGATTGCGGCCGCGGTGCGCGGGCGGGCGAGTGTGGTGGTTTCCGCGAAAGTCGATGGAGAGATTTTGCAAGAGCCGCGAGGCAGCGGAGGGTTTGGGTACGATCCCGTGTTCTACTTTCCGGCGCTGCGCAAAGCGTTTGCCGAATTGAGCGCGGAGGAAAAGAACCAACACAGTCACCGCGGCAAAGCGTTCCGCAGATTGATGGAAGTAGTGGAATAAAAAAGAAGAGGACAAGATGGCGGCAAAGAAGATGAAGGTAAACAAAAAGAAGGCCGGCAAAAAACCCAG
This sequence comes from Candidatus Acidiferrales bacterium, assembly GCA_963826335.1. Lineage (GTDB taxonomy): Bacteria > Acidobacteriota > Terriglobia > Acidiferrales > UBA7541 > Acidiferrum. Next base: position 43,426 of record CAWGXB010000024.1, on the reverse strand, counting down.
TGGAAAGGCTGGTATGAAAGCCAGCGCTACATTGAAGAATAAAACAGTGAAGAAGGGTGCCGCCGGAACCGCGGCAGGGAAGGCGGCGGGGACAGATCCAAAGCGCGTGGCGACGATCCTGGCGAAACTCGATGAAGCGTATCCCGACGCCACCTGCGAATTGAAGCATCAGAATGCGTTTCAACTGCTGGTCTCCACGATTCTGTCAGCGCAGTGCACCGACGTGCGCGTAAATCAGGTCACGCAGGAACTGTTCAAGAAATACACCACGCCGGAAGCGTTCGCCTACGCCAAGCCGGCGGAGTTGGAACAGGAAATCCGCCCGACGGGATTTTTCCGCAACAAAACGAAATCGGTAATGGGCGCAAGCCAGGAAATCGTGGAAAAGTTTGGCGGTCAAGTTCCACGAACGATGGAGGAAATCCTGACGCTTCCGGGAGTGGCGCGCAAGACCGGCAATGTGGTGCTGGGCACAGCCTACGGCATCGCCAGCGGGGTCGTGGTGGATACCCACGTAATCCGTCTTTCACGCCGCCTGGACCTGACGCGCCACGAAGATCCCAAGAAGATTGAGCAGGATTTAATAGCAATCATCCCGAAGGAGAAGTGGATTCACTTTTCCCATCAACTGATCTGGCACGGCCGTCGCGTGTGCTTCGCGCGCAAACCAAAGTGCATCGACTGCAACCTGGAAAAGCTGTGTTACTCCAAAGATAAAACCGTGTGAACCGTCGAGCCTCAGACGCCCCTGCGGGAAACAATCGAATTAGCCTGAAATAGGCCAGCCGCAAGAGTGTTGCACCTTTGACTCGTACGCCACGAAATGAGATAAGTTGAACTAATGGCGGCTTCGCCGAAGCCGGGTTTTGTTCCCACCAAAGAAACCTACATCGCCGGGTTCACGCTACTTGCAATACTCTTGCACATCCTCCTGAAGTACGCCCTGCGCCTCCCCGCCTCCACCCACGACATCCCTCTGTTTGCGGCATTGCTTGTCGGCGGCGTTCCCATGGTTTGGGAACTCCTGAAAAAATTGTTCAAGCGCGAATTCGGCTCCGATCTTCTGGCTGGCGTCTCGATCCTGACCGCCATCGCGCTCCGCGAATATCTGGTGGCAACGATTGTGGTCCTGATGCTCTCGGGCGGCGAGGCGCTCGAGGAGTACGCCACGGCGAAGGCATCATCGGTATTGGATGCGCTGGCTCGCCGCATGCCCAACGTGGCGCACCGAAAAGAAGCGAGCGGCCTCGTCGACGTAAAGCTAGCGAACATCCGCGTCGGCGATGAGCTCACCGTTTTGCCGCACGAGATTTGCCCCGTGGACGGCGTCGTGCTCGACGGCCACGGCATCATGGATGAAGCCTACCTGACCGGCGAGCCTTACGAAATTTCAAAGACGCCGGGCTCGCTGGTGATTTCCGGCGCCATCAACGGAGAAAAAGTACTGGTGATCCGCGCGGAGAGGTTGGCGGAAGATTCGCGGTACGCGCGCATCATGAAAGTGATGCACGAAACGGAGCAGCAGAAGCCGCAATTGCGCAGGCTGGGCGACCAACTGGGCGCGTGGTACACGCCGATTGCCTTGGGCGTAGCGGCTGCCGCTGCCCTCATAACCGGCCAAGCTGAGCGATTCCTGGCGGTGGTGGTGATTGCCACGCCCTGCCCGTTGCTGCTGGCAATTCCCACAGCAATCATCGGCGCGATTTCGCTCGCGGCGCGCCGCGCCATCATCATCAAAAATCCCGCGGTGCTGGAGCGCATTGAAAAGTGCCGCACGCTCATCTTTGACAAGACCGGCACGCTCACCTACGGCCGGCCAAACCTGACCGAAATTATCTGCGCCAAGGATTTCGAAAGGGGCGAAGCTCTGCGTTACGCAGCCAGTGTGGAGCAGTATTCAAAACACCCGCTGGCCATCGCCGTGGTAACGGCGGCAAAGCAGGAAAGGATCGCGACACTCCCTGTCGACAAAAATCCGCGAAAAGCCCGGCGAAGGCTTGAAAGGAAGAATCGCCGGCAAGCTGATCGAGATCACCGGCCGGCAAAAAGTGACCGACCGCACGCTGCCGCTGCCGGAATTAGTGAGCGGCCTGGAATGTCTGATGTTTGTCGAGGGCAGATATGCCGCGGCGTTCCGGTTCCACGATGCGCCACGGAAAGACAGCGCCTCGTTCATCGAACACCTGAAACCAAAACACGGCGTGCGCAAAGTAATGTTGGTTTCCGGAGATCGCGAATCGGAGGTGCGCTACCTCGCTGAGAGCGTGGGAATCACCGAAGTGCATGCGGGAAAGAGTCCCGAAGAAAAAGTGGCCATTGTGAGGGAAGAAACCGCGAAGGCGGAAACGCTGTTTGTAGGCGACGGAATCAACGATGCGCCCGCGCTTATGGCCGCCACCGTCGGCGTGGCCTTCGGTTCGCAGAACGACATCACCACGGAAGCGGCGGACGCTGTAGTCCTGGAAGCCGCGCTCGCGAAAATCGACGAACTAATGCACATCGGCCAACGCATGAGGCGAATCGCTTTGCAGAGCGCGCTGGGCGGCATGGCTGCCAGCATGGTCGGCATGGTGGCCGCGGCATTTGGTTTCTTGCCGCCGATCTGGGGAGCTGTGGGACAAGAGCTGATCGATTTGCTGGCGGTGCTGAACGCCGTCCGCGTGGCGTTACCGACGGACGACCTGCGGGATTTCTAATCGCAAGAATACTAGTAGCGATCAACAATCAGTTTTCAGCTACGGCTTCGAGGGTGGATTTGTTGACGGCGCCGATTGCTGTGCTGGCGGCTTTTGCGCCGGCGGTTGCGCGGACTTCATGATTTCGTTCAGATCGGAATGAACCGGCTGGCCCGTGCTGCTGCCGTCAACAGCAGGATGACCCGGCGGCATCGTGGCCCCTGGAGGTATTTCGCCGGGCCCGGGATGCTGCAACGTGCCGCCCGCGGGCTGGCTCTTCAGCACCACCCACTGATCGCCGCGCTTTTCCAGATTGTAGGCCAGTTGCATGCTTCCGCCGGCTCCATCGCCACCCTTGGCGCGAATTTCCACCTGAGCCTGCGCCTGGTTGCCGTTCACGGAATACTGCGTGACGACGATATCCATGTTGGGAATATTCAGCCCCTTCAGCGAGGTGAGATAAGTCACCACTCCCTGCCGGATCGCTTCCTTATCGTCCGCCTTCTGCGACTTGCACGCGACACTGCAAAACAGCAGCGCGCCAAGCGCAGCAGCAACAAATGCGCGATTCATGCAAAGTTCCTTTCCCGAAAGAACAAAAATACCGGATCGTAGCTGGTTTCTTCCATAGTAGCGAATCATGCTGGGAATGCAATGCGCGGCGGCACTGTCGCGGCGCGAATTGCCATGCAAGATTCCGCGGATCGCCGATCAATTCAACCTTTTTGGCAAGTCCGCATAGTCGGAAGTCACGTCGGTCGAGCCGTGGAAACCCGGCGGCGCGCTCGCGTGAATATTCGAAGCGCCAGGCTCGATGGCCACACCATCACGGAAAGCAACAAATCGTCCGGAGATGGCCGGAACTCTCTCGCCGGGAACCATGATACCGGCAAGATTCAGCGGATCAGCCGCCGACACTGTTACCACCTGACCGGAAGCGGGCTCGGACCGCATCGCGCGAAGCGACTCGACCGCGATGGGCAACGCAAATTGTTCACCCAGCAGGCCGCTGACAAATCGACCGCCGCGGATTTCACCGCGATCTTCCAGCCGCCGCAAAGCGATCAACAAATCTCTCCAGCGCGGCAGAATCGATTCGCGCGTTAACAGCTCGCGGAACAACACTCCGTAGCGGTTCAGCAGCATCCAGCAAATGGATTCGATCGCGGGATTCTTGTCACCAGGTTGCTCCATTTCGTGCGGAAACAGCAACGCCCAGCGTCCGCCACTGTGACGCGGCCGCGCGGAACGCCCGCTTCCCTGCCCCGCGCGGCGTTTCGGGTCAATCAGCGCCCGTAAATTATCGAAACCGTCAGCGGTCACAAACCCAGCGGCGACCAACTCCCACAAAGCGGACTCCACTTCCGCTTTCAGTTTGCGCGCGCCGCGCACAATATCCGCAAAAAACGATGCGCCATGAGTCTTCAGGAACTGCGCCACCTGGCTCGCATCCGAACTCAGTCCACGCACCTCCATGGTCACGGCAGCATGATGCTCCGTGAAGATCCACTCCACATTGTCGCGCAGGAAAAATGTTACTGGCGCCACCTTGGTTGGCACCACGCGGTAATTTCGATCGGCGGCTTCGTGCAGAAACGCGGGATGCGGCGAAAGCCGTCCCCAGCCAATTGTGCCGTTCAGGCAGAGTTGGTCGAGCACTGCGCCGTCATAGTTCTTAATACGCCGCGCCAGGATTTCGCGCTCCCACGCGCTCGCCGGCGCTTCATAGCCCTGCAGCTGTTGCAGCACTTCCAACGTGCCGCGCTCGCCGGCAAGTTGCGTGCCTGGCGCCAGGTGCTGCCAACGCAGTAGCCAGCGCATGAATTGCGCGGCGGTAACCGGCTCGATTTCTTTGCGAAGTTTACCCAGCGTCAAGCGGTGAATGCGCGCCAGCAATCGGCGATCACACCACTCGACCACCTCGGGCGCCTGCTCCGTAAATCGCCCGCGCAGCACCGCACCACTTCCTTCCAGGCGTAGCATTGCAGCTTCAATCTCAATCAGCGGCAACCCAAGCAACTGCGCAAGCGCAGCCACTGTTACCGGGCCCGCGTGCTGCATCCATCCGGCAACTAATCTCAGCAGCGCGTCCTCCCTCGAGGCACTTGCGAGGGCGATCTCCGCGAGATTCGTTGCAAAGCCAGCCGCGGGAAACAGTTGCGTGAATGTTTTGACGTTCTCCGCCGTAACCCAATACGCGCGATCGGAAACCAAGGCGCGCGTCGCGCGGCCGTCTGCGATCAACTGCTCAAAGAATTCCTGCCACACAGAAAGCGAATCTCGAACCGCCGTCTGTATCGCTTCAGGCCCACTCTGCTGCGTCGCGGACGGGAAATTCTCCGGCAGCGCCGCCAGCGTCTGCAATACATCGTGAAGTTCATCGGCATTGCGCACGTCGGGCCACGCCTGCTCGCACACTTCAGCGATCGCAGCGGGATCGAGCCGACCGATCTCCGAAACAACCGCATCGGGCAACACTCGCCTCATCTCCACGGCGCGAGCCCGGCGTTCCTCCAGAGGCGCATCATCCAGGTAGGCGTACGGATTCGCGTTGATGATTTCATGCGAGAACTGCGAAGCAATCGGCGTGTCGATGGCCACGCACTGAATTTCGCCGCGCAGAATATCTTCCAGCACCACCTTCAGCCCTTCGATATCCATCGCTTCCGTTAACGCGTCCTTCATTACTTCGCGAACCATTGGGTGCTCCGGGATGTGCATTTCGCCGGAAATGTTTTCCTGACAAGCAGCCGCGTCGGGAAACACGGATGCCAGCAGGTCATCGGCGCGCATGCGTTGAATTTGCGGCGGAACCTTCTTGCCTCCTTGCCAGCGCAGCAACATCAGCGCGCGCGACAGATTCCACCGCCAGCGCGCCGCGAAAATGGGCGAGGTCAACACGGCTTGTTGCAAAACCTGCGCGACAGAAGCCGGATGCAGAAACCGAAAAACGTCGGCCAGCGGAAAGCTATGCTGCTCGGCCAGGGAAATATTAATACCATCGTCGGTCGCGGCCGCCTGCAACTCCAGATTGAAGGAGCGGCAGAAACGCTTGCGCAGCGCCAGTCCCCAGGCCTTGTTGATGCGTCCGCCAAATGGCGCGTGGATGACAAGCTGCATACCGCCGCTTTCATCGAAGAATCGTTCCGCGATGATTTTCTTCTGCGTCGGCACCGCTCCCAAACCAGCGCGCCCCGCGATGATGTATTCGACCACCTGCTCCGCGCCGGTAACATCCAGCCCACATTCGCCCTGTAGCCAAGCCACGGCTTCGCGAAATCCCGCGGAACCGCGTAGTTCCGGACCCGGCGCAACCGCCAGCGTCCTGCCGTTCACCTCTTCGCGCAACTCCGATACTTGTTGCGAAAGCTCTGCTGTCCGCGACGGCGCTTCCCCTCTCCAAAACGGAATATTCGGCGCCGCGCCGTGCGCGTCTTCGACAATCACGCGCCCTGCCTGCACCCGCCGAATGCGCCAGGAACTGTTGCCCAGCAGCATGATGTCGCCGCGCAGACTCTCCACGGCAAAATCTTCATCCACCGTGCCCACCACGACGCCTTCGGGTTCCACCACGACGGTATATAACGCGTTGTCCGGAATCGCTCCGCCGCTGGTGATCGCCGCAAGACGGCTGCCTCGCCTGCCGCGCACCCGCCCATTCACGCGGTCGCGGTGAAGATATGTTCCGTAACGCCCCCGCCGTGCGTTGATCCCCTCAGAAAGCATGGAGATTATCTCGTCGAACTCACTGCGCTGCAGATTGCGGAACGGATAGGCCCGGCGCACCACTGCGAACAAACGCTCTTCGTCCCAATCTTCCACGGCGCAAATGGCAACCAGCTGTTGCGCCAGAATGTCCAGCGGAGTCTCAGGAATCGCGATGCGGTCCAGATCGCCGTGCCGCATGGCTCTCACAAGCGCGGCGCATTCCAGCAACTCGTCGCGCGTAGTGGCGAAGATGCGGCCTTTCGGGATGGCGCCGTGCCAATGTCCCGCTCGCCCAATGCGTTGCCATGCCACGGAAATGGCGCGCGGCGACCCGATCACACAGGCCAGTTCCACGGAGCCGATGTCGATTCCCAATTCCAGGGAGGCGGTGGCCACCAGCACGCGCACCTCTCCCGCCTTCAATTTTCGTTCGGCAGCAAGCCGCAGCTTTCGCGAAAGGCTGCCGTGATGCGTAGCAACGGCGTCGGCGCCCAAGCGTTCGGCAAGATGATGCGCAAGCCGCTCGGCCAAGCGCCGCGTGTTCACAAACACAAGCGTCGAGCGATGCTCCCGCACCAGCCGCGCAAGACTATCGTAGATTTCGTCCCACACTTCGTGCGATGTCACCGGCGCGAGTTCGCTCGAAGGAACTTCCACCGCAATATCGGCGGTACGCTGGTGCCCGATCTGCACCACCGACGGATAAGGCCGGTCGCTTCCCACCAGGAATTGCGCGATCAATTCAATGGGCCGTTGCGTAGCGGAAAGCCCGATGCGCAGCGGCGAGCGCGCGGTGAGCGCCTCGAGACGCTCCAGAGAAAGCGCCAGATGCGAACCTCGTTTATCGTCAGCAACCGCGTGGATTTCATCGACAATCACGGTTTCCACGGAGGTCAGGATTTCGCGGCTCTTCGCGGCCGTCAGCAGAATGTACAGCGACTCCGGCGTAGTGACCAAAATATGCGGCGGTCGCTTCAGCATGGCGCGGCGTTCGTGCATCAACGTGTCGCCGGTTCGCACCGCGGCGCGAATTTCCGGCATCAACATTCCGCGTTCTCCGGCCAACTTAAGGATTTCGCGCAGCGGAATCTCCAGATTCTTCTGGATGTCGTTGCCCAGCGCCTTCAACGGCGACACATACAAAACCTCAACGCGGTCGAGCAATTCACCAGCGAGGGCTTTGCGTACCAGCCGGTCAATGCAAGCCAGAAACGCGGCCAGCGTCTTTCCCGACCCGGTAGGCGCGGAGATTAAGGTGGTGCAGCCCGCAAGAATGTGCGGCCAGCCTTGTTCCTGGGGTTCCGTGGGCTGCCCCAGGCGAGTCAGAAACCATTCCTGAACAATCGGGTGCGCCCACGCAAGCGCAGCAGAAAAACCGAATTGTGTATCCAGCGGGTTCAAGGGAGACAATTCACCTCAATCACAGGAGGGTAGAGGAAGGCTTGGGAGCCTACGAGAGAAATTCTAGGATACAGGATACCAGGCAGCTATAGCTAGTTGCTCTCTCTCCGGCACATTTGTGGCTCAAGCCGGCAATTTCTCTGCTGGCGGAAAATGATGCTGCTCGCGGCCCACATTGCCATCATATTTCTTTGTCGTTTTGAATAGTTCGAATCGTCCGTCTGCCGCGTAAATCCTCACGCGATCACGCAGAGCCTGCATATCCGCGGCCGACATCGGCTGAAATCCTTTCGCTACTTGCAGATTCTGCTCCAGCACCGCGATCGAGTCCATTCCACTGATCGTCGTCGCCACTGGCAGGCTCATGGTATAACGCAGTCCTTCATGCGCTGTGATCGCGCCGCTCGTCACCATTTCGCCCGAGCCGCCCAGACTTTTCATTCCAAGTACGGCGATGCCGCGCTTCAACGCTTCGGGCATAACCTGCGTCTCGAAACTGCGAAATGTGGCATCGAACGCGTTCAGCGGCATCTGCACCGTATCGAACGGAAAATTTTGTTGCAGCATGCGCAAATGAATAGCCGGATCCTTGTGCCCGGTGAATCCGATGAAGCGCACTTTGCCTTGCTGCTTGGCCTCCTGCAGCGCTTCCGCCGCGCCGCCAGCCCGGAAAATCAAATCGGGATCATTGTAGTAAATCACTTCGTGAATCTGCCACAGGTCCAGATGGTCGGTCTGCAAGCGACGCAAAGACTGTTCCAGCATCTGCATCGCGACGTCTTTACCTCTTCCGTGCGTGCAAACCTTGGTCATCAAGAAAGCCTGATCGCACTTGCCCTTCAGCGCGTTCCCCAGCCGTTCCTCGCTCATTCCGTCGTGATAGTCCCAGGCGTTATCGAAAAAATTGATTCCGGCATCGAGCGCCATGGCCACAAGATCGTTTGCTTCCTGCTGATCTCGCGTCGAACCGAGATGATAGCCGCCTACGCCAATCGCCGAAACTTGCACTCCGGTTTTGCCTAACGGACGCTTCGGAACCTGATTGGCAGAATGCTGCGGCGTTTGCTCGCCGGACCGCGCGCGGCCATTCGTTGACGCATTGTGCGCTGCCGAGCCTGCAGTCGCGGTAAATGCAGCGGCTCCTTTCACAAAATCCCTCCTCGAAAATCGCTCGTCGTTCGCTTGTGACATACCGCTTGGCCTCACAAATCGGATATATCGATGGGTCTACTGCTTTGGAATGTCGGGATACGGATGGCCAGTATTCGCGGCGCCTTTCACCATCTCCTCCACTTCCACGGACTTCATATCGAAAGGAAATCCGTGAGCAATGCGCGCTTCGGGGTTATCGAATTTGATTGACACCTTGTACAACTCGAAGCGCCCGTCGCCCGCCGCTTGTTTCACGCGGTCCTGCAGCCCCTGCATTTCCCCGGCCGACATGGGTTGAAAATTCTGCGCCACGCGCAGGTTCTGCCGTAGAATTTCCGGTTTCTCCATTCCAGTGATGGTGGTTGTCACAGGCAAGCTCATGGCATAACGCAACGCTTCCTCTGCCGTCACCGCTCCATTTTGAATGGGTTCGCCGTGGCCGCTCATCGGCTTCATCCCCAGCGCCGCCAATCCCAGGCGATTCAACTCTGGCAACACCTGCGTTTGAAAGCTGCGAAACGAAGCATCGAAAGCGTTCAAAGGCATTTGCACCGCATCGAAAGGAAAACCAGTCTTCAACATGCTCAAATGCATCGCCGGATCTTTATGCCCCGTAAATCCGAGGAAGCGAACTTTCCCCCGCTCTTTGGCCTTACGCATCGCTTCTGCCGCGCCGCCCGCGCGCATGAACAGTTCCGGATCGTTTTCAAACGAAACGCCGTGAACTTGCCACAATTCCAGATGATCGGTTTGTAGCCGGGTTAGCGATTGCTCCAGCATCTGCATGGCAAGCGAAGCCTCGCGGCCAGGTGTGCACACCTTGGTCATCAGGAATACTTTGTCGCGGCGTCCCTGCAGCCCCTTGCCCATCCACACTTCGCTTTTTTGCCGCGGTGATACTCCCAGCAGTTGTCGAAAAACGTGATGCCGCCGTCCAAGGCTTCCTGCACCAGCGCTACCGCCGTTTGTTCATCTTTGGCGTCGCCCAAGTGGTGGCCCCCCATGCCCAGCGCGGAAATGCGCACGTCTTGGTGCTTTCCGAACGGTCGCAGAGGGATCTGTCCCGCCGCGTTGAAAGAGGTCGTGTTACTTTGCCGGTTTCTTAACATGCCCGATGGAGGCTCGCTACGTACCGTCATTGAAACGCCTGACCAAAATTGCTGCCGCCCGCAAGTTGCAGGCTATCCGGCAATAAAATCCAACGCTATACAACGCAGATTGTAGGAAGCCCACAGAGTTTGCAGTACCGGCCGCGCAGCGAAAAGCATTTCTTCCAACAGCAGCTGCGAACGGGGCAACAGCGGGAATTACAGCGAAAGCTTGATGGCGCACCCGCAATCCAGGCTGTAAACCTATGCAGTTCGGATGAAGTCCGGCTCCCTTACGTTTCGACGGGATCAAATACGCCGTAATTCAACTCACGTTTTTCCCGAGTGCATCGGAGAAGCAAGCTGCCCCGGCTCATGTCGCCGCGGCCGGCGAAATCCAGAGGATAAAACAGGCGGTGACCAAGAACCTCCAGCAAGGGTGCGGCATACTTGGGCGTGGCAATGCTGCCCAGAAGGACTACCCGGGCTCCCGGCGGAAGCTCGCTGCGAATCCGTTGAGCGTCGCGAACCAGCGGCTCACGATATTGCGGATTTTCTGGGTCAATCGAGGATTCAGTTGTGGCGCGCAGCCAGTCCAGGCTGGCAAGATATTCCGGCGGAAGCAAGCCGCTCGAGGATGTGATGATGCGGATACCGGAAACGCCAATGGGCGGACGCGCGAATTGCGAAGCGTAAGCCAGCTTTCCGCGGAAGTACAACCCGCTGACGAAGCTGAAGATTTCACCCAGCGTGGCCTGCGACGATTGCAGCCGCAGGCTCAGCTCAAAGCGGGAGGATCCCTGCAGCAACCGTTTGCCGCGCACTCCGGCCAAGTTTGCGGGCGAGAGCAGAAAAATAGTGTGCGGCTCGCCAGACAACGGCTTCTGCACTGGGCCCTTGCCGGGCGCGTGTCCGTGAAATGAAATGCGTTTCTCTGACATTGGCGTGCTCTGCTACAAACATCAGAATACGCCAAGCCGGGGCCTCTGTTTCTACCGGGTTCGCTGCATCGGGAGCATATTTTCGTGAGCGATAAGATTCCATTTCGCATTTCACCCATGCTGGCCACACTCGTCGACGAGCCCTTTCACCTGCCCGGCTGGATCTACGAAGAGAAATATGATGGCATCCGCATCCTCGCCTACAAAGAAAGCTCGCATGTTTCACTCATCACCAGAAATGGCATTGTGCGCACAGAGCGATATCCCGCTATTGCCGCGGCAGTCAGCAAGTTGAAGCCGCGAACTCTCTTGCTGGACGGTGAAGTTGTGGTGTTCGACAAACAAAACGTTTCCCATTTTCAGTTGCTGCAACAAGGAAAAGGCCCTGTGAAGTATGCCGTCTTCGATTGTCTTTACCTGAACGGCAAGGATTTCAGAGCCTCGCCGCTGCGCGAGCGCAGGGAAATGTTGACAGCATTGCTGCGTGGGGGCGGCACCGGAACCGTCGTGCTCTCCGAGGAACTCGCGGCCGACGGGCTGAAAGCCTTCGATGTGGCAAAAAAGCGCAAGCTGGAAGGGCTGGTGGCGAAGAATCTGGATTCGAAGTATGTGGAGAAGCGTTCTCGCGAATGGTCAAAAGTGAAGGTGAACCGCGAAAGTGAATTTGTGATCGGTGGCTACACCAAGCCGGGCGGCTCGCGGCAATATCTGGGAGCTCTGCTGATCGGCGTGTACGAAGGAAAAAAGTTGCGTTATGCGGGAAAAGTAGGAACCGGATTTGACACCGAGACACTGCGCCAGCTTTCAGCCGAGTTGAAAAAGCTGCGACAAGACAAATCCTCGTTCACCGACGAAGTCCGGGAAAAAACCGCGACCTTTGTACGCCCCAAGCTGGTGGCCCAGATCGCCTACACGGAATGGACCAAAGACGGCCGGCTGCGTCACCCAGCCTTTTTGGGGCTGCGCGACGATAAAGCCGCGCAGGAAGTACGAAAGGAGGAGGCGTAAGTGAAATCGTCAAAAGTGAAACCGGCAAAAAAGGATTCCACGGTTCAAATTTCGCATCCCGAAAAAGTTTTCTGGCCCGAGGAGGGATACACCAAGGGCGATCTCGCAAATTTCTATCGCCAAGTGTTCCCCTCGCTTCAGCCTTATGTCCGCGGAAGAATTCTAACCATGGAGCGTTGCCCTGACGGGATGAAGGGCGAGTGTTTTTATCAAAAGGAAATGCCCAAAGGCATGCCCGCCGGCACTCCAACGAAACGTCTGCCGAACAAAGGCGGGTCGCGCCCTTTTACGAATTACGTTGTTGGCGGCTCGCTTGAAACGCAAATAGCGCTCGTCAATTTCGGATGTATTCCCATTCACGTGACGGGCTCGCGTGCGGAAACGTTTCCGAAACCGGACTGGGTCTGCCTGGACATCGACCCGATGACCGGATCTTTCCAGGACGCGGCCCGCGCCGCGTTGCTGGTAAAGAAATTCCTGGATGAACTGCGACTGACGTCGTTTCCGAAAACTTCGGGAAGCCGCGGCGTACACATTTTCATTCCGATCAAGACCGGCCCGAGCGCCGATGACGTTCTGGCCTTCGCGGAAAAACTGATGGCGCTAGCGGCAAAAACGTATCCCAAAGAACTCACCGTCGAGCACAGAATTGCGGATCGCGGCAATCGCGTCTACCTCGACCCTTTTCGCAATGGCTCAGTGCAGACCGTTGTCACACCATACTCCGTCCGGCGCAAACCCCACGCCCCGGTCTCCACTCCGCTGGATTGGGCGGAAGTAGCTCGCGTGAAGGATCCGGCCGAATTCAATATCAAAACATTTCTCAAGCGTCTGAAGAAAAAAGACCCCTGGACAGATTTCTTCTCGCGCAGACAATCGCTGCAACCGGCATTGAAACAATTAGCCCACTTGTGATCAAAATAGCCGGTTCGCCCGCACACGTTACGCAAAGAAAGGTTCAACATGTCACTGAAAAAATATCGTGAAAAGCGCAACTTCAAGGTTTCTCCCGAACCTCAGGGAGCGTCCAAGGATCGCAAACCACAAAAAGCCAGGTCCGACCTAATTTTTGTGGTGCAGAAACATCGCGCTTCTCAACTGCACTACGACTTTCGCCTGGAATTCAACGGCACATTGCTCTCGTGGGCGGTGCCGAAAGGTCCGTCGCCCGACCCTTCCGTCAAACGACTGGCCATGCAGGTTGAAGATCATCCCATCGACTACGCACAATTCGAGGGCGTAATTCCCAAGGGAGAATACGGCGGTGGCACCGTGATGGTGTGGGACATCGGAACGTGGACGCCGGAGCAGGATGACCCGGAAGCTGCGCTGAAAAAAGGTGATCTGAAATTTACGCTGCACGGAAAAAAACTTCTTGGGTCGTGGGTGCTGGTGCGCACGCGCGGTTTTGGCGGAAGCAGCAAACCAACCTGGCTGCTCATCAAGCATCGCGACAAGTATGCTTCCGACGACGATATCACTCTGACGAAGCCCAAATCCGCGCTCAGCGGTCGCTTGCTTGCCGGCATTGCGAAAGAAAACGGCGGCGACGTGGAAGAGGCGGCAACGGGAGATCCAGCGCGTCCGAAAGCGCGCAAAGCCGCTGGCGCGTAAGGACGTTAGTTGAACAATCCACTCCGACGCACGCAGCGCGCTCGGCAGAATTCTATGGAGCCAATGCCGCCTGGCGCTGTTGCAAGAAGCGGCGCACTGCCGGGTCGCGCTCCAGTCCGATAGCGATTTCATACGCGTGCCGAGCTTCGTCGTTCGCGGCAGTCTTAGCCAATAGTTCGGCGCGCGCCGCCCAGTAAGGCTGATATTCGGCGAGCCGAGTATCCGCATTCAGATCCGGCATAGCGTCCAGACCCGCCGCTGCTCCGCGGACCTCCGCGATGGCCAGCGCGCGATTCAGCGCCACCACCGGCGACGCGGTCAGCGCAAACAGCACGTCATACAACTCCACCACGTCCGCCCAGTTCGATTCACCCGTGCGGCAGCGATACACATGCGCGGACTGCAGCGCGGCCTCCAGTTGATATCGGCCAATCGATCCGAGCGCACTCGCGCGCCGGATCAGCGTCTCCGCTTTACCAATCATTTCCCAGTCCCACAGCGCCGAATCCTGTTCGGCCAGCGCAACATATTCGCCATCCGCATTGCGCCGCGCGCGACGCCGCGCATCAGCATGAAGCAGAAAAGCCAGCAACCCCAGCGCCTCCGGTTCGTCGGGAAGCAATTCAGTGACGACTCTCGCCAGAAACATCGCTTCGCTCGTCAGATCGCTGCGCATCACATCCGCCGCGCCCGGATCGCTCCAGCCCTCCGCGAAAGCCGCGTATATGGCGTCCAACACACTTCCCAGCCGGCTGGAAAGTTCTTCGCGCTCCGGCACGCTGAACGGAATGCCGCCCTGCCGCAGTTTGTCCTTGGCCCGGCCCAGGCGTTTGCCCATCGCCGCAGGCGACATCAGGAACGCCGAAGCAATCGTCCTGGCATCCAGCCCAACCACCACTTGCAGCATTAGTGGCGCGCGCACGCCGGCGTCGATCGCTGGATGCGCGCAGGCAAACAGCAGCGCCAGGCGGCGATCCGGAATTTCCCCATGCTCTGCCGCCGCAGCTTCCAAACCCTCGGCGAGAATTTGCAATTGCCCGGCCACCGTTTCTCCCGTGAAACGCTTGCGTGCAACATCGATTGCTTTACGTCGAGCCACAGTCATCAGCCACGCCTCAGGATTCTCGGGGCAGCCATTGCGCGGCCAATCTGTCAGCGCCGAAGCGAACGCCTCTGAGAGAGCATCTTCCGCGGCTGCCACGTCCCGTGTTCGAGCCGCCAGAAACGCAACCAACTTGCCGTAACTGCGTCGCGCCACGGCGTCCGCCATGCTGCGAGCCTGCGCATCGGCATCGCGAGAGTTGCCAGCCTCGCTCCAAATTTCTGACTCGTTCGTGCCAGACATCTGCAATATTTCCTTCGGTTCAGTGCTCTGGAAGAGAGGGCTTTCTGGCCCGGTAAATCCACAACAATAGATAAACTGCTGTAAGCGCCGTGAAATTCACCACCAGAAACCACGGCGTTTCCCAGCGTATGCCATCGACGTGAACCGACGAAACCGGCCACAGAGACTTAACCGCGAACATCCCTCGGTGCGTGAACACATCGATCACGATGTGCAGCGCCCACCCCAGCATTTCCAGCGGCGGCTTCCGTAGCAATAGCCAACCCGCTCCGAAACAAACCGCGAATACTACCGCGCTGTGCGTCCAGTTATACAGTCCCCACACCCAGTCGAAATGAGGTCCACTCCCATCCGGCAACAGCGTCTTCGAAGCGCCGCTCAGATATCGCCAAATTCTCACCGCCGCCGGAATTGCGAAGACAACCAGGTCTGGAAGAACGCCCCACAGCGCCACCCAGCCCAATCGAATCCGCTGCTTCACCTTTCGCCGCGCGCCTATCCCGGCGGCCGTAGCCCACAGCGCGTGAGACACTGTGTCCAATTCAGCTCTTCTCTACGCCGCCGGCTCGTACCACAGCATCACTTTTCCGTTGCCGAACGCCCGCGTCTTTTTCAGGTTCACGTTCTGCTTCACGCCTTCAAACATACTCCTTCCTTTGCCAAGAACAATTGGGCTCAGCGCCACCTGATATTCGTCGATCAATCCCGCCTTCGCCAATTGCGCAACGACGCTGCCGCTTCCCAGTATCACCATGTCTGGTCCTGGCTCGCTCTTCATCTTTCGCACTTCCTCCACCATCTCGCCCTTCACCAGCTTCGTGTTTTTCCACGACACTTTGTCCAACGTTCGCGAGAACACCACCTTTTGCAGGTTGTTCATCCCTTCGGCCACAACAGGATTGTTCTTCATCGCGAGCGGCGTCGGCCAGTACTTGGCCATCAGCTCGTACGTAATCCTGCCGAACACCAACACCGCGGTGCCACTGGCGTTCTCGCTGACAAACGCGCTCCACTCCGGATCTTGGTTGTGCGCCCAGCTCATATCGCCGTTCGCGTCCACAAAGTAACCATCCAACGACACATTATTGAAAACCACTAGTCTCGGCATTGTTTTCTCCCTTATCGATTTAGATATTTTCGAAACTACGAGCGCCGCCACTCCGACGGCGGCACATCCATGATCTGACGCACTTCAACGACACCGTAAAGCGCGGTGGGGCTGCGCGCCGCCCAGGAAATCGCCGCATCCAGATCGGGCACGTCGATCATGTGAAATCCACCCAATTGCTCCTTCGTCTCGGCATACGGCCCATCGAGGACCTGAGCCTTGCCATCCACAACACGCACCGTGGCGGCCGTCGAAGCCGGATGCAGGCCATTGCCGCTCTTGTAGACCCCCGCGTTCCTCATGGCCTCCAGATATGCTCGATATGCCCCCAACCAATGAGCTTGCTCGTCCTGCGTCAGCTTGTGAAAACCCTGCGCCTGCACATAGTCCATCAGCATGAACTGCATGTCGTGCCTCCCTTGTGGCTTGCGGGCCGCTAGCATGTCCCGCCCTTCGTTCTCTATTAGGATGACGTACCAATTCGGGCGATTTGGACAGCCGCCTGATTTTTTCCTCGGTCGGCCGGATGTCTCTGGAAATACACCTGTTTCTCCTCACCGCCCGCCGCGTGAGCATGTCCTGTCTCAAGCATCCCAGTCAAGACAAGAGGAAGAGACCACCGGCGCATTCGCGACATTTCCCGTGGATGCCTTATAATCATGAAGCACTTCAGTCGGGGCGTAGCGCAGCCTGGTAGCGCGCCTGCCTTGGGCGCAGGAGGTCCCGAGTTCAAATCTCGGCGCCCCGACCATTCACTCCAGAGTGATCCATCCAATTTCCGCGGTGCTTGGGCCGGGATGGGAAGTCGGCTTAGTTACGAGGATCGCGCCATCTTAAATTCATTGTGTTTGCGAAAGGCGGGCTGCATTGTGCGGCATTGCTGGCTTCACGCATAAACATTGGAGCCCACCCAAAGAACGAATCCGCGAGGCCACCGATACGCTGAAGCATCGCGGCCCCGACCAGCAGGGCGTTTTCTCGTCGCAGCAGTTTTCCTTTGGCGCCGCCCGGCTGAAGATTATTGACCTCGAAGCCGGCGATCAGCCCATCCTCGAAAATGGCGGAGAATGGGGCATCGTCTTCAACGGCGAGATTTACAATCACCTGGAAATCCGCGCTGAACTCGAAAAACTCGGCCACCGCTTCACCTCTCACTCCGATACCGAAACCGTCCTCAAAGCTTTCCTGCAGTGGGATAAGGACTCCTTCAAACGCCTCCGCGGTATGTTCGCGCTGGCCATCTGGAATTTGCCCGCGAAACGATTTGTGCTCGCTCGCGATCGCATGGGTATCAAGCCCCTGTATTACGTGCAGAAAGGTGAAGATCTGTTTTTCGGGTCGGAACTTAAATCCATCCTGATTCATCCCGAAATCGAGCGCAATCTAAGCCTGGAAGGCCTCGATTGCTATCTATCGTTGAACTACATCCCTTCCCCATGGACCTTGATCGACGGCGTGAAAAAAGTCCCGCCGGGCGACTGGATGGAGTGGCAAGACGGGAAGATCACCACGGGAAGCTATTGGTCCCTGCCGTTTGGATCCACGCAAAAGATTTCGCCGCAAGACGCGCAGGCCGAACTCGACCGCCTGCTTCAGGATTCCATTCGCGAGCATCTGCTCTCGGATGTGCCGCTGGGTGTGTGGCTGAGCGGCGGCGTTGATTCCACTACCATCCTGCACTACGCCGCGAAAGCAAGTTCGTCGCAACTGAAGACCTTCTCGATTTCGTTCCTCGGCCGCAGCTTTGACGAAACCCCCTACATTCGCGCGGCAGTCAAACAATACGGCACTGACCACGACGAGATGGATCTGAATCCCGAGGTGGATTTGCATAGCGCCATCGAGGAGTTTGCCTACTATTCCGATGAGCCGAGCGCCGACGCCGGTGCGTTGCCAGTCTGGTTCCTCTCAAAGCTGTGCAAGCGCAAGACAACCGTGGCGCTCAGCGGCGAAGGCGCCGACGAACTTTTCGGCGGCTACTTGACCTATCGCGCCAATCGCATGGCTCGTTCCATCCGCGCCATTCCCGGCGCCGCGGCATTGGGCCTTGCGGTCCTGCGTCACTGGCCCGTCTCCGATGAAAAGATGGGCTTCGATTACAAGGCCACGCGCTTGCTCCAGGGCTCACGTATGGACGAAGGACGCGCGCATGTCTTTTGGAACGGCACGTTTGCGCAAGACCAGTTGCGCGCCATCGTGAATCGCCCGCTGCCAGCCTCGCTGAATGAAATTTTGGGCCAAATGCGACAACTGCCGCGAAACGGCGACGACCTCGCGCCTTTCCTCTGGCTCGACCAAAAGTATTATCTGGCCGACGACATCCTCACCAAAAGCGATCGCATGAGCATGGCGCATTCGGTGGAAGTTCGTCCCGCATTTCTGGACCACCGCATCGTGGAATTCGCCGCCACGCTGCCCGCGAAAATGAAGATCGACGGCTCTCGTCAGAAAGTCATCCTGAAGGATCTGATGAAACACAAGCTGCCTCCCTCGATCATTCATCGCAAAAAAACCGGATTCGACATTCCCGCGCACGAGTGGATGCGCACCATTTTGCGCGGTTTGCTGGATGACGCGCTGAAATTTGGCCTGTCGGAATACGGCGATCTCTTCAACCGCGCCGGCATCGAAGAACTGAACCGTCGGCATCAGGCGCGCGAAATTAACGTCGGCTATCACCTCTGGGGCTTTCTGATTCTGTTTCTGTGGATGAAAAAGTGGCAGGTGAAAATTCCCACGTTGGCCACGCGATGAACGATCTACTGCAGCGCCGTTGGTTCGTGTTTGCGGTCGTCGCCATCATCGTCGGTGCAATCTATCTCGGCTGCACCGTCTCGCCGCCCTCACTGATGGACGACGTCGACGCGGTGCAGGCGCAAATCGCCAAAACCATGCTGATCTCCGGCGACTGGGTCACTGCGCGACTCGACGGTGTCCTGTATCTCGAAAAAGCTCCTCTCATCTACTGGCTGATTGCAATTTTCTACAAACTTTTCGGCGTCAGCGATGTGGTTGCGCGCCTGCCGGTGGCCCTTTCTTCGATTGCGCTCGCCCTGCTCACCGCGGCTTTTGGCATCTGGGCATTCGGCAAGCGCGCTGGACTCTACGCGGGCCTCGTCGTGGGCACATGCGTCGGGCTCTTCCTCTTCACGCGCATTCAGATTCCCGACGTGATGCTGACGTTCACCATCACGCTCGCCATGTGGGCCTTTCTGCGCGCTCTCGACGAAGACGAACCTCATCCGCGCCTTTGGTCGGTCATTCTCGCCGCCAGTCTGGGCACCGGTTTGCTGTTGAAGAGCCTCGTCGCTGTCGTTTTTCCCGTTGCCGGCGCGCTCATTTATCTCTTCGTCACCAAACAACTCTTCGTTCGCCGCACCTGGCAACGGCTCCATCCGTTCGCTGGCGTGGCGGTCGCCGCGGCGATCGCAGTGCCTTGGCACGTGTTGGCCACCCTTCGCAATCCTCCGTACTTTGCTTGGACCCTGAAGAGCGGCCCCGGCCTCTATCACGGCTTCCTGTGGTTCTACTTCATCAACGAACAACTCCTGCGATTCCTTAATCTGCGTTACCCGCGCGACTACAACACCGTTCCGCGTTTGTACTTCTGGCTGTTCCACCTGCTGTGGCTCTTCCCCTGGAGCGTCTATCTTCCCGCGGTGTTCAAACTTTCGTTTAAGCCCGCCGATCGCGCAGGGCGTACCCGCCTTCTGGCTCTTTGCTGGACCGGCTTCCTGCTGGTCTTCTTTACGTTTTCCACCACGCAGGAGTATTACTCTATGCCCTGCTATTCCGCGCTGGCAATGCTGATCGGCTGCGCCATGGCCACCGAGGACAACTGGGTGCGTTACGGCACACGCACATTGGGCGTGATTGCAGCCGTTTGCGCGATCGCCACCATCGCAATTGCTTTCGAAGTTCGCAACCTGCCTACGCCCGGCGATATTTCCTCGGCCCTCTCGCGCCATCCCTCAGCGTATACGCTGTCGCTGGGGCACATGCTCGACCTCACGCTAGATTCATTTGCTTATCTGCGTTTGCCGCTCATCGTTGCAGGCATCGCCTTTCTGATCGGAGCGGCCGGCAATCTGCGCTGGTCTGGAATTCGCGCATTTTTACTCAGCGCGGGCATGATGGTTCTGTTTTTCCATGCGGCGCGCCTCGCTCTTGTTGTCTTTGATCCGTTTCTTTCTTCGCGGCCCATCGCCGAAAAAGTGCGCAGCCTGCCTCCAGGCAAACTGATTCTCGATCATCATTACTACACGTATTCCTCGGTCGTTTTTTATACCGGCCTCGATCCTCTACTTCTCAACGGCAAATTTAATAATCTTGAGTACGGCGCTGCCGCTCCAGGCGTGCCGGACGTATTCCTCACCGACGCGCAGTTCACGTCTCTCTGGACCAGCAAAGAACGCTGCTACCTGGTGGGCTCCAAAAAAGCGGTCCAGCGCCTGCGCGACTTGATTGGCTCCGGCGAATTCGAGATTGTCCTGGAGAGTGGCGGCAAGCAGCTGGTCACGAATAGCTCCTCCGGTCCAGCCGCGAACACACCTCCCGCTCAACCGCGACTCTGACGCCTTGCTCTGCCTTCGTATTTGGAGCCTTCTCGTTGGGGCGCTGGGGCTGCTAAACTATATATTCGGCATGGGTCGGATCGTTCATTGGCAGAAGGACCATCCAGGTGCGGGTCAGCTCGCGTCCTCCAAGGCCACAAGTTCCAACAAGTGAGTAGGTGTTCAATTTAGGGGGAAATATGAAGATTGCCGTGCTCGGCGGAGACGGATATTGCGGATGGGCCACAGCGCTCTATCTTTCGGCGAAGGGGCATTCCGTCGCCATCATTGACAACTATTTGCGCCGCCAGTGGGACCACGAACTTGGCGCGCAAACGCTCACGCCCATTGCGCCGCTCAGCGATCGCTTGCGCACCTGGAAGCGCCTTACCGGTAAGTCCATCGAAAGCTTCGTGGGAGACATCGCCGACTACGATTTCCTGCTGCCCACGCTCAAAGCCTTTGGCCCGGAAGCCATCGTGCATTTCGCCGAACAGCGCTCCGCACCCTATTCCATGATCGACCGCAAGCATGCTGTGTTCACCCAGGTGAACAATGTTGTCGGCACGCTGAATGTCCTCTTTGCCATTCGCGAGTCCATGCCTGATTGCCACCTCATCAAGCTCGGCACTATGGGCGAGTACGGCACTCCCAACATCGACATCGAAGAAGGCTATATCCAGATTGAACACAATGGCCGCAAAGACGTTCTGCCCTTCCCCAAGCAGCCCGGCTCCTTCTATCACCTCTCCAAGGTTCACGACAGCCACAATATGATGTTCACCTGCAAAATCTGGGGGCTGCGTGCCACCGACCTTAATCAGGGCGTCGTTTACGGCACCCTAACTGACGAAACCACCCTCGATGAGACGCTCATCAATCGGTTCGACTACGACGATGTCTTCGGCACCGTGTTGAACCGCTTCTGCGTTCAGGCCGCGATTGGACTGCCTCTAACCGTTTACGGCAAGGGCGGACAGACCCGCGGCTTCCTGGATATTCGCGACACTGTTCGCTGCATTGAGATTGCCTGCCTGAATCCGGCGGGAAAGGGCGAATGCCGCGTGTACAACCAGTTCACCGAGCAATTTTCCGTGCTCGATCTGGCGAAGAAAGTTCAGGTCGCCGGCAAACACCTGGGCCTCGACGTGAAAATCGATCACCTTCCCGATCCGCGTGTCGAAGCTGAGCAGCATTACTACAACGCGAAACACTCCAAGCTGATCGATCTAGGGCTGAAGCCGCACCTGCTCTCCGATTCCTTGCTTGATTCGCTGGTGAATATCGCGGTCAAGTACCGCGAGCGCGTGGATCACTCCTTAATGATGCCCACGGTCAATTGGCGCGAACCCAACAACGAGCGCAACTTGCACAAGCGCGAAGCAGCGGTAGCCTCCCAAGTAGCCGTAGCCGGCGAAGACCGCTAATTTGCGACTTCCCCGCATTCTTCTTTAGGAGGCCGGGGCTTCAGCCCCGGCGTAAATCCTGAGAATTAAATTGGGCTTTAGCCCCTGAAGAGACGGCTGCACGCCGTCTCTCTTCTTGAGTGTGTAGCGGCCGCCTTCTGAGGCGGACGCTTTTGGGTTGCGCTTTAGATTCTTGTAGGCACCGTCTTCCGAGGCGATGCGCCACCAAAAATACTCAGTCTTCAGTCCGCCCGCGTCGAAACATGCGGCGTCCCCTGCGCGGTCGGCACAACAAAATGCCCGGTCCCTCTTTCCAATTGATACTCCACGCCGCGCCAACGAATCGATTTCTTCGCAAAACTCGTTAGCCACACCAAAAATGCCATCGCGTCCCACACCGGAATCAGCGGCATCTTCTTCCAAAGAGTTTTCTGTTTCAATCCAAACACGCCGATCAGCCAGGTGATTAAAACTCGGCAGGCAAGGTACCCGCCCCAGTACGCCACTGCCACCGCCACGGTGGGATGCACCGCCACGGCCAGCGTGGTCCAAGGCAGTCCCCACGTGAAAAGCAGTCCGAAGTGACCCCAGGGACGCATCTTGCGCATCACTGTCATCCAGCGCACGCGTTTGGAAAAAAGTGCTCCGATTCCTTCGAAATCCGGCACTGTTTCCACCGCGTACGGCAGCAGTTTCACCTCAACGCCCTGCTCCGCAATCAGCCGCCCGAACAGCAAATCATCCGCCGGCCGTCCTTCCAGCACTTGAAAACCGCCGAAGCCCCGAATGCGTTCCTTGGTGGAAACCATCGTCGGGCCCAGCGCAAAGTGCACGCCATCGAGCTGCCATGCCACAAGTATCCCGGCGTAAAAATCAGAGATCATCCCCATGGTCTGCAGCCGCTCGACCATGTTCTTATCCTCGGTGGATACGTAAAAGCACGTCACGCCGCCGACCTTCTTGTCCCGGAACGGCGCAATCAGTTTCCGCAAATACTGTGGTTCCACCCGCACGTCCGAATCGTTGAAGACCAGATATTCGTATTGCGCTTCGCTGAACATCAGTCCCAGTTTCGCCACTTTGTCGTTAATCGCAGTGTGTCCGGCGCTGTAGAGCAAGCGAATCTTTCGTTCCGGAAAATCGCGCATCAGTTTCTGAATGACGGGGACGCTCGGGTCGCTCTGATCCGTGGCGCAGAAAATCAGTTCGTATTCGGGGTAGTCCTGCCGGCACAGGCTGGCGAAATTGTCATACGCTTCCGGATCAAGTCCGCGCACGGGCTTCAGATTGCTGATTGGCGGCGTGAAATCGCTGTTCTGAAAAGAATACTTGCGCGCTTGCAAAAAATAGCGCGTGGAGCAGGAAATCGCTAGAAAGTAGTAAATGAAGGGAATCGCGCCCAAAAAAAGGATGGCATACTCGAAGAGCTTCAACGGCGCAGCACCTCATTCCCAAATTTCTCGGGGTCTATTGATACTAGCACAGCCCGCTTAGCGGACAGCGGAGCCGAAACACGGAAGCGCGCTTGCCTTTGCCCACGTGGCCAATTCGCGTAAACTGGAACTTGGCGCTTTTGCTAAGCATTTCCAGGTTCGCACTCTGTCCACACCATTGGAACGACTCATCGCGTGACACACACTCGCCGACTCCACCTTAAATCCATTCCCATGATTATGCTCAGCATCGTGCTTGGGCCTTTGGGAAACGTCATGCTCGGCAAGGGCATGAAGGGCATCGGCTCTGTCAGCCTGAAAAGCTTCAGCGACATTTTTGGAATCGCCAGCCGCGTGCTCACTTCTCCTTTTATCTGGCTCGGTATCGCCAGCCTCATGGGATTCATGATCGTGCATATGCTGCTGCTCACCTGGGCGGATTACAGCTACGTCCAACCGGCCACTTCCCTTTCCTACGCCACGGTCGCCCTGCTGAGCTGTTTCTTGTTGGGCGAAGTTGTCTCGCCGTTGCGATGGCTGGGCATCGCCGTGATTTGTTTCGGCGTATTCATTGTCGGCCGCACCGCTCCCAGCACCACGGGGGTATTCGAATAATGCTCGAAGCCCTGCTTTTCTTTTTTATCGTGGTGGCCGGTACAGGTGGCGAACTTTGCGTCAGCCGCGCCATGAAAGGCATCGGCGAGGTGCACGATTTTCGCCCGATGGCGCTCCTGCGCTTCATCGGCCACGCGCTGCGCATACCCTGGATGTGGCTCGGCGTTGCCCTGATGGCGCTGGGATTTTTCTCCTTGCTCGCCATCCTCTCTTTTCTCGAAGTCAGTTTCGTTGTGCCTGTCAGCGCGCTCAGTTATGCCGCCGGGGCGTTTGGAGCCAAAGCCTTCCTCGGCGAACGCATCAGCCGCAATCGTTGGCTGGGCATTGCGGTGGTGTGCATTGGCGTCACCGTCGTGTGGTGGAGCGGACGATAATCGCTCCTCATCCTGAAAACTGAAACCTTTTCTCCCTTTCCACACTCAGATAAACAGCACATCCGGGGGCATAACGCACATGAGCGAGAGAATCGTTTTCATCACCGGGGCCAACGGCGCCCTTGGCACACTCGTCACCCAGTCGTTTCTACAGCTCGGTGACAAGGTCATCGGGGCATCGCTGCGCATGAATTCAGACGCATTTTTTCCAAGCCCCAATTTCCACGCCATGTCCCTCGATTTCACCAACGAGCAGCAGGTTCGCGGCGCCATCGCAAAAGTAATTGCCGAATTCGGCCGCCTCGACGTCCTTGTCCACGTCCTCGGCGGCTTTGCCGGCGGTCAATCCATCGCCGCCACCGACGATGCCACCTGGAAACGCATGCAGGATCTCAACCTCACCTCGGCCTTTTACGCTTTCCGCGAATCCATTCCTTATCTTCGTAAATCGAAGAACGGTAGAATCGTGGCCATCGGCAGCCTCGCTGCAAAGGAGCCGCAGCCCAACCTGGGTGCTTACGTCACATTCAAAGTCGCGCTCTCCACTCTGGTGCAGACCGTCGCGCTGGAAAACGCCGACGCCGGCCTCACCGCCAATGTCATTCTGCCCGGCACCATGGATACCCCGGCGAATCGCAAGGACATGCCGAACGCTGATTTTTCTAAATGGCTGGATCCCAAGCGCGTGGCGGAGTTGGTCCTGTGGTTGGCCGACGAAAAAGCCTCTCAAATTACCGGCTCGGTGATTCCGATCGACGGAGCTCGCTGAAGTACCAACTTTACGAAATTTCGCGGCGCGAACTTGAAAGAGAGCCACCAAGCCCGCGCGGCTTTCCGGACGTGTTCAATCATGTAGACTGTGGGCTCGCCCGATTTATTCCCGCTCGCGAGCGTCCCCGCCATCTTTGGAACGGCCGGGCACACGGGAATAAAATCAGCGTTGCCAAGGTTACTAGCAGTAGATGGAAGGAAGGTTCCGACGTGTTGGAGGGACAAGATAGGGTGCGCTTCGAGGAGAGCGTATTGCCGCACCTCGACGCCGCCTTCAACCTGGCGCGCTGGCTGCTGCGAAGCCGCGCCGATGCTGAGGACGTTACCCAGGAAGCGCTGCTGCGTGCCTATCGTTTCTTCGGCACGTATCGCGCCGGAGACGCGCGCGCATGGCTCCTCCAGATCGTGCGCAATTGCAGCTATACCTGGCTACAGAAGAATCGTCCCACGGAGGACATCTCGGAATTGAGCGAAGCATCCATGCCGCAAGAACGATCTACTCCGGAAAGTCTGGCTATCGCCAGTCACAATCGCGAACGCCTATCGCGCGCCCTCGAGGAATTGCCGGCGGCTTTCCGTGAAGTTTTGGTTCTACGTGAACTGGAAGGCTGTTCCTACAAGGAAATCGCCGCAATCACCGCGCGCCCGATTGGCACGGTCATGTCGGGGCTGGCTCGCGCACGCCAGCAACTGCGGTCGGCTCTCACCAAAACCGCGCAGAAAGAGGTTAGCCATGGCGTGTGACCAGCCCAAAACTCTTCTGCACGCATACCTCGATGGCGAACTGGATGCGCCGGGCATGGCCGCTTTTGAGCAGCACCTGGCAACATGCCCTGACTGCGCCTCAGCTCTCGATGCCGAGGAAACGCTCCGCCGTTCATTGCAGCAGGCTGAACTGTACGAACGCGCTCCTGAATCCTTGCGCAGCAGAGTTCGTGTGGCAACATCCGCTCCGCCCGCTCGCTCCTCGGCCTATCCCGGAGCATGGCGCTGGCTCGCCGTCGCCGCCGCGTTGATCATTGCGTTGCTCTGGGGCTCGCGGCTGTTCTCTCCAGCCATCAAATCTTCACAGCAAGCTGCTTTGACAACCACCCTTCTGGACGCTCATCTTCGCTCTTTGCAACCCGGCCATCTTACCGACGTGGAATCGACAGACCAGCACACCGTGAAACCGTGGTTCGACGGCAAGCTGGACATCGCCCCTCCCGTGCATGATTTCGCCGCCGATGGATTCCCGTTGCTCGGCGGACGGCTCGACGTCATCGAAGGCCGCACCGTGCCCGCTCTCATTTATGGCCGCCGCAAACACATCGTGAATGTATTTGTCTGGAAGTCGCAGGACACCATTCCCTATTCCGACTCCGGCGAACGCCAGGGCTATCACTGGGTTTCCTGGAAGCAGGATGGATTCACACTTTGCGCGGTTTCCGACGTGTCACTCCCGGATCTGCAGCAGCTAAAAACCTTGTTCCTTCACCAGTGAAATCCGCAGGCAGCGCCTCCTTAAATCTCTACTGTAAAAAAGCAAGGTTTGCGAATACAATAGCCCGCGGACATTTTCCCGCGGAGAGCTGACACCATGGCGATTGCCACCATCAATCCTGCGACTGGCGAAGTCGTGAAACAATTCCAGGCCCTTACCGACGCTCAAGTGGACGAGCGCATCGCCAAGGCTGCCAAAGCCTTTCAAAGCTTCCGCAAAACTTCCTTTGCCGACCGCGCCAAGTGGATGCTGAAGGCGGGTGAAATCCTCGAAGCGGAGAAAACGGAGCTCGGCCGCTTGATGACCCTGGAAATGGGCAAGACGTTTTCCTCGGCTGTCGCTGAAGCTGCCAAATGCGCCACGGGCTGCCAGTATTACGCCGAAAACGCCGAGAAATTCATAGCTGACGAAGTGATCGCCACGTCCGCCGCAAAAAGCTACATTCACTATCAGCCGGTCGGCATCGTTCTCGCCGTTATGCCGTGGAACTTCCCTTTCTGGCAAGTATTCCGCTTTATCGCTCCCGGATTGATGGCCGGCAATGTCGGCCTTCTGAAACACGCCTCAAACGTCCCGCAGTGCGCCCTGAAAATCGAGGACATCCTTCTTCGCGCCGGTTTTCCCGCGGGCGTTTTTCAGACGCTGCTGATTGGCGCCTCGCAGGTCGATCGCATTCTGAACGATCCGCGCGTGGCCGCCGCAACCCTCACCGGCAGCGAGCAAGCCGGCATTCAAGTCGGCATCTCCGCGGCCAAGCGCATCAAGAAAGTGGTCCTGGAATTGGGAGGCAGCGATCCATTCATCGTGATGCCCAGCGCAAATGTCCAGGAAGCTGCCTCCACCGCCGTCAAAGCTCGCGTGATCAACAATGGGCAGTCCTGCATTGCCGCCAAGCGTTTTATCGTCCACGAACAAATTGCCGACCAGTTCGAAAAGGAATTCGTCAGCCGCATGCAGGCTTTGAAACTAGGCGATCCTTTCGATGAAAAAACCGACGTAGGCCCGCTCGCCACGCCGGACGCCGTAAAGGATCTCCACGCCGACGTCGAAAAGACGCTGCAAGCAGGCGGCAAACTCCTGGCCGGTGGAAAGCCGGTGAGCGGCCCGGGAAATTTCTACTTGCCCACGGTGCTCACGAATATTCCCAAGGAATCGCCCGCCTATCGCGAAGAATTCTTCGGCCCGGTTGCCAGCGTTTTCCGCGTAAAAAATCTCGACGAAGCCATTGCCATCGCCAACGACAGCCGCTTCGGCCTCGGCGCCAGCGCGTGGACCAACAACGCCGCCGAACGCGAGCAACTCATCAACGAACTCGAAGCCGGCATGGTCTTCATCAACCAAATGGTGGCTTCTGACCCGCGCGTGCCCTTCGGAGGCGTCAAGGCTTCCGGCCACGGCCGCGAACTTGGCCCTTACGGCATTCGCGAGTTCACCAACATCAAAACCGTCTGGATCAAAGACTAGCCCTTAAAAACGGGGGCTTCAGCACAGCTGGCCCTCCGCCGATTGACGCCACAACTCTACTGGTAGCATGATTCTTGCCTCGGGTGGAGGCAGGCGTTTCGCAGGACTCGACATCTCGCCGTCTTAACTGAACCGCAGTGGCAGTCCTGGACCTTGTGAGGGAGTGAGTATCGTGGCGACCGTCGACAGAAAGAACGCTGAGAAGAAGCCCCAAACCAAGAAGCATGGCTTGACCGAAGCGCAGATCGCCGTGCACTGGAAGGAAGAGGCTTACATCCGTCCCCCTGCGCGCTTCATCGCGCAAGCGAATCTCAATGATCCCAGCATCGTCGAACGGTTCAGCGAGAAGAATTTTCCCGAATGCTTCCGCGAGTATGCGGAACTACTGCACTGGGACCAATACTGGCACACCACCTTGGACACCGATCATCCGCCGTTTTGGAAATGGTTCGTCGGCGGAAAGCTGAATGCCTGCTACAACTGCGTCGACCGCCACCTGGCCAAGTACAAGAACAAGGCTGCGCTTATCTTCGTTCCCGAGCCGGAAGACGAGCACCACGTCGTCATCACTTATCAGGAACTCTACCGGCGTGTGAACGAAGTCGCCACCATGCTGCGCGAATTTGCCGGCCTGCAAAAAGGTGATCGCGTCACCATCCACATGCCCATGATCCCGGAATTGCCCATTACCATGTTGGCTTGCGCTCGTCTCGGCGTGATTCACTCCGTGGTGTTTGGCGGCTTTTCTGGTGAAGCCTGCGGCTTGCGCGCCGCGGATTCCGGCAGCCGTGTGCTTATCTATGCCGACGGCTACCACCGCAACGGCCGCTGGGTCGATCACAAAGCAAGCGCCGACCTCGCCGTCGAAACCGCTAAAAAAGAAGGTCAGCATATCGACAAGGTGCTGGTGTGGAAGCGCTATCCGCACCGCTATTCTTCCGACGCGCCGATGATCATGGAGCGCGACTTCTTCATCAACGACCTGCTAAAAGATTTTCGCAATCGCACCGTAGATCCCGTTTCCATGGACGCGGAAGATCCTCTCTTCCTCATGTACACCAGCGGCACCACCGGCAAACCCAAGGGCTGTCAACATCGCACCGGCGGCTACTTGGCATACGTTACCGGCACGTCGAAGTTTTACCAGGACATTCATCCTGAAGACGTTTATTGGTGCATGGCGGACATCGGCTGGATTACCGGCCACTCCTACATCGTCTACGGACCCCTGGCGCTGGCAGCCACCAGCGTGCTTTACGAAGGCGTGCCGCAATTCCCCGATGCCGGGCGGCCGTGGCGCATCGCCGAGCGTCTTGACGTAAACATTTTCCACACCTCGCCGACAGCCATTCGCATGCTGCGTAAGGCCGGGGGCGACGAACCCAAGAAGCACACTTACCGCTTCAAGCACATGACTACGGTAGGCGAGCCGATTGAGCCGGAAGTTTGGCGCTGGTACCACGAGGTGGTTGGCAAAGGCGAAGCGGTCATCGTCGACACGTGGTGGCAAACGGAAACCGGCGGCTTCCTCTGCACCACCAAGCCAGCCCTGGATCCCATGAAACCCGGCAGCGCTGGCCCTGCTTGCCTGGGAATTTATCCGGTCATCCGCGACGAGGAAGGAAACGAACTGGTTACCGCTGACCATGCTGCGGGCAACATCTGCATTCGCAATCCTTGGCCCGGAATCATGCAGACCATTTGGGGCGATCCGCACCGCTTCGTCAGCAACTACTACAAAAAGTACAACAAGAATCCGCAGAGTAAAGATTGGCGCGACTGGCCTTACTACGCCGCCGACGGCGCGGTGCTTCCGCCCGACGGCTACTACCGCATCCTCGGACGCGTCGATGATGTCATCAACGTTGCCGGCCACCGCTTGGGCACCAAGGAACTGGAGTCGGCTTGCCTGACCGTTCAAGAAATTGCGGAAGCCGCGGTTGTGCCGGTCGTCGATGAAGTGAAAGGCCGCGTGCCGGAAATTTACATTTCGCTGAAGCCGGGCGTTCTGCCGAAGAAAGCTATTCTCGAAAAAGTCACAGCCACCATTGAGACCATGATCGGCAAAATCGCTCGTCCGAAGCGCATCCACATCGTCCCCGACATGCCCAAAACCCGCTCCGGAAAAATCATGCGCCGCGTGCTCGCCGCCATCTCCAATCATATGGACACGGGCGACATCACCACGCTCGCCAATCCCGACATCGTCGAACAAGTCCGCCAACTCGTTCAGGGCCGCGACATCATGCCCCTAAACGAAGGCCCCGAAGATATAAAAATGTTCGGCGACGAACGCTAGAACTACGCGAGCGTGACTCGTGATCTGTGACTCGTCGCTTCCGTAAGCTCAGTCGCGCCCCGCGTTTCCCTTGGTGCGGAATCAAGCTCCTTCGTGAAGTTGAATCCAAGCGCGCACCTTTTCCGAAAACAGCAACGATGCGGCGTCCCATTCTGCCTGCGGATCATAGCCGTGGCATCCACCTGACGTGGTGACATACCATGGTTTCGTGAGAGATAAGAGATGAGGCGAGCATAGCTAATGTCAACGAAGGGCCGGGCGGCCCGGAGATAAAATATACGTCCAACTTTAGGTGCGGGTGCCCCGTACTCGGTTTTTGAGGGTGGGCTCTTGGGGTTGCTCCGTACTCGGCGCGGACCCGCATAAGTTCGCGAACGAACAACTGCCGGGCACGTACGGTCGCCAAAAGTGGCAGGCGGCGATAACAACTAAACGTGAGAAAGTGCAAATGGCCTCGGCCGTAGTAGCGCTTCAATCCCTTCGGCATAGGGACCCCAAGAACCCACCCTCCAACCCCCGAGGATGGGGCACCCACGTCATAATACTCCTCGGTGACTTACAATAGTGGTATCCTAACAACCGATGTTACCACCCGCAACCGAAAACCAATTTCCTCCGGACCACCCGTCCATTATCGATCGAGTTTACTCTGCGGAACTCCGGTCGTTTTCTTTCGGTAGCGAACGAACACCAAAGCGTTCCCGAGACTCAACAGAAGAATACCCGTCACAATAAGGATCGACGCAGGCACACCGCGCACGTAACTGCAAATCAGGCCGACAAGAAGGCCACAATTCAATGCAACTAGCCTGACAGAACGTTTCATTTCCAATCCGGAAAATTCCGAGCCGAGATTAAGGCTATCACGTTCATCAGAAATAGGGCGAGGCCGTAAACTATGAGGGAATCTGTCTCAAATCGGAGTCGCCCGCTAATCACCAGAAAACCGATGGCAATCACATTGAACAACCCGAACCATAGTTTCTTACTGACAAGCTTGTGGAATCGATTCAGCTGATGATTTTCGATGCCAGGCATTTCCTCTTCTCCCTCAGCAGGCCAGCTAGGCCCGCCATCCCATCCCAATCCCTCACCTCGGCGGGTCGCATACACTTCGAGCGCTAAGATGACTTTGGGTCGCCTACCCTTTGCGTTTTTGGGTGGGTGGCGCACCCTTTGGTTTTTGGTTCATAAAGGGTGCGGGTTTAGAGTCAATACTATGCCTATTAAATACTATTTTACAATTGATAAATACTCTGCTATCGTGAGCTGTGAACATTCGGCCTCGTTCCTTCGGCGCCTCTTTCCCCTTATCCGCCCGAGTCCGCCCGCTCCTCGCTCCCTTCCTGCCATCTGGCAAATCTTCCCTAACTCCTCCCGATTCACATACATCCGCATTGACGTGCCCGCATCCCCTTTCCTTTGATATACACCCGCAAAACACCCGGGGGTGGGGGTGCACCGGTCGCTGGTCACTGGCCGCCGGCCACTTTCCCCTAAGTCCCTTGTTTCCCCCTGATACCAGCCATTCTCCCGCAACTCCTTTGTTTCCCATACATACGCAAATACAGGGGGGTAAGGGGGGGGGGGGGGTATCGATTGAGTTACGTTAATGTTTAACTTTAATATGTCGGCGCGCCGACAATTTTGCATCATGCACTTCTTCACTGGTCGCAGGCCGCCGGCCACCGCGCACTTGCCCTTCACGAGTCACAAATCACGGATCACGACTCACGGCAATTGTCGGCGCGCCGACACTCGACACTGTCACAAACTTGCCGAGGTGCGCGTATAACTGATGAAGAGAGCGGGAGGCGGCTTTGTTAGAGGGCGTAATCCAAGGCATCCAGGCGTCTAAAGAGCCTGGCGCAACTTCGCGCTCGATTTCGCCTCAAACCTTCGACGAGCTTTTCTTGAGTACTTACCCGAGTATTGTCGGGATTTTGCGCCGCATGCTTGGCGATTGCGGCCGCGCCGAGGAATTGGCCAACGAAGCATTCCTGCGCTTGTATTCCACGGCGCTGCCGCCGTCCGCCAAACAGAATGTGCCCGGATGGCTTTATCGAACCGCCATGAATCTTGGCATCAACGACTTGCGCGCCCGCACGCGCCACGATCGCCTGGAACGGGAAGCAAGCGCCGCTGCGGCCTCAAATCGGCAAAGCGACGACGGGTTGCAACTTCTGCTGCGCGCCGAAAAACAGCAGCGCGTCCGGGCAGTTCTGGCCAAGCTCAAGCCGCAGTGGGCCCAACTCCTGCTCTTGCGCGTCGCCGGACATTCTTACCGGGAACTCGCGGCGGAACTGGACTTGTCGCCCGCATCCGTGGGAACCATGCTGATGCGAGCGGAAGCGTCTTTTGAAAAATGTTATCTCGAACTTTTTGGGGAAAAAGAATCGGAGGCGTTATGAACTGTCCAACGGATGAAATCCTGCGCGCGCGTGTGGACGAAGAATTGGCTCCTGCGGAGAAGGTCGCGGTGGACCAGCACATCGCGGAATGCCCTGCTTGCCAGTCGCGCAGCAAGGCTGTCTCTGCGGCCGCGGCGCGCGTGGGCACGCTGCTCGGGACGTTGGACGTCCCGGCATCGGCGGCCGAAAGCAATCCGCAAATGGCGCTGGCTCGCTTCAAGGCGCGGCTGAATCCGCACGAGGAACGTGTGCCATTCTTGGCTCGTATCTTCGCGCCGCGCTGGCGGTTTGCCTGGGCCGCTTCCCTGGCGGCTGTAATCGTGGCCGGCTCGCTTGCGTTTCCTTCGGCGCGCAGCTTCGCGCAACGTTTGCTGGCAACCCTGCGAATCGAAAAAGTGCAACCCGTAAGTCTCGATTTTGCTTCGATGGATACTTCCAGCAATCGCAAACTGCAGCAGGGTCTTGGGCAGATGATCTCCGACAACGTGGTTGTCACCACGGACGAAAAAGAAATGGACGCTGCTTCGCAAGATGCCGCGAGCAAATTGACCGGCTTCCCCGTGAAGGCGCTTTCTTCGCGCCAGGATTCACCGAGTTTCCGCGTGTCGGGCGCGCACGCGTTCCACATGACCGTGGACCGCGCGCGGTTGCAGGAAGTTCTGGATGAGGCTGGACGCACGGACCTGATTCTCCCCGCGAATCTCGACGGTGCGCAGGTTTCCGTGCAAGTACCGCGCTCGGTGGAAGTGAGCTACGGGACTTGCAGCACGAATCGAAAATCGCGGCACCAGGCGCCTCCGGCGGATTCTGCGGATGAGAACCCACAAAGCGCGCCAACCGACTGCCTGGCGCTGATTCAGGCTCCGGGCCCCACGATCAATATGCCAGCGGAACTGAATTTACAGCAGTTGGCCGAAACCGCACTACAGTTGGCGGGAATGACTCCCGTGCAAGCGCGCAAGTTTTGCCAGACCATCGACTGGAAGTCCACACTGGTGTTGCCAATTCCCAGAGGCGTCACTTCCTACGAGCCGGTCAGTATTAATGGAATCCAAGGCACATTGATGCGCCTGCCCAATCACGACCGCCCGTCCTATGTGCTCGTCTGGGCGGATGACGGAATTATCTATGGTTTGGTCGGCTGGGGCGACCCCAACATGGCGGTACAATTGGCCAGTTCGCTTGAGTGATCGGGGAGGAAGCTCTGCCACCGCCGGACAGCCTGGCTATTGAAACGCGGAATCTGCGAAAAGCTTTTGGGAGCAAGGTTGCAGTACGCGGCCTGTCTCTGCAGGTTCGGCGCGGCGAGATATTTGGATTTCTCGGGCCCAACGGCGCGGGCAAAAGCACATCCATCAAAATGCTGCTGGGCCTGGTGAAACCCAGTGCCGGTGAAGCCACAATTCTCGGATGTCCTTCTTCCAGCGTGGAAGTGCGCCGCAAGATTGGATTCCTGCCAGAAGATTTCCGATTTTATGATTGGCTGACGGCTTCGGAGTTGCTGGAATTGCACGGACGCTTATGCGGCCTGACTCCGGCGCAATTGCGCGAGCGCGTTCCGGCGTACATCGAACTCGTCGATCTCTCCGCGCATCAGAATCGTCGCCTGCGCGGTTTCTCCAAGGGCATGCTGCAGCGCATCGGCTTGGCGCAGGCCTTGATCCACCAGCCCGAACTGATCTTCCTGGATGAACCGACCTCCGGCCTCGATCCAATGGGGCGAAGGTTGGTACGCGATATCATCCGATCGCAGCGCAGCCGCGGCGCCACGGTGTTCCTGAACTCGCACCTGCTAAGCGAAGTGGAAATCACATGCGACACGGTTGCCTTCATCAAGCAGGGCGAAGTGATTTCCATGCGAGATTTGCACGAATCGCCGGAGGGCGAAGTTCGGGTAACGATTCGCGCGCTTAATTTGTCGCCGGAAACTCTCGCGGGACTGTCGCAGTGGGCTTCATCGATCAATAGCGATGGCGAGCGACTGACGCTTACTACCAATTCCAACGAGCATTTGCCGCGGATCTTGCGACATCTGGTCGCCGGTAATGCAGAAGTCTACGAGTTCTCGCCCAAACATCTTTCCCTGGAAGAATCATTCCTGGAAATCATGGGTGATGAGCGGAGCTCCGAATGAATATCTGGATCATCACTCGCGTGACTTTTCTGGAGGCTTCGCGGCGGAAGATTCTGTGGACCGCGCTTCTGGCCGGTGCCGCTTTCCTGACGCTATTCGGAATCGGCATGCACTATCAGGTCAGGGACCTGCAAGGTTCCCGGATTCCGCCGTTGCTGCGTTACCAGATTGAGAGCACCCTGCTTCAAGTTGGGTTCTATGCCATCGATATGTTGGCCGTAATCATGACCGTGCTCACGAGCGTCGACACCATTTCCGGAGAAATCGCATCGTCCACGATTCACGCCATCGCCACAAAACCGCAACCGCGTTGGCAAGTGCTCATCGGGAAGTGGCTGGGATTCGCGGGAATGATCGCGATGTTCGTGGCATTGTTGTTTGGCGGAGTGCTGGCGATAGGGCGCTGGATCGGGAGCGTAATTCCACACGGCGCTCTGCAAGGTGCGCTGCTGATTTATCTGGAATGTTTACTGGTACTGACCGCAACATTTTGGTTTGGGACCTGGTTTTCCACGTTGACGAATGGCGTGATCGTTTTGGGGCTTCATGGGCTGGCGTTCGTGGGCGGCTGGCTGGAAAAAATCGGCTCGGTGACGGACTCGCCGCGCCTGGTGACTGTGGGCATTATCTCCAGCTTACTGATGCCGAGCGAGGCGCTGTGGCGCCGCGCGTCCTACGTGATGCAGACGACCCTCGGCCGCACGCTGGACTTCTCTCCTTTCGGAGCCCAGTCTGCTCCCAGCATGGCGATGGTGGGATACGCGGTTTTCTACTTGCTGGTGGCCCTGGCGCTGGCTTTGTATCACTTTCAGGAACGCGATTTGTAGATCGACTTGGGACAGCAGTCATGCCTTCATAATTTAGTTGTTAAATCGGAAGCAGCTCCCCATTCCCGGTTACCTGTGCCTCTAAACTACTAAAAATAGGACCATTATGCAGTTACCTACATTTAGGGTGTTGGTAATTGCTGCTGCATTGAGGTAGCCGGCGTCGCGCCGCACCTTCGCCCCGAGAACTGCAACTCTCGGAGGTTTCCATGGTCCGTAAGCCATCCTCGCTCCTGGCTTATTGCACGATGCTGCTGGTCATCACCACAAATGCTTGTGCTCGCCCCAAGGAGGCTAACCCCACAGCCCTGATCCTCTCCGTATTCAATGATGCGTCCGTGCCGCCGGAAACTCTTGCCCAGGGCGAGACTCGAGCCGCACATATTCTGTCTCAGGCAGGGATCCAGGTAGGGTGGATGAATTGCGCGTCAGGAGGCACGCATGTCCCCGACCAGTTTGAACAGCCATCACCGTGCAGCCGCATCGCCTACCCCTCGCATCTTTCGGTGCGGATTGTCCTCGCCGTGCCCTCCGTGAGGGAGGACATTTTCGGCGAGGCGTTTACCGACAGCGAAGGCAAGGGAACATACATCAAGCTGTTCTACGCGCACCTGGCCGATCCAAATGTTCACTTACCGCTGGGCGACGGGGAGCTGTTGGGCTACGTGATAGCGCATGAGGTGGGCCATTTGCTGCTGGGCACGAATTCGCACAGTCACGAAGGCATCATGCAGGGTCGTTGGGAAGATGTTCAGTTGAGAGAAGCGGGAAAAGGCAATCTGCAATTCACGTCGTCGCAGGCCGCCTTGATGCGCGAGTGCCTGGGCGGAGTCACGAGAAGGAAGGAATGAGGCTGCACCGCGATTCGTTCACTTACGTCGTGGTTCCTGAGGCGGAGGAGAGACGGGCGGAGTGCCGCAGCTTTGCTCCACAGCTTGCTTGACGTCCATATCAAGTTGCGCGCCACGCCATCCCTGAGCCGAGCAGACCTGCCAAGCTTCCAGGCCAAGCGCTCCGCGAAGGTCTGCGCCATCCAGACGAGCTCCATCGAGTTTGGCTTGGCGCAGGATCGCGCCGGTCATGATGGCTCCGCGCAGGTCAGCTCGTGAAAGATCGGCTTCCAGAAAAATCGTGCCCTTGATTTGCGCGCCGGTCAGGTTTGCGCCCATTAGTTTTGCGGCTGACATATCCGTCTCCTCGAGCACGGCAAGGGAGAGGATCGCGTCCTCAAGCTTAACGTCGCGGAAATCGGCGTGCGACAAATCGGCGCGCAATAGATTCGCGTGGCCTAAATTCACGGAGTACAGGCGCGCGCGCGTAAGATTCGCCGTGGTCAACGTGGCGCCCTCCATATTTGCGAAAGAAAGGTCGGCGTTACGGAAGTCTCCACCCGAGAAGTTGGCCCATTGCGCGTCCACCGAAACGAGATTTGCTTTCGCCGCCTGCAAGCGGTCGAGTTTTGCGGAACGCAAAATTCCCTCACGCAGATTCACTCCGCGAAAATCCGCTTCCGACAAGCTTGCACCCTCCAGATTCGCGCGCCACATGCGGGCATTTTGAAAGTCGGCGCGATAGCCGCGAGCGAAACGCAGGGTCATTTCATTCAGACGAGGACCAGTTCCTTCTGCAGTGGTGGGTTCTTTCGCGCTGGAATCCTTCGAGTCGTCCTTCGCCGCAGGTGACGCAATACTTTCCTCCGTGATATCCGCGAAGGGACGGAATCCTACAACGCGAAAGGCGGCAGCGGCCCAGCGCCGGGGATCGCCGCGGCTGACGTCGGGCCGAATGGTGGGATCGGAAGGCAAGCCATGAATGACGCCAAGGGACAAGGCAAAGAGCAGGAATCCCGCGGCCACTGGGGCCCGCAAAGTGGAAAGCACATCTTTCATGAAACTTGCGGTGGGTTCCTCGGTCCAATCGCCCGGGCGTAGAACACGCGCGACGACGCGGGGCAGAGCGCAAGCCGCGCCAGCCGCCAGCGTGAACAGAAATACCTGCAGCAATGTGCCGCGATAGTCCTGCATGACCAGATAGCGCAGCCAGATTAGAAACAGCGTCGCAGGTACCGCCCAATACACCAAGAGCCTGGCGATGAGACTCTCCGTCAGCGCGAGAGGAGAACGCGGGTCGCGCGACCATCGTAGATTCGGCCGGATCGGTCCCATCAGGTACCAAGAGCCGTCTTTTTCCGGCGTGCGCCCATCAGGAAAAACCGCGGGCAGAGCGCCCATGCTGCCCCACAGACGCAACAGCAGGAATTGCAGACGTAAGTACAACACGGTAAGCAAGAGCGGCGCGCCAAGATAAAAGCCCTGCAGGGGAAGAAAATTGGGAATGCGATCGATGGGCAGTGCCGCTTTATCCAACAGCAAGCGAACATCGGTGGTAAGAGCGACCAGGCAAGATGTTGCCGCGCACAGCGACAGAACCAGCAGATAGAACCAACGCGCGGACTGTGTCGACTGCGTGATGGTCTTGCCGCCATCCTGAGCAGCGACTCCCTCAGGCAGTGTGGCGTCGAACAAATTCGTGCCGCCAAGACGCCCGGCCCACAAACCCTCCGCCAAATAGAGATTCGCACCCATCAGGTTGGCGCCGGAAAACTCGGCTCCGAGGAGATTCGATTCGCGCAAATCCACTTCCGCCAGATTCGCGCCGCGCAGATTGGCCATGGAGAGATCGGCGCCACGAAGAATGGTCTTTTGCAGACAGGCGCCCTGCAAATTCACACCCGTCAGATCCGCATCGCTTAAATTGGCGCCAGAAAAATCGCCACGTGTCCCTTCATTTCCAGCGGTCTCGACCCACAGACGGTGCTGGTCCAAAGCTTCCGCAAATTCCAACAGATCCACTCGGTCAGGGGCTAGGAGTTCGGGGTGAGAGTCGGCAACGGAAGACGGAGGCCTGGGAACAAGAATCTCCGTTGACTGCAGGGAAGGCTCTGAAATGTATTTGGGGATAGGCAATTCTTCGATAGATCCGGCGGATTCCGTTACCGCCTCCATCGCCGGGTCTTGCGGCGAGGTTTGCGAAATCTCTTCTGCGGGTTCTTCAACAGGTTCGATTGCAGATTCGGGAATGGAAAGCTCAGCGGCCTCGGCGAGGTCGATGGGTTCAATCAAGGCCATGTCTTCTTTCATCTGCGCTTCCAAGAGTTCCAGAATGCGCGCTTCGATTTCGGGGTTGGGCACAATGCCGCCAAACTCGGCCAACTCCGCTGGCGTGGCCAGACGCTCGGGAGTGCCTTTCTCAAACACGTTGCCAGTGTTCCCGTTGGGTCCGGGAGTTTGGTCCGCCGGCAATTCCGGCATAGTGGTCTTTCCTGTCGTCTCTCCGAAGAGAGGCAAAGTTCCGTACCCGAGGGCGGGATGACTCATCTTGGCTTACCGGAGCTGTGGAAATCGCCTGACCCGAAGTACAGGTGCGGCGGGCGGGACAATGGCGGGAGAGCTAGGTAGTTTTTGCGTGGGAGGATCTGCGGTGAAGGAGGGGCCAAACATGTTTCAGCCGGGGCGCTCCGCTGAGGGGCCGAGGCACCCCGGCTATTCCTGCCCGCCTCCGCAGTGAGCGAGCAAGGAACTCTTACCGAAATCCGCGAATTTGGGCCGGGGGCGAACTAAACTTCTTCGCTGCCCCGCAGGAACTCGTAGCGTTCGATCGCGGCCACAACGCCGACAGCGCCTTCGTCCCGCGGTTCGGTACGTTGAACGCGTCCCAGACAGCGAACGCGAACGGGGCCAGCCAGGGTAATTTCGTTGGGCAAGGTGAGTAGGATTTCAACCGGCGACCCTTCCTTTACGTCCTTGGAGAGGAAGAAGTAGACGCCCCGGGAACTCACGTCCCGGGATTCCGTCGCGGTTTCGCCGACTGCCGCGCCAGTAGTCCAGCGGACAGTTAACGGCAGCCGCATCGAGAAACGTTGGGTCGTGCGGCGTTCTGAGCCTGTCACGGGAAACCTCCCTATTTGAAGGACTGAGTGTAGCCTTGGCCTGTCGAGAGAACAATAGAACTCGGGATTCAAAAAAGGAGACGGTGGAAAAAGTACGAATGTACTAGGACCTAAGTGAAAAGTAGGCCAAAAGTGCCAAAAAATGTGAAGGTGCTAAGGAGGATCGCGTTCCCGTATGGTACCTGGCCGGGCGGTTGTCGTAAGGTGTCTCTGAGTTTTGTACACCTCTACCAGATGGTCTTGATTTGCTTGCACTCGCGGATGCTTCGATCCTTGGTAACCAACATAAGGCCCGCAGCGAGAGCGGTGGCACCAATCAATCGGTCGCAAGGATCGCCGGAATAAGTTGGCGGAAGCTGATTGGCCAGAACCGCAATCAGTGGGGTGATGGGCTGGATTGCAGTCCGTGAAGTGATCTTGTCTACGAATGCCTCCACCGTGCCCGTTATGTCCAGCCTCCTATGGGTGGCTAGCCACGCCAACTCCCACAGCGTGATCGCAGATATAGCGATGCCGCCCTCCCGGCCTGCTGAAGCAATTGCCTCGGTGGCATTTCTGGAGAGCTTCGACGGCTCACTTGCGAGCCAGATCAGCACGTGTGTGTCGAGCAAGATCACTTCTTCGTTACTTTCCACTGCTTCAAAGGAACAACAGGGGCCTCGACGTCGCCGACAATTCTGACTTCACCAGCCATGAACCCGAACAGATCGCTATCTTCGGATACAATGGGCACGACCTTGACAACTGGCGCTCCGCGTTTGGTAACCACAACGGGCTCGCCAGTCGCCTTGACGTCGTCCATAATCTTCAGGCAACGAGCTTTAAAGAGACTGGCACGCATCTGTTTCATAGTTCCCCCGTTGCGACTATGGTCATAGTAACATGACCACGTGGCAGAACCAAGAACGATTTCTATCCGGGAATTTGGACAAACCTGGCGGCGGCCTGCTAAGGCCCGCATTTCTTGTTCGTAGGTCGACGCCTTTTACGACTGGTCGATCAGGCGATGGTGGATGGCGTAGAGAGCGAGTTCCAAGCGGTCGGAAACTCCCAGCTTATCGAAAATGTTGTGCAAGTGGTTTTTGACGGTCTGCTCAGAGATGAACAGCTTCTCGCCGATTTCCTTATTGCGGAAACCCTGAGCGACCAATTGC
Source organism: Candidatus Acidiferrales bacterium (assembly GCA_963826335.1). Taxonomy (GTDB): domain Bacteria; phylum Acidobacteriota; class Terriglobia; order Acidiferrales; family UBA7541; genus Acidiferrum. Next base: position 2,513 of record CAWGXB010000024.1, on the reverse strand, counting down.
ACGATTTCTTTTTCGCGGTCGGAGAGCAGCGGCTTCTCGCGGCGAGGGCCGGACTCGGAAGATTTCGCGAAGGCTTTCATGACTTCGGCGGTCATACGATTGTCGAGCCAGATTTCGCCGGCATGCACGCGGTGAATACTCTTTACCAGCAAGTCGGTTGCGGATTGTTTGAGAACTACGCCGCGAGCGCCCAGGCGCATGGCACGGACCACGTCGCGGTCATCTTCGGCGGCGGTCAGCACAATGACGCGAGTGGGAATCTGATCGAAATTGACTTCCTCAAGAACAGCCAAGCCATCTTTATCGGGCATGCGAAGATCGAGAAGAAGAATATCGGGTTTGAGTTTGGCGAGCAGCTTGATGCATTCGGCGCCATTCTGGGCTTCGCCGACAATGGTGATTTCTTCGTCGCCGTCGAGCAATTTTCGCAGGCCGTCACGGAAAATTGCGTGATCGTCGGCCATCAGTACGCGTATCTGTTGTTTTGTCTTCGCCATAGAGCTGTCAGCCGAGTGGCACCTCAATCGTTAAACGCGCACCATGCCCCGGGTTTGACTCCACTGTCAAAACTCCTCCGACCGTGCGAGTGCGTTCCTTGATGGAAATCGGACCCAGCCGCAGGCGGTCGAGCTCATCTCCCGTGAAGCGACCGGCGAAGCTGAAACCTTCTCCGTTATCGTCCACCACCAGGACAAGCCGGCTGTCGTCCTGCGACAGTTTTACCACGACATGGGAAGCCTTCGCATGCTTTTTTATGTTGTTGAGTGCTTCACGGTAAATCTGGAAAATCTCCCTGCACACCCGGTCAGGTGCATGCAGATCAACCGAATCAACAAGTAAATCAAGGGCCAGGGTAGATTCGTTACGAAAGCGCTCGCCGAAGCCGCGCATCAGATCGACAAGGTCGGCGGATTGGACACGCAGGGGACGCAGATCGGTAACCATGTGGCGCAGTTCGGCGCCCTCGTTGCGTACGGTCTGCTGCAGCGAGGCCAAGCCTGATTCCACTTGCTCCGGATGAGTGGTGACGCGGCGGCGCAGAACATCCAACTGGATCTCAATGCTTAGGAGGGTCTGGAGAATACCGTCGTGAAGGTCGCGGGAAATCCGGGAGCGCTCCGCTTCGATTGCGCGAGCGCGCAAATGGCGCAGCAGGAACACGTTTTCGAGGGCGCTGCTGACGTGGCGAGAAATTTGTTCGAACCAGGCCAGGTCATCCTTGGCGTAGGGCAGGCGCGCTGGTTTGCGATTCACCAGGAAGAGGCGTCCCGCGGCATGGCCGTCCTGATCGAAGGCCACCGAAAGCAAGTTGCGAATGCCGAACTCCTGCAGCGTGGGGCCGGGGATTCTGGGAACAGACTTGAGGGAGCGGCCGTCGCGGCGGTCCCAGCCAAAGCCGGAACCGCGGCCGGCGACAGAATTCCAGCAGACAGAAGCTTCCATGTCGTCGAGCAGGAAACCATCGGCGCGTGTCATGGGCAGGTTATCGGGAATCAGGCGCTCGCTCTCGCCGGATTTCAAGCGCCACAAAAAGATGCGCTCCAGGTCCGCATCGCGATAGGCCAGTATGGCTTCCTCAGACTGAAATTCGATGGCGATTTCTTCCAGTAGCAAGCGCAGCGATTCGGCCAGTCCCAGCTCCACGTGCATGGTGGTGGACAATCGCGATAGGAATGCCTGTTGCCAGGCGAACTGGCGATTGCGGTCGCCCAGAAACGCCATGCCGGAAACGCCGAGGAACGTGGCGCCAAAAAACGGAAGCGAATAGATGACGGTGCGCGAACCATCGACGGCCCCGGTGCGGTGCATCTCCAATGCGATCGCCAGAAGCAGCAAACCAAAGGAAAGCAGCAAAGAAGAGCGCAGATTCCAGCGATAACCGGCGGAAAAAGCTACGAAAAAGAGTAGGAACCAGGCCGGCAGAACTTCAGGAGAGAGATACAAAAAGATGCCAACGACGAGGATGTCGCAGACCAACGGGATGTGCCAATTGGCGCGGCGCAGAGCGCGTTCTAGCAGAAGAATGATGAAAGCGAGGAATAGGTAAGCGATGAGGAAGGAAAGCGGGCGCTCTGCCTGGCGAGCGGTACGCAGCTCCAGCAGGCAGAGAATCGCGAGCAGCGCGATCACGGGACGCGCGTAGGCGAGTTGCAAATCGAAATGGAGACGATCCGTCGGTTGCGGGTTCATGCGCGGGACACACGCTGCCCTGCCTCAGTCTAACAAGGGCGTTGCTGGGTGGCCGGAGCGTGTGGGGCGGGCGTTTCCAGGTTGCTAATATGTAAGGCTGATATCAGGGACCAGATATCAGGGATCAGAAGGCGAGGGCGGCGCTGCGTATGGCCGCCTGTTCGGCAAACGCAAAGCGGCGGCGAGCCGCCGCACTCCAAGGCCCGCACTATTCCTCGCGGTATGAGGTCATGCTAAACTGGGAGCGAGTGGTGGGAGTAGCTCAGCTGGTAGAGCGTCGGTCTGTGGCACCGAATGTCGCGGGTTCAATCCCCGTCTCCCAC
>CAWGXB010000023.1:0-47236 GCA_963826335.1 Candidatus Acidiferrales bacterium | reverse complement strand
CAAGCAGGGGGTCACCGGTTCGAACCCGGTCACGTCCACCAACTTTCTCGATTGCTTTCGCAGCAGAGCCAAGCTCAGCCATTGCAGCCATTTATTCGTAGCGGAGGGCCACCATTGGGTCCACCCGTGTGGCGCGTCTTGCCGGCAGGTAGGAGGCGAGCAGCGCCACGAATATCAGAAGAACTGCTACGCCAAGAATGGTGACGGGATCGGTGGGACTGACGCCGTACAGAAAGCCGGATAGGATCCGGCCGCAGCGCCAGGGAAGACAGCACTCCGATCAGGACGCCAGAGACGGCGAGCTTCAACCCTTGCGCGATCACCATGCGCAAAACATCGCCACGATTCGCGCCCAGCGCGATGCGGATGCCAATTTCATGCACGCGCTGATTCACGGTATAGACCATCAATCCGTATAACCCCACAATCGCCAGTACCAGCGCGGTGCCTGCAAAAATCGCGAGCAACATCGCGCGAAAGCGCGGCATACTGACAGAACCGGAAATGTTTTCCTCCATGGTGCGCACACGGACTACCGGCTGATTGGGATTGATATCGCGCACTACGCTACGCAACGCCGAGGCTTCGCTCAGTGGATCGCGCTCCGTGCGCATAACCATCGATAGTGCAAATATCGGCAGCAGCGAATCGCCCTGGCGCGCCGACACATACATTTCCGCCTTGGGATCACCGGCGAGATCCTGTTTCAAATCGCCAACAATTCCGACAACCTCCATCCAGGGGACGGTGGCATCAGGAAGGGCGCCAAGCTGAATGCGCTTGCCGATTGGGTCGCCGTCGGGAAAATACTGATGCACAGCGGCTTGATTGATCACCGCAACAAACGGCGTTTTTTCCGTGTCGGATTGCGACACGAACCTGCCACGCAGCAATGGCACGCCCAGCGTTTCCAGATAGCCGGCAGTCACGGGGCGATAACCGATCATCACGTAGTCATGCGGTGATTTCGGCGCGCGTCCTTCGATATTGAAGTGAATGGCGCTGCCCGTGCCGGTAACAGGCAAGGTAGTCGCCGCGCCCGCGCTGTGCACCCCGGGAATAGCGCGAAGCCTTTCGAGCAATCGATCGAAGAATTCCATGCGCTCGACGGAGTTGGGATAAGCATTAGGAGAAAGCGGGATATCCGCGACCAGAAGATTGTCCGGACGGAAACCAGGTATCTGGCTGGCGAGGCGCTCGAAGCTGCGCAGGAGAAGTCCAGCGCCTACGAGCAAGAGAAGGGCTAGACCCACCTCGGCAACGATCAGCGCGCTGCGTACGTGGCGCTGGGCGCGGCTGCCGGTTGACCCCCTCGTCGCTTCATTCAAAACGTTTCGCAAATCGATGCGCGCCGTTTGAAACGCCGGCGCCAATCCGAATAGCACGCCGGACAAAACCGCCAACGCGGCGGCGAACAGTAGCACTCGCGAATCGACAGTTACGGGAGAAATATTGGGCAAGGCCGTGCCCCCAAGCCTCAGCAACCAGGTGATGCTGCCCCACGCCAGCAAAACTCCCGCGCCTGCGCCCACAAGCGCCAGTAGGCCGCTTTCGGTCAGCAATTGGCGCACGATTCGCGAACGCGAGGCTCCCATAGCGGTGCGCACCGCGATTTCCTGTCGGCGTGCGGTTGCGCGTGCCAACAACAGATTCGCAATATTGCCGCAAGCGATGAGCAATACCAGCCCCACAGCCGCCAGCATTACGAGCAATGCCGGCCGAACATTCGAGACCAGGCGGTCCCGCATGGAAGTTACGTCGGCGCCCATGCCGGTATCGTAGATGGGGTATTCCTGCGCTAAATTCCCGGCAGTGGTCTTCATCTCGGACTGCGCTTGCGACAGCGTGACGCCGGTTCGCAAACGTCCCACGGCGGTAATTCCGGGATGCCAATTGCGATCGTCTGGCAGGGTTTTTGCCCAAGGCTCGAACGGAACGTACACGTCCGCAGGGACGAGCAATTGATAATCGGCCGGAAGCACGCCAATGATGGTATAGCTCTGGTTGTCGAGCGTAACGGACTTGCCCAGAACTTCCGGGGAGCCCGCAAAATGCCGCCGCCAGAAGCCGTAGCTCAGCAACGCTACCTGCGGGCCGCCAGCGCGATCTTCTTCCGGCGCGAAAGTGCGGCCTAGAGGAGCCCTTACTCCCAGCAGCGGGAACATCGAAGCGGAAGTCATTTGCGCGGACAGGCGTTCCGGCTCGCCCGCTCCCGTCAACGTGAGCGTGGTGATGCGGGTGGCGGATACGCCTGAAAATGACTTAGCGCGATCGCGAAAATCCTGGAAATTCTCGTAGGAGGGCCCAATCGCCGGGAAGGATGGCAAGCTCTCCGTGATGACGCACAATTGGTCCGGATTGCTGAAAGGCAGCGGCCGCAGCAGCACCGCATTGATCACGCTGAAAATTGCGGTATTCGCCCCAATGCCTAAGGCTAGCGTCAGGATGGTGACGGCGGCGAAGCCAGGATTGTTGCGGAGTGTGCGCAGCGCGTAGCGCAAGTCATGCCAGAAGGTGGTCAAGGTTCTCTCCGCTTCTTTAGACGCATCGATTCGATTCGCGGCGCCACATGCAGGTCAGTTTTTCTCGCGCCTTGCGCGTGAATATAGCACGCGCGGGCATGTGCCCGTCCCCGCTCTCGAACTTTATTCGTAGCGCAGACAATCGATGGGATCGAGATTTGCGGCCACTTTCGCCGGATAGTAGCCGAAGAACAATCCCACGCCGACGGAAATTAGAAAGCCAATCGTCACCCAAAGATAAGAAATAGTCGCGGGAATCGACGGCACCAATGTGCGCACCAGTGTGGATATGGCCGCCCCGATCAAGATGCCCAGAGTCCCTCCGACAAGGGTGAGGGCCACGGCTTCCAGCAAAAACTGCAGCCGAATATCCGCACGGCGAGCGCCGATAGCCTTGCGTACGCCAATCTCCTGGGTGCGCTCGGTCACGGAGATCAGCATGATGTTCATTACCCCAATACCGCCTACCAGCAATCCGATGGAGCTGATCACCGTCGTCAATATCACCAGCGCCCCGGTAAGCTGATTCCACAGATTGCTCAGAAAGTCTGGCGAACTCAGCTCGAAATCATTTTCCTTGTCCACAGGGACGCGACGCAAACGGCGCATGGCTTGAATGACTTCCCCCTGTGCCAGCTCTACATTCACGTCCTTGGGAACCGTAAAGATCATGATCAACTCTTTCGCCTCCGGGTACTGCTTCTTGAAGTTGCTGAGTGGAATGATGGCGAAGATGTCGACTCCTGGTCCCAGGAACAAGCCCTGGTCGTGCTCGAAAACGCCGATGACCTCGTACTGACTGCCGTTGATGCGCACCATTTTGCCAATGGCGTCCGTGCCCGGGAAGAGGGATTCGCTGATGGCTGCGCCCAACACTACGACGGGACGCGCGTGCTCCTGGTCAAAGGTGCTGATGAAGCGTCCTTGCGCGATCGAAAACAACGGGATGGCCTCCGTGTATTCCGGTTCTGCGCCGCGCACGATTACTTTTTCCACGCTGTGGTTGCCGCTGGTAATCAGATTGCTGTCCCCCAGGAAAAACCCGCGTGTTCCAGAAGTCGTTACGATGGACACGTGCGGCGCGGCCCGGCGAATGAAATCGGCGTAGTCGTACTCGATGTATTTGCGTGTGCGAATGCGCTCCGGCATGTGTGCGGGGTCCATCCCTGGTGGAAATCGCGTCAGAAAATAGGTGCGCGAGCCCAGGGACTCCACTCTATCTTGCACGAATCTGTTCAGTCCCTGAATAATCGCCGCCATAGAAATCACCGAGGACACCCCAATGACGATGCCAAGCACCGTCAGCGCAGTGCGCACCTTCGACGAGCGCAGCGTCTCCATCGCGGCAAGAAAATTCTCCCGGGTCTGTGGTAGCGTCATTCCCATCACTCAGACCTCAACGCGACCACGGGATCCAGCCGCGACGCGCGCAAGGCCGGATAAATTCCGAAAAATAGTCCGACTGCGGAACTTAGGAACACTCCCATCACCGCAACCCACGTCTGCACCGAGGCCGGGAAAGGCGTAAACGTCCGCAGCGCCATCGCCACCAGGAATCCCAGGGTGATGCCCGCCATGCCTCCCACAATGCACTGCACCACGCTTTCCACCATAAACTGGCCCAGGATGTCTCGCTTGGTTGCGCCGACGGCGCGCCGCACGCCAATCTCTCTTTTTCGCAGAGTCACGCTCATCAGCATCACGTTCATGATCACGATGCCTCCGATCACCACGGAAATAGCGCTGACCATAATGAACACCGCGAAAAACGCGCCGCTGATGCTGCGCCACAAGGCCATGTAACTGTCCTTCGTGCCAATAAAGAAATCGTCGTCCATATTGCCCGAGAGATGCCGTCGCGAGCGCAAAATCAGATGCGCTTGATCCTGCGCTTTTTCGAAGTTCCCCGGTCCGGCCTTTACGTTGATCGTAATGCTGGAATGGATTCCCTGAATGCGGAGAAAAACGGGGAGCGGCACGATTACGAAGTTGTCCTGGTCCTGGCCGAGCACGCTGCCGATCTTTTCCATCCCTCCTACAACCGTGAACTCATCGTTGCCGATATGCACGGTCTTGCCCACGGGATCCGTACCCAGAAACAGCTGGCGCATCAGCGTGTCGCCAATCACGCAAACGTTGGCCCGATGCTCTGCTTCCGATGAAGTGAAGTACCGGCCCACCTCCACCCTTCGCGTATCAATATCCGCCATGTTTGCGGTTTGCCCATAAAAGTTGACGTCTTGAAGTTCTTTGTCGCCCGATCGTGCCCGGACGCTGGCGCTCGTGCTGGCGCCCACTTCCTGGCAAGCGTTGCATCCCTCGGCAACCGCATTCATATCCTCGATTTCGAGTTTCTTGAATTTCAGGGCTTTGATGATGATGTCGAAGTCCGTCACCGCAAAAGGAGTGCGCGCGATCTGGAACACGTCCGTGCCCAGGTTCGCAATTTTTTGCTCAACATACAGGTTCGCGCCCTGCACGATGGTCATCACCGTAATCAGCGTGGCTACACCCATCGTCAGGCCCAGGATTGTGAGCGAAGCACGCAGCTTGTGCCCGCGCAAGGCGCTGAAGCACTGGGCAAGATTGTCGCTGACAGCGAGCATAGTAGTAGAGAAAACTTGTCTGCTTACCTATCAAATCGTGTGAAGCGTTAAAGTTGAGCGAAGCCTGGCTAGGGGCATCATCCCTAAGAGTATACGAACCGCGTGTGGCCGAGATTACATGCCCAAACCAGTCAATGACCTGGCTCGAGGTATTGGAAGCACGATCACAGCGCGGCCGGTACCCCATTCCAGTCCACCTGTCCTAACGTACAGTGTCCAAAACTGAACAGACGCGGTTTTCCGTCCCTCCTATCCTGACTACGAAGGATCAATCTCCATGCCGCCCGTTTCGATCGGCGGCCATGGCTGGTTGCGGGCGCCGGCGCTATGACAGACCTGGCACAGAGCCAAACCCGTTCGGAAGTATGGGGTGTGCGCACCCAGAACGCGCCTCTCCATCGGCATCGCCCTTTGTATGTCCTGTTTGTTCACCGCGATCTGAGCGCGATTGACAGCTGTCTGCGCGAACTCAAAAAAGGGCAATTCACCGTCAGCTCTGAGTTTGTTTTGAGCCCGTCGCAGTGCGCCGAGCAGCTTCGATCCCGGTCCTACGATGTCATCGTCGTCGAATATCCCAGTCCGGCCTGCCCACGCGCACACGAATTGCAACTCCTGCGGAAGACCTTGCGGGAAACCCCGTTGGTGCTGTTGACCACTGGCTTAGGCACTGAATCTCGAGCGGAACTTACCGCCTCGGGTGCCTTCGAGTACGTCGAGCAGGAACACATTGCGCAATTGCCAATGGCGGTTCGGCGGGCCTTGAACGACAAAAAATTGCGCGAAGAGCTCGAAGAGGTGCGGCAAGCCTTGCAGCATTCGCAATCCCTTTATCGCGCTTTGATCGACAACCCAGCCTACGGCATTTACCGCTGCGACGCCCAGGGCAACGTGCGCGACGTCAATCAGGCTCTGATGCGCATGCTTGGCTATTCCTCAAAAGACGAACTGCTCTCCGCACACCAGCTCTCCCCGATCTTCCCAGATCTTCGGAATGCGTCACCTTTCGTTCAACCCGCTCCCGACTCCAACAGAATCGACCCCATCGAAACCGACTGGAAGCGTAAAGACGGAACTCCTCTGAAAGCCAGGATCAGCGGTCGTGGCGTTTATGACGACCAGGGAAATTTCGCCGGCCACGAAATCATCGCTCTCGACATCACAGAGCAGCGGACCCTTGAGGAAGAACTGCGCCATCAGGCATCGACGGACTCGCTAACCGGACTGGCCAACCATCGCCGCCTCTTCGAGGCGCTGCACGCGGAAATTTGTCGCTCCAAGCGCACCGGCCGCGAATTTTCTCTATTGATGCTGGACCTCGACGGATTGAAAAAGATCAACGATCAATTTGGCCACCTGGTGGGAAATCGAGCCCTCTGCCGACTGGGGCAAATTCTGAGAGACTGCTGCCGGTCTATCGATACTGCGGCACGCCACGGTGGTGACGAGTTCGCCGTGGTCCTGCCGGAAACCGGCATTGGCGCCGCCACGTTGGTAGCGCGACGGATTTGCGAACTTCTTGACGCCGACGGCGAAGCGCCGGCGCTTTCGGTAAGCCTGGGAATTGCCAGCTATCCGCGCGAAGCCGACACCATCGGAACCCTTCTCTATGCAGCGGACAAGGCCCTGTATGTGATGAAAGATCAGCGCGTGAATGCCGCCCAGGCGTTAACGGCTCGGAGCGGCGGTTAGCGGGTGGCGCGTCAGTCGTGCAGCACCACGCTCAAAAGTGATGAGTTAACCTGAAGCCCACCGTTGTATTTGATGAACCCCATTTTCCTGAACTTATTCATGAAAAAGTTTACCCGCGAGCGCGTGGTGCCAATCATCTCCGCTAGCATTTCCTGCGAAACCTTGGGGATCACTCCATGAAGCTGATCTTCTCGCCCGTACTGAGCGAGGAGCAGCAGGGAACGCGCCAGGCGTTTCTCGCTGGAGTTAAACAGCTGGTCAATCAGATCTTCTTCAATGCGGATATTCCTGGTCAGCATATGGGAGATGAACAGGTCAGAGAACGCGTGCTCGGTGTGCAGCGCGCGCATCATTTCCTTTTTGTCGATGGACAATATGGAAGTAGGCACAATCGCGGTAGCTGTACCCATGCATGAAAGCTGGCCCGCCAGGCATCCTTCGCCAAAAAAGTCGCCCGGCCCCAGGATTGCCACGACCGCTTCCTTTCCGTCTTCATTGATAACGGAAAGCTTCACGCCGCCGCTTTGGATGTATTTCACGCCGCTGGCAGGGTCGCCTTGTGAATAGATTTTCCCGGATCTTCGAAACTTTACAACACGCCGCGCGGCGCCCGAGCTATCCAGAAAAGCCTGCAAATCGAAAGTGATCTTGCTTATGGGGGCTGGCTTGGTCTTCTTGGCAGTTGCTTTGGGCATACTTTATGCGGCCGAGTCGATCTGGATGGCAAACAAATGCGAGTTTTTCAGGAAACCTGATCATATCACCGCAAACTGCAAACTTGTATACAAGTGAACAGACGCGCGAGCGGACAAAGTCTAGGATTGGTTTGCATCAAAAGGGCTGGTTTGTTGGCCAGTCCGTCCCCCGCAAGCTTGTTCGCAAACCCCTCGCAAGCGTCAAGGATATCGAACGACAAACTTAGAAAGGCACTTAGGCTCGACGAGCGGCCCAGCTCGCCTGGTTAGAAGTGTCCCTCAATACGGATAGAAAGGAACAAAAACTATGCCTCTCATTCAAATTCTGCTGGCCCTGATCGTCGTGGGCGTCCTTTTGTGGTTGGTGAACCGGTTTATCCCAATGGAAGGCAGCATCAAGTCGATCTTGAATGCCGTAGTGGTCATCGGTGTGGTGTTGTGGCTCCTGAACATTTTCGGGCTATTCCACTCCCTCGCGCACATTCGCATCGGGACATAAACAGCGACGATGAGCGGCTCAGCCGAGAGTTGCGACTCGAGGAACAGAACTAACCATCGGCAATATGTTTCGCGCCAGATACGCAAGGGCGCGCGGGCGAATACGTGGCAATGGAGAATCTTCATGAAACCAATTGGAGTTGTCGGTACAACGGCGCTGTTTCTGCTTCTAGGATTTTCTATGCCCGCTCAAGCAGGCCAGGACCAGCAAGAGAAACCGCCAAAGCAGGAACAACCTGCTAAGCCCGAGAAACAGCAGCAGACGAAGCCTGCTACGCAACCAAAACAGGAACCAAAACAGGAACCAAAACCTAAGCCTCAACAGCAGGCCCAGCAGCAACAGCAACCTAAACCGCAACCCCAACAACATACGGAACAGCAAAGCAAGACCCAGCCCCAACAACAACAGAAACCACAGCAGCACGAACAACAGGCCCAGTCGGAGAAACAGCAACAGCAGCACTCACAGCAGCAGGCCAAGGGGCAGCAAGATCAGAAGCAGAAGCAACAGCAGCAGCAACAACAAGCTCAGTCCGACAAACGGCAGCAAGTCAAGGCGCAGCAAGATCAGCAGCGTCAGCACACGCAACAGAACCAGAGCGCACAAGAACAGCAGCGCACCGAGCAACAACCCCACGTGCAGCAAGTCGCTATGCAGTCCCAGCAGGAGCAACGCCGGCAGGAAGGCGAGCAGCAAAGTGACTGGCAGCAGCACCGTGCGCATAACTGGCAGTCCGAGCACCGCGATTGGCAACAACGTGGCGGCTACAAGGGCTATCGCATTCCCGACAACCGCTACAATGGCTATTTCGGTTCGGCTCACCCCTTCCGCATTTACAGCTACCCAGTAGTTATCGTTGGCGGGTATCCCCGCTTCCAGTACGGAGGCTATTGGTTCAGTTTGGTTGATCCGTGGCCGGAATACTGGTCCAACAATTGGTACGACAACGACGATGTGCATATCGACTACGCTGGAGACGGCTATTACCTGTACAACCGAAGGTATCCCCGCGACCGCATCGCCGTTTCTGTTTATCTGAACTGAGCAAGCATCGAGCAACTTGGTGGATTGTAGCTCCGACCCAGCGCGGGAAGACCGCTGGGTGGAGTCTGCAAACCATACCGAACAGAATCTTATCGACAAGGAGAAAAACCATGCTTGGAACCATATTAATCGTCATTTTGATTTTGGTGTTGTTGGGAGCACTGCCGCGATGGTCACACAGCCGCGACTGGGGCTATATCCCATCGGGTGGCGTAGGTCTCGCGATCCTCATCGTTGTCATTCTTGTACTTCTTGTGCGCATTTAGGAATGTCACAGATCGTGAAACCTTACATTTGGGGCGCGATTCTCTTCATCGTTCTGGGCGGCTTCGCGCTCGCCTATCAGAGATTTACCTACACTCATCAAGAAAAAGTTTTTGATGTCGGACCGATCCAGGCAACCGCGGAAAAACACGATCACGTTTCTATTCCTCCTATACTTGGAGCGCTCGCGTTGGCAGGCGGCATTGTCATGCTCGTCGTGGGAATCCAGAAAAAGTCTTAATTAGAATCCTGGCTTGATCACTTCACCGGGAATTCATGTGCCGTCAAGCCGCCAAATCTTGAAGTTCGGCTGGGACTTAAACGTAACCTACTCGTGCAAAACAACCGTCAGCAGCGATTTATTCACCTTGATTTTGCCGTTGTATTCGATAAACCCCAGTTTCCTGAATTTGTTCATAAAGAAATTCACGCGTGAACGCGTCGTTCCCACCATGCTCGCCAGCGTCTCCTGGGAAACTTTCGGCAGAATGCGGTCAGGCTGTTCTTGCTTCCCATAACGAGCCAGAAGCAGCAGAGTGCGGGCCAGGCGTTTTTCGCTGGAATTGAACAGCTGATCGATCAGATCTTCCTCGACACGGATGTTATGCGCCAGCATGTACGCGATGAAATGGTCGGATAGTTCGTGTTCCGCGTGCAGCACGCGTAACAGTTCTTTTTTCTGGATAACAAGCAGAGTCGTCGGCGTAACCGCCGTGGTCGTTCCCATGCGGACCGTCTGGCCCGCCATGCACCCCTCGCCGAAGAAGTCCGTCGGCCCAAACATGGCAACTACGGCTTCCTTCCCCGAGCCATTCATCACGGAGAACTTCACGCCACCCTTCTGGATATACATGACGGTTTCCGCGGCATCACCTTGCGAGAAAATGGACTCGCCTCTGTGGTATTCAACCACCTTCCTCGACACGCCTGCGGTGTCAAGAAACACCTGCGGATTGAATGAGTCGCCTGCTCCATTGCTCTTGCGTTTCTTTGGTTTCATATTTGGGGCGAATCGCGAAATCTCAGCGAGTCGCTCGAAAGCCACGTGCACCCTACCAAGAACATTTGGGCAAGACTGTACAAAAGTGGACAGCACCGACACTCCCTAGTCTTTAGGATGGTAACTGGGCGGCAGGAGAAAAGAGACACTGGCCCGAAGGCTTGGGCGAGCCGTCAGGTAGGTATCCGTTATCTCGCCGTCCTGTTCATCTGGATCCCGGAGGTCCGCTACCTTCTGCAGTGGCGTCAACCGGGGGAGTCCGTGTTTCCTGCCTCCTTCTGAGAGATTTCAGCCAAAGGGAGCGCCGGTCTGTATTCACTACAATAGTTAAGTAATGAACGAGAGGCCTGCGACACTTGACAAATGCAGTAAATTAGCCCACGATGGTGGCAGTTCAGCGGCACCTTGAGAGCTGTTCGCGACCGAAAGACGCTGCCCTGAATTATTCCCGCGGCCATGGAGGCCGGGAACCCTCGGTTTTGTGCAAGTGGCCACCTTCACAAGCTCGCCGCCTACGGACTGAAACGATTTTCCAGTAAAGAGGCAAGCCCAGTCTGCCTTAGTGTCTCTAAATCGACTGGGCAAAGAGGAATGTATGTATTTGCTTGCATTGGTTTTCATCGGAGTGCTTGTCGGATGGGCGGCAGGAAGAATTCTGGAAGGGAACGGCTACGGGCCGTGGATGGACGCGGTGATGGGAATTGGCGGCGCCGTTGCCGGTGGGCTCCTGATGCGCTCCGCGGGTTTTCACGGCTTCACCGGAACCGTAGTTACTTCCATGGTTGCGGTGGTCGGAGCAGTTCTTCTTACCATGGCAGTTGGATACGCGAACGGGCGCAGGATTTACGCTCGTCAGTCGTAAAAGCAACGGCGCGTAGCAGCACCCGATTCTGATCAGGGTCCTTGGGAATTCGCAGGAGATAAAAATGAGAATGCAAACGTTCCGCAGTTCCGCGCTGTGTCTTGTTGCCATACTTCTGGTGGGGCCGCTGCTTCGCGCACAGGACTTGTCTAAGTACCGGAGTTTTTCCTTTGGCATGAGCCCGGCTGACGTATTGAAGCAGACCGACATGAAGATCGCCGATGTCAAAACTCTTCATAGCCAACCTGCGCTAATCCAGGAACTTACTTGGTGGCTGCCGATGCTGCCGGGGAACTCCTACCAAGCGGACAGCGTGCGAGAAATTCTATTCACCTTCTGCGATGGCCAGCTCTACAGCTTGTCCGCGACCTACGACCGTAGTGCGATTGAAGGCCTCACAACAGAGGATCTGGTCAACTCAATTGCGGCGACGTACGGCCCGCCCATCAAGCCTCCGGCAGAAATCGACGCAACGAAGCCCGTACCATCGGGACCCGACGAGAAGGTAGTCGCACATTGGGAAGATGCACAGCACTCCTTGACTCTGAGTCGTTCCTACCTGGCGAATGGCTTCACCTTGGTCATGTATTCCGTGCAAGCCGACGCGGCAGCGAAGGTGGCGATCGCCGCAGCCGTTCAACTGGAAGCGCAACAGGGTCCCCAGAGAGCAGCTGAGCTTCAGAAGAAACAGGATGACGACCTGGCGGCTGCGCGACAGAAGAACCTGCAAAGTTTTAGACCGTAACAATCGCTTTGGGAACACCGCGAATTAAGCGTTCGAGTTTGTGAAATGAGTTCATTGGAGGGAAAGACGATGGCTGTGAATATTACTCCGCTGCATGACCGCGTCCTGGTGCGCAGACTGGAAGAGCAAGAAACCGCGAAGGGTGGAATCATCATCCCCGATACGGCTAAGGAGAAACCGCACGAGGGCGAGGTTATCGCTGTTGGCGCCGGCAAAATCGAAAAGGGCCATCGCATCACCCTCGATGTCAGAGTCGGTGATCGCATTTTGTTCGGCAAATACACCGGAAACGACATCACGATAGATGGCCAGGAATATCTGATTCTTCGCGAAGACGAAATCCTCGCTAAAGTCGGCGGAATGGCCAAGGTGGCATCCGGTAAGAAGTAGTGGTTCGTTCGGAGATTCTGGATGGAGCGGTAAGGGCGATCACCCAGGAGGGTGAAGTTTTATGGCAAAACAAATAGTAACTGGTGTGAATTCTCGTCAAGCGATCTTGCGCGGCGTCAACCTTCTGGCGGACGCAGTAAAGATTACGCTCGGTCCAAAAGGGCGCAATGCGGTGATCGAGAAGAAATTCGGTTCACCCATCATCACCAAGGATGGCGTGACCGTGGCAAAGGAAATCGATTTGCCGGATCCGCTCGAGAACATGGGCGCGCAAATGGTGCGCGAGGTTGCTTCGAAAACCTCCGATGTGGCTGGCGACGGCACCACCACCGCCACCGTGCTGGCCCAGGCGATTTTCCGCGAAGGTGTGCGAACGGTTGCGGCTGGCGCAAGCCCTATGGCGCTCAAACGCGGCATCGACAAGGCCGTGGAAGTTGCCGTGGCTGAAATCAGGAAGCTTTCCCGAGAAGTGAAGGGCGACATGATTGCGCAGGTTGGCACCATCAGCGCCAACACCGATAAACAAGTCGGCACCATCATCGCCGAGGCCATGAATAAGGTCGGCAAAGACGGCGTCATCACGGTGGAAGAATCTAAAACCATGGAGACGACCCTTGAGATCGTTGAGGGCATGCAGTTTGACCGCGGATACCTGTCGCCTTATTTCGTTACCGATCCGGAACGCATGGAATGCGTCCTGGAAGACGTCCGGATTTTGATCCACGAAAAGAAAATTGGTTCCATGAAGGATCTTCTTCCACTGCTCGAGCAGGCTGCGAAGAGCGGCAAGCCTTTGCTGATTCTTGCGGAGGATGTTGATGGCGAAGCCCTGGCCACCCTGGTGGTCAACAAGCTGCGCGGTACGCTGCAGTGCTCCGCAGTGAAAGCCCCTGGTTTCGGGGATCGCCGTAAAGCCATGCTCGAAGACATCGCCATTCTGACCGGCGGGAAGGCTATCACTGAGGATCTCGGCCTGAAACTCGAGAACATAAAACTCGAGGAACTCGGCAGCGCCAAGAAAGTCACCATCGACAAGGACAACACCACGATCATCTCCGGCGCCGGCAAGCCCAGCGAAATTGAAGGCCGCATCCGCCAACTCCGAGCGCAGATTGAAGAGAGCACGTCGGATTACGACAAGGAAAAACTTCAGGAGCGACTGGCCAAATTGGTTGGCGGCGTCGCCATCATCAAGGTCGGCGCGGCGACCGAGACCGAGTTGAAAGAGAAAAAGGCTCGCGTCGAAGATGCCATGCACGCAACCCGAGCGGCAGTGGAAGAAGGCATCGTCGCCGGTGGCGGCACCGCGCTGCTGCGCTGCTTGCCCGCGCTGGAGAAGCTCAAGCTGCACGACGATGAAGCCATTGGCGTGAACATCGTCAAGCGAGCGCTCGAAGAACCTCTGCGACAGATTGCACAGAACGCTGGGCACGAAGGCGCTGTCGTGGTTGGGCGGGTGCGCGACTCAAAGGAAGACAATTTCGGGTTCAACGCGGAGACGGGCGAGTTCACGGATCTGGTCAAGGCCGGTGTGATTGATCCAGCAAAGGTCACCCGCCTCGCACTGCAGAACGCAGCCTCCATCGTGTCATTGATGCTCACCACCGAAGTGCTGATTGCCGACTATAAGGACGAAAACAAGACCGCCGCTGCTGGCGCAGGTGCCGGGGGCTATAGCGGAGGCATGGGCGGATCGTACTAAACGCTTCTCGATGCCATTGCCCCTGGCTCCGTGGCTAGAGAATCCGACAGGTCTGTCACGAGAGAGGAGCATCACGAACAATGTCACTGCCGAAGACCATTCTTCAGGGGAAAGAATCGTCCCTGATCGAAGTTCTCTATACTCGCGGGGAAATTGCGTTCCCCAAGCCCGACGAAATCGTCAGCCTTGACCCGGTCGTCCAGGAAGAAAAGACGGTTCCTCTCTGGCCAATTCATCCGCGGCCCATGCTCCCCAGTAGGGTCGCAGTTATCGGGAATTACCTGCCGAGGCGCTGCGGCATCGCTACGTTCACAACCGATTTGTGCGACGCCATTCACGCCGAATACGGCGCCACTGAGCTTCTCGCCCTCCCGGTCAACGACATTCCCGAAGGTTACAGCTATCCGCCCAGGATTCGCTTCGAACTCGCCCAGGATGAACTGGCTTCCTATCGCCAAGCCGCCGATTTCCTGAATTTCAGCAACATTGACCTGGTTTGCTTGCAACACGAGTACGGTATTTTCGGCGGATCGGCTGGCGGCCACATTTTGGAACTCTTGCGTCGCCTGCACATGCCCGTGGTTACTACCCTGCACACGGTTCTTCGCGAGCCGGATCCCGATCAGCGGGCGGTAATGGAAGAAATCGCCGCATTATCCGATCGCCTGATCGTCATGAGTCGGCAATCTTCCGACATTTTGCAGGAAGTTTTCCGCGTTCCCATTTCCAAGATCGATTTGATTCCCCATGGCATTCCTGATTTGCCGTTCACGGATCCCACGTTCTATAAGGATAAATTCGGAACTGAAGGCAAGGACGTTCTGCTCACGTTTGGTCTACTATCGCCGAATAAGGGTGTGGAGAATGTTATTCAAGCCTTGCCGGCTATTCTGGCGCGCCACAGCAATGTCGTCTACATGATCTCCGGCGTCACCCATCCGCATATCCTGCGTCGCGAGGGCGATCACTACAGGAATTACTTGCAGAAGCTGGCCAAAGATCTCGGTGTCGAAGACAAGGTGATCTTTCGAAACCGGTTTGTCAGTCCGGAAGAATTGGTGGAGCTGATCGGCGCTGCCGACATCTACATCACGCCCTACAAACACAAGGGCCAGGTCGTTTCCGGAACGCTGGCGTATGCCCTGAGTGCCGGAAAAGCCATCATTTCCACTCCCTATTTACACGCCATCGAATTGTTGGACGACGAGCGCGGCGTGCTTGTCCCCTTCGATGACCCGCAGGCAATTGCGGAGAAAACGATAGAGCTGCTGGACAACGGAACCGCCCGCCACGCCATGCGGAAGCGCGCTTACCTTTACGCGCGCGACATGGTCTGGGACCGGGTGGCTCAGCAATATATGGGGAGTTTCGAACGCGTGTACAACGAGCGCTTGCGGAAGCCGCGGGCCACGTTTTCAGCCCAGAACACGGAAAAGGCGCTCGACCGCCTTCCCTCCATAAAACTGGATCACCTGCATCGCATGACGGACCACACCGGAATCGTGGAGCACGCCGTCTTCGTCGTGCCCAATTATCCGGAAGGCTATTCAACGGATGACAACGCCCGTGCGCTCATCGTCGCAATCCTGCTCGAAGAACTTGGATGCTGCACTCCAACTGGTTCGCTCGACCTCGCCGCGCGCTATTTGGCTTTCTTGTGGTTGGCTTTCGATCAAACCAACAAGCGCTTCAGAAACTGCCTCAGCTATGAGCGCCAGTGGCAAGAGGCGGTCGGCTCAGAAGATAGTCACGGGCGAGCACTCTGGGGTCTTGGCACCGTTCTCGGCCGTTCCAAGGACGCCGGGCTCAGGGGAGCAGCCGGCCGCCTATTTGAGCTAGCCGTTCCTGCGGCTGTGGAGTTCAAGAGTCCGCGTGCTTGCGCCTTTGCATTACTGGGATTGCAGGAATACCTCGAATCCTTCCCGGGCGATCGCGCGGCGCTGAACGCCGCGGATACGCTGGCAGATCGCCTGCTCGAGTCGTATCGCGCAAACTCTTCGCCAGACTGGAAGTGGTTCGAGAGCGTACTTTCGTATTCAAACGCCAGATTACCGCAAGCGCTTATACGAGCGGGAACGCGCAACGCCAACGAGGCAATGGTGGCGGCCGGTCTCGAAGCACTGGATTGGCTCACGCTGGTTCAGCGCTGCGAGGTGAAGGGCCACTTCGTACCAATCGGCTCTCACGGCTTCTACTCCAAGAAAACGGAGAAGGGCCGCTTCGATCAACAGCCAATCGAAGCCTGCGCCGCCGTTTCTGCTTGCCTTCAAGCCTATCGCGCCACGGGAAAAGGCCGTTGGCGAAAAGATGCGTGGGCAGCCTTCAACTGGTTCCTCGGCGACAACGACCTGCAGATTGCTCTCTACGACCCCACTACCGGTGGATGTCGCGACGGGCTGCATCCCGACCGCGCTAACGAGAACCAGGGAGCTGAGTCGACTCTATCCTTCCTGATGGCTCTGCTCGAAATGCGCAAGTTGGAAGAGGCGGACACAACCGACAGCAAGCTCTAGGCAATCCACCCCTGTCTCAGCCGAAGTTATCTTCGTAACGCTGGTGTTTTTTGGGAGAGAACTATTTGTGAAAGAGATCATGGTTCAAAACGAGACTTTATTTAGCCGCCACCCGGCAAACCCAATCCTGACTGCAAAGGATTGGCCCTATTCGATCAACAGCGTTTTTAATGCGGGAGCCACGTTGCTGGCAGACGGGACGACTTTGCTTCTCTGTCGCGTCGAAGATCGCCGCGGCTTGTCTCACTTATGCGCGGCGCGTTCGCAAAATGGGGTAGATGGGTGGCAGATTGATAAAACACCAACACTTTTGCCGGACCCCGACCGCTATCCGGAAGAGCTATGGGGCATCGAAGATCCCCGCATTACTTATGTTCCAGAGCTCAAGCAATACGCGGTAGCCTTTACGTCCTATTCCCGCGGTGGCCCCGGTGTATCGCTCGCGCTCACAAATGACTTCCGTACATATGAGCGACTTGGCGTCATTATGACGCCGGACGACAAGGATGCCGCTCTTTTGCCCAGACGTATCAATGGATACTGGGCCATGATCCATCGGCCCATGACGCCTCTGGGAACGCACATCTGGATCTCTTACTCGCCCGACTTGCGCCATTGGGGCAATCACAAGCTCATGCTGGGCGCACGACGGGGCGCATGGTGGGACGCGAACAGGATTGGCATGTCACCTCCACCGATCGAAACGCCAAGAGGCTGGCTGATGATCTATCACGGAGTTCGCAGGACGCCCTCAAGTTCCATCTACCGCCTGGGCTTGGCACTTTTCGACCTCGATCGTCCGGAAATCTGTCTGACTCGTGGGGACTCCTGGATGTTTGCGCCCGAGGCTGACTACGAGCGGCACGGAGATGTCCAAGATGTAGTATTCCCTTGTGGGTATACCATTGCCGACGATGGTGACACGATTCGCCTTTACTACGGCGCGGCCGATTCAAGCATCGCGCTGGCTTCTGGCAGTCTTCGCGCCCTTTTGGAATGGTTAGATGAGAACGGTCACTCCGAGCAATCTCACGATCGGCGCCATCGACCAACCTGATCTTGATTAGCTTCGGTGCGTGACGGGAGCAATCCGCTGACCATCAGATCGGGAGAAAACAGACCTGCCTATCACGTGTACGAATTGCCAGAGTACGCTGACTCACCGCTCTAAGCCGAAGGGGATCCGTGAGTCTGTCTTCCTGTGGCTGATTTTCGTGCGCCCGTTTCGTTGCGAGGAATGTGACTCGCGTTTTCTTCGATGGTCAATCACGGAAAAGCCAGGGCCGGAGCGCCCGGCAAGGACCAGTTAGCTCTCGGCGCCCGCTGCTGAGCTACTTCTGATCTACACCGCCACCCAAAGGTTCTGCGCGAACGCCCAATCCTTATCCACCCACTGCGCTTCACCGTGAAAACCCGTGCGCCGCGCCATCTTTGGAACCTGATCGGCCACATATTTGTGGGAACTCTCCGTCCAGATGGTTTCTCCCGCCTCGAATTGAACAAACACTTCCGCTCTCGGTATATACACGCTCTGCCGCTTCTCAGAGCGCAAATGCATTTCGATGCGCCGCTCCTCGGCGTTCCAACGCGCTTCATGCGTGAATTTTTTCAAATCGAAGTCGGCCCCTAACTCACGATTCACGCGGGCCAGCAAATTTAGATTGAACGCCGCGGTCACTCCGGTCGGATCATCATAGGCCAGCAATTGCGTCTCGGCGCTCTTCTCCAGATCGGTGCCCAGCAGCAGCGCGTCTCCAAATCGCAAAATTCTCCGCACGTCACGCAAGAATTCCTCTGCGGCCTCGCGATCGAAATTCCCGATGGTGCTTCCCAAAAACAGCACCAGCAGGTGATCTTCCTTGCGCAATCGGCCGGCTACCGAGCGCAAGCCATCCAGGTAAGGCTGTTCATATCCCACGATGCTTACCATGTCGATCTGCCCGAGTTCTTTCTCACACGCGGCCAGCGCAGCAGGAGAAATCTCGATGGGATAGTAGAAAGTGGGCTGAATGTTCGACACTGCTTCCAGGATGTATCTTGTCTTCTTGCCGCTGCCGCTTCCCAGTTCAGCCACTTGAAGATTCCTGGGCAGCCGCCGCACGATTTCTTCCGCATGCTTCTGCAGCAAGCGCGTGTCGGCCCGCGTCAAGCAGTACTCCGGCAGCAGTGTAATGACCTCGAAAAGCGCCGAGCCCACTTCGTCGTATAAGTATTTGCTGGGCAGTTCTTTTTGCCCCGCGCGCGTCAATCCAGCTCGCACGTCTTCCGCAAACTGCAAAGCAGTCGAGATGGGAGATGTTCGGGTTGCCATGTCCGTTTGTTTTCCTTTTTTACGATTCCACGCAACGGAATGTCGCGTAGACGTACGGATAGTGTGGCTGGAACCAGTTTCGAAACGAACGCCGCAGCATGCACGCGGCTGTTCGTGGGGAGCCGCCCTTCATCACATAGTGCTTGCCGTCAAAAAAATCCGCGGAATAGCCCGCGTAAAACTCTCGCGGCGCAAAGCCTTCAAATGGCCCGAATTGTGTTCTCGTCCACTCCCATCCGTTTCCTACCAGGTCGTGCACGCCGAATGCACTGGCTCCCCTTGGTTTGGATCCGACCGGCAAGGGCTCCCATCGTTGAAAATCAAAATTTCCATGCTCCGCCGAAGGAGCTTCGTCGCCCCACGGATAAGCTCGCTCGCCTTTTCCATCCGGCGTTCCGTACGCCGCGCGGTGAAACTCCGCTTCGCTAGGCAGCTTTCTTCCCAACCATTTTGCATACGCGCTTGCTTCCGCGTGGCTGACGTACGCCGGCCACTCCAGCGGCAGGCGGATTTCACCGAACATCGTCCGGTACATCCACAAATTGCCGGCGCGGTGCCAGAATCCGGGATGTGCTATTCCTTCGCGTTTCTTCCACTCTTGCGCTTCGCTGCCCCACAGCGCCTCATTCTCATAGCCGCCAGCTTCGATGAACTCCAGAAACTCACGGTTCGTCACGTTGAAGCTCTGAATCGAGAACGCGGGAACCTGCACTTCATGCGCTTCGAACTCGTTGTCCCATCCAAATTCATCGCCAATTGCGCGAGCCAACCCCAGCGTTGTTTTCCCGGCCGGGATGTCGATCAATCGAGGTTTCTTGGCAGGCAGGTCCGTTGCAGTTTCCGGCTGTTGGCTGACTTTCTTCTCCGGGGCCAGCCGGTGCAATAAGTATCCCAATGTCTCTAGGTGCATTAAGCGATGCTCGATGGCCGTTTCCACCATCGTGAAAAGCTCCGGCGAGCCGCCAGGGGTGCCTTCCAGTCCCTGTTCCAGTTCGGTATCCAGTGTCTCTCTGACCTTCGCGTTGTAGCGTTCGATCACTTCCCGCTTCGGCCAGTCCGCTTCTGTATCTGTTGGCAGCCCGCCATCTACCGGATCGATTCCAAACGCAAACAGTTTGTCAAACCCGGGGTCAAAAGGCCGCAATCCAAAAGCGCGATTCGATAATAAGTTCCAGTCGAATGCCTCCAGGTGTCCACGGTAGAAAATCAGACGGTGGCGCTCAGGAATGGGTCGCTCGTACAACGCTTCGGGACGCACGATTGCGAATAAGTCGTCGGTCTGCCTACGCGCTTCTGCCAATCGCGCGCGTAAATCCATGCGACGAGAGCGAACACTGATGGCCGTTGCGGTCATAGATAAGTTCTACCCTAGGATGCAACCGCCCGGGAATCTATCAGGGTTTTACCCGAGAACGATCGCCCGGCGGGGTCTCTCAGCGTTAGAATGCCGGGCCGAGATTTGGTTACACCGAAAATACGGAAAATGCATCGGCTGGCTGACGCTTCCCTGGGCGGGTGGGAGAGAATAGCACAAAGTACGCGGCGGATTGCGACAATAGTGACAATAATAGGGGTAGCTAGAGGCCCGGGGAAGTAGCCTAAGTAGGTGCCCGGTCATCTCATTGGTGAGCGGAATCGTAGCTTCGCTCCCTGAGGAGCGCCAGCCCTGAAAACCCGAATTGCCATTTTCGTTAGTATTGTTCAATCGATTCTTTTTGTCGGGCACTTGTTCATTTACGAAACCTGGATTCACTTCTGGGGATCACCAAGCTGGCCGAATTCCGCCATTCTCCGAGGGGTAGTCGCCGCGCTATCGGTCAGCTTTGTGGCAGCCACCTTGCTCGCCCATCGTTACTCCAATTCTCTGGTGCGGGCCTTTTACAGGATCGCGAGTGTCTGGCTCGGCTTGTTGAATTTTTTCTTTGTGGCGGCCTGCCTTTGCTGGATCGCTTATCCCTTGGTGCGTTTCTCAGTGTCACCTGTCAGCCGGCACGCCATTGCGGGCGTGTTTTTCGGCGTTGCGGTTCTGGCTGGACTCTACGGTATTTTCAACGCCGCCTCCATTCGCGTCAGGCGGATAACCGTGAAGTTGCGTGGCTTGCCGGTTCCCTGGCGGGGTCGAGCCGCGGCGCTGGTAACCGACACTCATCTCGGCCACGTGAAAGGCTATGCCTTCCTGTCGCGAATCGTGAACAAGCTTCGCCAGCTTGGTGCCGACGTGGTCTTCTTCAGCGGCGATCTTTTTGACGGGACCAAGGTTGATGCAGCGCGCCTGGTCTCGCCGCTAAAACGCCTTTCGCCGCAATTTGGCTCTTACTTCGTCACCGGAAATCACGAGGAATTCTCCGACCCCAGCAAGTATCTCGACGCATTGAAGAACTCCGGTGTTCACGTCCTGCACAACGAAAAGGTCAATCTGGACGGACTCCAAGTGGTGGGCGTGCCCTATAGCGAATCGGGCGACGCTAAACATTATCAGTCCATCCTGGAAAGCGCGGACCTGGATCGCGACCGCGCCAGTGTTTTGCTGGCCCATGTGCCGCATGGCTTGGCCATCGCCGAGAAACAAGGCATATCGCTGCAACTTTCCGGGCACACCCATGGCGGCCAGATTTTTCCCTTCACCTGGTTCACGAACCGCATCTTCGGCGAGTTCACTTACGGGCTGAAGCGCTTCGGCGAGCTTCTGGTCTACACCTCCAGTGGCGCCGGCACGTGGGGGCCGCCAATGCGCGTCGGTACGCAGCCCGAAATTGTCCTGATCCGCTTCGAATAACGTATCCCGCAATTGGCGCCGCCGTGGTTGACGAGACACGTTGTCCACGCGTCGACACGCCCACTCCCGATCACCAACACTCAAAACTGAAGTGTTTTCTAACAAAACACCATTGGACCCTCATCTGCACTGTGTCCCGTCGAGTTCATCCGAAGTATAGTGAGCCGTTTTCAAGAGGAACAATGACGAAGGGTCGGAAGTTCCAGGTCTGGGCGCTAACCGGAAGTGTCTTCGCAGCGATCCTTTTGGCGGGATTGTTTGTTGGGTGGCGGGCCAACCGCGCCTTGCACCTCTCCAAAGAACAGGTGCGCACAGAGCACGAAATTCGGGGGTCATGGCATTGGACTTTGCCAGCGCGGCGCAGGCGCCATGGCGCAACGCGGCGCAGACTTTCGCGAAATCGTCCTTCACTATTTCCCGAACACAACAATCACCCAGCTTGCTTGGCAACATCAGAGTATCGGTCGTTAGCGTGTATCGTCTGCGAAATATTTCTTAATCCCGGGCAACGCGAAATACACGACAATGCCAAACAACACCGGGAAGGGTCCCCACTTCAGCGCGAAGCGGTCGCTGCCCGCCAGAGCAACGACTCCCATCAGTATTGGGGCGATCACCACGTAGCCTAGCCCCAGATTTCCCCAGGGAATGCGAAACGGCCGCGGAACCTCGGGCTTCGTTTTCCTTAACCGCCAAGCAGAGAGCACCGTCAGCACGGTCACCATGACGCGCAGCCAAATGTAAACGGTCAGCAACTGCGCTAACGTGTGAAACGCCAGCGCTGCATAGACCGCGGAGGAAATCAGAATCGCGATCCAGGGCGAACCATACTTGGGATGCTTTTGCGCGAAGAACGCCGGCAGGTAGCCGTCCTCCGCCATGGAAGAGGGCATGCGCGTGCTCGTCAACACGGTCGCGTTCAGCAACGACACGTTTCCCAGCATTGCCGCAACAGTCATCAGCAAGCCCAACCACCCTCCGCCAATCAGCTCTGCCGCCCTGGAAAGGTAGGCGGTATTCCACTCTTGCCAGTTGCCCAGCGCTGCCAGCGAGAAAAATGCCGGAAAGAAATATGTCGCAATCGAAAGCGGAATTACGATGGCCAACGCGCGCGGGTAATTTCGCTGGGGATTTTCGATCTCTTCGGCGACGCTCGAAAGCTGTTCGTAGCCGGAATACAGCCATAGTCCTAATGCCAGGCCAATTCCGAAAACCTGGAATGGCGGCATATGTGGCGGAGTAAGCGGAACGAGTGGATTATGACGCCACTGTCCAGCCGCAATGACGCACAACAGAAGCACCGGGATCAGCACGGAGAATTCAAGGATCGTTGCAACTATCCCGACCAGCTGAATTCCTCGAATATTGATGTACGCAAGAAACGAAATCAGCGCCAGCGAAACCAGATAATGTTTCCACCCGATCAGCGAAGGGAACCACATCGTCAAATAATCGCTGAACAACACCGCATAACTTCCACCCAGCAACCAGGACGCGCTCCAATTCCACCAGCCTGCAAGGAAACCCCAGAAGTCTCCATAGCCCGCGCGGACCCAGCGATAAAAGCCGCCTTCCACAGGAATTGCGGTAGTGAGCTCCGCAGTGACGAGCGATACCGGAACACTCCAGAACAGCGGAATCAGCAGGATGTACAACAACGTAAGGCCCGGCCCGCTGGTGGTGACCATTTCTTCCATGCCGAATGGTCCACCCGTCGTGTACGAGAACATCAGGAATACGAAGTAGAAGAGTCCGGCCTTTTTGATTTGCGCCTTTGCAGTGGCCAAGAGCCGCTCCCGCCCGCGGAGATGAATGTGAGAAACCTGCGGATTGTACCGGAAATCGGGAAGGTTTGTTGTTCGCTGGGGATTCGCGATGCCTACCGACGCAGCGTCAGTACCGGGCAGGAAGCCTGGCAAGCAATGCGATAGGCCACGGCTGAAGGCAAATAGCCTGCTAACTTCTCAACGGGACGCAACCCCAAAATAATCAAGTTCGCGCCGCGTTCCGTTGCGGCCTGAAGAATTTCCTCTCCAGGCTCGCCAAAGCGAATCAGAAAATCCGGTTCGCAACGATTCAGGCACGCCGGAGGCATCGTCTTGCGCATGCGGTTCACCAGAAAGTCGCGCAGAATCGTATTTCCCACCGGCGAACCTTCATTCGTGTCTTCCACCACGTGAAGCACCGAGAGATGCGCTCCGTGTTCGCGTTCCAGAAAATAGGCCGCGCTCGAAGCTCGCTCGGCGTGCGGTTTGAAATTTGTGGCATACAGAAGTTCCAGAAACTCCGTCGCAACTCCTTCGGCAGCCTTCGCTGGCCCAACTGTAAGCACCGCGCAATCAGCCATCCGGAAAACTTCTTCCGCCACAGAGCCCAGTGCCAGCTTCTTGTTGGGAGTGCGGCCCTGCGTTCCCACGACAACCACATCGATGCGCTCGGATTCGATGATGTTCTGCAAGGCCTGCCAGACCGGTCCCTCACCGAGAATTTCCTCGTGATCCTCGTCTTCCAGTCCGCTGGATGTCGCCAGTTTCTGAAGTTCCTTTTGAGCATGCTGCTTCGCTTTGGCAAGGGTCTCAGCAGCCGACTCGGGTGCAACAAAATACAGCTCGTTGGGGACCACGTGGACGAGGTACAGTTTCGCCTGGAATTGTTTGGCCAGCGCGTGAGCGTACTTCAGTGCCAAGCCAGCGGTCTGCGAAAAATCCGTGGCGGCCAGTATCCGCCGGAATGGCCCGCCGGAGCGGACCTGGTCGCTCCGGCCGGTAACGCTATCACTGGACATGAACTCTCACGCTCCGCAAGGATAAGCGACGGGTGCGAGGTCACTGTGATGCACGTCACCTGCCATATGTGACTTGGGAAGTGTCGCCTTATCAGCTGTTTACGGATGCTTTCCAGCGCTCCTTGATCTCCCTTTGCGGCACTTCGCGCAAATCAGCGAGTTTTCACCCTCAGTTACCATGCCATGCCTCGCCAAAGCATCCGCGCCCCCTTCACACCAAATGCCCCTGTGATGGTAAAATCCTGCGAATGTCGGCTTCGCTCCAAGCCCAGCATAACGAGGAATCCTTCGTCGACGAGATGAAGCGTTACCTCCACTTCCGCGAAGACGACGCCACCCTCCTCAAAAATCTCGGCCCACGCATGGAGCACTATCTGCCCGAGATGGCCGAGCGCTTTTATACGCAGATTCCACATCATCCCGGAGCCAGTCGCGTGTTCACCGGTGGCAACGAGCAGGTTGAGCGGCTGAAGAAGACGCTGCAGGCGTGGGGGCGCGGCCTGTTTAATGGTGTGTACGATGAACGCTATGCCGACGACCGCTACCAGATAGGCTTCCGCCATGTGCGCATCGGACTCGATCAAAAATATGTGATCAGCGCGATGGGTGTGGTGCGCTCCTTTCTTCTGGAACGACTCTTCGACGAGTTTCCGGCGCGTGAAGAACGCCTAGCCTACTCCCAGGCGCTCAGCAAGATGTTGGATTTGGACTTGAATCTGATGTGCGATTCGTATTTCCGCGCGACTATGTCGCATTTGCACGCGTTGAACCAGGAACTGGAGCAAGCCAGCGTGCAACTGGCGGATGCCAGCGCGATCAAGGACGAATTTCTCGCCCAGGTTTCTCACGATTTGCGCACGCCGCTGAACTCGATTCTGAGTTTCACGAAATTGGTACTCGATGGCGTGTGCACATCTCCTGAAGAAGAAAAAGAAGTTCTTCGCGATGTCTTCAGCAGCGGCCAATTGTTGCTGCGCCTGGTGAACGATTTGCTCGATATTTCCTGTATCGAAGCAGGCAAGTTGGCCCTCAATCTGGAAGAACTCGATCCGCGCGCCATTCTGGATTCGACCTTACCTCTCGTCGCGGTTCAGGCTGCATCCCAAAATCTGCGGCTGATCGACGAAACCCTGGACCAGAACCTGCCCTGGGTCCGCAGTGATGAGATCCGCTTCCGCCAGGTGCTCTTGAATCTGCTATCCAATGCTGTGAAGTTTACCGCCAGCGGGCATGTCACCGTGCGCGCCGTTCCCGTCCGCCGCGATGGTCATCTGCGCTTCGAGATTGAAGATACCGGCTTGGGCATTCCCGCCGAGAAACGCAATGCCATGTTCGAAAAATTTGTGCGCCACGATCACAAATCCTTACGGGGAAGCAACGGCTCTGGCTTGGGCTTGGCGATCGCCAAAAAACTCGTTGAAATGATGAACGGAAAAATCGGACTGGAAAGCGCTCCTGGCGGCAAAGGTTCCCTCGCCTGGTTCACACTGCCACTGTCGCTTCCACCAGAGCAAGAGGCGGTGGAAGTGTGACCGAATCGCAACCCCGGGCTAAGCCCCGCCGAGTGATCATTGTGGAAGACAACGCGCTCGTTGCGAAATTCTTCCGCATGGCGCTGGAGAGAGTGGGCGGCTATTCCTGCACCGTGACCGAAGATGTGCCCGAAATGCTGAAGGAAATCGAAGCTGGTGAGGTCGATCTGGTCCTTCTGGATGTGTCGCTCACCAATGCGCAGTGGGATGGGCAACTTGTCAACGGCATCGAACTTTGTCAAATCTTGAAGAAGAAGTCGCCGCGACGGTTGCCGGTCCTGTTGGCCACCGCTCACACCATGAGTGGCGACCGCGAGCGCTTCTTGGAAGCTTCCGGTGCCGACGGCTATCTCGAGAAGCCCGTATACGACTCTGCGATGCTAGTGGAAAAAGCCCGCCAACTGATTGGCTAAATCACTTGCCTTGAAATTCCCGAGCTCGCACATTGTCATTCCGAACGGAGTCTGCGAAGTGAGGAATCTCTCTTTTCTTGGATTTCGCCAACAGAGACTCGAATAGACGCTCAGCCCAGCGTAGCTTGCAGCACCTCGCGCAGCAGTTCCTGCTTTTGTGGCGTAAGTTTCCGGCCCTGCCCCGTCAAATAGAAAACGTCGATGGCCTTCTGCCCCTCGGTGTCGATCAGAGCCACTTCAATGTTGCATGCCAGCCGCGCCAGTCCCGAGCCGATTTCGTACAGCAAACCTGGCCGGTCCTGCGTCACGATTTCCATCAGCGTGCAATGCTCTGAAGACTCGTCGTCGAAGTTGACTGTGGTTTGCACCAGCACCTTGGGCGGGCGCGCCATGGCCGCGGCCAGGCGTCCCTTCAGCAGCGGTTCGAGCGACTGTCTATTGTTCACCACGTCCGCGATGCTTTGCCGGAATCGCGGAATTTCGCTGGGATTTAGTTCCAGCGTACGGTGCAGGTCGACGAAATGGAAGGTATCCAGCACCACGCCAGCCGAGTTCGCGAACGCGTCTGCTTTCACGATGTTCATGCCCCATGCCGCCAGCACTCCGGCGATGGCCGCGAACAGCGCGGGGCGATCGGCGGAGAGCAGTGTGAGTGTGAACGCGTGGTGGGTGGACTTGATTTCCGTCTGCACCGGCTCGCTACCGAGCCTCTGATACAACGCAAAGTGCGCCGCGATTTCCGCGGGGGAATGCACTGCCAGGTAGCGTCGTGGGAATCCATCCAGGAAACGCTCGATCTCGGTTTTGGAAGCATTCCCGGCTTCCTGCCTCACCTGTTCCAGCAAGGACGATTCATCGGAAGCATGCAGACGATCGCGGTCGATGGTCCGGCTGAAGTGGTTCGACGTGGCGACGAACAGTTGCCACAGCATTTCCGCCTTCCACGGCGTTAGCGCTTCCGGATTTACGGCGTGAATGTCGGCATAAGTCAGCAACGACAAACGTTGCAGCCGCTCCAGATTGTTCACCGTGCTGGCAAATCCGGAAACCGTCGAGGGATCGAATATATCGCGCCGCTGCACCGTGGCGGACATGTCCAAATGGTGCTCGATCAGGAAATGCACCTCCGCCTTCTCCTCTGGCGAAAGCTTCAGCCGGTCGGCCGCCGTTTCCAGCGCCTGCAGGCTACCCGCAACGTGATTCTCCACCGGCATGCCCTTGCCGACATCGTGCAACAAAAGAGAAAGGATCAGCAGATCGCGGCGATCCACGGTGCGCCACAGGCCGCTGAAATGTTTTCCCAGCGGGTCTGTCAGTTCCGCCAAATCCTGCAGATGCTCGATGGTTCGCAGGGAATGCTCATCCACGGTGTAACGGTGATAAAAATCCCGCACCACCAGCGAATCGATGGTGCGAAATTCAGGAAGGATTTCGACCAGTAAACCGAGACGATGCATCGGTCGCAACGCCACCCCGGGAAAATCCCCGGCAAGTATTTCGTTCAGCACCGGCCAGGTAATTCGTGTGTTGCGCTGCTGCAATTCCGGGTGCGTCATGATGTAGGCAATGGCGCGTTCTGATTCTCGACTCAGCGGCATGCCGGTTCGCGCCGCCTCGGCAAGCATCGTATACGTCACGCTGCGATCGGCGAAAACTCGTTCGTTGGTGATTTCCAGCAATCCGTCGCGCACCATGAACGGCCTGCCGTTGGTTCCCTCGGCCTTCGGTCCGATCGTGGCGTTCAGTAAGCGCTGCCGCAGTGACAGAGATGCCGGGGCACGTTGCTCAATGAAGCGAAGCAATTGCCGGTTCAGTGTGCGCGCGTGCCGGAAATACAGCCGCATCCACTCCGCGGCGTTGCGGCGCAAATTATCGTCGATACCCAGGGACCGTTCGGCGGCGTCGGCTTGCAATTCGTACGTCAGCGTGTTGTCGTTGCGGCCGTTGCTGTAGTGAAGGAAACACCGGATGGAACTGAGGAATTCCACCGCGCTGCGGGTCAGTTCATCCTCGTTCACGGGGCTGATTCGAGGATCGCGCCGGTCGCCCGCCAATTGACGCATCCACAGGATTGCGTGGTAATCGCGAAGGCCGCCTGGCGCCTCTTTTACGTTTGGTTCCAAGTGAAAGATCGTGTTGCCGTAGCGCGCCAGACGGTCGCGCGTCAGTCGCTGTAGTTCAGCAAGCAGAAACGGCCGCGACTGGCGCTCCGAGCCGAACAGCACCTTGGAATCGAGTTTCTCGAGCAGCAGCTTGTCGCCAGTGAGGTACCGCCGGTCCAGCATCGCCAGATGGAATTCAGCGTTGTCCTGCTCGATGCGCCGGCATTCTTCCACCGTGCGCCCTGCAGAACTCACGCGAAAGCCCAGGTCCCAAAGCGTGCGCGAAAATTCCGCGATCAGCGGGCGAAACTCAGATTCAGCCTTTTCGTTGCCAAACAGAAACAGCAGATCGAGGTCGGAATATGGAAACAGCATTTCGCGGCCGTAGCCGCCCAGCGCCAGCAAACACAGTCCCTGTCCCGAACTATTTCCCACCCGCAGCAGTTCCACGAACACTTTCTGGATGACTTCGTCCGCCAGTTCGCACAACTGCCGAAGCGTATCCTGCGCGCTTGCGCCGTTGTCAAAAAGCTTCCTGATGCGTTCCCGCTGAGTCTCACAATGCGGACCCAGCAGGGAAAGCGGGCTGACCGATTCTTCCATTTTTCTGCTCTGGCGAAAGACGGGGTACAGACCTGGTTGAGGAGAAGACATAGGAAGCTCAGAGAGCGCCTTCGCCGCGTTCCTCGTTGCGAATCCGGATCGCTTCCTCGATCCGGGATAGGAATATCTTACCGTCTCCGATTTTCCCTGTCTTGGCGGTTTTAAGAATGGTTTCGACCGTGCGGCTTACCAAATTGTCCGGCAGCACTACTTCCAGCTTGATCTTTGGCAGTAGGTCCACGGTGTACTCGCGGCCACGATACACCTCGGTGTGCCCTTTTTGCCGGCCGTGTCCGCGCACTTCCGTCACCGTCATTCCTTCGATGCCGATTTCCAGTAAGGCATCCTTCACCGATTCGAACCGGGACGGCTGAATGATCGCTTCAATTTTCATCATACGAATATCTGCTCCCGCTTCGTGTACTCACTCCACGCCCAGTTCCTACGATTCCAGGTTATATGCTTCTTCGCCGTGTTGCGTGATGTCGAGCCCTTCGATTTCGTGATCCTCAGTTACCCGCAGGCCCGTGACTGCATCCACGATCTTCAGGATCACAAATGTTCCCACCAGCGCGAAAACCCAAGCGAACAGCACCCCTACTAACTGGTTGCCCACTTGTCCCCAGTGGCCATCGAGTCCCCCAGTGGGTTTGCCCGCGCCATAAATGGGGTTATAAATCGCCCGCGCAAACACTCCCGTCAAGAGCGCCCCGATGGTGCCGCCCGCTCCGTGAACACCAAAAGCATCGAGAGCGTCATCATAGCCGAAGATGGCCTTGAAGCGCGTCACCATCCAAAAACAGAAAACGCCCGCGATGAACCCGATAAGCAACGCTGGCATCGGTCCAACGAAACCCGCCGCCGGCGTAATGGCCACAAGCCCCGCCACTGCGCCTGAAATCGCGCCGAGGGCGCTCGCTCGCCCGTTCTTGATCCATTCCGCCAAACTCCAGCTTAACGCCGCGGCTGCGGCTCCGAAGTGCGTCGCAACGAACGCCGTGGTTGCCAGGCCGTTCGAGGCTAGCGCGCTCCCCGCGTTGAATCCGAACCAGCCCACCCACAAGAGGCACGCGCCGATGAAGCTAAGAACCAGGCTATGCGGTGGCATCGGTTGTTTTGGGAAACCAACGCGTTTGCCCAGGTACAGCGCGCAAACCAGTGCGGACACTCCGGACGTGATGTGCACCACCGTGCCGCCGGCAAAATCCAGGGTAGGGAATCGTCCGCCCAGGGCCGCGTTCAGGAAGCCGCCTTTGCCCCATACCATGTGTGCCATGGGTGCGTAAACGAGGAAGAACCACAGGGTCATAAACAGCACGGTTCCGGAGAACTTCATGCGCTCCGCGGTGGCTCCGGTAATCAGCGCGGGAGTAATCACCGCGAACATCAGCTGGTAAATCATGAACGTCAACTGGGGAATCGTGGCGGCGTAATCGGGGTTTGGATCTACGCCAATCCCGCGCAGAAACGCATGTTGAAAATTTCCAATAAATGGGCCGCTGCCGCCGAAACTCAGGCTGTATCCCACCAGCGCCCACAGCACCGTGATCAACGCCATCAGCGCGAAACTCTGCATCATGATGGCCAGCACATTTTTCCGCCGGACCAGCCCGCCATAAAACAGCGCCAGCCCCGGTCCCGTCATCATCAGCACCAGTGCGGAGCACACCAGCATCCAGGCGTTGTCCGCGGAAGACTGCGCGGCGGCCACTCTCTGGTCCAGTTGGTCCAGCTTTTCGCTGACGCTTTTGGAGATTTCACCGGAGGGGGCGGCAGAGGCAGGAACTGAGGAGGAGGGCTGTTGCGCCAGAAGCGGCGCTGCGGCAAGCATTACCGTGAGTACCAGGCAACAACCGATGCCCAAGCTCTTCATCGAATTCTCCGATGCGACAAGTCTGCCGCGAAATTCTTCAGTGTCACGTTCGTAATGTCTAGGGGACCAGCCACGATGTATCGGGATTATACGCGGCGGACTGGCTCGCTACCTTCCGAAATTTTGCTGCCCGCGATTCATTTTTCGGATACCTGCCCGCTCAAAAGTTTTCGTTTTGTTTCGCCTGCAAAGTGGTCTGCATCGCGTGTGGGACGCGGAATCCGGTAGCCGTCGCAGACCTGAAGTGTGAAGCGCGCCGCGGATTCCAGGCTCACCCGGTGGCCTTGCGAAACGTAAATCGGCCGCACGCCATCCCGCGTCCGTAACACCGTGCCAATTCGCTCTCCTTCTGCCTTCTCATCCACCAGCGCCGCTTGGCTACCCGCCTTCTCGCCCAACGCCCCGTGTGTCCCAATCAGCAGACTTTTTGCGCACCCGATCGTCGGCCGGTCCAGCAGCACTCCCAGGTGACTGGCGATTCCCAGTCTCCGCGGGTGCGCATATCCCTGCCCGTCACAATATAAAAGGTCCGGCATCTCATTCAGGTTTGCCAGCGCGGCCAGCAGCACAGGAATTTCACGAAAGCTCAGCAGACCGGGGATGTAGGGAAACTCCAGCGGCAGCACCGCCGAGGCCCGCTCGACTTCTTCCATTTCCGGGTAGCGATACATCACGACGCAGCCGATCGCGCGGTTGGCATCACGAAGCGCTCCCCAGCGACTCGCTCGCTTCTTTAACGCTTGAGAGCCCACCAGAACAAACGAAGCATCCAGCCCGGCCACCAGCCGAATCCGCGGTAAGCGGTCCTCACCGATCCATAGCTTGCGCATCTGTTCCTGGATCTCCCGGGCCTGGCCCGGCGTCACATCCCACTCGTGCCGCCGTGCGTCCTTTGGTGGCTTGTTCTCCATAGCCATCATCGTATAATGCCTGTGACGCGCCGTAGGAAGCCGCCTGGCGGCGGCCCAAGTCTCGTACATGTCTTGAGGAAAGGTCCGATGACCCTGCATCCACCGTTGGAAGTAACTGTGCGCGAAGCGGACGGCATCCATTTTGTGATCGTGCATGGCAGGCTCACCATTGGCGATCCCAGCGAACACCTCAGCAACTTTGTGCAGAAGCTCACGCAAAGCGGGGCCCGCAAGATCGTTGTCGACCTCAACGATATTCCTCAGATCGACAGTTCGGGTATTTCCGTCCTCGTGAAGTCCTCCATCTCCCTGGCGCGACAGGGCGGAGCGTTGCATCTGGTCTGTAGCCCGGGCCGCGTCCGCGATGCCCTCACCGTCACTCGCTTAGTCGAAGCCATTCCCACTTACGAAACCGAAGACCAAGCCAAAGCCAATTTTTAAAGCGAATATATCGGCAGTTACAACGCAAGGAAAGCAGGGGCTTTATATCGGAATCAATTGGCGTGTCTATTGATTTTAGGAAGCGTACAAATCTGACTGAAACATCAGTTGCCCTTCTTCAATTCCGCCAGCACCATCTTGGCGAGCTCTTTCAACGTATCGAACACGCCCTGCCCCTGAATGGCGATTCCCTCGATCACTGGTTCGCCCTTCTTCTGTAATTGCTTGGTCAACTCTTCCACAGACATGGCGTTGGGCAAGTCGCGCTTATTCAACTGCAGCACGTACGGAATCGTCGCGAAATTCAGGTTGTGTTCTTTCAAATGTTCTTGCAGGTTATCGAGCGTTTCGAAATTCGCATCCAGCCGTTCTTCTTGCGAATCCGCAACGAACACCACGCCATCGGCGCCTTTCAGAATCAATTTCCGGCTGGCCTCATAGAAAACCTGCCCGGGCACGGTATAAAGGTGGAAGCGGGTCTTGAATCCGCGCACCGTCCCCAGATCGAGCGGAAGAAAATCGAAGAACAAGGTGCGATCCGTCTCCGTGGCCAGCGAGACCATCTTGCCCTTCTGATTCTGGCCGGTGTGATCATAGATCCACTGGAGATTGGCAGTCTTGCCTCCCAAACCAGGGCCGTAGTACACCAGCTTGCAATTTATTTCACGCGCAGGAAAATTAATGAAAGGCACGAGTCGTCAACCTGAGTTCCGATTGAAACTTATAACACACGCACGCAGGGCAAGCCAGTGATCCCAGACGAGCGTTCCCTACTGGAGTCTCCAACTAGTGTCGCGGAGAACCGCCCAATCCCCGAGAGATATTTTGCGCCATGCTCCCGGAGGGTAAAGGCTGTCGAACAAGGCACTTTGCGGCAAACATCACGCACACATGCCAAGAAACGGGTGTGCTGCCTAACGTTGACGCGGGACCAAGCCTCTGCTAGCATGCCCGCCATGGCGAAACCCCAAAAATCCTCATCCAACCGCGGGAAGGCCCCGGCTCGGTCTAGCTCTAAGCAGAAGAAACAAAAGGCTTTAGCGGCTCCAGTGCCGCAACGTGGCGGTGTCGAAATGGTGGACCCCAGAGTGCAAGCACAAATGAAAGTTTATGAAGAGGCCATGGCCCTCTTCCATCAGCAGAAGTTCCAGCGCGCCAAGCAGGAGCTGGAGAAGGTCCTCGAAGGCCCCAGCAAGGAGCTGACCGACCGCGCTCGCATGCACTTGCGCATTGTCGAACAAAGAATGAAACCTTCCGCCGACCAGAATCCCAAATCGCCCGAAGATCACTACCAGCGGGGCGTTGCCATGATGAATCTGGGTCGTTGGGACGAAGCGCGCGAGAGTCTCGAAAAGGCTCGCAAACTTGCTCCCAAGCTGGATCACGTTCACTATGCCCTCGCGGCCTTGGATTGTCTGACCGGCGAGGCCGATTCCGCCATGGCCAACCTGAAAGTCGCCATTGAGCTTCGTCCTGCCAACCGTTATCACGCGCGCAACGATGAGGATTTCGCGTTTCTCCAGGAAGATCCCCGTTTCACTGAGTTGCTGTATCCTGAAAAAGAAGGATACGCGGGGTAACTCCTCTGTCCTCGGCAGATGCGAATTCGTTAGGAATCTGACGCGCGGAATCATTTCGCGCTGCAGTTTGCTGGCACACCCACCAATGGTGAGATTGCACGAAGTCCGATCGCTTCCAGCTTGGCGATCGCGACGTGGAAGTTGAGCATCCAGTGAAGAAATCACCGCCGAAAAAAAAGCCGCTTCCGCGAGGCATGCGCGTCGTTGCTTTGGGCGGCGGCACCGGCCTATCGGCGCTGTTACGCGGCCTGAAGGATCATGTGATGCGGCAGCGCGATCACTCCGCTTCGCCGGAACGGCCCGTCGCCGACCTTGCCGCCATTGTGACCGTCACCGACGATGGTGGCAGCTCCGGCCGTTTGCGTCGCGAAAATCGCATGCTGCCTCCCGGCGATATCCGCAACTGCATGGTGGCGCTGTCGAAAGACGAAGCGCTGATGGGACGCTTGTTTCAGTACCGTTTTCATCTGGGACGCGGCCTGCGCGGACACAACTTCGGCAATCTCTTTCTTGCGGCATTAACGCATGTGACCGGAGATTTTGCCGAGGCCGTAAGGGTCTCCAGCAAAGTGCTGGCGATTCGCGGCCGCATCTTTCCTTCCACGCTTTCCAATATTCATCTCGTCGCGACGCTGGCAAACGGCAAGCGCGTCCACGGCGAAACCAATATCTCCAAAAGTCAGGTCCCCATTCGCCGCATTGAACTTTCTTCCCGCCGGGTACGCCCCATTCCCGAAGCTGTTGATGCCATCAAGGAAGCGGATTTGATTCTCATGGGACCCGGCTCGCTCTATACCAGCGTGATTCCCAACCTCCTGATTCCGGAAATCGCGCGCGCCATTTCGCGGTCAAAAGCCCCGCGCGTTTACATCGCCAACCTGATGACCCAGCCGGGCGAGACCACGAATTACACCCTCAGCGAACATTTGCGCGCCATCCAAAAACATATCTCCACTCCCGTGATCGACTGGGTGGTGGCCAATCGGCAAGCGGTCTCCCCGGACGTCGCCCGCCGTTATCGGGCCCAGGGCGCTGAGCCCGTGGTTGTGGATGCCCCCAACGTAGTAAAGAGCAAAGTGAAGTTTGTTCTCGACAATCTGCTCGAGGAACATGGCGTGATTCGCCACAATTCACCCCGCCTTGCCCGCTTGCTCGTCGACGAGTTTCTGCTCCGCGCCAAGCGGCGCTGACCTCTGCCTCTCGAAATCAATTTGCCGTGCGTCTTTTCGCCTGCCGAAGTCGTATACTTTACGACCAACGGCATCCTTTCAAAGGTGGATCATGAAAACTGGACTTGGGCACCTGCTCCTCTTCGCGCTCGCGTTGTGTTTCGCCGTGGGTTCCGCTGCATCGGCGCAACAAAAAGACAGCTTGTCAGACAGTCAGATGCCTTCCGTCATTACCGTTCCTCCGGAAGCGCAGCCGTCCGAGCACTTTGATCCGGAAGCCGCCACCAACGCCTATCTTGCTCAGATTCCTGCCTCAGCACGCGCTCGCAGCGACGCCTACTTCGAGGGCGGCTATTGGCTGATTCTTTGGGATTTTCTGGTGGCCGTGGTCGTCTATTGGGCGCTGTTGCGTTTCGGCTGGTCCGCCCACATGAGGAAATTTGCCGACCGCCTGACGCGTGTGCGTGTTCTGCGGAATTTCTTGTATTGGATTCAGTTCATGCTCGTCACCTTCGTGCTCACCTTCCCGCTGACCGTCTACGAAGGTTTCTTCCGCGAATGGAAGTACGGCCTGGCAACGCAAACTTTCGGTCCGTGGATGGGTGATCAAGTCAAAGGCTTGCTGATCGGAATAATCCTGGGCGGCATTGTGGCCGTCGTCCTACTCGAGATCGTCAGGTGGCTTCCCAATTCGTGGCACATTTGGGGCGCCATCGTCACAACGCTATTTATGATCGCGACGGTTATGATCGCGCCGGTCTATTTGCTGCCGCTGTTCAACAAAGTCACTAAGCTCGACGATCCCAAGGTCACACAGCCGATCCTCTCTCTCGCCAGGGCTAACGGAATTCCGGCGCACGACGTCTTCGAAGTGGATGCTTCCCGTCAAACCACTCGCATGAGCGCCAATGTCAGCGGGTTCGGCAAAACTATGCGCATCACCCTCAACGACAATCTTCTGCGTCGCGGCTCTCCCGAAGAAATTCAGTCCGTGATGGGCCACGAGATGGGTCATTACGTCCTCCATCACATTTACAAGGACGTGCTTTTCATTTTTGTCGTAACCATTGCGTTCTTCGCACTCCTCAAGTGGGGTCTTCAGTATTCTCTGGTGCGCTGGGGAATGAAATGGGGCGTGCAGGGGATCACAGACCCCGCTGTCATTCCTCTCGTCTTTTTGATTGCCACGATTTTCTTTTTCATTCTCACTCCCATCTCAAATACAGAAACGCGCACGAATGAGGCGGAAGCCGATATGTTTGGATTGAACGCCAGTCGCCAACCCGACGGCTTTGCGCAAGCCGCGATTCATCTCGGTGAATATCGGAAGATGAGTCCTGGGCCGGTGGAAGAGTGGATCTTCTTCGATCATCCCAGCGGACGAAACCGCATCTACCGCGCCATGCGCTGGAAAGCTGAAAATCTCCAGCTCTTCCAGGCTCCGCAGAAACCGTAAAGCCTGCGGCTACTGCGTTGCGTTTCCTGTAAGCACATTGATCGAGGCCTTCGGCAGAAGCACTCTCTGGCCTTCCTTCCATAGCCACTGCGAAGTTGTTGCCGGGCCCGCGGGATCTGCGTTGCTGGCGGGTCCCGCTGGATGCCACACATATTCCGCCGCGCCAAACGTCACTTGCTTCACATTTCCTGTGAATCGCAGCGCTCCTTCTTTGTCGCCATTGTTGAACTGGATGCTCACTTCGTGCGCGTTGCTCGGGTCTTTGTTAATCAGCAGCAGCGACCAAGTACCGTCGGGCCGCTTTGCCGCATATGCAGTGATCAGCGTGTGTCCGGCGTCGTCTTGTAGGTCCACCTTCGCTGGATAGAGCTGATGCGTCCCCGCCCGGTGTTTTACCCAATCCAGATTCAGCAATTGGCTCGCGAAGTATTGCGCCGTGTGCTGCCGGATTTTCAGCTTTTCGTCGGTCACGAAGTTTCCGTACGTGCTCCACGCATGGCATCC
Organism: Candidatus Acidiferrales bacterium; assembly: GCA_963826335.1. Classification (GTDB taxonomy): domain Bacteria; phylum Acidobacteriota; class Terriglobia; order Acidiferrales; family UBA7541; genus Acidiferrum. Next base: position 10,249 of record CAWGXB010000023.1, on the reverse strand, counting down.
GGGCCGCAACGGTTCTGGCTGGATCGGCGAATGATAATAAACTGCGCCCGGCCCGCCGTAGCTCAGAAACGCGCCGACGCTGTCCGCCAGCCACAGCCCTGCGAAAAGATCCTGCATCGGATCGGTCAGCGCCCAGGAAACATTGCTCTCGGTATTCATCAAGGGCACGTCAGCCGGCACGCCATCTTCCCGCCAGATCTTCAGAATCGTCTCCACCAGTTGTGGTTCGCGATACAAATCCGCCCAACCAATTTCACACGGCGCCAGCGGATAATGCTCGAACGATACAAACGTTAGATCCGCCAATCGTCCGTGCGATTTCAGATAGTCCACGAATCGTCCCATCCACGACGTGTTTCCCCGCGCATCCGCCCACACTTGAATATCTTCATTTGCTCCCGTAAAGACCGGTCCTCCCAATTTCAGTTTCGCATCCACTCTGTGCAGCGCCGTCGCCCACTGCAAATACAGCGCCGCATAATCTTCCGGCAGCATAAACTGGCCGTCGGGCTCTTCTCCCATCTCCACGTAGGCGATCGAGTAGCCGCGTTTTTCGATGTATGCAAGCTCGGCCGCGCTGTCTTCTGGATTTCCATACAGCATCGACACGGGAATCATGGCCGGCAGATGATTTGTATACCCACTCGTGAAGAACAGGTCGAATCCAGTCTGAATCCGCGTGGGGATCATGTCCGCTGCCGTATGCCAGGGGTCGGTGGAAGAAACCTGCGTGGCGGTCTGCGCCTGCCCCGGCGTATGTTTCACCACGTCGATAAATTGCCCTTGAGAATTGAAGTTGCCGGCGCGTATTTCCGAAATTGCATAGCCCACGCAGTTCCGCGGATCTTCTTTCCCATGCGTGTCACAGGTGTTTGAAGACTCGGTCATCCAGATGCGCACGAAGCGCGTGCTCACCGGTTTGTCCGCTAACCGTTGTGAGTTCGTTCCGCCCGCGTCGCTGCCAAGGCCGCCCTGCGGGAACTTGATCCATTTGCCCGAGTGTTGCGCTGAAACGGCATCCCCCTTGCCATTCCAATACTCCACAACGTATTTCTTCGCGTAAGGATTGGCCCACGCAATCTCGATCGCGTTAATGTCCTGCAGCGTAGCGAAGTCGATCACCACCCACTGCGCATGCAGCGCGTCACTCTCGCCCGTGAATTTCTCCGTTAGATACGGATTGCTTTTCCAGTAGCTGGCCCCGTCGCCATCCGTTATCCGGGAATATTCGTTTTGCCCCGCGTCGCTTCGCGTCGAGCCGCGGTGCGGCAGCTTGTAGCCGAAGGATTGCCGCAACGAATCACCCGGTTCCGCGCGGCCGACGAAATATCCGCTCTGGCTCTCCGCGCCGCTCCATGTACCCTTCGGATTCCAGTGCCACGCATTGATCGTCAGTTCTGTGTTCTGTCGGTAAGTGATCGGCCCCCAGCCCGCAGAAAGCGATTCCTTGATGATCGGCTCGCTGTAAACCGTTTCGAAGTCCTTGGCGGGCAGGATATCCATCGAACTGCCCATGGCTTTGTCGGGATCGAACGCCAACGCGTGCGCAGCGGTCACATCCACCCGGACAGTTTGTGCGCGTACAGCTCCAATAATCGTGGCCAGTCCGATGGCGAGCAAAAACGAATTGCGGCACTGCTTGGCGGCAGGGAAGTGCATGGCAGCCTCCTATCTCCACCATATTATAACGATTTAATATTGGGGAAACGCCAGTCTTGTCTTTTCGCTTCCGCGGGCGTCTGCTTCACCGCCTCGGCAGATGACAAGCGACACCCGTTCCCGCTAACATGTGTCGCGTTACTACTCGATTTCCTCGGAGTGTTTGATGTCAACATTTGGACTCATCGAATACCAGGACGCCGACCCCGAAGTGAAAGCGGTCTACGACGACATCCTCACCACTCGCAAAACCGACTACATCAATAATTTCTGGAAAGCCATCGCCCACGATCCCGTTTTGTTGAAGCGCACTTGGGAGGGCCTGAAAGCGATCATGGCTCCCGGAGCGCTCGATCCCCTCACCAAGGAGCTTCTCTACATCGCCGTCAGCGTTACCAATAACTGTCAGTATTGCATCGCCTCGCACACTGCTTCTGCCTTCAGTAAAGGCATGACGCCGGAAATGTTCAAGGAATTGCAGCAGGTCGTGGGCATGGCCAATGCTACGAACAAACTGGTCACCGGCTACCAGGTTGCTGTCGACCAGCGCTTCCAGCCGCCGTTGAAAACTCAGAAGTAGAAATCGTAACGCCGCGCATGTCTATCCGCATCGCCGCGGCTGCGGTTGTGTTTTTGCTCTTTCCGCGCAGCCAAGCGATCCGCGCGCAGCACGTTGTGCCAGTCGCGCATGAGTTACCCTCGTAGTACCCAAGTACTATAGAGAGCCTTACCCGCACGTCCCAATATGAAAAGGTAGGAGTGGACTATCTCTGCATCACGCAGATTGTCCCTCCCAATCTCTCTCTTAGCGAGTGTCCCATGGCACCGATCGTCAAAGATGTCGAGAATTCGGCTGCGACCACCCCACCTGCCGCGCTGGCAACCAAGCCCGCCCAACCCGTGGCCTTGGAGGTCCCCGTCACTGTAAACGGCGCCCGGACCGTCGATGGCTCCGATAAGCGCGAGCCGTTCTCCGAGTCGACGAAGACCGTGCTGATCTTTGGCCATGGCGCCGTCATTCGCCTGGCCTCTTTGGTTTCGCCAGGACAACTGTTGTTCGTCACCAACGAAAAAACCAAGAAGGAAGTTGTCTGCCAGGTTGTCAAATCGAAGAACTACCGCACCGTCACTGGCTATGTCGAACTGGAATTTACCGAGCCCGCGGTTGGTTTCTGGGGCATGCGTTTTCCCACCGATCGCGTTTCGCCCGCTCCCGCTACTTCCGCCGGTCCTGCTGCCCCTGTTGCTCATGCACCCGCGCAACATCCTGTCGCTCCCGCGCACTCGGCCGTTCCCGCGCTGCCAAAGATTGCTGCAGTTCCACCAGCTCCCGCCGCGTTGAAACCGCCGGCGCCCGCTCCAGTGCCTGTGAAGCCCGTCGCGACTGCTCCTTCTGCCGCGCCGCCCGTAGCGAAAGCAATTCCTCCAAAGCCGCAGCAACCGGTGGCAAGCCATCCCGTATCGCCGGTGTCGTCGCATCCCGCTCCAAGCGTTCCGCCAGTTCCACCTGTTTTCGCGCACACCGTCGCTCCGAAACCTCCAGTGCCTGTCGCGCCGGAACCTGCTCACGTTCCAGAAGCCATTCCTGTTCCAGTCACGCCGGCGGCGATCAGCTCCGCAAATCTCGAAACCAAACCCGTAGCTCCTCAGCCAACGAAGACCGTTCCGCCAGTTCCCTCGGCAGATTCCACGACAGACGAACTGAAGCAGCACACCGCGCGCTTGCAGGAGCAGCTCAGCTCGATGTTGTTCTCGGAAGCGCCTACGGCAAAGCGTCCTGTGCCTGAGAAGCCGGCGGCGCCCCAACCAGATATCATTCCCACCGAAACGGTACAGAAAATTCTTCAGCTCGCGCAGACTGAGGTGAAAGCTCCTGCACCTCCGATCGTTCCTTCGCCCGAGATCAAGTCCACGCCAGCTTCCGTGAAGTCCGCTCCGGTTTCCATGGCTGTTGAAGAAGTGAAAATTCCGGCCTGGCTAGCTCCGCTCGCGCGCGAAACGGACGCCAATCCCGACAACACGACCGTGGAAGACGCAGTGCTCGCCGAAGCCAGTTCCTCCCCGGCTTCATCTCGAGACGAAGCTCTCTCTTCCGATACGGCAGTAGCTTCTGCGAAGATTCAGCATCCTATGTTTGGCGACCAGTTGCTGGGCACCTCGTCCGCGGTCGCCGCAGCAAGCAGCTCCGGCGGTTCGAAAAAGGGTCTATTTATTGGACTTGCCGCAGCTGGACTTCTCGTCATCGGTGGCGGGGCGTGGTACGCGAAGCAGCCGGGCAACGCCCTCGCCGGTCTCTCGGCGCCAAAGCCAGCGGCCATGCAGACGCAGACCCCGCAGAATTCATCTGAGACTGCAAGCAATAAGCCAGCCTTCCGGCCAGAAACCGCGACGGCAGGCGCCCCAGTTGGAAATGCGCCAGCCGCCAAGCCGCTCACTCCCGCGCCCGTTCCAGCGTCGAGCTCGGCGATGAATTCCACGGCCATTCCGGCCGTTTCGAAAGAGACCACTTCCGCGCCGCGTAACGTTCCGCCTCCGGTTGAACAGCCAAAGAAGTCCGTTCTCGGCGAAGTTCATTTGGCAACCCCCAGCGTGAATCGCACCGCGAACTCTACGCAAGGCGGGGATGCTCCGTCGATCGACGGCACCGAACCCTCCTCCGGCGAACCTTTCGCAATGTCAGTATCAAATTCCAAGGAACCGACCGCCCCACTTCCAGTTGGCGGCGATGTAGTATCGGCCAAGCTGCTCAAGTCCGTTCCCCCGGTTTATCCTCCAGCCGCGCGCACGCAGCGTGTCGGCGGCGACGTAAAAATCGATGCCCTCATTGACGTTTCCGGGAATGTCTCCACCATGAAGGTTCTTTCTGGACCGACTATGCTTCACCAGGCCGCTATGAACGCGCTGAAGCAATGGAAATACGAGCCCGCGAAGCTTGACGGCAATCTAACTCCCATGCACTTGACCGTGATTGTGCAGTTCCACCTGCAATAACCACTGCAACACACATTTGAATTAGAGATGAGCGCGACAATCCAGCCGCTCTCTTTTTTTGCGAGCTATCGGCTCGGCGAGTACCCGTTCTGCGGAGAAAGCATTGACTGCGACAGCGCTGCTTCCGTACTGACTTCGCCATCGAGTTGCGGGTCGGCATGCAGGATCACGATCCACGACAGGTGTGGAAAGGGTAGGAACCTGTCGATTGGACGGATAATTGGCACCAGCGCATTGAGTATCTTGATTTGCCACAATCCGAATGTCTCTCGCTTCAGAACGCGCCCGTTCAGCCACCAGCCCGGTGAACCGATGCGATTGAATTTCAGCATCTTCTCAACGGTGAAGCCTGCGCGCCGGCACACGTCTAACAATTGTTCCCTCGTATACCTCCGAAAGTGTCCCAGCACCTTGTCCAGTGTTCCGTAGAGTCCAGGCCCACTTGGCACCAGCACGATCGCCCGGCCATGTTTGTCCAGGCTCTTGCGGATGTTCCTCAGCGTTGTCACATCGTCTTCAATATGTTCCACGACGTTGAGGCACACCACTGTGTCGAAACTTCCCGGTGGGTATGTTTCGCCCGCCGCCGCGTCCGTGTAATGCACCCTCAGATACGGTCGCGTCTGTTTCAGCGTTTCCAACCGATCCAGGTAGTGCGGATTGATATCGCTGGCATGGTATTCGGTCCGCGGCACAAGATTGGCGGTCAGGTTGCCGATGCCCGCTCCTATCTCCAGCACGCGATCTCCCACGTACGGCCGAATCGTGTCCGCCATCCATTTTGTGAAACGCGGGGCGCGGTTCAACCGCGCCAGAATCTCGCTCCCGTAAGCGTCCGATACATAAATCTTGTCAGAGATTCCGTATTTCACCAGCGCGCCCAGCGCTTTCACTCCATCTTTCCAGGTAATTTTTTTGCCTTCGGCGTAGGTGCGTCCCGAATAACGGATCGGAATCTCGAATATTCTGGCTTTACGCTTCGCCAGTTTCACCGTAATTTCCGGTTCGATTCCGAATCGATCGCTCTCCCACGGAATGCTCTTCAGCATGTCCGTGCGAATCATTTTGTAGCACGTTTCAATGTCCGACAGGTTCAGGTCGGTAACCAGGTTTGTCAGCAGGGTAATCAGTTTGTTGCCCAGGCTGTGCCGGAAAAACAGCACACGCCGGAAATCGCTCGACAAGAATCGCGACCCGAACACCGCATCCGCATCCTCTTCCAAAAACAGCGCCACCATTTTCGGCAGGTCGCTGGGATGATATTCCAGGTCCGCATCGTGGATCACCGCCAAATCCGTGTTTACGTGCGGAATCGCCGTTCGGATGGCCGCGCCCTTTCCCTGATTCTGCTCGTGCTCCAGAAAAATCCATTCGAATTGCGCCAGTTTCGATTGCCCCAACGATTCTAGGAATCTCTTCAGCGCAGCGGCGGACTGATCCTTCGATGCATCGTTCACGACGATCACTTGCACGCGGCTCAACAGTGGGCAATCTGCCAGCACTCCTAGACGCTTCAGGCTGGTTTCCACCAGATACTGTTCGTTGTAAACCGGCACCAGGATTGCCAGACTCAGTTTCGATTCCATCGTCTTCGTTTCTTATCCCGACGCACAGGGCGGGCTCGGTGCGCTCCGGGATTCCCCTCGGCGAATTGATTTTACCATCATTACATCCGATTGCCGTCTCTCCCTCCTCTGTCGCGCCACTCCCGCTTGCTCCCGCGCTTCCGCTGTTGTCGCTTAATCTCGCGTAACCTTGCGATACGCCATTCGGATTCGTATACTGGCCACCCGGCCAATTGTTTGTTCTGGCAGGTGGGTAGCCTGCTGACATTCGCCTCTTTTGGCCCTTCATCTCGTGCCTGCGCGTCTCTCACAGGCCGAACCATGCCGCGCAGCCGGCCTTTTCTGGCAGCTGTGTGATTAAAGGAGATCTCTGCATGTCGCCAGCGCCTGCACCCGAAGAAATGAATGTCTATCAAAACGCTGAAGCGCGTTTTGAGGTGGCCGCCAATAAACTCGGACTCGAACAAGGTATCTACCGCTATCTCAAATATCCCGATAAAGAAATCACTCTCTACATTCCCGTGGGTATGGACAACGGACAATTAGAAGTCTTCACCGGATATCGCGTCCTTCATTCCACCGTGCGTGGCCCGGGCAAAGGCGGCATCCGTTTTGCCCCCGACGTCAGCATTGATGAAGTTCGCGCCTTGTCCGCTTGGATGACCTGGAAGTGCGCTGTAGTAGACATCCCCTTTGGCGGCGCAAAAGGCGGAATCATCTGCGATCCTCGCAAAATGTCACGTGGCGAACTCGAGCGCCTTACCCGCCGTTACACCGCCGAACTTTCTGATTGGCTCGGGCCCGAGCGCGATGTCCCCGCGCCCGACGTAGGCACCAACGAGCAGACCATGGCCTGGGTCATGGACACGTACGCCATGCACGCTCGCCAGGCCACAACCGCCGTCGTCACCGGAAAGCCCATCGAACTCGGCGGGTCGCGTGGACGCCGTGAAGCCACCGGGCGTGGTGTGATGATGTGCGTCAACAAAGCCATCGAAAAACTCGGCCTCAAAAAAGAGTCCACCCGCGTGATCGTTCAGGGATTTGGCAACGTCGGTTCCCTCGCTGCTGAACTTATGCAAAAGGCCGGTTATAAAATTATTGGTTTGGCTGACATTGGCGGTGGCCTGTACAACGAGAACGGCTTCAATGTTCCGGAAGTCATCAAGTGGGTCTACACGCAGAAAAAACCGTTGCAGGAATTTCCCGGCGGCGGCGCCAAAATGAGCGCGCGCGAAGTGCTCTTCCAGCCTTGCGATGTCGTCATTCCTGCTGCCATCGAAAACCAGATTACCGAGCAGAATGCCCACCAGGTTCAGGCCAAAATCCTCTGCGAAGGCGCAAATGGCCCCACAACCTGGCAAGCTGATGCTATTATTGATGCCAAGGGCATCTTTACCGTTCCTGACATTCTCGGCAACGCTGGCGGTGTCACCGTCAGCTACTTCGAGTGGGTTCAAGATCGCCAGGGTTTCTTCTGGCGCGAAAGCGAAGTGAATGAACGTTTGCTGGACGTCATGGACCGTGCCTTCGATGAAGTCGTTCGTTATGCCGAGCTTCACCGTGTGAATAACCGCATTGCGGCCTACATGCTGGCTATTGACCGTGTGGCCACCGCTCTCAAGCTACGTGGCATTTACGCATAATTTGCTCTTGGCTTTCGGCACGGCGAAGCGTACTCTCTCTGCAAGTTGTCCCAATTTCGGCTGTACCGTTTGTATGCTCTCAGGCCGCGGAAAGGAGTCCGCACCGTGCCTTCGGACTCGACGCCCGGAATTCGCGCAAGAAACGAAGAACAGCATCGCCACGACCTTTGCCTCATCGGGCGCTGGATGTACGAGCGTGGCTACATCGTTGCCGGCGAAGGCAACTTGTCTGTTCGTCTCGACGCCAATCGCATCCTCACCACTCCCACCTGTATCAACAAGGGCATGATGACGCCCTCCGATCTTGTGGTCATGGATATGGAAGGCCGCCATCTTCAGGGCGACCGTAAAATTTCTTCTGAAGCTGGGATGCACCTGTTGTTCTATCGCATGCGCTCCGATGTGCAAGCCGTTTGCCACGGCCATCCGGCCACTGCCACCGGTTTTGCCGTCGCGGGTCAGGGACTGGATCAGGCTTTGCTTCCCGAAGTCGTCGTTTCCTTGGGCAAGATTCCGCTCGTGCGCTATGCCACACCCGGCACTCCGGATCTCAGCGCCGTCCTCGAGCCCTACGTCCCGCACTACGACGCTCTGCTACTGGCCAATCACGGTGCAGTAACTTGCGGGCCGGATTTGCTAACCGCATTTTTCCGCATTGAAATCGTCGAGCATTTTGCAAAGATCACTCTCGCCGCCAGGCTTGCTGGCGAACCGCAACTGCTTTCCACCCGCGAAGTCGCCAAGCTGATGGCCGCGCGAGCGCGCTATTTCGTCACTCCTCCTCCGGGCGGTGGCGCCGAGCTTCCCGAAACCTGCGACAACGGTGAGAACACCACCGACGAAGTCACTCTTACCCGTTCTGAACTCGACGCGCTGGTTGACGAAGCTGTTCGCAAAGATCGCGCTCGCCGCTAATTCTTCTCCGCATCTCCTCTTTCGCTCCCTTCGCTTTTGTGCCCTCCATTTTTCCTCTCGCATCTAATTCTTGCGGGGAGGAAAGGCCCGCTAACATGAAAGCACGCATTGATTACCAGAAGGTTGCTCACGAACCGCTGCACTCTTTGCTCGCCATCGAACGCTATCTCTGTTGTCAAGAACACCGGCATCCTTGAGCCGCCGCAGAGTCTTCAGGTTGGTAAGGAATTTGAGGTTATTGTACGGAATTTTCTTTCCCCGAAACTTTTTCAAGGCTGAAGGTTTTCCATTCAGAGCATCGTCAACAGCATTAAAATATCGACCAACTTGCGAAGCCGCTTTCGAGCTTTGAACCACAATCGGACGCGTTCCCTTGGCGTCGATTGCAGTCAGAGGGCGGGTGAGACGGTCGGACGGTCTCGCCACATAATCATCTCCGCGTTTCTCAAGTGCCGGACCGAGGTATTTGCGCATTTTCTTAACCGTTGTGTGCTCGGCTTTTGCCGCCCGTTTCGCCTTAAATCCCTCGCGCCGCATAAGCGCGAGCGCGGCGAAAGCGTCCCGCTGATCTTCCCTCTCGCGTGCGTTGCGCGGGATAGCGTATTCACTCTTGCGTTTGCGTGTGTGTTTCATGTCTAACCTCTAGTTTCCACGCTAGCAAAAGGTCTCTGACGCCCTGGACGCGAAAGCACGATTTCGCGTCCGCCGGGTGTTTCAATTTTGGACAGACACAATTCTCTTTTTTGTCGCTCGGGAGGGAATTTTTGCAATGCTCAGATATGGGTTCGCGCCCTTGGGAACAACTGCTGATGATCGATTCGCCCAAGACTGTGGAACTGCTCTGGGATGCGAAAAAGCTTCTTAGAACTACGTGGCAGTATGATTGTGAAAGTGCAAAGCACTACCCTATAAATACTGCCCACGCTCTAGCGCAGATCAAACTATCTCTTGCAAAGAAACATACCGACAGGAATATTGAGATTGAGCTCCCAGAACCGAGAAAGCCCAAAGCTTTAACGGAGCTGATACCAGAAAGCGCAGTAAAGGCTGTCTGGGAGAACTACCACAGTGGCTCATTCGAGGAAGCGATAGGGCTGGCTGGAGAGATCGAAAACGATAAGGAGAGTTGGAAGGCATTCCAGTCAATCATTCACGCAATGGAATTAGCCTATTTTGGAAGATTTGTGGGAGTGGAGGTGCTAGGAATGCCAAAAGTCAATTTCCTCCATGCTGGTCTAGATCAAATCGCTAAGGTGGCGGGATTGGGAATTCAAACGGAAAAAGGTTTCGCAGGATTTCTTGACGACCTTTGTCCTTGCGGACTAAGCAACTACAAAGAGGCAGTTCGGAAATTATTGAGTCGCTCTTCCCGAATCCGTCGTCCAGAATGGTGATGAGAGCGAAGTAAAATACACTTGATTGTCCGCGAACGCGAATCACGCATCAAGTGAAAGTGAATCGGTATACACAAGC
>CAWGXB010000022.1:0-212576 GCA_963826335.1 Candidatus Acidiferrales bacterium | reverse complement strand
AGTCTAGCGATTACTTGACGCTTGCGGACCGTGTGGCTATCATCCTGCCGGTCTTTACGATCTCAGTTCCCCAAACGCAAGGGAGTAGCTCGCTAGGAGGAAGACTACGGTGCCACAACAGGCCTGGGACATCATCACAGTCGGCGGCGGCATCGCAGCGTCCGCATTCGCGCGGGCCATGTGCCAGCGCGGCGCAAGGGTGCTAATCCTGGAAAAAGAGACACGCTTCAGAGACCGCGTGCGCGGCGAGGGAACGGTTCCCTGGGGCGTTGCCGAAGCGCGCGAACTGGGTCTGCTTGAACTTCTGCGCGCCGACTGTGCTCACGATGTGCCGTTCGTCGACGGAGGCATGGGGCCACGCGACACGCGGTCGACCACGCCGCAAGGTCTGCCGTCTCTTACGTTCGCGCATCAGGAAATGCAGGAGACGCTGCTGGCCGCTGCGGAAAACGCCGGTGCGCAGGTTCGTCGGGGCGTCAGTGTGGAACAAATCGAGCCTGGTGACACGCCTGCCGTTGTAGTGAATGGTGGCAAGCGCGAGCGCATTACCGCTCGGTTGGTTGTAGCTGCCGACGGTCGCGGTGCCCCTTCACGGAAATGGGCAGGCTTCACCGTCGCGGAGCAAACGCACGACTACTACATGGCCGGTGTGCTGCTGTGTGATGTTGCTTCTCCGACAGACACAATGTACTTCATCTTTAACCCGCAGTTCGGCATGTGCATCGGACTGATTCCCATCGGCAAAAATCGCCATCGTGCCTATTACATGTACCCGAAGACGATGGAGTATCGCGTGCAAGGTGCGCAGATGCTCGATTTGTTCTTTCGTGAGTCGGCCAGGTGCTATGCGCCGCTGGTCGATTACTACGCTGCAGCCAAATGCATCGGGCCGCTGGCGAGCTATGACGTCAGCGAACTGTGGGTGGAACATCCCTATCGCGACGGCGTTGTGCTGATGGGCGATGCTGCGGCCACCTCCGACCCGACTTACGGCCAGGGCCTCTCTTTCGCGCTGCGTGGTGCGCGAGTTTTACGGGACGAACTCACCGCAAATCCCGATTGGACTGCTGCCGCAAACCACTACGCCGAAAAACATCGCCGCTGGCGTGGTGCTTGCTGCTCCGTTGAGGGATGGCTGCGCACGTTATTTCAAGATCCCAGTCCGCAATCTGCAGCACTCCGGCAAAAAGCCATGCCGCTGATCGCGCAGGATCCCGGACGCGTTCCCGATCACATCTTCAGCGGCCCCGACCTGCCGGTGAATGAGGAAGTGCGTGCTCGGTTTTTCGGCGAATGCTAAGTCCAGTGAGACCAGGAATTTCCAAACCAGATCCGGGCAACGATGCGTTGTTAACAGCAGAAAAATTAGATTGTTCAGGAAGATCAAATTGTCGATTTTGACCTGCGCCAAACGACTATAAAATGTGGAGGGCTCGGCTCCGCGGAAGTCGCGAAGCGTTCGCCCTAATCAAGAACAAGGAACACACGAACATGAAAGCAAAGAACACGATCTGCCTGTGGTTCGACAAGGACGCGCATGAGGCGGCACGCTTTTACGCCGACACGTTTCCGGATAGTAAGATTGCCGCTGTTCACGAGGCTCCCGGTGACTATCCGAGCGGTAAGAGGGGCGATGTGTTGACGGTGGAGTTCACGGTGCTAGGTATTCCCTGTCTGGGTCTTAACGGCGGCCCGGCGTTCAAGCACAGCGAGGCGTTTTCCTTCCAGGTCGCGACAGAAAATCAGGCCGAGACGGACCGATACTGGAACGCGATTGTGGGGAATGGGGGGACGGAAAGCCAGTGCGGTTGGTGCAAGGACCGCTGGGGCTTATCGTGGCAGATCACCCCGCGCGCGCTGACCGATGCGCTGGCAGCTGGTGGGGGTGAGGCAAAGCGAGCCTTCGAAGCAATGATGACGATGAAGAAGATCGACGTCGGGGCTATTGAGGCAGCGCGGCGCGGCTGAGGTGAAAGCCCTAGCTGCTCACCTGCTTGACGAAGCGGCCGGCGGAGCACCGAGTATTCGCGTGCCGTGTGCTTGGTCGTGACGTTCCGTTACCAATGCAACGATCACTGTGGCAATTTTCGCGCCTCCGATTGACGAGGGCTCGATCGGGTTGGCGTAGTCCGCAGGGGCCGTGCAGATTACACGCAAGTCGATTACCGGGATGCCGCGCTCGACGGCGACTCGTATGATTACGTCGTTGAAAATCGCCAGAGCGAGTGAGGCCATTCGCTGATAAGACGGATCGGGGAAGCAGCCGTTGTAAATTGTACAGACGGCGAGGGGCAGACCGGGTCGCAAACACGCATCCAGTGCGGAGCGGTACTGAGATTCGAATGCGTTGGAGATGTCTGCCAAGGAATAGAGTGATTGTGAAGTGGTCTCGTCGGGTACACCAAAAAACGAGATGCCGAGCCGAGATGCCTCCATCAGTGCGTTGTTACCGCCGACACTAAGTACAAGATGGGTGCAGTCTTTTGGCAGATGGTGAATCTGGTCAGGAATGTTGAGAGTCGTAGCCCCATCGACGGCGAGTAACGATGCACGCCAACCCGGTGGCAGCAAGTCGCGAACTTGCGATATAACGTCGGGGCCTCCGCACGTGTAGGGAGCGTTGTCGAAAATAGAATCTCCCAATAAGACCAGATGAGGCATGGCCGCAATTCTATCGTCATTCTTTTGGCCCTGCACCCATACGGTCCTGCTTGCTGAATCACCTGAGTAGCTTGTTGGCGAGCCAGTGGTCGACACTGAATTTTCCCGGGCCGGAGCAGATGAGCCAGATAAAGAAGAGGACGTAGAGGACTTCCGGGAGATAGAGAAAATCGTCGAGCCAGTTGAGAGGCGAAAGACCCTTCGGCAGGGTGGAAATCGCACTGGTCAGGGTGGCGACAATCATATCGATCAACAGAGCCACGGAGGCCACGCTGGAAAGAAATCCGAGGGCCAGCAAGGAGCCGCCAAGGAATTCGACAGCCGAGACGAAGTAAGCCATCTGGTGGGGAAACGGGACTTTGGCCTGAACAAGGGTGTCGTAAACAGGTTTGATGCCGCCGGCGGCAAACAATTTGTTTGCGCCGGAGATGGCGAAGAACAGCCCGATCGAAACGCGCACGAGCAGGATGGCATATGGTTGCAAATCAGAGCTACCCTGCAGCGCAAACTGGACCAACCGTTTCGAATCCATGTGTTGTGCCTCCTTCGGAGGATGTGCCGTCCGACACCCCATAGGGCGGCGTCGTTGGCTAATTCTGATGCATCGAGATTATGTGTCCATGCGTTCTACCCATTGAGCGCGCGACGCGGGAGCCACGAATGGATCCGCAAAGTACTGAGTTTCGCGGGCAACCTTGTCGCCGGTGAACTCCATGATGCTGACGGTGTAGGAGGGCTTGCCGTCGTATGTAAGGATAAATTCGGTGACCCAAAGATCACCGGCGCCAATGATTCGGCGGATCGTAAATCGCTTTTTGCTGGGCTGACTAGAGCGTTGGCCCTGAATGTTGCGACGACCGCGGGTGCGCTCGTTGGACTGCGGGTATTCCAGCACGGCGTCGTCGTGATAGATGAGGTGCTCGGTTTCAAAATCGTTGGCATCGGAGGCCGCCCAATGCTGATCGAGTGCCGCACGGATGCGTTGATCCCGCGCTACGGAAGACTGGTGGTTCTTTTGTGGATCGCTCATGTTGAGCCTTCAGTTTGGCAAGGAGCTAGATGTTGCCGAATGTATGGAAACACAGGCGTTACGATGAGGCAATTGGACGATGGTATTGGCCATGTACGGTTGGGACTTTGCGTACACTTACAGCTTCGTCAACATTCAGTATGACGTTACGTTCACAGCTGGCCCCATGCCTGCCGCAACGGCGCAGACGTTTGTTCCCGCAGACGACCTTACATCCTACTCGTCAGCAGGAGAAGGCTTTGGGAACAACCCCATGCTCTTTGGCGTGACTTTGAACCTGTACAACGTTGGCGATATAGAGTTCAACTTCCCAGGTGGTCCAGCGCTTCAACTCGGAGACGAATTTGCACAAGCCGATTTCAGCAATCCCGGCACATACATAGGGAATTTTGTTGTCATGAAGGTAACTGAGACGCCAGCGGCAACGCCGGAACCCGGCTCATTCGCCCTAATAGTATCTGGGTTATTAGGCTTGCCGTTTGTGAAGCAGATCCTTGTAGCTTAGGCCAGATGGCGCGCGTTCCTCACCGTTGACGATCGCGCATACCACACCGCTACGGACGGCAGAAACTACACTTTCGACGAGTTGCGTAGAGCTTGGTCCAGGTCGGACCAGAGGTCCTCGACGGCTTCGATGCCTACACTGAGGCGCAGGAGCGATGGGGGCAAGTGCTGCTGGCCTGGAACGCTGGCGCGGCGTTCGATGGTGGACTCAACCGCACCGAGGCTGGTTGCGTGCTGGATAAGGTGGAGTACAGCGCACACGGAATCGGCGGCGGCAGCGCCACCACGCACGTCAAAGGAGATGATTGTGCCGAAGGCGTTGAACTGGCGGCGCGCAGCTTGATGAGTTGGGTGACTCGGCAGGCCGGGATAGCGGGTAAGAGTGACGCTTGGATGCTGCGCGAGACGCTCGGCGAGTGTCATGGCGCTGCGCTGAGCGCGCTCCATCCGTAGTGCGAGTGTTCTAGCACCGCGGACCGCAAGAAAAGTTTCGAGGGCGCCGGGAGTTGCACCTGCAAGCTCGCGAGCTTCGCGCAGCGCGGCCAGGAGGTTGGCGTCGCGCACGGCGACGACGCCGGCGAGGAGGTCGGAATGACCACCGATAAACTTGGTGACGGATTGCACGGAGACGTCGGCACCGAGTGCGAGTGGACGCTGATTGAGCGGCGTAGCAAAAGTATTGTCGACGGCGAGAATCGCGCCTGGCTTTCGTGGTGCGGCGCAGATGGTGTCGACGTCAGCGACGGTGAGCAGCGGATTTGAAGGCGACTCCAGCCAAAGCAAGTCGGCAACGGAGCATGTCTTGAGCCAGGCCGCGGTGTCGGCGACGGCGAGGCGCTGCACGGTCCATCGACCGCGATTCTGGCCAGCTTGGGCGAGTGCCGCGACACCTTGATAGCAGTCATCCGGCAGAGCGACGAACGAGCCCGCAGGAAGTCGATCGAATATCGCCGCTATTCCCGCCATGCCGGATGCGAAGGAAACCGAAGAGCCGCCTTCGAGGCCGCCGACAATTTCTTCCAGTGCGTCCCAGCCCGGCGTGCCATCGTCGCGAGAATAGGCGCGACGTTCGCCCAGCACGAAGTTTGACGCCGGAATTGGTGGGACATTGAGGGGGGAGCCGGGGCGGCGGTCGCGTCCTGCGGAAACCAGCCAAGATTCAAGCGAACTGTGCGCTTTGGTGTTTTGCGATGTCATTGCTTGATCTTAGCGGACGGCTTATCCATTTCCAACAGAACGCCGGAAGGAAAAGACGGCTGTGGCGGCCGATGTCATTAGAGATGCGGCGTTAGTCAGTGGTAGGACAAGAAGATTCCAATGAAGAGAACAGCACCGACATAATACATTGCGACGACCCACCAAAACTGCCTCGGTTCTATGGCGCGGTAGACCCAACGGAGAAGCGTGTCCGCGCTTTTCCGGTGCACGTCGAAACGATGGCCCCGGAAAATAAGATGAGCCCGAGAATCAGGTAAATATAGTGCGAGTACCAGTCAGGCATGAATGACCTCCTACTCCTTCGCAGCTAAGTGAACCAGTTTCTACGGGAACTCAGTGAAATGGAAAGGGCAGCCTGAGTAGGCTTTTCTGTTGGCGTGACACACAATGCCGATAGGTCGAGGTGAGTTGGAATGTTAATAGGCGTGGATCAGCTCGATGCTTACGCCGCCGATTTTGTCGGTGTCCATGTAGTGATACTGGCCGGAATCGTGCTTTCCAACATCGCCCCAGGCGCCGGCCTGCCAGACGGGGAAGCCGAGTTTTTCGTACGCGGCAGTCGCTTTGGAGAGGTCGTCTACAGGCAGGCCAATGTGCTGAATGCCCTCGCCGTGGCGCTGCAGGAAATCTTCATAAACATTGGGTGGAGCGGATGGCGGCTGAATCCACTCATAGCTGATGGGGCCGAGGCGTTGGAAGCCGACTTCAAACGCCAGGGAAAGAGGCTGGCCGCGATAGCGGGAATCGTCGCGCGGCGTAGCGTGCTCCAGATCGAAGCCGGGGAAGCCAAGTTTCTGCCAGAAGGCGGCAACCGCAGGGGCATCGCGAACAACCGGAGCGATGTGAGAGACAGTTTTCTGTTGGAGAGGCTGGAGCGCGCCGCCGGGCCAGTAGACGAGGCCGAGAACGAATTTGCCCTGAGGCTCGGTGTCGAAGTAGGTGAAGGTGACCGGGGTGTGGTCGATATCAAAAGTGACCTGCTGCAGGACAGTGACACCGAGGGCGGCCATGCGCTGAATCTCTTTTTCCATGGCTTCGCGGGTGGGAACCTCGTGGACAACCGAAAAGATGCCGTCTTTATGCTTTTGCAGAAAAATATTGTAGGAGTTTAGCGGGCCCTGGGCTGGCTGAAGGAAATTGATGGTGAGATTGCCGAGGCGTCCGGTAACTTGCGAAGTGTCTATGGTGGCGGGCTCGCCGTGATCGGAGCCGACGGCCTTGACGTGCGGGTACTTGTGGATGTCCGTCATTCCGAGCGCAATCCAGGTGGGCAAAATCGCGTCGATGTTCGGGGAGAGCCAGGTGACGCGATTGATGATTTGATAGTACTCGGGCAACTGTGCGGCTTTACAGGTTCCTGACAGGACGCACACTACAGCAAGACAGCGCAGAAGCTTCATGCGTCGCTCCGTTTCTGAGAAATTGCAGGCAAGTTGGTCACAAAATGAAAAAGTTGCGCCGGAGAAAGTTCTGAGGAGCGCGAAGCCACGGAAAAAAAGAGTGGCCGGTGCAGAACCAACTGGAATCGCTGGATAGAGACTAGCAGAGTTTTCTTGTTAGGGCGAAGCGGACCTGCGTTCCCATAGGGGGCTTAACGGTCATCTGGGCCGCAGCACCATCACTGAGGTAGCAGGACCAGGTGCAGACGTTTATGACGAAATATTCTAACTGGCCGCTATGGCTTCAGGTCCTCGTTATTGCGCCACATGGGATTCTGCGTTCCCAACGCTCCATGGTTAGAGTGGCCGAAATACCAACAAGAATAGGCGCACCCCAACGAGCGTCAGGACGACCTGTTTGGCCAGGTGAACGCCCCCGGCATGCGCGCCGTCTACCGCAAATTTGCCCTGCACCGCAAACACCATTGAAATTGAGCCAAGCTCGCAACGCACGTTACACATTCCATTTCCGCGCCCTACCTGTTTCTGCGTATGGTCCGCCGCACCGCAAAAGTTGTTTATGGTAGATACGGCATTGTTGCGTCGCAATGTCGAAACCGAATAGCTACGGAGAGATTTCCATGGAAACGAACCGCTTGAAGCATTTATACGTCGAGGAACTCAAGGACCTTTACAACGCCGAAAATCAATTAGTCAAAGCCCTTCCGAAACTGGCCAAGGCCGCCACTGCCGAGGATTTGCGCGCCGGCTTTGAAGAACATCTCGAACAGACCAAAGGACACGTCCAACGTCTGGAACAGATTTTCAAAACTCTCGGTGAAAGCCCGAAGGGCAAAAAGTGTAAGGGCATGGAAGGCTTAATTAAGGAAGGCGCCGAAATGATCTCCGAAGATCCCGCTCCCGAAGAGCTGGATGCCGGACTGATCTCCGCGGCGCAGCGCGTCGAGCACTACGAAATCGCGGGCTATGGCTGCGTGGCTACCTACGCCAATCTGTTGGGTGAAGCCGAAGCGGAATCGCTTCTCCGCCAGACTCTCGACGAAGAAAAAGAGACCGATAAAAAACTCTCGCAACTGGCCGAGCACATCAATCTCGAAGCCGAGCAGTCCGAGGGATCCGAAAGCAATAACGGCAAGGGAAAGGTCATGAAAGCGAAGACGGCTCGCGCCTGACGCACGAAAATTCACCGGGGCCGGCGCGATCGGTGCCGGCAGCCGGTGCTTAACCGAATTCTGGAAATCAGAAAGGAGATTGGTCATGAGTAAGAATGGAATGCCTGGAACCATCCTTCCGTTTGCGGTAGGTCTTGGTTTGGGAGCTGCGGTCGCGTTGCTGTTTGCGCCAAAGGCAGGAGAGGATTTGCGCAGCGACATCACCGACGGCGTCAACGACGGAGTGAATCAGCTCCGCACTACCGGCAAACAATTAAAGAGGAAAGTGCAACAACTGGCGGGCACAGCGCAAGACCACGTCGATTGCGTGCAGGATGCTATCGACGCGGGCGAAAACGCCTACAGCCAGGCGGCAAAGAAGTCGTGAACATCCGGCAAGCAGTCCGCTTTTCTAAAAAAGGAGACGGCAAATGAAAGCACGCACGGGCAGACACACCAAGGACGAAGCACTCTTGATCAGTATGGCCGAGTCAATCGGATCCACTCTGGGCAGCATTGCCGCCAAAGCGGATGCGGCGCAGAAAGCACTGACCCCGAGTCATATTGCCGAAACCGTTCAGCGCGAAGGAAGAAAGCTGGTCCGAAAGAGCAAGACCGTTGCTCGCCGCGCTAGCAACAAGGCCGCTGCGAATCTACGTACCAACAAAGTGGCCAAGGCTGCCCGGCGCAGTGTGCGCAAGGCGGCTTCGTCTGCCAAACGAGCGGCGCGGCGCGGCCGGAGACAGGTTAGTGCGGCCGCTCGACGCGCAAGGTCCAAGCGATAGGTGCATAACACCGGCTTGACTGGCTGGATGCGCTGCTTGTTTCAGCGTCCGGCGGAAGGGTGGTGAGATGGCTACTGTAACGATGACACACGATGCCGCTCCACGGGATCTCGCGATTTCCTATCGAGGACTCGGCATCTTCTGGATCGTGTATGGCGCGTTGCGCCTGGGCATTGCAATGTGGCTTGTTGGTTTCACGCGACAAGCCACAGTAATGTTCGGCGCAACGTTGATTGAAGTGGCCCATCCGGAAAGCCTGATGGCCACCTTCCACATGTTTTATTTGTTCGCGATTATTTTGTCCGTGCTTTCAGGTTTGTTCGGTTTGCTGGCAGGGCTCGCCCTCTTGGCGGGACAGCGTGCAGGCCGTATGCTCGCGATTATCGCGGCGTTTTTATCGCTCTGCGAATTGCCCATTGGCATCACCTTGGGGGTATACACTCTGTTGCTGCTCTTCCCCCGCCGCGCGAAGTTGGATTGACAGTTGCCTTTTTGTATTAGACTGGACGCGCATTCTTCGGTCACCAGCTTATGAGCGGACAAGTTTTGCGCGAACCCCGTTGGCCTGCGTTTATAGCGATGTTAGCTGCCGCGGGCGTTTACCTCGCCTTGCCAGAACCTCTTTCGCTGGGGCCGAGCTGGCTGCTCCTTGCGATCATCATGTTTTTATTGATTCCGATTGTGGTGTCGGATCGACGCGGCGACCATCACGTTACTCGAACTCTCACATTCATCGCCAATGGCATTATCACGCTCGCCATGGTTGCCGCTCTCGTTCATTTGATCCATGGCATTCCGCATCATCTGGAGACACCGAAGGCGCTGATGCGTTCCGCGGGCGCCCTCTGGATCGCGAATATTCTGGTGTTCGCTCTGTGGTACTGGAAACTCGACGCGGGAGGTCCGCTGCAACGCGATCGCGGGGAAGGAATGTCGCGCAGTTCATTTCTATTCCCGCAGATGATCACCCGTAAAGGGAATGATGCGTCGTGGACGCCGCACTTCGTGGACTATTTGTTTTTGGCATTCAACACCAGCACGGCATTCTCGCCGACGGACACGGCAGTGCTGTCGCGGTGGGCTAAGCTAGGGACGATGCTTCAGTCGCTGATCTCGCTGATCATTGTTGTGCTGTTGGCAGCACGCGCCGTTAATATTTTGTAAGCCCAGGTATGCGATAAGCGGTTAGTCCTACCTCAGCTGGCATAAAAGCCAGCGCTACACTTCATAAAAAACCGTCGGGTTGCAGGTTTCCGCTGCAACGGTGAGCAACGTGCTTAGTATTTCAATGGTGTAGAGAGTGAAGCAGGAGTGCACCAAATTGGACAGTGAGCCGTCACGTGGACCGTGGACGAATTCAGGCCTTTGCCGATAGAGCAGGCATGAGAGACCCCATACCCGAGCCATGCACAGCGGTGATGATCGTGGTGGAGGCCTCGTGGGAAGACGAGAAGGGAATTTTGCAGCGAGAGCGTGCGCGGATGGAAAACACCTCCATTTCCGGGGCATGCATTCGGGTGAGGTAACAGATTGATGTAGGAGCAAAGCTAAGGGTGCAGTGGCGGTGGGAAGAATTTTCAGGAGTCGCGCGACACTGCCGCAAAGACGGGATGGATTATCTGGTAGGAATTCAGCGAGATGCGAAGAAGAGCGCAGCGCCGAAGAAAGCTGTGGTGGCGGGTGTTCCGGCGTTGGTGAGGGTGCGTCTTGCTTATTCCCCCAGTGCGCCAGATCGAGCAATTTGCTTCGCATATGTTTCCTTTCCTGCCCCTTTCCTTGCAGAGCCTGTTCCTTTTGCGGTCCATTTCTTGGAATTTCATCAGACCCTAGCGCCCGCAAAACGCCGGGACTCTCTTCGCTGCTTGCCTGCTGCCGCGCCGCAGACGGACTGACCCGGTTCACAAAACGAATGGAAGCCGCAACGGAATTGGCAATGCTCCAAGCGAGACGGGCAAAAAAGTGCCGGAGGTGATAGCGGTGGCGACGGAAAAAGTTTCAGCGGGAGAAGGACGAGAGAACGGCGAGAGCTTTCCGGGAGAGTTACTGTCGATGGAAGATATCTACCGCGCGGCCGGAATCGTGGGGCCTCGTCGGGGCTACAGCATTAACAAGGTGGTGGAAATGTTGCGCAGCGAACACATCCGGGGACTATCGAAGGAGATGAAGCGCGCTTTAGTGCTGATGGCGCTTGATGCCGCAGGAGTGAGCATCGACGAAGTGGTGTGCGATGCGAAGGCGCGGCAGGCGGCAATCGATACGTACCAGGTGGACCAGAGAAAAGTATTTGAGGCGCAGTGGGCTCGAAAGGCGGAAGAAAATCTTCAGATACAGGCGGAGCTCGAGACGGTGAAGGCGCGATACATGGAACGCGTGAGGCGCAACCTGGATGGCGTGGCGCGGGAAAAAGCGACGTTCGGGAATCGGTTGACCACCAAGCAGCAGGAAGCGCAAAGCATGGCGGAAGCCGTGGAGCTTTGTGTAAAGGAAACGGCCAGCAGTCCGATGGCGGAGGTTAGCCTGATCGACGCGAGCGCCAAACCGGTGTAAGAGCAGCGGACGAGGTGCAAAGCCTCGTCGAATTCAAGTACATCCAAGAAAAAAGGAAAAGTCGCACCCGGGAGATGATGGGTGTGCGAGGGGGTGTCGTGCCTGCCGCGCTTGAACCCTGGCGCACGTTGGGAGCCCAGCGCTGACGCGCTGGGCTAGTTTCTTTCGCGCCTCCGCGCTGGGAAAGCGAGAGTTATTCTGGGAGAGCGAGAGCTACTGAGCGGGAGAGGCGAGGAGTTTGGAGACAGCGGACTTCAGGGCGTCGTAGGAGCCGTCTGTTACGGTGCCGTGGGTCTGCCAAACGACATGACCGTGAGAATCGGTGAGTAGGATGTAAGCATCGTCGGGCGCGGAGAAATTGACGAGCTTCTTCCACTCGTCTTCGTGATCGAGGATGGGGATGAAATGGGGTTGTTGATCGGCGGGCATGTCTTTGCGCATGCCGCGGAGAATCATGGGGCGAACAAACGAAGGGGCGCCTTGAAGGACAGGGAGTTGATAGTAAGCGACGTGAGTGTCTGAGCGGAAATCGGCAGAGAGCCGCTTGCCCCACGGGGCGCAATTTTCAGCGCTCTTGTGAGAGAAACCCACGACAAGAACTAGAATTTGCGTACCGCCTGGCTGGGGCAGAACGATATCCGTGTCGGCGAGAGTTTTGCCTTTGATGGTGGGAATGGACTGGGCATTTGCGGCGATGGAGAGTGTCAGGAGCAGAAGCAAGAAAGCAAGGCGTCGCATGTGCGTCCTTTGAGGTGCGAGAATCGTGTGCGGCCGGGAAGATAGTTTAGCAGTGTGGGAGTGCGAAAGCAGATCCCTGTACTCGCCGCGCTCGGGATGACAATTGAAATGTCGGGGATGCAATTGGAATCGGGATGAAATTGACGTATCGGGATGACAATGTTCGTTGTTTGTTCGGAGAGAGTGGGTGCGAGAGGTCCACTTGGGCGAACCGCCTCGCAAGGCGGCCGCTACAAAGGCGGCACAGACGGCGGCTACAAAGCAGGCCGAGATGGGGAGTGGCGATGTCGCTTGGAGGTGAGGAGGGGTGGTATGCTCATGCTCTGCGCGTGTGAGGACGATCGAAATTGTGCCAAGGTGGCACGGGTTTAGGTGTGGGATGAGCGAGCGAAGAGAAATGCGACTGGAAATTTCGGACCGAGCGGGAAACCGTGTGGTGGCCGGGGATGCGAATCGAACCGCGGCAACGATCGCGAAGCTGAATAGGCAGGAGTTGGTGGCGAACCGCGGGACTTCGCTGAATCTGGACTGGGTGGAACAGGTGCGGGTGAATACCAGCGCGGTGGAACGGCGAGCGGCGACGCTGGTGACGCGGAGGACGGTAAAAAAAGATTGGCAGATTGCGTGGTTGTTGCGCGCGATCACGTGCATGGACCTGACGACACTGTCGGGCGACGACACCGACGAAAGAGTGAAGCGGCTGTGCGCGAAAGCGCGGCAACCGATCTCGCAGGAAATCGTGGAGAAGTTGGGGATTGGCGAACTGGGGATACAAGTGGGAGCGGTGTGCGTGTACCACTTGTTCGTGGAAACGGCCAGAGAGGGCGCTGGAGGGGACGACGATCCCTGTGGCGGCGGTGTCGACAGGATTTCCGGCGGGACTAACGCCGCTGGAAGAGCGAATTGCGGAAATTCGAAGATCGGTGGAAGCGGGCGCGCAGGAAATTGATGTGGTGATCACGCGGGCGCGCGTGTTTGGCGGAGATTGGCAGAAACTTTACGACGAAATTGTGGCGTTCAAGGATGCGTGCGGCCCGGCGCATCTGAAGGTGATTCTGGGGACGGGCGATTTGATGACGCTGCGGAATGTGCAACGCGCGAGCCTGGTGGCAATGATGGCGGGCGCGGACTTCATCAAGACATCGACCGGAAAAGAGACTGTGAACGCGGTGCTGCCGGTGGGACTAGTGATGACGCGTGCGATTCGTGAGTATGCCGAAGAGACAGGGATGGCGGTGGGTTTCAAGCCTGCTGGAGGAATCCGTACCGCGAAGCAGTCTTTGGAATGGCTGACGCTGATGAAGGAAGAACTGGGAAATTCGTGGCTGGATGCACACCTGTTTCGCATGGGTGCGAGCGGGATGCTGGGGGATATTGAAAGGCAACTGGAATTTCATGCGACGGGAAGATACTCGGCGGAATACCGGCACCCGATTGCTTGATAAGAAGAAGTCAGGAAGCAATGAAGCAATGAAGCAATGAAGAACCACGGAGAGAGTTGGAAGCGATGAGCGTGATTGAAAAATTTGCGGCGATGGACTACGGACCGGCACCAGAGGATCCGAAAGAGACACTGGTATGGCTGGACCGGCATGGACGCAAGTTTGGCCATTTTATTGACGGACGTGGAAGGCGCCGCGAGACGGAAAATATTTCGAGACGAAGGACCCATCGACGGGCGAAAAGCTTGCGGAAGTGGCGCAGGGAAGCGCGGCGGACGTGGACCCAGCGGTGAAAGCTGCGCGGAAAGCGCTGGCCGGATGGCAGGCGCTGCGGCCACACGAGCGGGCGAAGTTCTTGTATGCGCTGGCGCGGCAGGTGCAGAAGCACGCGCGACGGCTGGCGGTGCTGGAGACGATCGACAACGGCAAGCCGATTCGCGAGAGCCGGGACATCGATATACCGCTGGTGGTGAGGCATTTTTACTATCACGCGGGTTGGGCGCAACTGCTGGAGCAGGAATTTCCGGGCTACCAGGCCTGCGGCGTGGTGGGGCAGATCATCCCGTGGAATTTTCCGCTTTTGATGCTGGCGTGGAAGATTGCACCGGCGCTGGCGACAGGGAATACGGTGGTGCTGAAGCCTGCGGAGTATACGCCGCTGACAGCGCTGGCGTTCGCGGAGATTTGCCGAGAAGTAGGATTGCCGGGCGGAGTCGTGAACATCGTGACGGGAGATGGAGCGACGGGAGAAGCGCTGGTAAAACACGCGGGCGTGGACAAGATTGCGTTCACGGGATCGACGGAAGTGGGGCGAGCAATCCGGCGAGCGACGGCGAGTTCGGCAAAGAAGTTGTCGCTGGAACTGGGTGGAAAATCGCCGTACGTGGTGTTTGAAGATGCAGACCTGGACAGCGCTGTAGAAGGACTGGTGGACGGGATCTGGTTCAACCAGGGGCAAGTGTGCTGTGCGGGATCGCGGCTGCTGATGCAGGAAAGCATTGCGGAGAAGTTGACGCGCAAGCTGCAGGCGCGGATGAGCACGCTGCGAGTGGGCGCACCGCTGGACAAGGGCATTGATATCGGAGCGATCGTGGCGCAGGTGCAGTTGGAACGGATCGACCGGCTGGTGAAGCAAGGCATCGCGGAGGGAGCGACGTGCTGGCAGCCGGAAGTGCTGATGCCGGAGCGCGGCTTGTATTACAAGCCGACTTTGCTCAGCAACGTGCACCCGACGTCGATTGTGGCGCAGCAGGAAATTTTCGGGCCGGTGCTGGCGGCGATGACATTTCGTACGCCGCGCGAAGCGGTGGAACTGGCGAACAATACGGTGTATGGACTGGCGGCGAGCGTATGGAGCGAGAGCGTGAACGTGTCGCTGCAGGTGGCGGCGCAATTGAAGGCCGGCGTGGTGTGGGTGAACAGCACCAATTTGTTTGACGCGGCTTGCGGATTTGGCGGCTACCGGGAAAGTGGATTCGGAAGAGAAGGCGGGCGGGAAGGACTACTGGAGTATCTGGAGCCGATGTGGTTCCGGAAGGCGCCTGCGCTGCGGAATGGCGGAAAGCGGGAAAAAGGCGGAGTGGAAGTGGCGAGCCCGGCGATCGATCGAACGGTGAAGTTGTATATCGGCGGAAAGCAGGCGCGGCCGGACTCGGGCTATAGCGTGGAGATTCGCGGCAAGAAGGGGGCGCTGCTGGGCGAATCGCCATTGGGGAATCGGAAAGATATTCGTAACGCGGTGGAGGCAGCGCGGAAAGCGGAGGCGTGGGGGAAAAGCACCGCGCACAACCGCGCGCAAGTGCTGTACTACATCGCGGAGAATTTATCGCAGCGGGGCGAAGAGATCACGCGGAGGCTGGCGGCCGCGGTCGGGAAGAAAGCAGGCGGCGGAGGAAGTGCGAGCGAGCGTCGGAGAGGCTTTTCTCGTATGCGGCGTGGGCGGACAAGTTTGATGGAGCAGTGCACAACCCGCCGATGAGGAACGTATCGCTTGCGATGAATGAGGCGATTGGAGACGGTGGGCGTAGTTTGCCCGGCGCATATGCCGCTGCTGGGATTCTTCTCGTTAGTGTTGCCGCTGCTGAGCGTGGGAAATACCGTGGTGGCGGTGCCGTCGGAGAAGTACCCGCTGATTACCGGCGATATTTATCAGGTGCTGGAGACGAGCGACTTGCCGGGAGGGGCGCTGAATATCGTGCCGGGGCGAGCGACGGAATTGTTGAAAGTGCTGGCGGAACACGACGATCTGGACGCGTTGTGGTGCTACGGGAATGCGGAGATTTGCACAATGGCGAAGGCGCTGTCCGCGGGAAATCTGAAGCAGGTGTGGACGAATGAAGGGCGGGAGATCGATTTTCTGAGCGCGCGAGAAGGCGAAGGGCGCTGGTTCCTGGAGCACGCGCATCAAGTGAAGAATATTTGGGTACCGTACGGCGAGTAAGAACCTGGCCCCGCTCCAATTTCCATCACTGATTTGTGCGCGGCCGCAGACGTACGCACGCTTCGCTGCGTTTGGTATTTCCCTTCCCGTCTGCCAGGCGTGGGCCGATTGGCGAAGGTAGAAGCCGAGCCTCGCCGCGTCCCCCCCCCCACAAAAAAAAGAATGGGGTGGACGGAGCCACCCCATTCGAAAAAGAGAATTTTGCGGGGACTTTTTTGACAAGTCCCCGCTCTGATCTATTGCACGCTGTCGACGACGCCCACGCCCACGGTGGTCAAGCCAGTGGTAGCGGTCCCAGCCGCAAAGGGCGAGCCGGTAACCGCTGCGAAGGCGGGAACGCCGGAAGCAACGTTTGTGGTGTAAACCGCCACGGCGCCCGGAGTCGGAGTCGTGCCGGTGGGCACCCCGGAAAGCGCGATGTACAAGTATTGGCCGCTGGCATCAAAAACCACCTGACCCGGAGAACCACCCGGGGTCGTGGGCAGAGTGATGATTGCGCCGCCTGTAAGAGGCGTGAACACCGTCGTTGCCTTCGGCGTGAAGGAGTAGGCTGTCACGGTATTCGCGGTGGAATCAGACACCACCACGTACATACCAGCAGGATCGAAGGCAAAGGAAGCCGGATTGCCAGCGACCGAAACCTTATTCAAGAAGGTTAGGGCGCCGTCAGTCGCGGCTCCAGTGACAGGCGTGATCTGGAAGGTAGAAATGGCCTTCGCTGTCGGGTCGAAAGCCACCAAGTATTGGCCAGTGGCGTCGATAGCGGCCGCGGTCCAATTGCCGGCGAAGTTTCCTCCGGTTTGTGGAGTCTGAACCTCGGGCGAAGCCGAGGCGGGGTAGCGGATGGCAGTGATCGAACCGCTCGCGAGGGCGTAAAGCAAGGTCCCCTGCGGATCGAGGGCGATTGACTGCACACCCGTGAGAATGGGGCCAAAGAGTGTGCTCACCGTCGAACCGTTGTAATTAAAGCCGTAGAGAGTCTGGTTTTTGGTATCTGCGGCATAGATGTATTGACCCGAGGCATCAATGGCAATCGCGGTTGGCTGGGCAGTGCCCGCGGGAATGGAGAAGGGCGAGCCGGTTACCGCCGCGAGCGTTGCCGAACTCGGGGCGTTCGAGGGAGTTGCAATAAAAGCGGCAACTTGGTTTGCGGCCGTGCCACCGGTGATGAACAAGTCGCTCAGGGAGTTGGCGGCAACGAAGTTGTTACCTGCAAAGGTGGTGTAGTTGGGGTTGGTGGGATCCGCGGTCAATGCGCCGCCGGAACCCGACGTAAAGGCGGCTAGGTTGCCGGACCCGGAGTTCGCTGCCACCACCTCTGCCGGTGCAATGCTCGCAGCGGCGGTGCCATTATAGAAGACCGGAAACTGCGGCGAGGTGGCTGTTTCTAGGGTGCTGCCGGAGGCGGGCAATGCGCCACCCGTCCCCACGGCGAATGAGGAAAGGGTGTTACTGAGCTTGTTCGCCACCAGCAAGATCGCACCGCTGGAGTCTTCCGCCATGCCAACCGGAGATTGCCCGACACTCGCCGGTGACCCGGTTACTGCGCCAGGGGCTCCGGTGGTGAGAGGCAAGGTAAAGATGGCGTTCTCCGAGTTATCCGCGACGTAGAGATACTTGGACGTTGGATCCACGCTGGCGTCGGCGGTCGCACTGGAACCCGCCACCGCGAACGCTGCCGTCGTGGTCGAATTCAGATTGCTGAGAACACCACCTGCACCCACGCCGATGCCTTCGACGTTGGTGGCACCATCCGGCACGTAAATGTAGGATCCAGAGGGATCAATGGCACCGTGGCCGGCTGCAACGTAAGCGGAGTCGTTAGCAGCCAAATCGAACACGCCGCCCGAGGCAGTGATGGCCGTTAGCTGGCCAGAGGCAACCGTGTAGCCGCTGACCGTGTGGTTGCCGGTGTTCACAGCGTAGAGGTAGGGACCGCCGCTGGCGCTGCTATAGAAAAGTTGAGCAGGCCCACCGCTGTCCGTTTTCGTCTGAATCGGAGCGCCAGACAATGCTCCGCTGCCCTGGGTGATGCTGAAGACGACGATGGAACCGTCGACCGGGTTGGCCACATACAGATAACTGCCCGTTGGATCGAGCACCGCGTAGCTGGCCTGTTTGGTGCTGGCCGCAGTGGTGGTCGCTGTGTTCGTGATGGCTCCCGTAGCAGGATTCACAGTGAATTGAGTGATTGTGCTAGCGGCATCGGTGCCAATCGCATAGAGGTAATTCCCCGACGGATGGACAACCACTTGTTGAACTCCGTTGGGTACGCTGAATTTGCCCAGAGGCGTTAGCGTCCCGTTGGGGGCCGGCGTAGTACCGGACGAATAGTTCACGACGTATTCCGAGATCGAAGAGTTACTGGCGTTCGCAACATAAGCGAAACGTGCGGCCGCGGCTGAAACGGTAACCGTGGTCGTGCCGGTTAACATGCTGGTACCGCTGCCTACGGTGGCGGTAATTACAGAAGTGCCTGAGGTCAGGCCGGTGACCAAACCATCGTACGGCGAAGCTGGATTGCCAGCGATGGTGGCAACGGCGGGAGTGGCAGACGCCCAAGTGACAGTCGTGGGAACCGGGAAAGTCATCGAGCCATCGGTGTTGATGATTCTGGCATTCAAATCAGCGGTCTGGCCAACGGCGATCGAAGGACTATCCGGATAGATCTGGAGGAGCTGAGCGGCCGGAGGACCAATCGTTACCGCGGTGCTTGCGGAGACCGTGCACATGGTGGCGATGACGGTGGTGGTTCCCTGGTTCTGTTGAGAGGTGGAAGTGAGAAGACCAGTGGCCGTGCCGATGGAAGCGACAGAGTTGGAATTCGTGGAGCCATCCGCACTGGTGGTGCCGCCGGTGACGGACCAAGCCACCTGAGTCGTGAGATCCATGGTGGTAGTAGAACCGCCGGCAACAGTGAAGTTTCCGGTGGCGGCGTACTGTTGCGTGCCACCCAGAGGAACGGTCGCAGCGGTTGGGGTTACCGCGATAGAAGTGAGGATATCGACGGCGAGGTTGGCGGTAGCGGATGCGCCGCCCGCCGTGGCGGTGATGATGGAAGTGTCGCCAGCAGCGGTAACAGCGGAAGCAGCGGAAGCGAGCCCGGCGGAATTAATCGTGGCCGCGTTCGTGTTCGAGGAACCCCAACCCGCGACACTGCTGATATCTTTTTGGCTGCCGTCGCTGTAATAAGCCGTGGCAGCAAATTGTTGCGTGGTGCACGGAGTGATGGTGGTAGTAGTGGTTTCACCGCTGGTAGTGGAAACTGCAGTAGCGAAAATCGTTGCACCGCTTGCCGGGGCCACACTCACATAGCGAAGTGTGGGAGCGCAGTTGCAAGCAGCGAGAATCAAACTGCAAAGAATGGAAGTCGCTGCTAGTGCGGTACGACCGGGCTTTCTTCTCATGACGCCTCCTCAGCGCAGGAAAATACATAAAGACTGGCAACAGAGACAAATTAAAACGACGGGACTACCACTCGTTGGGCGGTACAAACACATTAGATGGGCGAGGTTCCCACTCCCAGACCATAACGCCGGGACGCAATGTGTCTCTGTACGGGTGCAACGATACTTGAATCCGCATGGCGCAGCAAAGTATCTAGGGGGTACTTGTTAACAAAAGAATAAATATTAGAGGAAAGGGATAAACCGTTTGGGACAGGGGACTTAGGGTGGGAGGAGGCGGGCTGGGGGTCGGAGGGGTTTACCCCGCAGGCGTTGTGGGAAAACTGATGTTTTTGCAGAAAACGGAAGAACAGGTATTGTCTTAGCGAAGCGGACAATGGGCGCACGCCCCAGAGAGCAAAAACCGGGATAAAGATGCGACCATTAGGAGTCGAAATGCCTCCAAGGACTGAGAGCGATGCCCAGACTACCAACCGTTGAAGATCACAGACTGGAAGAATCCCGGCTGCGCAAGAAACATTGGAAGCGCTGGGGGCCGTATCTGTCAGAGCGGCAATGGGGAACGGTGCGGGAAGACTACAGTGCAGGAGGCACGGCGTGGGAGTTCTTTCCGTTCGAACACGCGCATTGCCGGACGTACCGGTGGGGCGAAGACGGAATCGGAGGAATCTGCGATCGTCACCAGATGATTTGTTTTGCGGTAGCGATGTGGAATGGGAAAGACGGAATCCTGAAAGAGCGGCTGTTCGGGTTGACGGGAAACCAGGGAAATCACGGCGAGGATGTGAAGGAGCAATATTTTTATATGGATTCCACGCCGACGCACAGCTACATGCGCATGCTGTACAAATACGGGCAGAGAGAATTTCCCTATAAATGGCTGCTCGACGAGAACGCCAGGCGAGGGAGAAGCGAGCCGGAATTTGAATTACTGGACGCGGGATATTTCAGCGAAAATCGATATTTTGACGTAGCGATCGAGTACGCGAAATGCGACGTTGACGACATTCTGATACAGATCACGGCGAGCAATCGTGGTCCGGAACCGGCGAGCCTGCATTTGCTGCCGACGCTGTGGTTTCGGAATACGTGGAGCTGGGGCAAGGATTTGCGGCGCCCGGCGGTGCGAAGAGCGCCAGACGCAGCGGGCGCAATGTGTGCGGAGCTGGAGCATTGGCAATATGGAAAACGATGGCTGCTGTGCGACGGGCAACCGGAATTTTTGTTCACGGAAA
The DNA here is from genome assembly GCA_963826335.1 of Candidatus Acidiferrales bacterium. Lineage (GTDB taxonomy): Bacteria > Acidobacteriota > Terriglobia > Acidiferrales > UBA7541 > Acidiferrum. The sequence continues at coordinate 192,018 of CAWGXB010000022.1, read as the reverse complement.
ACGAGACGAACGCGCTGAAGGCGTTCAACCTGCGCAACCGCACGCCATACGTGAAAGACGCGTTTCACGAATACGTCATTCACGGAAACAAAGCGGCGGTGAATCCGGCGATGACCGGAACGAAACTGGGAGCGCATTACGTATTGCAACTGGGGCCGGGCGAATCCGCGACGGCGAAGCTGCGGCTGACGGATATGAATCCGTTGAGCGGGATGGATTCGAGCGAAGCTGCGGCGGGAGCAAGCACATCTCCTGGAGGAAAAGAACGGGCGCCTGGAGTGCCGTGCACAAACGATTTTGGAGCAGGTTATGACGAGGTGTTCAAAGAGAGAAGAAAAGAGGCGGATGAATTCTACGATTCGAGGTTTCCGAAGGGGTTGTCAGAAGATGCGCGGCTGGTGATGCGGCAGGCGTATGCGGGGATGTTGTGGTCGAAGCAGTTTTATCACTTCGATGTGCGCACGTGGCTGGAGGGAGATCCAGCGGGGCCGGAGCCCCCGGAAGACCGGTGGAACGGGCGAAACAAGGAATGGCAGCATCTATACAACGACGACATTATTTCCATGCCGGACAAGTGGGAGTATCCGTGGTACGCGGCGTGGGACCTGGCGTTTCACTGCATACCGTTGGCGATTGTCGACCCAGATTATGCGAAGGAACAACTGATCCTGCTGCTGCGGGAATGGTACATGCACCCGAACGGGCAATTGCCGGCGTATGAATGGGCGTTTGGGGATGTGAATCCGCCGGTGCACGCGTGGGCGGCATGGCGGGTATACAAAATTGAGCGGCGCATTCGAGGAACGGGCGACCGGGTGTTTCTGGAAAAAATTTTTCACAAGCTGCTGCTGAATTTCACCTGGTGGGTAAATCGGAAAGATCCGGAAGGGCGGAACATATTCCAGGGAGGGTTCCTGGGCCTGGACAATATTGGTGTGTTTGATCGCTCGGCTCCGCTGCCAACGGGCGGACACCTGGAGCAATCCGACGGAACGAGTTGGATGGGGATGTATTGCCTGAACATGTTGGCGATAGCGCTGGAACTGGCGAAGGAAGATCAAGCATATGAAGACGTGGCCAGCAAGTTTTTCGAGCATTTCGTGCACATTGCGCATGCGATGAACGATATCGGGGAGCACGGGAAATCGCTGTGGGACCAGGAAGACGGTTTCTACTACGACGTGCTGCACTTGCCAAACGGCGAAGACCATTTCTTGAGAGTGCGATCGATGGTGGGGTTGATTCCGTTGTTTGCGGTGGAAACGCTGGAGCCGGAAATTGTGGAACGGCTGCCGGGATTCGAACGGCGGATGCAGTGGTTCATGGACAACCATGCGGACGTGCCGGAGCATATTGAAACGACGCAGCGATCGGCGCGGGGAGTGCGGAGACTGTTGTCGTTGGTGAACCGGAAACAATTGAGGCGAGTCCTGAATCGCATGCTGGATGAGACAGAGTTTCTATCGCCGTATGGAGTGCGGGCGCTGTCGCGGTACCACATGGAGCATCCGTACGAGGTGCAAGTGAACGGACACATGAGCCAGGTGGAGTACGAGCCGGCGGAATCGCACACCGGGCTGTTCGGAGGGAATTCGAACTGGCGTGGACCGGTATGGTTTCCGGTGAACTATCTGCTGATCGAAGCGCTGCAGAAGTATCACTACTATTACGGGGAAGATTTCAAAATTGAGTGTCCGACGTATTCGAAGAAAGAAATGGACCTGTGGCAGGTGGCGTCGGAAATTTCCAAGCGACTGACGAGGATCTTCCTGCGTGGTAAAGACGGGCGGCGGCCGTTTGCAGGTGCGGAAGATTTATTCAACAAAGATCCACACTGGCGTGATCTCGTTCTGTTCTACGAATATTTTCATGGGGACAACGGAGCGGGCGTCGGCGCCAGTCACCAGACTGGATGGACGGGACTTGTGGCCAAATTGCTAGAACAGAGCGGAGAGTAGCGCGTGTCTTTACTGGCGGAAGTGCAATTCGGGAGAGAAGTGTGCGGCGAGTTGGAAGCCGGCGAGGCGCGCGAGTGGCTGGTGACGAACGGGCTAGGCGGGTTCGCCTCGGGAACGGTGGCAGGAACGGCGACGCGACGCTACCACGGGTTACTGATCGCCGCGCTAAAGCCGCCAACGGGGAGAACGCTGCTGGTATCGGGGCTGGACGAAAGCGTGAGTTACCTGGGCGCAAGATATTCGCTGGCAACGAATCGCTGGCTGAGCGGATTCGTGTCGCCGAGCGGTTACCTGCAAATCGAGAATTTTTTTCTGGAAGGGACAAAGCCGGTGTGGCAGTACGCGCTGGCGGATGGGCTGTTGGAAAAGCGCGTGTGGATGAAGCAGGGAGAGAACACCACGTATGTGCAGTACATGCTGGTGCGGGCGAGCGGTCCGGTGGAGCTGGATGCGAAGGTGCTGGTTGGGTACCGCGATTTTCACGGAACGACGCGAGCCGACAGCTTTCAAATGCGGAACGAGCCGGTGGAAAAAGGCTTACGGCTGACGGCGTTTGATGGCGCGACACCATTTTATTTGAAGAGTGCCGGGGCGTCGGTGGAGGCAAGGCAAGAGTGGTACCGCGACTTTTTTTTACCGGCAGAGAGAGAACGAGGATTAGACGATCACGAAGATCGTTTGTATGCGGCAGAATTTCACGCGCGGCTGGGGTTGGGAGAAAGTGTGACGCTGGTTTTTACCACGGAGCACGGCGCCTCGTTGGATGGCGAAGAAGCGCGCAGCGAGCAATCCAATCACGAGTTGAAACTGTTTCAGACGTGGCAAGCGAAGCATGCGGAGACTTGCAGGACGCCGGCGGAAGACGAACCAGGCTGGTTGTGGCAACTGGTGCTGGCGGCGGACCAGTTTGTGGTGAAACGAGCATTGCCGAAGGATGGCGAAGGGCAAAGCGTGATTGCGGGATATCCGTGGTTCAGCGATTGGGGACGCGACACGATGATCGCGCTGCCGGGTTTGACGCTGTCGCAGGGAAGGCCGGAAGTGGCGCGAAGAATCTTGCACTCGTTCACGCAGTATGTGGAGGCAGGGATGCTGCCCAACCACTTTCCAGATGGAGGAGGAGCACCGGAATACAACACGGTGGATGCGGGGCTGTGGTACTTCGAAGCGGTGCGGCAATATTTTCAGGCGACGCATGATTTGGGGTTGCTGAGCGAACTGTATCCAGTGCTGGCGGGAATGGTTGACGCGCATGTGCGAGGGACGCGATACAACATCAAAGTGGATCCGGGGGATGCACTGCTGTATGCGGGCGGCCCGGAAGTGCAATTGACTTGGATGGACGTGAAGATCGGGGATTGGGTGGTGACACCGCGGACGGGCAAGGCGGTGGAGATCAACGCACTGTGGATCAATGCGCTGCACTCGATGATGGGATTTTCGCGGGCGCTGGTGAAACCAGGGGAAGGTTACGCAAAGCTGGCGGAAAAGGCGGCGCGAAATTTTCTGAGATTCTGGAATCCGGAACGGGATTGTTGTTACGACGTGATCGATGCGCCGGGCGTGGGGAACGATCCGACACTGCGGCCCAACCAGATTTTTGCGGTGTCGCTGCCGTTCAGCCCGCTGGGAGAAAGACAGCAGAGATCGGTAGTGGATGTGGTGGCGCAGAACTTGCTGACGTCATACGGGCTGCGAAGTCTGGCCGCGAGCGAGCCCGGATACAAAGGAAAATATGGAGGCGGGGCGCGGGAACGAGATTCGGCATATCACCAGGGAACAGTTTGGGCATGGCTGCTGGGGCCGTTCGCGCTGGCGCATTTTCGGGTGTATCGAGATCGGGAAGCCGCGCAAAGTTTTCTGGAGCCATTGGGGTTGACGATTCATGCCGGAGGATTGGGCACGATTGGAGAGATTTTTGGTGGGGATGCGCCGTTCCCGGCGGCTGGATGTTTTGCGCAGGCGTGGAGTGTGGCGGAAGTGTTTCGGGCGTGGGAGTTGTTGAATGCGAGTAAGGGGGAGATGCGGGAGTAGGGAAGACAACGGCGACGAGGAACCCAACAACTCAGGTACAAAACCGGTACTCGGGGCACCCGCGAAAGAAAGGCGAGAAAGAAGCCCCATCCCTGAAGGGGTGAACTGCAGCGGACGACTGCAGCTGACATAAAAGTCAGCGCTACATTGAAGAAATGATGGGGTGCGCCCGGCGGATCGGAGCCTGATCGAGGTTACGGGCGTAAAAGCAGTGGCTAGCCGCCGCACTCCAGAGGTCATTCGAGGCGCTGGGCGGGCTCGTAGAGTTCGATGAGGACTTTATTGGCGCCGGGTGCGGAGAGAAGGAAAAAGTTGACGCGGGTGCCGTCGGCGCCGGGACGTGTGGCGGAATAAATCGGCTGCGAGGCGAAGGTGGTGCGGAGAATCTCCGTGGCGCGATCCACATTTTTGCAGCGATATTCGATCTGTTGGATGCCTTCCCCGAATTTCTGAAGGAATTTTGCGATTGCGCCATTGCCTGCGGGATCCTTAGTGGTGAGGACATCCATCGAGAGCCCTCCGGGAAGATGGAGTTCAAATTCCTGGGCGTCCTGGTCGGGCGGAACATCCGCTAGCCGGGGAGAGCCGCAGGCCTCGCGAATTTCCGTGAAGCGCTGAGGGGTGACGGCGAGACCAACAGTGACGTGAGGATTGGGGCTTTCAAGCAATTCAGAGAGTTCCTGATCGACCCACCACGGGAAAACGGCGTGGTCGGCGAAGGCGCGGCCCTGACGATGGATCTCCGTGGCGGAGACCATGCGAACTTCGGGCTCGGAAGAAGTCATGCCGAGAATGGCGCGAGTTAAGGATTCTTTGCTGGCTTCAGTCATAGTCTTACCGAATTGTATCCGAAAAAATAAGAAAGCAATTCAGAGTCTTAAGGAGCGGTTTCCATCTTTTTGGGGCCGGCAAGAAGCGAAATCAGAATGGTGACGAGGAGGATTGCCCCCACAACCCCGAGCGACAATCCGACCGAGATGTGCCACCAAGGCTCCGCGAGCATTTTTAAGCCGATAAAGACGAGAATCAGTGCGAGACCGATGCCGAGATAGCGGAAATAGCCAAGCAGATCCGCGAGCAGGAAATAGAGGGCGCGGAGACCGAGAATAGCGAAAACGTTAGAACTGAAGACGATGAAGGGATCTTGCGTAATTCCAAATATGGCGGGAATGGAGTCGACGGCAAAGGTGATGTCGGTGATTTCGACGATGAGAAGAACGAGGAAAAGAGGGGTGGCGAAGAGCTTGCCATCCTGACGGTGGAAGAAATGAGTGCCGCGATACTCCTTGGTGACGCGAAGATGAGTGCTGGTGAAACGGAAAAGGGGATTGCGCTCGAAGTGAGGGGTCTTGTTGCGCTTCCAAAGCATGTGAATTCCGCTGAAGACCAGGAACAAGCCAAAGACGGAAAGAATCCAATGAAAGCGAGAGATGAGGAGAGCACCGGTAGCGATCATAAAGCCACGAGTGACGAGGGCGCCAAGAATGCCCCAAGCAAGGACGCGATGCTGGACACGGTCTTCGACCTGAAAGTTACGGAAGATGACGAGGAAGATGAAGAGATTGTCGATGCTGAGAGATTTTTCGATGACGTAGCCGGTGAGATATTCCATGCCGCGCTGCGGACCGAACCAGTGCCAGACGAAAAGGCCGAAACAAAGAGCGAGACCGATCCACAGGGCGCTGAAAAATGCAGCCTCGCGGATGCCGATCTTATGAGCTTTGCGATGGAAGACGCCCAGATCAAGGGCCAGCACAAGTAGAACGAATGAAATGAAGCCAACCCACAAAAGGGGGGTGCCCATAGAAGCAGGATAGCGCAGTTCAGGGTGAGTTCGAGGCCCGAGGAGGGTCAAACTGCAGGGTTAGCGTGGAGCAGCGTTGACGTCGATGGCGTTGAAGTTGGTGAGATTGACGCGCGTGGTCTGGGAAGCCTGAATGGAAGTTGGGACGTCCCAGCGAAGGTGGCGGTCTCCCTCGGCGGCATCCATGCCGAGGCTGCTGATCCAGTAATTGCCCGGGGCCAGGCCGTTGATGAGGGCGCGGCCGTCGAGGTCGGTATCAGCTTTGCCGACGAGGAATTTGGACTGAGCGATCTCCGGAGCAAGCTGAGCGACGCGAGTTTTGTGGTCGTATTGGAGCTTGTCCCAAGCGAGTTTGGGATTGACGGCGCCGAGCTCGAGTTCCATGCCGGAGATGGTGCCTGGGTGGGCATCCATGAATTTCTTTATCGCGATCATGTAGTCCTGGCGCTGCTTTTCGTACTTCTCCGGGTTAGCTTCCTTGTCGGACTCGCGGAATTTAGGAGAGGGAAGGCCAACGGTGACGCCGCCGCTGTTGGAACGTTGGTAGGCGGTAAGGAATTCCGGGATGGAAATGATGTCCTCGGAAGTGACGAGCTTGTCGACGTCGAGTTGAGTGAGGTCCATGACGTCGTGATTTTTGAGCCAGGTCTTTAGCTGAGCGGAAACTTTCAAGCCGGAGATGAACTCGTCGCGAGTGGGGAGTTTGTCTTGCTTGTCGACCTCAGCGGTGATGTCGGCATAACTTTTGGAGAGCACGTAGAAAGTGAATTGGCGGACTGGTTCTGGACGCGCGCCTGTGGGAGTGATGCGAGCGGTGAGGTCGAGGGAACCGGTGGAATTTTGCGCGTGGCAAGAGAGCGGGAGCAGGAGGAGAGCCGCCGAAATGGAGATAAAACGCAGATTGAATCGCATGGAAACATCGTAGCAGATTGAAAATGGGAGATTGAGGAAGTGTACAGAGGCGTGTCGTATTCGGGCAATGGGTGAAGCGGATTAGATGAGACGGAAAGCGGTCTCAATGGTAACCCAGACGGGGACAGGGTTGTGATGGGCGTCGAGAGCGGGAGTGAAACGCCAGGCGCGAATGGAGGCGATGGTTTGTTCGTCCAAGCCCTGGCCCAATCCTTTAACGATGCGGATTTTCTGCGCGCGGCCGTCGACGCCGACAAGGACGCTGACGGTGATGTTGCCCTGGAGTTTCAATTTGCGGGCTTCTTCAGTGTAGGGAGGCTCAGGACAGTAAGTGCAAACGACGGGAGAAAGCACGTTGGCATAAGGGCCAGTGCCGCCGTCGCCTTCACCACTTCCATTGCCGTCACCCATGCCATCGCCGTTGCCGGTGCCGATGCCGTGTCCTTTGCCGGAGCCGGAAGAATCGGAGTCGTCTTTCATCCAAGGAAGGCCAAGCTTGGTGACGACGGGAACAGTGGCTGGGGCGTTGGGATCGAAGACTGCAGGAGGAACGGGCAATTGTGCTTCTTGCGATTGCGGAAGATGCGGCGGACCGAGCGGCATGGATGAGAGAGGCGCGAGGTTGCCATGGGTAGGCGGACGAAGATCGTTGTTGCCGCTGCCGCCCTCTGGGCCGAGAGAGGGCTTGCCAAATCCCGTGGCCTCGAGGAGTTGAGGCATTCGCAGCGAGATTTTGGAGGTGTCTACGGCGCCGAAATGATTTGTGCGAATTGGATTGTGCGGGGAGTTCCAAAGCAGAAGAATCGCGCAAAGAAGTGTGGCGTGGACGATGGCGGCGTAAGCTTGGGCCGGGCCGCGGCGAGCGGAGAGCTCGACGTCGGCAAAATGGAGCGGCGCGCTGTTGGAGGAAGAGCGAACGTATTTGGGAAGGAGAAATGCGGCGCGAAGATTGTCGGCGACGCGATGAATCAAGTGCGAGTCAGGAGAATCGTTGGATGGAAAACGGGGAAGAAGCCGGGCCATGGCTAACCTCCGTTGAGGAGCGTGTCTAGTAAGTGAGAACGCAGGAGGAGAAGGAAGGTTGCCTAGCACGGGACACGTCGTTCACCACTGGGGACACAGAGGGCACGGAGAAAGGCGGCGGAGTGGCTGGCGCGAATGCCAGCGCTACATGGTAGGAAAGAGCGGATCGCCCCTAAGTTAGTAGAGGCGGAAGTTGACTTCGAATTGGACGCGCGTGGGAACCGGGCGGCCATTGGGGCCGAGTGCGGCTTTGCAGCGCCAGGTGCGCATGGTCTGAACGGTGGTGTCGTCAAGACCGAGGCCGGGGCTCTTAATGACGCGAGGCTCGGTGACGCGGCCATCGACGGTGACGACGGCGTCCACAAGAACCACGCCAGAATATTTTGCTTTGCGAGCTTCTTCGGAGTACGGCGGATTAGGCATGTAGAAGCAGCTGGGCGAGCCAACGCCGTTGACACCGGCGCGGAATGCGCCGCCACCCGTGCCGCCACCTTCGCCAGGGCCGAGTCCACCACCGGAACCGCTGCCGATACCGCCGCCTTCACCGGTGCCAATGCCGCCACCACCGCCGGGGCCGTTGGACATGTTGACGGTTGAGGCTAGAGGATCACCGAAATTGGAGAGCGCGGGATTGGCGACCTTCAGATCCGGAGGTCCAAGAAGTGTAGGCTCCGCGGGAAGCTTCGGATCGGGATTCTTGATGGTTGCGGATGGAGGAGTAAATTGCGTCCAGGCAAATCTGGGAGCTTTGCCCTTCGTAGCGGGCAAAGGAGAACGGTCGCCGCCGCCACCACCGCCGCCAGCTTTATTGGCGCCTGCGGGAAGCTTCGAGACGTAAGGAGAGATGTCGAGCGGAGTGATATCGAGAGTTTTGCTCTTCGCCTCGATCTTGGGCTGCAAGAGATTGGTGAAGAGGGGAACCACGAGCAGAATGATGATACCGGCATGGACGCCAAGAGCGATGGCCTGAGTCCAACCGAAGTTTTCGTCTTTCGACCAAATATCCTTGACCTTTACCGGCTGGATACCCGGCGGAAGAGGAGCAGGCTTGGAAGGATGGAAAAATTCTCTCAGGCGATCCGTGAAGCTGCCGAAGCTGCCGCCCCAATCGACTTCCAAACGCTTGTTGACGATGGTCTTGGAAACGGCAGGAGCGGAAAAAAAGAAGCGCAAATTGTCGCGCATGCCGGAGCCGAAAGTATTCTTGTGGAAGGGGACATCACTGCGTTCGGTGATTTTAACAGGGCGTTCAGTGAGGAACTGTTTCAGATTGGACCAGAAATTATCTGGCATTAAATGCGAGGGGACGCCAAAGTCTGGTAAGGCTGCATTCGAGACCGGAATAACTTCTTCGGGCTTGGAACGCTTGGGCCGACTGACCTCATCAGGAAGAAGATTGATGAATTCCTGCACCTTATTCCTCTCGACTAGGATAGACGCGGGCCACCCTTAAATAGTTCAGCCTTCGGGTATGATTCGGCCAACCAAAAAAAGGTTGCGCGCCCTGAGACGGCTGACACATCGACCTAGGTATTGTAACATACGTGGTTACACTGCTTTCCGAAGTTTTCCCGCCGTGAGACAAAGGCTGTTGACCAGTAGTGGTCATTCAGAAAGCTGCGGCGTAGAAGGGACAATTCGTAACTACCTCCATGTCTGAACCGTTGGAATTGAAGAAGACGCTAAACCTGCCGAAAACCGATTTCCCGATGAAGGCGAGCTTGCCGCAAAACGAGCCGAAACAATTAGAGGCTTGGCAGGCCGCCAATTTGTATCAGGGGATCCTGGCAGCCAGAGAAGGCAAGCCGCTATTTGTGCTGCACGACGGGCCACCATATCCAACGGGGACAATCCACCTAGGAACGGGGCTGAACAAGATATTGAAGGACTTGATCGTGAAGTCGAAAAGCATGGCGGGTCATTACGCCCCGTACGTGCCGGGATGGGATTGCCACGGACTGCCGATTGAGACGCAGGTGGAGAAGGAGCTGGGCGGAAAGGGAAAAGTATCGCCGGCAGAATTCCGGAAGAAATGCCGAGAGTATGCGACGAGGTATGTGGAGCAGCACAAGAAGGACTTCAAGCGGTTGGGTGTCTTTGGAAGGTGGAACCACCCGTACTTGACGATGAGTCACGAGTACGAGGCGGTGATCGCGGGAGCGCTGCTGGACTTCATGGAGAAGGGGTATGTGTATCGCGGCCGCAAGCCGGTGTACTGGTGCATCTACGACAACACGGCGCTGGCGGAAGCAGAAGTGGAGTATGAGGACCACACCAGCCCGTCAATCTGGGTGACGTTCAAAGTGGTGGGGGGAGGGAGCGGCGCGGCGGCGAGAATTGGGGCGGATGTTTCGGCGGTGATCTGGACGACTACGCCGTGGACGATTCCGCACAACCGAGCGTTGGCGTTTCATCCGGATTTTGAATACGTGGTGGTCGAGACAGAAAAAGGGAAGCTGCTGCTGGCAGCGGATCGCGTAGCCGCGTTGCAGGCGGAAAGCGGCATCAAGCAGGCTGAGGTGCTGGGAACCTACAAGGGCCGGGAATTTGAGGGCATGAAGTTTCAGCATCCGTTTCTGCCGATTCAAGTGCCGGGAGTGCTGGCAAATTATGTGACGTTGGATCAAGGCAGCGGGATCGTGCACACGGCGCCGGGACATGGCGCGGACGATTTCGTGACCGGGCAGAAATACAACCTGGAGATTTACGCGCCGCTGGACGACCGCGGCGTGTATCAAGAAGGCTTGCCGGAATATAAGGGCAAGGACGTGTTTTCGGCGAACCCGATCGTCGTGAAGTTACTGGGAGCGCGCGGAGCGCTGCTGGCCAATCATCCGTACAAGCACAGCTACCCGCATTGCTGGCGCTGCCACAATCCGGTGATCTTCCGAGCGACGGAACAGTGGTTCATCAAGATGGACCAGGCGGCGCACGGAGCAAGCAAAACGCTGCGCGAAAAAACGTTGGAAGAAATTCCCACGGTGAAATGGATTCCCGGTTGGGGCGAAGACCGCATTTCAGAAATGATCGGGAACCGCCCGGACTGGTGTATATCGCGGCAACGATTCTGGGGCGTGCCGATCATCGTGTTTTTCTGCGAAGGATGCGGGAAACAGTTGGATGATTTCAAGGCACTGCGGAACGTCGTGAAATGGTTTGAGAAGGAAGGGGCGGACGCGTGGTACACGCATACGGCGGAGGAATTGCTGCCGCCGGGGACGAAGTGCGCGTGCGGGCAGACGAAGTGGAGGAAGGAGCACGACATTCTGGATGTGTGGTTCGACGCGGGATCGTCGCATCTGGCGGTGCTGCACGGAAAGGAATGGCCGGCGGATGTGTACCTGGAAGGGCCGGACCAATACCGCGGATGGTTCCACAGTTCGCTGCTGATCGCGATTGGAATCAAGGACAAGCCGCCGTATCGCAGCGTGGTGACGCACGGATGGACGCTGGACGAACAAGGGCGGCCGATGTCGAAGTCGCTGGGCAATGTGATGCTGCCGACGGAAGTGAGCGAGAAGTGGGGCGCGGACTTGCTGCGGTTGTGGGTGGCGTCGCAGGAATACCAGGCGGACGTGAAGATGAGCGAGCGGGTGATGACGCAGCTCAGCGAGGCGTACCGCAAAATCCGCAACACGTTCCGGTTCGCGTTGGGCAATTTGAATGATTTTGATCCGGCGCGCGATGCGGTGCCGTACGAACAGATGGAGGAGATGGACCGCTGGATGGTGGAGCGGACGGCGGAGTTGGTAAGGAAATGCCGCGAGTGGTATGGGGCATACGAATTCCACCGCATCTATCATGCGATTCACGATTACTGCGTGGTGGATTTGAGCTCGTTCTACTACGACGTGCTGAAAGACCGGCTGTATACCAAAGCGCCAAAAAGTAAATCGCGACGCTCCGCGCAGACGGCGGTGTGGCGAATCACCAGCGCGCTGGTGAAACTGCTGACGCCGATCCTGGTGTTCACTTCGGAAGAGCTTTGGAAATATTTGCCGAAGACTGCTGGGGAGCCGGACAGTGTGCACAAGGCGCTGTTCCCGGAGGAAGCGGAATTGCGGACGGGGATTGCGCCGGCGACCGCAAATACGTGGGAACTGCTGAGCAAAGTGCGCGGAGAAGTGTTGAAGGCGCTGGAAGTGGCGCGCAACGAAAAGAAAATCAATTCAGGCCTGGAAGCGAAGGTATTGCTAAGCGCGGACCTGGAGTTGAAAGCCAAGCTGAAGCACTACCTGGCGGTGTTGCCCGGGCTGTTCATCGTTTCGCAAGTGGAACTGGTGACGGCGGAGAAGGGCGACTACCGGTCGGACGTTGTGCCCAGCCTGGAAGTGACGGTACAGCGGGCGGACGGCAAGAAGTGCGAGCGCTGCTGGAATTATTCAACGCACGTTGGGGAAAATCCACGGTACCCGACGATCTGCGAGCGGTGCAGCGAGGCGATTGCGGAAATCGGGGGAGGCAAATCGTGAGGCAGCGCGCAAATCGGGGCGGCGCTTCGGCCTCATGCTAGTGCCGCGGCGGCTGGGGTGGTTATGGCTGACGCTGGCGGTCGTGTTTGTGGACCGCGCGACGAAAGCGTGGTTTGAGACGCAGACGACAGAAGGGTGGCGGCACGAAGTCATTCATAATTTCTTCTATTTGGTGAACACGAAAAATCCGGGAATCGCGTTCAGCATGTTTGCGAACGCGTCTTCGCCCGCGACGCGCATTCTGCTGATTGTCGGCGCGCTGGTGATTATCGGGCTGATTGCGTGGCTGCTGGTGGCGGGGGCCAACGTGAGCGCGCTAAATGCCGCGGGGCTGGCGTTGTTGCTGGGAGGGGCGGCTGGAAACGTGGTGGACCGCATTGTGCACGGTGGTGTGACCGATTTTCTGGAGTTTTATCTGGGGACGTACCGGTATCCGGCGTTCAATGTGGCGGATTCGGCGATTACGATTGGGGCGATATTGCTGGTGGTTGATGTGATATTTGGAAAGAAGAAGTAAGGACAAAATCGAAAATCGAAAATCGTTACCACCACTTGGTTTTTCCTTCATTCCTTCATTACTTCGTACTTTAGGCGCGATACACTTTCAGTTGTGAAGGACGCTGCTCATTTGCAGATTGCCGTTGAGGCGGAAGATGCCGGGATGCGACTGGATCGCATCGTGGTGAAGGAATGCCCCGAGCTGTCGCGGACGCGCGTGCAGGAGTTGATTGAAGAAGGATTGGTGCGACTGAACGGGAAGAGCGTCAAGGACTCGCACAAGGTGCGCGCGGGAGACGTAATTGAGGTAGTCGCGCAGCCGAGGCCGCCTCTGCAGGCGGAAGCGGAATCGATTCCGCTGGAAGTGCTCCATGAAGATGACGATGTGATCGCGATCAACAAGCCCGCGGGGATGATGGTGCATGCGGGGGCAGGGAATTCGCGGGGAACGGTGGTGAACGCGCTGCTGGGCAGGGGAGAAGCACTTTCGCAAGCGGATGATCCGTTGCGGCCGGGAATCGTGCACCGCATTGACAAGGAAACGTCGGGAATTTTGCTGGTGGCCAAAAACAATTTCGCGCACGCGAAGCTGGCGGAAGGGTTTCGCCTGCGCACGATCAAGAAAACGTATGTGGCGCTGGTGCAAGGGCTGCTGAAGGAGGAACGCGGGCGGATTGAGTTGCCAATTGCGCGCGATCCCAACCGGCGGAACCGCATGACCGCCAAAGATGCGGGAATGCTGCCTAATTCGCGGGCGGCGCGCACGGACTGGCGGGTGCTGGCGCGCATTGACACGACGACACTGGTAGAAGTGCTGCTGCACTCCGGGCGAACGCACCAGATCCGGGTACACTTTGCCGCGCTGAAGCATCCGGTGGTGGGCGACTCGCTGTATGGAGCGGCAGAGCAATTGCTCGTAGGAAGCAGCACGTTGCCGGCATTGGGGCGCCATTTTCTGCACGCGGCAAAAATTGTTTTTGCGCAACCGCGCAATGGGAAGACGATTCAAGTGACTGCACCGCTGGCGGAGGAACTGCACGAGTTTTTGGGCAAGCTGGCGAAGGCGGCGGGCGACGAACCGGGGCGAATTGACGCTGCATTGAAAGGCTTCTTATAATCAACTGACATGCAAACACGTTCACTGGGCTTTTTAGTTTTGGTGATTTTGCTGGGATCGGCGATGCTATTCGCGCAGCAACAGCCTGCTCCGCAGCAACCCGCGCCACAGGCGCCGCCGGACAAGCCTGCCGCGCAACAGCCGGCCGCCACTCCCCCTGGCACACCGCAAGGACAAGAACCACCGGTACAAACGGGGCAGGTGTTCCGGACGACGGTGAACCTGGTGGACGTGCTGTTCACGGTGCTGAACCACCGGAACAAGCTGGTTCCGGAACTGGAAAAGCAGGATTTCAAAGTTTTCGACAACAATGTGGTGCAGGATATTCGCTACTTCAGCAAGCAGAGCGACCTGCCGTTGCGCATCGGGATGCTGCTGGACACCTCGAACAGCATTCGGGATCGCATCAAGTTCGAAGAGGATGCCGCCAACAATTTTCTGTTCAGCGTGCTGCGGCATGGAACAGACGAAGCGTTCCTGATGACGTTTGACGATGAGCCGCAAGTGTTGCAGGGATTTACCGCGGACACAGGGAAATTACGGGATCAGATTCTGCGCATGCGCGCCGGCGGCGGCACCGCGGTGTATGACGCGATCTATCAAGCTTGCGCGAATGAGTTGAGCCATCCGCCGCGGCCAGCAGGGGACCGGCCGGACATCGTGCGCCGAGTGATGATTCTGATCAGCGACGGCGAGGATAATCTATCGACGCACACACGCGCCGAAGCTATCGAGATGGCGCAACGCACGAACGTGGTGATTTATACGATCAGCACCAGCACGCAGTGGGTGACGATCGAAGAGCCCAACAAGCAAAACGCCGGGAATCGCAAATATCATTTGACCGAAGGCGACAAAATCCTGCAGGACCTGGCTGACGAAACGGGCGGGCGATCTTTCTATCCCTACCACGTGGACGATTTGGACCAGTCGTTTCAGGACATCGGCGACGAACTGAGGAATCAGTATTCCATCGCGTACAACCCGTCGAATCATGGGTTCGATGGGCGGTACTACAAGATTAAGATTGAGATTCCGGAGCACAAGGGTTACCAGGTGCGCGCGAGGCGAGGGTATTATGCGCGAACGGTGACGACCGAACCGGCGCCAAAGCCCGCGGGTAGTGCAAAGTAGAGTTGAAAGCGATTTCAGAGAGCGGTTGCCAGCCACACGCCATCAGCCACAAGTCAAAAACGGAAAACCGAAAGCGAAAAGCACCGGTCTGAAAATCCGCCACTACTTGGTGGTGTCGTGGAAGAGGACGGCGTCGGACTCCTGAGCGCCGCGTTCGAGGGCGAGCTTCGTGCCATCCGGGGAAAATACAAAACGGAAAATCTGATCTTTAGTGAAATGAGTTAGCTGCTTGTAAGGGCCGCCGTCCAGAGGCTGCAGCCATAGATTTTCCACGCCCTTTTCGCGAACCAGGTAGACGACGGCCTTGCCATCCGGAGTGAATGCAATTTGGCCTGGCAGGGCGCGTTGATCCAAGTCGTGATAGGTCATTTGTCCGCCCTCAGTGGAATCCAGGCGAAGGACGAGTTTGTGATCGAGTTCGCGAAGTTCGACAGAAGCCACGCTTTTGCCGTCGGGTGAGAGCGAGAAATAGAAGACGTCTTTGTGGACGATAGTTTCGGGAGAGCCGCCGTTAATGGGAATGCGTTTGACCAGGCGCTTGTCGCCATTGTCGACGTAATAGACCCACTTGCCGTCGCGGGAGCAGGTGGGCGACTGTTCGTTGAGGCCGCTGGTGAGTTGTTTTTCGTTGGTGCCATCAGCGTCGATACGCCAGAGATTGGCAGAGGCCGCGCTAGTGCGGCCAACTTCGCGGTACACGACGTAGCGGCCGTCGCCGCAGACCGAGACCTGGTCGGAAATGTGCTTGGTGTCTGAGGTGAGGATGGTCTCCTTGCCATCCGGAGTGACGACCTTGAAAGTGCCAGCCTGCGGCAAAAGCAGAGAGCCATTCAGGAACCAGTCCCAGCGCCAAACAGAAAGTTGGGAGCTCAAGGGAACCGGGCGCGAATGATCCAGGTCATTCAGGTCAGCAATGCTTAGTTCGAAACGCAATCGGCCCTGGATGGCAGACAGGATTTTGCCGTCTTTGGAGAGGCTGAGTCCCTCGTAGTTATTGGTATCGGCGGTGAGCGGGTGGAGTTCGCCGTTGGGAAAAGTCATGTAGCCGATCTGACTCTTTAGGGAACCGACAGCGATCTGGCGCGAGTTGACAATGATGCCGGTGCTGGATGGAAGCCATACGGCACTGTAGAAAATACGATCGGCAGCAATGTTGCCTGTTTCCACTTTGCCGGAAGCGGCATCGACGTGGAGAAAACCGCCAATGTTGTCTTTGTTGGGCTGAACGATAGGAATCAAGATGGTTTTGCCATCGGGCGACCAAGAGGGCACGTAACTGTCGCTGAGCAAAGTCTGGTTGGTGAAGATGGGTTTCTCGAGAGTGCCATCGGCTTTTGCGAGAAGCAGATCCCAGGTGGGAGAGTCGTGGAGTTCGCGCAGGAAAGCGAAATGCTGGCCGTCGGGAGAAAAGGTGATGGGGCT
The DNA here is from genome assembly GCA_963826335.1 of Candidatus Acidiferrales bacterium. GTDB lineage: Bacteria > Acidobacteriota > Terriglobia > Acidiferrales > UBA7541 > Acidiferrum. The sequence goes on along the minus strand of CAWGXB010000022.1, from coordinate 175,644 downwards.
GTCGACATCCTTGATCAAGATGCGGGGATTGCCGCCGAGCACCGGTGCGCTGAAGAGGACGGAGTAGGCTTCTTCCTGTTCATCGCGGCGAACAAAGTAGATGTAGTTGCCGTCGGGTGAAAAGGTGAGACCGCCGTAGCTGGTGGCGGCCGGTTCGACGACTTCCTTGTTGCTGCCGGTGGGGATGTGATGGAGCCAGAGGGATTGGAGTCCCTTTTCTTCCAGCGCTTGAAGAAGATATTTGCCATCGGGAGAAATAGCGGCATGGGCTACGTGGCCGTTATTGGAAATATTTTCGATGGTGAATTTTTCAAAGGGCTGGCGCTTCTGCATGCTGACAAATTCGTAGGCGCCATAGCCGGCGGCGACGAGCAAGGCGATGATCAGAGCAAGAATGGCGCCGGCGCGGAATTTGTTTTGCTGGGCAGCCTGGACCAACGCCGAGCCGCTGGTTGTTTTTGGAGTTTGCGTCGAGGGAAGAGAACCGCTGGTGGCGCGGCTGGCAGCGACGCTGGAATCGGAATGCGGCCGGCCGGGCTCCAGTTCACGAAGAAGACGCTTCAGATCGGCGCGCACCTCGGCGGCGACCTGATAGCGGAAATCGCGGTCTTTCTCGAGGAGCTTGTTGAGAATGCGCTCGAATTCCGGAGGAACGGAGCTGTTCAATTGCACAGGAGAAACGGGAGCGGTGTGCAGAATGTTTCCAAAGATGACGGCGGTAGTGGAACCTGGAAAAGGAAGCGCGCCGGTGACCATCTGATAGAGAACGGCCCCAAGCGAAAAGAGGTCGCTGCGCGCATCGAGAACTTCACCGCGGGCTTGCTCAGGAGACATGTAGGCAATGGTGCCGACGGCGGTGCCCGGAGTGGTTTGAAAGGCGGTTTCGAGGTCGGCGATGGTTTCGGCTTCGTTGCTATCCGGGACCATGAGCTTAGCGAGGCCGAAGTCGAGGATTTTGGCGTTGCCGCGCTGGGTGAGAAAAATGTTGGCGGGCTTGATGTCGCGATGAATGATGCCTTTTTTGTGCGCGGCGTCGAGAGCGTCGGCAACTTCGATACCGATTTCGGCGGCTTTGGCGATGGAGAGTGGGCCAGCCGCCAGAAGCTTGTCGAGGGACTGGCCTTCGAGAAGTTCCATGGCGATGTAGGTGCGGCCGTCCTGCTCCTCGATGGCGTAAATGGTGCAGATTCCCGGATGATTCATGGCGGAGGCGGAACGCGCTTCGCGAAGGAAGCGCTCGGTGGCGTCGGGATCTCGCACGGTGGTTTCGAGCAGGAATTTTAGAGCGACGCGACGGCCGAGTCTGGTGTCTTCCGCTTCGTAGACGAGACCCATGCCGCCGCTGCCGAGTTGGCGAAGAATGCGATAGTGACCGATTGTTTCGTTGATCATGAGAGCGAATAGCGATACTAGCCAAGGCGTTGCATTGGGTCAATGTGGGTGTTGGCGGATGGTGACGTGATGAGGATACGGATATCAGGGATCAGCGATCAGTGATCAGGAAACGCGGGGGAGGCGCCCGCCTCGGAAGGCGGCCGCTACGAAGAGCGGGCCGACACGCGGCGAGATTAGGTGGCGGCGTAGAGGCGCCGCTCCGGAGTAGAAGCACACAGGCTGTTGTCGGGTGCTCGTTCTGAGATGACAGAGTGGCTCGCTAGCGGTTGTGGTTGAGCAGCTCGACTGCCAGGGCCACGGCGTTACCTCCGCCCAGGCAGAGGGCTGCGATTCCGCGTTTTAGGTTGCGGCGCTGCAGTTCGTATAGCAGTGTGACCAGGATGCGCGCGCCGGATGCGCCAATGGGATGACCAAGCGCCACCGCGCCGCCGTTGACATTTACTTTTTCCGGATCGAGGCGCAGTTGACGGGTCACGGCGATTGCCGCCACCGCGAACGCTTCGTTCAATTCGACCAGGTCCACATCTTTGTCGCGGTCCCAGCCAGTTTTCGCGAGCAATTTTTCTACTGCTTCGACCGGTGCCATCATCACCCACTTGGGCTCTACGCCGCTGACCGCTTGCGCGACGATGCGCGCCACGGGCTGCTTGCCGAGATTCGCGGCCACACGCTCGCTGGTTACTACCAAGGCTGCCGCTCCGTCATTGGTTCCTGGGGCGTTGCCCGCGGTTACGGTGCCGTCGTTTTTGAACGCGGGCTTCAGCTTGGCGAGCGCTTCCAGCGTGGTGTCTTCGCGCGGCGATTCGTCGTACTTGATGACGAGGGGCTCGCCCTTTTTCTGGGGAACTTCGATGGGCAGAATCTGCGATTCGAAGAAGCAGGATTTGCGCGCACGAACGGCCTTCTGGTGACTGTCGAGCGCGAACTTGTCTTGCTCCTCGCGGGTGATTCCGTATTTCTCCGCCACCAGTTCGCCGGTATTGCCCATGTGGAAGTTTTCGTACGCGTCCCACAGGCCGTCCCAGATCATGGAGTCGACGACTTTCTGGTCGCCGATGCGATAGCCGGTGCGCGCTTGCGGCAGAAGATACGGACAGTTGGACATGGACTCCATTCCGCCAGCCACCACGATTTCGCTTTCGCCGAGCTGCACTGCTTGCGCCGCCAAGGCCACCGCTTTCAGGCCGGAGCCGCAGACTTTATTGATAGTCATTGCGGCTACGCGCGCGGCGCAGCCACCTTTTAACGCAGCCTGTCGTGCAGGATTCTGTCCCAGTCCGGCTTGAACTACGTTGCCCAGGATTACTTCATCGATTTGCTTGCCGGTCAGGCCGGCGCGGCGGATTGCTTCCGCCACGACTTTTGCGCCCAGTTCTGGCGCCGTGAAACTGGATAAGCTGCCTTGAAATTTGCCAATGGGCGTGCGAACCGCGGAAAGGATGACGGGAGTTTCCATGAGCGACCTCCGGAAGGCGAAATTCAATTATAGCGAGAACTGCGAACGGTAGGAATTCGTGGGCCAGCGACTGGCTAACTGACCGGATGCGGCCGAAACTCGGCAATGAAGCATCCTCGTGGAATGCGTCGCTTGCATACACCGCCTGTAACCGTTCTAGTCCCCGAATGACAAATGGCTTGAATTCTTCCGAATCCCACTGAGCAAGCCAATCGTGATCGCCATTGTGCCCGCCATACGAGGTGTAAGCGAAGAGGTCGCAGTGCCAGTGGTTCGGGTTAATGTCGAAACCGTTCATTTCTGTGTAGGCAGCTGCAATCTTGATCCGCCGCGCCTCGGCTCGGAAGAAATCGTCAAAATGTGCTGCCGCATGCGCCGGGTCGTTCGATATGGTGAGGTCCATTGCAATATCGAAGGGCGAACGGGGAAGGGAGTGCATTTGAGCAATGACATGTGTCTCGCAGGAATCGAGATCACCTTCGCGAAGGGATGGATTGAGGTGTTCCATCGTTTCTAGAAAAAGGTCGCGCATGGAATTTACCGGGCGGTCCAGCCGCCATCGATTAGGATTGTTTCGCCGGTGATTAGCGAGGCGGCGGGGGAGGCCAGAAACACGACCGCGCCGGCCACTTCCATGGGCTCGCCGATGCGGTGAAGCGCGGCGATGCGTTCGACGGTGTCGGCGCGAAATGCCGGATCGGCGAGGCAGCTTTCTGTGCCGGGTGTACGGATGAAGGTGGGAGCGACGGCGTTCACAGTGATGCCGTGCTTGCCCCATTCCACCGCCAGACATTTGGTGAGATGAGCGATGCCCGCCTTGGTCATGCAATAGATCGATTCGGTGGGCAAAGCCGCAAAGCCGGCCTGCGAGCTCATCATGATGATTTTGCCGCTCTTTTGCTGGATCATCAGGCGGCCAACGGCCTGGCTGGCAAAAAATGTTCCTTTCAAGTTGATGGCCAAGGTTTCGTCGAAGTCTTGCTCGCGGACACTCTCGGCGAGATTTTCGGGAGCGATGCCGGCATTGTTCACCAGGATGTCGATGCGGCCGAAGTGATTCGCGGCCTGGTCCACGGCGCTGGAGATTTGATCCATCTTGCGCATGTCCATCTGAAGAGGCAGGGCTTTTCTGCCCAGCTCGCGGATTTCCGCGGCTAAGCCGGAGTCGGCGTGTATATCGCGCAGGCCCAGTGCCACATCCGCGCCGGAATGGGCCAAGGCCAGCGAAATGGCGCGCCCCAAACCGCGCGCGGCTCCCGTTACCAAAGCCACCTGGCCACTCAATCCAAACTCGGGATACTCCATTGCGATTGCCTCCTTCGTTGACTGATTGGTTCCCGGCACAGTGCTTTATGAACGTCCGAGTATAGATGATTCGGGAGACGGGACACGCAGCGAGAATGGAAGATGCCCGTGGAAATGTCGTGACATTCCTGTTTGTGTATTTTAAGCTCCGTAGCACCTTGGCCGCTCTTTTGGAGGGGCCCGATTCTTCAAGTCCCATCAAGTCAGTGCAAGCGTACGAGATATGAGGAGGAGTGTCATGAAACTGGCTGTTTACTGCGTTCTTGCCGGGGCCATTCTGGTTCTTGCGCCAAACGCGACACGGGCTGACGGTCTCGCGAACACGACGATCAATGCCGCGATCACGCTTGAAGGGCAGGACGACAACGGGTTTTACACCGTCGACGTGTTTACCGGCGCGATCAATGTCGGCGCTGGTTTCAACAGCACGTACAGCTTCTTTCGCCAGGGCACTTATGACGGCTTCGCTACAGCGAGCAACCAACTCACCGGGACCATTGGCCTGTCGATTGCCACGGACTCGATTACCCTAACCTTTAATGGACAAGCACAGCCAGTGGAGTTGATCGGCGACTTTACGGGTCTTCCCGCGACGATCACTTCGGCGACGGAGACAGACTCGGGATTCTTGAGTGGCGTCGCCATGCCGCTTTCGAACAGCTTTACTGCGACCTCTTTGACGATGAATGCCTTCTATTTTGGTTACCAGCCGGGCACCAGCACGACCCAGGTGGACGCCTTAACATTTGGGCCCACGTCTTCTGTTGCGGAGCCGTCCAGCCTTTTGCTGACGGGAACTTCCTTGTTTGGTTTAATCGGAATCGTACGGCGCAAAATCCGTGGTCAGGCCTGAAGGGGCGCATGATACCATCCCCGGATGGCCGATTCCGCTTATATGGAAAATTCCGCCGTGGCTGTGCCTGCCACGACCGCGAAGACTAAATCGCGGCACTCAGGTTGGGTGCGCGTCACTCACTGGATTATCACGCTTTGCTTTTTTGCATTGCTGGTCAGCGGAATTGAGATTCTGATTTCGCATCCGCGCTTCTATTGGGGCGAAACCGGCAACGTGCTGACTACGCCGCTGTTTCAAATACCAATCCCTTCTTCGCGATCAATGGTGCCGACAGGCTACGGGTACGTGATGCCGGACCAGAATGGCTGGAGCCGGTATTTGCACTTTGAGGCGGCGTGGGCGCTGGTGCTGACTGGCTTGCTGTATGGAATCTTCATTTTGCTTTCGGGGCACTTGCGGAAAGACCTGCTGCCGGGCAAAGGCGATCTTTCGTGGCGCGTGCTGTCGAAGGAAATCGTAAACCATTTGCGCTTTAAGCGCCCGAGCGAGGCGGAAGCCTGGTCGTATAACGTGCTGCAGCGGCTTGCCTACCTGTTCGTGATATTCGCCCTGGTGCCGTTAGTAATCTGGTCGGGATTGGCGATGTCCTTGGCTTTTGTTTCGGCGTTTCCGGCGAGCGTCACTTTGTTGGGCGGGCAGCAATCCGCGCGCACGATTCACTTTTTCGTTTCGGTGGCGCTGGTGCTGTTCCTGCTGGTCCACGTGGTGATGATTTTTCTTGCGGGATTCAAGAGCCGAATGCGAGCGATGATCACGGGGAAGGTGGTCGCGGATAAGGAGGGCACATGAGGGAAATTTCGCGCCGCAAACTGATCACTACCGGCATCGCCGCCACGGCTGGCGTGTTGGGGCTGGGCACGGCCGCGCATTTGGCGCAAAAATATGGATTGGTGCCTCCTGATCACAACGGAATCTGGGGCGTTGGGGAGACGCTGACATACGCTTCGCAGCGGTTGCTGACGAGGCACTCGTTGGCGCGCGAATTCTCACGAAGCCAGATTTCAAAGAGACCTGTGCCGAACGAAATGCCGCCGTTGAATGACGAATACAAGCGGCTGCAGGCTGGAAAATTCGTGGACTGGAGGCTGGCGGTGGACGGGTTGGTTGACCGGCCCGGCGCATTTTCGCTGGAGCAGTTGAAGAGCTATCCATCGCGCAGCCAGATTACGCAACTGGCGTGTGAGGAGGGCTGGTCGTATATCGCGGAGTGGCATGGCGTGCCGCTCTCGCAGGTGCTGGATGTAGTGGGAGTGCAACCGCACGCGAGATATGTGGTGTACTTTTCGATCGATCCCGACTGGTGGGAAAGCATCGACATGGCCGATGCACTGCACCCGCAGACTTTTCTGGCTTATGGATTGAATGGTGATGAGTTGCCAACAGGGAATGGGGGGCCGCTGCGCTTGCGGCTGCCGCGGCAACTGGGCTACAAGAGCGTGAAATTCGTAACCCGCGTAACGGTCACCGACAGTCTGAAAGGATTCGGAAAAGGGCTAGGCTCTGCGGCACCTGAGGGAGGCTACGCCTGGTACGCCGGCATCTGAGATGTTCGCTTACGGCGCGGCTGGATTTGATTTTGGCGGAGGAATGGCGTCTTTCAGACGGCTTATCTCGGACTTCAGGGACTCAATCTGCTGCTGCTGGGCATCGAGCTGAGCTTTGCCGGTGGTATCTTGGGCGTAATCGGACTTGGAATAGTAAGCGGACTGATTGAGATCGAACTCGCGCTGCAATAGCTTCAGCTGATTTTCCGCGGAATCAATTTGCCTTTGAACAGCTGCGTCCTTGGGAGGCTCGCAAGCAATGCGCGAAGCTTCTTTCAGGGATGCAACCCGCTGTTCGAGAGTGACTTCATTGATGCGCGCCGGGGCTTGCGGTTGCGATTGTTGCAGCGGTGGAGAACCAAAGGCAAGTCCTGAAGAGCCAGACTTGAAATTCGTCATATCGACATCGGGGCCGGAGATGGCTTGGGGATTGTAGGAAAGTTCGCGGCGAAGTTGGTCGAGTTCTTCCTGAACAGCCTGTAGTTCTGATTTGAGTCTTTCTTCGTTGGGATTGTGGCAGTCGGTCGTCGCGGGTGGCGGCGGCGCGGGAGCCACGGAAGGCTGTGGCGCGGCTGCATTGGCCTGCTTTGGCGCGGAATCTGGAGGAGTCGGTGCAGTTGCAGGCTCTGGAGGAACTGCAGCGGCGACGGCTGGCGGAGACTGCACGGCGAGGTCGTCGTTGGTGAAGACAACCTGAGGAGTTGCGGAATTCGATTTGCGCTGGCGAGCATTGCGGGCGGCGTCGGCGATTGATTCGGCGGGCTTTGGCGGTTCCTGGGATTGCGCGGGTACGGTGGTTGTAAGCACCAGAAACGCGAGGCTTAGTGCCAAGGCGCATGATGGCCGTGGTTGTTGCGGGAGCTTCGAGAGGTTGATGCGAGTGTTCATACGAGGCCCTCTGCTCAGGGGATACTACACCGGTCGAAGCTGGGGGCACAATGCTTACGTCTGGCGGTGGTGACTCGGACGCAAACTCAGACGCGGTAGAAAGCAAGGCGGGACTGGGAGACTCGGGTCACCGACAATTGCGCGCCTGCGCGTTACAGTGAAAGTCACATTTTCCCTCATTGGTTCGACGATCGTCTGAATCCTAGCGCGTGAAGAAAGGCGGCGATATGCAAATCAAAACTTGTCTGATCGTTGTGCTACGAATCGTGGCTGTTTGCCTGCTTTTCATTGTGTGCATGAGTGTGGGCATGGCCCTATCTGGTTTGAGTCGAGTTGCGTCGCAGGGTTTGGTGCCTCAGCAGCCAGCGCCCAGCGATGTTTTTGCGCCGCTTGCGATTTTTTCGCTTTGTGTCGGCATTGTTGCGTCGTATCTGATCCTTCGGTCACGCTGGCACGGATGGGTACTGGCTGGAGCGATGTTTGTGGGGATGTACGGGATCTCAACAGTAACGAGTCAGATCGAATCCATATTTTTTCTGTCGAACAAACTGCCCCATGGAATGATTCGGGCCGTCTTCATTCAGGGCGCAATTGGCATGGCGTTGTTCGCGCCGTTAGCTGTGTTGATGCTGGGCAAATGGCGGGACGCAAAGCCCGCGGCAGTCCTGGCCAACGCGGAACACTTGCGCGCGTCTTCTGTTGCCTGGAAGCTTGCGCTGCTGGTTGTCGCGTTCGTGTTCCTGTATATGTTTTTCGGCTACTACGTTGCCTGGCAGAATCCCGAGTTGCGAAAGTTTTACGGTGGACCGGACTGGCCGACATTTTTCGCCGCGATGAAGGGCAACTGGCAGAACACTCGCTTGATTTTTCCACTCGCTGCGTTTCGCGCGCTACTGTTTGTGGCGTTTATGTATCCGCTGATTCGTATGCTGCGGGCAGGTCGATGGGAATCCGCCATCGCCACCGCATTGTTCCTGGCGTCTTGGACCACAGCGCTGCTATTGCCCAACCCATTGATGCCCGTCAGCGTGGCACGCAGCCATTTCTGGGAGACGCTGGCGTTTAGCCTGGTGTTTGGCAGCCTGCTGGGCTGGCTGTTGAGCTGCCCGCCATCGCCTGTCACTCACGAAGCTGCCGCCACGTAGTTTTGTGGCACGTCCATGGGCGGCGAAGAAACCGCCCACGGCGCAGTGCGAGGATTCAGTTGCTGGCGGAGGCTTTTGCGGGCGGCGGCGTCATCTCGTCGGCGCTCGGGCCGTACAAGCCGGGGACGGCGACGTCGAGCAAGCGATAGTAAACCGTGAGTTGCGCGCGGTGATGAATCAGGTGATTGAACACCATGCCGCGAAGGCAGGCGACGCGAGGCATGGTAAAGATTTCCTTGCCGCCGGCCAACAGTTTCCAGTCCTTCATCATGTCCGCATCGCTGGCTTTGCTGATGGCTTCGCGCGCTTCCACAACATTTTTGTCGAATTCTGCGAGCAGTTCTTTGCGATTGGTGATTTTGGGGGGCGTGTAGGAAGGGCCATTCACGGGCGCGTAGTCCAGTTCCTCGGTTTGCAAGGTCATGGTGGCCCATCCGGGCAGATTGCCGACATGCGATGCGAGCCAGCCCAGGGTGCCGGACTTCTCGTGCGGCTTCCAATCCCATTTTTCGTCGGGGACGCGCTCCAGCACTTTGCGGGTGTTCTGCATCTCGTTGTCAAATTCGCCAAGCATCATCTGGCCAAGGCTCATAACGATCTCCTTAAGAGAAGTTGCCATCAGGGCGAAGGCATTGCAGGCGAAGAACAAGCGAATATCAATGAATTGCTTTTCTGCGCCGCAATTGCCTGCGTCTAACACTGCTGAATCTCTGCTAGCTTAGTTGCCGCATATGAACCTGGCGTTACCAGGTATTCGGCGCGCCCGGGCCGGTTGCGGCGCGGATTGAAAGACCGGAGAGAAGGGACAGAACAAGAACATGGCACACCAACTAACTGACGCCTATTTGAAGGACTCGATCGAGTTGTTCCGCTACTACAAAAAGCTTGCCGAGCGCGCCATGGACCAGTGCCCGGAGGATGGCTTGTTCGCCACGCTGGACAACGAATCCAATTGCATCGCCGTGGTGGTGAAGCACATGGCGGGGAATATGCGGTCTCGCTGGAGCGATTTCCTGACGACGGATGGAGAGAAGCCCGACCGGCATCGTGACGGCGAATTTGAGGAGCCGCCAAGAACGCGAGAGGAATTATTGGCGCTGTGGGAACACGGCTGGAAGTACGTTTTTGACGCGCTGGAGCCGCTTACGGAAGCGGAGTTGGCGCGCACGGTTACGATCCGGACGGAACCGCATTCGGTGATGCAAGCCATCAATCGGCAGGTGGCGCACTACAGCTATCACATTGGCCAGATCACGTATTTGGCAAAACATTTTGCCGCCAAATCGGGAAAATGGTCTGCTCTGACGATTCCACGCAAGAAATCCGGCGATTTCAACGCCAGGGTGGCGTCGGGCGAAGCGTCGCAGAGGTAGGTCGTTTGCAGGCCGCCTGATGCGATGCTATGGTTCTGATTGAGGACTGAAACTATCCTTGCGAGCGGTGCATACGCAAAACACGTTATTGCGTGAAGTGATCCTGGAGTCCCATCTTAGCTGAAAACGAGTTTCGCTTTCTATTCGCTTCGTAGTGCGCTACGCTTTTTGAATCATGTCCACGCTATTCGACCTGGGAAAACCGGAGCAGGAGAGCGGGCTGAAGCTGAATCCGGCTCAGCACCGCGCGATTACGCACGGCGAGGGGCCGTTGCTGGTGATTGCGGGCGCCGGTACCGGGAAAACCCGCGTCATTACCGAGCGCATCCGGCACTTGCTTGAGACCGATCAATCCCTGCTCGGTGAAAATATTCTTGGCCTCACCTTCACCAAGAAAGCCGCCGGGGAAATGAAAGCGCGAGTTGTAAAGGCCGTTGGCGAACGCGGCAAAGACGTGGTGCTGTCGACGTTCCACTCGTTTTGCGAAACGCTGCTGAAGGAAGTTGATCCGAACCGCGTCGCGCTGGAGCAGGTAGACCACTGGATCCTGCTGCGTCGGAATCTGGCTCGCTTGAAGCTCGACAAATTCCGCCGTCTCGCGGAACCGGGGCAGTTCCTGAGCGACTTCATCCAGTTCTTCTCGCGCTGCCAGGATGAGCTGGTTTCCAGCGACGACTACCAGGCCTTCGCCGACGAACTGGCCTCGGAGCTGGCTGCCGAAAAAGATTCTCTGGACGAAGACACTTTTAAGGAACGCACTGAACACGTTGCGCTGCAGCAGGAAATTGCGCGCGCGTATCGCGCCAGCGAGGAAATCCTGCACGAAAAACGGGCTGTAGCGCTAAACGGCCTGATCGCGGAAGCTGTGGCGCTGCTGAAGAGCGACGGCAAAAAGCGACGCCAACTGCAGGAGCGCTTCAAACACATCCTGGTGGACGAATTCCAGGACACCAACATCGCGCAACTGGAACTGCTTCATTTGCTGGGCGCGGATCGCCGCAACATCGTGGTGGTTGGCGACAACGATCAGGCAATCTATCGCTTCCGTGGGGCGTCGTTCGGCAGCTTCAAGCTGTTTTTGCAGCGTTTCGCAAATTGGGAAGAAGGCCAGGACTCCTCGCAGTACCGTGTCGCGTTGATGGACAACTACCGATCGACTCCCAACATTCTGCGCGTGGCGACGCAGGCTATTTCGATGAACGAGGTGAGTCCGGAATTTCCCAAGAAAGTGCTGCAGTCCAACAAGCCCGAGGGCGAAAAGATTCGTATCGTTGAACTGGAAGCTTCTGAGGACGAAGCCGCATGGGTGGCGGACGAGTTGCAGCGTCTGCACGCCACTGGACGCCGATGGAGGGATTTCGCGGTGCTGTACCGGCAGCACGCGCATCGCAACCAGCTTGTGGAAGAGCTTTCGTTGCGGAAGATACCGTTCGTTATCTCGAAGCTGTCGATACTGGAGCATCCGTTGGTGCGCGATGTGCTCGCGTATCTTCACCTGATCGCTCGTCCCTTCGACGATATCGCGTGCGCCCGCGTGCTCTCCGCGCCGGCGTGGCATCTGACCGCACCCGACCTGGTGCGCCTGGCGGAACGAGCCGGACGAAAACGCACCGTTGCGCTGTACGACGTTCTGCAGTCGCCGCAAACGAATTTGCCATTCGATCCGTCGCATGCGGCGATCGCCAAGCTGCTGGAGTTTCTGGCCGAGCAACGTAAGACCAGCCGACGCCGCACGGCCCGCGACATCCTTGGCGATCTGGTGGAGTGGCTGGAAATCCACCCGCGGGCCAGCAGGCAAGACCGCAAATATGTGAATCAGCTGGCGCAATTCATGAAGGATTGGGAGCCGAAAAGCGAGACGGGCGGCCTGACAGAATTCCTGGAATACCTGGACTACTTTCAGCAAGCCGGCGGAACACTGAGCCTGGAAGACGACGCGCCCGGAGACGCGGTGCAATTGATGACCGTCCACGGCGCGAAGGGCCTCGAGTTCCCGCATGTTTTTCTGCTGCGCGTGAATTTCAACGCCTTCCCCGCACGCAATCGCGCTCCGCTATTCGAATTTCCCGACCGGCTGATGAAAGAAGAATTGCCGGAGGGCGATTTTCACATCCAGGAAGAGCGGCGGCTTTTTTACGTGGCGCTGACGCGCGCGCAGGATCGGCTGACCATCACCAGCCTGGCGGAGAAGAAGGGCAAAGTGCCGGTCTTCGTCGAGGACCTGCTGATGGATCCCGTAGTGAAGCGGCGCGACTTGCTGCAATCCGCGCCGAGACTGAAGAAACAAACCCCACGGCCGGCAACACTGCCGTTGCCGATTCCTGCCGCAGAGCTTTTTCCGGTTTCGGAAGAGCCACCGAAGATTTTTTCACGCATTGCGAGCTGGGCAGAGGAGTTCCACCCACCCACGCCGGAACCGCTGAAGCTGAGTTCTTCAGCCGTGGACAACTACCGGAAATGTCCGCAGCAATATGCGTTCAGCTATCTGTGGTCATTGAAAGAGGGCCCGCGCGCGGCGCTGACATTTGGCAGCGTGATGCACACGACCATCAAGCGGTTTGTGGACCAACTGAAACGAGGCGTGAAGCTGCGGTTCGCTGAAGTGCAGCGCATCTACGAAACGGAATGGACCAGCGCCGGTTTTGAGGACGACTACCAGGAAGCCGAATACAAGAAAGATGGGGTGGAGCAGTTGCGGGCTTTCCACGCGAGCACGCTGGAGGCGTCGCCGCAGATTCTGGAGCAGGAGAAATCGTTCGAATTGCCGCTGACGAACGATGTGATTTTGACCGGACGAATGGACCAGGTGAACAGCCTGGGGCGCAACGACGTGGAGATTGTGGATTACAAAACCGGCAAGCCCAGGAAAGATTCCGACGCGCGCAAGGACCTGCAGCTGAGTATCTACGCGCTGGCGGCCAAAGAAATCTTCGAGTGGAATCCTGTTCGGCTGGTGTTCCACTATTTACAGACCAATCAGATCCAGGTGACTTCGCGCGATGCGAAGCAACTCGATGATGCCGAAAAAATCGTGCAGGAAGCGGCCGCGGACATCCGCGCCGCGCAATTTCCACCGAATCCTGGATTTGTTTGCCGCAGTTGCGCGTACAAGCCGATTTGCCCGGGGCACGAAGAAACTCTGGGAACGCCTTGATGCGTCCTACTCTATGCATTCTTGCTTAATCGAACGGGATGGCGTGGGTGCTGGTATTTGGGATGGCTGACAAGATCAGTCAAGATGTCGTCGATGCGGTCGGTGGCTTCGTCGATGCCTTGCAGTCGAGCCATTCGTTCCTCTGACAGGGCGGAGGCGGCGACCGCGCCGAGCGCTTCGCGGATTCGGCGGTTCAGTTCGCGGATCAGGATGATGCGCTCCTTTGCGCTTTCAAAATCGTGCCTGCCGTGACTCGCCGAAAGGAAAAAATAGACCGCAAGCGCACCCAATGCTCCTATGACGACATCGTTCACGATCGTTTTGGAGGAATTTGTTCCGAGCCGATCCATCAGGAAGTCCATGGCCCAACTGGCAAGGCATAGACCGATTCCGGTAATCACGGCAGGGCGCACACGATCCCGTACTCGTGGGAGTTCCATTCGTTTTGTATAGGTCATAGCCCACCCCCTTGCGATCTCGAGGGCACCGCCCGGGAACGGCATGCACATCTGGGGACAAAAGGCGATTGCGGCGAAGCTAGCACAGCGCCGCCGGCTTGTATGTGACGTAGGACGGAATAACAAAGAAAAGCGCCCCGACGGATCGAAGCGCTTTTTGACAAATTGTACTGGAAGCTTTCTGGACTACTTGGCCTTTTTGGCAGCAGCCTTCTTGTCAGCCTTCTTCATTTTCTTCGCCATTATGTTCTCCTTCTCGTTTGTTGCTCGAAGCAGCCTTTGGCGGGATCGCGGCACACCTGCAATCCCATCCCTGGCTCTCCTTCTACGGATGAGCAGCGCCAGTGTCAAGAAAAATCCTGATGATTCCGCGGGAGTCTCGTTCGCGATAGCGAATTACTGAGGAACGCCCCCGTAATAGCCTTTGCGCGCGATGACGTTCAAGCCTTCGCGCTCCACGCGCACTTCGATACTATGATAGCTCTCCCCCGGATTGCCCTTTGGCGAGTAATACAGGGTGTATTGGTTGCGCGCCTGGTCCGCAATCTGCGCGTAGAAGTTCTCGAACGACTCGGCCTTCGCTCCGTAGGACACATCTCCACCCGTTTCGCCAGAATATTCCACCAGGCGTGTGAACTTGCGGTCAAAATAGCTGCTGCCGGTGGCCACGCTGTACACGATGATGTTGTAGCGCAGCAGTTCATTGCGGACTTCGTCGTACTTGTGGTTGTTGAATTTAGCGCCATTCTTGCCATCGGAGATCAGCAGGATAATTTTGCGTCGGGTGTTGGGCTTGTCCTTCAACCGTTGTGCCGCTTCGTAGACCGCGTCATCCAGGGCCTTGGTGGTCTGGCCCTTGATCGCGATCAGGGAAGGATCTTGGTTGCCAGCGCCCGGAGCCGGGGCGTTGTTGATGCTGGGGCCATTGAAGGGTCCGCCCGGTGGAGCAACGGAGGGCTGCGAATCGAGTTTCGTACGCTTCAGGCTTTTCAGCAAATTGTCCTGGTCCTTGGTAAAGCCCTTGCCTGGGTAGAAGAACTGGTCAAACCGACAAACATCAGCCTCGTCGCTGAGGCTCAAGCCCGCAAGAACGGCGGGAAGGCTGGCATCGACCTGGTCCGCATCTTTCTGCTTCATGTCATTGTCAACCAGGACGACGATGGAGAGTGGGCGGGGATCGGCGCTGAGTTCGGTGATCTTCTGCTCGATTTTGTCTTCGAAAATGCGAAAGTCCTCCCTGCGGAGGCCAGCAACCATGTTGCCTGTCCTGTCCTTCACCGTCACCGGGACAACCACCAAAAACGTAGTCGTGGAAATCTTGTTCTGTGGGGTCGGAGCTGTTGCGGGCTTTTGTTCCCCAGACGGGGAAGGAGTCGTGGGGGAAGGCGCCGGAGTACCTGCGGGAGGTGGTGCAACGGGCGGGGGATTCTGAGCGACGCTGAACTGTGCCGCCAGCAGAAGTGCCAAGGTCGCCCAGAACAGCCTTTTTCGTGGACTTTTCGTCATCAGTTCGCCAAACTTTCCAAAGCTAGTATATCGTAGGCATGACTGCCGGTTCCGTAAGACGCATCCTATAGACGGCTTAGTTGCATCGAAGTGCTTAGAAGCTACCGTGTCACAGAACCTGCGCTTGTAAGGATACCGGGAAACCGTGAAAATCGGAAAAATGAAGATGATGGTCTGCAAAGTTCCCCTGAGACAGCTTTTGGCCTGTTGTGCCGCTTTGGCTCTCGCGTTCCCTGCCGTTCCTCAGACTGCCAGCCAGGATCAAGGACAGGGCCCGGTGATCAAGACGGAAGTTAACCTCGTCAACGTGTTTGCAACCGTGCGCGATAAAAACCACCGAGTGGTAACCGACCTGAAACAGGATGATTTCAAGATCTCGGAAGATGGCCACGAGGAGAAGATCGCCTTTTTCTCGAAAGAAATGAATCTGCCCATCACGCTGGGTCTACTGCTGGACACCTCGGGAAGCGAACAGAACATGCTGCCGGCGATTCAGGATGGCGGCAGCCGGTTTCTGCACCGGGTTCTGAAAAAGGGCGACGAAGCGATGGTCATCTCGTTCGATTCGGACGTTGATCTGCTTTCGGATTTCACCGATGACCGCAGCATTCTGGACCGCGCGATCAATAAGGCGCGCATCAATATTCCGGGCGGCGGCATGATGGCTGGAAATCCCGGGCCGGTGGGTGGAAACATTACCGGCACCGCACTGTACGACGCCATTTACCTGGCTTGCGGCGACAAACTGAATGGCGAAGCCGGGCGCAAGGCGATCGTAATCGTTACGGATGCTCAGGATGAAGGCAGCAAGACCAGGCTGGAAGAAGCGGTGGAAGCGGCGCAGCGCACGGATACGGTGATCCACGTTTTGCTGGTTTATGATCCGCGCTATGGCGGGAACACAGGAGTTGCGCGCAAGTTGACGGAAGATACCGGAGGGCGATTGATCATCGTGAACTCCGAGAAACGGCTGGAAGAAGCATTCGATCAGATTTCGGAAGAGCTGCGCAGCCAGTACATGCTGGGCTACTATCCGACGAACAACACGAAAGACGGGAAGTTCCGCAAGATCAAGGTCGATATGACCAACCACGATCTGAAAGTGTTGGCCCGCAAAGGGTACTACGCGCCTAAGCATTAAGACGATTTCTTCAGAGTGTGAATTTACCGCATGCAACGGCTTAGTGGGCTCCAGCCTGCTGCGTTGCGCAACGCGGCGGCGAGCCGCCGCACTCCAAAAGTATTTTTACCCGCCGGGGGCGGCAAGCGCGTAGAATGGCCGGAAAGCTCGCCTGCTGTCTGGAGAATGCCATGGGGAAACAGTTGACGCTCAGTTTGGCCTTGGTGTTGTTTGCGTCCGGCGTGATGGTGTGGAATGGGAATGCGGCGCAAGATCCGGCAGCGGCTGAATGGAAAGTTCCGCCCGAAGCGGCGAAACAAGTAAATCCGGTGAAGCCAACCGCGACTTCGCAAGCGCGCGCGAAGAAGCTGTATGGGTTCGATTGCGCGATGTGCCACGGGGAAAAGGGCGATGGACAAGGGGATTTGGCTGCGGACATGAAATTGAGTTTGAAGGATTGGAGAAATCCCGCAACGCTGAAAGATATGAGCGACGGCGAACTGAATTACATCATCACAAAAGGAAAAGGCAAAATGCCAGCCGGAGCCGAGCAGATGAAGCCCGATGAGATCTGGAATATGGTGAGCTACGTGCGGTCATTCGCGGGAAAGAGCGGGTCGGCAAAGGAATAGGGTTCGGCTTTACAGCTGTTAGAGACCCGAGACGCGATCAGGAAGCGGGTTCTTTTACGACCGGCGTGGGTGGCGGCACTACGACGCGGCGTGGCGGCTGACTCACGGGGATAGTGGGTTTCTTCTGTTTTGGCTTTTTTGCTTCGCGACTTCTTCTGTCTTTGTTTCCCATAGCCCAAATCATGCCACAAGAATGCCCGTGAAACCTAATCGGATTTTTCCGCGGCTGCAGGGAGCAATGGATTTGAAGGAAATAGCAGAACCCCGCGGACGGCTTCGTCCCGCGGGGTTCTGGAATATCCTGACGGGATGGTGCCGGAATTATAAGGGTTCGCGCGTGGCTTCATTGAAACCGGAAGGCGTGGGAGGTTCGGAAGACGGTTTGGGAAGATGGGCCAAGTCGGTGCCGCACTGCGGGCAGAACTTGTCGGTGTCGGTGATTTCGCGGCGGCATTGCGGGCAAGAAGGATGCAGGTTGTACTTACAGCTGGGGCAGAAATTGTAGCGCGCAGAGACGATCGCGGAGCACTGCGGGCACGGGAAGGGCAGCGGCTCGCGAACGAGCAAGTAGATGATGAGGCCGATGATGCCGTAGGCCGGGGAGAGTATAAGGACGAGCAGAGTCCAGAGAACGGGATGCATGCCGCGGCGCTGGGCGTCCTTGTAAACGTAACCGAGCATGAAGAGGAATGCAGAGAGGAAGATGGCACCGGCGGTGATCACGCCAGCCAAGGCGAAGCAGGCGGCAATCGGATAGCTGAGCCATTCCGAGTCGGGAGGGAAAAAATTACTCTGATTGTGCCGCATGTTGTAAACGTTGGCGGAGACGCCGATGACAATGGCGATGAGCCAGAGAGCGACGCAGGTCCAGAACAGCCAGCGAGGAATGATGCGGAGTTCGTCGCGGAATCTGGTGCGCTCGCGCTTCCTGCGGAATCGGATCATACGCATGCGTTCATTAAATGAGTCGCTCATGGTTTCTCTTCCTTCTTCGATATTCTGAGGTCCACTGGATTTCCAGATTTTCAATTTGGGCCTCGCGATGTACCGACGTTGAATCCCTTCTGGTGCAGCACAGCACCCACGGCGAATAAGGCCGGAACAGCCCACCACAGAACAAATCCCATTTGGACAGCGAGTTTGGGGACATGGAGGTAGCTGCCCACCCAGGCAAATCCATGCCATACCAGAGGGGCGCTGAGGACACCGACGAACCAGCTGAAGCCTGTAATCAACCAAAGCAGAAAGCTGCCTTCAGAAAGTTGCGGGGATTCCTGAGCGCGCAGACGCACGCGGAGTTGCGTGCGAGCAGCAAGATCGCGCGGCACGGAGACCGGAACGTTGCGAAGCGCATGCAGAAGATCCCGTGTGGACGTGATTTCGCGGGCGCAATCGGCACACTCGCGAAGGTGCTGATCGAGCCAGGACTGGTCGGCCGGGGCGAGTCCTTCGACCAACGATTGCGCAAAGAATTTCTGGGCGCGGATGTGAAGGTTTTCAGTCATACGGCACCTTGCGGCAAAGCTGACTTCAAGGCGGCGAGACCGCGATAGAGGCGCGACTTCACCGTGGAAACAGGAGTGGACATCATGGCGGCGATTTCTTCCAAGCCCATCTCTTCGTGGAAGCGGAGGAGCAGAACTTCGCGGTAGTAGGCCGGAATTTTCAGCAAAGAGACTTGGACGGCTTGCTGATTTTCGCGTGCGACGAGAAGTTGCAGCGCCGAAACGGAATGCTCGTCGGGAGGATCGAAGGGCAGATCGCTGTCCTTGTCGCCCAGATCTTCCAGGCTGGGCATTTTCTTGCGGCGCGAGACGTCGATGACCAGATTGCGGGCGATGGCAAACAGCCAGGACTCAAACCTGGACTTGGCGTTGTACTGGTGGCCGCGCTCGAGGACGCGGATCCAAGTCTCCTGAAAAAGATCTTCGGCGAGAGCAGAATTGCCGGTGAGGTAGAGGAGGTAGCGATAGAGGCGGTGCTGGTATAGCTCGATGAGATGATCGAGCAGGTCGGGATCGCGGCGAGTGAGGCCTTGCGCCAGGGCTTGGGTATCGTCGGTCATGACAGCCGCGAAGAGCAGCGGCGACCTCGAAGAAACTGAAGTTAAGGTGAATGCTTGTGCGCTCATACTATAGGGGATACGGATAAGGTGGTGAGAAAGACGCAGGGAAGAAGAGGTGAGGTGGCAGTGAGGTAAGCAGGCAAGGATTAGGCGGGCCAAGCTAACTTATGTATTTGCTGTTACTTGAGGCTGAGGTTCTTTGCTTCGTTCAGAATGACTCCAGTTGGCTATTGGGTGCTTGCGGGGAGGCCAAAGGAGGCGTTTAGCTTTTGGATTTCGTCCCAGTTCTTTTCGACTAGATCAATGTTCGCGGGATTGACGACGCCGTTGAGTTTGTCGGCATCGGGGGCCTGGCCCGCTTTTTTGAAGGTGACCACCATGGCGGCCTCGACGAAGGCGTAGAGAGAAACCAGATATTCCCTGGTTGAAAAGCCATTCTTTTTGAGGACCGCGGTGGCCTGAGGGAATTTGCTATCGAATACCTTGGCCTGTTCGGTGATGCTGCCGGCGTTTTTCAGTTCGTCGCCGTCCATGCCTTTGGACGCATCGGGGTTCTTCTGTTCCCATTCTTTCAGTTCGCTGGTGGCCGTGGCTAGATGGCGAATTCCGTCCATGGAAAGGGAATAGGCCGCGATTTCCTTTGCGTCGGGATCGTCATCGCTGGTTTTTTGCGCGCGTGCCGGGAATGCGGATAAAACAAGAAGCGCGAAACCGACACAGCAGGAGAAGATGGCGGTGCGTGCCGAGCGAGCGATGGGGATCAAGTTGAAGCCTCCAGGGCGAACAGCCGAGTGACATTGGCACCGTAGCATTGGCGGTATTCCGCGGCAATGGTACTGCGGTGTAGACTGCGAAATGCCATGATCTGTCCTGAATGCAAAGCGGAGTACCGGCCGGGATTTACGCGCTGCGCGGACTGCGACGTGGAGTTAGTGTGGGAGCAGGCGGAGGAAGCGGCGGCATCTTCGACTTCGCCGGCATATGGCGCGGCTGAACCGGGAGACCCCAACGAAGATCCGTACTGCTCGTTCTGGAAGGGCGACGATCCCCGAATTCACGCGGATTTGTGCGCGGTTCTGGACGAAGCGGGGATTCCGCACAATACGGTGATTCGCCGCGATCATTTATTTAACCTGAATAACTTTCCGGCGTACCAGATAGGCGTGCCATTTTCATTGTTTGAGAAGGCTGAGAATGTGGTGAAGGAGGCGTTCGGGTCAGCTGACGACGAGGCGGTGAGGTTGTTGGAAACGCCGCGACATCTGGTGGAAGGGCCGGAGGGAGCTTGGAAATTGCCGGCGACGCTGACTCCTGAAGAGGAACAGAATATTCCGGGGCCGCCGAATGCAGGCGAAAATGGGGATTGGTATCCGGAAGATGCTGACGCGCAAGTTTGGGTGGGAGAGAACACGGTCAGCGATTTCCTGATTGCCGCGCTGCACGAGAATGGAATTCGCTGCCGAGTGGAACGAAACGGGGCGAGCGCGAAGTTATTCGTGTTGCCGGACGATGAGGCGAGGGCTGGCGGGATTGTGCGCGAAGTGGTGGAAGGGAAGCCGCCGCAATGAGTTGTCGGCAGGACGAGTCATTCCGAGCGAAGTGAGGAATCTCTCTTCGGCCGAGATCCAAGAGAGATTCTTCAGTCCGCAGACCCCGTTCGGAATGACAACTACCTCTTCAACAAAGAACCCCACACGCAGAGACGGCGTGCAGGGCAACCGGCGTTCACTGAATTCGTCCTCAGCGATGTAGTAGACTCGCGGCGATATGATTTGCCCTGAATGCAAGACGGAGTATCCCGAAGGAACGCATACCTGCAGCAACTGTGGCGTCGAGCTGCTGAGGCAACTGCCTGGGTTGCCCGAGGCAGAGCTTAGCGCACGCGCAATTCCTTTCAGCGCAGAAGAAGGAGCGGCCGTTGCTGCACTGCCGGCGAATTGGGATTCCCGCAACGTATCTGTGGAAGTGTGGGAGGGAGCGGATCCGGGCCGGTTGCAATTCATTGAGCATTCGCTACACGGGGTGGGAGTACTGACGACTCGCATTGCGGCAGAAGAGGGTGTCGTTCGGCTGTTGATCCGGCCTGAGGATGAGGAGCGCGGCCGGGAAGTGGTGCGGCAGATTCTGAACGATGCGGTGCCGCATCAACCTTTGCCGGGGACGAAAGAATACGTCTGGCTGGATGAGCCGGTGAAGAGCTATTCGCTGATCTGGGCGCTGGCTGGGGCGTATTTGCTGCTGTGCTTTCTGGGGCTATCTGTGCCGGGGCTTTCGTTTGGGGTAACCGCGTTGCTCACGGGCGTGGTGGGGCTCGCGACTTTGGTGGCGAATGTTGGGGCGCTGTGGATGCTGTACCAGTCGATACGCTACGAGATTCGGCCGCTGCAGTTTTGCGTATTGTCGATCATTCCGTTTTCGTTCGTGTGGTATTACTACGAGCGTCATGCCAAGCGCAAAGGAGTGCGGCGGCTGCCGGTGGCCATCCGCACACGCGTTGCGCCGCCTTCCGCTTGACGATGCGGCTGTGCCGAGGCATCTTAGGCTCCTCCGTTTCCCTCTACCGCGGAGGTTTTAATGAAAAAAGCTGCGGTTGGTTTTCGTGTGCACTCCGGTTGGAGCGCCATGGTTGCCGTGTCGCTGGACAAGAATGAGCCAATTGTTTTGAGGCGGCAGCGCGCGCACCTGGTGAAAACGTTCAGCTACACGTTCCGGCAGCCGTACCACACGGGGGAGAAAATGGGCTTAGCGGAGGCCGGTGAATTCATCAGCGGCGTGCGAACGGATGCGGAGGAACTGGCGTGCAAGGCGCTCAGCGCGATGGAATTTGACTTGAAAGAGCAGGGGTACCGGCTGGAGCGCGCTGGGCTGTTGCTTGCGTCGGGGAGACCCCTGCCGGAATTGGAGAAAATTCTTCAGTCCCACGCTCTAATTCATACCGCGGATGGGGAGTTGTTCAGGGAAGCGCTGCGGAGCGCGAGTGCGCGGTGCGGCCTGCGGGTAGCGTGCACCAGGGAACGGGAATTGCTGGAGCGCTGCGCGGAGGCGTTCTCCATGCGGAAGCCCGTGGTGCTGCGCCGGGCCAAAGAATTGGGAAAGGGGCTCGGTGCGCCGTGGTCTCAGGATGAAAAGTTCGCGACGTTGGCGGCGTGGCTGGCGGTGGCAAAGCCATGAAAAGCGTCGCGGATTAGGCGGGAAGCTCTCACTGCTCTGCTGCCCTAGGATCGTGTGGTAAGCTCGGCGCAATTATGTTTTGCCCTTTGTGCCTGGCGGAATTTAGAGATGGCTTCACGCAATGCAGCGACTGCCATGTGATGCTTGTGCCCACGTTGGCCGAAGCAAGCTCGAGCCGAGTTCGGCTATGGAAGGGGAATCGGCAGACCAATCTAGATCGAATCATGGCGGAGCTCGACAGTGCTGAGGTTCCTTGCTATTACAAAGAACTCGTAAACACGAAACCCGTTTTTCCGTTATGGGCATTACGATTGGCCCGAACCCTTCGACCTTTGAATATGAAGTGTGGGTATTTCGCCGGGACCTCGATCGCGCTCGTGTGGCTACGCGTCTGATGGATTCCGCCCCTTGACCTGGTTTCACTCGTGGTGTTTCCTAGACATTCAGTCAGAAGGCGTCTGGAGGCGTGCATCGTGTCGATCGATTCAATCAAAACTGTGGCGGTGCTGGGAGCGGGAACGATGGGGAATGGCATTGCACACGTGTTTGCGCGCGCGGGCTACAGCGTGATCTTGCGCGACGTGGAGCAGCGCTTCCTGGATCGCGGGATGGAGACGATCGCGAAGAATCTGGACCGCGAGGTGAAGAAAGGGAAGTTGACGGAAGCGGAAAAGCCGCAAGTGCTGGGGCGATTGAAGCCGGTGACGGATTTTGCGGCCATCGCCGCGGCGGATTTTGTGGTGGAGGCGGTTCCGGAAAAACTGCAGATCAAGCAAGCGGTGTTGGCAGAAGCCGACAAACTACTTCGGCCGGAAGTGATTTTGGCGAGCAACACGTCCTCGATTTCGGTGACCACGCTGGCGGCGCTGACGAAGAGGCCGGATCGATTTGTGGGCATGCACTTCATGAACCCGGTGCCGGTGATGGTGCTGGTGGAGGTGATCCGCGCGCTACAGACCAGCGATGAGGCGTTTGCGGCGACCATGGAGTTGGCGAAGAAGCTGGGAAAGACGCCGGTGGCGGTGAACGATGCGCCGGGCTTCGTCTCCAACCGCGTGCTGATGCCGCTGATCAATGAAGCCGCATATACGGTGATGGAGGGAGTGGCTACGCCGGAAGCGGTGGATGCGGTAATGAAATTGGGGATGAATCATCCGATGGGTCCGCTGGAACTGGCGGATTTTATTGGTTTGGATGTGTGCGTGGACATTCTGAATGTGTTGCTGGAAGGCTTGGGCGATCCGAAATATTGCGCGTGTCCGCTGCTGAAGAAGTATGTGGCGGCGGGCTGGCTGGGGCGGAAAAGCGGACGCGGGTTCTACGAATACGGCAAGGGGTAGGAAGAGAGCGCAAAGGAGGGATCGAAAGCATAAAGCAAAAAAAACACGCACCCTTGCAAAGGCGTCCGCCTCAGAAGGCGACCGCCGCAGCGCGACGGGCGAAAGTTAGGCGAAAATAGTGTTTGCTTTTTGTTCGCCTTTTGGATAGGGTGAGGGCTGAGGGGTTTTCAACAGTTGCCCTATGCCCCAGAAGCAGTCGGCTGTTCTATCCTGCTTCGAACATGAGAGACTCGAATTTGAGTTGATCGAGGTTCGCACTCGTCGGCAATATCTCCAGGCTTCGCCGGTTGTCGCGTGAAGAGCAAGCGGAGTGGGACGGGCGGGAGCAGCAGACGCTATCGAGTCTGGTGGATCATGAACTGGAGCATGGGTGCAGCGGTTGAAGGCCTGACGTGGCGAAGGAGAAGAAAGGTAGCGCGCGACGGTACGAAGTGGTAAAGTCCCGTTATCGTAAGTAGCAGGCGGAGTTGCGGCGCAGTTCCCGGCGCCCGCTTCGAAGGCGCGATCCCAACACTCATTCGCAAAAATTCCCAATTTCCTCGACCGAGGTGAGAGATGACGGACGAAAGAGCAAAGTTACTGGAAGCGGCGATATCGCAGATTGAGAAGTCGTATGGCAAGGGCTCCATCATGCGGCTGGGCAACAAGGATGTGCTGGTGCCGGTGAACGTGATTCCATCGGGATGCTTGTCTCTGGACGCGGCGCTGGGCGTGGGCGGATTCCCCCGCGGACGCGTGATTGAGGTATACGGGCCGGAATCGGGCGGTAAGACGACGCTGACGCTGCATGTTATTGCGGAGGCGCAGAAATTGGGAGGACAGGCGGCGTTCATCGATGCGGAACACGCGCTGGACCCGTCGTACGCGCGGAAGCTGGGCGTGGACGTGGACAATTTGCTGGTGTCGCAGCCGGACCATGGCGAACAGGCGCTGGAAATCGCGGAAACGCTGATCCGTTCGGGAGGCGTGGACGTGGTGGTGGTGGACTCGGTGGCGGCATTGGTGCCCAAAGCGGAGTTGGAAGGGGAAATGGGCGATCCGCAGATGGGGTTGCAGGCGCGGCTGATGTCGCAAGCGTTGCGGAAGCTGACGGCGATTGTATCGAAGTCGAAGACCTGCCTCATTTTCATCAACCAGATTCGCGAAAAGATTGGCGTGATGTTCGGCAACCCGGAGACGACGACGGGCGGACGAGCGCTGAAGTTTTACGCTTCGATGCGCGTGGACATTCGGCGAATTCAGGCCATCAAGGAAGGCGACCGCGTGGTGGGTTCGCGCACACGCGCGAAGGTGGTAAAGAACAAAGTGGCGGCGCCGTTCCGCGAAGCCGAGTTCGACATCGTGTACGGCGAGGGCATTTCGCGCGAAGGCGATTTGATTGACTTGGGCGTGGATAAAGGCGTGATCGAAAAGAACGGCACATGGCTGAGTTATGGCGGAGAACGCATGGGCCAAGGCCGCGAAAACGCTCGCGTGTTCCTGAGAGAGAACAAAGACATCCGCGAAAAAATTGAAAGCACATTGCGGAAAAAACTGGAAATTCCAGGGCTGACACAGAATCAGGCTCCCGCCGGAGCAAATGGAAGCGCGGCAGCAACGCCGGAAAAGCCTCCGGTGCGCGCAGCGGCAGCAGGTGCCGCGGCAACGGACACAAAGGCGAGGCCGGGCCGGTAAGGTCGGCGCGAAACTGGCACGAAGACGCCAAAACAATCAAAGTGGCTGGAACGGACGGAACAAATCAACGGTTCCGTCCGTTCCATTTTGCGACGCGATCCAATTGAGACGCGAAAGCATCAAATTAGGGCATTTTGGGGCCTTTTGATCTTGAACGGATGGGCAGGGGTCTGAAGCTGACTGGCCAGCTGGCCAGACGTTCAAAACAAAGCACATAGATTCGTACTGGGTCGAGATGGCTATTGTCAGGGCATCCTTATTACGGGTAAACTTCGTCTCAGTGTGCGAGAGCGCGCGTCCTCGGAGATGACGCGACGCAGGGCAGTTGCCAAGTGATCCGATTGGTAAGAGGAAACTAACGTAGATTTTGCACTGTACCCTGCTAGGACTACTGTGAGTAAGTTGAGGTTAGGGGCCGAATGATTCAAGACTTTTGCAAGTTACTGACGGCGGCAGCGCTAATTTCCAGCCTGTCTGTTCCCGTGCTTGCCGCAGATGCCGCAGCGACGTCGGCCGCAAAGCCCAACTCCACCTCACATTCCAAGAGTACTTCCAAGAAATCCAAGAAACACCTTGCGCCTTCGCGCTACAACGGATATGCGCCGACGTACGCGGATTCGGTAAGCGCGGATGATCCGAAGTTCGATGATCCAGTCGTGAGGGAAGCAGCAGTTGCGGCCCTGGGGCGGTACAACGGTTCGGTGGTGGCAGTGGATCCGAACACGGGGCGAATCCTGACGGTTGTGAACCAGAAGATTGCGTTTAGCGACGGCTACATTCCTTGTTCAACGATCAAGCCGACAATTGCGATCGCGGCGCTGCAGGAAAATGTCATCACGCGAGATACGATGCTGAAGGTCGGGCGTCGCAAATACATGAATTTGACGGAAGCCCTGGCGCACTCCAACAACACATTTTTCGAGGAGCTGGGCCGGCGCATGGGATTTGACACCGTTTCGAAGTACGGGCGGCTGTTGGGGCTTGGCGAACTGGCAGGCTACGACCTGGCGGACGAGCATCCGGGTGCGTTCCCGATGCAGCCTCCAGCATTCGGCGGAGTGGCGCGTATGTCCAGCTTCGGCGAGGGAATTCAGATTACGCCATTGCAGCTGGCGGCGTTGGCTGCGGCGTTTGCCAACGGTGGGACACTTTATTACTTGCAGTATCCACATTCGGCGGAAGAAGCGGATGCGTTTCAGCCGCGTGTGAAACGGGACTTGAATATTGCTGATGTGCTGCCGGAAGTTCGTGAAGGGATGCTGGCGGCGGTGCTGTATGGGACAGGCCGGCTGAGCTACGATTCTGGCGGAGACGAAACGCCGCTGGGGAAGACGGGAACGTGTGACGACCACACCAATCCGTCGCGGATTGGCTGGTTTGTTACGTACGCCGATGAGGCGCATCCCAAGATTGCTCTGGCGGTTTTGTTGCGTGGGAATACGCGGCGCGTGAAGGGTCCGACGGCAGCACAGGTGGCTGGGTTGATCTACCGCAGGTTGCGGGAACAGAATTACTTTGCGGATGCACCGAAGATCAAGTCCGTGCAGCCGGTTGCGTCTGGAAACTAAGGCTAATCCAAAGAAAACAGAATACGTAGGTTTCTAGGCGCTTGGATTGGTGTGCTCTGACTCCAGTGACCGCGGTGGGCACGGATCGATTCGCTTGGCGGGTTGGTGCGAAAAAGCGGCGGCTAGCCTCTGCACTCCAAACGCGCCTTGGTCGGAGCCAGCACCATCCACAGGCTGAAGCCTGAGCTACCAAAGCAGAAGCGGTTGCACCATCGAAGCTTAGGCAAATAGAACGGCCTCACCCCTGAAGGAGTGAGCTACGGAACCGGCTCCAAATTAGAGAGTGGAACGGCGCTGCGGTCGCGGGCGGACGTGGACGCTGATGACCGGCTCGCGACGGTTCTGCATGGCGTCGAAGCAGTGCTCGCACAGCAACAAAGACAGCTGATCTTCGCTCTTGGCGTGGAAGCTGCGGTGGCACTCCGAACAAGTGGAGAAGGAAGAGCGTTCGCGCATTTCCCGAACGTGAATTTCTGGATGAACTTCAAAGGTGATCATGACACTCCCCCACAAGTGCAGGGGCACGCGACATGCCAGAAGTGAGGGGCGGGAGACGTTGCAGGAAAAGGAGTTAGGAAGAGTATTGGCGGAGCGAATGAGTGATTTCCCCCAAGACGTCGAAAAAGGCGTGTGGAATGACCCCGTGGCCAATCGAGTGCAGACGGCGCGACGAGCACTGACGTTGAGGGAAAATTTGGGACACAACCAGAGCGTGCGTTATTCTGGTTAAAGCAAAGTTGTTGCGACAATCGCGCTGCGGCGCGCAAGGACTGACAATCAAGGGACTCTGGGGGAAGTGTGAATCGTCTTTTTGTGTTTGGGATCGGAGTGACTCTGGCGGCAGGCGCCGTTGTGGTTGGGTATTGCATCGAGCAGCGTTCGAACGCATCAAAAGAACTTCAACGACAAGTGGAGCTGGCCAAAGCGGAAGCGGAGCGGATTCGCCAGAACGTAATATTGCCGACAGTGAAGAGAATGCCCGCGGGCGAGAATTTTTCGGGCGCACTGCAGAAGCTGGGACTTTCAACCGAACAGGTAACGGACGCGACGGCGGCGGCGCAACACGCGTTCAATCTGCGGCAGCTGCGCGCGGGAAACACGATAACGGTGAACCGATCGGTGGAAGGCGGTCTGCGCGACATCAATTACAAGATCGATGCCGAGCGCATGCTGCACCTGGTGCCGCAGCAGCGGGGTTTCTCGGCGGAAGTGCAAGAAATTCCGATTCGCTCCGTAGTGACGGTAGTGAACGGAAGGCTGGAAGATTCGCTGTTCAACGCGGTGGAAGAAGCGGGAGAAGGCGCGGAAGTGGCCATGAAGTTGGCGCAGATCTTCGGTTACGACCTGGATTTTTATACCGACCCGAGGCGAGGGGATACCTTCCACATCGTGCTGGAGAAGAGAACCTATTTGACGGGCGAAACCGCCGGGTACGGCAGGATTCTGGCCGCCGAATACGTGAATGGCGGGAAGAAATATGAGGCGCTGCTGTTTCACGACGAAAGAGGGCAAAGCGCGTATTACAGCTCGGACGGCAAATCCTTGCAGAAGGCCTTCCTGAGGTCGCCGCTAAAATTTGGAGCGCCGGTTACATCACACTTCAGCAAGTCGCGATTCCATCCAATTTTGAAGACGTATCGAGCGCACCTGGGAACCGATTATGGGGCTCCGGTCGGGACGCCGGTGCAGACGATCGGGAGCGGACGAGTGATGTTTGCGGGGCGCAAGGGCGGAGACGGAAACATGGTGCACATTGCGCATTCGAACGGGTACGAGACGTATTACCTGCACCTGTCGAGAATACTGGTGCATGTGGGAGAGCGCGTAGAGATCGGCAAGACTATCGGGCTGGTTGGAAGCACCGGCCTGGCTACCGGGCCGCACCTGGATTTTCGTATCGCGCAAAAAGGGCAATTCAGGAATTTTGAGACGCTAGGGCTGCCGCCGTCTGAGCCGGTGGCGAAAAAGAATTGGACAGAATTTGCGGTGGTGCGAGAGAAGTGGCTGCCGCTGTTGCATGGAGAAGTGCAGCCAGGGCTGGAAACAGCGCAAGCCCAGGCGGGCGAGACGGGAAAGAAGTAGGCGGGCTGCAACCGGAAACGGTACCGGATGTTTGCCGGCCTCAGTATTCTGAATCTCAATAAATAATGGGCAATTTGGAGAAGTCCGTCGTGGAATCGTCGATGACGCGGAGGATGAGGAGCGTGCGGTCGTCGTGTGGAGGACGGCCAACGCCGGCGTACTCGTCGGTAGCTTTCACGATGCGTTGAACGATAGTGTAGCCGGGGTCGAACGGCGCGACCTCTAGCAGCAGTTCTTTCAGGCGTGCGGTGCCAAACTCTTCCTGGTCCGCGTTGGTGGATTCGTGAATGCCGTCGGAGGCGAAGACGACCACATCGCCTGGAAACAAAGCCAGAGTGACTTCATCGTATTCCACTTCGGGTAGCAGACCGAGGGGCACGCCGCTAATCTGAACCTCAGTGACTTCGCCATTGCGAAGCAGCAAAGGCAGCGGACCGCCTGCGTTGGAGATACTCAATTCCCTGAGGGCAGCGTCGTAAACGGCGAAGTGCATGGCGATAAAGCGCGCATCGAGGCGCGCGGCCAGCAGGCGCGAGTTCATAAATCCCAGCAACTCGGCAGGTGTAGCCTGCTTGTCGTTCACCAATTCACGAAGGATGCCAATCGCAAGCGAGCCATAGAGCGCAGCGGCAGTGCCTTTGCCGGAGACGTCGCCGATGGCGATGCCCAGACGGCCGACGCCATAGGGCAGAAAATCATAAAAGTCGCCACCCAGTTCGCGCGCCGGGACATACGCCGTAGCCAGGTCCAGGCCGGGGACCTCGCGCGCCCCAGTGGGCAGGAGTTGACGTTGAATTTCGCGCGCGGTTTCCAAATCGTTCATCAAGCGAGACTGATTGTCGCGTGCCTCTTCAAACAGGCGAGAGTTTTCTAGAGCGACGGCGATATAGGAGCCGAGAATGTTCAGCAAACGCTCGTGCTCCGGGGTAAAGGCGCCTACTTCAGTGCTTTCCAGATCAAGGACGCCAATCAAGCGATCCTGGCGAAGCAAGGGGACAACGAGCTCGGAACGCACCCCAACGTCGGGGCCACATTGCGTGTAGCGGGGATCCTGGCGCACGTCGTCGACGCGAATGGTGCGACGCTCCGAGGCAGCGGCGCCGGCGATGCCCTGGCAAAGGGGCATGTTCAATCGTGTGGGAATGGCGTCTTCGTAACGCATTGAGAAGACGCTTTCGAGTTGCTGGATCGACTCGTTCCAGAGCATGACGGTGAAGACGTGGTAGTTGACCAGCTTTTTCACGCGTTCGGCGATGCGGCGGAGTAGTTCGGCGCGATCGAGGATGGAGGTGATCTCATGGCTGACCTCGTAGAGCAGCGAGAGCGTTTGCGCCTGCTCCGGTTGCTGCACAAAAAAGGTCGGAGGAACGGGATCCGCGTTGCCAAGGAGCGAAAACGGAATCAGTTGTTTGGCCTGGTCCATGGGAAGAGATTCTAACCGCTTCCCGTTAGATGTGGGTAAGAGAAGATGGTTTCACGGAGACGGAAGAATAACGAGACTGTATGGGCTCGCCAATTTCGTCAACGTTTACGGCACGATTGAGTGGTGCCCTTACGAAAATGGCGCGGGTGCGAACGCCGGTGGTCTAGTGAATGCGCCGCCAATGAACCAGAAGAGGCAAAAGTATCAGACTCGAGAGGAGTAGAAAGAAGGTGCGGGGCTCCGGAGTTGTGACGGAAAGCGGCGCAGGATAACCGGGTTGCGGCGGCGGATAAGAGGGGGAGGAAGGCGTGGAGGGCGAGAATTTTTGCCCGCAACAGAACGTGGGAAGGAACGGCGGGAAGCCGGGGCCCGGACCAGGCACAAGCGGCATGTCGTGCATAGCCGTGAGAACGGAAGCGGCCGAACCTTCGGGCCATATCGGGACGGCCGCGAGGAAACCTGGGTCGACATCTACATGTGCCGGAACGAACGGAGTAGACAAAAGCGTTTGCGGAGGCTCGTGCGGCGAAACCGGAGCCATCGCTACGTCCGAAATGCGATTCCCGCAACGTGTGCGGGCCAGATGCTTGCCATCGCTCAACAAAGTCTCGCCTCGGTGCAACTCGACCTTCGTTTTCGTCCAATAAACGTGATTGCCAAGACGATAGGAGACGTAGGCAAGTTTGTCGTGCGGCAAGCGAATCACGCGAATATCCGGCACAGAGAATTCCGTGTAGTGAGCAGCGACGACAGGTTCTCGCCGTGCCGCTTCAGATAATTCGCGACCGCTATGGGTGCCGCCAGGTATTACCGAATAAGGAAACACAAGTTGCGCGTCAGAAACCTTCTGTGGAAGTGGCGCAGGATTCGAGAGGTCTGATGCTAGATAGGATTCGCTGACGCTCGGCGGGGCGGAAACAAATGACGAGTCACTTTGGAACAAGGGATAGAAGGAATAGATAAGGAAACTGAGGGTTAGTACCGCTAGGCCGATTGTTACTCCTGCGACCTTGGTTTTAGTTCTGAGTCTGCGACGATATTTATAGACCCGGCCTTCGATCATGAAAAGGGAGCGTGCCCTTAGTCTGCGGAAGATTACTACAGCGTAGGAGCAGCAATTGACAGGCCAATGGTCGCGCGAAAAAATGCACGTCTTTTACGGTGTTTCTGAAGAAACCGTCCGGTGATGTGCGGAAATTCGCGCGGCGGTTGAGCGAAGATTTGCCGCAAACAGGAATATCGAGGGACTGAGAGAGAAGTGGAGGAAGCGGGTCCGATTTGGAACTGCTTCGTCCGTTGCAAGAACAGAAAACTATTCGCGTTACTTAACTTCCCAGGTGTCGCCGGCTCGGAGTAACTGGTTGAGGTCTCCAGCGCCCTTCTTGGCAATGATGTCCCGCACTTGTTCGTTGATCACATCTTCGTAACGCGGCAGAGAATCCCACGCGCGAAGAACGCCAAGAGGAGTGGGGAATCCGGGGCGATGCTCCATATGCGAAAGCAGGAAGGCATAGGAAGGACGCGGGTGATGAGCGTCGTGAACGATGAGATCGCTTTCGGTGATGCCGTTGCCAAGGTGGACGACTTCGATGTCGCCATCGTCTTTGCGGCGGATGCCCTTGTCGCGATTTTTGCCGAAGACGAGGGGCTTGCCGTGTTCGAGTTGAATGACGTGCTCGCTACGCGCATCCTTTTCTGTCAGATCGATCCAGGCGCCATCATTGAAGATGTTGCAATTCTGCAGAATTTCCACAAATGCGGAGCCTTGATGCGCCGCGGCCGCTTTCAGCGTGTCCTTCAAATGTGCCTGGAAGATATCCACGGAGCGCGCCACAAACGTGGCTTCGGCGCCGATAGCGAGGGAGACGGGGTTGAAGGGGCGATCCGGCGAGCCGTAGGGAGTCGATTTGGTGATCTTGTGAAATTCGGAAGTGGGAGAATATTGTCCCTTGGTCAAGCCGTAGATGCGGTTGTTGAAGAGCAGAACTTTTACGCCGACATTGCGACGCAGCAGGTGAATGGTGTGATTGCCGCCGATCGCCAGCGCGTCGCCGTCACCGGTGGCGACCCACACTTCGAGTTCCGGGTGGGTAATCTTGATGCCGGAGGCGACGGCAGGGGCGCGTCCATGAATGGTGTGGAAGCCGAAGGTGTTCATGTAATAAGGGAAGCGGCTGGAGCAACCGATGCCCGAGACGACGACAAAGTTTTCGCGCGGGATGCCGAGCTCCGGGAAAACGGCCTGGACAGCGGCGAGGATGGCATAGTCGCCGCAACCGGGACACCAACGCACTTCCTGGTCGGTCTGAAAGTCCTTTTTAGTGAGCGGTGGGAGAGCTGTCGTAGTCATGTTCGGTTCTCCTAGAGTCCCAGCATTTGCTCGATCTTCTGATCGAGTTCAGCTTGTTTGAAAGGACGGCCCTGAATCTTGTTCAGGCCGGCAGCATCGACAAGATATTTGGCGCGGAGCATCCAGCGAAGTTGCCCCATGTTCAGTTCGGCAACCAGAACTTTCTTGTAGCGCTTCAGGACGTCGCCAACGTTGGCGGGAAGTGGGTTGAGGTGGCGAAGGTGCAGGTGACCGATCTTGCGGCCCTTGGCGCGCTGCGATTTGACGGATTGCGTGATGGAACCGTAGGTTGAACCCCACGAAACGATCAGCAGGTCGCCTTCGGGATCGCCAGCGGGCAGCACGTTGGGAATGTCCTGCACGATGGCATCGATTTTGGCGGCGCGAATGCGAACCATATTCTCGTGGTTCAGCGGTTCGTAATTGATGTTGCCGCTGACGTCCTGTTTTTCCAGGCCGCCAATGCGATGCTCGAGGCCCTTAGTGCCGGGAACGGCCCAGGGGCGAGCGAGGGTGTCGGGATTCCGTTTGTAAGGCATGAAGCCTTCGGGATCGGTGGCAAATTTGACGGGGATCTCGGGAATTTCCTCCGCGGTCGGAATGCGCCAAGGTTCAGCACCGTTCGCCAGATAACCGTCAGAGAGAATAATCACCGGCACCATGTATTTCAGGGCGATGCGGCAGGCTTCGACGGCAACCCAGAAGCAATCGCCGGGAGTCGAGGCCGCGAGCACGGGGATAGGAGCTTCGGAGTTGCGGCCGAACATGGCCTGCAACAAGTCTGCCTGCTCAGTTTTGGTGGGCAAGCCAGTGGAAGGTCCGCCGCGCTGGATGTCGCAAATGACCAGAGGGAGTTCAACCATGACGGCGAGTCCCAGAGCTTCGGTCTTGAGGGCCATACCGGGACCGGAAGTGGTGGTAAGCGCGAGAGCACCGGCGTAGGAAGCGCCAATGGACGAAGTGATGGCCGCAATCTCGTCTTCGGCCTGAAACGTCAAGACGTCAAAGTTCTTGTATTGCGACAATTCGTGGAGAATGTCCGAAGCCGGGGTGATCGGATAGCTGCCCAGGAACAGACGCAGCCCGGACTTTTTGGCGGCGGTGACAAAGCCCAGCGCCAGGGCCTGATTTCCACTGAGGTTGCGGTAGGATCCGGGGCTCAATTGAGCCGGCGGAATCTCGTAGCTGATCTGGAAGGCTTCCGTAGCTTCACAGTAGGAGTAGCCCGCTTTCATGGCCAGTTTGTTGGCTTCGGCAAGCAGCGGCTTCTTCTTGAATTTGTCTTCGATCCAGCGGACGGTGGGATCGGTGGATCGGTTATAGAGCCAGTAGCACATGCCCAGCGCGAAGAAGTTCTTGCAACGGTCCATGGCTTTGGCGTCGAGACCGAGATGCTGAAGCGAAGAACGAGTCAGGCGCTGAAGCTCTACCGGGAACACCCGGAATTTATCCAGAGAATGATCTTCGAGCGGATTGGTGGTTAGACGGGCCTTGCGGAGATCGCCCTCTTTGAAGCTGTCGGAATTGACGATCAGGATGCCGTTAGCTTTCAGGTCGCCGATGTTCACCTTCAGAGCAGCCGGATTCATGGCGATCAACACATCGATCGCGTCGCCCGGAGTGTGCACTTCGGCCGACGAGAAGTTGAGTTGAAAGCCGCTGACGCCGGGTTCGGTGCCCGCAGGGGCGCGGATCTCGGCGGGATAATCAGGAAAAGTGGCGATATCGTTGCCGTAGAGCGCGACGGTATTGGTGAACTGGCTGCCGGTAATCTGCATGCCGTCGCCGGAGTCGCCAGCGAAACGAATGACGGCTTGGT
This sequence comes from Candidatus Acidiferrales bacterium, assembly GCA_963826335.1. Classification (GTDB taxonomy): domain Bacteria; phylum Acidobacteriota; class Terriglobia; order Acidiferrales; family UBA7541; genus Acidiferrum. The sequence continues at coordinate 141,320 of CAWGXB010000022.1, read as the reverse complement.
CGATGACCTCGCGCTTGGTCTTACCTGCGGGCACATCCATAAGCGTAGACATGGCGATGCTTAACCCCCGTAATCCAAAAACTCCTCGAAGCCTGTTAGAGGAGAGCAGCCCCTTTTAGAACGAGAGCGGTTCGGTTGACCATGTGGGGAGCGAATGCCGGACCGCAAGGAGCCAGCATCTACAGGGTAACACACAGATGAGGCGGGAATGGAAGGGGCGGTGTCACAGAGCGCAATTCCTGAACACGTTCGCTCTTGGAAATGTACGGCCGGGACTCACGGCTAGGCCGGCGGCGCCTCGCGCGCGGAAGCTGCTTTCATGAAACGGCGTGTGTATCAGAGGGATGAAAATCGCGGGAAGAAGGGAGAAGAGATAAAGAACAGCAATAATCTGAACGGGCAGCGGGCAAGATGGCACGGGCGAGATTTCCGGCGAGGTCTGCGATGGCGCCCCGGCGAACTGCGCCCTGGTTGCCTTCAGGCTGAACAGCACAAGCCACCAAATGCCGATGAGAACTGGAATGCCATACACCATGAGCACGACAGCCTTGACTGCACCGGGTTCCACAGGCGGTCCGGTCGGGTTGGTGGGGAAAGGTATTGCCATAAGAACCAGCAATGCGATGCCGCCAAAGAACACGGTGAACCCTGAGAAAACTAGAATCGAGATACGCGCCCAATTCTTCAGCCGAATCAGACCGACTCCGGTGAAGATGCCGAACACGGATAACACGAGAAAGAAAAGCAGTCCGAAGGCGGCTATCGATCTAACGTAAGAGGGCATCGTCGGCACCGTCGGAGGAAACGGAACGAGATACAGCGCCGCCAAGGTGAAGGCAACAATAAGAATATTGAACGCGCTGCCGAGGATCGCGAGAATACCGGAAATTAGGACAGCGACGGATGCTTTGGATGTGCTCACAGCTTAGTTCTATACCATTTGCGTTGAGGCTGGCGCTAAGAAGAGACTCTGTTGTGCTTCGTAAGCCAAGCGTGGCTAGCTTGCTTCCACAGAAGAGTTTGTGGGATTGGCAGGCTGGAACTGAATCTTCACGCTGGGGCGAGTGAAATAGAAAATCCACCAGACGCTAATGGGAAATGTAAAGATCAGCATGGCGATGGCGAGGAGCTGCTTCAAGGATTCAGCATCACTAACGAACTTTTCCGGGATCACGAAAGTCTGATACGGACGGAAAGCAATAACGGAGAGAGAAAATGTCAGGGCAATGGCGGCCCACCAGAGCGCGGCCTTGCGTGCCCAGGGCCTGCGTTGGAAGAGCCCAACGCCCATGCGAAGCCCCATGGCGATTAAGAGAGGTGGCACCAAGGCGAGGCTGAAAAATGCGATGGGGTGAGATTCGTAAGCGTGCCGTCCGCTCGCATCGCGAGGCAGTGTCGCCAGGCCGCGAAAGATCCAGCCCCAGACCAGCAGGGCAGAAACACTGCCCAACAAGGCAAGAGTAGCGGAAGCGGTGATGCCAGCGGAGCGTGGGTTGGATGACGAAGACATAATCGTGCTGAACGATGAGAGCACAGAAAGGAAGGAGGGGAAAGAGTACGAGCAGTGAGAAAGTTTCCAAATCGCCACTTGACGTTCGCTTTCTTTTCGCCTAGAGTGAGGAAGGTCGAGCGCGCCAATTGAACTGCATTGGCAGAAGCAGACCCCAGCCCCGCCGGCTAATCTGGCCTGCGGCTTGAAGTGGAGGCTCCAATGGCCCTGACAAAACGTCAAAAAGAAGTGCTCGACTACCTGGTTTCGTTCGAGACGCGACACGGTTATTCGCCGAGCTTCGAAGAAATTGGCAAAGGCATGAAGCTGACCTCGCTGGCCACGGTGCACAAGCATATTTCCACGCTGGAGAAGAAAGGCTTCATCCGGCGCGGCTACAATCAGAGCCGTTCGATCGAGATCGTGCAGCTGCCCAAACCTGTGAAAGAGCAAGTAATCGAGCGACGCATCCAGGAATTGCCACTGGTGGGAAGAATTGCGGCGGGGCGGCCGTTGGAAGCGGTGGAAGAGCGCGAGACACTTTCGTTGGGCGATTTTGTGCGAGGCGGCAATTCCTTTGTGCTGCAAGTGAAGGGCAGCTCCATGATTGAGGATCACATCATGGACGGCGACTTTGTGGTGTGCGAACAGACGCAAGTGGCAAATGCGGGCGATATTGTTGTTGCGCTGGTTGGCGGCGACGAAGCGACGCTGAAGAGGTTCTACCGGGAAGGCTCCGGGAAGGTGCGATTGCAGCCCGCGAATTCGGAAATGGCGCCAATCATGGTGCCGGCCAGCGACGTGAAGATTCAAGGCCGAGTAATCGGCGTGCTGCGCAAGTATTGATTTTACGGGCCGTAGTGGCCTGAGTTCTATCCATCAAGCATCCGCCAGCAATTTGGGGTAAACTTTTTGCTCCCCGCGGGTTCCGCCAAACATCCAATCACCGTGGGCAGGGAAACCCCAGTGGCTCCATCCACAGAGAACGTGCTTCTATTCGCGGCTGATGCGTCGACGCGCGAGTCGTTGTTCGCCGTGCTGACGAACGCCGGGTACGAAGTGACGTCCGTGCCGTCGGCGACGGAAGCGCAGTGGATCTTGCGCAGCGGGCATGTGGACGCGCTTGTGATCGTGGACGGGACCTCCGAAGAGGCGGGGGATCCGCTGCTGACCGAAGTGAAGGCCTCCACCACCGGTTCGCAAACGCGCGTGGTGGTTCTGACGACAGGCGACCCGGCGCAGCGTATGCGCTGGCTGGATCTTGGCGCGGACGCTGCGCTGAGCTACCCGGGCGACGAAAAAGAATTTCTGGCGTATCTGCGGGCGCAATTGCGGCAGAAGCACGCCATGGATGAGTTGCTGCGCAAAACGCAGATCGCAGAAGAGAGCACGGTAGTAGCGCAGACCGCGTTTCAGGCGCTGGCGGTGACGGAGAAGATGACCCGCGACGCTTTTTCGCTCAGCCGGGTGCTGAAGATCGGTGTAGCGTCGCTGTTTGGCCTGGCGCTGGTGATTGCCGGGATTTTCTTTTTGTTTTCACGCCGCGCCGATAAAGAAACCCGCCGTGCGTACACGGTGATCGCGCAGCTGGAGCATGGCGTCAAGAATGAAGAACAGCTTTTGGCCTCGGCAAGAAAACTGCGAGAGGATACGGGCAATTCGGATGTTCTGACGCAAAAAGAAGCGTTGATGCAGAAGACGGAGTCGCTGAAACAAAAGATTTCGGCGCCTGACGGAAGCGACGTCACGCAATTGCGGAAAGAGCTGGCAGACACCACCAGCAGGCTGAACAAAATCGAAGGTGTTTCGCAGCGTGCCGAGGGCGTGATCCGCAGTTACGCGAAAAGCGTGTGCCTGCTGCACGTGACCGTGGTGTTTAACGTGAAGGAGTCTGGGAAGAGGCTGCGTTATGGCGGCATCGGCAGTGATGGAGCACCGTTGAAAGACAGTGATGGGAACGTGGTTTACACCACCGAAGGGCGCGCGCCGGAGGTGCATGCCGATTTTTTTGGAACGGGATTCATCGCCGGCGACGGCAAGATTCTGACCAATCATCACGTGGCGCAGCCCTGGTGGCAAAACGAGGAATTGGCCGGAGCAACCAAACAAGGACTGGAGCCCCTGATTGGAGAGATGACGGCCTATTTCCCTGACGCACCGGGAGGCATCAGCGTCAACATCTCGCAGATTTCCTCGGACGCCGATCTTGCGTTGCTGCACGGAGACCTTTCCGAACTGCAGCGGCCGGCGTTGAAGCTTGACCCGCGACCGGAGGCCGCCGTGAGCGGCGAGCCTCTGATTAGCGTGGGGTACGCGACGGGGTTGGATGCCATCCTGGCGCGCGCGGGAGATCAAACAGTGGAGCAGGTGATCAAAGCGAGTGGCGGGGAGCCCAAGCTGATTTTGCAGGAACTGGCCAAGCGGCAACTGATTCGCCCGTTGGTAACGCAAGGACATGTGGGCGATATTCTGCCGGATAAGATCGTGTACGACGCGCAAACGACATCAGGAGGGTCCGGAGGGCCACTTCTGGACGACAATGGCGGTGTGATCGGCGTAACATTTGCGATTGTGCGGGGCTTCGGCGGCTCCAATTTTGGCGTGCCCATTCGCTTCGCCACGCCGTTGCTGAAGCATTAGGACCTCATCTGGTTTTTTACTTGCCAGCATTGAAAGATTCGTTCCGACGCGTGTCCCGGCGCGTGAAACAATGTAAAATTTCGCATCCACTATGAGAGTGAACAAACGCCGCTTATGAAGAGGAATCCACCTATCCGCAAGTTGCTGGCGGCCAACCGCAGCGAAATCGCTATCCGCATCTTCCGAGCAGCCAACGAGCTGGGCTTGCGCACCGTAGCCGTCTATTCGCAGGAAGACCGACTGGCATTGCACCGCTTCAAAGCCGATGAAGCGTACCAGGTGGGCGTCGGAAAAGGCCCGGTTGAAGCGTATCTGGATATTGCGGGAATTATTGCTGTCGCCAAAGAACATGAAGTGGACGCGATCCACCCGGGCTACGGATTTTTGTCGGAGAACCCGGCATTCGCGCGAGCTTGCGCCAAGGCTGGACTGACATTTGTTGGGCCCACGCCGGAACTGTTGGAATTGTTGGGCGACAAGACCGCGGCGCGGCGCCTGGCCAGTTCCGCGGGTGTTCCGGTGCTTCCGGGGACGGAAAAATCGGTTGCGTCGGCGGAAGAAGCGCATCGGATCGCGAAGGAGATTGGATTCCCCGTGATGGTGAAGGCCGCGATGGGCGGCGGCGGGCGAGGCATGCGCGTGGTACAGGACGCGGCGCAACTTACGGCCAGCCTGGAAGACGCGCAAGCTGAGGCGAAATCGGCGTTCGGCGATGCGTCAGTATTTCTGGAAAAATATCTGCCGCGGGCGCGGCACATTGAAGTGCAGATCCTCGGCGACGAGCACGGGAATCTACTGCATCTGTATGAACGCGATTGTTCGGTGCAGCGGCGGCACCAAAAGGTTGTGGAAGTAGCGCCTGCGAGCAATCTGCCCGCGAACGTACGCGAGGAATTGTGCGCCGCGGCGGTGCAAATAGCGCGGAAAGCGAACTACCGAAACGCGGGAACGGTGGAGTTCCTTTACGATGTAGATTCGCGGAAATGGTATTTCATCGAAGTGAACCCGCGCATTCAGGTCGAGCACACCGTTACGGAAATGGTGACCGGGATCGATATCGTGCGCTCGCAGATCCTGGTGGCGCAAGGCCACAAGCTGCATGAGGAACCGTTGGCGCTTCCGCAGCAGGAAAAAGTTCCGCTGTATGGCGCCGCGCTGCAGTGCCGCGTGACGACGGAAGATCCTGAGAAACACTTCGCGCCTGATTACGGCCGTATTTCCACTTACCGATCGCCGGCTGGGTTTGGGATTCGGCTGGATGGCGGCACCGCGTACTCCGGCGCGATCCTGGCGGCGTACTACGATTCGCTGCTGGTGAAGGTGACGGCGTGGGGCACGAATCTAACCGAAGCGTGCCAGCGGATGGACCGGTCACTACGGGAATTTCGGATTCGCGGAGTAAAGACCAACATTCCGTTTCTGGAAAATGTGGTCAACCACCCGAAATTCCGCACCGGCGAAGTCACCACTGCGTTCCTGGATGATTCTCCCGAGCTTTTCCGGTTTGCGGGCCGCGCCGACCGCGCCACCAAGCTGCTGTCTTATGTGGGCGACGTGATTCTGAACGGGAACCCGGAAGTAAAAGGTAAGAAGATTCCCGACGCGCTGGAAAAGGCTCCACTGCCGAGCGTGCCGGGGATTGCACCGCCGCCGGGCACGCGCGATCTGCTTAAGAAGCTCGGACCGAAGAAATTTGCCGCGTGGGCGCGCAAAGAAAAGCGCCTGCTGCTGACCGACACGACGTTCCGCGATGCGCACCAATCCTTAATGGCGACGCGCGTGCGCACCTACGACATGCTGGCGACAGCGGATGCGGTGGCGCAGCGGGTGCCGAATTTGTTCAGCCTGGAAATGTGGGGCGGAGCGACATTCGACACGTCGTTACGCTTTCTTCACGAAGATCCCTGGCAACGGCTGCGCGATCTTCGCAAGCGCATTCCCAATATTTGCTTCCAGATGTTGCTGCGCGGCGCAAATGCAGTCGGCTACACTTCCTATCCCGACAATGTGATCGAGGACTTCGTTCGAGAAGCGTATGAGCAGGGCGTCGACATTTTCCGTATTTTCGACTCGCTGAATTCCATCGATAACATGCGCGTATCCATCGACGCGGTGCTGGAGACCGGCGCGGTATGCGAGCCAGCGATTTGTTATACCGGCGACATTCTGGACGACCACCGGCCGAAGTATTCGCTGAAATACTACGTGAAGATGGCGAAGCAATTGGAGAAGCTGGGGGCGCATTTTCTTGCGATCAAGGATATGGCCGGGCTGTGTAAGCCGTATGCCGCGTACGCGCTTGTGAAAGCGCTGCACGAGGAGATCGGAATCCCAATTCACTTCCACACCCACGACACCAGCGGAATTAACGCATCGTCCCTGTTGAAAGCCGCGGAGGCTGGTGTGGACATTGCCGACGGGGCCATGGCATCGATGAGCGGCGGAACGAGCCAGCCGAATCTGAATTGCGTGGTAGAGGCTTTGCGGCATACGCACCGGGACACGCAGCTGGATATTGAAGCGCTGAACGAGTGTTCTGATTACTGGGAGACAGTGCGCAGTTACTATTTGCCGTTCGATTCGGGACCAAAGGCTGGCTCCGCGCGCCTGTATCAACACGAAATCCCGGGAGGGCAATTCACGAATTTGCGGGAACAGGCGGCCTCTATGGGACTCGGGCACCGCTGGCGCGAGGTGGAAAAAACCTACGCGGAAGTGAACCAACTATTTGGCGACATTGTGAAGGTAACGCCGTCGAGCAAAGTTGTCGGGGATATGGCGCTGTTTCTGCTAGCCAACGAGATGAAGCCCAGCGACCTGCTGAACCTCGACGAAAAACACGACATTCCTCTGCCCAATTCGGTAGTAGAAATGTTTTCTGGGGCGCTGGGAGTGCCACCTGGGGGCTGGCCGAAGAAGTTGCAGCGAATCATCCTACGAGGGCAGACGCCACTAAAGGGACGGCCGGGAGCAAGTCTTCCCGCCGTGCGATTTGAGGACGAGCAGACGGAGCTGGAGAAAAAAGTAGGTCACGCTGTGAAGCGCGACGCCTTGCTGAGCTACCTGCTGTACCCGGAAGTTTTTCTGAAGTATGACAAGTTCCGGCAGACATACGCAGACGTAGCGGTTCTCCCCACGCGGACGTTTTTCTACGGTCTGCGGCCAACCGAAGAAATCACTGTAGAGATCGAGTCGGGCAAAACGATGATCGTGAAATTTCTGACCATCAGCGAACCGCATCCCGACGGCACGCGCACACTGTTTTTTGAGTTGAACGGGCAGCCGCGCGAAGTAACGATTCGCGACCGTGCTCTGCGCGTGGTGGAACGCAGCCATCCGAAGGCGAACCCGGAAGATCCGGGCCAGGTTGGAGCGCCAACTGCGGGGCTGATCAGCGGCATCGCGGTGCAGGTTAACCATACGGTGGAGCGAGGTGCTAAACTTTTGACTCTGGAAGCAATGAAGATGCAATCGAATATTTACGCGCCGATCGCTGGCAAGGTCACCAAACTTCTTGTAACTCCTGGCCAACACGTGGAGGCCAAGGATCTACTGGTCAGCATCGCTCCGTGAGCGGACCGCAACTAATCAAGCATGAACAATTCCCGTCGCGATTTTTGCGCAACCAGCGGGACCTGATTGTCTATCTGCCTCCCGGATATCACGAACAGGAGCAGCGACGGTTTCCAGTGCTATTTCTGCACGACGGGCAGAATCTTTTTGACGGTAGAACGTCTTTCATTCCGGGAATGGACTGGCATGTCGGGCAAACCGCGGATTATTGCATTCAAGCAGGCCTGGTTGAACCGCTGATCGTCGTCGGTATTTACAATGCCGGAAAGCAGCGCCTCGGCGAATACACACCCACGCGCATGCCGAAGCTTGGGGGAGGCCGCGCGAACCGCTACGCCAAGTTTCTGCTGGAAGAAGTGCGACCGTTTTTGCTGAGCAACTATCGGGTTCTAAGTGGAGCGGAAAACACGGGAATTGGTGGCTCATCGCTGGGTGGGCTGGTATCGCTGTACCTGGGGCTGCGTCTTCCACACGTGTTCGGAAAAATCGCGGCGCTTTCGCCGTCGGTGTGGTGGAACCAGCGAGTGATTTTGCGTTTTGCCGACGCCGCTCCTGTGGACCCGTTGCCGCGCATCTGGCTGGACATTGGAACGCGCGAGGGTGGGCGGATTGTCGAAGACGTGGAGAGATTCCGCGACATTCTCCTTGGCAAGGGCTGGCGGTTGGGTCGCGACTTGCATTACCAGCGAGTGGAAGGCGCGGAGCACAACGAAGCTGCGTGGGCCCAACGAGTGGGGCCATTCCTGCAATTCCTCTTTCCGGCCGGCGAAAGACGGGTATAATCCGCGCATCCGTGCGAGGGAAATCGCGTGACGGCGAACCGCCCCATCACCATTCTTTGCGTCTCCTCCTATGAAAAAGGTCAGGAATTTATGCGCACGTGCAAACGGCTGGGCTGCACGGTGCTGCTGCTGACCGTGGAAAAACTTCGAAACGCTGACTGGCCGAGGGAAGCGATCGACGAAATGTTTTTTACTCCCGGCGAGATACCTGTCGGCGAGTTGATCAACGCGGTCAGCTATACCGCGCGCCATCGACACATCGACCGCATTGTGGCGCTGGACGAATTCGACATGGAGAACGTGGCGGCGCTGCGCGAACACTTGCGGTTGCCCGGCATGGGTCTGACGACCATCCGCCACTTTCGCGACAAGTTGGCCATGCGGGCGCAGGCTCGTGAGGCTGGCGTGCTGGTGCCTGAATTCGTGCACGTGCTGAACTACGACGATCTGCGCGAATTCATGGCGCACGTGCCCGGGCCTTGGCTGCTGAAACCGCGTTCGCAGGCTTCGGGCATCGGCATGAAGAAAATCCAGGCGCCGGAGGAATTGTGGCCGTGGCTGGATCAGTTGGGCGACCAGCAGTCGCATTTTCTTCTGGAGCAGTTTGTTCCGGGAAGCGTGTACCACGTGGATGGCGTGGTGAGTGAACGGTCTGTGGTTTTCGCCGAAGTACATGGCTATGGATCGCCGCCGCTGGATGTGTCGCACGAAGGAGGCGTGTTCACGACGCGGACTTTGCCGCGCGACGCCGCGGAAACGCAAGTGTTGAAAGAGATGCACGCGAAGCTCGTGGATGGGCTTGGACTGGTGCGCGGAGTGACTCACGCAGAATTTCTGAAAGCGCACGCTGACAACCGGTTTTACTTCATTGAGATCGCCGCGCGCGTGGGCGGCGCTTACATTTCCGACGTGGTTGAAGCGGCCACGGGCATCAATCTGTGGAGGGAGTGGGCGCACCTGGAGGTTGGCGTAGGGAAGCAACCTTATCAGTTACCGCAGGGGCGCGAGGAGTACGCCGGCGTTATTCTGTCGCTGGCGAAGCAGGAACAGCCAGACACTTCCGGCTATACCGATCCTGAAATTATTTATCGCGTTTCAAAATATCATCACGCGGGTTTCGTGCTTAAATCGCCGTCTGCGAAACGAATTGAAGAATTGCTGGCTTCGTACTCGACGCGTTTCGCTGGGGATTTCCTGGCGAAACAGCCGGTACCCGACAAGCCGACGTCTTGAGTGGCGCAGTGACGCAAATCGCTGGACCAGGTACAGTGCTGCACCTGTTCGAGAGTCTAGTTACTCTCAGGCACGCCTTTTGGATACTATATTTGCGACACGCATCGCCGCGGACTATTGTGTGCATACCCCTGGCGGAATTCTGCGTGGGGTAAGCTGTCCCGTTGGAGGTCCGATGTGGGGTAATACCAAGAAGCCGGATACGCCGCCGCAAGCCGCGCAGCCGGAACTGCCGAAAAATATTCCGATGAATCAGCCGCAGAAAACCTCTGCGGCAACCTGGGAGGGAACAACCGCGATGAGTACTGATGCGATGAGACCGTTGGGAGCAACCGCAGATCGCGCAACGGCGCGACTCGGACCAAGCCTGCACGTGAAGGGAGAAATCTCGGGAAACGAGGACCTGCTGATCGAGGGATCAGTGGAAGGACTCGTGCAACTCGATGAGCGCAAGCTCACGGTTGGCGCGACCGCCAAACTGACCGCGGACATTATTGCGCGCGAAGTGGTGGTGTATGGGACCGTGAAGGGCAACCTGCGCGCCAAGGACCGCATTGAGATCAAGAAGGATGGATCGGTGAACGGCGATCTGACGACCGCCCGAATCATGATCGAAGATGGCGCCTACTTTAAGGGTTCCATCGAAATCGACAAGTCCGCCGAGAAGGAGTCCGGAGCGGGCTCGTTCGCGCGCACGGCTTCTGCGCCAGCAGGGGCAGGCGTCGGTCCAAAAACCATTTAACTTTCATAGCGAAAAATAGTTTCTTCCCAAGCGGCGTCCTGTCCAGAGCAGGGCGCCGTTTTTGTTTCAGGCACCATTCATTCCCGTGTATTTAATATATTGACAAGTCTACAGTATATAGCTATGGTTGCCTTGTTTCCCCCGGTGAGGTTGCGGCCGGACCGCCCTCCGGCCCTGCTGCAAGTCGCGATTGGTTTGTTATTTGGCTAGGAGTCCGCCATGTGGGGCGGCGTTCGCAGGCTTCCGGCGATTGTGTTGTCATTGGTCTCATCCGCGGCGTTTTGCAGTGGATGTGGTGGAGGTGGAGGCGGAAGTGGGGTCCAGCCTCCCCCTTTGCAACCAGACTTTTTGCTGGCCTTGTCGGTGAGCTCTCTGAGTGTGGAGCAAGGGGAGACCAGTCCCGGCCGTTTCGCCGGGCCCAGCGGACATTACTGTGACCGCCCCGTCAGGTTCAACCACTCTTTCCCGATCGTTCCAGTTTCTGGCATCTTCGCAAATCTACGCCAATCCAGGATTATACAAATTCGTTCTGTACGATGCCTCGCGCCAACAAGTGTTTTTGACCGCGACGGATCATGTAGACGTTTTCGATCTGCAGAATCAAGTGTTTCGTGCAGCGATACAGCCCCCTCCGAACGGGCCGCCGCCGAACTCGGCATTGCGAGGCCTTGCGCTGACGCCGGACCATTCGCAGTTGGTAGTGGCGGATTTTGGAGCGCAGAGCGTTTACCTGATCGACCCGGACGGAGCGGTCGCCAACGGCGCGAAGGTTGCAGTGGGAGGCGTGGCGGGTTACCTGAATTCCGGACCCGCCCGCGTGGTGGCCACCAGCGCGCAAACAGTTTTCGTGGGACTGAGTGGCGAAGGCTCGTCCACCGGTGCGTGCAATGCGTGCCTGGGGCAGCTGAACATTGCCGCCGGTCCGCCGGTGTACCAGCCCGCGCCGCAGCCAGAGGTTACGTCGCTATCGGGCGCACCGTTGCTGCAAGCGGACGCCAGTGGCGACGCCGTTTATCTGACGTTCAGCAGCGCTCCCGGAGGGCCAGTTGCGTCGTGGTCCGCTTCGGCGGCAAACGACTTCACCGTCTCTTCCGCCAATGATTTGGCGCACGACCTGGCGGTTTCGTCCGATGGAACAATGTTCGCGATGCGTACAGGGAGTCAGACAGAAATTCGCGGCGCCGATCTTAGCCTGGTTTCCGCCCCGACTTCGGCCGAGCTCGAAGGCATTGCGCAGCGAGTGGCCGTGCCCGGCCTTACGCTGCATACCACCGGCGCGTTGGTATATGAACTATTCCTGGATGGGCCCGCCCCCGCCGCGCCACCGGCAACCGGGATTCACGGCGGCATTGATATTCGCGACGCGCACAATGGACGTCTGCGGCTGCGCGTGATGCTGCCAGAACCATTCGCGATGCTCCCCACCGACGTCGACGGATTGCACGGCAATTTCCTGACCAGCGATGAATTCGGGCAGCGACTGTTTGCAGTGACTGCGTCGGGACTGACCATCGTGCAACTTGCCAACGTTCCATTGGGATTTGGCAGTGTTGCACCCGCATCGGGTGCCGCTGCAGGAGGCACGAGCGTTACGATTCGCGGCAGCGGTTTTCAGTCTGCAACGAAGGTTACGCTGGGCGGCAAGCCAGCTTCAGTGACGTTCAAGGATATGAATACCCTTAATATCGTTACGCCCGCGCTTTCGGCAGGCCCACAACAGCTTGATCTGATCAATCCCGATGGCGAATTCGTGGCTTTCGACGCGGCCTTTTTTGCGCAATAATTTCACCTAACCATTCGCTGGGCTTCTTCATCCTAGTCTGTGAGAACTCCACGAGAGAAGGACAATGCAAACACGAAAATTGGGCAATTCCGATCTGAACATCACACCGGTGGGTTTTGGCGCCTGGGCTGTAGGAGGCGGCGGCTGGGAATATGCGTGGGGCGCGCAAGATGACAAGGACTCCATAGAGGCGATTCACCGCGCGTTGGAGTTGGGCGTCAACTGGATCGACACGGCGGCGGTTTACGGTTTGGGACATTCGGAAGAGGTAGTTGCACGCGCGTTGAAAGACTGGCACGGCGCGCGTCCCTACGTTTTCACGAAGTGCGTGCTGACGTGGGATAGCAGCGGCAAGATCACTCCGAATTTTTCCGCGAAATCTATTCGCAAGGAGTGTGAAGACAGCTTGCGCCGCCTGCAGGTCTCTGTCATCGATCTTTATCAGATGCACTGGCCGCCGGTGGACAGTGGCGCCGGCCTGGAAGAAGCCTGGCAGGCCGTGGCGTCTTTGCAGAAAGAGGGGAAGGTTCGCTGGATCGGCGTATCGAATTTTGACGCCGCGCAAATCAAACGAGCGCAGAAAATTGCCGCGGTCACTTCGCTGCAGCCGCCCTACTCCATGCTGCGCCGGCAGGTGGAAGAAGAGACACTGCCGTATTGTTTGCAACAGGGAATCGGTGTGATCAGCTACGCTCCGATGTTTTCCGGCATGTTGACAGGCGCAATGACGCGCGAACGAGCCGCGGCTTTGCCCAAGGACGATTTCCGCAGCCGCAACCCGGAATTCCAGGAGCCTAAACTTTCCAAGAACCTGGAATTGGTGGAAGTGCTGAAAAAGGTCGGGGCACGCCACGGCCGGAACGCCGGAGAAACAGCGATCGCATGGGTTCTACGGAATCCGGCGATTACGGGCGCAATTGTGGGTGCGCGTAATGCCAAACAAGCCGAGGGCGTGTTCGGCGCCGCTGATTTCCGGCTGAGCGCGGAGGAGATTGCAGAGATCGAAAGTGCCGCTTCCTCGCTCGCAAAATTCAAAACCGCGCCATAAACTGTCTTCACCAAAAACTTCACGTAAGGGGACAAGGCATGAACCTGGGCTTACAAGGTAAATTGGCGGTAGTGTCGGGCTCGACCGCAGGCATCGGATTCGCGATTGCCGCGACGCTGGTGCAAGAAGGCGCGCGAGTGGTGATTAATGGCCGTACGGAGGCGCGTGTGAGTACGGCGGTGGAGAAAATCCGCCAACGCACGAAGGGAGCGGAGTTGATAGGTGTAGCGGCCGATCTGGGCACGGCTGCGGGCGTCAGCGCGTTTGTGAAACAGATTCCAGAAGCGGATATTCTGGTAAACAATCTAGGGATTTTCGAGATCAAGCCGTTTCTGGAGATTCCCGACTCTGATTGGCAGCGTTTTTTTGAAATTAACGTGCTCAGCGGGGTGCGCCTGACGCGCCACTACTTGCCGGGGATGTTGGAGAAGAATTGGGGGCGAGTGATTTTCATCTCCAGCGAGTCTGGACAACAGATTCCGACGGAAATGGTTCACTACGGCATGACCAAAACCGCGCAGGTGGCTATCGCTCGCGGCGTTGCGCAGACCGTGGTTGCCACCGGCGTGACGGTAAACTCGGTTCTGGTGGGACCCACGGCATCCGAGGGCGCCAGCGAGTTTATGCAAAACATCGCCCGCCAGCAGGCCATTTCGCCGGCAGAAGTGGAGAAGCAATTTTTCGCGACGATTCGCCCGACGTCGCTATTGAAGCGTTTCGAAACTCCGGAGGAGATTGCCGCGGTGGTAGTATTCGTTGCCAGCACGCAATCGGTGGCGATCAATGGCGCCGCGGTGCGGGCAGAGGCCGGCGTGGTACAGAGCATCTTCTAAAGAAGAATGAGTCGCTGTCTAGGCGCGCAAATAATCGCCACGCCAGTTCTTCACCATTTGCTTGATGGCTTTTCTGTTGCTGATCTTGTCGGTGAGAACTTTACTGACAAGGCTCGGCAGCTCGGCATCGCTTGCGAAGCGCAGAGCCACGAACTGCTCCGGAGTAATTTCCTGAATGCGCGCTTTCAATTCCGTGGGCAACAGCCGCTCGCAGCGCTGCCGCTCTTCCATGCGAATCACGCGATCCTGCACTTTCAACGCAAACGTCCGCCCCAAAACCGCGAGCATGAACAGAGCCAGGGCGGTCAGCATGCTGATCAGCCAGACCCAGGTAATGCCCAAGGATCGATAACGGAAGACGGATGTGAAGAAGTTCGCGAGCAACACCGGCAACACAAAAAAATGAAACATCGGCACCCACTTCACGTGATTCGAATAACTCTGCTGTTCAGCCATTTGCGGTTCTCCTCTGTCGTCGATGCATTCTAACAGACCTGCTCGATGGGACAGTTACCAATTCACTCCATCGCACGTTGCCGGAGCCGCATTTTCTGACAGCGAGCGCACAATGAACGAATACCCGCGCGCTATGCGGACGGAGATTTTCATGTCCAATGTAAGCCTTGCCCGGATCATGTATGGCAGCAGTGAAGGTCCGCGAAGCGATTATGGCCCGCACGCAGCAGGGAGTTCGTTGCCCGCCGCGCCTTCATCGGTTTCGAGTCATTCTGACGGCAGCGAGACGCATGATGAGGTGACGCTGGAAAGCCTGCTGCACAAAGCGTGGGAAGCTCTTTCCGCGAAGCGCTAGGCGAAAAACTCTGAAACTAACCCCGCTCGCCGGCGGTACACGCGGCGCCTTCACGTCCCCAAAAGATTTCCCTGGATTCGCTGATAGCCCTGCTCTTCGGCCCAAAAACTGAGCGGCAGCGCGGCCAGATCGTCGACGAGCGGGACCGCGTTGCCATCCTTGGTCAAATCGACAGTACGCAGGAAATGCTTGCAGGTCTCGCAGCTTTCCACGCGAACATGGGGAAACAGTTCGGCAATGTAGACCGGCAATTTGTCTTCGCGCTCTTCGCCGCACTTGGCGCAAAAAATTCGGCGAAATTCCCACTCCTGCGAACAAAAAGAGCACTGCAGATATCGTTTTCCGCCATCGCCCTCCTGGCGCAGGATTCCGAGCAGGGGAAGGGAATTGCAGCGAGGGCAGCGGCAAGTGGTCATTAACAGGGTGGGTGGCAGCATGGCGGCGACAATGAATTCGGCATAGGGCTGCAGGAATGCGCGAGTTAGAAACTCTTTCAGAGGATCAGGCGTGCTGTCAGCATCGGAATCGCCGTCGGGCCATTCCGCCAAGCCAGACTTCCAGAATGCCTCGAGCGTGGCGGCCCACGCATTGGTTCCTTGCTCTTTCAGGTATTCCGCTTGGGCAGCGAGGGGGCGCGGTGCGTGGGCTTCAATGACCGAGAGAAAGTTGGCGAAGGGCTGCACCAGGATGGGCAAATTGATTTCCGAGCGGAGCAATCCATTCGGCGGAGCTATGGGACGCTTGCCCCACAATTTCGGGAGCGAGTCGTAGAGCTCTTTTTGGAAGCCGGCGATGCGCGCATAGAAGGTGAGGACTTCGGCGGCAAAGGGATGCCGCGACGACAGTAGTTCGGCGCGCGCGATGCGGGCGCGATAGTTTACCTTCCCGGCCGCGAGAAAAGTCATTTCTTGTTGTCAGTGCCGACGATTTCTTCGTACCAGCCGGGATGATACCTCTTTGCGAAGGCCATGGAAACGTCGCCGCGAATCACGGAGCCAAATGCACCGCGTTCAGCGAACACGCCCATGTAAACGTGAATCATGAAATTGCCGATGGTGAGGAGCGCCGCTGCGGGATGAACAATCACACTGATGTAGCGCAGCCAGCGCAGGCTCCACGGCAAATAATCCGTGAACCAAAGCACCAGCCCGGAGAGCAGCAACACCAGCGCACCAAAGAAGAAGGTCCAGAACAATAATTTCTGTCCGGCGTTGTAGCGGCCTGCCGGCGGCATTTTATCGTCTTGATTGGTGATGTAGTAGTGCAGCGAATTCCACCATTGCCGGTCGACTTTGGTGAATCGCATCTGCTTGTGCCACATCACAAACATGTAAGTGACCGAGGTGGTGAAAATCAAGCCAACCCATGGATGAATCATGCGAGAGACCGGCCCGCCTCCAAAGATCGCGGCGATCCAGAATAACCAGGGCGACCAAAAAGCCAGTCCGGTCAGCATCAGATAAATGTAGGAGCCCGCGGCGACCCAATGATTCAAGCGCTCGTGGAAGGCGTAGCGCAGCACGTGACCGTGGGGGACGACCTGTTCCGGATGGGTCATGACTGTGCTCCCGTAATGTCTTCGTCCTCGCGCGCTTTGGGCCCGAATCTGAGGTAGTGGACGAAGAGGCCGACGAGTCCGCCGACGATCGCGAGATTGCCCAGCCACTTGAGCGGTTTCTTCCAGAGTCTTACGGCCAGCGGAATGGTGGGGTTGCTGGGCAGGCCGCCATACAACTCGGGCTTGGTGACGTCGTGCAAAACATAAATCACGCCGGTGCCGCCAACGCCGGGGGGATCGTAAACGCCGGCTTTGTCGTACCCGAAGTGATCGCGCAACTGTGTCGCCCTCTGGCCCGCGAGGTCCAACATGTCTTCTTTAGTTCCGAAATGCAGGCAACCGGTTGGACAGGATTTGATGCAAGCCGGTTCCAGGCCTTCGCTGATGCGGTCGGTGCAAAGGGTGCACTTGTAAACGCGCTTGGTAACGCTGTTGAGCTTGGGTACATTGAAAGGGCAGCCGGTGATGCAATAGCCGCAGCCGATGCAATGATCCTGCTGAAAATCAACGACGCCATTGGTGTACTGCACAATCGCGCCATCCGCGGGACAAGCCTCCAGGCATCCCGGTTCGGCGCAGTGCATGCACTGATGCTTGCGCATCAGCAGCATCATGTCGCCGTTTTCCCGCTCGTGCTCGTTGAACAGGATCAGATTCCAGTAATTCCAGCGAGTGTCCGGCATCGTCTGGTAAGAATTGTCGAAGACGGTCTTGCCAAACGGCAGGTCATTCCACTCCATGCACGCCACTTCGCAGGCTTTGCAACCGATGCACGTCGTGGTGTCAATCAGCTTGGCAACCGTGGGCAGTCGCTGGGTGTCCTCGCCCGGAATACTGCCGGCGTGCGCTGACATTTTCTGAATGCGGAGTGTCGCCTGGCTCATCTTTGTTCCCTAAACTTTTTCGACTTTGACTAAGAAGCCCTTGAACTCGGGTGTATAGGCGTTGGGGTCGGTGACCGCCGGCGTCAACAGATTCGCCAGCGTTCGCGCGTCTCGATCTTCATCCTCGACGATTCCCCGGAATCCCTGGTGAATCGGCAAGCCAATCTGATAAGTCTTTTTGCCGTCGATGAGCATCGGCTTGATGCGCCGGGTGACAAAGGCCTTGGCAATATAAGTTCCCCGGGCACTGGAAACCTTGATCTTTTCGGAACCGCGGATGCCGAGTTCGTCGGCCAGTTCCACAGGAATCTCGATGAACGGCTCGGGGATGAGTTGCACGTTCATGGGATTGTTCTTGGTCCAGTAGTGGTATTGCTCGGTCAGCCGGTACGTGGTGCAAACTATGTTGAAACCTTGGCTGACCGTCCCGAACTTGTCGTCGGGCGTCTTGAATTTCTTCACCACCGGATTAATCGATTGCTGTGGATGCAGCAAGTTGGCCAGTGGACTTTCGGTGGGTTCATAGAATTCCGGGAACGGACCGTCGGCAAACGCCGCCAGCGGCCCGAAGAGCCGCCCCACGCCTTCCGGGTTCATGATGAACGGGCCCATGTGGTCTTTTGGTTTGGAATCAGGCTTGAAGTCCGGCACATCGTTCCCAACCCACTTCTGCTGGTCCTCGTTCCACCAGACTTGGGGTCGCGAAGCATCCCAAGGCTTGCCGTCCAGATCGCAGGACGCGCGGTTGTAAAGGATGCGCCGGTTTGCTGGCCACGACCAACCCCAGCCTGGATGCACTCCCATGTTGGACGGATCGGAGGGATCGCGGCGAGCCGTCAGATTTCCCGCTTCTGTGTACGAGCCGCAGTAAATCCAGTTGCCGGACGTAGTTGTTCCGTCATCCCTCAACCAGGCGAATCCGGGCAATTGCTGCCCCTTCTTGATCTGCTGCTTCGTGGCCGGATCTTCCAGGTCGGCCAGTGCCTTGCCATTGATTTCTTTCAAGACCTCGGCGAGCGATGGGCTGGCCGGAGTGGTGTAATTCCACGTGAGGTTCAAGATAGCGTCGGGGAATTTTCCGCCGTCTTTCTTGTAAAGATCGCGGATCTTCAGAAAAATTTGTGCCAGGATCGCCTGGTCCAAGCGGCATTCCGCCGGCACCGGAACAGCCGCATTTTTCCAGATCAGCCACCGCCCGGAGTTGGTAAAGGATCCATCCTTCTCCGCAAAACCAGCGCACGGCAAGCGATACACCGTGGTTTGAATCTGCTTCATCTCGTCTTTGGTGATGCCGGGAGCTCTCCAGAATTCGCTGGTCTCGTCCGGATAGATCTCTCCCACCACTAGCCAATCCGCCTTCTTCAGCGCGTTAATGTTCTTGTTGGAGTCGGGGCCAATCGCCACGCCATTCATTCCGAACGCGAATAGCCCTTTGACGTTCCCGTGGTACATGTCGTCCCAGATGTAGGTCCACGAGTAGTTGCGGTCGACCTTCGGCAAGTAGTCAAAAGCCCAGTTGTTCTGCTTCGTGGCCGCATCACCGTACAGCGTCTTCAGAAAACTCACGGCAAACTTCGGCGTGTTTCCCCAGTAGTTAAACGACTCCCATGCAGCGGGCTTGGAAGACGTCGGCGTGATTCGTTTGGCGTAAGCGTCAAACGAACTGTCCCCCGGAATGGGCACCTTCAGGTAGCCGGGCAGATTTTCGAAGATGCCGGCCATGTCCGTGGCGCCCTGGATATTGGAGTGACCGCGCAGCGCGTTCACTCCGCCACCGGCGCGGCCGACGTTTCCAAGTAAAAGCTGGAGAATCGCGGCGCTGCGCACCATCTGAGTGCCGGAGGTGTGTTGTGTCCATCCGACGGCATACAGAATGGTGCCGGCTTTTTTCGTTTCGCCGTCTTTGCGCACCGACGTGAACAGATCGGCAGCCTTGAGGAATTGCGCCCTGGGAACTCCCGTGATGCGCTCCACCATTTCCGGGGTGTACCGAGAATATTGTTTTCTCAACAACTGAAACACACAATTCGAGTGTTGCAGCGTAAGGTCGTATTCGACGGTTTGCGGCAGACTCGGAGGCGCAGGCGCTCCACCGCTTGGAGGGTGTGCGGCGGCACCCAGCGAGTAGCCCTGCGCCGCGTCCTTACCACCGGCCTGGCCAGCTCCAGCGTAATTCCAGGTGGATTTGTCGTAGGTCTGGGTCTTTTCATCGAACCCGGAAAACAGACCATCCTCCGGAAGTTTGAAACCTTCCTTCACGATGAACGCTGCGTTGGTGTAATTCAGAAGATAGTCTTTGGCAATGCGGTTGTTTTCGATCGCGTAGCTGATCATGCCGCCCATGAAGGCAATGTCTGACCCTGCGCGAAGCTGGCAGAAGAGATCGGATACCGCGGACGTCCGTGTAAATCGGGGATCCACGGAAATGAGCTTTGCGTTGCGGTTGCGCTTGGCCTCCATGGCCCATTTAAATCCGCAGGGATGGTTCTCAGCCGGATTGCCTCCCATAACCAGAATGATGTCGGCATTCTTGATGTCGACCCATCCGTTGGTCATTGCGCCGCGTCCGAAGGTTGGTCCCAGACCTGAGACCGTAGGGCCGTGTCAAACCCTGGCCTGGTTTTCTATATGCACCACACCGAGCGCGCGCATGGCTTTCACGACCAGGAAGTTGAACTCATTCGTATCGGTGCAGCCGCCCGTCCAGGCAATTGATTCGAGCCGGTTGACGGTGTGACCCTGCTCATCTTTTTCAATAAAGGTGTCGTCCCGCGTCTTCTTTACCTTTTGCGCGATTTCCTGCAGCGCCTGCTCCCAGGAAATGTCCTCCCATTCCGTTCCGCCGGGTCGCCGCACCTGCGGCTTCAACAGCCGTCGTTCATTCAATATGTCCTGTTGCAAGGAAGAGCCCTTGGGGCAGAGGGTGCCTCGGTTGGTGGGGTGATCCGGGTCGCCCTCGACGTGAATCACCTGGGCGGTGACGTTCTTGGCCTTGTCGCCAATCGTATAGATGATGGTGCCGCATCCCACCGCGCAGTACGGACAAATCGACCGGGTTTCGCTTGCCCGCGCGATCTTTAGGACGCGCAGCTCCGCCTTGGCCGGCTGCACGTCAAATCCAAAAAGAGCCGCGGCGGTTCCACCGATGGTGGCTAGTTTCAGAAAATCGCGACGAGACGCTTCCATGGTCCCCCCTGAAGCGAGACGGGATCACTTGCGCAGAGTCCCTTTCTTATTCTTTTCGACAACATCTGTCAAGTAGTGTCGGAGCTCTACACTCGCACAGATGCCCGCCGCCGAGGGGCGGATGCAAAAAATTTTGCAACAGCTACGAAATATAGGGGGAATCCCCTAGATCAGGTTGATGGATTTCGCGTGCTTGGTAAGTTCTTCACGGAAATTCGGGTGTGCAATCGAAATCAGGGCCAACGCGCGTTCCCGCGTCGATCGGCCTCGCAGGTTCACCATGCCGTATTCCGTTACCACATGTTCCACGTCCATACGGGTGTCCGTGGCCATGTGCACGTGCGGCACGATGCTCGAAATGGTGCCATTCTTCGCCGACGATTTCAGGCCGATGAAGGATTTTCCGCCCCTGGAGAACGAGGCTCCCTTGACGAAATCGAACTGCCCTCCCGAGCCGCTGTACTGGTGCCCGTTAATGAATTCCCCGTTGACCTGGCCGTAAAGGTCGATTTCAACGGCGGTATTGACGCTCATCAGATTGTCGTGTTGCGCGATCACGTGGATGTCGTTGACGTAGGAGGACGCGTAGCTCTCCATCGAAGGATTGTCGTTGATGAACTGATAGACTTCATCATCGCCAATCGCGAACGTGAAAACGTGCTTGCGGGGATGAAGCGTCTTTTTCCGGCCGTTGGCTACGCCACTGCGTACGAGCTGCATCAAGGCGTGGCTGAACAGCTCGGAGTGAATTCCGAGGTCTTGGCGGTCCGAGAGATGCAGCGCCACGGCGTTGGGCAAATTGCCGATCCCCAGTTGAATGGTGGCGCCGTCGGGAATCTGCTCGGCGATGCTCTTGCCAATCTTCATGGACTCCGGATCAGGGGTAACGTAGGGAATCTGAACCAGCGGGGCGTTGTTTTCCACGATGGCGTGCACCTCGGAAACGTGCACCAGAGAATCGCCAAACACCCGCGGCATGTTTGGGTTGACCTCCACAATTACATAATCGCAGTGGCGCAGCACCGTGGAAGCGTAATCATTGTTGGTGCCCAGGCTGAAGTGGCCGGATTTGTCCATCGGCGAAACGGTGACCACAAAGGTATTCACGTGAATATGCTCGGTCAGCGCTCGCGGGCAGTTCGAAAAATTGATGGGCACATAACTGAGATACTTTCTTCCTTCACTGATTCCCAATTTCACCATCTTGCGGTCCGGGTCGCCCATGAAAAAGCAGCGCGCGTCGACCTTCGACAGGACTTCGGGGCGAATCAAGGTGGCTTCGCTGTACTTCATGGAGTGCTGGTAGTACAGGTTCAAACCTTTCAGGTCGCCGGCGGTAACTCGGTCGGCCACGGCCTTTGCTAGTCCGCCGGGCATGCCAACCGCCAGTGCTAGGCAAAGTGTGCTGCCGTCCGCGATGGGCAGGACTGCCTTATCGGTGGTGGTCAATTTAGCGGCATATTCCGCCTGCGGCGAGGCGTAAGCGCCGGGTTCGTGGTTTGAGGGATGCTCGAGGGTGGTTTCGTTCGAGGTGCGGTATGCCATGGGGCCTCTTATAGACTGTGACGTAGAGCTTCGAGGGGAGCGAACCGCGAGCTTAAGTTAATACGTTCCCTTACCCCCGTGAAATTTGCAAGTGCATCGGACACGCTGGTGTTAACCCATACCTGTCACGCGCTTGAGGGCCCGGGAGAGTAGCGCGGCGGCCTTGCCGGTGTACCCTTCGGTGTACCCAGGCAAGATTTCCTCAGTTGCTAAGCCAAAAGTCTCCAGAATATTAGGAACGTGTCCTCCTCTCCCAGGCCTGGAGGTAGCTCGCCCAGATTCTGTCGGTGAGTTCGGGCACTGCAAAGGTGAAGGCGCGCCGACTGCACGGAACGATCTGACGGTGATGATGAAACCTGGGCAAACGCTTGCTGTCCCTGCGATGGATACCGATGCCCCCGGCCGGAGCCCGTACCTTGTGTGCTCAATCTTTGGCGGGTTGGTGGTGGCGCTGTCGCTATCGGCCGCTTATCTTCTTCCTAAGAGCTACCCTCTAACTGTTTTTGGCGACGGCATCCAAATCATTCTCATCGCCGCAGCGACAATTCTGGCGTTCCAGAATTTTCAGCGCGGTCACTCACATGTCCGCGGTTTCTGGTTGTTTGTGACGCTGGGCTGTTTCATGTGGCTGGCCAGCCTGTGCCTGTGGTCAACGTATGAAGTTCTGCTGCGCCGCGACGTTCCCGACATTCCTGCCGCGGACATTCTGCTTTTCCTGAAACTGGTGCCGCTGACTACGGCGCTGGCGTTGGAACCACACAAAGGACACGATTCCAGATTTCGCGCCTTTGGTTTGCTGGACGTATCGATTTTGATTCTGTATTCCTTGTATCTGTATGCGTTCAGCGTTTTTGCCTACCGCTTGGTGCCCGGCGGAATCGACCTTTACAACTATCATTTCAATATTGCCGATGCCGTCGGCAATCAAATCTTTGTCCTGGTGGCTGCCGTAGCGTTGTTTCGGGCTCAAGGACCGTGGCGTGGCCTCTACCGCGTCTATTTTCTGGCTGCCGCGCTGTACTGTATCGCTTCGGACGTGGCCAACGCTGCCATCGACCGCGGGGTCTATTACACCGGCAGTTTCTATGACGTGCCCTTGACCGCATCGCTGGCCGCGGGCGTATGCATGATTTGGCTAGGACGATCCGTTCCACAGGATGCTCCACCTGTTCCCGAGAAGAACGGCGAACACGAGCCGCCACGGCGACTGGCGTTTTTTTCATCGCACCTGGCGATGCTGGTGACGTTATCGACGCCGGTGATGGGAATATGGTTACTGAGGCACGGATTTTCTTCTTCGCCGATTTTCGTTTTCCGGTTGGAGATCACTTTAGTCACCATCTTTCTGCTGACTCTGTTGCTTTCCATCAAGCAACTCTTGCTGACCACCACATTGATCGGAACGCTTGAGCGGCTTTCCGAAACCTATTCCAGCACCAGCCGGTTCATGCACCAGTTGACGCAGAACGAAAGGCTCGCGTCCCTGGGTCAGTTGGTTGCGCAGGTTGCCAAGCAGATTAAAAACGCCATGGCGGTCATCCGCGACCTGGTGATCCGAGTTATTTCTCCCACTGACACGGCGCCCGCGATTCGCTCCATGGCCGGAAAAATCGGCCAGTACGCCCAGCGTACCGATGATCTGGTGGAAAATATGCTGCGTTTCGCACAGGAAACGCCGTTGCAACTGGCACCGGTGGATGTGCGGCCGCTGATCGAGAGCGCGCTACACCTGAGCCGCATCGCCAAATTCCCCCATATATTCGTTGCGGTAGAGCAGGAAGGGACCACGCCTTTGGTTCAAGCGGATTCCAGCCAGCTGCTACACGTATTCCTTCAGATTATTTCCAACGCGATTGACGCGCTGGAAGATGCCGGAGGTGGTGGCTTGAAGATTTCCCTGCGTCCCTCGGAGCAGGGATTGCGCATCGAGTTTGCCGATTCCGGGAAGGGCATTGCGGAACCCGTGCGCGTTTTCGAGCCATTCTACACAACCAAGCCGGTCGGGAAAGGGACAGGTCTCGGACTCAGCACGTGTTACGGAATTTTGCAGCAACATGGCGGGGAGATTTTTTGTGCCAACCGAACAAACGGCGGCGCAACCTTCACGGTGCTTATTCCATTCGCACCTGCGGCGCTTGAGGCGCTGCCGGCGCAGTCCGGTATTGTGGCGGAGGACCGGCCATGAAATTCCTTCCGCGCCATAGGCTCTATCTCGGCATCAGTATAGGGATATTTACCCTGCATCTGGCCGTTGCGGCCGTAGCCAAGCCATCGTTTAAGTTGACATTGGTGGGCGACGCGTTTCCGTGTGCCTTGTTGCTCGTCGCTATTTTGGCTGTGGGGGAGAACTTTCGCCGCAAGGACGGTTTGCTGTCTGTTTTCTGGAAACTGGTCGCCGCGGGTTTGGCGACGATGCTACTTTCCCAGATCTATTGGTTCTACTACGACTCGATGCGCCAGTTTGCCGCGCCCAGTCCCGTGCCTGGCGACACGCTGTTTTTGCTGGCGCATGTTTTCTTCCTGTCGGCGCTAGCGCTGCGCCCGCATTCCTCCAGCGCCGGCCGCGATCTGCGCATACGGCGACTGGACTTGGCGCTGCTGACCCTGTGGTGGTTCGCACTTTATGGCTATTTCAGTTGGCCGTGGCAAGCCGTCGTAACGGATTTCTCCAAGTACAACCCGCACTACTATTTGTTGGCGTTAATCATGCACCTTGTGCTGATCTTCGCTCTTGCTGTGCTTGCTTACCGCAACGACGGCATGTGGCGGCGATTGTATCTCCATCTTCTATTCGCCGTCTGCCTGATTGCAGGGGGTAACCTGCTGCTCAGCGTGCTCATCGACCGCGGCATTTACTACGCTGGCGGTTTCTTTGATACCCCATTCTTTCTTGCCGCCGTGTGGTTCACATATCTTGCCGGGCTCGGACCGGCGCTGGAGCCGCACGAGGACCCGCGTCCGAACCGCGAAGTGCAGCAAAGCCTGTGGACCGCGCGTATCGCCATGCTGGCGGTACTGACGCTGCCGGTGTTAGCGTTCCTGGGCTACTACGAACAAGGAATTCCGCCGGCGATCACCGCATTCCGATTGAGGCTGGTGTTTGCAGCGATGTTCCTGATCGGGACGCTGGCATTCTGGAAACTGAGTTTGCTGTCGCGGGAGTTGGTTCGACTTGTCAACCTGACGCATAGCTCGGTGGAAAACCTGCGAGGCGTTCAGACTCGAATCGCGCAGTCGCAGAAGCTGGCCGCCCTGGGCCGGCTGGCGGCAGGCGCCACGCATGAGGTGAGCAACCCGCTTACGGCGATTCTGGGCTATTCGGAACTGCTGGCGGACGTCCCCACGCTTTCAGAAGAGGATCGCCAATGTGCACAGGAGATCCAGGTTCAGGTGCGTCACGCCCACGCCGCAGTGATTAGCCTACGAAATACGCTACGAAGTGCGCCGAATGAGCTACGAATCCCCCTTGACGAGCATCCAACGGTCAGCGATAAAGGCTCCTCCGCCACCTGATCGCTCCCGGGGTGCTGATAGTGCCGTTTCTACTGCTGACATTAGAATTTGTTGCCTTCTTTGTGATTCCGCCCCTGCTGATCTTTCTGCACATCGTTCCCAATCTTCCAATTCCTTACCTGCTTCTGGCAGCGGTGGGGGGCTTCCTGATTCTGCGGGGCAATCCTGCGTGGCGTTCCGCGGGGCTGTTTTCCTGGCGGGGAATCTGGCCGAAACTTGCGACGGTGCTTTTGCGAGATGCCATCCTGCTGATTCTGTTGGGCTTGGCGGTGCGCTTTTTCGCTCCCGAATTCCTGTTTTCACTGGTCAGGCGGGAGCCCTTGTTTTGGGCCATGATCATGCTGCTGTATCCGCTGCTTTCCGTTTGCCCCCAGGAATTTCTGTATCGCACTTTCTTCTTTCAGCGATACCAGCCACTTTTTGGCAGCGGGCGGGGCATGATTGCGGCGAGCAGTCTGGCCTTTAGCTTTGTACACATCATATTTGGGAACTGGCTTGCCGTAGGCCTGTGCTGCCTGGGAGGGCTGCTTTTCTCGCTCACCTACCAGCGCTCAGGTTCTCTGCTGCTGGCCTCGATTGACCATGCCCTGTTTGGCAACTTCATCTTCACGATTGGGCTTGGGCAGTTTTTTCACCACGGCCCGAAGCTCTGACGCCTCGTTGAGCCTCTCGCCTAAAACCTCCATTCCCGTTAGAATGGCCGTGTACCTCCTCTATCTTTCTGGTCATCGAAATTTATAGTCGCTCAGGTACGTATCTACTGACGGAGACCTTCCACATTTAAGGAGCAGCCGCCCCTATGGCGACGCAACAGGAAACAGCCAGGCCGGACTTGTCTTCCCTGCGTATTCACGATGGGAAACGCAGTAGTTCTGGGGCTGGTAAGCGCGTTTTTTGGGCCTCTGTCCCGATTGTTCTGCTGGCTGCGCTCGCAGTGGCTGCGTTTGCTTTCCGCAACCGCAAGCCGGAGGTTGAGGTCGCTACCGCGGTTAAGCCAGCCACGGGACCTTCCGGAGTGCTCAACGCCAGCGGCTACCTGACGCCGCGTCAACGCGCCACGATCGCCGCCAAAATCACCGGACGTGTAACCGGCGTGTTCTTCGATGAAGGCACGCGGGTGACGGATGGGCAACTGCTCGCCACCCTGGACGACTCCGACGTCGTGCGCGCTCTCGATGCGGCCAAAGCCGACCGCGATTCTTCGCAGGCCGCCATCGCAGACTACGAGGTGCAACTCCACAACGCGCTAATCGAACTTCGTCGCGCGCAGGAACTACTGAAAGCCGGCGTACAGACGCAACAGGCTGTGGATACTGCAGAGATGAACGCCGATAGCCTGCGAGCCAAAATTGCGCTGGCCAAACAGCAAGTCGTCGCGGCGGAAGCGCGCATTCGCGAGCAACAGCAGGCGGTGGACAATTGCACGATTCGAGCGCCGTTTGCGGGCATCGTGGTTTCCAAAGACGCGCAAGTGGGAGAAATGGTGTCGCCGGTTTCCGCGGGTGGCGGGTTCACGCGCACGGGCATTGCCACGATTGTCAATCTGCACTCGAACGAGATCGAAGTGGACGTGAGCGAGTCGTACATCGCAAAGGTTAAGCCTAATCAGGCGGTGAACGCGGTCCTGGACGCGTATCCAGACGTAACTTTTCCCGGCAAGGTCCGCACCGTAATTCCGACGGCTGACCGGCAGAAAGCCACGGTAAAAGTGCGCATCTCGTTCACCGACGATTCTCACGTCAAACTGATGGATCCGGCCACCGACCCGCGCATTCTGCCGGACATGGGTGTGAAGGTGACGTTCCTTGATGAGGAAGAGCAGCCCAAGGCGACCGCGAAAGGTAAACCAGAAGAGCCAGCGTTCGTCGCGATGGTGCCGCAAGCGGCTATCCGCAATGACGGCACTACCAAATATGTGTTCGTGGTGAATAACGGCGCTTTGCAGCGGCACGCCGTAACGGTTGGTCCTGCGCGTGGATCGGACGTAGAAATCCTGGCGGGGATTCAGCCAGGAGCGCAAGTAGTCGTAAAGGGTCCCGAAGGTCTCAGCGACGGTCAAGCAGTTCAGCTAAAACAATAGGAGTTTTCGAACATGGTTAAAGTCGACGGCAGCAGCAACGGCAAAAGCCTGATCAAGGTTCGCGATCTCGACAAAACCTATAAACGAGCCGGGGAAGAAATCCACGTGCTGCAGGGGCTGAATCTGGACGTGGACCAGGGCGAGTTTGTGGCCTTCATGGGACCCAGCGGTTCCGGGAAGACCACGCTGCTCAACCTGCTGGGCGGCCTGGACGTCCCGACGCGCGGCAGCATTACCGTGGCGGGCGACGAAGTGACGCACATGTCCGCGAGCAATTTGACGCAGTGGCGCGCGCGACACGTGGGATTCATCTTCCAGATGTACAACCTGATTCCGGTGCTGAACGCGTTTCAAAACGTCGAGCTGCCGCTTTTGCTGACTAAGCTGTCGAAAGCGGAGCGTCGCACGCACGTGGAGACTGCGCTTTCCATCGTTGGCCTGGCCGACCGCATGCACCACTTTCCTCGGCAACTTTCCGGCGGACAAGAGCAGCGCGTGACGATTGCGCGGGCGATTGTGTCTGATCCCACTTTCCTGTTGTGCGACGAGCCGACCGGTGACCTGGATCGCAAGAGCGCTGGTGAAATCATGGCGATTATCGAGGAGTTGGTGGCGCATCACAACAAGACCGTGCTGATGGTGACGCACGACCCACTGGTCGCGGCGCGCGCCCATACCACCCTGCATCTCGACAAGGGAGTTTTGGTGGAAGGCAAGATGTCGCAGGCTTCGCCAGCCGGGAGTTTCGCATGAAATTCGCACGCATTATTTTCGCCAATTTGTTTCGCAAGAAGGTTCGACTGCTGCTCACCATCGGTTCGTTTGCGGTTGCGTTGTTCCTGTTTGCGTTTCTGGCCGTTGTGAAAGACGCGTTTGGCCGCGGGGCCGACGTCGCCGGCGCGGATCGCCTGGTGGTGATCAACCGCACGTCCATCATCAATTTGATTCCTCTCGCTCACCGCGACAAGATCCTGCGCATCCCGGGCGTGAAATACGTCACGCACAACAACTGGTTTGGTGGCATCTACAAGGACGAAAAGAATTTCTTTCCGCAGTTCGTGATCGATCCGGAGAGCCAGCGGCAGGTAATGTCGGAACTGATTGTTCCCGATGATCAGTGGAATGCCTTCGTGAAGGATCGCGAGGGGGCGATCGTCGGTGCCAAGACCATGGAACGATTCCATTGGAAGATTGGTGACCGCATTCCAATCAAAACCACTCTGTATGGTGGCGGATCATGGGAGTTCAATATTGACGGCGTTTACCACGGTAAGCGTCCACAGGACGATGAAACCCAATTCTGGTTCCAGTGGGATTATTTCGAAGAAAGAATTCCGCAGGCCATTAAAGGGCAAATCGGCTGGTACGTGGTGAAGCTCGACAGCCCCGACGACGCGGTGCGTGTCTCTAAGGCCATCGACGCGGAATTCGCGAACTCTCCTTACGAAACCAAGACCGAAACCGAATCCGCGTTCGCCGCCAACTGGGTGAAGCAGTTCGGCAACATTCAATTTCTGATCGTGAGCATCGGCACGGTGGTGTTTTTTACCCTGCTGCTGGTCACCGGAAACACCATGGCCATTTCTGTTCGCGAGCGGACTTCTGAACTTGCGGTCTTCAAGGCCATCGGCTATTCAGATCGCGCCGTATTGTTCTTTGTGCTCGCTGAATCGCTCGCAATTGCCTTGATTGGCGGAATTCTTGGCCTGCTGTTGGCCTGGGTGGCGGTCCCGGGCCTCGCGAAGGCGCTCAACGGCCTGCTGCCCAGCCTGGTGCTTTCCAAACTGATGCTTCTGTTTGGATTGTTCCTTGCCATTCTGGTCGGGCTGATCAGCGGCATCATTCCTGGCATTCTGGCGATGCGTATGCGCGTAGTCAGCGCGCTGCGGAGGGTTTGAAGATGGCGATTCCACTTATCTATAACGTTCGCAGTGTCCGCGCGCGTTGGACCTCGACGATCGTCGCGGTCCTCGGCATCGCCGGTACTGTGGGCGTGTTCGTTGCCATGCTCTCGCTGGCTCGTGGCTTCAAGGCTACGCTTGTCGCTTCCGGTTCGCCTGACAATGCTCTGGTGATGCGCGCCGGCTCTTCTTCGGAAATGATGGGCGGCATCACGCTGGATTCCATCAAAGTGATTCAGGATGCTCCGGGGATTGCGAGAGGCTCGAGTGGTCCGCTGATTACTCAGGACGTGGTGGGAGTAATGCCCATCCCGCTGATCAGCACTGGCACCGATGCGAATGTGCAGATCCGCGGCGTCTCGCCGAACGTTCTTGAAATCCGCAAATTCGTGAAAATTGCCCAAGGCCGCATGTTTAATCCTGGTATGTCGGAAATTGTGGTGGGCAAGAACGCTTCGAAAACATACTCCGGCCTAACCGTCGGCAACAAGATCGACATGGCGGGTGGACATTGGGAAGTTGTCGGCGTGTTTGACGCCGGCGGCTCCGCATTTGACTCGGAAATCTGGACTGACAGCCGGGTGCTGAACGATATTCTGAAGCGTCCGCCCAATATTTTTCAGTCTGCCACTGTTCACCTGGAGTCGCCGAATTCTTTTCAAGCTCTCAAGGATTCTTTGACATCGGATCCACGCTTGAATGTGGACGTGACACGCGAGATCGACTACTACGCCAAGCAGTCCACAACGATGACAACCTTGATTACGGTTTTGGGTGGATTTGTGGCCGCAATCATGGCCATTGGAGCTATCTTCGGCGCCCTTAATACCATGTACTCAGCGGTTGCCGAACGCGGCCGCGAAATTGCCACCATGCGCGCACTTGGATTCAATGCGTCTTCCGTGATCTTTTCATTCTTAGTGGAGGCTCTGCTGATCTCATTCATCGGAGGAGTGATCGGATGCCTGGTGGTTCTTCCGCTTAACGGGTTGACGACCAGCACGATGAACTTCCAGACCTTCTCCAACCTGGCGTTCGCGTTTAAAATCACGCCGGAACTTCTGGTGAAGGGAATCATCTTCGCGCTTGTGATGGGCGTTGTAGGTGGTTTGCTTCCGGCCGTCCGCGCCGCCAGTCTGCCTGTTGCCACCGCGCTGCGCGAACTTTAGGCGCCGTCGGAATGCGGCGGCTCGCCGCCGCTTTTGCGGTCGCACCCAGTCTGCAAATTAGCCGGTCCAGCAACCCACATCCGCTAGAATGTTTTTTCTTCAATCCTTCTGGTGGCCGGATTGTAGTCGCAGTACCGCACCCACGTTGGCCGCACCACAAAATAGGTGATGCCCGGCCAATTCTCCCTGATGGCTCCGTCGGGAAATGCGGTGAAATATGTCTTCTTGTACTTGGCCAGTTCTTCCCCCGCTAGTTCCTCGGCGAGCCCTTCATATTGCACGGAAACTTCCGTTGTGCAGCCAACCACCCAGGCGACGCGCGGGTTCTTCTTCAAGTTCGGATATTTCCGCGAACTCTTCACCGTGTCGAAGATGATTTCCAATTGCGGCGTAATCGCCATGCCCATCAACGCGGATTGTGGTTGCCCAGCTTCTGTGACAGTGGAGAGCACGGCCAGCCGCTCTTTGTTCATGAACTCGTACACTTCCTGGACATTCATCTCTCACCCCCTTTTCTTTTGGTACGCTGCTTGGCCTCTATGTTACGCCCCATGTTACACTCCACTGTTTCTGGGAGACCTAATGCCGCAAGCGCTCCGCCTGCCGCACCACCATACTGCAATTGGTTTTCTTGCGTGTTCTGTATTCTTGTCGGCCCTTCTTGCAGTCCCGATTTGTGCCCAGCAACTCTCCGACGAACTTCTGCACGGACTTTCCTGGCGGCTCATTGGAACGTACCGCGGTGGCCGCGTCACCTCTGTGTCGGGCGTTGCTGGCGACCCCACAACTTACTATATGGGGACGCCAGGCGGAGGCGTGTGGAAAACCGTGAACGGCGGCGTGTCGTGGAATCCCATTTTCGACGAAGCGCATGTCGCGTCGATCGGCGATCTGGTTGTGGCGCGGTCCAATCCGAACGTGATTTATGTGGCGACGGGAGAGCAAACGCCCGGTAACGGGGTTTGGAAGTCCAGCGATGCCGGAGCCACGTGGTCGAACATCGGAATCCGCGATTCGCGCACGATTCCGTCGCTGCTCGTGGATCCGCATAATGCCGACATTGTCTACGTTGCCGCGATGGGCGGATTCACCCCGAGTGCGTCGCGCGGAATTTACAAGAGCACGGATGGCGGCAAATCGTGGCGCAAGGTTTTCTTCAGAGACGATCGCACCAATGCCACGGAACTGCGCTTCGATCCTTCGATCTCCAGCACCCTATATGCGGTCGTACGCCCCATACCTCCTGATCGAGGAGAAAAACCTCCCGACGGTGTGGACTCCACGATCTTGAAATCCACTGACGCCGGAGAAACCTGGTCGCCGCTGGCTGAGAAAGGCCTGCCCGCGGAACGCCGCGGCCGCATCGGCCTGGCAGTCGCTCCCGCTCCTTCCAACAGCCGCATATTTGCGTTGATGCGCCAGGGGCTTTTTCGTTCCGATGATGCCGGCGCCAGTTGGCAGAAAATCACCGACGATCCGCGAATCCTCGGCAGCGAATATTTTGGGCGCGTATACAGCGATCCCAGGAGCCCCGACGTTGTGTACGTGATGCAGACGTCCACGTACCGCTCCGCCGATGGGGGGCGCACCTTCGTGGCTTGGAAAGGAACGCCCAGTGGCGAAGATGATCACGTGCTGTGGATCGCGCCCGAAGAAACCAACCGCATCATCATGGGCACGGATCAAGGCGCGGTGGTTACGCTCGACGGCGGAAAGATCTGGAATAGCTGGTTTAATCAGCCAACCGGACAATTTTATCGGGTGTCGGCCGACAATTTTTTCCCGTATCGCCTCTACGCGCCGCAGCAAGATTCCGGCTCTGTGGTTGTGCCGTCTCGCGCGGACTTCGGGCAGATTAGCTATCGCGATTGGTTCCCAAGCGGCGCGTTTGAGAGCGGCTTCATTGCGCCCGATCCTGCGAATCCAAACTTTCTCTTTGCCATCGGCTGGTATGGAACCGTGCTTCGACGCGATCGTTCCACGGGCCAGTTGCTCACGTTGTTCGTGCCCCCGGCAAACTATCGCGTAGCTTGGGAAACACCGCTGGTTTTTTCTCCGCGTGATCCTCACACGCTTTATTACGGCTCTCAGTTTGTGCTGAAGACGAACGACGGCGGCTTCACCTGGAAAGAAATCAGCGGCGATCTGACTACGAAAGCAAGTGAAGTGTCGCCGCAAGCCCCAAAGGGCGCGGCTGGCGGCGGGCACGTCCCGTCGAAAGACGATCTCGATTCCGACGACGCTGATGACGCCGAAGATCTGGACGCGCAGGCTCCTGCGCGAGGCACCATTCAAACCATCGCGCCTTCTCCGCTAGACGCGAATCTTATCTGGGCGGGCAGCGCTACCGGGCTGATTCATATCTCGCACGACGGCGCTAGCTGGATCGATGTCACTCCCCCCGGCCTACCAGAACGCTCGACGATCAATGCGATCGAGGCTTCGCCGCATGACGCGAACACTGCTTACGCCGCGATTATTGCCCGGCGCGATGATCATCCCTATTTCTTGCGCACTCGCGATGGCGGGAAAACCTGGGAGAAAATCGTCACGGGCATTCCTGATTTCGGAATTGCCCGCGCAATTCGTGAAGACCCGGTGCGCAAAGGCCTGCTTTTCGCCGGCACCGAATTTGGTTTGTACGTTTCCTTCGATTCCGGAGATCACTGGCAGCCGCTGCAGCTGAATCTTCCCACTGCTTCGGTTCGCGATCTGACCATTCACGGAGCGGACCTTATTGCCGCTACGTTTGGACGCGGGTTGTGGATTCTCGACGACATCTCGCCGCTCCGGCAGATCAGCGCCGATGTATCCAGCCCGCTGGTTCGTTTTTTTGTGCCCGCCGCTGCGGTTCGCGCTCGTTGGGACAATGATCCCGATACGCCGCTTCAACCCGGCACGCCGTTGGCGCAAAATCCTCCCGACGGCGCGCTGCTGTACTATTTTTTCAACTCGCCTCCCAAGGGCGAAATCACGCTGGACGTTCTGGATTCGCAAGGAACGCGAGTGGCGCATTTTTCCAATATGCCGGCGAAGGAATCCACGTTCCCCGCCAACGTTCCGGAATTTTGGTTCTATCCTTCCGCGTCGCTTCCGATTTCCGCGGGCATCAATCGTTTTGTTTGGGATTTGCGGTATCCACACCCGATTGCGCTTCCGTACGGTTATTCCGGGGAGCGTCTTGCGTACACGGAATACTCGCTTCCTGATCACGCGGTACCCGGCGCGACTCCGCGATTCCAGCCGCCCGGACCTCTGGTGGCTCCAGGCAAATACGATTTGGTTTTTACCGTGGAGGGAAAGACGTACCCGCAAAAACTCGATGTGTTGCCCGACCCGCGCGTGACCATGACGGCTGCGGACTACTCTGACCAACTGAATCTCTCGCGGCAGCTTTGCGATTGGATGGACGCCACCGCGAAGTCATTCGACGCTGTTACGCTGCTGCAGCGTCAACTGGACGAACGCAAGAAATCCATCACGGCTTCTGCGCCGAAGGAGCTGACGGACGAGGTCTCCTACCTGGAAAAACAGCTCAAGCTGCTTTCTGACGGCACTCGAGAAACTCCTGGTTTTGGACCGCTAAATCGTGACCTGGGCCGCAACCTTGTAATGGTGCAAAGCGGCGACGTGCGGCCAACGGAATCCGCCCACGCTGCCGCGCTGGCATTATGCAAAGACTTCGCGAGCAAAAGCGCCGAGCTAAACAAGGCGATGAGCGAAACCATACCCGCTCTGAACAAACTTCTCAGCGCGCAGAGCTTGGTGCCAATCGTTTTTAGCGTTCCTTCAGCCGTTCCTTCCTGCGTGCCATAAATAAGGAAGGGCGCCGGGACGTTCGTCTGGCGCCCAAGCAATTCCTCTTTTTTTCGGTTTTCTAGTCTTTTACTTTGTGCCAGCTGCTGTCGGGATTGTATTCCGTCATGGCCTTAGCGATCTCCTCGGTTTGTGTGCCGAGATCCTTTTCGTACACGACGCCGTCTTGGTTGATGATGAACGTCATTACTCCGCTCACTTTGTATTCCGCGGGATACGCGACGAAGCCAATGCCACCTGACAAGTTTCCATCGCTCAAGTAATTTTTCGCACCGCCCGTGGCCGCGGCTCCTTGTGCCTTCAAGATGCGATAGAGATAGCCGTGATACGGCTGGCTTTTTCCGCCCAATCCTTCGCCTTCGTAACCCTGTCCTCCCGCTTGGGCCAGGAACGGGCCGGCCGGACTGGTGGGTTCACCCTCCGCGGTTTCCCAGTACAATCCATCCTGTTTTCCCGGGCTGCTCATCAGCCTCTTCGCGTAGATGCCAGCCGGCAAGCCGTCGTGACCCTCCGCCGCATAATCCTTCTGTGCGTCGATGTAGCCGCGACACGCGGCGATGGCGCCCAGTTCGTTGCGTCCGATGCGGCGATACAGCAGTTCCTCTTTTCCAGCGGCAGTGTCGAATCTCCATTTGCCGCCGTCGTTGACGATGGGGATGGGCATGGGCCAGTCGTTTGGTCCCACTTGCAGAATCCGCGTCTTGTCATCTTCGGTCACAATGGCGTGCTTGGTCTTGTAGGACTTTACGAATTTCTCCATGCCCGTTTTGTCCTGCACCGGGTCACCGGAGTACACCAATTCTTTTCCGTCATCGCCCAGAACCGCCAGCATCTCGTCCTGGCTTCCATCTTCCGCTGCTTTTACCAGCGCATGGACGGCCTCGGCTGGTGACGCGAAAGTCTTCTGCTCAACCGCGTACGTTGCGCACGTGCCCACGAACATGGACAGCAGCGCCAAAACCGCAAGCTTATTCACTATCCGCATCTTCATTTCTCCCGCAGATTTGATTTTAGCATTCATGGGTTAGTGCTTCCTTTGCGGGGCTGCGGCTTGCTTGCCGCCTCCTCCCGAACGCTGCTGCTGCTGGGGTGCACCCATGCTCTGCCGCCCGCGATTGCTGGCGGCGCGATCGGCCTTTGCGTTGCTGCCACCCGCCAAAGCCCCGCCGTTGTTTGTTTGCGGCCGATTTGCCGGTTGTGACGTTGCTGGCCGGTTAACCGGTTGAGTGGCGGGACGCGCTGCTGGTTGCGTATTTCCCGCTGGACGCGTGTTCGGCGTGTTGCCCGTGGCTGGGCGCGCCGCTGGCGTATTTCCCGTAGCAGGGCGCGTGTTTTGCATATTTCCCGTGGTCGGGCGTGTACCGCCAGGCTGGCCAAAGCCACGATCGCCAGAGGGATTCCGCGCCGGCGTGTTCCCGGTATTCATGCGATTGTTTGCTCCCGCGTTGGCGCCGCCCGCTTTGTTCGCCCCTTGATAAGTGGATTGTCCCTTCCAGTTGTTATTCCCCGCACCGGCCGCAGGCCGCTGCACGTTTGGATTGTTCGCAGCATTCCCACCGGCGGGCCGCTGTACCGCTGTGTTCCCCACATTCGCGCCGCCTGGCCGGTTCTGTACGTTCGACGTGTTGTTCGGTTGACGATTGTTGCCGCCCTGATACGTGCCCTTGTAGTTGCTGCTGCCGTTGTATTTCACTCCGCGGTTCGCTCCCGCATAGTTCCCCGAACTCTTGGCGTAATTGCTGTTGGGGTTGCGGTTGTAGGGCACAGGCCGCGGCTTGTAATTCGGGTTCAAGTTGTTGTTGTTGTTGAAGCGGTTGTAGTAGTTGTTGTTCACATTGATGTTGACGTTGTTGTTCCCGTAGTGCACCGGCCGGTTATACGCGTATCCTCCGTGCCAGCCGCCGTAATACACAGGGCGATAGGGAGCAGGATAGTAAGGCCGCGGTCCGTACCACACACCGCCATAGCCCCACGCGGGATAGTAGTAGTTGTTGCTGTTGATCGCGGCGCCTACCGCCATTCCTGCTCCGAACGACAAAAGCCCAATCAGCACCGCCGTGCCAGTGCTGACGCCCTCTTTTTCTTTCACCACCGTAGTCGAATTCGTGCTTGTTGCTGGCGCGGACGCTCCCGCTGCGCCTGTCGTCGTTGTGGTCGTGGTGGTTACGCCGTTTGCGGTGGTTGTTGTAGTCGTCGTGCCAAACACCTGGTCAGGATTGTATTGCGGCACATATACAACTTTTGGATCTGTGGGCTCCAACTGTACAACCTGTTTGCCCTGGTCCTGTTTCACGTCCACCGTCATCTGCGGCGAACTCTTCAGTGCACCGGTATCCACCGCCTGCGCGCGCAATCGCTGCACGGAGTCCAGCACCGCTTTCGGGTCCGCCGCGTAGGCCGCTCCCAGCTGCTTTGTCCAGTCAAATTGCGTGCACATCATGTCCACCACGGGACCAAAATGCAGTAGCGCCATCATCACCGGAGTGAAGCCCGCTTTTTTCGTCGCTTCATCCAGCGCGGCGTCCTTCAATTTGCCGTTGTCGCCCACGGTGAGCCAGTTCCCACCGTCCATCACTTCCTGCGGATTCACGGCGGCTTGCAGCATGATGGCCAGGACAGGATCGGGATATAACGCGATCGGGGCCAATAGCTCATCCAATCCGTCTGCCGTCAGGCTCACTTGCGGCAATTGCGTTTGTGGAGGATTCTGTGCCGCTGCGGCTTCGTTCTGCTGCTGAACCTGATCGGGTGTTGGCGCTTGTGCGTCCTGCGGCGCTTGCTGATCCGTCGTGGCCGCGGGCGCGCTAGCCGGCTGCTGTGCGGCGGCTGCCGCAGGCACGCTTTCCTTCGAGCCGCAGCCCGCTAAGTCCGTTGTCCCGACCAGCAGTACAAGGGTCGATATCCATGCCATGCAAAATTGCATTCGTTTCATTGATCTCTCACTTGCGGAGTCGGGATTCCAGTAGTGTTTCTGCATTCTCGAAATGTGGCGGAAACTACCTGGTAGGTCGGAAGCCAGCGACATTCTCGCTTGGGGAGCATAGCATAACTCCGCCAAGCGTTCTACGAATCGAGAGTTTCGTTAGCGAGCGCAGTGCGATTAAGGCGACATGGCGGAAAGCACGGCTGGGTGAGGGCTCGCCAGACTATGCGGTGTCGCGGCCTTTGGACAGCAATATCTCGAAGCCCATCAGGTTTTCTTCAATCTTACCGGCGGAGAATCTTGTTTGTGAAATCATGCGCTCAAATTCGCTCTTTGTGTAGGCGCGTTTCAACAACATGAAGCGGAACGTAAGCTTGGTCAGAATCCCGTTCACGGCGCCGAGTTTCATGTCATTCACAGCCTGATTGATAGATTCCTGAGGCGCATCTTTTCGCAGATCGATGAGCAGCGCTTGTCCACCGGGCTTCAGAACGCGATGCATCTCTTCCAGGGCGCGCTGCGGCTCGCTGAAATTCTTGAACGCCGCTCGACAGAGTAGGAAATCGAACGATTCCTTGGGGAACGGCAGGTGGGAAGCGTTTCCGCGGCGGAAGTCCACCTTTACGCCCGCTTGTTCGGCATTCTCGCGCGCAATTTCCACAAACGTCTCGCTGATGTCTAATCCTGTGATTCGATAGTCGCCGAGCTTCGCCAATTCAATCGCAAAGTATCCGGGCCCAGGAGCGACTTCGAGCACATTACTTTGCGGCGCAACGCGTTCCGCTGTGCGCCGAGCCAGCTCCTTGAAGTCTTCAAGCGATTTCTTTGTGAGCGAGGCGTACCACCGTGCAACGGTGCCCTCCATGCCCATGCCTTTATAGGGTTTTGCAGTTGGCGCGTGAGCTGACATGCGATCCTCCTTGTCTGGAGTGATCCTAGCCAGCCCGACCGGCGCGCTGAAGTCTCATTCGGTGAACGCGGCCTTGAAATCGGCGAGTACCAGTTTCTGACCGGCGAATCCAATGCAAGACAAAAAATAGATTCACGAGGAAGTGAGTACGTGAGGAAGATGAAAGGGGCTATCCGCTGGCGGCGCTTCCTTTGCTTGCAGACACGTCGGTATCCGTAACGGTCATGCCCACGGCGCGATATCGCACCAGCAGCAGCGTCAAATCGTCAGCCTGGCGTGCCCCCCGTGCGAAGTTTTCGACCGATTCCAGCACGGCCTTTTGTATCTCATCCAACTGCATATCCGGCTTGCCCTGCAACACTCCTCGCAGGCGCGGCACCCCGTACAGTTCTTCTTCCGGGTCCATCGCTTCGGTGACGCCGTCGCTGAAAAGAACCATGGTGTCATTGGGCTGCAATTGGAGAGTCGAGGTGGTGAACTCCGCTTCTGGAACAAGGCCAACGGGGAAAGAGCCTTCGGTGAACGCTTCTTCGACCGTGTCTTTACGAATCAGAATCGGAGAAGGATGTCCCGCATTGATGAATTCGAGCTTGCCCGCATCATCCAGAATCCCGAAGAACATGGTGGCGTAGCGGCCGACTTCGGCGTGGTCGCACAGAAAACGATTGACGTGATTGAACACTCGCGCGGGATCGGTTCCCAGGGTCATGCCAGACAGCGCGCCTTGCAACATGGTAGTCAGCAGCGCCGCTCCCAACCCCTTGCCGCTCACGTCGGCCAGCAGGAATGCGGTGCGCTTGTCGTCGAGAGGAAACACATCAAAGTAATCTCCTCCCACCGACAAGCAAGGAAAATTCACGCCGGAACACGAAAGGAAAGGGTACTCGCGAAAATTCTTGGGCAGCAGCGCCTGTTGGATATCGCGGGCAATGGCGATTTGCTGCTCCAACATTTGCCGCTCGCGTTCCTTCTCTACCAGCCGCGCGTTATCGAGGATACTGGCCGCGTCGGCCGCCAACGCATCTAGAATCTGCCGGTCCAATTTGCTGAAAGCCGTGGGCCGCTTGGAATCCAGATACAGCACGCCAAGAAATTCGCCACGGCGCATATTCGCCGCAGAGCCTTCGCTGCTGGCGCGAGACGTGGCATACAATGGGATGACAACGACCGCGCGCAAACCCTGCGCCACGATGCTGGCGGCCGCTGCCAAATTCATTTCCGCCTGCGCCAGATCTTCGGTAATCACGGGCGATTGCTGTTTCACGGCAAGTTGAATCGCCGTGCCGCTTGGCGCCATGCTCTCCGGCGGCAATCGCTGGGCGCCGGTTCTCCGCGCCAGTCGCACTTTCAAGCTATCGATACGCCCCTCTTCCGCTTCCAGCAGCAGCCCTCGGTCAGCATCGGTTACTGCCACGGCGTGATCGATCATTTTGGCCAGCACAGAATCCAGCGGCAATTGCGAGTGCAGCAGCGCGGTGGCTTCCAGCAGCACATTCAGTTTCTTCAGGCCGCCGCCCGTCGACTCTGCGCTGGTCATATGATCGATGCGCGTCAGCAGTTGAGGAATCGATTCTTCCGATGTGCCGCTGGCTGCGCGGAACATCATCTGGTAGGAATCTTCCAGCCCAAAAGTGATCACGTCGCCGTCATTCAGCGCGCGGCTTTCCACCTTCTCGCCATTCACATATAGGCCGCGCCGTTGGCCTCGGTCTTCCAGGTAGTATTTGTTGGCTTCCACCACGATGGCGGCACAATTCCGCGAGATGCGCCGGTCAGTCAGTTGCAGGTGATTTCCGGTTTCCGCGCCGCGTCCGATCAGAAAAGGAGTTTGCGTCACGCGAACATACTTGCGCGCACCGTCCGGCGAAATCACTTCGAGAACCGCTTCCAGTTGCGACAACGTCTCCGTCATTCTCGTCCCATCCTGCAGGTACCTGCCAAACCGCGAATTGTAGCATGCAGCCGCCCGGTTCGCCTTTCTTCTTGATTCGGGAGGGTATCCCCGCCAGAATACAGCGGCGCCCCGATTCGAAGGGCGTTCCGCCACTTGAAGACTGAGGATTTCCGCGCATGTTGAGTCTGCTCTTACCGCTCCATGGCAAATTTTTCCTCCTGGCGTTTGCATTCTTTGCCAGCGGCGAACTTTCCCATGCCGACCCGGTCGTTCCCATTCTTATTGCGTCGATCTTCATAACGCTGGGCGCCGCGCTTGGCGGACTGCTGATGAAGTGGCTGAAGCAGCCGGCAGTGCTTGGCGAACTTCTGGTGGGCCTGCTTGCGGGCAATCTTGGCTATTACTTTGGGAATCCGGCGGTCACGGTGTTGCGCGAAGGCGACAATCTTGCGCGTATTTCTTCCGTGGCGCTCACGCAACCGATGAATCTGTCCGAGGCCACGCATCAGGTGCTTGCTCCCGGCCCACACACCGATCTGATTGCTTCGCTGCTCTCCGGTCCGCAAGGGCAGAGCTACATTTACGTGTACTCATTTATCGACGTAATTTCGCGGCTGGCGATTCTGGTGCTGCTGTTCCTGGTGGGCCTGGAAATCAGCCTGGTGGAGATGAAGCGCGTCGGCAAATATGCTTCTTACGTTGCCATTCTCGGCATCGTTTTGCCCATGCTTCTCGGTATGGGCACGATGAAATTCCTGCATCCCAACAGCACGTTGGCAGCGGACCTCTTTATCGGCGGCATTTTAACGGCAACCAGCGTGGGAATTACGGCGCGCGTGCTTCGCGACTTGGGCCGCGATCGAACCGAGGAAGCGCGCATCATTCTTGGCGCCGCGGTGATTGACGATGTACTGTGCCTGATCGTGCTTGCGGTCGTCAGCGGGCTTGCGGTTACCGGCACAATCAGCGTCGCGTCCATCGCCGTTACCACCGGAAAAGCCGCACTGTTCCTGGTGGCTTCTCTGGGAGTTGGCATTTGGCTCACGCCCAAGCTGGTGCGTCGGCTTGCGACCACCGGCGTGCAAAATTTGAAACTATTATTCGGCGTAAGCTTTGCGCTTCTTTTTGCGTGGCTGGCGAATGTGGCGGAATTGGCGACGATTGTGGGCGCGTTCGCGGCAGGAATGGTGTTGAACAGCTTCTTCGACCGCGAAATCGAGGGGGCGTCGCTGCACGAACTATTGTCGCCGCTGGAGTCGCTGGTGGTGCCACTGTTTTTTGTGTGGATGGGCATTCAGGTGAAGCTGGAAACAATGGCGAATAAGGATGTGCTGATTGCCGGACTGGCACTAACCATCGTGGCGATCGCCGGGAAAGTCGCTTCGGGCTGGGGTTGTCCGCCCACGCTGAACCGGTTGGCTGTTGGATTTGGCATGATGCCCCGGGGAGAGGTGGGGCTGATCTTCGCGGGCATCGGGAAGGGAATTGGCGTGGTGGACGAAGGGCTTTTCTCCGCCG
Organism: Candidatus Acidiferrales bacterium; assembly: GCA_963826335.1. GTDB lineage: Bacteria > Acidobacteriota > Terriglobia > Acidiferrales > UBA7541 > Acidiferrum. The sequence continues at coordinate 99,489 of CAWGXB010000022.1, read as the reverse complement.
TGGTATTACTGGTGATGGTGACCACGGTTCTGGCGCCGATTATGTTGCGCGCGACGATGGGCAGCAGTCCGGCTGGGGCGGCGGCGCCTTCCGGCGGGCACCACTAACGAAATACCGCGCTAGCGGTTGGTCGCCAGGCGGCGGTCTACATATTCCTTTACGTAGGACTCAAACGCATCGTCGAGCTTTTTCGTAAGCGCGCCGGGTTGCCCTGTGCCGATGGTCTTGCCGGCGATTTCCGTTACCCCAATCACGTTGCGGTTAGTGGATGTAACGAACACTTCGTCGGCGTCGTAAAGATCCTCCAGCCGCAGAGTTTGCTCCGCGACGCTGGTGCCGGCGTCGGCCGCAATTTCCAGCAAAACGCCACGCGTTACGCCCTCCAGACAGCCCGAATTCAGCGGAGGAGTGAGCACCTTGCCGTTTTTCACCGCAAAAATGTTTGCCGCCGTGCATTCGGCCACTTCGCCGCGTTCATTCAGCAGCACCACTTCGTCAAATCCCTCGCGCTGCGCCTCCGCGGCGGCCCATACACTGTTCAACCACGAAATGGTTTTCACGCCAGCCAGCGGTGAGGCGGCATGACGTCCGTGCTGACGGATAGCTAGGCGCACGGCGTCCGGATAGTGCGGCAGGTCGGCCGTGGTAATGACCAGATCGACTTCCTGGAATCTTTCGTCACTCTTCCAATAGCCGGGCGAATTCCACACCAAGTAGATTCGAGCGCAACCGGATTGCACCTTGTTGGCGCGAATCACTTCCTGCAAATGTACGCGAACTTTAGCGCTGGTGTAGGTAAGCGGGACGCGCGTGAGCGCGGCGTCTTTTTCCAGCCGCCGCCAGTGGCGCTCGTATGCGAACGCTTCGCCTTGCACAATCCGCGCCGTGGTGAAAAGCCCCCAGCCGCAGATCAACCCCGCCTGGCCCGGAGACCACCGTGCCTTCTCTACTGGCACCAGCTCGTCGTTGTGAAACACAAATTGATGAATCACGTCGCCACCTGGCCTTGCTACGGAATAGTTACTGCCTGACATTGTACCGAACCCCGGAGACGACTGCCCACAGAAGGCGGTGAGCCGGCTTGGACCAAGGAGCGACGTGCGGATTGTATAGCTGGAAAAGCGCGTTCGCCGGTGTGTCATATGCCCTTGCCGAAAACAGCCGGATGTGCGAAAAGGAAATCGTTACAAAAGGAAATCGCTATGACTACCCTACTTGATACACCCACATCGAAATTCCTGGCCCTCGGCCGACTGGTGGGCAACACGCCCATGGTCACGATCCAGTATCGCTATCGCGGCTACGACCGGCTTATTTACGCCAAAAGCGAATACATGAGCCTGACCGGTAGCATCAAAGACCGCATGGCGCTGCGCATTCTCCAGCAGGCCTATACGGAGGGGAAAATCGAGCCCGGCTTCACGATCGCCGAAGCTACCAGCGGTAATACCGGAATTGCCTTTGCCGCGCTGGGCCGCATGTTGGGGCATCCCGTGAAGATCTTCATGCCAGACTGGATGAGCCAGGAGCGCGTACAGCTGATCAGGGGCTACGGCGCGGAAATCGTGTCGGTCAGCAAGAATGATGGCGGGTTTATGGGCAGCATCCGAATGTGCGAGGAGTTTGCTGCGTCGCGCAAAGACGTGTTTCTGCCGCGGCAGTTCTCAAATGGCGCGAATGTGGATGCGCACGCCGAGACCACCGGGCCGGAAATCTGGTCGCAATTGATGAGCGTCGGTAAGAGGCCGGAGGCATTTGTCTGCGGCGTAGGAACCGGCGGGACAGTGATGGGAGTCGGCAGGTATTTGCGCGCGCACGACGCCGCAATCCGCGTGCACCCGGTAGAACCTGCGGAATCGCCAACACTCAGCACGGGCTGCAAAGCAGGAAGCCACCGGATTCAAGGGATTTCCGACGAGTTCATACCCGCGATCGTGCAATTGAAAGATCTGAACGAAGTGATCTCGATTCACGATGGCGATTCGATTCTGATGGCGCAGAAGCTGGCGAGTAGACTGGGGTTGGCCGTAGGGATTTCTTCTGGGTGCAATCTTCTGGCCGCGGTGCACGCTCAAGAAATGGTTGATCGCGACGCTGTGGTAGTGACGGTCTTCTGCGACGATAGCAAGAAGTACCTGAGCACCGCGCTGACACATGAGGAGCCGGTGAAACCGCAGTACAAGACCCCGGAGATTGAACTGCTGAGCGTGGGCACAGTTGGACGCGCCTGCGAATTCTGCCACTGATAGCTTCCGCGTTTTGGCGCGCCTACTTCGCGACGGGGCGCATCGGCACGATGAATCCGCAGCCCAGTAGGTACTGGTAGAGATGATCGAGCGGCTGCGGTGGATGCAATTCATGCGCATGCACCAGGCCGTCGGTGGCGTTCCATTTCCAACTCGGTATTTTTCCGGACTCTTGCCATTGCTGCAGATTTGTTTCCGGCATGGGGAAAACACTCAAGCGCACATTTTCGCGGAACAGCTTCGCCAGCCCCTCCAGCAAGCTTCCACCGAGGTCTTTGTAGCGATCCTGCAGCGCCCATATCGTAATCGATAGTCCTACCGCAAAATGGATCGGCGCTTTCGTGAAGCGATTCACAAACGCGCACATCTTGTACAATTCCTGCTCCCGAAAAACCAGCACCCCGCTTCCCAATTTATGCAGTTCCTCCACATGTTCAACAATCTGGGCAGCAGATAAGGGAGATTTCGTGATGGGATTGCCTTCTCCGCTCAGGCAAAAGAATCCGATCGCTCCCTTGCTTTGCGCAACGTCTTCCCTCGGAATCTGCGCCAGCGTGGTCTGGATCAGTTGCGCGTGGAAATACTGAACGACATCAAAAGCTCCGGGGGCCAGCACGACCGCTTTCTTGTACAGCACCTCGTCGGGCGGCAGAACTTTGCCATCGACGGGAAACACGATTGCCTCCGCCAGACCGAGCGTGACGAGCGAAGCATGGAGCAGAGGGCGATCCCACTTCTCAAAGGCCGGTCCCGATAGTTCCACGCAATCGATTTCGACGCGCGACAACGTCAGGTCTTCCGCAATGCTCTTGAGGAACTCCTGTGGGTCGCTCAAATGATGAAACACGGCGTAGATCAAATTGACGCCCAGAACTCCGATCGCTTCCTGCTGGTGGAGATTGGTGGAGTCCTGCAGATTGACATGCAGAACCACGTCGCTGGCTTCACCCAGCGGCTGCGTCTGGAAGCGCACTCCGAGCCAGCCGTGGCACTCGTTGGTGCCCGCAAAATTGCGCGCCGATACCGTGTCGACGAACGAGAAAAACCGCGTCTTCGCTCCGCGCGTCGCGTTTAACTGCGACAGCAGTTGCGCCCACTCATTGTCCAGCATGGCCAGCAGGCGCGGTTGCGAGACGTAACGCGTCCCGGAACCGTACAGGTCGTCGCTGACCTCCTTGTCATACGCAGAGATGGTTTTCGCCACCGTGCCGGACGCTCCGCCAACTCTCAGGAACCAACGCGCCACTTCCTGCCCGGCGCCGATTTCAGCGAACGAGCCAAAGGCAGTGCCGTCCAGGTTCAGGGAGAGGGCTTTCTGGTGCGCGTCGATTTTGTCGGCGGTAGACATGGCATCGCTCCGGAGAAGCTAAGGGCGAACGAATCTACCATTCTGAACGGAGGTGGACAAGCGCCGGATGCCATTTGTGGGCAATTTTCATATTCAGTGCATTTGCAGCGCAGGTTTAGCGTGCATTTAAGGGGTGGTGAGACTTCGCCGGCCGAAATGCAGCAACGCTGGTGCCGACTCTCGGCGCCTATTGGCGGTCGGCCGGTTTTTGCGGAACCTCGTCAGCGGGTTCCTTCGGGACATATTCGCCGCCAACGCCACGTTCCCATTTGCGATCCACGAGTTGTTCGGGATGCTGCCGCCGGTAATTTTCCGCAATGAAGCAATTCCAGCACAGCGGCAGAAAATTCTGAAAGACGGCTGGCAAATTTTCCGGGGGAATCTCGCTCCACTGAGCGGTGTTGCGGTCCGGGCCAAGCAGAGCGGGTTGCCGGTCGTGCCAGTGGATGTCGCGGAAGGGCTTCTGGCAATAGGCACAGGACTTGCCCTTGTACCAATCGTCGACCATGTGCCAGACCATGCAGCTTTCCGGGTCGGCTTCAATCTCCGACAGGCATTGCTGTCCGCAATTCTGCCGCTCGGGCCAGCGCGAGCATTGATCGAGACGAATGTGGTGCTTGCCGAACATGGCTTCGCGGGCGGCGTTCATCATATTCACGTGCACCGCGGCGTGATTTTCCGTTTCCGGGCAGGTGATCACGCGCTTGCCGCGATAGCGAAGATACTCCCGCACAGCCATCGTCACGCCGAAGGCCACCGCGCCAACCAGCAGCACCGCGATCGCCGCAAGAATCAGACTGGAAATATTCATGGGACCTCCTAAACCGGCTGGAGGAAGACCGGAACTCCCGTAAAGAGAAAATGCAGGACCGGGACCAAAGATGACGAGGAATAAAAGAGTTTGCCAATGATTGAAAACGAAGAAGTTAGACAAGGATGCCGGGTCCGCTGCGGTTCGGCTCGGCCCTGAAAGGGGAATTCGACGCAGCCACAGTGCGTGTTCTGACAGAAGACTGAGCGGAACAGCGCCGCAATCTCTCCGGCACGCTGGCGCGAGGGACGGACTAGGACTCAGATGGGAAAGCGGCGGATGGTCAGCGAAATCGGCAGACCGACACAGAACATATGAATGACGATGGCGATCAGCATCATCGACCCGGAGAACGGGCCTTTGTGAAACGCTGACAAAGGCAAAACGACGTATTGCATAAAAAAGTGCACGGCGATGCCAAACAGAAATCCCGAGATTACCGAGTGCCGCGTAAGAAACTTCAGCTTGCGGCTGGCTCCGTAGAACACGGCCGCCGCGCTAAGTGCAATTACGAAGTGCAGAGCCAATCCCAGAACCGCGGTCTTAGAGCCACCGTTGTACGCGTCGGATCCAAGGATCCCGCTGGCGATGCCTTGCAAAATTCGTTCGGGCTGCGCGCCATACCGGCCGTAGACAAGGAACGCGGCAATAATATCCAGGATTCCGGCGATCAGGCCGGCCGTAAGTGTCGCGGACACTGCGCGACGCTGCATGCGCGCAGTTACGGAAGAAGGTTCGGACATGGGCGGCGCGATCCTCCAACGCGAGATGGGATGCGGCGCTATCTTACGTCCAGAAGCGGGACAGGGTCGAGAAGATTCGCGCGACGCGGCGAGGCAGTCAGTGTGACGAATTGTGAGACGTGATTCCGCGCTTGACAGGCACGAAGCTCGCGCATACTATTTTGCTCTAGGCCTAGACCAACATGCCCTCGGTCGCGCCTCGGAGACCGCGCCTCCATGAAGAATCGCGAGCATCGAGATCTTTTTCCCGGAGCACTGGAGATGATGATCCTGCGAACCTTGAAGCGCCAGCCTCTTCACGGCTACGCCCTGGCGCAGCACATCAAGCAAACATCCAACGATTTGCTGCAGATTGAAGAAGGCTCGCTGTATCCGGCGCTACAACGTCTTCTGAAGGAAGAATTGGTCAAGGCGGAGTGGAGTGTATCCTCCACGAATCGCCGCGTGCGAATTTACAAGTTGACCGCGGCGGGAACGAAGCACCTCGAACGTGAGGTTTCGCGTTTCGAGAAGATGCTCGACGGCATTACTCGCGTGCTGGCGCCGGGTGAATTATGAGTTGGATCAAACAACTCCTTTCACGCCGCCGTCTTTACGGCGATCTCTCAGAAGAAATTCGCGCGCACCTGGAAGAAAAAATCGAGGAACTGGTCGAGGTCGGCATGTCCAGGAAAGAAGCCACGGCCGCGGCGCGGCGGCAATTCGGCAACGTAAGTGTCACGGAAGAAGAGGGCCGCGAAGTTTGGCAATGGCCTTCGCTGGAAAGCTTCGTTGCCGACGTGCGTTTCGGCGCGCGCACACTGCGCAAATCTCCGATCTTCACCGCAATTGCCGTGCTGACGCTCGCTCTGGGGATTGGCGCGAACACCGCGATTTTCAGTCTGGTGAACGGGATCCTGCTGGTCTCGCTGCCGTATTCCCACGCCGATAAACTGGTCAGTGTAACGGGATCGTATCCGCAAGGCGCCTTAGTCGCCATGCGCGAACAAGTGCGCTCGATGGATGTGGCCGGCTACGCCGAAGGCCATGAGCTGAATCTGACCGGCCAGGGTGAACCCGTGCGTCTCTCCGGTACCTTCGTCTCCGCCGAGCTGTTTTCTATCCTGGGCGCGAACCCCGAACTCGGCCGGGTATTCGAGCGCGGCGAAGACATTCCCGGACAAGACGCCTACGCAATTTTGAGCCATGCCGTTTGGCAGCAGCGATTCGGTGGCGACCCCGCGATCATTGGCCGCTCCATCGCAATTGAGGGCATGGGACGCCAGGTGATTGGAGTGATGCCGGCGGACTTCCGATTTCCATCCACGAAAACGCAAATCTGGATCCCATTGCACAATGATCCGCGCAGCACTTACACCTACTGGGCGGGCGACTTCATGCCGGTAATCGGGCGCCTACATCCCGACGCGACGATGCCGCAGGCGCAAACCGAGATTCGCGTGTTTCAGTCTCGCGTGGGCGCTTTGTTCCCGTGGGCGATGCCCGCAAGCTGGAATGCCGACGTCAGCGTGATTCCCCTGCAGAACGGCATGGTTGCCGATGTGCGGGTGCGCCTGTTGCTACTGTTGGCGGCAGTCGGTCTGGTGCTGCTGATCGCGTGCACCAACGTCGCGAACCTTACTCTCGCTCGTGCCGCTACTCGCGAAAGGGAGGTGGCGATCCGCGCGGCGATGGGCGCCGGACGCAAGAGAATTGTGCGGCAACTTCTTACCGAAAGTGTGCTGCTGGCGTCCATCGGTGCATTGCTGGGTCTGGTGCTGGCCTTCGAAGGACTTACGCTGCTGAAGTCGCTGCTTCCCGCGGACACGCCACGCTTGATGGATGTGCACATGGATTGGCGGGTACTCGTTTTCACCGCAGGCTTGGCGGTTTTGACCGGGCTGATCGTTGGCGTTGCCCCAGCTCTGCAAATTTCGCGAGGTGCGCTGAACTCTTCGCTGAAATCCGGTGGGCGAGGTGAAGCGGTTTCCGTTTCGCAGCGGCTGCGCAGCGGGCTTGTGGTGGGAGAGATCGGGCTTGCGGTGCTGCTGGTGATCGCGGCGGGATTGATGATCCGCAGTTTCTGGGCGCTGTCGCACGTGAACCCCGGGTTCCGTGCCGAGCACATTTTGACCGCGCGTATCACTCCCAATCAAACATTTTGCAACGATTCGGCGCGATGCTTGTCGTTTTATCGCAGCGTGCTCGATCAGGTTCAGTCGTTTCCGGGAGTGAGCGGATCGGCAATCGTGAACACGCTTCCGCTGGGAGGCCGGGTAACGAAGCGCTCGCTGAATATAGAGGACCACGTCGATCCGTCCGGTGAAACCGCTCCGCTGTTCTGGTTGAACATTGTGACCTCCGATTATTTTCGCGTGATGGGCATTCCTGTGCTCGCAGGCCGAGGATTCACCGACGCCGATATTTCTGGCGCACCGGTGGCCGTGACCACTGCAGAAACCGCGCGGCGTTACTGGCCCAATCAAAGTGCAATAGGGAAGCACGTTCGTCTGCTGGACGACAATGACTGGCGCACCATTGTCGGCGTTATTTCCGATGTTCGCGCCTACGATCTTCAAAGCAACGCACCGAAGTGGATACAAGGCACGGCTTATGTGCCATACAATGCCGCCGCCACGCTCGAAGATAAACGCGTGCCCTCCGAGATGACCATCGCCATTCGCACGGCTTCAGATGAGTCGCAAATAGCGGCGCTGCTCCGTGAAAGGGTTGCGGCGCTGAACCACGAGGTTCCCGTCAGCGAGGTGCAGACGATGGGCGCGGTTGTGTCGGAAGCGGTCTCAGCGCCGGCATCCACCACATCTCTTTTTGTGGCTTTTGCCGCGGTGGCTTTGTTGTTGGGGATTATCGGCATCTATGGTGTGCTTTCTTTTCTGGTCGCGCAACGCACACGCGAGATTGGCTTGCGCATTGCTCTTGGAGCGCAGCGCCGCGACGTGCTGATTCTGATTATGAAAGAAGGCGCGAAATTCTCATTGGCTGGCATTGCTGTGGGGCTGATCGGCGCGTTATTGATTACGCGTTTGATGTCCAGCGAACTGTATGGCGTCAGCCCGCTCGATCCCATCACGTTTATTGGCGTAGCCGTGGTGATGGCGGCGGTCACGTTGTTGGCGTGTTACGTTCCCACGCGTCGCGCGATGCGCGTGGACCCTATGGTGGCGCTGCGATACGAGTGATGGCCGCGAACAAAGGTGCAAGCGCAGGAACAGCGTTTTGCGGCAGGTGAATCATGCGTTGGCTTCGACAATTGTTTTCGCGACGCCGAGTCTACGATGATCTATCCGCGGAAATTCGCGAGCACCTGCAAGAAAAAGTCGAGGAACTCGTGGCAGGCGGCATGTCCCGGAAAGATGCCTCCGCTGCCGCCCGCCGCGAGTTTGGCAACGCCACTCTCATCGAAGAAGATAGTCGCGCGGCGTGGGGCTGGGCGGCGCTGGAAAGTTTTTTCGCGGACATTCGTTACGGACTGCGTTCTATGCGGCGCAATCCCGGGTTCACTGCTCTTGCGATTCTGTCGCTGGCGTTAGGAATCGGCGCGAACACGGCCATCTTCAGTCTGATCAACACCCTGATGCTGCAGACGCTTCCGGTGCGCGACCCGCAGCAAGTTGTCGCGCTGCTGCACCATTACCCGGCGCCCGATGAGCCGCACGACAATACCTTTTCTTTGCAGACCTACCACTTGATGCGCGATCACAATGATGTGTTTTCCGGGCTGATCGCGTCTTCAAACAAGCAGCTGCATGTACGAGCCGAAGGGCTGGAATCGCAAATCGTGAACAGCAGTTTTGCGGAAGGCGGTTTTTTCTCTCTGCTCGGCATGAATGCCGCGCTTGGCCGCCTGATCGGGCCGGAAGATGACCGAGTGAGTGAACCATCTGCAGTAGCGGTACTGAGCTGGTCGTTCTGGAAAAGCAGTTTCAATTTCGATCCTGCGATCTTAGGGAGAAAGCTCATCGTCGACGATGTGGACGTGACGATTGTCGGAGTCGTGCCGAGCAACTTTTCCGGTTTGCAGGTAGAGAGCAGCCGGGAACTGTGGCTGCCTTTGGCCATGGAGCCGGTCATCTCCCCACGCGATCGCGACCATTCACAAATTTCGCTATTCGGCCGGTTGAAGCCGGGCGTTTCCATGGAGCAGGCGCGCACGGAAATGGCTGCGTTGTATGAATCGACGCTGGACGAGGACGCCCGCGTTTCCGGCAATCCCTACATTCGCAAAAACAAGTTCGAAATGGAGCCAGCTGGAGCGGGTTTATCGGTTCTGCGCGAGAACTTTGCCAAGCCACTCCTTGCGCTCATGGCGATTGTCGCTCTGCTGTTGCTGATCGCTTGCGCCAATGTGGCCAGCATGCTGCTCGCGCGCGGCGCCGCGCGACAACACGAAATGGCGGTGCGCGCCTCTCTGGGCGCAGGCCGCTTCCGCCTGATTCGCCAGGTGCTGACGGAATCCCTGCTGCTTTCTGTAGCCGGCAGCTTGCTAGGCATCGTGCTGGCGTATTTTGGCGCCACACTGTTGGTGCGCATCATACTTGCGGCCAGGCGCATCGGGACGCCGCTGCAACTGCGCATTCACACCGACGCAAAGGTTTTATTCTTCACCATAGCAGTCACATTGTTCACCGCGTTGCTATTCGGATTACTCCCCGCACTGCGCGCGCTACGTCCCGCTGTCGTTCCGTCGCTGCAGCAAACCAGCAGAGGCGGTGAAACTCGCTCGCGACGATTTTTTGGCAAGTGCCTGGTCGCGGGACAAGTGGCGCTCTCGGTGGTGCTGCTCAGCGCTGCCATGCAGTTCATCCGGCATCTTTCAAACCTGCAGCACCTCGACGTCGGTTTTGAACGCAACAATCTTCTGCTGGTTTCGCTTGACCCTGAGCACAGTGGTCTGGAGGGAGAAGAATTATCGCGCGCTTATCGCGAACTACTCACGCCCTTAGCTGTGATTCCGGGCGTGCGTTCAGTCTCCCTTTGCGGCGCAACGCCGATTTCCGGTGCCGGCGCAAATCGCGCGGTGATTGTGCCCGGCTACGATCCCAAGCCGGGCGAAATTCGCAACGTCGCGGAAAATTGGGTAGCGCCAAATTACTTCGAGACCCTCGGTACACCGCTGTTGGCTGGCCGCGACTTCGACTTCCGCGACCAGGGCCGTCCGCGCGTGGCCATCATCAATCGGACTATGGCGCGCTACTATTTCGGCGACCGCAGCCCGCTCGGCGAGAGCGTTTCCTTCGACGGCGATGACCAGCGCTACGAGATCATCGGCGTTGTCGGCGATTCGAAGCTCTACGAAATTCGCGAGCCTACCTACCGCACAATTTATTTCAACATGTTCCAGGAGCCTTCGCCCGGTTCGCGTTTTGTGCTCAGGACCAATATTGATCCCGACGCCGTGGCTCCCCAGGTAATTCGCACCGTGCATTCCGCGCTGAAAACCGTGGCGATCAAGGATGTCAGGACCATGACCGACCAGGTAGACGAGACCATTGTTCCCGAGCGCCTGATCGCGCTGCTCTCCGGATGGTTCGGTGCGCTGGGTGCCGTACTCGCGGCCATTGGCCTGTACGGACTGCTGGCTTATACCGTTGCGCGCCGCATCAACGAAATTGGCATTCGCATGGCACTGGGCGCGACACGCGGCAAGGTCACACAGATGGTACTCCGCGAGGCTTTGGCCACGGTATCCGCCGGACTGATCATTGGTATACCTATGGCAGTTTGGGGTAAACGTTTCGCGGCAACGTTGATCGCTGACCTGCCGGCCGCGAGTGCCGCGCCAGTCGTGTTTGCTTCGGTGGGAATGGTCGCACTGGCCTTGCTAGCCGCATACGTGCCCGCCCGCCGCGCCGCCAGCGTCGATCCCATCGTCGCATTGCGCTACGAGTGAGCCTTTACCTCTACTCTGGTGGGAGTTGCAGTTGCGAACCAACCTGCAGATGCAGATAGTCGGAGACCTGCGGATTGGCATGAGCAAGTCTCCTCCAATCGGAGCCGCGTCCAAGATGGACCCGCGCGAGAGACCACAGGCTATCACCAGCCTGAACTGTAATCACTGACGGCGAGCCGTGAACGGTTTTCGATGCCACCGCCGGAACGATCACCGTGCTGCCGGCAGCCAGAGCGTCCGGGTGCGTGGCGAGGCTGGGGTTCAGAGAAAGAAGTTCCTGCCAGCGCGCGCCATCTCCCAGGTAGCGGCGAGCCATTCTCCACAACGAGTCACCGGGCTGTACCTTAAGTTGTTGGAATTCTCGACCGGGCACCAGCGTCGACGGATTTACGTTTGGCGCGGAAGATGCATAAGTCGGCATGGTCGGACGCGGTGAAAATGGTGAAACGCGAGACGGCGGCGCCGCGGGCCGGTGTGCGGGCGCAGACGAAGGTACTACGGGCACAGGCCGCGCCGCAGTGGAAGGTGCGCGCCGCGGAGCAACCGGGCGCTTGGGCTCGGCAAACGTTGTGGAGGGGAGTTCAATCCGAAACGGAGCAGGCGTTTTTTTTTGCTTTGCCGCGGTAGCTTCCGTTTCGCGCTCAGTCTTTTCTTTGCGATACCGGCGCGCAACTTCGCCCAGCGATTCCGGCAACGGATTCGTCGCATCGATAGTTGCGGGATTCTTGGTTGCCGGCGCAGGCGATTCCTTGCGATGCGCTTCAGCCAGCTTTTTGTCTTCGGGTGTAAGGATTTGTGAACGCTTCAAGTCTTCATCGGTATAGACGTGGCGCGGCGTAGCCGGCTGCTGCGATTTGTGTGCCTGCTGTTGACGCGCTGCTTCGGTGACATCTTGATCTTGCGCGAACAAATTTGAGTGAAGGGACAACGGCGCCAGCAGACAGAAGAGGGCTGCTCCTGGCCGCAGCAAGCTCACGCCCCGAATTGGAAGATGCAGCGTCATCAAACCTTTGCGCTACAAGGTCGCCCGGGGGGACAGGCCGGTTACTTCGGAGAGTCTGACGTGGAATTGCGCCGCATGCAATAGCCAAATGTCCGGAAAGTAATCACCCCCCGGGTGCTCCGTCCGGGGTCGAATTGGGTTTGAAAATCATCCCCTGGCTGGACCGGCCGTTCATCAGCACCAGCAGCGGATCGCTGAAGCGCAGATGCCGCACGCAGCCGCGTTCTTCCACGCAAGGTTGCGCCGACAACCATTTCCAGTCCACCGAACCTTCTCCGAGATCGGGATTGACGGTGAAATATCCCACCTGGAACGCCGTAAGGTTCTGGAAGAAATGGCTGCCTTGCGAGGGCGTTACGCGAAAGTCGCGGAAGCCCGCCTCAACGATTACGCGCGCGCCGGAAATTTCGTCCCACTCTACAGGAATGCCGAGCCACGGTTCATTCGAGCCCCACCGGCCCACTCCAACCAGCAGGTAGGGCCGATTCTCGCTGGTAAGCTTCGAGTTGAAATACGCCACCAGTCGCGCCACTTCCTGGCTGTGCCCGCGCTCGAAGCGCTGCGAGTCCACCACTACTACGTCGCAAAGATTTGCGATGCGGCCATTGCCAAGAACCTTGGTGCTCTGCGCCACCAGCCGTTCCGGATCGACGTTGTCCATGCGCAATTGTTCCGTCTCGCGCGAAAGCACCAGCGGCCGAATCTGCAGAAAACCGAATTCAGAAATCTCCGCCGGTTCACGCGCAAGACGCACCGCAAATTCGATTTCCACCGGCTGGCCAAAAGAATCTTCCCCGTGCTTGATCAGGTGATCCAGAAGAGCGGCCAGCGGGAACGCGCCGTACTTCAGCATGGGTGCAAAGGTGACAAGCCGCATGCCCGGGCGGCTGAGGCCATCGTAAATCGCGTCGTTGTCCTGAGAATAAGTTGAGCCGAGAGACGCGAGCGTGCCGTCTGCTTCAGCGACGTCCAGCGTGAATCGTACTTCGCGCAGGCCCGGCGGAGAGCTTTGCGGGCCGTCGTGATTTACCGATAGCGCCCAAAAATCCGCCTGCGATTCCGAAAGCGTGTCTTCAATGTTCGAGAATTGCAGCAGGCTGGCCGGATGCCGCGGGCAAAATGTCAGGCACTTTCCTCCATCGACCACTGCGCGCCCCAAGCCAAGCGCCACGGCCGCAATTCCATCTTCGAAATTCATCGGCGGAATGGGATAGAAATTGCGCGACCGCGCCACCCCGGAAAAATCGGGATAAAACCGCGGGCCATGAAACGCGCCCACCACCTGCTGAAGGATCACCGCCATTTTTTCTTCTTCCAGCCGGAATGGTGTGGCGCGCACGTAAGCTTTAGCGTGGCGGCTGAACGTAGACGCGTAAACCAGCTTGATGGCGTCAGTGAGTTGCGCCACGCGCAACGAATCGTCGGCGTTTTGATTGGCGAGCATGAAAGTCTCGTACACGCCCGTGAACGGCTGGTACTGCGAGTCCTCCAGCAAGCTCGAAGAGCGCACGGCCAGCGGGAATCGCGCGCCGGCCAGAAAGGATTTCAAATCCGCGAAGAGGCCGGCGGGAAGATGCGCGGCCAGGAAGCGCTGCTGAATTTCGGAATCGTCTTCGGCGTTTATGGCGAAGTCGACGAGATTGTTCTCCGCCAGAAAGCGGTCGAAAGAATCCGTGGCGATCACCACGGCAGGTGGTACGGAAACGTGAACATCCGGGAAGCGGCGCACAATGCGGCGCTTGTGAAGCATGTGGCGGATAAAGGCCAAACCGCGTGCCTTTCCTCCCAGTGATCCCGCGCCAAGGCGTAGAAAATAGGAGCCGCCCGACTGGAAGACCGCGGGCTTGAAATCGCCGATCAGAATGTCGCTCTGCTCGCGGCGGTATTCGCCAATCGATTCGATCAGGTTTTGCCGCAGGCCCTCAATGCTGGGGAAGTCCGTCACCTTACGGGGACGAAGCTTCTGCGACAGCGCAAACTCCGTACGCGCCATCAGCCAGTGCGAGAAGTGATTGCGCTGGCCATGGAAGCCGATGCTCTCCGCGGGCACGGTGTGCAGCAGTTCTTCCAGCGAATTTAGATCCGTAGCGCGCGCTACTTCCGCTCCATCGGCAGTGCGAAATACGAAGTCTCCAAATGCAAACTGCTGCGTCAACAGTCGGCGCAAATCCCGCAGAAACGTGGGCGACCGTTTGCGCAGGAACGAAAAACCTTCGGCGTGAGCCTGCGAGCGGAATTGCGTGCGGCTGCTTTGCAGTACTACCGGCAGGTCTGGCACCAGAGCGCGCACGCTGCGTGCAAGCTGGAAGCCCGCTTCGGGACTGAGGATGCCGCCATGCGGGAATTCCACGTCGGAAACGAGACCGAGCAGATTGTTGCGATAACGCTCAGCGAGTGCGTAGGCTTCTTCGAAGTTCGACGTGAGCAGGATCTTCGGCCGCGCCCGCATGCGTACCAGTTTGTGCGCCAGGTTGAATCCTTCCTGAATCACGCGGCGCGTCTGCGAAATCAGTTCGGTATAGATCACTGGCAGAAACGACGAGTAGTAGCGGATATTGTCTTCCACCAGCAGCACCACCGGAACACCCATGATGGAAGTGTCGTGCTCCACATTGCGTTTGTCTTCGATGTATTTGACGATGGCGATCAGCACGCGCGCGCTGCCTTGCCACAAGAAAATCCGCTCGATATCCGTGACCGGATTGCGCGCCAGGAATTGTTTTACTTCGCGATAGTCGTAAGCCAGCACCACCACGGGCACGTTCAGACCCGCGGATTTGATTTCCCGCGCCAGTTGCGCCGCATCCATTTCGCCGACCGCAAGATTCGTGACAATCAGATTGAAGCGTGGCTCAGAGCGCGCCAGCGCCAAAGCTTCCCAGCAACTGGAGACATGCGTGATGCGAGGGATTTGCTGAAGATGCAGGTCCAGCGATTCGCCAATCAGCAGTTCATTCAGGCGGCCGTCCTCCTTCAGAATGAAGGAATCGTAGAAGCTCGAAACCAGCAGAATGTCCTGGACGCGGAAGGGCATCAAATGGTCGAAGCCCTCAAAGAGGAGTTCGGCGTCGGGAGAAGTACGGTTTTGGCCGGTGGTGTTCATCGACTGAGTTGACTATATAAGAAAGACGGCGGGATGAAAGGAACGCACCCCGCCGTCTCTCACAACATCGTCTAACGAACTAGACGAGCCCTTGGTCGAGCATGGAATCGGCGACCTTCAGGAATCCGGCGATATTGGCGCCGTTCACCAGGTTGCCGGGAGTGCCGTACTTTTCGGCGGTTTCGAAGCAAGCCTTGTGGATAGCGATCATGATCTTGTGCAAACGATCGTCCACTTCTTCGCGCGTCCATCCGATGCGCATACTGTTCTGGCTCATTTCCAATCCGCTGGTGGCCACGCCGCCCGCATTCGCAGCCTTTGCGGGACCATAGAGGATCTTCGCTTCCAGGAACAGCTTGGTTGCATCCAGGGTGCTGGGCATGTTGGCGCCTTCGGCGACGAGTTTGCATCCGTTCATCACCAGCGTCGCGGCGTCCTTGGCGTTGATTTCATTCTGCGTAGCGCTCGGGAACGCGCAATCGGCCTTGATAGTCCAAAGCGGGTTGTGGTCGAGCTTGGGGTCCGCAGGGATGAACTTCGCGCTCTTGAAGTGATCGGCGTATTCACGAATGCGGCCGCGGCGGACGTTCTTCAGTTCCATCAGCCATGCCAGCTTTTCGCGAGTTATGCCTTCGGGGTCGTGAATGATTCCGTTGGAATCGGAGACCGCGATGGGCTTGGCTCCGAAGTCGAGCAGCTTCTCGACGGTGTATTGCGAAACGTTGCCGCTGCCGGAAACCAGGCAGCGCTTGCCGTCCAAGGTTTCCTTGCGCGTCTTCAACATTTCCACGGCATAGTACACGCAGCCGTAGCCGGTCGCTTCCGGACGAATCAGCGAACCGCCCCAGTTCAAGCCCTTGCCGGTCAATACGCCGGTGAACTCGTTGCGGAGCCGCTTGTATTGGCCGAACAGGAAGCCGATTTCGCGCCCGCCCACGCCGATGTCGCCCGCAGGCACGTCGGTGTCTGGCCCGATATGGCGGGAAAGTTCGGTCATGAAGCTCTGGCAGAAGCGCATGACTTCATTGTCACTCTTGCCCTTGGGGTCGAAATCCGAACCGCCCTTGCCGCCGCCCATGGGTAGGGTGGTGAGGGAGTTCTTGAAAACCTGTTCGAAGGCGAGGAACTTCAGGATGCCCAGGTTGACGGACGGATGGAAGCGCAGGCCGCCTTTGTACGGGCCAATGGCGCTGTTCATCTCGATGCGGAATCCGCGATTGATCTGAACGTTACCCTGATCGTCGAACCACGGCACACGGAACATCAATACGCGTTCTGGTTCCACAACGCGTTCCAGAATCCGCGCTTTCTGATATTCGGGGTGCTTGCCAATCACGGGAATCAGTGAATCAAACACTTCTTGCACTGCCTGATGAAACTCGGGTTCGGCGGGATTCTTTGCGCGAACGGAAGTCAGTACATCCTTGACGTACTCCGCTGGAGCTTTCGTCACTTGCGGAGTAAGCGTAATCGTGCCCATAAGTTAATCCTCCTGAGAAACTGCGTGAGTTATACAAAAGCTAAGTAGCCGGAAGGATGCCGACGTACGAGGCTGACCGGAGAGCAAGGCCATTAGAAAGCATGGGGCGCAGGGCTGCTGTGACGAGCATCACGCACTTCCGTGCGGAATGCACTGGCTCCTGGCGCCCTCAGGCCCCACTGTCGCTGCAGTGGAGGTGTGGTTTATGGCGAACAGCAAAGTGGCCGACCTGGCTGGTCCGGGTATCGGCAATTACACGCAGCTCGAAAAAGTCCTGCCGACCGATTACAGCAGCGCATTGACGCGGCGGGAAACGCAAAAGGCTATCTTTGCGGTAAAGCGATTCATCGAGGACAACCTTTGTAAGGAATTGAATCTGATTATGGTGACGGTGCCGCTGATCGTCGACGTGGAGAGCGGCGTGAACGACATGCTGGACCGCGATGGTTCCCGCACGCCCATTCAGTTCCACATCATTAATGATCACAACAAACACGCCGTTGACGCTCAGATCGTGCAGGCGGCCACCAAGTGGAAGAGAACTGCGCTGAAACAGTTTGGCATGAGGGTCGGCGAAGGACTGTGCACCGATATGCGCGCCGTTCGCAAAGATTATTTCCTGGACCATGACCACAGCGTGTATGTGGACCAGTGGGATTGGGAACGCGCGATTTCCCCGGCCGAGCGCAACCTGAATTTCCTGAAGGAAATTGTCGGCAAAATCTGGAAAGTCCTGGTGGACGCGGAACGCTATGCGCAGGAACTGTTCCCCGATCTGCGCGCAAAAAAATATCCCAACCTCCCGGACAAGCTCACCTTCCTCCATGCCGAGGATTTGCTGAAACTGTATCCGGACCTGCCGCGCAAACAACGCGAGACCGCCATTCTTCAGGAGTGCCCGGCGCTATTCATCGTCGGCATCGGCTATCCCCTGGATGATGGGTATCCGCATGAGATGCGCGCCGCCGATTACGACGATTGGGTGACGGAGACAACGGCAGCCGACGGCAAGAAGCTGCATGGCCTGAACGGCGACATCCTGGTGTGGAACCACGTCACACGCCGCCGCCACGAGCTCAGTTCCATGGGCATCCGTGTGAACGCCGACTCACTGAGGAAACAATTGGAAATGTCTGGCCAGACGGACTTCCTGAAATTCCCGTACCACCAGGGAATCATCAAGAACGAAATCCCGTTGAGCATCGGCGGAGGAATCGGACAAGCGCGCACCATGATGCTGCTGCTCAGGAAAGCGCACCTCGGCGAAGTCACGGTAAGCGTCTGGCCGAAAGTGCTAAAGGAGATTTGCGCCAAGAAAAATATCCACGTGCTGGACTAATACAAAAAATAGCGAGTGCGGGCAATCGGACAAAGCGCTGACGGAGCCGGTTGCCCGCTTTTTTATTTGCGAATGTAGGTTAGTGCCCCAGGAATTTCTCGAGCTTGTCGAGTTCCTTGTCCGCCAAATCAAAATACTTTTGCGCGTTGGCGGTATCCTGAGCCTTTAGCGCGGCATCGCCTTTCGACAGGTATACCTGCATGCGTTCTTGCGATGAGGCGATATCGGCACGCAGGTTGTATCCCGCAGCGATCTGTTGCTTGCGCAAAGTGTCCACGCTTTGCGAAGCCGCTGCGGCCCGAACATTCAGCTTGTCGGCTTCATCTTCCAGTTTGGCCAATTCTTCCGGCGAGGGCCCTGGTGGCGTTGCGGGCGCAACACTTTGCTGCGCGGCTGTGTCGCGGGACGGCTTGGGATTGCCATTCGCCACGCCAGCCCCAGGAGTGCGTGGTGGCAGCACGCCAAGTGATCCGTCCTTGCCGCTCATTTTCACCGAACCCGTCTTCGCGTCTACCTGGATGTTGCCTTTCGGCGAAGTCATCGAGACGCTTCCATCCTCGCCTACCTTGATACTTCCCTGGTCGCTCTGCAGCGAAACCGCGGGCGCATCCGGTGCGGCGGGAGTCGTCGCAGCAGCGTTGTTCGCGTTCGAGTTGGCGCTCGCAGGGAACGCTGCCTTGTTTGGGTCGGCGTGCGTGCCCATGTGCCGCGGGATGTAGATGCCGGCGGCAATCAGAACGCCTACACCCAATACAGCGCCAAGTGCCAGCCACACACCGCGGCCAGAACCTGAGGACCGCACCGCAACGGGAGGTGGAACCTGGGGGGGCGCCATTGCAGACGCGGACGCGACCGGCGCCGGCGTGGGCACTGGCGCGGGCGTACGTGGCGGCGCCGCGACCGTCGAGATGCGCGGTGGCAACGGCGTTTCCACCAGAGTGGTGGCCGACGAAGGCTTCGGCGTGGTCCCCGGTTTCGGCGTCGACGTAACCGTGGTGCCGGCAAATGGCAGCGGAGACACCGGAACACTTTTCAGTGCCGCACGAAACGCCTCCGCGGACTGGAATCGCTCCGCCGGGTCCTTGGCCATCGCCATCATAATAATTTCGTTCAACGAAGCGGGAAGATCGTCGCGCAAAGTAATCGGAGGCGCAGGCACTTCATTCAGATGCGCGGTCATCAGCGAGTATTGCGAATCGCTGTGGAACGGCAATTTGCCGGTCAGCAATTCGTAAAGCGAAATGCCGAACGAGTAGATGTCCGAGCGCGCGTCGGCCGATTCACCGCGTACCTGTTCGGGCGGCATGTAATTCAGGGAACCCAGTGTGGTGCCGGTGGAAGTCAGCGTGCCGTCGGTGGACGAGCGCGCGATACCGAAGTCCATCAGCTTCACAACTCCTTGCGGCGTCAGCATCATGTTCGCCGGCTTGATGTCCCGATGGATGATGTTCTGTTTGTGCGCGTAGCTGAGCGCCGAAAGAACCTGGTCGGCGTAGTTCACCGCTTCCGAGGTGGAGATCGGCGCGCGCGCGATGCGGTTAGACAGCGTTTCGCCTTCCACAAACTCCATGATCATCACCAATTGATTTTCGTGCGTCAGCGCGGTGCGCAACGCTGCGATATTGGGATGGTTCAACGTGGCCAGCAGGCGGATTTCGCGCAGGAAACGATCGGCGAGACTTTGATTCGAGTGCAAATCGGGCAACAAAATCTTCATGGCCTCGATGCGATCGGAAATCACATTGCGGACCTTATAGACTTTTCCCATGCCGCCGGCGCCAAGAATCGAAAGAATCTCGTAGTCGCCGATGTGTTGTCCGGGAGTGAATTCAGCCGTCATGGAAACCTCCGGTGAATAGGTCGGTGAGGGAAAGAATACACCAAATGGAGACCGCCAAAATAGGAACGAGCCCGCAAACATTTTTGCGGGCCCGCGAAGTTATAGCAATTTGTTAAGACATTAGGGATTTTTCACCACGTCGCCGACCTTGGCGGGGCCGGACCCACTGTACGTCACCGTGGCCGAGTCGTTGTCCGCTTCCGTGACCGTAGCTTCGCCCACTTTGTCTTCCACGGACTTGATGACCTTGCCCGTCGCAGGATCTTTCACCGTGCGCACCTGCCGCGTAACGATCAGCTTATCGCCAACGTGGACGCCGGATTTTTTGCCCACGTTGATGATCAGCGTGTTGCCGGAAACGTCAGCGACCAGGCCGCTGATTTCCATCTTTACGGTGGGGATTTTGTCAACGGAGGCGTCCAGTTGAGCGCCGGTGTCGTCGACAGCCTTGTGAACCGCTTCCCCGAGGATCGTGTTGGAGAAATTGCTGCTGCCCATGTCGAGGCTGCCGCCACCCCCTCCGGTCCATCCGCCCCCGCCGCCGAGCAGTGCAGTGCTGGAGCGCGTGGATTCGCCGGTACCTGTAACGGCCACCAGGATTTCACCGGTCGACGTATTAATCATGCGCGCGCTGACTCCCACCACCGCTTTCGCTTTGCTCGTGCCCACGCCGCCAAGCCCGAATCTGCCCAAGCCGTATCCGCCGCCGCCGACATTGGTATGCTGGTCGTCGCGGCCAAACTGCGTGATTGAGCCGATGATGATGCAGTCTATGCCAAGGATCTTTCCGATCTTCGCGGCGGTTGCGGAGTCGGCGCGGTCGCTGTTGGAAAAATTCTGTTCGGCCAGGATCTTGTCGAGTGCGTTCCGCTCGATCACCGAGTATTTGCCGTCCTGCACGAGTTTCTGGACCAGCAGATCGGAAATACCTTTGCCGACGTCCTGATCGGAGCCAAAGATTTGCGCAACCGTCGTCTTCACCGTGCCGTAGTCAAAATTCATTACCGCAACGCGCTTTTTCGGTCCGGCGGCTGCCGCAGGCGCGGGTGCCGTCGCGGCATCCTGCGACCACGCGGAGCAACAAATCATTGCGCCAGCAAATAAAGTCAGAACAATACGCGAAAACCGGCTGAGCATCATGGAAACTCCTTGCAACCGACGGGTGTTGCGCGATGTCGAGGGACACTGGCGAAACACTCCGCCTCAATCTGCCGCTATCTTAATGAAGGATTCCGCTCCCGGCAACGGAAAAGCAAACTCCCGCGACTACATTGCCGGACAGCATTCGGCGGGATCAGCGCTCGATGATCATTCGCGTTCCGGCCGAAAAGCTGCTTGCGGGCCGCTAACCCTTTCGCTATATTTCCCCGACATCTGCGTGCCGCGCGAGTGACGCCGTCCTCCAGATATTAGCCGGAGGTTAAATTGAAAACGTTTCTATACCTTGTGCTTCTCTTCGGTATTTTGGGGACGCCGGCACCGCGGGCCCAGGATGGTCCGTGCACCAACAGCCCTAAAGATGACGCCCCCGGTTCTTATAAACTTTTCACCGGCCCGAAAGGCGAGTACTACGCGCAGGTCGGCCGCGCCCTGGCCATCGCCGCTTCGCACAAAGGTCTGAAAATCGCTTGCCGCACTTCGAACGGTTCGGTTGACAATATCCGAGCGCTCGAGACCGGCACAGCGGATTTTGCTTTGGTGCAAAGCGACGCCGCTCATCTTGCGTGGTTCGCTGAAGAACCATTTGACAAGCGTTCCACCATCAAGCTGATCGCTCCGTTATTCGCCGAAAAAGTTCAAATCCTGGTGCGGCCCCACCTCTATATAACTTCTCCTGCTGGTTTGCAGCGTCCAAAGAGTGTGTGGATGGGGGCAACGAACAGCGGAAGTCACCTCTCCGCGTTGCTGGTGCTGCAAGCCTCGGGGAAGACTCGCGAGCAAGCGAAAAGCTTGGAGTTTGAAGACCCATCCATGACATTCGATATGGCGCGGCAGCGACTCCGGAATGGGGACTTGGATGCCGTCTTCCGTACCTCAATCGCACCGACAAGAGACATCGCCGACACACTGGCGAACAAAACCCTCGAAATACGGCTTCTCGGATTGGATCAACAGTCAATGGACCTGCTCGTCAGCAACGGCATGTACATCGAGACCTCTCTTCAAAACATGGACTACCGCGAATTGCGATCGGGACTGTTCACCGTTGGCGTCGAGGCGCTGCTGCTCACCCGCGACGGCGTCGATGGCGACGACATCGCAACTTTGGCGGATTTGCTGAAGAATGGCCAGAGCGATCTTGAAACGCATTTGCAACGCGTATTGGCAGGGGATTACGAGGCCGGCATCGATGCCAATGGCGAATCGCCTGCTCCAACTCAGGCTGCACTGCAGGTGGTAGAGCCGTCGGCGCTGACGCTGCTGGGCACGCGCGTTCGGCAACCACTGTTGGATCATGTTGACATGAACGCCACGCAGTCTCTCTGGAAATTTCCAATCCGAAAAGAGGCGGCGATCCGCATGTTGATCCTCTCGGTCCTCCTTGTTATTTGCGCGGCGGGCCTTTTGCATCCGCGCGGCCGCAGGCTTGTCGGCAAGTACACGCGCGCTATGCTGCTGGTGCTTGCGTCTGTGTTCATCTGGATGATCGTTGGCGCGTGGCTGCAGGCGCTGGAAGGCGGTTTGAACCAGAACTTCACCACGTTGCCGAAAGCCTGTTGGGCGCTGGCGCAAAATCTCGTCGCAAAGCTTCAATTACCGCTTTCCGGAGTACCCACGCCAACCACACGGCAAGGCGCAACGGTTATGAACGGATTCCTGTGGATCTGCGTCATCTTGCTCACTACTTTCGCTTATCCCTGGCTGAAGAGAGGGTGGCAAACGCAGCATTTTCTGCCGTGGGCGCACGCGCAAAAAACTGAAGGAAAATCTCAGTCGGGCTCAGGGACGCCAAGCGCCACATGAAGAAGGCGGAATCGCGAACCGCGCTGTCGCCTGCAACCGCGCCTACCCAGACTACTCAGCCGATCCAGGTTGGCCACTCGGCTCAAGCTGCTGCTAACAAGCACGCAGCTCAGTCGTCCATATAGCAATACTGACAATCGCGTCTGCCCGAACCCGAGACGCGCGCTAGGGAGGCACCCGTGCTCTCATTCACCCAGGACCTGCGCTACGCGTTCCGAATGTTACGCAAAAGCCCCGCGTTCACGATTGTTGCGGTACTGACTCTCGCGCTCGGCATTGGCGCCAATGTCGCCATCTTTAGCGTCGTCTACGCCGTCGTGCTGCGGCCGTTGCCATTCCCACAGCCCGAACAGCTTGTGCGCGTCTTCGACGATCTTCGTGGCCCCAACGACCCGGACGTCGGCATGTCTGTCCCGGAGCTTTGGGATTTACAGGATCGGTCGGGCATATTTCAGAATGTTTCGGCCGTGGCGCCAAGTAATTCAGCAGTCGGCGGCGGAGAGCGGACGGTGCGTGCCGAAAGCCTGGTAACGAGCCCCGATTACTTCGCGTTGCTGGGAGCGAAACCGCAACTTGGTCGCGTCTACACCCCGCAGGATGCTGTGCCGGGATTCCTTGAGCCCGTCGTGATCAGCGACGCCTTCTGGCAACACAATTTCGCGTCCGACCCCAACATCGTCGGACGGAAAATGCGCCTCGATAGTGACATTTACACAATTGTCGGTGTGATGCCGCCAGGCTTCCGTCATCCGGGCCGCACATTAAATACCGACGTGGACGTCTGGCTCGCTGCCGGTTTCAATGGCGCTCCGTTTCCCGCCCCGGCTGTCAGGTCGCAGAGAATGATTCCGGCCGCAATTGCGCGCCTTAAGCCCGGCTTGACCGTTGCGCAAGCGCAAGCACGCCTCGATGCCTATGTGGCGCAACTCAGCAGCGAATATCCTGCCGACTACCCTGCGGCCGCTAAATGGGCGCTGCGGCTTGTTCTCCTGAAGGAAGACTTGGTTGGCCCGCAGCGCACGGAACTGTTCATCCTTTTCGGCGCGGTGGGATTCGTGCTGCTGATCGCGTGTGTAAACATTGCCAACCTTCTTCTGGCGCGCTCTTCCGGGCGCCGCCGCGAAATTGCCATTCGGCTCACCATGGGTGCTGGTCCCGCGCGTCTGGCGCGCCAACTCTTGACCGAAAGCACGTTGCTGTCGCTGATTTCCGGCATCGTCGCCATGCTTACGGTTCTCTTCTTGAAGAATGCCATCCTGACCTTGGCGCCTGCGGATATTCCTCGACTCAACGAGGTTGACGTCAGCGCCGGCGTGCTCTTTTTCGCTTTCCTCATCTCTATACTCACCGGTGTTCTCTTCGGCCTGGCTCCGGCGCTTCAAGCCGCCAATCCCGATCAGCTTGAGAATCTGCGCGAGGGCGGCCGCGGCTCGGGCGTCGCCAGACGCCACACTCGAGTTTCCCGGCTTCTTGTCGTGTCGGAGGTCGCTCTCTCGATTGTTTTGCTTGCGGGCGCGGGGCTTCTGCTTCGCAGTTTCTGGAGGGTGCTGGAAGTACATCCGGGATTCAATCCCAGCCATTTGAGTACCGTGCAAATCTGGATTCCGATTTCCAACAATCCGGCCAATGACCCTTATAGCGTCGAAGAGAAGCGCGCCGATTTTCTTCTCAAGCTTTCTCGTCGCGT
The DNA here is from genome assembly GCA_963826335.1 of Candidatus Acidiferrales bacterium. GTDB lineage: Bacteria > Acidobacteriota > Terriglobia > Acidiferrales > UBA7541 > Acidiferrum. The sequence goes on along the minus strand of CAWGXB010000022.1, from coordinate 75,035 downwards.
GTCTGCGCTGCCCGGCGTGGAACGCGCGTCCATTTCCGGGAACGACACTTTGCCCATGAATTCCGGCAGGAACTACTCTCCCTTTACCATTCAAGGGCGTCCAACCGAATCGGAGCACGGCCCCGTTGCCGACATCGCTGTGGTCGACAAGGAATATCTCCGCACCATGGAAGTTCCCTTGCTCTCTGGACGAAATTTCACCGACTTCGATACTTACGAAACAAAACCCGTCGCGGTGATCGACCAGACCCTCGCGCGACGCTATTGGCCGGATCAGAATCCCATCGGGCAAGAACTGAAATTTTCATTTGGACGAGGTTTGCAGGGGCTCACGATTGTCGGTGTGGCTGGCGATATCAAATCCGATGGATTCGAGGCTCCCAGTGTGCCTCATATTTACGTTGCCCTGGGACAGTTCGCGCCGGTCAACGCCGTCGTTTTCCTGCGCAGCAGGCTTGGCGCCGAACATCTCGGCGAAGCGGTGAGGCGCGAGGTGGAAAGCGTTGATCTGAATGTTCCGGTGCACAGTATCAGCACCATGGATCAAATCATTGCCCGCTCCGTGGCTGACCGCCGCTTTGCTCTCGAGCTTCTGGGTGTTTTTGCCGCGGTAGCGCTGCTGCTTGCCGCCATCGGCATTTATGGCGTGATGTCCTACTCCTTCAGTCAGCGCACCCACGAAGTCGGAATCCGCGTCGCGCTCGGCGCCCAGCGCTTCGACATTCTGCGCATGGCGGTTGGAGAGGGTATGCGCATCGTGGTAATCGGATTGGCTGCGGGTCTGGTGGGAGCCGCGATCATGACGCGATTCTTCCGCTCCATGCTTTTTGACGTCGCGACAACTGATCCCATCACCTTCCTTTCTGTTTCTGCGATTCTCGCGGGCGTCGCGCTGTTCGCGTGCTATATCCCGGCGCGCCGCGCAACCCGCGTGGACCCACTTGTCGCCTTGCGCCAGGAATAACCCACTCAGCCCGCATGGCGCGATCCTTTCCGCATCCCGTTCCCAGGCCGTGTACTGCCTTTTGAAAAGTGAATTACAATTCACGTTAAACACCGGGGGGGACGTCCCTGTCCCGGTTTTCGAAGAAAGCTGGATCCCTGCCCTTGCATTCAGGATCATCAAGGAAGTCTATGAACCGCACCAGTGATGTGGCCGCCCCACCACCATCCTCTTCGTGCGTCGCTAACGGGGAAGAGAAATGGTAGTACCAAGAATCAAGATTGCGAAATTGATGCTTCGACTTTTGGGCGCCTTCGTTGCGGTATCGCTGATTTTCATGCTTGTCCTTCCATTGCTTGGAGCAGGATGGCACCTCGTTCATCGAGGTTACATTTCGTATGGCGGTTGGAGAGTCCCAGTTCCAAAACAGTTCTATCCGCGGATGTCGGAAAACGGTCCCACCATGTGGAAGCTGGCCTTTGGTGCTCCATTTTTCGATGCGCCCTACGGACATATCAGTCTGTACGCCCTCGGCGCAAACCAGAAGCCATTTGCTTACGAAAGGGATTATTCCCGGCTTGAAACCAGCGTTACTCAAGAAGCAGCCCAATCCGGGTACCGTCTTGAATCAAAGCTCACGATCTCGCCCGGCAAAGACGCGCGCTACTGCTTAGAGTTCGCACATTCCGGCGGCAAACCGCGCTCACTCTTAAGGTGCGCAATTGAGGATAACAACACAATTCTCTTTTATGAGGGCGATTCTAGATATCTTGCCGATGTCATCGCGATGCTTCGAGGAATGTCTCACCAGTGAGCGTGCTGATTTAAAACCGGGTAAAAGCGGGGGCGGCATCCCGGGGACGTACCCGATTTTTCATCCCTCATGGAGACCTTGATCATGACAGACCTGAAAACAACCATGCCACGCTTTCAGAAGGTATTCGTGGCTCGTTACAGTCCTCAAAACGAATGCTTTGCGAGGGACGGTGACGTTCTTTACGCTCCAACGTCAGCGACCCAACGCGCAAGCGGCGTGCCCAAGGCTTATCATTTTCTGAGTGCCACGGGCGACGGAAAGCGCTCGAAGTTCGGGCGGGTCAAGTCTGCTGAACAACCATTTAGCGTGGAAGACTTCGTTGCAGAACATCCCGAGATTAAAGAGAACAACGGACAGACCATCCTTCTCGCCACCTGTTTTCGGCAATCGCCAACTTTGCCGAGGGCATACCGGTTGCAGGATCGTATTTTGTTCGCGGCGTCGAGCAACGTCGCGTTGGGTTGACCTTTCACAAGGTCTTCTTCCACCTTGAGAAAGCAGACGGGGCTGGGATTGAAAGTTGAGCAAACCGGGGCCAGGCTAACTTCTTTTTCGATTCTTTTGAGAAACACAAAAACACGAAGCAAGCTTCCTTGCATGCGACCGGTAAGCTGTCACCATTCGCGAACTTCGTTGACAAATTGCGGGGCAGCCCCTAGACTTAGATTTTGTCTTTTCAGGGAAAGGTGTGACTGTTGCAATGAGGACGTACGTAGCCAAGGGAGCAGAAGCAGAAGCGCTGAAAGTGGGCGCGCAGTGGTTTGTTGTGGACGCCACTAACGTCGTGTTGGGGCGCCTGGCCACCAAAGTGGCGCGTTTGCTGATCGGCAAGGATAAGGCCAGCTTTACGCCGTATCTCGATTCGGGCGACCACGTGGTGGTCATCAATGCCGACAAGATTCGCATGACCGGAAACAAGGTCGAGCAGAAGGTCTACTATTCGCACAGCGGTTATCCAGGCGGCTTGAAGGAAGTTCCGGCGAAGCGTGTTCGCGAATCGAAGCCTGAATGGATGGTTCGCGAAGCGGTTTTGGGCATGCTGCCGAAGAACAAGCTGCGTGCGCGTCGCGCGAAGAAGTTGCGCGTGTATCGCGACGCCGCTGGTTTGGCGCGTCATGCAGGGCAAAAGCCCAAGTCCGTACCAGTCTAAGCGCCGTCTGGCGCGGACTGGGCACTTGAGTTTTTCCGCACGTAGGCTGTTCCCCCCTAAGTAGTGTCTTAGCAGGGAGACACCCCGACGTGAAGTTCGGTGAATGCGGGGCGAAGCCTCGCCAAACGGGTTTTGAGGAGGAGCATTGAGCACTGTCGAGACGCCCGCAACGGGCAATAAGACTTGGTTTCACGGCACGGGCCGCCGCAAGGAATCCATTGCGCGCGTGTTCTTGCGCGCTGGCTCCGGCAAGTTCACGGTGAACGGCCGAACCGCCAAAGAGTATTTCCCCAACCATGCGTGGGAGCACGATGCCACCGAGCCGCTGAAGTTCACCAGCTTGCTCGATCAGGTGGACGTCGTCTGCACCGCCAAGGGTGGCGGCGTCGGTGGCCAGTCCGGAGCGGTGCGCATGGGGCTTTCCCGCGCCATCAGCCGCTTCAACCCGGAACTGCGGCCCTCGCTCCGCAAAAACGGATTTTTGACGCGCGATTCCCGTATGAAGGAACGCAAGAAGTACGGTCAGAAGGGCGCGCGCAAGCGCTTCCAGTTCACCAAGCGGTAAAGAACTGGCAGCGGCAGGTTTGGACGGAGTTCGCTCCGTCCTTTGGGCTCTGGCGGCGCAACGCAGTTTGCGCCGCTAAGATCACGGCCGGCAAGATGCCGGCAAGAGGCTGTTGCGACGCCGTCACAGTGTCTGGTTTCTTGCAAGCCAGAAAACCGGACGACGCGAAAAACAGCTATCTACTTAGGAGGAAAAGTGGCAGTAGAAATCACCATGAAGGAGCTGCTGGAGGCCGGCGTTCACTTCGGTCACCAGACGCGTCGTTGGAACCCCAAAATGAAGGAATATATTTTCGGGGAACGCAACGGCATCCACATCATTGATCTGCAGAAGACCCTGAAGATGTTCCGCGAAGCGAGCCGCTTCGTGGGGGAGATTTCGTCGCACGGCAGAACAGTTTTGTTTGTTGGTACAAAGCGTCAGGCTCAGGAAGCCATCGCCGAGGAGGCGAAGCGCTGCGGTGCTTATTTCGTGAATCACCGCTGGCTGGGCGGCACTCTGACCAATTGGACCACCCTGCAGAAGTCGATCAAGCGCCTGAAGTTGCTGAAGGCCATGGCGGAAGACGGCCGTATGCTGCAGCTCTCCAAGAAAGAGCGCGCTCGGCTGGATCGCGAGATGAAGGGATTGTTCCAAAACCTGGAAGGCATTGAGAACATGGCGCAGCTGCCCGATGCCATGTTCGTGGTCGACTCCAACGCCGAAGAAATCGCGGTGAAGGAAGCGCGCCGAATGGGCATTCCGGTGGTCAGCGTAGTGGACACCAATTGCGATCCGGACATGGTTGACTGGATTATTCCGGGCAATGACGATGCGTTGCGCGCCATTCGCTTGTTCACCACCAAGATCGCCGACGCCGTTGCCGAAGGCCGCACGGCTTACGAGCAGTCTCAGGTGGCCGACCAGAAGGCCGCCGCAGACCAGGCGCACATCGATGGCGTCGAATACGTGGACACCAGCGCCTACGAACAGTACGAAAAGCAGGAAGGCGACTTCGTTGAGGGTACCGAAGCGGCCGCTGCGGAAGTTGCAGAGCCCGCGGAAACCACTGTGCCTCCCGATGAGGAAAGCCGCTAACCAATCCGCGCAAGGGTACTAAATTCAAAAGGCCCGGCGCTGTACGCAAATCAACGCCGGGCCATTTTTCTAGTGTGTCGAGAATAGGAACCAAGAGAGAAAAGGATGAGTACATCTAAACCAGTCATGGAAATTCCAGCGAAGCTCGTCAAGGAACTCAGAGAGAGAACCAACGCGGGGTTCAGCGATTGCCGCGCCGCGCTTGTCGAGACCAATGGGGACATCGAGAAAGCCATCGATGTGCTGCGCAAGAAGGGCCAAGCCGCAGCCGCCAAGAAAGCCACTCGTGAAGCCACCGAGGGTCTGATCGGCCACTACATTCATGCCGGAGGAAAGATCGGCGTGATCGTGGAAATCAATTGCGAGAGCGATTTCGTGGCGCGTACCGATGCTTTCAAACAGCTTTGCCACGACGTGGCCATGCACATCGCCGCTGTTGATCCGCGCTACGTGCGCCGCGAAGATGTGACCCCCGAAATGCTGGACAAGGAACGCGAGATTTACACCGCTCAGGCGCGCGCCACCGGCAAACCGGAACAGGTCATCCAGAAGATTGTTACCGGCAAGATGGAAAAGTTCTACGAGGAATCTTGCCTCTACGAACAGCACTACATTAAGGACGAGACGCAGACGATTGGCGAGATGATTACCCAGGCGATCTCCAAGCTGGGCGAAAATATCGCCATCCGTCGCTTTGCGCGGTTCAAAGTCGGCGAGGGCGGCGGTCCATCGGCCTCCGGAACACCCGAGCCAGTGCCTACGCCAGCGAACAGCTGAAACGTTCGCCACACAAGAGATGAGCAAGCGCCTCGGCAACCGGGGCGTTTCCCATTTTGGGTCACAGAAAATACGTCGAAACTGCCTTACTCGTAGGCCAGAGCGGTGTATGTTTGTTACAATCGGCAGGGTTTCGCTCCGGTTGATTGGAGACACATGGCAAAGGGATCGAGCTTGGCGAAGAAGAGCGAAAGAAACCGTCCAGCGTATCATCGCATTTTGCTCAAACTTTCCGGTGAATCACTGCAAGGTCCGCAGGGATTTGGCATCGACGGAGAGACGATCCACGTCATCGCAAAAGAATTGCGCGAAGTACACAAGTTGGGCGTGCAGATCGCCATCATGGTCGGTGGCGGAAACATTTTTCGTGGCGCGCGGCAAAAAGGCTTCGAGATCGATCGCGCCACCGGCGATTACATGGGCATGCTGGCCACGGTGTTGAACGCGCTCGCTCTGCAGGACGCGCTGGAAAAAGTCGATGTGCATACACGGGTACAAAGCGCCATCGAAATGCATCAGGTGTGCGAGCCGTTTATCCGCCGTCGTTCCACACGGCACTTGGAAAAAGGGCGCGTGGTAATTTTCGCGGCGGGCACCGGCAATCCTTACTTTTCCACGGACACCGCGGCGGCCTTGCGCGCCATGGAGATCAAGGCCGACGTCATCCTGAAGGCCACCCGCGTGGATGGAATTTACGACGCGGACCCGGAAAAGGTAACCGATGCGAAGTTCTTCGCGGCGATCACCTACCGCGAGGTGCTTCACCAGAACTTGAAAGTGATGGATGCCACCGCGATTTCCCTGTGCATGGACAATGGCATGCCCATCGTCATTTTCAACATGAACAAGCCGGGAAATATTCGCCGCGCGGTATTGGGGGAAAGCGTCGGCTCGAAGGTGACGCCGGCGTAGGGGACAAAGTAGTTTTCAGTTCTCAGTTTTAAGTTCTAAGTTTTGAGTTCAAACTTTCAGCACTCGCAATGTAATGTTGCGAGCGCGGTTCCTTTTACTTATAACTGATTACTGAAAGCTTAAAACTGTATTCCTGAGGTTAGAGAAATGACTACGACGATTGCTACGACAAAGGACGCCATGGCCGCGGCAAAAACGCGCATGGAGAAAGCGGTGGACGATTTCCGAAAGGAACTGGCCAGTGTGCGCACGGGTCGCGCCAACGCCGCCATTCTGGATCACGTGCGCGTGGATTATCACGGAACTCCCATGCCGGTGAATCAACTGGGCAGCGTCATGATTCCCGACGCTTCCATGCTGGTCATCACGCCATGGGATCCCGGCGCTGTGCCGCTAATCGACAAAGCGATTCGCTCTTCCGACTTGGGATTGAACCCCACGACGGACGGCAAGGTGGTTCGCGTTCCGATTCCGTCGCCCACCGAGGAGCGCCGCAAGGAACTGGTGAAACACATCCACAAAGCGCTGGAAAATCACCGCACTGCTGTGCGCAACATCCGTCGCGACATCAAGGAAGCCATCGATAAACTGGAGAAGGACAAGAAAATCAGCCAGGATGAGCAAAAGCGCGCGCTCGACGAACTGGAGAAAGTCTCGCACTCCGAAACCAAGAAAATCGAAGAGCTTTCTGCCCTCAAAGAAAAAGAAGTGATGGAAATTAAGTAGTTCAGTATTCAGTTCTCAGCCTTAAGTTATCAGTCTTAAGTTCTCAGTTTTAAGCCAAAGGCCTTCCACTCCAACGGGAGGCCTTTTTGTTTCACTTAAAACTTAAAACTTCATTTCTCTGAACCCGCTGCCGGCACGAGCACGATCTGCTGCGCCTGATCACTCTGTACCGCATGCAAAAAGGCGTTATAGTCCATGGCGCGCTCGGCGGAGACTTCGCTCAATAGAAATTTGATTTGTCGCGAAGCTGTCAACACATCCGCAGTCGCGGAATACTTCGAGGCATACGTCGCATAGTCGCGCGTCACGGAAGTGCCCGCCGGCGTTTGCACTTTCGTTCCGGGCGGCAGGTGCAGCATCAGTTGTGTTTCCACATTCAACGGAGTGCCTAATTCGATGTTGGAAGGTTTCCCGTCCTCGGTGAGCTTTGTCGGCGGCTCCGGCAATCCGATCTGCGGCAGCAACGCAGGAATTCGCACGGGCTTTTTCGACCAATCAATAAATTTGGGTTGGGACAATTCGTATTCGATGGTGAACGGTTCCTTGGTGGCCATCGGGTCGGACGCCTTCACGTTGATCACCTGTCCCCGAAAACCGTCAGAAATCGACAGCAAACTCGCCACGTCTTTCCACTTCTCCTTCGGCGTCTGGTGAAACGCCATGCGCAACAGCAATTCGTTGTATCCCCGAATTGTGTAGTTCACTCTTGCCGTCAGGCTCCCACTTTCCGCTAGCTTTGCGTCCACCGCAACCTTCTGGAAAGCAGCGAATGGCGCGGTTTCCACTACGATGGGCCAAAGGGAACTCACAGCCACGGCCGGGCCCACCAGCAACGCTCGTTTGCCGCGAAATTGCGACGGGATCATCAGGTAAGGCGCCACTTCCAGATTCAGGTCCATCCAGACATTGATCGATGGATAGCCGGACATTGTCAGTAGGTGGTCGAAAACGGAGGGTCTCGGCAGTTCGCGCTGTTCCAGCGGCCGGGTAGAGTTAGTGAGCCCGGCCCTCGCTGGCCCGCAATAATTGTTGTTTAGCGACGCAAACAACATGAATTTATCTTCCGGCGTCGCATATCCGGACGACAGAATCTCAGCCACGGGCCGGGTCTTAAATCCTGTGGCTCCGAGAGCGAGATCGACGGTCACAATTTTTTGAGAAACGAAGTCATAGAAGGCGTTGATCCACTGGTCCGGTTTCGTTTTCCCCTGTGCAATTTCTTTCGCCTTGGCAGATTGTTCGCGCACCGTCTCTTCACTGGGAATAATCCGTTCTGCGATGCGGTCGGCGAGTTGTTTCCACGACGCAAAGGAAGTCAGGACGACTTCGGGCTCGGCTTTCTCGGACTTTGCGCCATTGTCCTTGAAGTCTGTCGCAGACAGCTCCCACCAATACCGAACGCTCGCCGAGTCGCCTTCACCGCTCTGCTCCTTTTTTGAGGGTGGTGTCGAAGCGGCAATGGCGATCTGTACTGGGCGCGAGGCCGGCAAAATCAGTTCGTATTGCTCCTTCAGGACCTGGCCGGAGCGGTCGAAGCTATGCTCCAGCCAGAAATCAGGCGCAAGCGGGTGATGCGCTGTCGTTGTGATGACGCGGTAATCGACGGTATCGCCTTCCTGCAAGCCCAGGATGCGCACCGATTTGACGCGCACATCCTGGTACGCGGGAAATTTCTCTACCGCGGGATTTGCCGCGTCGCTGATCGCGCTTGGCAGTACTTCCGATGTGCCGCCATTTGCGTGCGTGATTCGTACCTGCGGAATTTCCAGCTGCTGAAACGCGCGATTGTAATCGAAAGCGAGCCGGGCGAACTCTCGCGCGCCAAGAATATTGTTCAGCTTCACCACGGTGTGCACTTCCTTGCGCGAATCACCGTTGGCTTCGAATCGTACGTGCGTCTCCAGCAGCTGAATCTGGAATGGAAGTGCGGGTTTCTCCGCCGGCTTTTGCTTCTCAACGGGCTTTTCCGGTGGTTTCGCAGCCGGCTCCTGGGCAGCGGCAAGCCAGAGACCCGCCTGGAGCAGGCAAAGCACCACTAGAAATTTCGTGATTCGCGTGCAGAGTGTCACGTTGAAAGTGTAGGGGTAGGAAGGTGGAGGGTAAAGTTGCCAGTGTTGAGGCGTTTCGCGTTGAGCACGGCCCAGGGTGTTCCTAGCCTTCCGTTGGCTCGTGTCGAAGCGGCTTCCCCTTGGGTTCGACCGTAAAGCGCCAGGGAGCCGCCGCACTCCGAACTAGCCCGCGCTCGGCTGGTGCGTCTAACAGAGCGTGCTAAAGTAAAAGTTCGTGCCCTGTTGGAAGTCCAAGGAGATTCTCGTGAAGATCGTGTTGGGGTTGGCGTTGCTGATTGCGGCTGGGAGCTCTTCGGCTTGGGCCAACGACGTGATGAAGCCCAAAGGTCCGGAGGAGGATGGCACCAAGCCAGCTCTTGCACGCATCGCGGGGCAAGGCATGATGGATTCCCGCGCGTTCGACTACCTGACCGAATTGAGCGACCAGGTCGGCGCGCGCGTTACCGGCTCTCCGCAATCGAAGCAAGCCGTCGATTGGGCCTTGGCGAAAATGAAAGCCATCGGGCTGCAAAATGTCCACGACGAAAAGTGGACCATGTGGAAGGGCTGGACACGCGGAAGCGCCGCAGCGGAAATGATTTCGCCGCAGCACCGCACACTGGGCATCGACGCCATGGGCTGGACAGGCTCAACGCCTGCCGGCGGCTTGGAAGCCGACGTGGTCACCGCGAACCTTTTCGATCTCGACGACGAGATCAAGCACATATCAAAATTCAAAGGCAAAATTGTCCTGATGTATCCGCAGGGTTCACCCAGGAAAAACTTCTGGGCCATCATGGCGCAATATGGAGATTTTCTGAACGCCGCGCACAAGGCCGGAGCCGCCGCGGTAATCGGCGGACAGGCGGGCTTCAAAGAGGATGGCCTGCACTTGACCCACACGGGAATCCTTGGTTTCGCCGTTGATTTCTCCATACCCGTTGTGTCCATGACGCGCGAGGACCAGAGCCAGATCGAGCGCTACCTGGTTGCGGGGAAGCCCGTGCGGCTGCGCATCAACGTGCAAAATTCTTTCAGCGGGCCGGTGGAAAGCGCCAATGTCGTCGGTGAAATCGTCGGCCACGAATTTCCAGAGCAGGTTGTCGTCGTGGGCGCGCACCTTGATTCCTGGGATTTAAGTGAAGGCACCACTGACAACGGCGTCGGCTCCGCGAGCGTGTTGGCCGCCGCCGACGCAATCATCAAAAGTGGCATGAGGCCGCGGCGCACCATCCGTTTCGTGTTGTTCATGGGAGAAGAGCAAGGCCTACTCGGCTCACTGGCCTATGTGAAGCAGCATCAGAGCGAAATGAAGAATCATCTTGGCAACCTCGTGCTCGATGCCGGCCAGGGGCCCATCAAGGAATTTCAACTCGGAGGTCGCTCTGACTTGGTGGCCGACTTCGAACCATTTGCCGACTCTCTCTCTAACATTCGCGAAATCAAGGTGACGGAGAAGATCGAATTCGGCACCGACACCGGGCCGTTCATTCTTGCGGGGCTTCCCGGAATCAATCTCGATCAGGATTCGCCTGACTATAAATACACGCATCATTCGGCGGCGGATTCGCTGGAAGAAGTGAAGCCGGACGTGCTGGCGCAGGATGCAACGATCATGGCTATGGCCGCGTTCTGGCTCGCCGACCGTCCGGAAAGATTTGCGACACCTTGGCCAGCGGAAAAAACGGCGAAAATGCTCCGCGACAAAGACCAATACGACATGTTGAAGTCGTTCAATCTTTGGCCGTTTGGAGACCTAGGTACGGATGGCAAAGGCGCGTCAAATAACTGAAAATAGGTAATATAGCTGTAATAAGGACATTCTAATCAGGCGTGGGACTGGGGAAAAGTTTGCGCAAAACCGCCCCGTCTAGGCAGACCGATTGCCAAACCCTTCTTTTCCACAGTTTTTTCAACTCCCCTGTTTCGAAAGTTGTTTGACAGAACTGTCTTTCTTCTCTATACTTTGTGTTTTGTCAGGGGAATTTTCCCCAAGCAGTGCGGCCGCCTCGTAGTTTGGGGTGGTTGGTTGGAAGGGAATTCTTCAGTCCCGGAACAAGATCGACGGAATGGGACGGAAGAGCGGCCGGAATGGGGCGCCAGCCCCGAAAAGCCGAGTAAGCCTCTCCGATTCGGAACCAAGAGCGGAACGATTGCCTCTTGGAGTGCGTGCGGAGTCTCTTGCTGGTATCTCCGGAGTCGCAGGAAACCTTTCAGCACCTTTGTGTGCTCTCGCGCCTTTCTCTGCGCGCCGCGTGAGCCACGTCAATTTGTCTGCGCGCAATGTGCGGTGACTTCGCTTCGCTCTCAGTTCTCGCGATACACCGAAGGAAAAAGAGGAATACTGTGCCGACGTTTTCGCAACTTGTACGCATGGGTCGAGAAGGGGTCCTGACGAAGACCAAATCGCCTGCTCTGGCGGGCTGCCCGGAAAAGCGCGGCGTGTGCATTCGCGTGTACACCCAGACGCCGAAGAAGCCGAACTCCGCTTTGCGGAAGGTCGCGCGCGTTCGCTTGACGAATTCCGTGGAAGTCACCACCTACATTCCCGGAATCGGCCACAACTTGCAGGAGCACTCCATTGTGCTGGTGCGCGGCGGCCGTGTGAAGGATCTGCCGGGCGTGCGCTATCACATTGTTCGCGGAACCCTGGATGCGGCGGGCGTCGAGAATCGCAAGCAGGGACGTTCGAAGTACGGCGCGAAGCGGCCAAAAGCCGGCGCAGCCGCGAAGTAAGGCAGTTTTCAGTATTCAGTTTTAAGTAATAAGGAAGCCACGGATTCCGGAATTACTTACAACTTAGAACTTAAGACTCAGAAGTTTTAGGAGCATGAAAAGCAATGCCTCGTAAAGGAATAGTCAGCCGGCGCGTGCAAGCGACCGACCCGGTCTACGGTAGCGATCTGGTGGAGAAGTTCATCTGCTCGATGATGTGGGAAGGCAAGAAGAGCACTGCGCAGCGCGTGTTTTATGGCGCCATGGATCAGGTGGCCAAGAAGACCAGCGACGATGCGTTGAAAATTTTCAAGAAGGCCCTGGAGAATGTGAAGCCCGTGCTGGAAGTGAAGACCCGGCGCGTGGGCGGCGCGAACTACCAGGTTCCCGTGGAAGTGAATCCGTTTCGCCGGCAGTCTCTGGCCATTCGCTGGCTGCTGCAGTATTCGCGTGAACGCGCCGGCCGCACCATGGTCGACAAGCTCGCCGATGAATTGATTGACGCGGCCAATTCTCGCGGCGGCGCCATCAAGAAAAAGGAAGACGTTCACCGCATGGCCGAAGCGAACAAGGCCTTCGCGCACTATCGTTGGTAGGACAGGGAGCAAGCTTAACGTGACGGAAGCAGTTGCAACTCGATCAGGGGAGAAAAGGGCTGTTCAAGGGAACATGAGCCGTACATTCAAACTCGAAGATACCCGCAACATCGGGATTATGGCGCACATCGATGCCGGCAAAACCACTTCGACCGAACGCATCCTGTTCTACACGGGCGTGACGTACAAGATCGGTTCAGTGGACGAAGGCACCGCCACCATGGATTGGATGGAGCAGGAGCGCGAGCGCGGCATCACTATCACCAGCGCCGCAACCACCGCATCTTGGACGCGCTTCGACAAGAAATATCGCGTCAACATTATCGACACGCCCGGGCACGTGGACTTCACCGTTGAGGTGGAGCGTTCTTTGCGTGTGCTGGACGGCGCCGTGTGCGTGTTTGATTCCGTTGCCGGCGTGCAGCCGCAGTCCGAAACGGTATGGCGCCAGGCTGACAAGTATCGCGTTCCGCGCATTTGTTTTGTGAACAAGATGGACCGCATGGGCGCGGATTTCGATCACGTGATCCGCACCATTCGCCAGCGTCTGGGCGCGCATCCTGTGCCTCTGCAGTTTCCATTGGGCCGCGAAGACAATTTCATCGGCGTCATCGATTTCATCGAGCAGAAGGTCATTGTGTGGCTCGAAGAAACCCTGGGCGCCAAGTTCGAGATTTTTGATGTCGCCAAGCTGTGGGACAAGGAATTCGTAGCCTCGCGCCCCGATGTTGCAGCGGCGCTCAAGGGCTCCGCGATCGACAAGGCCTTCTACGACGAGCATCGCAACAAGATGGTCGAGTACATCGCCGAACACGACGACGCCGTTCTGGACAAGTACCTCACCGAAGGTTCGTTGACCGTCGACGAAATGCGCAAGTCCATTCGTAAATCCACGTTGGCGCTGAAGATCGTTCCTGTGCTTGCCGGCTCCGCCTTCAAGAACAAGGGCGTTCAGCCTTTGCTGGATGCCATCGTCGATTACTTGCCCTCGCCGATTGACGTTCCTCCCGTCGAAGGCATTAATCCCGAAAACGACGAACCAATTCTCCGCCGTGCCTCCGACGATCAGCCCTTTGCCGCGCTGGCGTTCAAAATCATGTCCGACCCATTTGTCGGCCATGTCACTTACATCCGCGTTTATTCCGGCGTCCTGAAGTCCGGAAGCTATGTGCTGAATGCCGCGAAGGGTACGCGTGAACGCATCAGCCGTCTGATGCAGATGCACGCAAACAAGCGCGAAGAAATTGAAGATGTCTGCGCGGGCGATATTTGTGCTTGCGTCGGTTTGAAGAGCGTCAATACCGGTGACACGCTTTGCGACGAAGCGAAGCCCATCATTCTGGAATCGATTGAATTCCCGACACCGGTAATTTCCGTGGCCATCGAGCCGAAGACCAAGGCGGACCAGGACAAGCTGGGCGTGGCGCTGCAGCGTCTGGCACAGGAAGATCCAACGTTCCGCGTTTCGACTGAGCCAGATACGGGACAGACATTGATTTCGGGAATGGGTGAATTGCACCTGGAAATCATTGTCGACCGCATGCTGCGCGAATATAACGTGCAGGCGAATGTGGGACGGCCGCAGGTGGCGTATCGCGAAACGATTCGCAAGAAGGCGCTGGCTGAAGGCAAGTACATCAAGCAGACCGGCGGTAAGGGTCAATACGGCCACTGCAAAATCGAACTGCATCCGCTTCCCAGTTCCGATCACGAAAATATGAAGGAACTCTCCACCGACGATCTGGATGAGTTGGCGAAGTCGGTCACTGGCAGCACGCCCGGCAAATGGAAATTCGACAAGGAACACCGCTTCCTGTTTATCGACAAGATTGTTGGCGGCTCGATTCCACGTGAATTTATTGCGCCCATCGAAGCGGGCATCCGTGAAGCGCTGGATAACGGCATTCTGGCGGGATTCACGATGGTGGATGTTGCCGCGGTGCTGGTTGACGGCAGCTATCACGACGTCGACAGCAACGAAATGGCATTCAAGATTGCCGGTTCCATGGCGTTCAAAGAAGCTTGCGCCAGGGCCAAGCCGGTTCTACTGGAACCGATCATGAAAGTGGAAGTTGTGGTTCCCGAGGAATACATGGCGCAAGTGTTCGGCGACTTGAATTCCCGGCGTTCCGCGATTCAAGGCACGGAAAATCGCGCCGGCAGCAACGTAATTCGCGTGGAAGTGCCGCTGGCTCAGATGTTTGGCTATGCCACGGATTTGCGCAGCCGCACCCAGGGCCGCGCCACGTTCACCATGCATTTTTCGCATTACGCGGAATTGCCCACATCGCTCGCGGAAGAAGTCGTCAAGAAGTACCGCGGCGAAAAGTAACGAAACGGATTTTGTTTTTGCTGGAACTCGAGTGAGGAGCTGAAGAAGCAAATGGCGAAGGAAAAATTTGAGCGCACCAAGCCGCACGTGAACATCGGGACGATTGGTCACATTGACCATGGCAAGACGACGTTGACGGCGGCGATTACCAAGGTATTGGCGAAGCACAATCCCAAAGTGCAGTTTCGCGCGTTCGATACGATTGACAATGCTCCGGAAGAGCGCGAGCGCGGCATCACCATTGCCGTATCGCACGTGGAGTATGAAACGCCGAACCGGCACTATGCGCACATGGATTGTCCGGGTCACGCCGACTACATCAAGAACATGATCACCGGCGCGGCGCAGATGGATGGCGCGATTCTGGTGGTAGCGGCGACGGACGGACCGATGCCGCAAACGCGCGAGCACATTTTGCTGGCCCGTCAGGTGGGAGTGCCGTACATCGTGGTGTTCCTGAACAAGTGCGACATGGTGGAAGACGCGGAGTTGCTGGAACTGGTGGAACTGGAAGTACGCGAATTGCTGAAGAGCTATCAATTTCCCGGCGATTCGGTACCGGTGATACGCGGTTCGGCATTGCAGGCGCTGAACGGCGACGAGAAGTGGGAAAAGAAGATTGACGAGTTGATGGCGGCGGTGGATGCGAATGTGCCTCTGCCGGTGCGCGACGTCGACCGTCCGTTCGCCATGCCGATCGAGGATATTTTCTCGATTTCCGGCCGCGGCACGGTGGTGACGGGAAGAATCGAACGCGGCAAGGTGAAGACCGGGGAAGAAATAGAGATCGTGGGGTTTCGTCCGACACAGAAGAAAGTTGTGACGGGCGTGGAAATGTTCAAGAAGTTGCTGGACGAAGGGATTGCCGGCGACAACGTAGGGTTGCTGTTGCGCGGCACGGAAAAAGACGATGTCGAGCGCGGGCAAGTGGTGTGCAAGCCGGGCTCGATCACGCCGCACACGAAGTTCAAGGCGGAAGCGTACGTGTTGACGAAGGAAGAAGGCGGGCGGCATACGCCGTTCTTTTCGGGGTATCGTCCGCAGTTTTACTTCCGCACCACGGACGTGACCGGGGATATGAAGTTGCCGCAAGGCGTGGAAATGGTGATGCCGGGAGACAACGTCAGCTGCGAAGTGACGCTGATTACGCCGGTAGCGCTGGAGAAGGGGTTGCGCTTCGCGATTCGCGAAGGCGGCCATACAGTCGGCGCCGGCGCCGTCACGGAGATCATCGAGTAACTTTATGAAACAAGGCGATAAAATTCGAATTCGTTTGAAGGCTTACGATCACAGGATTCTGGATCAATCCACGCGGGAAATCGTGGAGACGGCCAAGCGGACTGGCGCGGATGTTGCCGGGCCGATTCCTCTGCCCACCACGATCAATCGTTGGACGGTTCTGCGTTCGCCTCACGTGGACAAGAAATCCCGTGAACAGTTTGAAATGCGCACGCACAAGCGGCTGATTGACATCCTGGAACCCACTCCGGACACGGTTGACGCGCTGATGAAGCTCGATCTGCCTCCCGGCGTGGACGTAGAGATCAAGGCGTTCGGCCACGCCAGCAAGTAAAGCAGTCATCAGTAATAAGTTTTAAGTGCTCAGTAAAACCTGAAACGCGGGGAACTTAGAACTTAATACGGAAAAACTTAAAACTGTTTCACGCAGCCAATATTCGCCACCGGCGAACAAGCTGCTAAGAGAGAGACGAGACAATGGCAGTCGACGGGATTATCGGAATCAAGTTGGGCATGACGCAAGTCTTCGCGGAAGACGGCAACCTGGTAGGTTGCACCGTACTGCAGGCGGGTCCCTGCGTTGTGGTGCAGCGGCGCACCAAGGAGAAGGACGGCTACGAGGCAGCGCAACTCGGCCTGGTGGAATTCGTCAAGCCGCAGCGCGTGAACAAGGCCATGACCGGGCACTTCAAGAAGGCCAATGTTGCGCCTGTAAAGGTTCTCCAGGAAGTGCGCATTGGAGAATCGAAGGACGAAACCAAGGTCGGCGATCGCGTGCTGGTCGAGAATTTCAAGGCTGGCGAATTGGTTGATGTCAGCGGCGTCAGCAAGGGCCGCGGTTTTGCGGGCGGAGTTAAGCGTTGGCACTATGCCGGCGGCGACGCAACCCACGGCTCCATGTTTCATCGCGCGCCTGGCGGAATCGGCGGCAGTTCGTTCCCGTCGCGCGTCTGGAAGAATCAGCATTTTCCGGGACACATGGGCAATGCCAAGGTAACGGCGAAGAACTTGAAAGTGATCAAGGTGGACACGGACGAGAACCTGTTGCTGGTTCGCGGTTCGGTTCCCGGGCCAAGCGGGCAATACATTTTTATACGCAAGGCGCTGAAGGCGAAGAAAGCAGCAAAGTAAACTGAAAGATTGAGAGAGAAAAAGCTATGCCGGTCGTAGATGTAGTCAATCTGAGTGGTGAGAAGGTCGGCCAGGTCGAACTGGCGGACGCGGTCTTTGGCGCCGAAGTGAACCAGAACCTTCTGCACGAGGCTTCGCGCTGGTATCTGAACAGCCTGCGGCGCGGCACGCACAAGACCAAGGATAAGAGCGAAGTCAGCGGCGCAGGCCGCAAGCTCTGGCGGCAAAAGGGAACGGGTCGCGCGCGCATCGGCTCCATCCGGTCGCCTTTGTGGCGTCATGGCGGAACGGTCCACGGACCTCGCCCGCGCTCTTATGCCTACGCGTTGCCTAAGAAGATGTTGCTCGGCGCGCTGCGTTCAGCTCTTTCCGCGAAGCTTGCGGAAGAAAAGTTGACGGTTGTCGAAGCGTGGTCGCTGGACACCCACAAGACGAAGACTTTGCGTTTGGCGTTGGGCAAATTGAACGCGGAAAAGACCACTTTGCTGGTGGCCAATGGCGAGAATCGCAACCTGGAACTTGCCAGCCGCAATCTGGAAGGCGTCAAGCTGTCTGCTTCGAACGCTCTTCAGCCTTACGATGTTTTGCGCCACGATCGCTTGGTGCTTTCCAAGGATGCGGTAGCGCGGCTGGTTCGCGCGCTCGATCCAGATAGCCCCACGGTGCAAGCGCCTCACGTGGAATCGATTGCTCCCGCGCCAGCTCCGAAGAAGGAAGCAGCGCCGAAGGCAGCAGCGAAGACCACCGCAAAGAAGCCGGCGGCAGCGAAGAAGCCGGCCCCTAAAAAGGGGAAGGAATAAGCGATGGCAGCCCCTCACTATCAGATTATTCGGCGTCCCATCATCACCGAGAAGGGACTCGGCGTGAAGGAAACGCAGCACACCGTGGTATTCGAAGTTGCCGCGGGCGCAACCAAGACGGAGATCAAGGAAGCAGTGCAGCAGATCTTCAAGGTGAAGGTTTCGGATGTGCGCACAGCGAATTTCCACGGCAAGATGCGCCGCCGTGGGCAGAACGAAGGATACCGGCGCGATTGGAAGAAAGCGTACGTGAAGCTCGCCGAGGGCGAGAAGATGATCGAGTACGCAGAGAATCTGTAGGGAATTGAGTAGCAAGGGGAAGGGCCGCCACGGGGCGGAAAGATTTGGAAGGTAGAGGCAGAGATGGGACTCAAGAGTTTTAATCCATATACCGCGTCGCGTCGCTTCATGACGATGCTCGATAAGAGCCACATCACTAAGCAGACGCCCGAAAAAAGCTTGCTCGAGCCGAAAAAGCGCTCGGGCGGCCGCAACAACCAGGGCGAAATCGTCATCTGGCATCGCGGAGGCGGACACAAGAAGCAGTACCGCACCGTGGATTTCCGCCGCGACAAGACCGGCGTACCCGCGAAGGTTGCATCCATCGAGTACGACCCGAACCGCAGCGCCAACATCGCTCTGCTGCATTACGCGGATGGCGACAAACGCTACATTCTGCACCCGGTAGGCCTCGAAGTTGGCGCCACCGTTTCGACCGGCGAAAACGCGGACATTCTTCCTGGCAATGCCCTGAAGATCCGCAACATTCCTCCCGGCACCATGGTGCATAACCTGGAGTTGTATCCGGGGCGCGGAGGCCAGGCGGTTCGCACTGCCGGCGCTGCCGCGCAGTTGCTCAGCAAAGAAGGCGACCTGGCTCTCGTCAAGATGCCTTCGGGCGAAGTTCGCAAGTTTTCGCTGGATTGCATGGCGACAGTCGGCCAGGTAGGCAATCTCGATCACGAAAACGAGACGTATGGCAAGGCTGGCCGCACTCGTTGGCGCGGAAAGAAGCCGACGGTTCGCGGCGTGGCGATGAATCCTGTGGATCACCCGCACGGCGGTGGTGAAGGCAAAGTGAAGGGCAACCACCCGCAAACGCCTTGGGCTTTCCCGACGTTGGGGAAGAAGACGCGGCACAACAAACGCACTGAACGCATGATCGAGCAGCGTCGCAAGTAAAGGTTTTTCAGGTCTCAGTTGGAAGTTTTCAGTCTTACAGCTGAGTGGACGGCACGAAGCAGAGTTTCAGTCTTAAGTTCTGGGTTCTTTACTTGGAACTGACAACTGATGACTGACAACGGAATGGACGGGGCGTAATCCTGAACGAGAGCGCCCAAGGTAAACGAAGCAAGGAACGCAGATCCCGGCTGGCGATGGCAGAACTGGCTGGGGAGAGCGGGAACATGCGAGCAACACGGACACGAGCAACACGCGGAGCGGGACGCCGGACACGGCCTGTGAAGCGAGCGGTAAAACGGACGGTGGCGAAGGCTGCTGTCAAACCTGCGGCGAAGGTAGTCGTACCACTCGAGCCGATGCTGTACAAGCTGTGCAAGCCCGGCTGGGCGGTGATTGTGGATCGTACTCCGAACGCGCTGGGCACGCGATTTGTTTGTCCGTTTTGCCCGAAGTCGCACCGAGTGCCTGGTCCGGTGCGTGGATTCAAAAAGATGCGGCACGCCCAATGGGGCCGTTTGCGCCGCGTGGAGGAATAGGGAACCGATGGCACGCTCATTGAAAAAGGGGCCGTTTGTGGATGGCCACCTGCGCGAAAAAGTCGAAGGGCTGAACACGCGCAACGAAAAGAAGGTAGTGAAGACGTGGTCGCGCCGTTCGACCATCGTGCCGGACATGATCGGGCACACCATCGCCGTGCACAACGGCAAAAAATTTATCCCGGTGTATGTGACCGAGCAGATGATCGGGCACAAACTGGGAGAGTTCGCGCCGACGCGCTCGTTCAAGGGCCACTCGGTGAAGGCAGCCATGGAAAAGGCGGCCGGTGCGGCTCCAGCAGCGGGAGGCGGCGCGGCGCCATCAGCACCAGCGCCGAAGGCATAAGTTATGGCAGACGTACAAACAAACGCAGGATTGATTGAAGCTCACGCGCTGGCGCGGCATGTGCGCATGTCGCCGCAGAAAATGCGACTGGTGATTGACCTGATTCGCGGGCGCAAGGCACAAGATGCTTTGCAGTCGTTGAAGTACACCCCGAAACGCGCCGCAAAGCACATTGAAAAAGTGCTGCGCAGCGCCATCGCGAACGCGGAGCGCAAGGCGGAAGATTCCGGCGCGCCGCTGGATGTCGACCAACTCTATGTCAGCAAGTGTTTTGTGAACGAGGGTGGGCGATGGAAGCGGTTGCGTCCGGCGCCGATGGGCCGCGCGTTCCGTTACCAGAAGCGTACTTCGCATGTCTGGGTGGGAGTTGCAGAGCATCACACCGCCGCGGCCGAACGCGTTGCCGCGAACCTCGCGGAAGCGGAAGCACAGAAGGGCGTGCGTGGTACCGCGCGTCGTGTGCGCAAGGCACTGACCGGAAAGCAGCAAGCCGGAAAGAAGGGAAAGAAGTAATGGGACAAAAAACGCACCCGTACGGATTTCGGCTTGGCTATAACAAGCCCTGGAAGTCGCGGTGGTATGCGGACCGCGATTACGCGGACCTGTTGCACGAAGACGTCAAGCTGCGCAAAGAGCTGAAGGAACGGCTGAAGAGCGCTGGCGTCAGCTCCATCGACATCGAGCGCGCAGCCAACAAGCTGGTCGTGCGCATCGCTACCGCGCGTCCCGGAATCATCATCGGGCGCAAGGGCGCGGAAATCGACAAGCTCAAGCAGGAAGTCAGCAAGCGCACCAAGCGTGAAGTGCACATCGACATCGTGGAAGTGCACCGTCCGGAACTCGATGCCACGCTGGTGGCCGAATCCATCGCGCTGCAACTGGAAAAGCGCGTAGCTTTCCGCCGCGCGATGCGCAAAGCCGTGGACTCGGCGCTGCGTTTCGGTTGCAAAGGCATCAAGGTGCGTGTTGCCGGGCGTTTGAACGGCGCGGAAATCGCGCGCAAAGAGTGGTACCTGCAGGGCCGCTTGCCGCTGCAGACGCTTCGCGCCGACATCGATTTCGGCACCGCCGAAGCTAACACCACCTACGGCGTCATCGGCGTGAAGTGCTGGATCTATCAGGGCGAAAACATTCCCAAGCGCAACAAGCGAGAGAATGACAAGCCCGAGGCAGTGGCCGCAGCGTAAGGAAGTTTTTACTGATAACTGATTTCTGATTACGGATAACGGGAAAGAAGAAGAAACCGATGTTGATGCCGAAGAAAGTGAAATACAGGAAGCAGCAGCGCGGACGCCGCAAAGGCAAAGCGTGGCGCGGCGGAAGCCTGGCTTTTGGTGAGTTTGGACTGAAGGCGATGGAAAACGCTTGGATCACCGACCGCCAGATTGAGGCGTCGCGCGTCGCGATTACGCGCTTCATCAAGCGCGGCGGAAAGCTGTGGATCCGAATTTTCCCGGACAAGCCGTTCACCAAGAAGCCGGCAGAAACCCGTATGGGTAAGGGCAAAGGCGCTCCGGAACGTTGGGTTGCGGTCGTGAAGCCGGGCCGCATCATGTTCGAAATGGCGGGTATCGACGAAGCCACAGCACGCGAAGCGCTGGGCCTGGCATCGCACAAGCTGCCGATTCCCACAAAATTTGTGTCACGCACGGGAGGACTGTAGCAATGCCGCGGCGTATTGAGAAGATTCGCGAAGAAGGCGCAACCGAACTGGCGGCGCGCGAGAAGGACTTGACCGAACAGATTTTCCGGCTACGTTTCCAGCTCAGCACCGGTCAAGCGGAAGCGGTGAAGCGCCTCCGTGAAGCGAAAAAGGATCTGGCGCGAGTGAAGACTTTGTTGCGCGCTCAGGAATTGGCCGGCGGAGCAGTACCGGCGAAGGCAGGTAAGGCGTAATGACAACGGAAACACAACCGGCGGTGAACAGCAGCCGCGGCAATCGCACCGTGCTGACCGGCAAGGTCACCAGCGCGAAAATGGAAAAGACCATTGTGGTGGAAGTACAGCGGCTGGTGCAGCACCCGAAGTACCGCCGCGTACTGAAGATTTCGAAGAAATTTTACGCGCACGACGAAAAGCGCGAAGCCAAGCTCGGCGACACCGTACGCATCGTGTCTTCGCGGCCGCTTTCGCGACTGAAGCGCTGGCGCTTGAAAGAAGTGCTGACGCCGTCTGCGTCGGCCAAGAAGTAAGGACAGGGGAGCCGAATCATGATTCAGATGCGAACCTGGCTGACGGTTGCCGACAATTCCGGAGCACGAAAGCTGATGTGCATTCTCCCCATCGGTGGCGATGCGGGCTTGAAAGCGGGATTGGGCGACATTGTCACCGCGTCGGTGAAAGAAGCGACGCCGGAAAGCCAGATCAAAGAAGGCAAGGTTGTGAAGTGCGTGATTGTGCGTATGCGCAAGGAACAGCGGCGCAGAGACGGCACCTACATCCGCTTTGATGATAATGCCGCCGTGCTGATCGACGATGCCGGCGAGCCTGTCGGGACTCGCGTTTTTGGCCCGGTGGCAAGAGAGCTCCGCGAAAAGAAGTTCACCAAAATCGTTTCGCTGGCTCCGGAGGTTTGGTAAGCAATGGCACGCACTAGGGAAGTAAAGCGGTACGTCATCAGCATTCGCAAGGGCGACAACGTGCGCATCCTCAGCGGGCGCGACGCGGGAAAAAACGGGCGTGTGCTGTCCGTCAATCCGCGGAAGAACACGGTGATCGTGGAACACGCGAACCTCATCAAGCGCCATACCCGGCCGAACCCGGCCAAGAACATCAAGGGCGGAATCGTGGAACGCGAAGCCGCGATCAACGCTTCGAAGGTGCAGGTCGTCTGCGCCAGTTGCGGCAAGCACACGCGCATCGGCAAGCAGATTCTGCCGGACGGCAGCAAAGTGCGCTCCTGCAAGCGCTGCGGCAACACGCTGGATAAGTAAAGTTTCGGAAGGACAACGGGAATGAAGAGTCGGATGCACGAAAAATACAGCAAGGAAACGGTACCGGCGCTGATGAAGCGCTTTGGCTGGAAGAACATCATGGCCGTGCCGAAGCTTTCCAAGATCACTTTGAACATTGGTCTCGGCGAAGCCAGCCAGAACGCCAAGTTGCTTGATACCGCCGCCGTGGAGCTCGGCCAGATTACCGGGCAGCGGCCGGTGATCACCAAGGCCAAGAAGTCCATCGCGAATTTCAAGATTCGCAAGGGCATGCCAATCGGCTGCGCCGTAACGTTGCGCGGGGAGAAAATGTACGAATTCCTCGACCGCTTGTGCAACGTGGTGCTGCCTCGCGTGCGCGACTTTCGCGGGTTGCCCTCCAACGCTTTCGACGGCCGCGGCAACTACACGCTCGGCTTGAAGGATCAGTTGGTGTTTCCGGAAATTGACTACACGCGTGTGGACAAGATCAAGGGCATGAATATCACTTTGACCACCACGGCGCGGAACGACGAGGAAGGCCGCGAACTGCTGAAGGGTCTCGGTTTCCCGTTGCGCGAAAAAGGAGCAGCACAATAAATGGCACGCACCGCAAAAATCGCCAAGACGCTGAAGAAGCCCAAGTTTAAAGTCCGTGTGCGCAATCGCTGCCGTTGCTGCGGCCGCGCCCGTGGATACATTCGCAAGTTCCAGATGTGCCGTATCTGTTTCCGCGGCATGGCGCTCAAGGGCGAAATCCCTGGAGTGACGAAAGCGAGTTGGTAGGAGAGTTATGCAGACGGATCCCATCGCAGATTTCTTGACGCGCATTCGCAACGCGACTGCCGCGAAGCACCAGCGGGTGGACGTTCCCGTGTCGAAGTTGAAGACCGAGATCGCCCGCATCCTGAAGGAAGAGGGCTACATCTCGACCTACAAAATGGTCGACGAAAATAAAACGCGCAAAACCCTCCGCGTCTTCCTGAAGTACACGCCGGATCGCCGCAGCGTGATTACCGGGATGAAGCGCATTTCCAAGCCTGGGCAGCGCCGCTATCTCGGTTCCACGGACATCAAACCGGTGGTGGGCGGCCTGGGCATCAGCATCCTGACCACGCCGAGAGGTTTAATGACCGGCCGTTCCGCGCGCAAGGCCAACGTGGGCGGAGAAATTCTTTGCGAAGTTTGGTAGTGGCGTTCGTTAAGACGCCAGTGAACGAGTTCGAGAGACGAGGATAGAGAAGATGTCACGTATTGGTCGCAAACCGATTCCAGTGCCTGCCGGCGTGAAGATCAACAGCACCGACGGCAAGGTCGAAGTGCAAGGCCCGAAGGGCAAGCTGCATGTGCTGGTGCCCAGCGTAATTAAGCTGGAGCAGAAAGACGGCGTGCTGACAGCCGTGCGTACCAGTGAAGAGCATCGCGCTCTCCACGGATTGGCGCGCGCGCTGTTGGCCAACGCTGTCGAAGGCGTCACACACGGCTTCAAGAAAGAGTTGGACATCGTCGGCGTCGGCTACCGCGCGGAAGTAAAAGGAAAGTCTGTGGCGTTCGCGCTTGGCAAGTCTCACCCCGTAGAATTTTCGATTCCCGAGGGAATTCAGATTTCCGTCGACAAGCAGACGCACATCGTGGTCACCGGCGCGGATAAAGCGCAAGTCGGCCAGGTGGCGGCGGACCTTCGTTCACTGCGTCCGCCCGACCCGTACAAGCAGAAGGGCGTGCGTATTACCGGCGAGCGTTTGAAGAAGAAGGCTGGCAAGGCTGGAGCGAAGGCTGGAGCGGCGTAAAAAGTTTTCAGTTGTCAGTTTTAAGTTATCAACAAGGAAAGTGGAACTTACAACTGTAAGGGAGATACGACAGTGGCATCGGCACGAGTTCGCAAGTTATCAAAGGATGCGCATCGCCAGCGGGTTCACGCTCGCGTGCGCACAAGAGTCACCGGCACCCCGGAGCGCCCTCGTTTGTGTGTGTATCGCTCGGTGGGCCACATCTACGTGCAGGTCATCGACGATCGTGGCGGCCGCACGCTGTGCTCCGCCAGTTCGGTCGACAAGGAAACCAAAAAGGGCTTGAAGGGCGGTGGCAACATCGCGGCTGCCAAGAACATCGGCAAGATCATTGCCGAGCGCGCCAAGGCAGCGGGAGTCAGCAAAGTGGTGTTCGACCGCGGCGGTTATAAGTATCACGGCCGCGTCAAGGCGCTCGCAGATGCGGCGCGGGAAGCGGGGTTACAGTTCTAAATGTCGAAGCAAATTTTGCGCGATAGTCTGGCGGTACGGCGGCTCCTGGAAGTCAATCCTTCCGATTTGAAGGATGACGTGATCGCAATCAATCGCGTCACCAAGGTCGTCAAGGGCGGCAAAAACCTGAGCTTTTCCGCGCTCGTTGTGGTGGGCGATAACCACGGCCACGCGGGTTTCGGCATGGGCAAAGCCCGCGAAGTTCCCATGGCCATCAAAAAGGGCATTGAGCAGGCCAAGAAGAACCTCATCAAGCTCAACCTGAAGGGCACCAGCATTCCCCACCAGGTTACCGGGCGCTACGGCTCGGCGCAGGTTCTGCTGAAGCCCGCGTCGGAAGGCACTGGCGTTATCGCCGGCGGCCCCGTGCGCAAGGTGATGCAGGTGGCGGGCATCGCGAACGTGCTGACCAAGTCGCTCGGCACTTCGAACCCGCACAACGTGGTCAAGGCCACATTCGCGGCGCTATTAAGTTTGAAGGACGCCAACCAGGTTGCGGAAACACGCTCCAAGACCTTGGAAGAAATCAGTGGCCGCCCGCCAAAAGCGGACAAAGTAGAAAAGGCGGCAGGGGAATAATTCATGGCAGGCGAAAAGAAAAGCGCGAAGAGCGCCGGAACCGTAAAAGTGAAATGGGTAGTGAGCTTCATCAGTTGCACCGATGACATGCGTGCGACGATTCGCGGCCTGGGGCTGCGCAGATTGCATCAGGTGGTTGAGCGCGAGGATACGCCGGCAATTCGCGGCATGATCCATAAAGTGCGCCATCTCGTGGAAGTGGTGAAATAACTTATGGCTGACAAAGGCAAGAAAGAACACAACACCGTTTCTCTCTCGGTGCTTCACCCTCCCAAGGGTTCGCGCAAACGCAAAGTGCGCGTGGGCCGCGGTATGGGCTCCAAGCTTGGCAAGACCGCGGGAAGCGGTAACAAGGGACAGAAGTCCCGCCGGGGATATTCGCGGCGCCGTGGGTTTGAAGGCGGACAGATGCCGCTGCATCGCCGCATTCCGAAGCGCGGCTTCCACAATCCGTTTGGAGTTGGGTATTCGGTGGTGAACCTGGAGGAACTGAACGTGTTCCCCGCGGGTGAAACGGTTACGCCGGAACTGTTGCGCGCCCACGGCTTCATCCGCCGCGCCACGGATCCCATTAAGGTTTTGGGCGATGGCGAGTTGAAGACCAAGCTCACCATTCACGCTCATGCATTCAGCGCCACCGCTAAGGAGAAGATCACCAAGGCTGGCGGCACATTTGAGGTGGTAGCGTAATCGGGTTACCCGAGGAATCCGCATGAACCGATTCTTAAACGCATTCGCGAATCTCTTCCGGATCGAAGATCTGAGGAACCGGCTGTTCTTTACGCTGGGTCTCCTCGCGGTCTATCGACTCGGCGCGCACATCCCCACGCCTGGCATCAACACGGGTGTGTTGACGGAATTATTCAAGCAGGCTGCCGGGTCTATGCTGGGCATCTTCGATCTGTTCAGCGGAGGCAATGCCCGCCGCATGACGATTTTCGCGCTCGGCATCATGCCGTACATCACCTCGTCGATCATCCTGCAGTTGATGACCGTGGTGTTTCCGTACCTGGAGCGCCTGCAAAAAGAAGGCGAACTCGGCCGCCGCAAGATCACGCAATACACGCGCTACTTGACGATTGTGCTGAGCGTCGTGCAGTCCACCACCATCGCCACGGCTTTGCAGTCGCAGTCCCTGGCTGGCCAGTCGCTCGT
Organism: Candidatus Acidiferrales bacterium; assembly: GCA_963826335.1. GTDB lineage: Bacteria > Acidobacteriota > Terriglobia > Acidiferrales > UBA7541 > Acidiferrum. Next base: position 48,254 of record CAWGXB010000022.1, on the reverse strand, counting down.
ATACCACCCGGGTCCAGCCTTTGTGCTGATGACCATTCTCACGTTGACCACCGGCTCCGCCTTCATCATGTGGCTGGGCGAGCAGATCAGCGACCGCGGCATTGGCAATGGCATGTCGCTTATCATTTTCGTTGGCATCGTAGTGGGCTTGCCTCGCGGCATCTTCGACCTCTATGAAAAGGCCAAGACGCAGGCATGGGGGGCGTTTACCCCGCTGGCCATCATTCTTCTGATTATGCTGATGATCGCCGTCGTGGCTTTCATCGTGTTTGTCGAAGGCGCGCAGCGACGTATTCCGGTGCAGTACGCCAAGCGCGTGGTCGGTCGCCGCATGATGGGCGGTCAGTCCACTTACCTTCCTTTGCGCGTGAATTCCGGCGGCGTGATTCCGCCGATTTTCGCAAGTTCGCTGCTGGCGTTTCCCGCAACCGCCGCGTTGATGCTGGGCAGTCGCTGGCCATTCATCAAGAACATCGCGGAAACGCTGAAGTGGGGCGAGCCACTGTACACGGTCATCTACGTTTCGCTGATCATCCTGTTTGCCTTTTTCTATGTCGGCATCGTGTTTAATCCTACGGAACTCGCCGACAACATGCGCAAGAACGGCGGATTCATTCCAGGGATTCGTCCCGGCCGCAGCACCTCGGAATACGTCAGCATGATCCTGAAACGCTTGACGTTTATCGGCGCCGTTTACCTCGCGCTGGTTTGCTTGCTTCCGGAATGGATGATCGCTGGTATTCACTTGAATCACTTGCCCGCGTGGCTCGGTGGCAACTGGTTTGACCGTTGGCCGCAGTGGATTTTGAACGGACTTGGCGTGCAGTTTTACTTTGGCGGTACTTCTCTCTTGATCGTGGTCGGCGTGGCGATGGATACCGTGCAGCAGTTGGAGGCACAACTCGTCATGCGCAACTACGAGGGCTTTGCGCGGAAGGGCCGTTTACGCGGCCGCCGCTAGGGAGACGACATCGTGGCGCTGCAAGAGCGTCCTGTCGAAAAACTCGACCGCGCGGTAATTTTTCTCGGGCCTCCGGGCTCCGGGAAAGGCACCCAGGCGAAAGAGCTGGCCAGAAAGTTCGGCATTCCGCATCTTTCGACCGGCGACATGCTTCGCGAACACGTCGCCAAGGGAACGCCGCTGGGACTGAAGGCCAAACCGCTGATGGAACGCGGCGAGCTGGTGCCGGACTCGGTGGTTTTGAAGATGATCGCGGAGCGCATCGAGCGGCCCGATTGTTTTCACGGTTTTGTGTTCGACGGCTTTCCTCGAACCGTCACTCAGGCGAAGTATCTGGGTGAATTGCTGAAGCAGAATGGTCTGCATCAGCCGTTCGTGATTCACATGATCATCGGTCACTCGGTGCTCATGCGAAGGATGACCGGGCGAAGGATCTGCAAGAAGTGCGGCGAGATTTACAATATTTTCGATCGGCCGCCGAAGGTTGAAGGAATTTGCGATATCGATGGCGGCGAGTTGTTCCAGCGGCCTGACGATCGCGAAGAAGTAGTAAAGCCAAGGTTGCAGGCGTACGAGAAACAGACGGCGCCCCTGGTGATGTACTACCGGCGGCTGGGCTTGCTTCACGATGTCGATGCGCGCAAGAGCGTTGAGGAAGTGCAAGCGGACATCCTCCAGGCTTTGTCGGGCATTATTCGCGGAGTGCGGTAACGAGATGGCCATTCAATTACGCAGCGCCGCGGAACTGGAAAAGATGTACCGCGCGGGCCAGGTAGTTCACGAAGTTCTGAACGCGCTTCGTGATGCAGTCAAACCGGGTATGACCACGATGGACCTCGAACAGCAAGCCGAGGAAATCATCGCCAAAGGCCCGGGTAAGGCGGCGTTCAAGGGTTATCGCGGGTATCCCTGCGTGCTGTGCACTTCGGTGAACAGCGAGATCGTACACGGGATTCCGTCGCCCAAACGCAAGTTGCGCGAGGGCGACATCGTATCCATCGACTTTGGCATGGAGGTCGAAGGCTACTTCGGAGATTCGGCGGTTACCGTGCCCGTGGGACACATCGCTCCCGAGCTGCAGAAGCTCCTCGATGTGACTCGCGAATCGCTGGATCGCGCGATCGACAAGATGCGCCCGGGCAACCGCCTCGGCGATGTCGGCCACGCGGTGCAAAGTTGGGTGGAGTTGCACGGCTATTCGGTAGTGCGGGAATTTGTGGGACACGGCATCGGTACCAAGATGCATGACGAGCCGAACCTGCCGAATTATGGTGAGCCGGGACGTGGACCGCGTTTGCAGGAAGGCATGGTGATCGCCGTCGAACCGATGGTGAACGCCGGCCGGCCAGAAGTGCAGATGCGCGGCGAGTGGGTGGCGGAAACGGCCGATGGCAGTCCGTCGGCGCATTTCGAGCACACCATCGCGGTAACCGCGAACGGGCCGTGGATTTTGACCCGGCCGAAGAGTATGACCGGGCCGAGCTGGTGAGGAGAAAGTCTTAAGTTATAGGTTTTAAGTATTAAGTCGAAGCGGCCTTACTTAAAACTGATTACTTAGAACTTACGACTTACAACAACGGGAGAATATGCCGAAGCAGCCGTTTGAAGACAAGAAAAAAGGCGACTCTGGTAATCCGAAAGAGGACGCAATCGAAGTAATGGCCACGGTCATTGAACCGTTGCCCAACGCGATGTTTCGCGTGGAGCTGGAGAACAAGCACCAGGTTCTGGCGCATGTCTCCGGCAAGATGAGAAAGAATTTCATCCGCATTCTTGCGGGAGACAAGGTCGCGGTGGAGCTTTCGCCCTACGACTTGACCCGCGGACGGATCGTTTACCGCTATAAGTAGCGGCTGGTTTTGGCGACAAGGGTTTTGTAGTGGCCACGTTCAGGTGGCCGAATAGGAGCAAGCGGTATGAAAGTTCGGGCTAGCGTTAAAAAGATTTGTGACAAGTGCAAGGTGATCCATCGCCGCGGTGTGGTTCGGGTGATTTGCACCAACCCGAAGCACAAGCAGCGGCAGGGATAGGGCAGTCAAAGCACGCGAAAGTTTTTGAAAGGAACACATAAACATGGCACGTATCGCAGGTGTTGATCTTCCGCCGCAAAAGCGCCTCTGGGTCGGCTTGACCTCGATCTATGGTATCGGACAGGTGCGCGCGAAGAGCATTGCCGAAAAGGCCAATGTCGATTTCACGAAAAAGATTCGCGACTTGACCGAGGACGAAGTCAACCGTATCCGCAACGTCATCGAGCAGGAAGGCCGCGTGGAAGGCGATCTCCGTAAGGAGATCCAGATGAATATCCGCCGCCTGATCGAAGTCCAGGCGTATCGCGGCATCCGTCACCGCCGCAATCTTCCGGTTCGCGGGCAGCGCACGCACACCAATGCGCGCACGCGGAAGGGTCCGCGCCGTGGCGCCGTTGCCGGCAAGAAGCAGATCAAGGGCAAGAAGGGCTAAGAATCAGTTTTAGGTTTTCAGTTCTAAGTGATAAGTAAAGAAGAGTCTGGAGTGAAACGTGGCTAAAGAGCAGAACGCAGCACCCGACGCATCGGCAGTACCAGCGAAGCCGGCAGCGGCTGCGGGTAAACGCAAAAAGGAATTTAAGAAGAAGAAAGAGCGCCGCATTGTGCCCCACGGCATCGTGTATGTGGCTGCGTCGTTCAACAACACGCAGATCAGCATCACCGATCCGGACGGCCGCACGCTTTGCTGGTCTTCGGCCGGCGCAATCGGCTTCAAGGGTTCGCGCAAGGGCACGCCTTACGCCGCGCAGCAGGCTTCGTTGTCTGCCGCCGGCACCGCTCGCGACCAGTTCGGGATGAAGAGCGTCGAGGTAAAGGTGAAGGGCCCGGGCTCCGGACGCGAGTCCGCCGTTCGCGCTCTTGCCGCCGCCGGATTGCACATTGTGGCTATCCGCGACGTCACGCCCATGCCGCACAACGGTTGCCGTCCGCCAAAGCGCCGCCGCGTCTGAGCGCCAGTAGCACAGGCTTTAGCCTGTGGGTTTGAAAAAGGTTTTTGAAAAAAGATTTCGAACAGTTTGCTGAAGGGAGAATAGAAGTTGGCAAGACATCGAGATGCAGTCTGCCGCCTGTGCCGCCGGGAAGGGCAGAAACTATTTCTAAAAGGCCTGCGGTGCTTCACGGACAAGTGCGCGATTGAGAAGCGTAACTTCGTACCGGGACAGCACGGGCAGTCGCGGCGCGCCAAAGTTGCCGGCTACGGCCTGCAGCTGCGCGAGAAACAGAAGACCAAGCGCACCTACGGTCTGCTTGAGCGTCAGTTCCGCAATTATTTCGAGAAGGCGGAACGCGCCAAGGGGCCAACGGGTGAAAACCTGATCATCATGCTGGAGCGGCGTTTGGATAACGCGGTGTGGCGCGCAGGCTTGGCGTCCTCCCGTTCCCAAGCGCGCCAACTGGTGCTCCACGGTCACGTGCGCATCAACGGGAAGAAAGTGAACATCCCGTCCTACCAGGTGAACGTGGGCGAAGAAATCGCCATCAAGGAAAAAATGCACCAGAACGCCATGGTCCTGGAAGCGCGCAACGTGGCGCAAAGCCAGAGCGCCGTGCCGTGGCTGGAGCAGGAGCGCGAGCAGTTCAAGGCCAAGGTTGTGGCCCTGCCAAAGCGCGAAGACGTACAGACACCGCCAATCAACGAGCAGCTCATCGTCGAGTTGTACTCGAAGTAGTTCTAGGTTTTAAGTCTGAAGTCTGGTCTTACTTAAAACTTAGTACTTACAACTTAGAACTTTGCAGAGGTTTTGGCGGTTGGTTAGAGCCAACCGCAGAAGGAAGGAACACGATGTGGAAGGGATTTCAAAAACCGAAGCGTCTCGCATCTGAGCCGGAATCGCTCACCGAGCAGTACGGGCGGTTTTCCGCGCAGCCATTCGAGCGCGGCTGGGGCACAACGGTTGGGAATGCACTGCGGCGCGCGCTGCTGAGCTCCATTGAGGGTGCGGCAATCACCGCGGTAAAAATCGAAGGTGTGTTACACGAATTCTCTTCGATTCCCGGAGTGGTTGAGGATGCCACGGACATCATCCTGAACCTGAAGCAGGTGCCCATCAAGCTGAACAACGACCTGCCGAAGACCATCTACCTGAACGTCGAGCAGCCCGGCGTGGTCACCAGCGCCCAGATCGAGGAAGACGCGGATTTCGCGGTCCTCGACAAGAGCGTGTACATCGCCACCGTCAGTGAAGGCGGCAAGCTGCAGATCGAGATGCGCGTGAAGAACGGCCGCGGCTATGTGGCCGCCGACCGCAACTACGATGAAGACCTGCCCATCGGATACATTCCGGTGGACAGCGTGCACTCGCCTGTTCGCAAGGTGAACTACTCGGTGGAATCGGCTCGCCTTGGCCAGATGACCGACTACGAAAAGCTGATGCTGGAAGTGTGGACCAACGGCGCGCTAACGCCGCAGGACGCGATTGGCTATGCCGCGAAGCTGGTGAAGGATCACATGACCATCTTCATCAACTTCGAAGAACCGGTGGACAATGTCGAGCTGCCTCAGGACATCGTTCACGATCCGCGCCTCGAGCACCTGGACCGTTCCGTCGAAGAGCTCGAACTCTCCGTGCGCAGCTACAATTGTCTGAAGAACGCCAACATTCAGTCCATCCGCGAACTCGTGCAGAAGAGCGAAAACGAAATGCTGAAGACCAAAAACTTCGGCCGCAAGTCGCTCAACGAAATCAAAGATATACTGGTGAAGATGGGCCTCAGCCTGGGCATGAAGTTCGATGAGCACGGCCGGATCATCTGGCCGCCGCTCCCCAGCCAGACTTCCATGACGAGCTCCGACGAGTCCGTCGGACTATAGAACTTACAACTTACCACTGAGAACTTTTTAAAGGGATAAACGATGCGACATCTGAAGTCAGGCTCAAAACTCGGACGCAACCCGTGGCACCGCCGCGCGACGTTGCGCAACCTCGTCACCAACCTCTTCGAGCACGGACGGATCACCACTACGCTCACGCGCGCCAAGGCAACCCGTCCCGTGGCGGAAAAGATGATCACCCTCGGCAAGAAAGATACTCTGCAGGCGCGGCGCCAGGCAGCCAGCTACATCATGACGCCCGCCGTCACCAAGAAGCTCTTCAGCGAAATCGCGCCGAAATTTGCCGATCGTGCGGGCGGTTACACGCGGATTATTCCCGCGGGCATCCGTGTCGGCGATGGTGCGAAGGTCGCCATTCTTGAACTCGTCACCTACGAATTCAAGAAAAAGGAAAAGAAAGAGAAGAGCAAAGTAGAGGAAGCCGTCGAAGCCAAAAGCTAGAACGCCTTCACAATGCAACATCCTTCGGCCCGCCACGGAATTCCGAGGCGGGCTTTTTCTTTTGCAGTGCGGTGGCTCGCCACCGCTTTTCACCCCGCTCCCGCTAGCTGAAGCGATCGCCAGCAGCAAGTTCAAAACCCCGGCGGTCGCTGCGAGGCCACAGCAAACGCGCGTTCCAGTGCCAATCCAGCCTCCGCCACTGTGCCTTCGTCGAACAACCGCCCAATCAGCGTTACCCCATGCGGCACTCGCCGTGGCGGCGAAAATTTCGGCAGCGGATGCCGCGGATCGGGTGCCCAATCGCTGCGCGCCTGGTCAACTTCCACGAATCCCGCGCGCAGCGTCAGCGAGGGATGCCCTGTATTGTTGGTGATGGTCAGGATTTCGTCCCGCAAAGAGGGAACCAGCAGCAAATCAACTTTCGTAAACAGCTCCGCCATTTGTTCCGCCACTTTGCGGCGAAAACGATCGGTCTGCACAAAATCCACCGCCGACAGAAATCGCGCCTGCCGGAAAAGACTCGGCCACGAATCCAGCGTCTGCATTTTCAGTTGATCGATGTCATGTCCCAGCGTCAGTTCCTCGAACGAAGCGGCGCCCTCCGCGAATAAAATCAAATTCAGTGTGCCGTACGGCCAGTCAGGAAGTGACACTTCAACGGGAACCATTCCTAACTTCGGCAGAGTCGCCAGCGCAGCGCGGTCGACATCTGTCGCGGGATTCTGCTTCATCCAGGCAGGGAAGTAACCAACGCGCAGGCCTTTCACTGGCGCCGCGGCATCGAAATCCAGCTTGCACGGCACGCTGGCCACATCGCCCGGGTCCGGGCCGGAAATCGCCTGCAGCACGAGCATTGCATCTTCCACGCTGCGCGTCATCGGCCCAAGCTTATCCAGTGACCAGCAAAGCGTCATTGCGCCCGTGCGCGGCACTCGGCCATACGTCGGCCGCAATCCGGTCACCCCGCAGCGCATGCTCGGGCTGACGATGCTGCCTCCCGTTTCGCTGCCGATCGCGAAAGCCACCAGTCCCGCCGCGGTCGCTGCACCCGGCCCGGCGCTCGAGCCCGACGAGCCTTCTTCCAGCAGCCACGGGTTCATCGTCTGTCCGCCAAACCAGATATCGTTCAGCGCCAGCGCGCCCAGACTCAGCTTGGCAATCAGTACCGCGCCCGCGTCGTTTAGCCGCTTCACCACGGCCGCGTCCTGCTCCGGAACGCGATGGCGATAGGGCTCGGCTCCATACGTCGTAGGAATTCCCACCGTATCGAGCAGGTCTTTTCCGCCCCAGGGTATTCCATGCAGCGCCCCGCGATACTTTCCCGCGGCGATTTCCGCGTCCGCCTGCTTGGCCTGCGCAAGCGCGTGTTCGCGCGTCAAGGTAATCACGCAGTGCAGTTTGGGATCGTACTTCTCGATGCGGCGAAGATAAATCTCCGTCAAGCGCGTTGACGTGAGCTTGCGCGACTGAATCCAACGAGACAGTTGCGTCACACTAGCGAATGCGATGTCGGCATCGTTCGCGGGCATCGGGTCAGGATCGGCGGCGCTGCGAACAAATCGATCATGCGTCGGCCCCGCTTTCTCGCCCGGCAGCACAGAGTTGACATGTGAATAAGGCGCAAGCGTTGGCTCCAGCGCCAGCTTTCGCGGCCCGCTTCGCCGCTCGTACAGCGCCGCCATCGTTTGCCGCCAACTGTCCGCAGCCAGTTGCCGGTCGGCGGGGGTCAGTTCCACTTGAACCAACTTTTCCGCTTCGGCAAATGTTTTGGTGCTTACCTCGGGACCAACACCAGGACCCGCGCCGAATGCCGACGGCGCGCCGGGAGGCATCTTTGTGGGGTCTTGCGGTTTGGCCGGAAGCTTTGCGGCAGCGGCGGTGCCGATCAGTCCCAACGAAGTCTCGGTCAGGAATTGCCTGCGGGATGTGGACATGTTTCCTCCGCACAGCATTGTAGCCGAGACTGGAATTTCGATGCTTCGCGTCTCTCGGGAGTGTCTATTTTTCCGGTGCGGTGTCGGCTTTCGCGGCGCCCGTTTCTTTCACGGGCATCTTCGCGGCGACTTGGGTTCCTGCGGCCGGCGGAGCCGCTTCGCCATTCAACTCCAGCAACAGCATTCTGCTGTCGGAGTAATACGGCTGTCCGTTCTCCGTTTGAGCGCTGAACACCGGCGTTGCGTTGGCGACATACTCTTCGCGTGCCAGTTGGCGCGTCTCCGCCAGGTTTCCGGCGATGAACTCGCGTTCCGCATCCACATTTGGGTCAATTCGGTGAAACAGCCGGAATCTGCGCTTCACAAATTCAATCGAAATGTCGTGCGTCGCAGCCGCCACCCACAGCGGAACACCATTCACCTGCCGATCCGTTTTCCAAATGCGTAGATGATGCCGCTGCGCCACGATAAATCTCGGGTCCGGCAACGAATAGGAATAATCCTGCGATCTGCCAAACACGTACAACTTCGTCATCGGCAGCTTTGTGTAATGCTTTCGCTGGCACAGCAGGTGCCAGACAATTTGTGGATTGGATTTTTCGACTCGTAGCCAACCGGCGCGCGCAAAAGTCGCCTGCAACTCGTCCTCGTGCGCCACGAACAGCAAATTCAGCATATCGCCTTCGCGGCCTTCTCCATTTAGCGCTCGCGGAGGCAGCAGAGCCATCATCTCGTTCAGCGCGGAGGTATCTTCCCCGGCCGGCGGCAAATCCGCTACCGACATTGACGAAGGACTCTTGGTGTACGCGGTCACTTCCGTGCCTTTTAACACCGTGCTATCGCGGCCGCGCGTTAGCAAGAATGCCGGGGCTGCCGGCAAGTAAAACGCGGCGGTAACGGCAATCCCCATAACCATGCGGATGGTGTGAGACCGTCCCTTGAATTCTTTGTTCGCCGCTAACTCGATCCGCTCGCCGGAAGTCAGCTCAACCGAATCCAGTTTCAGGATTACATCGCCGCCCATTCCGAGAGGACGCTTACCCTTCACGGCGACCACCGAACCCTCGGCGGGCGCCCCCGCGCGAATCACTGTGAACCCGTCCACCTCGACATCTTTCACTACTACGAACTGCAAATGATCGCCTTTGCGCGCATGGGCAGAGGAGATCGTTTCCGCCAGTTGGAGTTGTACCGGAGTGCCGCTTCCCATCACCAGCCTGGCTGGGCTAGCTGGCAATTCCTCGCTGACAATTTCTTGGGGCAACAGCAGGAGAATTACGTAGAGCGGTAGGGCTAGGTGTTTGGAGCGAAACATCTGGCACTGCCTTTCTCTTGAGGATAAACCTCTACTCGCGCAGCCTCGAGAGTGGCTGCCACATCGTCGCGATGGGTTTATACCTATTTACATTGAAACGTGTTGGGCCCGACAAAACTGTTCAGAATTGTACATGCCGAGCAAGTGAATGCACCAAGCTATTCCGTGAATGATCCCAGACCAGCACCGGCCACCTGGACAGTCCGTCTCCCTGTCTGATGCGCCGGGTCCCCGTCCGCGCTGCCTCCTGCTTACCCTCTTTTACAGCCCATGGGCGGCGCGGAACTGACGCACGACTGCGGCGGGGTCCTGGAGCTGGCCTTCGACGGCATAGTTTAACCGGCGAATGTCCGACTCTGAAATTTTGCCAGCGAGCTCCGCCAGCGCGCCGCGAAGTTGCGGAAATTGGGCAAGCGTCGATTGGCGCACGATTGGCACCGCGTCGTAGGGAGGGAAGTAGTGCTTGTCGTCTTGCAGCGCGACGAGTCCCAGCGAGTCGATAAGCCCATCCGTGGAATTTCCGGCCACGATGTCAACCTGGTGATCGACAAGCGCACGGTAAATCAAGCCCAAGTCCATCACGCGCGGCTCGTCCGCGAAGTGCAGTCCGTAACTCTCTGACCAGCCCCGGAAGCCATCGGGCCTCTCCAGGAACTCGTAACCAACGCCGGCGCGCCATTTCGGAGCGATGGGCACCAGATCCGACATGGTACGCAGATGCAGTCGTTGAGCATCATCGCCGCGTATCACCATAGCGAAGGTATTCTCAAATCCCAGCGGTTCGGTAACTTCAGCATGAAATCGATCGGCGTACAGCGCCTTGACACGCGCGTATACAGCGGACGAATCACCGGAGGGCGCCTCGTTCAGCACGGCAGTGAGCGCGGTTCCGGTGTATTCGACGTACAGGTCCAGCTCACCAGCCAGCAGAGCCTTGTGAACCAGCAGCGTGCCGCCGAGGTTGGTTTTTCGTTCAACGGGAATCCCGGTGCTCGCTTCAATGTGTTGCGCCAGAAGCTCAGCCAGAATCACTTGTTCCGTAAAAAACTTGGAGCCGATCGTGATCTTTTGTTCCGCCGCCCTGTGGCAAGAGCAGAGCACACTCACGGCGCTCAGTAGCAGCACCCACCAGCAATTGACCCATTGCATCGGACGACGCATGTCACGTTACCTTCAACCGGCGTTCCAGTCGCCCCAAAAGAAAATCGGCAAGAATGGCGAGCAGCGCCGCGGGAATCGCGCCCGCCAGCAGCAGTGCATCATTCACCAGAGCGACACCGCGAAAGATGAACGAGCCAAGCCCTCCCGCGCCAATCGCGGCCGCAATCGTGGCGACGCCGATGGTCAGAATCGTGGCCGTGCGAATGCCGGCCAGTATCACCGAAAGGGCTAACGGAAAACGCACCCGCAGCATGATTTGCCGACGGGTCATGCCCATGGCTTCGGCCGATTCAAGAATTGCCGGGTCAATCGTCGTCAGTCCAACGTAGGTATTCCGCAGAATGGGCAGCAGCGCATAGAGAACCAGCGCGACAATCGCGGTGCGCTTTCCGATGCCTCCAATGAACGGAATGGGAATCAGAAATCCAAACAAGGCCAGGCTTGGAATCGTCTGCAAAATGCTCGCGATACCAAGCGCAATCCTTTGCAATCCCTTGTGATACACGATGAACATTCCCAGTGGCACGCTGATCGCTATAGCGATGACCATGGCGATCAGCACCAGTCCCACGTGATCCACGGTCGCCGAAAGAATTTCTCCACGATGCTCGACAAAAAATTGCCAGGCCGTCATGCGGTTTCCTCGGAGCTGACCGCCAGGGAAGCAGCGAACGAGCGTACTTCGGAATGTGGCAGCTTCAGAAACTCCTCCGGCGGCGCGCTAGCTACCACTTTCCCGGATTGCAGCAAGACGATCTCCGAAGCCAGCAGCAGCGCCTCTCGCAGGTCGTGCGTGACGAACACAATCGTTTTCTCAAGACGGCACGCAAGTAAACGGAATTCCCGCTGAAGCTCCGCACGCGTCACCGGATCCAAAGCGCCAAACGGCTCGTCCATCAGCAGAATTGGCGGATCGGCTGCCAGTGCTCGTGCAACACCCACACGTTGGCGCTGTCCACCGGAGAGTTCGCGCGGCCGCCGGTGAGCGAACTCCTTGGGGTCCATGCCAACAAGTTGCAGCAACTCATTTACGCGCGCGTCGATACGTTCTCGTGGCCAGTTTTCCAGAGTAGGGACCAGTCCCACATTTTCGGCCACGGTGAAATGAGGAAACAATCCAGCTTCCTGAATCACGTAACCGATGGTCCGCCGCAGTCGAATAAGATCCCATTGCCGGGTTGAGCGTTGCTGAACCAGAACGTCGCCTGCCGTGGGAATCAGCATCCCATTGATGAGCTTTAGCAGAGTGGTTTTCCCGCTTCCGCTTCGCCCCAGCAGCACGACCGTTTTGCCGTGTGGAATCGTCAAGTTGACGCCCAGAGACGATCTCGCGCCCCGAAAGTCCGGCGACGCGAAACGAGACGCCGCGAAAATCGATCGAATTCTGCTGGGAATTGGTCGCTGGTTCGGTCATTTCCATCTGCAAGATCCGGCCTGGGAAGTGTAGTTTAATGGAATTGAGCAAATTACGGTGGTTTTAGTATGGTTTTCGTGGCGGAACGGAAGTAACTTTCCAAACGCGAGAGTCATCGAATGGCGGATTTGCTCTGTTTGCAAGGGTCCTCGCAATTTCCTTCGCTCAACGAGGCCATGCGCGTTAAAGGGGGTAGCCATGGAAGAATGCAAGCATCTGAACCAGATCAAGCAGGTCACACCACACACCAAGGGTTGCGAAGAGTGCCTGAAGACCGGTGACACCTGGGTGCACCTGCGGTTGTGCCTGGAGTGCGGCCATGTCGGTTGTTGCGACTCCTCGAAAAATAAACACGCCACCAAACACTTTCACCGCAGCAAACACCCATGTCGCTCCTGAGACGGGGTTGCTACGTGGACGAATGCTCTGAACGAGATTAAGCAAGTCACGCCGCGCACCAAGGGCTGCGAGGAGTGCCTGAAGACCGGCGACACTTGGGTACACCTGCGGTTGTGTCTGGAGTGCGGCCATGTCGGCTGTTGCGACTCCTCGAAAAATAAACACGCCACCAAACACTTTCACCGCAGCAAACATCCGATCATGAAGTCGCTCGAGCCCGGCGAGACCTGGGGCTGGTGCTACGTGGACGAACTCGAACTGGACTTTCGCTGAGCGCTGGCCGTCTTGCCGCTGAGCTAATGTCGCATTGAAAATTAACCACGCAGTCCTAGACCAAGCCGAACGAAGCGCAAGAACTCGCCATTTGTGCCGCCGCAGCAACAGCAAAAAGTACTATGGTGATTGGAACTCTGGGAGCAACGCGGCTTCCGCGATGAAGGCGCCAGGGAAGGCTGCGAAGCCGCTTCACACCCTCAAATCCGCACTAGTCCATTTGCTTGCAATCACTTAGCGCCACCCACGCCACAATAATCAGCTTTTTCTCCTCTCCTCCCCTCCCCAAACGATGGTAACTGTCCGGCTGGAACTCAGGGACGGGTGACTCCCCACTGCTCCGAACCAGTCCCTTCGTCCAGTTGTTGCGCTACAGATGAATGCGTTACAGATGCGGTAGGACTGAATACCGGCAGAGAGGGTGTACCCGGCGCGAAAGCGCTGTTTCGGCACTTTCTCCGGCTCAAGGGCAAGCCCAAAGCGCCCAGAAAGCGCGCGGACTGCGCCCGTACTTTTATTCGCAAACGGTTTTCGCGGTCAAAAGGAAGTCGCCTATGAGACGTACCAAGAAACAACAGAACGGGTTCACGCTTCTTGAAACTGTCGTCGTCGTCGCGATCATGATGATCATGATGAGCTTCGCGATCTTCAAGAGCTCGAACATGATGCCTAACTACAAAGCGGATTCCGCTCAGGACGTCGTCGTCAGCACACTTCGCCAAGCGCGGCAGCTGGCCATCACCGAGCGCCGCGATGTCCAGGTCTGGATCGACCAGGGATTTTCGGGAACCGATCAGGTCCAACATATTACGTATCAGGTCGTCGCCATCGGAGGAGACACCCCGCAAGCTGTTGTGAGCGTCGGCCTTCCCAAGCAAGCGCAGTTTGTGCTCGAGGGCATTGCCGACACGCCCATGGGCTTTGGCAATTCTAATGCGGTCTATATTGGTGGCGTAACCGGAGGGCCGGCCGTCATGAAATTCCGCTCCACGGGAGCCTTCACCGATTCACTTTATAACCCTCTGAACGGCACGTTATTCGTCGGAATTCCTAATCAGCCTTTTACCGCCCGTGCGGTAACCATCATGGGGGGCACGGGACGCGTAAGGCCCTACACCTGGACCGGCACTGCCTGGACCGAATGAGGAGATGACGCCGATGAACTATAAACGCTCTAACACATTTGAACGAGGCTTCACACTTCTGGAGACCACGATTGCCACAGTCATTCTTTCTTTTGGCATCCTATCTGTGGCTGCCGTCTACACCCAGGGTATTCAAGCCTCCAATAGCAACCAGATGTCTTTCATTGCCCAACAGAAGGCCCAGGAAGCCCTGGAAACCATTTTTACTGCCCGCGACTCCGGCACCTTGACCTTCGGCAACATCGCCAATGTTAGCCAGGGTGGCGTGTTTGTCGACGGACCACGACCGCTTTGTGATGCGGGTCCAGACGGCGTTCTTGGAACCGCCGATGACAATTGCAACATCCCGAATGTGATTGTCACGGGGCCCGGCGCCGACAATATCCTCGGCACGGCCGATGATGCCGTCACTAACTTAAATCCTTGGATGACCCGAACCATCGCCATCACCCCAGTAGCCGGCACGCCAAAACTCAATCAAGTGACGATCACCGTGAACTACACCTATCAGGGAAGAACCAGTCAGTTCGTCCTGGTCAGCTACATCTCAGGGTGGGCATGAGGAATCCTATGAACCACAAAGCAAAACGCAGACTCGCCGGATTCACACTCGTTGAGCTGATGATCGCCATGTCCGTAACCATGGTGTTGCTCTACGCTGCGATGAGGGCGTTCAAGGACGCTTCGCAGTCCAGCAGGCAGATCTCGCTGGCCTCCGACATGACCGACAATCTTCGCGCCGGCCTCAACTACATTCAACAGGATCTCATCCAGGCAGGCACAGGTATTCCAACCCCAGGTATTCCTATTCCCTATACCAGCAATGGTACGGGCACTTGCAATACCGGTGTGGTTCTGAATCGGCCCTCTCTCTCTGGCGGTACCACTTTTCCGAAATGCAACGCCGTGCTTCCCGCCATCTCGCCCGGACAAGCCATGGGACCGCTCATTACTTCTCCCGACGCGACCGCAGGCAATCCTTCCAATCCGGCTAGTTTCACCGACGAGATCACCATGCTTTACGCCGATAACAGTTCGGGATTGGACGCTAAGCCCGTCAACCAGCCGGTGGTCGGCACCAACCCTGGCTGTGCCGGAACCATCGCTGTGAACGGCCAGTCACTGACCTTCGATCCAGTTTGCGTGAACATGGCGAACATAACTGCTTCTGGGGCGCAGATTCAGCCGGGCGATCTCATCATGTTCAGCAACACCTTGGGCAATGCGTTACAATTGGTCACTTCCGCCTCCGGTAACACTCTTAATTTTGCGTCTGGCGACGCCTTCGGTCTGAATGGCCGCACGGACCCCAGCGGTACCGTGCTGCAGCTCAGGAACGCCGGCTGTACTACTTCCGCCAATTGCTGGCCCCCAACTACCGTCACTCGAATCTGGATGATCAGCTATTACCTGGACAACGTTGCCGACGCCACTCACGTGCGTCTGATTCGCCGCGTGAATTTCAACCCCGGTAACCCCGTTGGCGAGACCCTTGAAAATATGCAGTTCGCCTATAACTTTGTCGACGGCGTCAACAACCCGGTCAATCAATCCAGCGTTCCTGCCGGCAACACCGAAGCTCAGATCCGCTCAGTCGGCATCTCTCTCGGTGCCCGTTCGAACAACTTGGCCAGAGAGGGAAACAAATCCCTTTACACCAGACAAAACCTTTCCAGCCAAGTCAGCCTGCGCAGCATGGCTTACGTCAATGAATATTTCTAAGAGGAGTCTGTCGATGAGCTTGAACCTTACAGTTAAATCGAAACGTGTCCGTTCGGACTCGGGGATTGCTCTCATTACCACAATCCTGCTGCTCCTCCTGATGTCCAGCTTGCTCGTCGGATTTAGCGTCCTGCTGTACACGGACATTCAGCTTTCCGGAGCCAGCAATGATCAGGTCCGCGCCTTCTACGGCGCGGAAGCGGGCATGGAACAGATGACCGCGAACCTCGGCAATCTGTTCTCGAAGAACTATTCTCCGAGCATCGGCCAGATCAGTGCTATCTCTGCCGCGCCCCCTATTTTGCAAGGCATCCAGTTTTTGAAGGGCGACGGCTCCAACGGTTACACCATAACTCCCGCAGTCTTTAGACGGCAACGGCAATCCCGCCGCTACGATTGCCACCATTAAGTCCGGTGCTTATCAGGGCATGACGGCTATGGCCACCGAGTACACCCTGTTGGTGAATGCACGGACGGTCACAGGCAAAGAAGTCACACTGCGCCGCACCACGCAGACGGTGGGCATCCCCATGTTCCAGTTTGGTGTTTTCTGCGACATGGACTGCAGCTTTTTCGCAGGACCCACGTTTGATTTTGGCGGCCGTATGCACACCAACGGCAACCTTTGGCTGGCTGGTGGCGCGACCCTGACGATGGAGGACAAGGTTGACGCCTACAAAGACGTCATCCGCACCAATCTTTCCAATGGTTTTCCCACTACTACCGGCTCCTACAACGGCACCATCAACATCACCACGTCTCCGGGTTCCAGCAACTACCGGGCTCTTGGCTTCAATGAAGGCAGCCTTACTGGCATGCCTGGCTCGGCTCCAACTGGAAATTGGGGCAGCATCTCTCTTGGCTCCACCAACTACGCCGGCAATCTGATCAATGGCAAAGGCAGCAGCAGTCCCCAACTCTTCCACCGGTGCCAAACACTTGGATCTTGGTATCGTGACCATTGGCAACGGCGCCACTCAGTCCATCGACATCATTCGCCGTCCCTATCAAGGCGAAGATCCGAACGTTACCGCCGAGCGCTACTATTCCCAGGCGAGCTTGAAAATCCTCCTTTCTGACAACACGGCTGACATCATGAACCTTCCGTGCATCGACTCCACAACGCAGCCCTTCAACCTTCAGGATCTGGCTAAGCCTGTCGCCAACTGGGGGACCCCCGGCGCCACCGCCCTCGCCGCCAAAATGAACGCCGAGGGTGCCGGGTATGCTCCACTGCCTCTCGCGGTTTCCGGTGCCAAGATTGGAACGACCAACGCTTCAGCCTATAGTGCCGCCGATGGTTATTGGCTGCCGAACCGGGCGGCATTGGGGTGTATCAGCCGATCATCAAGGGCTACATCAAGATTGAAGACCAGACTCGCCTACGGCACTCCTTGCGGTACCTGGAAAGACGTAACACAGGAAATTCTCGCCCTCGGTTATGTTGGCAAGAACATCAATCCCCAAACCGGCTTGCTCGCAACCCAGTATGGTGCCCCAACTGCCGCTGCTGGCCAGCCCTTGTACTCGCCGACCCCTGCCACAGCGGCCTTGCCTTCTCAGGTGAACTGGAATTCCATTTGCCAGGAACCTCATCAGAATGCCGTTATTCGCCTGGAGCGTATCCGTGATAACCCCTCCACTTATACGAACGCAAACTCAACGACTAGATGCGGCGGCAACACCGACGCAGCTTGGAAGGCTCTGCTTCCTTCGGACTTCTGGCCCAATACTCTTTTCGATTCTCGTGAAGGGACTCTTCGAGACGCCGCTCCTGCGGCTCCGTATGCATCCGATCCCACATTGAACGGCGTTATGCATTACATCGAACTGGATGCCAGGAACCTCGCTCGGTGGTTTGGTGGACAAATTGGAACTTCTGGGCCGTCAACCAGAGACAATGTTAACTCCCCTTATAACTTCGTAGTTTATATTTCCGATCGCCGTGGCAACTACCTGCCCGCCAAGACTTGGGCAGGCACTTGGCCCCCGCTTTCACCCTCAGGTCTTGAAACCGGTGAGTATGGTTGGACCGACTTTGTCAATCCGAATGCCGCCGCAACGGGTTGCCCCAACAATGCTCTGGATACAGGTGAGGACCTGGACGGTCTGGGCTTGCCGTTCACTTATGGCTCCATCGATCAGTTCACGCTGACCACGACCTACAACACCTTCACCGGCCTCCTTGGAGCTGGCGTTGCTAAAGCTCTGAACCCCAACCCTACTTGCGCTGCTCCGGGGTACGCTACAAACGCTATCTGGCCCATGGTTTACGCCAGTAACGCCAATGCGGCTCGTGAAAATCCGCCGCTCTTTTTCCGCCGTGCCGTCAAAATCGTGAATGGTCAAAATCTCACCCCCGTCGGTGTTTGCCCTTCCGGCGTTTCCTGCGGTCTGACCATCGCCACCGAAAACCCGGTCTACGTTCAGGGTGATTTCAACGCCAATTCCGCAGGTGGTGGTTGGAACGATCCGGGCATCCCGTCCTCGATTGCCGCCGATGCAGTCACCCTGCTGTCCAACAACTGGAACGATGCTAATTCCTTTTCTGGCAACAATGCTGCCGCAGTTTACGGCATGACCTTCCGCATCGGCAACACCTCCTGGTATCGCGCGGCCATCATCGCTGGCAAGGGCCTTTCTTTCCGCAGCCCGCCGGTACCGGACAGGACTTCGGTACCGATGGTGGTGTCCACAACTTCCTCCGCTACATTGAGAACTGGGGCACGAACAACTCTATTATCGCGGCTCGATCGTCAGTCTCTACTTCAACCGTCAGGCCACCGGCACTTTCAAGTGCTGCACCGTGGTGTATAGCCCGCCAGGCCGCGGCTACAACTTTGACACCACGTTCCTGAACCCGACGCTGCTGCCGCCGCGCACCCCGTTGTTCCGCGACGTCAACACCACAGGCTTCACGCGCCTGATGCTGCCGGGTCAATACCAGTAACCTAACGACTCTCTGCCCAGCGTCCCGGTCCTGGCGACCGGGACGCTTTTTTTCTGGTCGCCTCGCATCCTCGCTTCTGCTTCAAACGCTGGGTAGTTGTCGTCCCGAACGAAGCGAAGGATCTGCTGTTCGCAAAATGCCAAGGAAAGCAGCTTCACTACGCAGACTCGTTCCGAATGACAAAAATGAGCTTTTCCGCGGCCTGTTTAGCGTGGATCCTTTCATCCTGAAATTCTGCCGCCCCATCCATTTCCAGCCTCATTCGTGGTACCTTGGATTCAGCCGCCTGATTGCCGATTTGTTGAGTTCGCGAGGCCATGAATCCAATCCAAACTCTCAGTCTCGTCCTTGGTGCTGGCTTTTCATCTGGCCTGAACCTTTATGCTACCGTCGCGACGCTGGGTCTGCTGCAACGCTTTGGCGTGATTCACCTGCCGGCCCAGTTGCAGGTCCTCTCGCACCCCATCGTGCTTGGCGTCGCCGTGGCTCTCTATGTGGTGGAGTTTCTCGCCGACAAAATTCCCTACGTTGATTCCATTTGGCAGGCCGTCCACACCTTCATTCGGCCTCCCGCGGCGGCTCTGTTGGCCTTTGCCGCCACCGCTGCCGCTCCGGAAGCGTGGCGATGGGCTGCAGCCTTGCTCGCTGGCAGCATCGCCCTCACCTCGCATGGCACCAAGGCCAGCGCGCGCGCCGCCGCAAATATGTCGCCGGAGCCGCTCAGCAACTGGGCGCTCAGTTTTGGGGAAGATATGTTGGCGGTGTGGCTGACGTGGTTCGCCACGGCTCATCCCAGGATCGCCGTGGTTGTCGTCATCATACTGGTGGCAATTTCACTTTACCTGCTGTATCACCTGTTTCGCTTCCTGCGCCGCACGCTGCAAAAACTCGCCGCAGCCTGATTACTTCACGTACTCCGCCAGCCAATCCAGAAACGTCTTGTACCAAAACTGGCTGTTCTGCGGCTTCAGCACCCAATGCCCCTCGTCGGGAAACACCACCAACTTCGATGGCACGCCTTGCCGTTGCAGCGCGCTGAAAAACTCCAGCGATTGCGTATACGGCACGCGGTAGTCTCTCTCTCCCGCCACCACCAGCGTCGGCGTCTTGTATTTCCCCAAATCCGCCGCATACGTTGAAGGCGACCACTTCTTATAGTTCTCCGGTGCTGCCCAGGGCGTGCCTTGGGAGTCGTGCTCCTCGAACCACAGTTCCTCTGTGGCATACATGGAAACCTTGTCGTACACCCCCGCGTGGCTGACGATCGCTTTAAACCGGTCTGTGTGCGTTGCCAGCCAGTCCGCCATGTATCCGCCATACGAGCCGCCCGCCGCCGCCATTTTTGTTTTGTCGATGAACGGATACTTGGCGATGGCCGCGTCAATCCCCTTCATGACGTCCACGTAGGCGCGTCCGCCCCAGTCAGCCGTGATTTGATCCGTAAACTTTTGCCCGTAACCGGTGGACCCGCGCCGGTTGATCATCAGCGTCACGTAGCCCGCGCCGGAGAATACTTGCGCGTTCCAGCGATAACCCCACGCGTTTGTCCACATCGTTTGTGGCCCACCATGCAGTAGCACCAGCATCGGATACTTCTTGGTCGCCACGGATTGCGGTGGCCGGATGATCATGGCTTGCACTTTGGTGCCTTCCGCGCCCTCGAACCAGAATGCTTCCGGCGCATTCATTTCCACGGACGCCAGAATCGCGTCATTCTCATGCGTCAACTGTTTCAGCCCGCTGCCGTCTGCCGCGGTCACAAACAACTCAGCCGGCATAGTCAGGCTGGTTCGTTCGGCAACCAAAATCTTTCCGTCAGCGCTGAAGGAATACGCCGAGTTGTATCCATCCAGCAGCTTTTTCGGCGTTGCTCCGGCCCGCGGTTCCATCGCGTAGATTGGCTGCAGCGTTTCGTTCTCTGCCAGGAAGTAGATCGTCTTGCTGTCCGGTGACCACGCCAGGTCATTGGCGCTGCGGTCAAAATTCGCCGATATGCTTTCGCTCTGGCCTGCTTCGCGGTTGTACAGCATCACTTGCCAGCGGTCCGCCTCGTAGCCCGCGGTCATCTGCGCGTGGTAAGCGATATATTTTCCGTCTGGCGAGTACACCGGATTCCCGTCGAAGCCCTGATTTGTAGTGATACGCTTCGATTCGCCACCGGCCACCTGCACAACAAACAGATCCGCATTCGTGCTGATCGCTTCCATCTTGTCGGTCACTGCCGTGTAGCAAATCTCTTTACTGTCGGGCGAAAAGTTAATGTCCGCGCTGCCGCCTCGCTCGTCGGGCGGCACGTCGTAATCCGCTTCTGCCGTCAGGTCGCGCGCCGCAGAGGTTCCTTCCGTGGGCTGAATGAAAAGGTGACTGCGCTTGCCCTCTGACCAGTGATCCCAATGCCGGTACAGTAGATGCTCTGCGACGTGCGCCTTCACCTTGCTCTTTTCCTTTTCCTCGTCGCGCTGTTTGTTGCACGCATCATCTTTGCAATCGACGTACACTCCCGACGTAAACGCGATGCTCTTGCCATCCGGCGACCACTTGAACATATCCGCGCCGGTCGACAGCGTCGTCAGCTTCTTGGCCTCGCCTCCCTCCATGGAAATAACGTAAACCTGTGAAGTGCCGTCGCGTCCCGATAAAAACGCTAAAGTTTTCCCGTCTGGCGACCACGATGGCGCGGAATCTTTTCCACTCTGCGTCAACTGAATCGCGTCGCCGCCCGATGTGCTCACGGTCCAGATGTTGCTCACTCCCCGATTGGCTTCCATATCCGGCGTCGAAATGCCGTAGGCCACCCACTTCCCGTCCGGCGACACTTCGGGCGAGGAAATGCGATGCAGCTTGATCAGATCGTCGAAGGCCAGCGGATGTTTCGCGGGTGCCTGCGCGTTCGCACCCAACGCCATTCCCAGCATCAAGAGCAATAACCCACTGCGCCTCGTCATACGATTCATTTTCCCCTCCACCCCGACAGCCCGGCTCACGTCCATGTCCAAAACACTGCATGATGTCACGAGCGCTGCGCGAATGCCAGACGCTTTGCTCTTCTGTGTGGCCGCTCGCCTAATATGCATTGCGGTCGGTCTTACCTGCGCACAAAAAGCCAATTCACCAGCGCGATCGTGCAGGTCGTTCCCACCACGATGAATTCGCCCCGATGCATCTGCGTCAACAGCACCATGGAAAAGATCAGCCCAAATCCCGCGAACAAGTAGGGGAAGGGAAGTTGGAATCGCGCCTTGTTATCCCGCCGCCGTCGCAAAATCGGCACCGCCACCGCCATCGCGCCATATACCGTAAGCCGCGACACCGCTGACAGCACGGCGTTCCATTGAAATGTTCCCAATGCCGCAAACGAGAACACCAGCACCGCGTACACGACAATCGAGACATGCGGAGTTCGGTAGCGCGAGTGAATCGCTCCAAAAAACGACGGAAAGTCGCCGCCTTCAGCGAGCGCGAAGGTCAGGCGCGGCGCATGCAGCAGGTTCGCGCTCAAATATCCGTAAGCCGAGATCAGCGCCGCCGCCGCAATCGCCATTGCTCCCGCGGGTCCCAGAAATCTCTGCGAGGCATCCGCAAGCGGTCTTACGGAAGCTGCCGCGTCCGGCAGAGTCTTCAGCGTGATGATCTGCACCGCCGTATAAATCAACGCGATCAGCCCCAGCGCCGTCAACAATGCAATCGGCGTATCGCGCTTCGGATTGGTCGATTCGCCGCCCACGGAAAGTGCGCCTTCAAATCCGCCATAGGCATACACCAGCAGCAACATCGCGTCGAACCAGCTCCTTGCCGAAGCCGACGGCCACACCAGCGGTACGCGAATCTCCGGCCGGGCAATTAATGCAACCAATCCTGCAATTACAAACAAGAGCAGGAACCCGACTTTCACCACGGTGAAAACGTTGCTTACCTGTTCGCCGGTCTTCACACCAATGTAGTTTATGAAAGCGAGGTGTCCGATCAACACTGCCAGAACCGCTAGTTCCCCCGCCCGCGTCCCCAACACCGGGAAGAATTGTGCTGCATAGGTGCAAAACAGATTCGCCGCGGCTGCGGGCGCTGCGATTCGCGTCAACCATGTCAGCCACGCCGCCAGCAGCCCCGCGAAGCGTCCCAGCGCATCGCGCGCGTACAAATACAGTCCGCCGGTCTCTTCGTACCGCGAAGAAACCTCGGCGATGCATCCGGCAATGATCAGGATTCCCGCGCCCGCCGTAAGGCAACTCAGCGGGCTGTAGGCTCCAATCTTTTCCGCCAGCAACGACGGCAAACGAAAAATGCTTACCCCGATGATCGAATTCACCATCAAGGCCGTCAAGCTCCAGCGGCCGATCGTGCGAACCAGTCCGTTCGAGCTCTGCATCACGCCCCGGGCGTTCCTCTTTCCTGTTCCTTTTACACGCGATTCGTCAGTTTGCAGCCGCCGTCCCCGCCGCCGGCGCCGCCTTCATCTTCGAGATTTCCGACAGCACATCCGTTTTCCCGGTAATAGCCTCAAGGTGCGGATACTTCTCGCCGCCATGGTATTCCACACGATAGGTCTGAAAATAATCGTTGTTCTCGGCCAGCAGTTCGATCGGTTCCTTGTTGTTTTTTGCGCGTTGGATGGCGTCGCGCAGCAGTTCCGGAGTCCAGCGTCGCCCGTTCACCGCCAGCAGATGCATTCCCGGCGCAAGTCCGGCCTTGTCTGCGGGCGACCCGGGTGTCACGTCGAGTATTCGATCGCTTTCCTCGCCGCCAGTCGCGTGCACCTCAAATCCCAATGAATATTGCACGTCCACATCCAGGCTTACGACTTCTTCCGAGCGCTGGTGCGCGTTCATCGTTTCCGTGAACACCAGCTTCCAGCCGCTGTTCACCACGCCCCCCAATGGCGCGCCCGGTCCATGAGTGGTCAATCGTTCCTTGAAGAACGTACTCCAGTCATAGGGAGTGACCTCATTCATTGCGGCAACCACGTCGGCAAACGTGTACGGCACCACTTTTGGCGTGCCGCTCTCGCCTCCCTCAAACCTGCGGCAAAAATCATCCAGCGATTTTTTTCCATTACTTTCTTTTCGAATGATCGTGTCGGCTTCCAACCAGATCAGTGTGCCTTCATCGTAGTAATCCACGCTGCGACGCCACGATGACCCCGCTGTCGGCGAACTGTATAGAATTTGTGCCGCGATCGCTGTGTCTTGCAGATTGCGCCATGTCCGCCCGGGCCGGTCGTTCAAATATGCCGCCGTCGCCGCTAGATACTCCCGCAATCTTTGCGGCGTCCAGAATCCCGAGCGCGCCGAAAGCATCACGCCGTAGTACTGCGTCAGGCCTTCGTACACCCATAACAGATCGCCCTTCAGCGGTGTTTGGTAGTCCGGCGCCACCAATCCCGCGGGCCTGCGATATTTTCCATTCCAGGAATGCGTGAACTCGTGCGCCAGTAAATCCATTTGCGTTTCGCGTACGTCTGGATCGAGAAACAGTGTCTCTGGTGTGCGGTTGTCACTCGATTCGTGATGCTCCACGCCGTCTGGCGGCATCTTGTCGCTCAACGCCAGCAGGAAATCGTAGCGCCGGTAGTGACGCGCCCCGAACAGCGCGCCCGATTCTGCCACCAACTGCCGCAGGTGTTGCACCTCCAACGTGCTCGCGGCCAGCGCGGCCGGTCCATCCGCCGCGATATGGATGGTGTGCTCGGGCTTTTGCCCCGGGGCTAAATCAATATTCCGGAAGTACTCGCCGGCGATCAGCGGCGAATCGATCAGCGTCGTCAATGTCGCTGGCGCAAACGCGACTTCTTCTGACGTTTCCTTTGCCACTGGCAATGCGGTTCCATATTTCCATCCCGCGGGCAGTTGCAACGTGGCTTCGTATGTCAAATCATCCGTTTTTACGCCCTGCGGATAAAGCGTTACCAAATACCAGTTCAGCACCGCTATTTTTGCCGTTGCGTCAGAGCGCTCGTGCGAACCGCTGGAGTCTGCGGTCGACAAATAATCCAGGCTCACTTCCAGCGTCTCCGATTCCGGCGGTACATCCAAATGCAACGCGTACATGTCCAAATCATCGCGCTGCCACGCCACCTCTTTTCCGCTAGACGACATTTTTACGCCCGTTAAATTCACAATCGGACCTGTAGGCGCGTGTTCCCCTTGTATCCACTTTGGATAAACCAGCGTCAGCGGCCCGGGCTTCACCGGAAATTTCAATTTTGCGTGAAACACATGCCTGGGCGAATCGCGCAGATCAACCGCAATTCGCACCGGTCCCTTTTCCACCTGAGCAAATCCACCACTGGTGCTCAACAGCAGAATTCCCGCGCACAGCCAGATCATCTGTCCCCAATAATGCCTCATGAACGAATTCCCTCCGAACCCGCGAACATTATCACACACCGCGTGCCTCGCCGCCGTCACGCTGCCTCGTCGCTTGTTTGCTACAATCTCTATATGAGTACGGCTATCGATTCCTCCTCTTTATTTTCTCGCAATCTCCGCAAACTATATCCCGTCGCTGTTCGCGGCGAAGGCAGTTGGATCATCGACTCCGAAGGCCGCCGCTACCTGGACGCCTCCGGCCAGGCTGCGGTCGTGAGTATTGGCCACGGCGTTCCCGAAATCGGCCGCGCCATGGCCGAGCAATCCAATCGCATCGCCTTTGCCCACACTTCGCAATTCCATTCCGAGCCCGCTGAAAGACTGGCCGCCCGCGTTCTGGCCATCGCTCCTCGCAATTTCCAGCATGGCGGACGCGTCTATTTCACATCAGGCGGTTCCGAAGCCACGGAAACCGCAATCAAGCTGGTCCGCCAATATTTTCTGGAAACCAAGCAGCCTTCGCGCTTCCGCATCGTTTCTCGTAAGCAGAGCTATCACGGCAGCACGCTCGGCGCCATGTCCGTCAGCGGCAACGTTGGCCGCCGCGCCCCCTACGCCCCAATGATCCCGGAGTGGGGCCACGTCGCGCCCTGCTTCTGTTATCACTGCCCTTTTGACAAGGCTTATCCGGAGTGCAATCTGGCCTGCGCTGATGATCTTGACGCATTCCTCCGCGCGAATGATTCATCCACTGTGGCCGCATTTATTTTCGAGCCGGTTGTCGGTGCGACTCTTGGCGCCGTTCCTGCCGTCGATGGTTACACCGCTCGTATCGCTGAAATCTGCCGCAAACACGGCATCCTTCTCGTCGCCGACGAAGTGATGACCGGCATGGGCCGTACGGGCAAGCCGTTTGCCAGCCTGCACTGGGGCCTCGAGCCCGACATTATTCTCACCGGGAAGGGAATCGCCAGTGGTTACGCCCCTCTGGGCGCCGTACTAGTCGCTCCGCGCGTCGCGGAAGCCTACGAAAAAGGCACCGCCGCTTTCATGCATGGCTTCACGTATCAATCCCATCCGGTGGCCACCGCTGCCGGCAATGCCGTCTTTGATTATTTGGAGGCTCACAAGCTTTTCGAGCGTGTCAGTCCCGCCGGCGAAACGCTTCGCAAGGCGCTCTCCGCTCTGGAAAATCATCCCCACGTTGGGCAAGTGCGCGGACTCGGCCTGCTGCAAGGCGTGGAATTCGTAAAAAACAAATCCACGCGCGAGCCTTTCCCGAAAGACGCCGGCATCGCCGAAAAAATCCGTCAGGCTGCTTTGGAGAAAAACGTCCTCACTTATCCTTCGCAAGGCACTGTGGACGGCACTCGCGGCGACCATGTTCTGCTCGCCCCTCCCTTCATCATCACTTCGCAGGAATGCCGATTGATTGCCGATGCGCTACAATTCGCCGTCGGCAAAGTTTTTTCGTCCTGATTGGGCTATTCTCTTTTTCCGGGGGACTTTCTTCATGCGCCGAATTGCGTCCTTATTCCTATTGTGTCTCGCTCTGATTCTGCACTTCACAATCGTTTCCGCCGCTCAGGAAAAAACTTCTGCGAAACCTCGCGCTCGTGATCTCGGCGTTCCTTTTGACGGCACGCCCGGACCGCTCAATGCCATCACCGACGTGCCCGGTGTCGCTGTTGGCCACACCACGCTGATCTCTGGCGACGGCAAGCTTGTTATCGGCAAAGGCCCCGTCCGCACCGGCGTCACCGCGATTCTTCCTCGCGGCAAGGACACCATGATGGATCCCGTTTTCGCCGGTTGGTTCGCGCAAAATGGCAACGGCGAAATGACCGGCACCGCCTGGATCGAAGAGTCCGGCTTTCTCGAAGGTCCTGTAATGATCACCAACACGCACAGCGTCGGTGTTGTGCGCGACGCCGTGATTCAATGGCGCGTCACTCACGGCCAGCCAGACGCCAGCGGCTACTGGTGGTCTTTGCCTGTTGTTGCCGAAACTTGGGACGGTTGGCTTAACGACATCAACGGTTTCCACGTCAAGCCCGAGCACGCTTTTCACGCCATCGATTCCGCGCACTCTGGGCCCGTAGAGGAGGGCAACGTCGGCGGCGGTACCGGAATGGTCTGCAATGGCTTCAAGGGCGGCATCGGCACGTCTTCGCGCGTGCTTCCGACCAAGGACGGCGGCTACATTATCGGCGTGCTGGTGCAGTGCAACTACGGCTCGCGACAGAATTTTCGCGTTGCTGGAATTCCCGTTGGCCGCGAAATCAAATCGGAAGATCCGTACGCCTACCAGCCTTCGCTGATCTCCGAGCAAGGCTCCATCATCATCGTGGTTGCCACTAACGCGCCCCTTCTCCCCACGCAGCTCAAGCGCCTTGCTCATCGCGCCACCCTCGGCATCGGCCGCGACGGCAGCATTTCCGGCAACGGTTCCGGCGACATCTTCATTGCTTTCTCCACGGCGAATTCCGGAGCCTCTTCCGCCACCAAGCCGGTCGAAGTCAAAATGGTTCCCAACGATTCGCTCGATCCCGTTTTCGCCTCCACTGTCGAAGCCACCGAGGAAGCTGTCATCAACGCCATGATTGCCGCCGATTCCATGACCGGCATCGATGGTCATCACGTCACGGCCCTACCTCACGATCAGCTCAAAGCAGTCCTCAAGAAATACAATCGCCTCAACCAATAAAGATAAGAAATCCTCGGCACTATCGCGAGTTGCCTCGAACTGCCAGGCTTTTCGTCTTAAATGTAGCGCTGGTCTTTTATGCCAGCCGGTTTCCGCAAGCTTCCACAGTCGGCACAGAAGGCTTTGTTGTCATTCTGAGGGCATCCGACGAAGATGCTCGAAGAATCTCAACTTACAGGGCGGTAATCACGCAATGAAACGACCTTGTCCACCGCACGTTATACTTGTCGAGTGACTCTTTCACGCGTCCGATCGCTGTCGTGCCTCCCGCTCGCATTCATTTCGCTGGTTTCGTTCAGTTCTTGCAGCGCGCCTCAACCGCCCAGTCTCGCGATCACTCATGTCACGGTAATTGACGTTACCGGCGCGCCTCCGCAATCCGATTCCACGGTCGTTATCGCTGATTCGCGCATCACAGCCGTCGGCCCATCCTCGTCGCTTCACATCCCCCTCGGCACAAAAGTTATCGACGCCTCCGGAAAATTTCTTATTCCAGGACTCGCCGACATGCACGTGCACCTTACCGGTGCCGGCGAACCCGTCGGCAGCCGCGAATTCATTCTTCCGCTGCTCATCGCCAACGGCGTCACCACCGTGCGGGACATGGGCGGCAGCGCCGTTCTTCTGAAGCAGTTGCGTCATGAGATTACTTCCGGCGAACGCACCGGGCCGCGGATATTCTTTACCGGTCCATATCTCGATGGCGATCCGCCATATTTCCAGCCATCCATCGTAGTTCGCAATGCACAAGACGCCGCCGCCGCGGTGCAACAGTTAAAATCCGACGGCGTCGATTTCATCAAGGTGCAATCCCGCCTGCAGCCTGACGCGTACTTCGCCATCGCGGAAGCCTCGCGCCGCGCTGGCATGCGCTATGTCGGTCATGTTCCGGATGCCATCTCCGCACGCGCCGCCTCCGAAGCGGGCCAATCCAGCATCGAGCATCTCACCGGGGTGCTGCTCGCCTGCTCCACGCGTGAAGACGAGTTGCGCCGCCGCCAACTTGCCGCTCCGTCTCCTTACGGTTCCGTAAATCAATCGCTCGAGCGTCTGCGTGTCTGGCAGCAGGATCTTCTGGATTCGTATTCCGATGAAAAAGCTGCGAGGCTGTTTCAGACGTTTGTCGCTAATCACACTTGGCAGGTGCCCACGTTTCCCCTGCTGATCCATCTTGCTTATCTGACTCCGGAGACCGATCTAGCCAGCGATTCCCGCATGAAATACGTCCCCGCCAGCGTGCGCAAGAATTGGGACGCGGGTCGTCGCGAGAACCTTGCCAACCAGGGAGCCGCGGAATTTCAGATGCGAAGGGAACTCGTGAAGCGTTCTCTTTCCGTGTTCAAACAGATGTACGCGGCTGGCGTTCCAGTCATGGCGGGCACGGACACCACCGCGCCCAATATTTTTCCGGGTTTCGCCTTGCATGAGGATCTGAATTATCTTGTGCAGGCAGGCCTGACGCCGCTTGAGGCCCTTCAAACCGCAACCATAAAGCCGGCTGAATTTCTGGGCCACGCCGCCGAACAAGGAACCATCGCTCCTGGTAAACGCGCGGACTTGGTCCTTCTCAACGCGAACCCTCTCGACGACATTCGCAACACGCAAAAAATTGACGCTGTCATCGTGGATGGAAAATTGCTGAATCGCGCAGACCTCAACGCGCTTCTCGCGAAAGTGGCCGTCTTCGCCTCCTCGCACTAAAGCGCCAGCGCGGCCGTCTTCCTAGCGGGATTGAAAAACGGTAGCGCCACCACTTTCGCTGAAACCGTCTTCCTCGCCGCCTCTACCGTCAGCTCCATGCTGAGCGTTGCGCCCAGCGTGGAGCTTTCGCGGCTAACCGACGCCAGCGCGATCATCCTCTTCAACGTCGGCGACCATGTGGTTGACGTCGCCTTGCCCACTTGCCGCCCGCCGCGATACACCGGCACCGCCACGCGTGACGCCGTCCCCGGAACTTGCGGCGCCATGCCAATTTTCTCGTACAGCCCTTCCACTTCGCTCCAGTTAATCTCCAATCCCACCAGCGACCGCGCCGGCCCGCCTTTCTTCGCTTCCTCGGCCAGTGCCGCGCGTCCAACAAAATTCTCTTTCTTCAGGTCGACCAGCTTTCCCAGCCCAATTTCGCCCGGCGTATATTTCTGTTCGGCGATCAACGCGCGCTTGCTCGAGATGTAGTCCACTTCAATCAGAATCAGCCCCGCCTCAATTCGCGCAATGTCCAGCGCCACCATTCCCGCCGGATGAATGTCGAACGGCCGCCCTTTGCTCATCAGTTCATCAAACACCTTCACCGCGCTGTCCCACGGCACCCAGACTTCATAGCCCAAATCGCCCGTGTATCCGGTGCGCGAAATGTCCACGGGAACTCCTGCGATTCTTCCGTGTGTCACGCGAAAATATTTCAGCTTGGCGATATCCGCACCCGCCACGGCATGCAGCAGTTTTCCGGAGGTTGGTCCCTGCAGCGCCAGCGCCGCAATCTTTTCCGAAATATCATCGATCTGCACGTCCAGGCCTAGCGAATTCTGCTTGAACCATCGCAAGCTGGGGTCGGCAGCGGTCCAGCGGTAGTCATTCTCGCCGAGCCGCGTAATCGTTCCGTCGTCAATCACCTTGCCTTCGGGATCGCACCAGCAGCAGTAAATTACTTGATCGACCGCCACCTTATTGATGTCGCGCGCGATGATGCGGTTCACCAGTTTTGTGGCATCGCGGCCCGTCAGGCGATACTTGAACAGTGGCGAAATGTCGATCAGCGCCGAGGAATTCCGAATGGCGTTGTACTCGTGCTCGTGCGTCATCTCGTACGCGCCGACAGTGTAGTACCCCGACCATTCTTTAAAGTTCAGGCTCTCGCACAGCGCGAGCGTTCTCTCATGAAATGCGGTTCCGACGGGCACGGTCCCTCCGATGAAAATGCGGAATGAGAATGAGGCCTTGGCGAATGTCGCCAGCGTGTCTCTGAATTATAGGTTTGATTCTCGCGGCACCGCAAGCAGGCGTCGTAACTTATCGACGCGGGTGGGCACGTGCTTGTGAACCGGCCAGCCTGTCAGTAGAATGATGTGAACCGTGTTGTATTTCTTTCGTCCTCTTCATCTGGAGTCATAACGAATGCCTCAGTCCTATGATGTGGTCGTCATCGGCGGCGGCCACAACGGTTTGGTGAACGCCGCCTATCTGGCGAAAGCAGGCAAGAAGGTCCTCGTTCTGGAACGCCGTGGAGTTCTCGGCGGCGCGGCCGTTACCGAAGAAATCGTTCCCGGCTTCCTGTTCTCCGAGTGTTCCTACGTTGTTTCGCTGCTTCGCCCCGAAATTATCCGTGAACTCGATCTCCCTCGTCACGGCCTGGAAATTCTCCCGCTCGATGGCACCTTCTCGCCCATGCTCAACGGCGATTATCTCTGGCGCGTCAACGATCACGCCAAAACGCAGCGCGAAATTCGCCGCCATTCCCGCCTCGACGCCGAGGCTTACGACGAATTTTCCAAGATGATGACGCCAATGTGCCGCTTCGTGAAGCCCATGCTTTCCATGATTCCTCCGGATCCCACCACGCTCAATCCGAAGGATCTGAAGCAATTGAACTTCATGCTGCAGCGCTTCCGCGAACTTTCTTCCGACGAGCGCTACACCCTGGTCCAGTTGATGACCATGAGCTCCGCGGACTTCCTCGATCAGTGGTTCGAGACGGACGTGCTGAAAGCCACCATGTCTGCTTCGGGCATTATCGGCACGTTCCTCGGTATTCGCTCGCCCGGCACGGCTTACGTTTTGCTCCATCACTACATGGGCGAAATCGATGGCGCGTTCCGCTCGTGGGGATTCAGTCGCGGCGGCACCGGCCAAATCTCCAATTCCATTGGTTCAGCGGCGCGCGAAGCCGGTGTGGAAATCCGCACCAAGGCCTCGGTCGCGAAAATCCTGATTAAGAACAATCGCGCCAGCGGCGTGGTGCTCACATCCGGCGAGGAGATCAGTTGCAACGTTATCTCCTCGAGCGTTGACCCTTACCTCACCTTTGAAAAGTTCATCGAACCGAAAGAGCTGCCGTCTGACTTCCTGGAAAGTGTGCGCCGCTACAAATTCCGTGGCTCGTCAGGCAAGGTCAACCTCGCGCTCGATGCGCTTCCCAACTTCCGCTCACTTCCCGGCGTGGGCGCGCATCTGCGCGGCGCCATGTCCATCTCGCCCGGCATGGAGTACATGGAACGCGCCTACGACGACGCGAAGTACGGCCACTTCTCCAGAAGGCCGTACATTGACATGGTTATCCCCAGCTTGACGGATCCATCGGTCGCACCGGCCGGCAAACACGTGCTCTCCTGCTTCGTGCAATATGCGCCATACAAGCTCGCCGAAGGCACCTGGGATGATCAGAAGGAAGCCTTTGGCAATAATGTAATCAACACCATCGCGGAGCACGCTCCTAACATCAAAGACATCATCATCGACAAGCAGGTGCTCACTCCTCTCGATCTCGAACGCGAATTCGGTCTTACCCAAGGCAATATTTTTCAGGGTGAACTTTCGCTCGAACAACTCTTCTTCCTGCGGCCGGTTCCCGGTTGGGCTTACTACCGCACTCCTGTCGACAATCTCTATATGTGTGGCTCCGCTACTCATCCTGGCGGTGGCATCATGGGCGCCAATGGACGCATTGCCAGCCAGGTCATCCTGAAAGAATGGAAGAAGGCGGCGAACTGACCATGCCTATCGGACAGAAAGTCGTGCTCATTGGTGGTGGTCACAACGCGCTGATCACCGCATTTTATCTCGCGAAGGGTGGCTTCAAACCTCTTGTTCTGGAACGCCGCGAAATCGTAGGCGGCGGTGCCGTCACGGAAGAGTTCCATCCCGGCTTCAAAGCTTCCACTATTTCTCACACCCTCGGGCCTTTGCGCGCCGACGTAGCCAAAGACCTCCATCTCGACCGCTTCAAGCTGGAAATTCTGCATCCAGAGCCGCGTCTCTTCGCGCCTGCTCCCGACGGCCGCTCCCTCGTTTTTTACGAAGACGCCGCAAAGACTGCCGGCTCCATCTCGCACATTTCCGCGAAAGACGGCGCGCGCTATACGCAGTTCGCCGAGTCGCTCCAGGAAATGTCCGGTGTGTTCGGCCAGATTGCCTCGATGACCCCGCCGGGCATCGACAATCCTTCCCCCGAAGATCTGTGGAATCTCTTCAAGGCTGGGCGCAGCGTCCGCAGCCTCGGAAAGACCGGCATTTTCGATTTGCTTCGCTGGGGTCCGATGGCCGCGGCTGATTTCGTTTCCGAATTTTTCGACACGGAATTGCTGCGTGCGGTCATTGCGGCCCGTGGAATTTTTGGCTCCAGGTTGGGTCCGTGGTCCGCTGGTTCAACCGCCGTTTTGTTACTGCGTGCCGCGGCCGATGCGCATCCAGTCGGTTCTGCGTCGTTCCCGCGCGGCGGCCTCGGTGAGTTCACCCGCGCGTTGTCGGAAGCGGCGAAAGCTGCGGGAGCGGAAATTCGCACTGGCGCGGAAGTCGCGCAGATTCGCACCAAGGATGGCGCAGTCACCGGGGTTGTTCTTGCCGACGGTGAAGAAATCGCCAGTGAAGCTGTGGTCTCCGGCGTTGATCCAAAGCGCACTTTCTTCGGCCTTTTGGATCCGGCCAACCTCGATCCCGTCTTTGCCACGCGTATGAAGAACTATCGCATGGCGGGCAACGTCGCCAAGGTGCACCTCGCTCTCGGCGATTTGCCAAGCTTTCCGTCGCTCGCCAATGCCGTTGGCCCCGACGGCTTCCGCCAGGCCCTCTCTGGCCGCATTCACATTGGCCACGAAATCGATTACCTCGAGCGCGCCTTCGACGCTTCCAAGTACGGCGAGATTTCTTCCGCTCCGTATCTCGACGTCACCATTCCCACCCTGCTCGATCCATCCCTCGCTCCCGAAGGCAAGCACGTTCTCTCCGCTTACTTCCAGTTCGCTCCGTACAATCTGCGAACAGGGAACTGGAGCGACCGTCGCGGAGAGCTCGTCAACATCGTCATCAAGACGCTCGGCGCCTATTCCCCCAATCTCGCAAATATCGTGGAAGCCGCGCACGTCATCACGCCCCGAGAGTTGGAATCCATTTACGGCTTCACCGGTGGCCATGTCTTCCACGGAGAGATCGCGCTGGACCAGATCTTCACCATGCGGCCGGTACTCGATTGGGCGCGCTATCAAACTCCGGTGAAGGGACTGTTCCTCTGCGGCAACGGCACGCACCCCGGCAATGGCCTCACGGGTGCCTCCGGCGCAAACGCCGCAAAAGAAATTATTCACGAACTACGCTGACCAGCGCGATTGCGCCTCACGCAATTCTTTATGAGCACAACTGATCGCGACAAACTGAAGGAACTGCAGCAGCATGAGTTGCAGCGCTTCGTCGCCGAACATCCGCGCTCCGCCGAACTCTACCGCCGTGCCCAAAATTCTCTTCTCGGCGGCGTGCCCATGAACTGGATGAAAAAGTGGGCCGGCGCCTTCCCGGTGTTCGTCACCAAAGCCAAGGGCGCCCATTTTCAGTGCGTCGATGGGCACGACTACGTCGATCTCTGCTTGGGCGATACCGGCGCAATGACGGGTCACTCTCCCGACGTTGTCGCCGAAGCGGTTGTGCGCCGCGTGCGCGAGGGCATCACCCTGATGCTCCCTACCGAGGATTCACTTTACGTTGGCGAAGATCTCAAGAAGCGCTTCGGCTTGCCCTACTGGCAATTTACTCTGACGGCCACCGACGCCAATCGCTTTTCCATCCGCATCGCTCGCGAAATCACGCAACGCTCCAGGATTCTCGTCTTCCACTATTGCTATCACGGCACTGTCGACGAATCCTTCGCGGCACTTCACGACGGCGTCGT
The DNA here is from genome assembly GCA_963826335.1 of Candidatus Acidiferrales bacterium. GTDB lineage: Bacteria > Acidobacteriota > Terriglobia > Acidiferrales > UBA7541 > Acidiferrum. Next base: position 13,790 of record CAWGXB010000022.1, on the reverse strand, counting down.
TGGCCCGCGCCGCGGCAATATTGGCCCCCCTGTGAATCCCGCGGAAACTACACGCGTCGTCGAGTTCAATGACCTGAATGCTCTGGAGGACGCCCTCAAGCATCACGATGTTGCCTGCATCCTTGCCGAGCCGGCCATGACCAACGTCGGCATCATTCTTCCTGACAAGGATTATTGGAAGCACGCGCGCGCACTCGTCCGCCGCTACGGCGCCATTTTCATTGCCGACGAAACGCACACCATCTGCGCGGGGCCTGGAGGTTGCACGGCGGAATGGAAGCTCGACCCGGACATGCTCGTTTTCGGCAAAGCCATCGGCAGCGGTATTCCAGGAGCGACATACGGCTGCTCCGAAGAAGTCGCCCATCGAATTTCCGCGCGCTTCCATCTGGAAGACTGCGACGTCGGCGGAATCGGCGGCACATTGGCTGGCAACGCCCTTTCACTTGCTGCGATGCGCGCCACGCTCGAGAACATCCTCACGCCCGAAAATTTCGCGAAGATGATTCCACTTGCGGCACGCTTCAACGATGGTGTCTCCGCAGAAATCAAAAAGCACGGCCTACCCTGGAATGTGCAGCGCCTCGGATGTCGCGCCGAATATACCTTCTGCCAGAACCCTCCTCGCAACGGCGGTGAATCCGCGGCCGCCACGGACTTCGAACTCGAGCGCTTCCTGCACCTCTACGCGTTGAACCGCGGCGTGCTGCTGACGCCTTTTCACAACATGGCGCTGATGTGCCCAGACACGACTCCCGCGGATATCGATCAGCACACGCAGATTTTCGCCGACGCCGTCGCCGAACTGACGCATATCTAGAACCCATTCGGCCAGCCGCAGCCCCTTCTCTTGACGCCCGTAGTTCCCTGTAACAAATTGATTCCATGTGGTTTACTGTCGCACAGGCAAAATAGCTGCTGCCCATATCCAGCTGAATTAGGTATCATACCGGCGATGCGCCGGACAGCCCGCCGGTGGAACTCAACTCATGGAGGAGCGCGTGTCAGACTATTTGCTCAAAACCGAACCCACCGAATATTCTTTTGCCGATTTGCAGAAGGATGGCGCAACCGAATGGGACGGCGTCTCCAATCCCGTGGCGCTGCGAAATCTTCGCGAGATGAAACCCGGCGACCGCCTGATTATCTATGAAACTGGCGACAAGAAGAGCGCTGTCGGAACAGCTTCCGTGGTCTCGGTACAAGCTTCCAATCCCAAGAGTCCGGCAGTGAAAATCAAAGCAGGAAAACCGGTCGCCAAGCCCGTCCCGCTCAGCGAGATCAAGGCCAACAAGCTGTTCGCCACGTCTCCCCTCGTCAGAATCGGCCGCCTATCCGTCGTCCCGCTGACGAAGGAACAGTACAACGCGCTCGTCAATTCTTAGCTTCGCCTCGCGACGGCATGCCTGCTGCCCAAATTGGCTTGCTTGTCGGCTTACAATCGCCGACCTATAATTGAGCGTTACACCATTCAGGAGGAACCCCACTATGGCGACCGCCGAAGCCAAGTTGCACGTGCCCGAGTTTACCAACGAACCCTTTATCGATTTCTCGAATCCCGACAATCGCAAAAAAATGGAAGAGGCCCTGAAAAAAGTCGCCTCGGAATTTGGCCGCGAGTATCCCATGTGGATCGGCGGCAAAAAGGTCGTCACCACCGGAAAACGCAAATCCACCAATCCTTCCCGCCCGTCCCAAGTCATCGGCGTGTTTCAGGATGCCTCTAAAGAGCAGGCCATCGAGGCAATCGAGGCCGCGCACAATTATTTCAACACTTGGAAGAAAGTGCCGGCCGAGCAGCGCGTCCGCTACATCTTCAAGGCCGCGCAGCTTGTCCGCGAACACAAGTTTGAACTGGCCGCGCTAGTCTGCTACGAAGTGGGCAAAAGCTGGATCGAAGCGGACGCCGACATCGCGGAAACCGTCGACTTTTGCGAGTATTACGGCCGCGAGATGCTGCGCCTGTCTGAACCCCAGAAACTCACCCCTATGCGCGGCGAACGAAATTATCTCACCTACATTCCGCTCGGCGTCGGCGCCATTATTCCGCCTTGGAACTTCCCCTGCGCCATCATGGCCGGCCTCGTAGTGTCCTCGCTGGTCACTGGCAACACCGTGGTCCTGAAGCCCGCCGCGGATTCGCCAACAATCGCGGCGAAATTCGTCGACATCCTGTTCGAAGCTGGCGTGCCCAAGGAAGCGGTGCAGTTCCTGACTGGCTCTGGTGGCGTGATTGGCGACACCATCGTGCAGCACCCCAAGACGCGCTATGTCGGATTCACCGGCTCAAAGGAAGTGGGCTTGCGCATTTCGGAATTGGCCGGCAAAGCCTCGCCGGGACAGATCTGGATTAAGCGCACGGTGTTGGAAATGGGCGGCAAGGACGGCATGATCGTCGACGAGGAAGCCGACGTCGACGCCGCGGTGGAAGGCACAGCACAAGCCGCTTTCGGCTACCAGGGCCAGAAATGCTCCGCATGCTCGCGCGTCATCGTCAGCGAAAAGGTCTATGACGCTTTCCTGAGCAAGCTCATTGAGCGCACCAAGAAAATCACCGTTGGCCCCAGCGACGATCCCAATAACTACATGGGGCCGGTCATCAACGAATCTGCGATGAAAACCATCCTCGGCTATATCGATGTCGGCAAAAAGGAAGGGCGCTTGGTAGCGGGCGGGGGCCGTGCGGCTGGCGAAGGCTACTTCATCGAGCCGACCATCATCGCCGATGTAGATCCCAAAGCACGCCTGGCACAGGAAGAAGTTTTTGGTCCCGTGCTGACGGTAATCAAGGCTAAAAACTTCGATCACGCCATGGAGATCGCAAACAATACCGAATTTGGGCTCACCGGCTCGGTCTATTCCAAGAACCCCGACAAGATTCGCCGGGCCGAGGAAGAGTTCCACGTCGGCAACCTATACCTCAACCGCAAGTGCACCGGCGCAATGGTCGGTGCGCATCCGTTCGGCGGATTCAACATGTCCGGCACGGATTCCAAAACCGGCGGCAAGGACTATCTATTACTTTTCCTGCAGGCAAAAGCCGTAGCAGAAAAGGTCAGCTGAACCAAACTTCGCGGTTGTTTTGCGATTCATTCAGGCCGGGGCGCGCACGCTGCGCCCCTTTTTCATTTGCCAGCAGTCAGTTAATTCAAGGGGCAGCAAACGTATCCTTACGCGGTCCGCGTCAATGGTGAGTAAAGCCCCGGTATCCAGTTCAACCAACGTATGTCGGAGGGCAGATATGATCGTGACACCCGTGGCCTCTGGAGTGATGTTCCGCGCGCGGATCTGAACCACGCTCGGTTTGTTTCCTTTAGCGGCAGCGAGGATAGCGCTGAAATCAAGATCGTGAGTCAGTACCACAAATCCTTGGGTTGCCGCATACAACATAATTTGTATTTGTTTAGCGCCTAGGGACAGTTAAGTCCAAAGGCTTGGGATGAGAAGCACAGATCAGCTTTTGAAGAATAGAAGAAGCGGAGCGGAGTTGCTGCCGGCAAGTTTGCGAATGCGAGAATGCTTTGCGTGTGCGCTCCGCGCGAGGTTCGATTCCCGCCCCAGACTTTGCGGGTCACCACCATCGGCCGGATGGCCTGTTCGGCTCGCCAGTTCGTCGCTTCCAGACCGGGACAGCTCAAGAACAGGAATAGAGCCTGCCGCTCCCGTAACAGATGGTTGGCCAAACGGCGATTCTGCGGTGAGCGATAGCGCCGTGCTAAGGTGCGATCCATCCGCACTTCCAATCTTCCCCGGGCCACCGCTAATCCGTGTTCGCTGATCTGTCGTTGCTGGTGATGATCGCGTAGCTGCAAAGAGTCCTGCAAGATGGTTTCGATGGTGCGCGGGAATTCTGCTTCCCCTCTTCTCGCCACCAGAATCATCTCCCGACAGCGCCGCAGCAAGTGCGATAAGCAGGTTTGGTGCAGAGCGTGGATAAACTGACGATAGATGCTCCAGCCGTCGCGCACCAGGAATCCTGCAAAGTCCGCCCCCAACACCTGGGCCGCTTGTTCGAATCCGCGGCCTGGCTGAATGCTATAGACGGTGACCTGCGAAGTGCTGAAGGCCCACATCCACCACAGCTCTCCACCCACTCTCCAACCGGTTTCATCCGGGGTTACACTCGCACTGCGGCGAACCTCTTCTACCAACGCGTGATAGGTGGGTTCCGCTTTACTTGCCACCCGGGCCAGGGCCTGGCACACGCCTCCGCGACTCACTTTCAATCCGAAGGCTTGCTGGAGTACCGTGGCCGTCTTGCCGTAGGGCAGTCCTAAACCTTTATTGAGTTGCGTGGCCAGCGCCAGCGCTCGTGGTCCTAGTTGCGACGAGGCACTGCCGAGGGCATCCGAGGTTTGCCGCGGATGCCGCCCCTGCACTCGTCGTCGGCAACGCCTGCAGCGCCCGACAGAAATACGAAACTCAATGCGCTCCACCCGCGGTTCCGGAATCTCGGTTTGGAACTGAGAAACGGTTTCGCACTCTTCCAGCCCACCTCCGCATCGCGGACAGCGGGCCGGCAGTGGTACTTCCACAATTTCATCGACTTGATCGGGGAGGGGCCGACGATAGCGGCGCCCATACTGCTTTCCTGCTTTGCGCCCGGGTTTGTGGGGCTGGGCTTTGGGTTTCTGCCGCGAGAAGGGGGCCGCTTGTCGCTTCGCGGCTCGTAGTGCCTCTTCCAACAGCCGCCGAAGACGTTCGTTCTCTTTCTTCAATACTTCGATCTCTTGCTCGAGCCGCGCGATCTTTTCAGCGGTATGCTCTTCTGCCACATCGACAAAATAACCGCTTCACAGATGCAGACGACTACATTCTTGAGAAAAAGTGTCTAGACGCTAAACAAGTACCATAATTTCTTCGTTTCGAGCATCAGGCCGACCAATCTGCGACCAGTGGTCGGCCTCGAATCCAGATGACTGCAGATACGGAGCCCAACGAGGCGTCAGGTTCATATCCAGCAATATTTTATGCGCTGGGAAGGGCAGCCTCGCGCTCTTCTGCAAGCCAGGCTGCGTAGCGCAAGGCCTGAAGGATGTCCTCGCCTTCCAAGTAGGGGTAATCCGCAAGAAGCTCATCGACAGTACGTCCTGCGCCGATTTGTCCTACAACATTGCCGACGGTGACGCGCAGCCCGCGGATGCAAGCCTTGCCTCCCATGACATCAGGAGTTTGAGTAATTCGGTCAAATCGGTTCATTGCAAGTCTTCCCGCTCGAAACCAATTTTAGCACGCGATAGACCGGATAGCTGCACGCCAGCGCCACCAGCGTCAACATGCTATTGGTACGGTCTTCGCGAACCGACTCTACCAGGAAGCCGATTGACCCGAGTAACGCCAGCGCCGTAGTCCATGGGTATCCCCACGCGCGATACGGTCGCGGCATGTCCGGCTCGCGGCGGCGCAGCAGAAACAGCGACACGAACGACAGCAAATAGTTGGTAACGAAGAAGAATGCCAGCATGGCAATGACGCGCTCAAAGCTAAAAATTGCAAACGCCACGCCAACCAGCGCGCTCAGCAACAATCCCACCGTGGGCGTGCCGCCGGCGTTTATGTGCGAAACAGTGCGAAAAAACAGCCCGTCGCGGCTCATCGCGTAGATCACCCGCGCACCCATCAGGTGCAACGCGTTCAGCGAACTGAACAGCGCAATCACCATGATCGACCGAAAGATGAAATCGCCGTGTGCGCCAAACACGCGTTCCGCGGCCAGACCCAGCGAAAAGTTGTTACCGGCAATTTCGCTCATTGGCAGGACGTACAGAACCGCCGCGTTGATGAGCACATAAATCATCACAATCGAGAATAGGCTGGCAAAGATGGCCCTCGGCACCAGGTGTCCCGGATTTTTGATTTCGTCACCGAAATAAATCACTCCATCCCAGCCGTCATACGTGTAAATCGTGGCTTGAATGCCGAACAGCAGCGCCGTAATCAAAGCCGCGCCCACCGGGATGACAGCAGGTGCCACATGCTTCGCTGCAATCGCCGCTTCGGCCGCGTGCCGCAAATGGCCGCCGAAGGCAAAACATGTCACCACCATGATAAAAAACGCCAGGCCCTTAAGCACCGTCGTGAAATTCTGCACTTTGCTTCCCATGCGGATGCTTTTCCATTGCAGCAGCGCGAACAAAACAATGGCAGAGACCGCCGTAATCTTGATTCGCAGCGCTCCATCGAACGAAGGGAACAGATGCGCCATGTATTCGCCGATCACGATTCCTACCGCGCCCGTTGTTCCGCAGGTAGACAACCAGTCGCTCCAACCCACAATGAATCCGGCGAAATCGCCGATGGCCCGGCGCGAAAAGTTATACTGCCCTCCACTTTTGGGAATGCATGAGCCGAGTTCGGCCAACTGGAAGGCGCTCACCAGCGCGTACATCGCACCGCCAATCCACACGCTGAAGAACAGCCAGTGATTGGGCAGCCGTGCCGCGATGTCCCCCGGAGTCCGCACAATGCCCGCGGAGATCGTGTTGCCCACGGCCACGGCGATGCCGAAACCGACACCCAGAATTTGCAGCAGCCGACCGCGTTCTTTGCGGGCAACCCTCGGGGGCCTCGAGGCCTCGGTGGAAACCGCGTCAGTCGAAATGGACAATGTGGAGTCTCAAGTGATTTCAGGAGCAGGCGTCATCATACGTTCGCGGGGCCAAAAAGCAAATCATTCTGTCCGGTGGCTGGGCACGACCTAGCTCATTTTGGGCTGATGCCGCGACCCAGAATCATCCGCAATCTGCAGCACGATCCGGCCGGCAGAACTTTTTGCCTCGATGCGCAACGATGCGCAATCATTCGCGATCCAATCCGCACCGGCGTCGAAAAGCTCTTCATCCCCGGTCGTCGTACGAAGGGCTAGCACTCGCGCGCCTGCAGCTTTCCCCGAACGCACGCCAGATGGCGCATCTTCGATCACGACGCACTCGGACGGCCGCAGATTCAACTTCGCCGCGCCCTTCAGATACGGCTCGGGGGCGGGCTTGCCGTGCTGGATGTCGTCTACCGTCACCATGTTCTGCACATAGGGCAGCAATCCCGCCGCTCGCAATCGCACTTCCGCAAGCGCCCGAATCGCTGAGGTGACTACAGCCACTTGGCTCGGCAACAGCGCGCTCAAGAGTTCCTTGGTTCCCGGCAAAGCAATCACGTCGCTAAAATCCGCCAGTTCGCCCAGTTCCATCCAGTGATTCTCGCGGCGATGCACTTCGCTGCCGGCATTTGGCAACAGTTCCACAATCGTAGCCAGACTCGGGCGTCCATGCGCTTGCTTGACCACGCTTTCTGGATCAAGGCCGTGCATCTCTGCCCAACGCGACCATACCCGCGCGACCGCCGGCGTCGAATCCACCAGCACTCCGTCCATGTCCAGCAACAGTCCCCGGCACTCGATTTCCGTCATGACTCTCCAGTCCATCTCTGTTCGGGCTTGAACGTACTGCGCCCGCGCGAACCAGAAATCATATCGCATCGCCGAAGCATGGCGAACCGCGCCACAACCAGCCGCCTCAAGCCGCCGGCGCCCCGCGTAGTTCTTTTACATTATTGTCCCTGTGCCGATCCGCACGGATAATCTCCCAACTTTCCATCGTCGAGGGTAGCGCGTTGACGGACGCGTGTGTATCTGCGGCCAATCTCTGCCAGGAGATTGCATACGAGGGGGAATCGTGAAGCGTACGAAGTGGGTAGGTAATCTCTTTCTTTTTTTATTGATCATTCTTTATTCTGGCGCCAGCACTGAAGCGCAGCAGACCACCGCGAGCATCCGCGGTAAAGTCCTAGACGCCAGCGGCGCGATCGTTCGCAATGCGTCGATCACGGCCACACAGGTGGACACCGACTTCTCTCGCACCGTTGAATCGGATTCCCTCGGCAACTTTGTTTTCGTAGAACTTCCGCTCGGCGGTTATCGCCTGGAAGCCGAAGCCAAAGGCTTCCAGAAATTTGTGCAAGAGGGAATCACTCTTCACATTAACCAGAATGCGACTCTTACCGTGCAACTGGCGGTGGGCACGTCGACCCAGGTGGTGCAAGTCGACGCCAACGCTTCCATGATCGAAACCACTTCGACCAATCTGGGCCAGACCGTCGGCGAGCGCGAAATCCTCGACCTGCCTCTCAACGGGCGCCAGTTCACGCAACTCGGTCTGCTGCAACCCGGCGTCGTGCCTCTCACGCCCGGGCTGGAACAGGCTGGCGGCGTCGCCCGCGAGGGCCAGTCTTACGCCGTGAATGGCCAGCGTCCGGAGTCCAACAACTTCCTGATCGACGGCGCGGATAACTTCAATACTGTGGACGGCGGATTTGTACTGCAGCCCCCTGTCGATGCAATTTCGGAGTTTCGTATTTTGACCAACACCGCGAACGCGGAGTTTGGTCATAGCACCGGCTCGACCACTAATATCGTCAGCCGCTCCGGCACCAATGATTTTCATGGCTCCGCCTGGGAGTTTCTGCGCAACAATGCCATGGACGCGAAGAGCTTTTTCGCGGACAGCGTCGAACCGTTGAAGCGCAACCAATTTGGCGGAACCTTTGGCGGACCGATCAAGCAGGACAAGACCTTCTTCTTTTTGTACTACGAAGGCGTTCGCAACCGACAAGGCGAAACCACCCGCACTACCGTGCCTTCGGATGCCGAACGCACCGGCAACTTTGCCGATCAATGTCCGCTGAACAACGGCACGTTTAATCCCCAGGGTCTGTGCATCGACAATTCCACCGGCCAGATCAGTCAGAATGGCCAACTTTTCAATGAGTTCACAGGCCAACCTATTCCCAACAATCAACTGCCTTTCATCGATCCCATTTCCCAGAATCTCTTGCCCTATTATCCACTCGCCAATTCCGGCGCGTTCACCTTTGTCGGTACTCAGACCTTTGTCGGCGATACCGACCAGTTCGGCGTTCGCGTGGACCACTACCTTACCGATCGCGACGCCCTGAATTTCCGCTACAGTTTCGGCCAGAGCAGCCAGACCGATCCACTTTCCAGCGCCGGAGCGAATGTTCCCGGATTTCCGGTTGGCGTGGATCAGCGGCCGCAAAATTTTGTGGCCCAGGAAACACACACCTTTTCACCAACGGTGGTGGGACAAGTGCGCTTCTCCTTTTTGCGCAATAAATTGCTGCTCGATCAGCACTTGAATCACACCGACCCTGCCAGTCTTGGCTTCACTTACCAGCCCACTCTGGAGTCGGCCAGCGGCCCTCCGTTTATTCAGGTAGGCGGGTACGCCTCCATCGGCGATCCCATCACCGGTCCTCGCAACACCTACCAGAATTCCTTCGATTACTCCGGTTCATTGACTTGGGTCCGTGGGCGCCACCAGTTCAAATTCGGCGGTGGCTACCAGTACGATCAAATCAACGTCCTGCAGGGAATTGCCACCAATGGTTTCTTCGTCTTCTCCACTTTTCCGGTCAACAATTCCTTCGCCAGCTTCTTGTTCGGCCAGCCGGTTTTCTTTTTGCAGGGCGGTGGAAATTTCTCGCGGAATTTGCGCGGTCAGGCTTTCAATCTTTACGCGCAGGACACCTGGAAAATCACGCCGCGCCTCACCGTTAACTATGGGTTGAGATACGAGGTGCCCTCGCCGTACACCGAAAAGCACAACCTGCAGAATTTGTGGATTCCCGGACGGCAATCCACTGTGTTTCCAACCGCGCCCGAAGGCCTGCTCTACCCCGGCGATAAGGGCGTTCCCGCTGGCTTGATTCCTACCGATCGCGCCGGCTTTGCTCCGCGCGTCGGCGTCGCCTGGGACGTTACTGGCACGGGCCGCTGGCTGGTCACCGCAGCTTATGGAATTTTCTACGATCCGTATTACACCGGCGAGGGCGGCCCGCTGCAAACACCAATCAGTGCGCCGCCGTATTTGCAGACACCTCAAATCAGCACGCCGAATTTCGCGGATCCCTATAACGGGCAGAATCCGTTCAACGGCACTTTTGCGCAGCCCATGACGCTCCTGACTCTGAATCCGAACCTGCGCCTGCCATACGCGCAGGACTGGAACCTGAACATCCAGCGCGCCTTTGGCAATAACTGGCTATTCGAGATCGGCTACATTGGTACCAAAGGAACCAAGCTGCCGCGCTTTATTGAAGCCAACCCTGCGGTTTACATCCCCGGAGAAATCGACGGCGCTCCAATCTCCAACCAGAACAACGCAGACCAGCGCCGCCTTTATTCGGGCTGCACCATTGCTCAGCCCTCCCCATGCACCTTTTCCTCGGCCGGAGAAATTGCCGGCATCGCCGATTCCACTTACAACGCGCTGCAAGTCAGCCTGCGCAAGCGATTCAGCCACGGCTTGTCGTTCCTGTTTTCCTACACCCTCTCCAAGACCCTCGATGACGCTTCCACATTCAACATCACAGGTTCCGCTTCGCAGAGCGTGGCGGGAGAAAACGATTTGGCGCAGAACCCGTTTGATGTGAAGTCCGAGTACGGCAGGTCCATGTTCGATGCGCGACATCGTTTTGTCGCCAGCTACCAGTGGAACTTGCCCTGGTTCAGCCACCCGCAAAACTGGTACGGGCATATTCTCGGCAACTGGCAGGTAAACGGAATCACAACCCTGATGAGCAACACACCGTTTACCGTCTATGATTCCAGCAATCCTTCACTCCAGGGAAGCGCGCCGGAGATCTCCGGATTTTTCAGCAGCCGGCCAAATCTCGTTGGCAACCCAGACAGCGGGACTTGTCCCATCAGCGGGGCTGAAGTCAGGACGCCGCAGTGCTGGTTCAATACCGGCGCGTTCCAGCAAGCGCAAACGGGACAGTTCGGAAACGTTGGCCGCAATACCTTGAAAGGACCTGCATTTCAGCAGTGGGACTTCTCCGCCATCAAGATGATTCCCATTCGCGAGTCCATGAACCTGCAGTTTCGCGCGGAGTTCTTCAACATCTTCAACAATGTGAATTTCGTGCTTCCGAACAACGACATCAGCTCACCAAATTTCGGGCAGATTCAAGCGGCGCAGGCAGGTCGCGTGATTCAGTTGGCGCTGAAGTTCGCTTTCTGAGAAGTGAGTCCGCGTCGCATCGCCACTGCGATTTTGTCGAGGAAGAATAGAAGCCCGGTGCGCGGGAAGGGCACGCCTCCGCACCGGGCTTCTGTATCTGTCTTCCGATTATTCGTAACGCAGCGCGATCATGGGGTCGACTCTGGTGGCGCGACGCGCAGGGATGTAGCAAGCCAGGATCGCCGCGGCCAGCAAAACGACGGAAACGCCGATAAAAATGACAGGATCGTGGGCGCTGACTCCGAACAGCAGCGTGGATAGCACGCGCATCGCCGCAAGGGCAATCACCAGGCCCAGCGCAAGGCCGGCCAGCGCCAGGCGCATCCCTTGCCCGACCACCAGTTTCAACACGCGGCCTGTTTGTGCACCCATGGCCATGCGGATACCGATTTCGCGCGTTTGCTGGTTCACGGAGTAAGAAAGCACGCCGTAGACACCCACCACCGCCAGAAGCAGCGCCAGCGCGCCAAACACGCTCAGCAGCGCGGCGCCCAGACGCGGCGCATACAGTCCCTGATCGATCAGTTCTTCGATCGTGTTCACGTTCGTGAGCGCCAGATTTGTATCCAACGATTGCACCTGGCTGCGCACCGAAGCGATCACCGCCTCAGGCTTCCCGCTCGTCCGCACCTGCATCGTCACCGCTGGAGAAAAGTCTTGCGTCAGAGGCAAATAAGCCAGCGGCTGTGGTTCTTCCCCGATGTTGTTCACAACCGTGTTGCGCACCATTCCCACCACTTCCCGCAATTGCGTCTCTCCGAAAAAGTGGAAGCGTTTGCCGACTGCGTTCTGATCGGGCCAGAACTGCTTGGCCATCGCCTCATTAATGATCGCCACTTCCTTGGTGTCTTTGCGATCGCCATCGTTGAATTCGCGGCCACTCACCAACGGGATTCGCAGGGTCCCGAAAAAATTCGGGGCGATGTCGTTGAGTGTGGTCAAGGTGCCTCGATAGCCGGACGCTTCGTCCTGCCCTTCAGGGAAAACGGTGCGCAGCAATCCTCCGCCCAGCGGAAAATTCGAAGCAATCGTGGCCGACTCCACGCCCGGAGTACCTTTGGCGCGTTCAATCGCGGCGCGAAAATACTGTTGTGCGCGGCCTTCATCGTAGTGCAACGCTCCCAGATCGAAGGCGAACACGAACAGCTTCTTGGACTCGAATCCCGGATCGATTCGCTGGGCATTTTGCATGCTGCGAATAAACAAGCCGGAGCCGACCAGCGCTACAAGCGCCAGAGCGATTTCCAGTACAACCAGAAGGCTGCGGAAGGGATTGCGCGTCCAACCAACCGTTCCACCGCGCCCTCCGACTTTCAGCGTGTCGATCAAATTGGGCTTGGCGGCCTTGATCGCTGGGGCAACCCCAATCAGTACCGCGGTAAGCAGCGCCACACTCACGGTGAATAAAAGAACATGCGAATCGAAACTGAGATCGATATCGCCATCCTCGATGAACGGCGGCCGGAAGGACCACAGCGCCGCGCGTCCCCCATAAGCGATGGCAAATCCAACAACCGCCGACAGAATCGCCAGCACCAGACTCTCGGTCAGCAGCTGCCGCACCACCCGGCCACTGGTGGCGCCGAGCGCCGCGCGCAGCCCGATTTCCTTTCCGCGACTGGCAGCCTGGGCGAGCAGCAGATTGGCCAGGTTCACACAAGCGATCAGAAGCACCAGCCCGACGATGCCCATCATCATTCCGCCGGCCAGCGCGATCTGCGTGCGGTTGTTCACTCCCACGGCGGCATCGGCGAGTGGCGTCAGTGCCACACTCCGGCTGGCGTTGTCTTTCGGAAACGCGCTCTCCAAATGTGTGGCCATGGTCTTCAGCGACGCTTCCGCACTGGCCACGCTCACGCCGTCTTTCAACCGCCCGTACATCGTGGTGGTCAGAAACCGGCGGTCATTAAAATTGTCTTTAAAGAAGCCCGCGAGCGCTTGCGGATACATGCTGACCGGAATCCAGATTTGCTCGGCGTTTCCAAACGTGAACGCGCCCTTGAAGCCGCGTGGCGCCACACCAATCACGGTGTACTGAGTGGCGTTAAGCGTAAGCACTTTGCCGACCGCGTTGGGATTGGAGCCGAATTTATTGGCCCACAAGCTATAGCTGAGAACCGCGACGTCGTTGCCGCCTAGCTTGCTGTCTTCGTCGGGCAAGAAAAATCTTCCGGCCGCGGGGCGCATTCCGAGAATGTCAAAATAGTTTGCGCTGACTAGCTGGCCGAAAATTTGCTTCGGCTCCGCGCCGCCGCTCCAGGTCAAGGGCAGCGGACCAACGGTGCAGCCGGCTGCGGTGAACACCTGGTTGCCGCGGGCATAGTCCTGGTAATTGGGAAACGACATGCCGAGCTTGGTTGCGTTCGCCGCGGTGACAAGCGTCTTGGTGTCAATGGTATCGACCTGCACGACGCGCGAAATGTCCTTGACCGGCAGGGGGTGCAGCAGAATCGCATTGATCACCGTGAAGATCGTGGTATTCGCGCCGATTCCCAGCGCCAGAGACAGCACGGCAATCGCGCCGAACCCGGGGTTCTTTGCCAGCAAGCGCAGCGCGTAACGCATGTCCTGCCACAGAGTCCGCATACCCCACCTCCTCAGCCCCGCTGCCCGCCGAAGTCACCGCGGCTCGTTGCAGGGCCTCCGCCGGCGATCTGCGTACACTACCAGACTGCTTAGACGGATCAAGCCTTCTTCTGCTTCGGTCAGGGACTCGACAATTTGGGAGGGAACTGGAACTTGGCTAAATTGGGG
>CAWGXB010000021.1:0-242077 GCA_963826335.1 Candidatus Acidiferrales bacterium | reverse complement strand
CGGAACTGCGAAGCCGATACGCATGGAGTGGTTATCGGCGATACGCCCCATGAATGGGGAGTAATCGCGCCGCCAACAATGGACATAACAATTAATGAAGAGGCGAGTTTTGTATGTTCGCCCAAACCGCGAATACCTAGAGCAAAGATGGTGGGGAACCCTACTGACATAAAGAAGAAAGAAGCAAACATGGCGTAGAGCCCGGCCTTGCCGCCGCGCATTGTAACGGCAAGCAGCGCGGCGTTTGTCAGCATGTAGGTCGCGAGCACCCGATGGGCTTTAAGTTGGCTGATGACGGCGCTGCCACAGAGCCGGCCAAGCATGAACAAAACAAATCCAATACCCCCGAGCCATTGCGAAGCCTGCAATCGGGTTACTCCAGCGGAGTTCTCCAGAACGTAGTTCACGCAGAAGCTGAAGATTCCGGTCGTGCAGCAACATAGACAAATTGTGCAGCGACGCCCAAAGTGAAGTGTTTGCGCCGGAACAAGTCCCGATTCCGAGACACGACGAAAGTGGAGACCGCATAGGCCCCGATCAGGAGTGCATATTCATAGGTTGGAGAAGAGATTCATTCCAACCGACTAGTCTCCACATCAAGCCTAGAATGGGTGCGATAAAGAAGTACAACAAACCGCAAACTGCCGCCAGTACAAGGGCAATCGCGATTTGCTCTGAACTCGACGGTTTGACCTGGGACAGCGGATGAACCGCCAGAGCGGCTTTCATCCGCCACGTGCAAATCGGGAATTCGAGATAAGAGGAAGACTACCAAGAGCAAGGCAACGAAAACGGCAATGCCGAGATAGGGCGTGGTAAGGCCGGCATTGGCGTTCCGGCCCGCGCCTGCTCCGAAAACGAAGTGGCCCCCTACGATTGGACCCAGAATCCAGCCAACTCCGTTGAAAGTCTGCGCGATATTGATGCGAGTTGGGCCGCTCTCCGGCGGACCCAAAACGGTTGCGTAGGGATTGGCGATGGTTTCAAGGCAGGTCATGCCGGAGGCGATCACGAACAAGCCCAGGAAGGTACGCCCAATACGTGCCGATTTTGACGGCCGGAATGGAACGACAAACGCGCCCCCGGCAATTAGGATGAGTCCCACGAGGATGCCGCCTTTGTAGCCGATTTTTTTCGCGATCAGGCCGGCTGGAATTGCCATGAGAAAGTACGCGAGATAATTGGCAGCTTGGACGAGGCCGGACTGTTCCTTGCTGATATGCAGGGTGTCCTGAAAATGTTTGTTCAGGATATCAATCATCCCATTGCAAAAGCCCCACAGAAGAAAGAGCGAGGTGATAAGGATGAAAGCTACGGCGAGGTTGGTGCCATCCGCCGTGCGGAACATCCCCCGACTCGAGCTTGCAGGATTAACGGTCGTGGTTGATCCAGGAGCGCAGGGCTTCTGGAGCTTTTTCGAGCGGGACGATTAAGCTTCACTGCCTGGTCGACGGGAAACTTCCCTGCTTCCAAAAGCTGGATACTCGGGCCCCGAGATCCTTCGGGCCTGGGGTTTTCGTGCTGAATATATCCAGTTCTTTTTGGAGCAAAGAGCTTCGTTTGTAGCGACCGGTTCTTTCGCGTAGCCGATGTAGTCACCTTGCCGGTGAAGCACGTTCTTCCGACGGCTGCGCGAAAGGTTCGTGGCATTGCTGACGGCCTCGATGACGACGTCAGGACCCAAGCCATCGTTATATCCAGCAAAGCTTTGTGGAGGTAAAACTTTTAGCGTATTGATGGTGGAGTTTGCACCGGCGCGTTTGGCGATTCGTAGGTCGTGGTCCGACCTCACTGCAGATCGTGCGTGCGCCGCGAACGGGAGGCCGCCACAGCGCCCTGAGCTCGACTCCGCCACAACCGAAATTGCTACGGCGTCGGTCGCCTGCGACGCGGCCGCGCAGCGACGGCATGAAAACCGACAGTAAGAGGCTCGACGAGCACAATTCTTCGGTAGTGAGATTCGCCGGATAGAGTTTTTCCTGGCGGAGGACGATGAGTTCTGTCAGGGCACCGTCTCTTTGTATGCCGAACGTCTGGTTGAATTGACAGGCGTTTGGACGGCCACGCCGGGGGGTAGGAGGCGCATTTGCCACAGTTGGTGTAAGGAAAACAGCGACGTCTGTGCCGACTTTGAGTCGGCTATCCAGGCGTCGCCTTCCTACAAGGATCGTCTCGCGGAGACCTCGTGGCCGGGAGCGGGGGAAAGAAACCATGGGGTTCAAATCCTGTGAAAGTGGGATGAGATCGCTCCCGCAGAGGCCAACCATAACTAAACTTCTCAAAAGCACGCTGCCATTGGATTTGCGGGCCGCGACACCTGTTCCATGGCAGCTTTGGGATCTCTAGATGCCAGTGGATTCAGGTCTGGATTGAAGTTCGCGGACTTTTGGGCTCAGCTTTGCTTTATGGCCGATTATCAAGCTGGTGGTTTAGAAAAAAGGGAGTTGAGGCCATGACTGCTGGAGGTCACTTGCTGATGATCTTTGAAGTGGGTTTGCCATTACAGTACCGAGTCGTGAAGTTCCCGGACGCCAGCAGATCAACGCCGGTTCCATGTGCCTGGCGCTGACAAACAACGTGGATGGTCTGGTGTTGGAGGATTCCCTTGAAAAACCCACATCAGCCCGTCCATGGCTACTGTTTGGGTCTGGTTGTCCCGAGTGGATGGCACTCGTTGAACACCCACCCCTTTCCGATACCCAAAGACACTGCCTCTCTGTCTTCGGAGAAGGTGGAATTTAATTCGGCTCCCAGAACATGAAATCGAAGGTCGATCTGGCTTCCGGCGGCGAATTCCACTGCAGGTCCGACAGGAATGATAGGCCCGCCTTACGTAAATGGGCATGGTTCAAGCGGAGCAATTGCCGTGGTGTTCTGTCCACCACTCCATCGCTTGCCCGCCCAGAAATCAATCCGATCGATCACCTGCCGGAAGATAGAGAGAGCGCTCTTTGGCGCCTCCGCCGGTGGTACAGGATTGATCAGCAGAGCGCCGCCGAACATGAACTGATCCGGAATGCCGGTAACCTTGGGATCCGAAGAGAATTCAAGCGGTAAGGCGCGCATGAGCGTTTCGCCGTTTTGGTTACGCCCCACGCAGAGGAATAAATATAGGGCAGAAGCGCATATCGCAAATCGTCGTACTTGCGAAGGATTTGCTCAACGTCCGAGCCGTAATTCCAAATTTCAGCGTCTGGACTTATAGCCGTGAACCCGGAAGAAGGGCAAAACACGCCGATATTGGAACCAGCGCACCAGGAGCTCATGAAACGCCGGCGAAGTGCATTGATCGTCGGGTCGGAAGAAGCCGCCGATGTCCGTGGTCCAGTACGGCAAGCCGGAGCATGCCGAGCTGAGCCCGCCCGGAATTTGGCGCCGGAAGGTAGTCCAGTCGGAGCTAATGTCGCCGGACCAAGAAGCAGCTCCGTTCCGTCTGTCCCGCAAATCCGAGCGGGTCAGGATAACAACGCGCTTTTGATCCTTTGGTCCGTGGCCACGTTGCCCTCGTAAATTGCTTTCGTTACATATAAAGGATAGGCGTTGCGACCGAATTGCCAGAACCGAGAAAGGTCTGTTTGCCCTTCAGAATATCGAACTCCGGCTCCGAAGCATCCATCCACCAACCGTCCATGCCTTTGTCGAAGATGCCAGACTTGAGTTCGGACCAAAACGCGGTTTGGGCGTCGGGATTAAAAATCGTCCGCCGACGGCTCACCTTTGATTAAGAACGAGCGGTCCTGCAAGCGTTTGTATACATCGGACTCGTCCAAGCGAGACCAGACGGAAATTAACATGTGGAGATCTTGGGCATGCAACTGATCCATCATTTCCTTGGGATGAGGATAGAACTCTTCGTCGAACTTGGCGGCGTTCCATCCGTATTTGCCCCAGTATTGCCAGTCCTGAATCAAAGCATCCACGGGGATCTTGCACTGCGGAATTCAGCACCGATATCCAGGATTTCCTTTTCGCTATGATAGCGCTCGCGGCACTGCAGATATCCGTAAGCCCACTTGGAAGGAAGAGAG
This sequence comes from Candidatus Acidiferrales bacterium, assembly GCA_963826335.1. Taxonomy (GTDB): domain Bacteria; phylum Acidobacteriota; class Terriglobia; order Acidiferrales; family UBA7541; genus Acidiferrum. The sequence goes on along the minus strand of CAWGXB010000021.1, from coordinate 238,049 downwards.
GGAGCCGCGCCGGTAACTGCGATATTCGGAAATGACGCGATTGAGGTCGGGGCCGTAAAAGAAATAGTAGTCAATGGCATCGCCGAGTTCCGAGCGAAAGGTTGTGGTGTCAGAGGGAAGCCGAACAGCGAGCTGCACTCCAGCGGGACCGCCTGCAGCCGACACTTCGTACTCTTTGCCAGCATCCAAATTGAGTACGCCACTTGCAACGCTGGGCGTCCACATGTTCGTGATGTCGATGACAGGCTTGCCCTCCACCTTGACCACGAGTTGATCTTTGTTGTCGCTAGCGAGCCTGAAGCCGTAGGCACCCTTGACTGTGGAAGTAAATTTGCCTTTGCCGGTTTTGGGATCGACCTCAATCGGTTGGTCGGCTGGATTGAAATCCGTTAGGGATGGATTGTTCCAGAGTAATCCGAATCCGCGATTGGAGAGCAATACGGGCACGGAGATATTGGTATTTGCCTGGTGCAGTCGGATGGGAACGCCGCGGACGTTGAAGATACCTTCCTGATGCTGGCCGAGGCCGTAGAGCGCTTCGTCGGATGGGGAAGTGAAGGTCTGCTGGATTTGCCACGCATCATTGTTCGGTGCGGACTGGACATCAAAGGCTTTGCCGCCAGCTTCCGGTTCCGCCAGCAACAACTCTCCCGCATTCGTCCAAAAGCTTACAGCGGACGTTGCCGAGTTGACCCGCACTTCAATGCTGGCGGTGCGAATTTTGACCCGCTGGTTGCCGGCGACAGTTTTCAAAGCCTTGCCGTCGCACTCTTGCGTGACGATCGGAACCATTGGCGCGGGAATCTCACCAGTGCGGCTAACCACGGTACGTGGATAACGCGGTCCCAACGCACGATTCAATTTTCATGGTTCCGGTTCCCATCTCCAGAACGACGCCAGCAGCATCTGAGTGCGGATCGGTGACAGGCGACTGAGCTCCAGCGGGAATTGAAATCACGAATGCAAGCACGGGCAAGATGCTGCAGGACTTCAGTGACGGCATTAGGTCAACGTTTTCGATGCATCGATTTAGTTCCGCCAGGCAAAAAACAGCCAAAACTACGATTAGCGATACTCGCTGAGATCTATTCAGGAACAGCACCCCCATTCGGTCCGTGAACGCCCGTGAGTCGACAGATTGCGACTTGGTTAGACGGGCCATTAGGACGCCGAATGTGAGAAAACTATGCCTGAACCGGTCCAGCGTCTAGGTTGTTTGCGGTAGCCTACCTATTGCTAGTCCGCGAAGTCCTCTGTTGACAACGGATTACGGAAAGGAGTACAAGTACAGCGTCGCGGGAAAGTTAGCGGTACAGTACGGAAGCTTTTGCTCGCCGAGGGGCAAAATCTTTATGGCGGCAGATGGCCACTCACCACAACTCGCTCCAGGAACCTATTGCACCGGCCGCTCGTCCGCAAATTAAAGCACTGTTGGATGACATTCTGCAGAGTGTCCCTTTTCGGACTAGCCAACAATGTCAAAACCTATTTCGCTACGTAGTCGAACACAGCCTGGCAGGAGCCGATGAGTCCCTCCGGGAACGGTTGATCGGAATTGAAGTCTTTGGCCGCTCACCGGATTACGACACGGCGGAAGATCCAGTGGTGCGACTGCGAGCCGCGGACATTAGAAAGCGGCTGGCGCAGTATTATCAAACCCACAAGGACGCGCCTGGCAACTGGAAAATTGAGATCCCGACTGGGTCTTACAGAGCTCAGTTTTATCCACTGCCGCCTGCGAGCGCGCCGGTGCCGATTCATAGTGAAGCGGAATCGGCTGTGCACGCGGAATTGCCAAAGGCAGCCCATGTAGATTCGGTTTCGTCACCCGCTCAGCCGAAGAAGAGCACTCAAGTGCGGATACTCCTGGTGACCGCGGCATCCTTGGTTGCCGTGATTGCCGCCCTGCTTCTGACGCGGACCATTTCCCGCGCGTCGACGGCGTCAGATCTCTTCTGGGAGCCGGTGCTAGACAATCCCAAGCCGACATTGGTTTGCACTGGAAGTAACCCGGTCTACCTCTTGTCGCAAGAAGCGCTTGTCAAATACAAGACCACTCATCTGCGTGATCAAGACTCGGCGCCAAACTTTCAAACGCTGGTGCCGAGAGAAGAGCTTAAGAATTTCGGCTCGGCAGATTTCCGGCCCATTAAGGACACGTATCTGACGGTCGGCGACGCGTCAGTAATTTCTCAGATATCTTCTTTGCTCACAACGCACCGTCACCCACTGGATCTTCGATTTGGCAGCGACCTCTCCTTCGGCGACCTGCGCCAGGGTTCGGCGGTGCTGATCGGTGCGTTCAACAACAGCTGGACCTTGAATATGACGGATCACCTCCGATTCGTATTTGATGGCTCGGATAGTCCGGAAGTGCGGGTTCAAGACAGAGTCGACAAATCGCGTTCCTGGCACCCGAAATTGTCCCAGGGAAAAGTCGTGGAAGATTATGCGATTGTCTCTCGAGTCGTTGATACGAAAACTGGAAGTGTGTTCATAACCATTGCCGGTCTTTATCATCCGGGAACCCAAGCCGCAGGAGATTTCGCTACGAACCCGCGATTGATTGCAGAATTTGCAAAGCAGGCTCCGAAGGACTGGAGCAAGAAAAATCTCCAGACTCGTTCTCCACACGAACGTCGTCAACGACGTACCGGACTCCCCCACCGTTGTTGCGGCCCATTATTGGTAACTGGCTGAGCCGCGCCTAAGCATCACGCCTTGAACTCAGACAATTCCTGCTTCTCTTCAAATGATTGTTGACACCATGTAGCAAGTCTGCGAATCTTCCAACGATTTTTCACACCACGAAGCGAGGTTCATGGTCCGGTTGCTGGTGCTCACTCCGCGTTGACGTAATTTCTTCTGCTGCTCGCGCGTCGATGAGAATCAATGCCGATGACTAAGATTACCTGTGGCAAAGAACCGAAGGGCTTTCCTAAGATCAACAAGCATCGCAGCCGCCGCTGCTCTGGTCCCAAAAATTCCCGGTTTCCGGTCGGCGGCTGATTCCGCCTCCACGTTTGAGTGGCAAGCGGGCGGGCTCCAGTTTCACTTTGAAGTGGCATCGGGAAAACTCCGGCAACACGGACTCCTCCCGGTTGGCACAACGTTGAAACAGGCTGACTTCTCCTCGGGCGTAGAAGTTGCTCTGCAATGCAGCGGCGAAAATTCTCCGGATCAGGGCATGAAGTCTGGCATGGGGCAGCCGGGCATGCGACTGGAATTTGTGGAAAAGCGCGAGGAAACATCAGGCGACGTTCGTCGCCTGATCTGCGTACACCGAGACTCCGCATTGCAGCTCCGCGTGGAATCAATTTACGAATCCTTTGCCGGGCTCTCCGTTGTGCGGCGGTATTCGCGTGTAACCAACGAAGGCTTTGCTCCGGTCGGGATTGAGTTCCTGAGTTGCGCGATGCTTCATGGTCTCGCCGACCCGCAAAACTATGATCACGAACTTCGGATTCATCTGCCTGTGAACAGTTGGATGGCGGAAGCGCAATGGCACACTTTCCGCCCATCGGAAATGGGTTTCGTGGAAAACGAACGAACCAGTTGGTCGGAAGCGCAGGCCGGCAGCACAGGAAGCTGGTCCACCGAGCGATATTTGCCTTTAGCAATGGTTGAGAATTCTCGGCTCGGGCTTACGTGGTTCTGGCAAATCGAACACAACGGCTCCTGGTATTGGGAAATTTCGAACACTGCGTTCCGTGGTATCCATGCGGACAACGTATACGCGTACATCGGTGGACCAGATGATCTCCACTCGGCTGCCTGGAAAGAGCTCAAGCCGGGCCAAACGTACCAAGCGGTGCCCGCTGCAGTTGGTGTTGTCGCCGGTGGTTTTTCGGAAGCGGTCGAGGCGCTCACCTACTACCGCCGTTCTGCCTGCATGAAGCCGCGAACGGACAATTCAAAATGCTCCGTAATTTTCAATGACTACATGAACTGCCTCTGGGGCGATCCGACAGAAGAAAAGGAATTGCCGCTGATTGCCGCAGCCGCCACGACCGGTTGCGAGTACTTCGTTATCGACGCAGGATGGTACGCGGAGTTGCAAGAAGACTGGAGCCCAACCATCGGGGCCTGGATGCCGACTCAAGGTCGCTGGCCGCGCGGCCTCAAATTCGTGCTCGACGAAGTTCGAAAAGCCGGAATGATTCCCGGAGTCTGGCTTGAGCCGGAAGTTGCCGGAGCCAAATCCACTTTAGCCCAAAAACCCGACAACTGGTTTCTTGTGCGTCACGGCAAGCGAGTGTTGAAGAATTCGCGCTATATGCTCGATTTTCGCAATTTCGAAGTCACGGCTTACCTCGATGCGGTCCTCGCGCGCCTCGTGAATGACTACGGTGTTGGCTACATCAAAATGGACTGCAACGTTGATTCCCTGCAAGGAACCGAACTGCATGCCGACAGCTTTGGCCAAGGGCTGCTGGACCACAATCGCGCCCATTTGGCATGGTTGGACCGAGTCGTGAACCGGTACCCGGATCTCGTCGTCGAGAATTGCGGCAGCGGCGGTGGGCGCATGGACTACGCGATGCTTAGCCGTTTGCAATTGCAATCGATGACCGATCAGGAAGACTACTTGAAACTTCCGGGCATATTGGTCGGCTCCACTGCGGCAGTTCTGCCCGAGCAGTTGGCCATCTGGTCCTATCCGTTAGCAGATGCGGACGCCGACCAGGCCAGCTTTAATATGGTCACCGCAATGACGTGCCGCATCCATCAAAGCGGCCGCCTCGACAAAAATGGCCCGCAAACTCTTTCCCAAGTTAGAGACGGCATTAGAGTTTATAAAGACGTGCTCCGCAAGCATATTCCTCATTCGGTGCCGTTCTATCCGCTGGGATTGCCTGACGTCACGAACCGCACTTCTCCCATTGCGCTCGGAATGCGCTCGCCCGAACAGACCGTGGTCGCAGTCTGGAGAATTGACGGTCCCACCAAATCTACGATTCCCGTAAAACTCCGGAACGCAAAACTCCTCTACCCAAGCGGCCTCGGAATCAATTTGAGCTCGAATGCCGAGACTTTGTCCGTAGAATTTCCGCGCACCCGTATGGCATGTCTGCTGACCGGCACCTAAACGAAATACGGAGCTACGAACCATCACGACGCAGCGACTTCCGCCCTGGGTCGCGCCGCCGCCCGCTGGTCCCGGATAGCGCGAAAGCCTTTCGGAGCCGGAGTCTGCGATCGAACTTCGTAGGAGTTTCTGGATCGAGTCTATTTTTAGGCATTTTCAGCAAGGGTTCGAAATTCTTTGGTTCAGCAAAATGAACTAGTCCAACCGATCCAACAGCGAGCGAATGCACTCTGAGTGGGAAGGTGAAGCATCGTTGCGTTCGACAACGTCTACATGTTTTCAACCGCGGCGTCGGTAGCGAACAAAAAAAGAAAAAGAGAAGGAAAATCTGCCTAACCCGTTTTGATCAGAACTTGCTGACTTCCCTCGATTTAACTCGACTCCGGCAACTTATGATTAAGGTAAATTCACGGCTGTAATCCGAAGAGACGGAGGCAGTAATTTTTGTTCAATACTTGCTGAACATTAGACCGCAAATGGAGAGGTTTGATGCAACTGAGAAGGTCGTAACGCCAACAAAATAAACGAAAATGGGTCTGTGCGAGCAGGTCAGGGTGAATTAGCAAACCGCCGCCAACTGCACTGCCTCTTTCAGAGTGCGCGCACGCATTACTGGAATGAACCCCTACAGTTACAGTGAGACAGTAGCTTTGAGCGAAAAGCAGATGGCCCGATTTGTTGGGATTGTTAGCAGTTAGAAGTAGTGGAGAGAGTTGTGGAGTCGTGTGTTGTGCGCCCAAGGCAGGCGCGCTACCCCAAAAGAAGCCGAACCGGCTGTAACTAGCGTTAAGATTCAAATTGGATTCGCATTAAGCATGGGACCGAAAAAATGAGGGTGGACTGGGGTCAAGAACCTACCCAAAAAGTCGATAATTCTTGACTCTACTTGCTACTAATTTCGACTGATTTGAGGGTATCGGATCCTCTTTGGATTCTGGCGGTTGAAGGAAAATAAAAATGCGCATTGAAAACAAGAGACATACCAACGCTCACCAACCCCTCACCTCCCACTCAGCAACGGAGGCTTCAATCCCCCCCTCTCCGCCACAGCACAAATCATCAGTAAACATGCGGCTATTTCCTTGCTACTACTTTTGTGATAATTACTATAATTAAATCTACCCTTGTTGAAATCAAAGCCGGTTCGAAATTGTAGGGGATATGGGTTCCCCTTGGAGACGGTTTCGCAGCCACAGCCGTCTCGAAAACCGTCGGCTCCGCCCCTGTAAGCGGAATCCAAACTCACGCATCGGCTTGTGACCGAAGGGGCATAGACACTGATCGAGCTACGTACTCTGGGCCTCCTAGGATAGTCTGTGGGTTCAAAGAGGAGAGCCTTCCATGCCACAGACGCCACATGTTGAGAGTCATTTCACGGGCAGTGAGAGTGTGAGGGATGTCGTCATCGGAATGTCTGATGGGCTGACCGTCCCATTCGCCCTAGCCGCGGGTCTTTCAGGCGCCGTTGCCTCGGCTCACGTAGTCGTTGTAGCGGGATTGGCTGAAATCGCGGCGGGATCCATCGCCATGGGACTTGGTGGCTTTCTTGCGGCCAGAAGTGACACCGAACATTACGAACAAGAGCTCGTCCGCGAGAGAAAGGAGGTTGAGTCGATTCCGGAAGCGGAGGCTTCAGAAGTTTCTGAGATCCTCGAATCGTACGGCCTGAATGAAGAAGAAAGCCAGACGATCGTCAATGCCCTAAAGAAAAAACCACAGGCATGGGTCAAATTCATGATGCGATTTGAACTCGGCTTGGAAGCACCTCTTCCCGGCCGCGCACTCAGAAGCGCGCTGACCATTGCTGGCGCATATGCTGTCGGCGGTCTCGTGCCCCTGCTTCCCTACATGTTGGTGACTCGCATACATTCCGCTCTCCTGCTCTCGATGACTGTTACTCTCCTGGCCCTATTCATTTTCGGGTACATTAAGGGGCGATTTACCGGCGCAGCACCCATGCGCGGTGCAATTCAAACGCTATTTATAGGAGCGCTTGCGGCTGGTGCGGCATTCTTGATCGCAAAGTGGATTTCCTGAGCGTAGCGAAAACCCGCTACTAAGATCAGCGGGCGACACAGCTATCGATGGAACAAGTTCCAAATTAGAGCGAAGATATAACCAATCGCGAAGCCAATGGTGGTGGTCGCCGACACCAGAGCAAGTGCGAGCCCGATATTGAATGGCTCAATAACGTAAATCGGCTTTATGAAATGAATCCAGAAAACGAAATTGATGATTGCCTGTGCCCAACCAAATGCTACTAGCGCTGCCCAGAAAGCATGGCAGAGACCGAGGAGCACTCCAAGCGCGAGTCCTGATTTAGTCGGATTGATCGTGATCATGAATTACCTCCGCAACCCAGGTAAGGGCCGCGAGCATAAATAACTATTCCCCCTGCGAGTTCTACGTATTAACGCTTCATCCAGAAAATGAGACCATTGCAGCTCTCGCCTCCATGACGTTTACGCAGCACTGTGTTTGAATTGCGTCTGAGTCTCAGCCCCCCGCGTGAGGTAATACAGCGCGTTGTCGAAGAAGTCCCCGACGGTATAGTTGAGTTCTTGCACGTTGTAGAGTTCATAGGGAATCAGTTCGTCTGGCCTAGCCCGGTCACCCGAGAACACAACGAACGCATGCTCACGAATGTACCGACGTAAGTGTCGCTTCGTCACGATCAATGAATACACAATCTCGCTTATTGGAATTCCCTGTCGAGAACGAATCCTTCCCCACTCTTCGTACTCGGTGCGCACCGCGTCTTCCTTTGGATCCCCGATCCAATTCCCGAGATTCCGGTAAAACGCGAAAACACGCGGCTCGAGTTCTGCTCTAGGAATGCGACGAAAAGCAGAAGTATTCTCGTTGGTCAACAAGTCTTCCACCACTTCTCGAGTCAAGGATTCGGCTTGAGTTTCGATCAATCTGATTAACCGTACTGAGAGCATTTGACCTCCTCGTGGCACATGTAGTCTGTTGAGCAAGCCGAGCATTGCACGCGGAGGTGGGCAAGCCGCCTTGCGATTACCGATCCGCGCTAGAAAGAGACTAAATCGACGGTGAACTCAATGGCTTTTTCCGCACTACCAGAACAGAGCATTTGGCGTGGCGGACCACTGACTCCGCGACACTGTCTAGCAACAGACGTTCCAACCCCGTGTGCCCATGGGAGCCTACGACGATAAGGTCTGCTCTGTAGTCTGCAGCGGAGTCAAGAATCGTTGAGCGGGCCTCGCTCCACAGCCGCGCCTACTGCGAATCCAGCAGCTCGAAGTTTCTTCGCCAATTTATCCAGGTTGGAGCGGGCATCCTTTTCCAGCTCTTCCATCTCTGGCGCGTACCCCCGCGACATTTGAGGAGGTGAGGAATAGGAAGCCGGGGACATGACATGGAGCATCTTGATTTCCGTCATTTGTGGATTAAAGTGTGCAGCCACTTGTTCGACGGCAGCTTGCGAATATTCCGAATCATCTACAGCGAGCAGAAGCCTCATAAATACTCCCACTGTTCCTTTGGGGGCCATTAACCGCGGACCGTTAAAACCGGGCAAGGAGCTTTTGAAACCACGTGATAGGCCGTTGGCCGAGCGAGGTGCGTGGTGAGGCCCAACCGGCCTGAAGCAGAACGCACACCAAGGACAATGAGGTCAGTTCTTCGTTCCTTTGCTACCTTGATGATTTCGTCGGGCGGGTTGCCACTGGTTACGACATAGGCCAGTTGGCAATCTTCCGTGACCACTTTCGGCACTTGATGCTGGAGCATTCGTACTGTGGAATCTATGTAGCGCTGTGGATCAATCAGGTCCTCGGCCTCGGGACGTTCAAGTACATTCAAAAGAGTGAGCCGAGCGTGGCGCTCTCTCGCTAACGAGAAGGCTAACGGGCAAGCAGCTAAGGACTCCGGCGTAAAATCGGTGGCCAATAGAATGTTCGTCATTTCCCAAGCGTGTGTATTGTTAGCTACAGCATGGGGACCAATCGTGAGAACCGGACAGTTCGCCTGACGAAAAATCAGTTCTGCCACCGACCCAAGCATGAACTTCTCCAATCCCGACTTTCCCTGAGTGCCAATCACAACCAGATCGATGTCCCGCTCCTCAATAACTTTGGCAATAAAATCCCAGACTTCTCCTTCTCCAACCAAAAGTTCGTGCTCCAAATCCTTGAGCTCATCATCGAGAGTGCCCTGTAATTTCTGGATAAGCTGGTCGGTTGATTCAACCTGATGGGGAAAAGAAAACGGGGGCATTAAAGCTTCAAAATGCAGGGTGCGAACGTGAACAGCTGTCACGCGAGATTTGAACATCCTGGCGACTGCGCAAACAAAGGGAAAGGCCGATTCCGCAACGGGTGAAAAATCGGTCGGGTAGAGAATATTCTTGACGGATATGAGGGGTTTGACTTGTAGTGCTTTCATGGTGCTCCTCCGGTAGGGAAGGTTCCAAAGGGATGGTCATATAAGGTGCACAAAACATGTTGGTGCAATCGAATCACCGTTAAATACTCGATCCGTGAAATTCGGAATAGGCTTCTGGACTCTCTTCGTCTTGGCCGTGTCGCTCTGCCCGTAGAATTGTCCTGACATTCAATCGAATGAGCGATTTGCCAGACTTACCCCGGCTCCAAGGGCGGCTCCAGGAAAAGCAGCTTTTTCCGCCAGGGAAGCGTTTCTATTGGCTGGCGAGCATCTACACGCGAGGTGGATGTATAGGGATTTGAACGGCGTTTGTCTGATTGTCTAATTTCTTGAACTCGCGCTGCGAGTGAAAGCTAGTTTAGAACCCCCAACTTCCCACGCAAGAACAAATTGCGAGTTGCTGGTCAATCGGCACAGCGCGTGCTACGTGGAAATACGTCATCCACCAACTCAGAAATTGCCCGGTTCATGAGGGAGGGCGGGTCATGAAACCAAGAGTCTCAGCGCAAGAGTTCCCAACACCATCTGTTCTGGTCGTCTTCCCATCCGATGAACACCGGATCTCGCTCCTGCAGGCCATCGTGCAAGCGGGGATGATTCCGTTGCTTTGCGAGTCGTCCGACGAAGCACGCGAGGCCATTAAAGACGAGAACATTCAGGTAGTGGTCTGCGAAGATCATCTCCCAGAGAGTGCGCTTCGCGCGATATTGAAGCAGGCCCGCAGTCGGATGAGACCCATTCCTTTGATTGTCACGTCGCGTACTGGAGAGTGGGAAGAGTTTCTCACAGCCTTGCGGCTGGGCGCATTTGATTATCTGGTTTTGCCCCCGCGACAAGATGAGGTAAGGAGAGTCCTTAAGCTTGCGCTCGCGGAAGGATCTCGCCCGACAACCGAATGGGCCGGACCCGGGGAGGCTTTGATTTCCGGGAGAAACCCCCTGGTTTGCTGCCTTGATGACCATTGGGCCATTCGATCCAATGAAGCCGCGCCAGCTCTCTCGCGGCCACTGCTTTTGCAGGGTCAAATGCGAGAAACAAAGTAACGGGTGGAGTAAGTATGTTCTCCAAATGCGCAAATCCTTCATGCACGGTCGAGTTTGAGTACGGCAAAGGACAATTCTTCCGCTTCCACAAAGCGCCTGGCGAGGATGGCCGGCCCTCAAATACGCATCCCATTCAGCATTACTGGCTCTGCGGTGAATGCGCGAGAATCTACTGCCTTGAGCATAAGCGCGATACAGGAATATTGCTGAGGGCGAGCTACGGGATCGCTACCCCAGCGGAAGAGCCGGTTTTAGTTGGCGTTGTCTAATTCCTGTTCCTAGAATCCACCACACCCGCATCAATTGTTGCAAAACAACAAAGCTTCGCCCTCAGGCGATTCACAATGTGGTGCGATACTCGCTAAGAATGTGAGACATTCAGCAGTAGAGATTTTCCAGGCAGGCTGAGAAGTATGACATTTACCGTCGACGAACCCTTTGACACCGCAATAACTTCCTTTCGACAACAAGCTAGCATCTTCAGCATAGTCAACCTTTTCGTTATCGCTGGACTTCTGCTCCTGCAGGTTCTCCTAACACCCTACTGGGGCCGTCTTTCTCTTGTGCTATTTGTAGCGCTGGGGTTCGGTTTTCTTTTCCATACAGCAGTCTTCATATGGATTCAGGCGCGGCCCAACACAATTACAGCAAAAATGATTTTGTATCTGACCGTCGCCTCAATCGCTGTAAATTCCAAGCTCACTTTGATCGCGGCGGCGACGAACCATGAAGACAGCCAGTATTTCGCGTTGATGATCATTCCGATTTTGGAAGCGGCCTTCCGATTTTCATTTCTTGCGACAATGGTGGTTGTGGCCATCGCAGACGCTCTCAGTTTCTTCTGGGTTTGGGAATACTACCGAGTTCACCCTTCGCAACAATTCAATGAATACATTGAAGCAGGAACGGTCTCCGTCATTTATACCTTGGTCGGGATCATCGTGTGGTTGCTAGTTAACAGACTCAAGCAGAAAGAAGTTCACATGGCGCGCAATCTGGAGGAGTTGCGGCAGACGCGAAAACAGCTTTTGGAGGAGGAGAAGCTGGCTGCGGTGGGGCGTTTGTCGAGTGCAATCGCCCATGAAATTCGAAATCCCGTAGCCATGATCTCCAGTTCCCTGGACATGGCCAACGAGAGAGGGGCTACGGAAACTGAACGTAAGGAAATGTTCGACATAGCAGCCAAGGAGGCAAAACGCTTAGAGAAGTTAACAGGCGATTTCCTCGAATACGCGAAACCTCAAGTGTTTGAAAAGACCAACAGTTCAGCTTCGGACACTCTCCTTTATGTAGCAAGCGCGTGCAAAGCGTATGCCTTAGAGACGGGCGTCGTCGTAGAGGTTGAGGTGCAACCTGATTTGACGATCAGCATGGATGCGGGAAGAGTCCAGCAGGCATTATTGAATCTGCTCAAAAATGCCATCGAAGCCTCACAAGCAGAGCAGTCGATTACATTACGGGGGATACTAACGGACAAAGGGTCGGTCTGGCTTGAAGTCCACAACGTGGGACCTCCGATACCCAAAGAAGCGCTGAAGCAGATCTTTGAACCATTCTTCACAACAAAGCGGCACGGTACGGGGCTGGGCCTGGCGATTGCGCGAAACATCGCTCGTGCACATGGCGGAGATCTATTCCTAAGGGTAAATGAACCTGGTCGCGTTTGTTTTACGCTCGAACTACCAGCAGGGGTTAGCGCACCAGAAGGGCAAAGGAGCGAACATGGGCCGGATCTTGATCGCAGATGATGAGCCCCACATGAGAAGGATACTGGCCTCGACACTTGCGTCGGACCAGCATGTAATTACGGAAGCGAGTGGAGTTGAGGATGCCAAGGCGCACCTCAATACTGGGGATTTTGATGTTGTTTTTACAGATCAGAAAATGGGAGACGGAGAAGGCCTAGATGTCCTAGCTGCAGTCCGTGAGTCTGATCCGTCGCTCTCCGTGGTTTTTGTCACGGCCTTCGCGACCATTGAACTAGCTGTCGAGAGCATGCGCCAGGGCGCCTTCGATTTCGTGACCAAGCCGTTCCAGCCACAGGTGATTCGGGCGGCGGCGAAGCGGGCTTGCGAACGGACGGCCCTGCTCCGCGAGAACGACAAACTCCGAGAAACCGTGGATCGCCTTGAGGGTTCCTCAGCAATCTACGGCAATTCAGAAGCGATCAAATCGGTTCGCGAACTCATCTCTCGCGTTGCTCCCACCAATGCGCCCGTATTAATTCTCGGGGAAACGGGAACTGGAAAGGAGTTGGTGGCAAGGGCCCTTCACCGTAGCAGCCCGCGGACCGCGAAACCATTTGTGGCCGTCAATTGCGCTTCTCTGCCACCAAGCCTTCTGGAAAGCGAACTGTTCGGTCACGAACGAGGTGCGTTCACGGGAGCAGAACGCAGCCGCGCGGGACTGTTTGAAGCCGCAAATGAGGGAACGCTTTTTCTCGATGAAATTGGCGAAATGCCCCATGAAGCACAAGCGAAGCTTTTGCGTGTCCTGACCGATGGGCAGGTAACTCGGATCGGTACGACAAAACCTCGTCAAGTCGACGTCAGGGTTCTTGCCGCGACGCACCGCGAACTGAATCAGCTCATTCGAGATCGTCTATTCCGAGAGGATTTGTACTATCGTCTGGCGGTTGTGCCCATTTCCATACCGCCCCTGAGAGAGCGGCGCGAAGATATTCCGATCCTTTGCCAGCTCTTCCTGCAGCAGGCATCGAGGGATCTGAAAGTGCCGAAACACGAAATTGGGCGCGAAGCGTTGGATCGGTTGATCAACTACTCTTTTCCGGGAAATATTCGAGAATTGCGCAACTTGATCGAGCGAGCCTGTATTTTGTCTCGAACAGCTGCGATCGGACCGGAGAGTTTTCCCATTGCGGAGGAGCCGGTTGGGACTGGCGTGGGGCATGGGGAGGCGGCGAAAAAATGGTTCGATCTCCTGCCGGAATCGCTAGACCTTCGGGAGTTTCTTTCCGACGCAGAAAAGACTCTCATCGACCGAACCTTAAAAGAAACACGAGGCGCCCAAGCAGAAACTGCCCGTCGCCTCGGCCTTTCTCGGAGTCATCTTGCATACAAACTTTCTAAATACGGACTTAAGCCTGCATCAGAAGACTGAGCTGTATGCCTGTCAGTGTTCTTGCCTCGCATCTTCGGCAGTAACAGGTCCTGGGTTTATGCCATTGTTTGCCTCGTTCGCTGGTGCGAGTATGGCATGGATGCCAAATTCGTGGACCAGCCGACCGCCGTTGTGGGCTGTGTTGACGAGAACCACCGTTCCTGCGGCATAGAATAGGAGAAACGCCAGCGGCAGAATGCGCGCCACAGCCATGGTCGATTCGCGCTTCAACAAACGTGGCATGAACAAAATGGTGGCGAAGATGACGGTCAACAACCCGAAAATGTCCCGAGTAGTCTCCGCCAGTTCTTGGTGGCGCTCAAGAATCGCAGACATCCCCGACGTGCGATGGGCTACTTCTGCGGCAGCTTCTCCGGTAGCAACCGCCAGCATAGTGCCGACTGTACCCATAAGCATGAGAGAAAGCGCAACGATCAAAAATGGCCGCCCTTTCAGTGGATTCATCAGAATGCCGGCAATGATGAATAGTGGCGCAACCAGGAGCAATGCAATCGGGAAATGGATGACTAGAGGATGAAGCTCGCTCCAGTTCGGGATTGGCGGCCACGCTTGCATCGCAATCAGTTCTATCATTTTCATTCTCCTGTTTCGCACTCGGATGGGAGGCCGTCACGCGTTCTCCGAATCAGCCTCCACTAAGGACTCCTTAACTCACCGCCTTGTAGCGGTCCTTCGGTTTAAAGCAACTGGGGCATTTGTTAAAGTTCAAATCGATGGTGGTGAACCCGCAGACAGTGCACACGTAGTACGTTCTTGGTCCTGAGCCTTTCAGACTGTCCAGATTCTTTAGAGCTTCTGAAAAGAATTTCGCATGCTCCGTTTCGGTCCGTAGCGCGTTCTCGAAAGTCACAATCGCCGGAACGTAGCGATCCAGTCGGGCCTGAGTGATAAAAGCGGGATACATGTCGGTCTGTTCGTAGCATTCACCAGAAATGGATGCTTGCAAATTTTCGGCCGTCGACTTTACTACAGGCGCCTCCATCTGAACCTCAGTTGTCCCTCCGAGCTTCTGGATCGTTTGCTCATGACTGTTGCCATGAACTTCCTCCGAGGCGGCCGCGGCCCGGAATAAGCTAGCCACAGCCCCGTAACCTTCCTCGTCGGCCTTTTGTGCAAATGCAAGATATTTCGCGTGCGCGTTTCGTTCGCCATTTAGCGCGGCCTTCAAATTCTTCATGGTTTGCGTGGACACGGCATCCGATGGTTTTGCGGGAAGTGTCCCCACCCCTAACCCGAGGGCGAGTGCAATTGCCATCGTGCTCCTGACGGTTTGAAAAAGGATGTTGCGAAAACTTTGCATTTCAGATTCTTCCGTTGCTAAGTCGTCTTCTGAACTTCATTGTTCTTATTGCACGCGCACCGCCATGGCACGGGTTGAGCTAAGTCGCTGAGCAGAAACGTGTTACCGAGGAGCCCTAACTTGGGAGGCAGATCGGGTATAAATCCTTGAACGTATTTCGGTGATTCTGTTCAAGATGTCTAAGGGCAGAAGAAAGCGGGCTGGTAGGGAAACTGACACTTTGAATTGGCGACGCTTTTGGGGGTTATTGGCCTAGGTTCGACTCTGTGAGGAGGGTTGAGCGTCAGACATTTCGAACCCCAGACGTCCTTCGCGATTTTCTTCGCGAAGGAAGCTAACCAGAGCAAGGGTCGCGGCTAGGATGATAGGTCCAATGAAAACGCCCATGGCGCCGAACGTCCGAAGGCCACCCAGGATGGCGAAGAATACAAATAAGGTTGAAAGCTTAGTTCGTTCTCCGATTAAGTAGGGGCGCAAGACATTGTCAATGGGGTGAACAACGATCAATCCCCAAGCCAGTAGAATTAACGCTTTTACCCAGTGCCCGCTGAACAGAAGCATTGAGATCGCGGGTGCCAAAACAAACCCGGTTCCAATCACTGGAAGGAGCGCACAGAGAGCGGTGACAGTCGCCCAAAGGATCGGCGAGCCAAGTCCCAAAACCCAGAAGGCGAGCCCGGTTAATACTCCCTGCAGGGCCGCCATCGCGATGCTTCCATAGACGATGGCCTTTAGCGTCTCTTCGATGCGGGCAAACAACCTCCTGACTTGGTCCACTCTGAGGGGGAGCAAGACATAGGCACGACGCAACATACTTCTACCATCTCGAAATAGGAAGAAGAGGATAAAGAAGGAAATCAGGGCATTCACAATGGTCGACGTGATTCCTCCAACCAATCCGGCGGTGGAATTGACAATCATGGCAACGCCTTTTTGAACTTGGTTCATTGCCGCTGTTCGTAAATCAGGTGAAGAAATCGGCAAGTAGCGCCCCACAAACATTACGGCCCGCTCTGATAGATCAACAAGATAAACACCGAGTCGCTCGCGCCCGTCTCCATTGGCATTAAATGAATCGTAGATTTCATGGACTCCTGTAGCGAGAGACCGTCCTAGCAGAGCAGAAGAGATGACAACCAGGGAAATCACCAGGAGCGTAGTCAATAGAGCCGCCACTGTCTGATTTCGCAGTCGGCGGTGAATCCTGGAATGCATTGGGTAGAACAGTATGGCCACTACAGAGGCAAATAAAATTGGCTTAAAGAAAGGGGCAACCAGTGAGTAGCAACCGTAAAGAGCGACCAGCGTAAGACATAACAGGAATACTGATGTTGCCTTGTTGTGTGACATGCTATCTTTCCGGCACGCGCACATCATCCTCGTATAAGAAGTGACCCTTAACAACCCCTAAATGATTAACTTCGCGCCTTACACTGCGGCAACGCACTACAAGCCCTGTTTGGGCGACATTCGCGCTCCGGACCGATTCGTAAGGCAATACTGATTGCGACAGTCAAAAGAATTGCGGAAAGTTCAAGGACCGACATTCAGGCCTCAACCACTTATACCGTATGCATGCACCTAACCGTCGATTGCCTTTTGGTTCGTGGCGGTGGGCTCAAGGCGGCACCGCCAATAGAGCAACCTGCGCGACCAAATTCCTAAGATCGCTATCACTTTGGCGGCGGCAAATAGATGGCATCAAGCGCGAAGAACTCCACACTTGGTAATTCTGTCTTGACCTTCGCGCGCTCGTACTTTCCTTTCGGGCCGCCGGAACCAACGAACGTCAACAAGTATTGATTGCTGAGGTGCAATCCGATTTCCTCAAAAAACGGTTTGAGCGAGACTGGAACACCAGAGCCGAGATTATAGGATTCGGCCCCTGTTTCCCCTGACAACTTGCCCAAATTGTTTTGTGCATGGTACGCCGCGTAGAAGGAACGGCCACGGTGTCCGGCACTCGAATAGTAAACTGTCCAGATATTTGTATTCTGTCTGTCAGCCCTTTGAATCAAGGGATCCACATCGGGATAGATGGGTCCAGACCCCCGGCCACGAAAGTAATCGACGCCGGAAGAAATGAGCAGAATCGATCTGCGTGGCCCGGATTGCGGCCATTGCTTGAGCAAATCCATCGTCCCGAGATACGGGCTTGAGCCAAGCGCACCCACACCTATTGGCATGCGAAGTGCCTTTACCGCCATTTCATGATTAGTAGTGAAATCCTGGGCCGTCACTGTGGTGTTGTTGCGAATATAGCCCACCGCAATGTGAACCGTAGCCGGCTGTGCCATGATGAATTCTTTCAGATCGTCCCAGTTGTTAGCGGCGTTCGGGTCGATCGAATCATCTATGAGAATCGCCAAAAACAGATTGTCGTCTTTTTTCCAGTCACCAATCTGTTTGCGCTCTTTGCCGAGAAACAGCTGAACGTCATCCTCTGAAATGGCGGAGTCACCTTCGATCTTTCCGACCGCCGTCACCGTGAACGTGACGGTTCCTGAAGCGGCGGTCGCGGACTGCGCTTGGCTCAGCTCCACACCCACCAGCAGAAACGTCCCTAGAAGCACACTCAACTTTGTGAGGCCGTGTTGGCATCTCATGCTCAATCTCCTCTTTGCTTCGCCCACGTAGCTGATCTCATTAAATAATTAGCGGGTCATAGACAAGGAGGCGCCCTGTTATTAAGCAGTTGCGGTTCGAGTTGCCGCAATTTCCGGAACGCGACGTTGCGTGATCGACCGAAATGTTCTTATAACTTCATCACTCGAAAGTTCAGGTGTTTTCCCGAGGCTGCTGGGTTCCGCTCTTAGCAAAATATCATCCATGGAAAGGACGCCAACGAGCGTTCCCTTCTGCGATATCACCGGGAGTCGGCGAACCGCGGCTTCCTTCAGTGTTTGCAGTGCCATGTGGATATCGTCATCCGGCGCGCAAGAGTACAGCTTGCCCGTGAGTACTTCGGCCACGGTGACTTCTCCGGCAGGGCGGTTCCTAGTCCCGAGCGCAACGCAGATGTCACGATCTGTGATCACGCCGATGACTTTTCCTTCAGCCGACTCGACCGGTAGGAATCCACAATTTGCATTCCACATGAGCTCCGTTGCGGAGCCGAGATTGGTCTCCGGCTGGCAGTAGTATGGTGTTCCCATCATCATGTCTTTCACTTTCATCGGAATTCTCCTTTTGACCTACGAGTTTGACGGACAACCCCGAAGGCCAGGGCAGTCCCTGCCGTCGATGGTTCACTCGCCTCCGCCTTGTTGGTCGTCCAATAAGACATTTTGTTCTCCAGCTCAAGCGACGCCCCTTTGACTGCACATCTATGAACGAGATCCGCTTGACAGTGATTCCACCGCATCCTTGGTTCCATAGATGGGGAAAACTTAAATCCTTACGTTTGGGGCCGTTATGAGGTCAGAACCAACTTGCTTGGCAATGCTGTCTAAACGCTTGAACAGAAATAAGGTGGTGTGTTCAAGAAACTTGACAGTAATTGCTTTCACCTTTGGGATGAGAAAGAAATGCTTTGGGAATGCATATCTCAAGCAGGCTGCTGCATCCCCCGTCGAGGCCCAAAAAGTGATGAAAAGTAGATGTGCTTAGCTAAGATCCCTGCGTTGCTGGGAGAATGCAAGATATGTCAGTTGACGTGACCGGCGTTTTTTCTACTGAGCGAAGCTGTCATTATGAGCTCGCGAGAAAAAATCAAAAATCTTGTAAATCCTCGGTCGGAAGTGCCACCCGTACGGCATTTAGCACGGCAATAAGGTCGATAACTTCCTGTCCAACGGCTCCCCAGATAGGAGGTAAAAAGCCAAAGGAGGCGGCGACCATACCGATGACGCTGGCGGCCATTCCTCCGAGCGCGCTTTGTAGCGCGATGCGTCGCATTCGCTGGCCGATGTGCATCAGTTCATCGATCTTACCGAGGGCGGGTTCAAGCACGACCGCGTCTGCTGCTTCCGTGGTGATGTCATTTTGTGTGCCAAAGGCGACGCCGACCGTGGCCGCCATCAAGGCCGGGGCGTCGTTGATACCGTCGCCAACAAATAACGTGTTGGCTTTAGCGGTTTCCCCCTTTACGATGGCGACTTTTTCCTCTGGGCTTCGACCGGCGTAGACCTCAGTGATACCAACACTTTCCGCCAAATATTTCACTTCCGACTCACGATCGCCAGAGACCAGCATCACTTTTGCGACGCCATGTTTGGGTTCCAAGTGCTGGATGAATGAGGTGGTGTCCTTCCGGGGTGCGTCGTGAAAACGAATCGCAGCGGCATACTTATCATCGATGAAAACGAGGCATTCCAGGCCGCTCACTAGTTCGGGTAAGGGGAGATTTTGCGAGGCCACTTTCTTCCTGCCGGTGATCCGGATGGATCGGCCCTCGACGGTGGCAAGCACTCCCTCGCCTGGCTTTTCGCTGATATGCTCCACTTCACACGACGCAATTTGTTCCTGTTTCGCAGCCGCGACAATGGCGCTGGAGAGTGGATGCTTGGAATAGAGTTCTACGCTGGCAGCCAGTTGCAGTATTTCAGTGCGTCCAAAACCCTCGGCACAAATAATCTCCGTAAGCTTGGGCCGGCCATAGGTCAAAGTGCCGGTCTTGTCGAAGATCAGCGTGCGGCATTTCGAAATCCGCTCAAGCACAGTTGGATTTTTGATAATGATGGCGCGGCGCGCGGCAAGAGAGATGGCGCCGATGATCGCCGTAGGAATAGCTAGCAGCAGGGGGCACGGTGTCGCGATTACGACAACGGCGAGAAACCGTTCCGGATCGCGGCTCAGCAGTGCGGCGAGCACAGCCACTCCAACCGCGATTGGCGTGTACCAGGCACCTAGTTGATCGCCGAGACGGCGCAATTGCGGACGCTGTTGCTCAGTATCTAGCATAACTTTCATGATGCGCGCATAACGTGAGTCGAGAGCGAGTTTGTCAGCGCGAATCACTATAGAAGTCTCACCATTTATGGCGCCGGAGAGGACAGTCGAACCAGGTGTTTTGGAAATTTGGTAGGGCTCGCCGGTGAGATAGGCCTCGTCCATCACGCCGTGTCCTTCGAGAACGGTTCCGTCCACGGGGCAAATTTCGTGTGGCAGGATCGTGAGTTCGTCTCCAACCCGGATTTCGTCGAGCTTCAGGTCTCGCAGTCCGCTGACTTCGCGGCGGTGAGCAATGCTAGGTACGCGACGGGCTAGTGCATCGAGTACGGAAGACGCGCGGGCAGTAGCATATTCCTCGAGCGCTTCTCCTCCGGAGAGCATCAGTACCACGATGGCTGCGACCAAATACTGACCCAGAATTACAGCCGTTACGATGGAAATCCCGGCCAATAGGTCTGACCCGAATTCGCGCTTGACGAGCTTTTTTAGGAGTGTCAACAGCAGGGGTGAACCCGCGAAAAGCGCGGCGAACAATGGGAAGTCGGAAGTGAGGGATGGATAGTGGAGGAGGTAACGGAAGACCAGATGCAAAAAGATTGCAAGCAACGTAAAGGCCGCGATATAGGTCTCTACAGAGAAGGCAGAACCTGGCTTCGTGGAAGCCGTCATTGGTAACTAGTTACCTCACGGTTTCAGATAGTCGTCAAAGGGGCTGCCGTTCTCACAGCGGAAAATCTTAGCAAGCACTATGATTTGCCATGTGCATCATCTCACAGGCGAAGGTGCTCTGCGGCACATTGAAATAGGCAATACGCAATTACAGTGGCGAAAACATGTTCCGATACGGGTAAAGACCTTAGAGAGAGCACTCCGCCAGCTTCTCCGGGCCCTCGCAAGATTCGATCCACGGAATATTTGTGGATTTTGCGGACTTCAACGGTAAGGAGAACGCACGGCGGCGACGATCTCGAGGTTCTCGTTTCACGCACTCAGACTGTGATTCGTGCAAGACAACACTGAGCAGCGAGTCGTTTACTTGGAGCGCACCACCATACTTGATGTATCCCAGCTTCCTAAACTTGTTCATGAAGAAATTGACGCGTGACCGTGTGGTACCGATCATTTCCGCCAACGTTTCTTGAGACACGTTCGGAACGATCAATTGAGGCTTCTCCGGTTTACCGCAGCGGGCGAGCAATAAGAGAGTTCGCGCCAGCCGTTTTTCACTAGAGTTGAAAAGCTGATCGGTCAAATCTTCTTCAATCCGGATATTGCGTTCCAATAAGTAGTTGAGAAAACGATCGAAGAGCGTGTGGTCCGAGTGGAGCACGCGCGCCATTTCTTTTAGGCCGATCACGAGCAGCGTAGCAGGTGTCAGGGCGGTGGCCGTTGTGGTGCGCGCAGGCTGCCCCGTCAAGGCACCTTCGCCGACGAAGTCGCCAGGCTTCAACATTGCCAGGACAGCCTCTTTGCCGACCGTTGAGACGACAGATAGCTTCACAGTCCCTTCCTGAATGTACATCACGTCCTTGCTAGCATCTCCCTGGGTAAATATTGTGCCCTCGCTCTCGAATTTCAAGATTGTCCTTGCCATGCCGGCAAACCCAAGGAATGCATGGTCATCGAAATCACCATTCTTTTTTGTTGAGGTCACATTGCTTAACTTCATGCAGGTTTGAGACGCCACGCGTACTCCCCCTTGTTCAAGTGGACAACAACACGAGAATTAGATTTTCTGGTGATATCAGAAACGCAAAATGTCTGGGTGCAATTGAAGCACCAGAGATTATTGATGTTCAGATTTCAAAACCATCTTCCGTTTTCCACCCGGTTTAGCCGTGTGCCTGTTTTGCCAAGACTGTTTCGAGCATCAATCAGATCAACGACTTATAGACCGCTCACCATTTCCTAATGAGACAATTCGGCAGTCACCGTTCCTCTCATCGAAGTATTCAAGCCTTTGGGCGCACAATTTACGTGTACAGCAGATGTACACGGATTTGAACACTACAAGTATCAGCGTTCAGTTTTTTGAACTGCCGCAAGCGCTAGACAGAGCCTCCGAAGCTACAAGCTCCTTCCCGGCAATAAGTTGCGGATTGTGAGTAATTCGGCCTACAACATGCACAAACCATAATGCTGCACTAGTCCCCAACTCAAAATGTCCGCCGCTTCTGAGCGGTGGAAACTCATGAAGAGGGAACACTCAAGTGAACAGCTCCTACCCAAGAGCGGTAGGTCGTTCCTCAAGGGGTCTCTTATGTCAAATTTCAAGTCAGGCCACGTTAAATGGTTCGCTTTGCTACTGACGATTGTCCTCGCCGCCGTCACCCACATGTTGTCGGCACCCAGCAAGGTGCAGGTGAACGCCGAGGCACTAAAGCTCTTCGCACCGCTTCCCGCGGTGATGAGCTCGCCCGACAATCCTGTTACGGACGCGAAAGTGACTTTGGGGCGAATCCTGTACTACGATCCTCGCCTGTCGGCCAACCAGAAGATTTCCTGCAATACCTGTCATCCACTCGACGCCTATGGCGCGGAAGCTAAAAGTGTGTCGACTGGGCATAAAAACCAGAAGGGGAACCGGAATGCGCCTACCGTGTACAACGCTGCGGGTCACTTTGTGCAGTTCTGGGATGGCCGCGCACCCACTGTCGAGGAGCAGGCAAAAGGTCCAATCACCAACCCAGTTGAGATGGCGATGCCCTCAAATGCCGCGGCCGTGCAAGTGATCACGTCGATGCCGGAGTATGTTGCGCTTTTCAAGACGGCCTTTCCAAACGATAAAGATCCGGTTACCTACGACAACATGGCGTTGGCAATTGGAGCGTTCGAGCGCGGACTTGTGACTCCGTCGCGATGGGATGCCTTCATCGAGGGTGACCAGTCAGCCCTGACTGACGCCGAGAAATCGGGCTTCAACACCTTCGCGGCAACTGGCTGCCAATGGTGCCACTCCGGTCCGTATATCGGTGGTTCGGCATACCAGAAACTCGGCGTTATGAAGCCGTGGCCCATTCAAACCGATCAGGGACGCTACCAGGTGACCAAGGACGAGATCGACAAGATGGTTTTCAAGGTCCCCTCGCTGCGGAACATCAAAAAGACGGGACCCTACTTCCACGACGGCTCTGTTCCGACCCTAGACCTGGCGGTTCGTAACATGGCGGTTCACCAGCGTGGAGTAACACTCAACGACGCTCAGGTGAAGTCGATTGAAACCTGGATGGATTCTCTGACGGGACAGGTACCGATGAGCTACATCAAGGCCCCTGAGCTGCCGAAGAGCACATCGCAAACTCCACTCCCTAGCGGCGAGTAATAAAACTGGAAGCGGCAGCCGTTCGGGGGCCACGAGAGTAGCGATACAAAACTCCAATGGCTCTAAATAAAAGCGTTCGATGGGTTGTGGATAAACAACGGAAGGCGAGTTTGTCCTTCTCGCGAAGGTCCTTATAACAAGGAAGGAAGTGCCCTGACCTTGTAAGGATCAATCCAAGATCGACGCAGGGGTGTTTGCCACAGGCTAGAGGCTCGGAGCCGGGAAACCCAGCTTGAGTGAAATAACGGAGGTGATTTATGAAGGCAAGTACAAAGGATCGAGCAAAGGGAACGATTCACGAAGTGAAAGGTAAAGTTAAAGAGGAGGTTGGACGAGCGACGAACAATCGCCGGTTAGAAGCCGAAGGCCAAGTCGAAAGGATAGGTGGAAAGGTCCAAAAGAAAATCGGCCAACTGGAGAAAGTTCTCGAAAAATAGTAGATACGGCTCCAATTGGCTTGGGTCGGAGCCGTTTCGCCTCATTTTTAATATATGACTCAATGTAGATGACGCAGTCACAAATAGACTGACTCCGGATTTTCATCGAATTCCAAGCCACATCCCTAGGAACGATGCCAGGACAACTGCGATCAGACCTGGAAGTAGTTTTAGGGCGAAACGGTAGCCGCCGACCGTGAACGCAACGACGACTTTTGTCAGCGTGTTTGTGGTGAAGCCCAGCAAGACGGGGAAAACGGCTGCCTCAGGGGCAAGTTTCCCTGCGGAAACGAGCGAAGCGATCGAAATTGCCGTCGCATGGGTATCGGCAAATCCCGAAAGAGCCGCCCCAAGAAAAAGCCCTCGATTGCCATACCTTAGGTTCAGGAACGCACAGAGAAACAAAATCACTGTAATCGTTATCGCGAAAAAGAAAGCCAATCTCAGATCGAAAGCTCTTCCCTCAGCGGGCTCACTGGTGGTCCGAGTCTTTGAAGAGATGGCAACAAAAATGAGTGCATAGCCGATAGCGGCAACTCCGGCAAAAAGTAACGGTATCGCCATTGCGCGGCATGTCGCAACATTGGTGACCAGAAGCACGAGAAACATCTGAATCACAGTCGCTACCGTTGCAAAAATTGCAGCGGAAGCTGTGGCACTCCCTAATTCAGGATTCCGCTTTGCACGATTGCCCATCGATCCGATGGTCGCGCTGGCAGAAATGAACCCTCCCACAAATCCAGCCAGTGCGAGCCCCAGGCGAGATCCCAACGCCCGCAATGCGATATAGCTCGCCCCACCAATCGCCATCACAAGGACTACGAGTTCCCATATCTTCCGAGGGTTGAACGCCCCAAACGGTCCGAGTTCACGGTTCGGTGCGAGCGGCAGTATCACCAGCGTAGCGGCAAGAAACACAAGAGCATCATGGGCTTCTTGCTCCGACAGAAGATTCTTTAGAGCGCGGTGAAGGCGCTCCCTGGCAGCGAGAAGAATTGTTGTGATTACAGCGAGTCCAGCCGCAAGCAGCGGATTTCGCATCGTCAACGCGCCGAGGAGAACGGTCACTAACAGCGCAAATTCTGTGGTGAGCCCGGGATCTTTTGGGGCTGTATATCGATAGGCCAGCGCCGAGAAGAGAACCGCGGCAACGGCCACAGCAACCAGCAAGGCCTCGCTGTTGAGATAGCTGCTGAGTGCGCCAGCAAACGCGGCAAGGGCAAAGGTGCGCACACCGGCGGCACCACGCTGTGACCCGCTACCTTTTCGACGTTCGCGTTCCGAACCAATCAGCAACCCGATTCCAATTGCGATCGCGAGAGAAATCGGAGAATTTGGTGTGATGTACATTTGAATTCTTGGATCTGATACGGCAACAATACACCAAACTTTGTGAATCCGTTCTTTTTGCAGAGCAGTTTGCGGTTGCGATTGATATTTCCTTGAAAAGTGGATAATCGTAAAGCCGTTCATAATGTCGCGACTGTCCAACATTGAATAAATCCCTGAAGGCAGAGGGCGACTCCTCAGAACTTGCTGATTGCCTTCGGTTTTTCTCATCCCAGGTAAGTCGCGAAAAATTTGGTTTTAAGATGACTACTTCGAAGTCAAAGGGCGCGGACCACATTTAGGCGCTCGAAGAACTCGTTTTCACCGGTGGTAGGACGGGCTCGGAGATGTAACGTAGAATGCGGTATGCAAGAGAGTCCAGTCTCATTCTCGTCCGGCGCTATAAAGTTCTCCTTATGGTCGGGTGCGGCGGCGCTGGCCTTTGCTACCAAAAAGCAAGGACTTACTGGGATGAAGAATGCGCCCAAGAGGCCTGCAATTCGTGACTCTACTTGCTACTACTTTTGGCCGATTTGAGGGTATTGGATCCCCATTGGAATCTTGCAATTGGAGAAGATCAAAAATGCGCGTTGAAAACAAGAGACATACCAACGCTCACCGACCCCTCACCTCCCTCTCACCAACGGAGGCTTCAATCCCCCCCTCTCCGCCAGATTTCTTTATCCCCCACATCTTCATAAGGATGCGTCGTTCAAAAAGCGCGGGCTACTGTCCGGGCTAATAATTTCGTTTTGGTGTGTTCGTAACCGGATTCCGTAGCCCGTGGTGTTAAGTGGAATATTTTGTCGCGCGCGCTGAGCGGGAGCAACTCAAAGCCGCGATGGGCTTCAGCAGCTTGAGCCGTCATTCGGCAATGAATAAGCACAGATAAACAAGGTGCCTCTGGTCAGCCCGAACACTACGTCCTGCGCGCCAAACTCCTAGCGCCGCTCTTTTTTTTCTTTCCTGTGCGCGCGGCTTTCCCTTTCTGTGTGGGCAGCGGTTTTGCGCGCACGGGCTTCGCCGCCTTAACTGACAACTCTGCCTCCGTTTCCTCGTTTTGAGCCATTTCCAATCCGAAGATATCGGAGAGCTTTTCGCTGCCGAGGATCTTCTCCGAGGCAGGAGTTTTCCTAGCAACCGGTAGATCTTTGCCGGCATTAGCAATCAGGTCTTTCTCGTTGACCGCGTGCAGCTTGAAGAGAAGCTCGGGCTGCTGGTCGAGGCGGGCGCCGATGCCGTAGAGCACCGCCGCGACATGCTTGCACATTGAAGCCCAGTCAGGGCAACTGCATGAAAGCTCAATCTCAGCCGGTGAAGGAAAAAGGCCGGTTCTCTGCCGGCAGATGCGTTCCATGACGCCCTTGGAGAAGCGTCCCTGCAAAAGCTCAACCAGCGAATCAATGGCGCCGGAGCAGTCTTTGCAAATAGATACCCAGCGCGCCTTGGAAACCGGTGTCACTTTCACGGCTACCTTGTAAATCTGCGAGCCGCTAACTAGGGCCTGGACCTCGCCGCGGGCGATCTGGAGATCCATCACAGAGCCATTGCGCACGTAGGTCCGGCCTCGCGGTAGCCGGTTTGCAAAGTCGCTGTAGTGCTCGAGGTTGTCGCACCAAGCCTTGCCCCAAAAAGTTTTGGCGATGGCACGTCCCTCGACGACAACCGGCGAAACGGAGCGTCCCTTTTTCTTGAGCTTCTCCACCTCGCGCGCGGCCTTTCGCCGTCGCTCCTCTGCAGATACATACGGTCTCCATCCCCATCCGTAGGACATAAATTATGTTTCCTTTAGCGCGGCGTTGATATCGAGTGCGACAAGCTTGAGTAACTCGGCGTCTTTCAGTTCGGTCAAGAGCAGTTCGGTGCCGCCTTCCAGCAAGTCCTTCGAGAGCTGTCGTTTCGATTCGATGAGCTGGTCGATCTTCTCCTCGACGGTTCCGCGGCACACGAATTTGTGCACCAGCACGTTCTTCGTTTGGCCGATACGGAAGGCACGATCCGTGGCCTGGTTCTCAATCGCGGGGTTCCACCACCGATCAAAATGCACGACATGGGATGCGGCTGTTAGGTTAAGGCCGGCACCACCCGCTTTGAGCGAAAGCACGAAAAAGCCCACTCCCTCATCCTCCTGAAACCGGCGCACTATCTCCTGGCGCTTCCTCACTTCGGTCTCGCCGTGTAGGACCAAACCAGGACGCCCAAAGACCGATGCCAGGAAAGCCGCGAGGGGAGCAGTGACCTCACGGAACTGTGTGAAAACTAGCATTTTCTCCTGTTTGGCTGCGATAACCTCGGCGATCTCCCGCAAACGCGCCCACTTGCCGCTTTCTTCCTCGGTCCAAGCCCCATCACCCAACCACTGTGATGGATGGTTACAGATCTGCTTAAATCGCATCAGGAATGACAGCACGACACCCCTGCGCTGAATGTCTTGGGCTTCATCGAGTTGCCTCGCCAGTTCCTTCACCGCCTGCTGGTAGAGCGCTGCCTGCTTGCGGCTGAGATGGCAGAAGGCCTTGACCTCGGTCTTATCGGGAAGATCCGCAATAACCGTTTTTTCCGTCTTCAGCCGCCGCAGAATGTAAGGCCGTACGACCTCGCGAAGGGGAGCGTATTGGTTGTGGGGTCTTTCCGCTAGGCGCTTGACAAGGCTCGTGAACTCCTTCGAAGATCCGAGCAGACCGGGATTGATAAAGTCAAAGATAGACCACAGATCCCCAAGCCGGTTCTCGATCGGCGTGCCGGTGAGCGCAAATCTCGCCTGCGCGTTTAGTTTTTTTGCGGCTCTTGTTTGCTTGGCACCTGGGTTCTTGATGGCCTGCGCTTCGTCGAGAACAACTAATTGCCACCGTGTGTCCGCCACCCATGGGATGCGAAGGAGCGAACCGTAGCTCGTCATGACCAAATCCACATCACCGAGACGTTCAGACCCCAGCGCTTTGAGGTCGGCCGCCGAGAGCACGGACGGATGGGCAACAACCGCCTTCAAGCTTGGCGCGAAGCGTTCGAGTTCCGCGGCCCAATTGGCGAGAAGCGAGGCGGGGGCGACGAGCAGGCTCGGTCGCCGCGGACGATCCGCCTGGCCTCTGAGCACGAGCAGGAGCGACAGCACCTGGATGGTTTTGCCGAGGCCCATATCATCGGCAAGGCAACCCCCGAGACCGAGCTTCGAAAGGAGATAGAGCCAGCGTACGCCCACCTGCTGGTAAGGGCGCAGCGTGCCGTTCAGCGCCGTGCCGGGTTCGACGCGGGCCAACCCATCCGGGCTGCGAAGTCCTTTCAGCATTTTGCTAAGCCAGGGTCCTGCGCCCACTTGAGCCCAATCGGCGCCGGTGCCGTCGTCAGCGCCATCTACTGCGACATCGGCGCCGGCGATCATGCGCATGGCTTCCCCAAAGCCAAGGCCGCTCACAGCAGCGGCACGCTCGATCTTTTGGAAGTGATCGAGCACTCGGCTTAGCCGCTCACTGTCAACCTCGACCCAGCGGCCTCGAAGCAGTGCCAGTCCGTCGGACTTGGCAAGCAACTCCCCAATTTCAGCCCTGGTCAACACCTCGCCGTCGAGCGTGACTTCCATGCGGAAATCGAGAAGCGCATCTTTGCCCAGTCCGGATGGCGCTTTGCCGCCGACCGTGGCCGTTACCTGGGCGCGCAGGGGGCGGTTGGTCCGCCACGTCGCTGGCATCCGGACTACTACGCCTGCACTCTCCAATTTCGGGACATCGCTCAGTAGTTGAAAAGCATCCCGCGGGAGCCAGCGCAACGGATGGAAAATCTCGCCAGAATCAACCATCGCTTTCAGCCAGGGGCAGCTTTCGGACGCGCGTTGAACGGGGAGGAGCAGCGAGAGTAAACGTTCCTTGTTGGCTGCGCCTGCGTATTCGCGGAGGGCCTGCCCCAAGGGGAGATGCTGGGCTTTCGCGTGCTCCGAAAGCCGGTGCGTATAGGTTGCGAGAAACGCGAACGGCGCCTGCTCATCCTTGCGGTTTTCGGCAAGATTGAAGTGTACCCGTCCAACGAGGTTCCATGCGGGGTTGCGACGTTTCAGGAACTCTTGAATTGAGGTTTTCGACTCGGATAGCTCGATGGTGAAAGCCGCGTCTATTTCATGCCAGAGAGCGTGGAGAATTTTTGCAGTCAGATACTCGGCACCGGTCATTGGAGGTGCCGCTAAGGCCAGCGGCTCTAATTCCTCGTCGGGCGGAGCCGGAATATGCATTTCCGAGGCGTATGAATCGCCGTCCTGCCGGGCGCAAAGCAACGTCACGTACCGCGCGCCGAATTCTCGCCAGTAGGAAAAAACAGGAGGAAGCGCAGTGCCGACTTCACCCGCTCCAAGTTGAAAAAGTCCGTGACCCGAACCACGTTCGAACGCGTCCTGCAGGCGCTGGCAGAGCTCGGTATCCAAAGGGAGCGAGTCGTCCACTTGACCCAAAGTGAGACGGCCGTGCGGGGTGAGGATCGGAACAAGAGAGATCGAGGCCATAAAGAGACTGTCAAACTATAACCGAGAATCGGTGATTTCCCAGCCGAGCGTAAGTATACTTTTCCGGTCTTTCTCCACCCGAAAACGGAACGCCGTTTGCTTCCCTTACTGACCTTATGCAGCGCATTGAGGACTTGGACGCGTAGGTGAAAACTATTCGGAAGCGCAGGACATTTTGACGATTACCTGCCCCGCTTAAGGCCAACCCCGCTTAGTCCTCGCGAAATCGATGTATCCCCGCTGGACATCGGTGCTGATCAGTTTTGCGCGGAGCCTGTCACCAACATCTGCACCCTGTTGCCCCTGTGCCAACAAGCCTTCTACGGCAGGTTTCAATGCGCGAACAAACGTTCCGTGCGGGGTCACTCCCGTAACGATGGCATCGAACACCTCAGCGATTCGACTGCTCATCGCGACGGCAGGATCCCCTGTCCAGACAAGGCGACTCCTGGGCCTAGCAATGAACTTGGGCGCAAGTCTCGGCGTCAAAATGGTGCCAAAAGCCTATCGCGATTCGTATTTGCGCAGGGTTTCTGGCAATGGAATGCTGAATTTACCGATCGGGCTACTACGGGCTACCGTTTTTCGCCACTTTTTGGGCTTCTCCGCGCTTCGCGGGACTTCGCGACGCTTCACGCGCGAAGTTTGAAAGCTCGCGGTAGTAAATGCGATAGCGGCAATTTTCCTTGGAAAACGAAGTTTTCCAGAAGCCTGGGGTTTAAGTCCCCCCCTCTCCGCCAGATCTTTGTTTTCAACGGGTTGGATTCCTTCCTAAAACTTTTCCTAAGAAATCTCGAAGTCCAGAAGGCCGCAGTATTTAACTGCGAGAGGTTCTTATGGGAAAGAAGTTTGGCCATCAGCCTGGTGTCCAGTCCGGGCGCGGGCAAGACCGCGTTCCTCGAGAAAACGTTGACAATGTTGCATTCCCGCTATCGAGTCGCGGCACTGGTGGGCGACCTGGCAACGGAAAATGATGCGGTCCGTCTGGCGCGCAGCCACGCCCCCGTGAAACAGATCATTACCGGTACGATCTGCCACCTTGAGGCGGCCATGGTGCAAAACGCTCTGGAAGGCTGGGATATAAACGAGCTGGATTTTTTGTTTATTGAAAACGTTGGAAACCTGGTTTGCCCATCGTCGTACGATCTTGGCGAAGATTTGCCTTTCGTGCTGCTATCGGTAACGGAGGGCGAGGACAAACCTCTGAAGTATCCCACGATCTTCAATAGCGCGGATGTTGCCGTCATCACAAAATGGGATCTTGCCGCCGCCGTGGAATTTGACGAGGAGGCGGCAAAGCGCAATATACAGGCCGTCCGGCCGGGCATGGACGTGTTGATTGCATCGGCCAAAACCGGCGGCGGAATGGCCGAGTGCGTCAAGTTTCTCGAACTCGCGCGAAGTTGCTCTCAATTTGTTGAGCAAGGTCGATCCCACCATTCTTGACATCAAGCCATCGACCCGCATTCGGCGGCTCCTTCTCAATTCTAAAGTCACCCGATCCGGGCAAATAATTTGACACATATTTTGTGGTCATCCCGCTATGATGGGCACAATAAAACCGGTGATTGTCGCATGTGCTGCGGCCAGTCCAAATTCCGGTTAAGAAATATGAAACCAACGATTCAAATCCCGCCGCTTGCTCTGATTGTCCTGTTGCTTGGAGCGGCTGCATTCGCGCAGCAGCCGCCCTTCGCGGTCACTTCCACCGTGGATGCGCCGACGATTGCCGGGCATCCCGTGCAACTGGATGCGCAAGGCAAGCTGTTGCCCTGGCCCATGCCTGAAAACACCGGCTACTCGTACTCGTCATATTTCCTGACGCAGTGGACTATTCTTTGGGACCAGCACAATCGCCAGCGCCTGCACTACTTCTACTGTTGCTTCGATTACGACCGCGCTACGTTCGAACTCGCTCCCGATCTTCATTGGGTGAATTCAACCGGCTACCTTCGTGCCATGATGCAGGGTTTCATCGAGCGACTTTACCCTTACACGGGCGACCCCCGCACGCTCGAGTTCCTGCAAAGCTTTGTGGACTACGAATTGGAAAACGGGCTGACACCGGAAGGGTACGCCTGGTCGCAAGTGCCGTACGCTTCCGCGAATCCTGGCGTGAAGCATTACTCCGGTTGGAGTCAGCTTGGTGAAGACTACATTGAACCTCATGTGGTTGGTGAAGACGGCTACGGATATTTGCGTCTTTACGAAATGACCGGCAACACCAAATATCTGCGCGCCGCGATTCGCTGTGCCGACGCGCTCGTCAAGAATTACAGGAATGGAGACGAAACTCATTCTCCCTGGCCGGTGCGCTGCTATGCGCGTGACGGAAAATTTGAAGAGACTGGGCCGATGAGTCCATATTCGGCCAACGTCATCGAGCCCATCATGTTGTTCGACGAACTCATGCGATTGAAACTGGGCAATGTTGAGGGCTACGCGAAAGTGCGCGCCGGTTCATGGGATTGGTTTCAGAAATATCCTCTTGCGAAGAACGTGTGGGTCGGCTACTTCGAGGACACCACCGCCAGCATGGGCAACATGAATCAGGTTATTCCTCTGGAGTTTGCCCGCTACGTTCTGCTTCATCCCGACAAAGATCCACAGTGGCGTGAGCATTCGCGCCAGCTCATCGAGTGGGTTAAAACGACGCCAAAATGGCCGAAGTACGTGGTGCATGGAGCGACCGCAACGACCGAGCAGGGAAACGGAGTCAATTTCTGTTGCAATCTGCCGAACCAGTGTTGCGACAGCCACACCGCTCGTCTCGCTGCTGTCGAGGCGCTTTACTTCGCAAAGACTGGCGATGTTGCTTACCGCGATGCGGCCTTTCGCTCCTATAACTGGGTCACCTATTTTCAAGGACTTTCGGCGGAAGCCCCGACGCCCTTCTCAACACAGTGGTGGTTCACGGATCAATATGCTGACGGTCCACGCAGGATGATGGACGCTTTTTGGGCCGTCCCTGAATGGGCGCCTTCGGACGAGTCTCACTTGCTTGGTTCCAGTTCCATCATCTCCAAAATTAGTTACGGCAAAGGTTCTGTCACCTATTCCACCTTTGATCCGCAGTCTTCCGACGTTCTGCGCCTGGATTTTGTCCCTGATTTCGTCACGGCCAACGGGAAGCTCCTTACCCGACGCAGAGACCTCGAGGAACCCGGCTACGTGTTCGACGATGCCACCTACGTGTTGCGCATTCGTCACGACGATGGGCGCGACATTGATGTTCAAGGCCATGGTGGAAAGACTCCACCTCTCTACGTGACCTTCGACGATCCCCATCTTCCTGGCGGAACTTTTTTGGGCGGACAGTATCCTTCCGGGGTGATCGATTGGAGCACTGACGTGTGGCGAATCAATGTTCCCGAAGGTAAATTCGGAACATTCAATCTTGCTTTCGTTGACACGAAAACAAGCACGGCGGAGTTTCATTTTTACTGGCCTCGCATCTTTACCGGCGTGGATGTGTACAATGCGGGAGCATCTGAGGCGACCCTCACCGTTCGTTCCCCGGAATTGCGGGAGATTTCCTTTTCCATTAAGCCCGGCGAACTGCGCCGCCTGCGCACCGGTTGGCGTGACGCCAGTTCCTCCGTGGTGTTCGATTTAAAGAATGGAGAAGGTCTGCGCTTCGACAATTTGGCGTATTCGCGCGAGTAAAGCTTACTCAAAGACTTCGATCTTTAAGAATGTCCGCTTGCGATTCGACGGGTGATGCCCCAAGCGTTCATTCTGTGATAGTCTTTTCGGCACTCATCGATGGAACTCGCTCTTCGAGCGACTTAAAACAATCGCCAGGTCAATTAAGGGGGGGGTGTGGACGCGAAGCTTTGTCTGTCCAACACAACCGAAATTCCAGGGAGGATTTATGGCAACGACAAAAATAGCAGTAGCGCCAATGAAGGCAGCGCAGATTCCCAAGGCGGGCGCCGATTTTGAGATCGTCGAGCGCGAAATTCCTAAGCCCGGTGCCGGGCATGTGCTTATCAAAGTGCAGGCCTGCGGTGTTTGCCACAGCGACGTGTTTACAAAAGAAGGCTACTGGCCGGGCATTCAGTATCCCCGGGTTCCAGGGCACGAAGTCGTGGGCATCATCGATGAACTCGGCTCCGGTGTTTCCGAATGGAAGAAGAGCCAGCGAGTTGGTGTCGGCTGGCACGGCGGCCACGACAATACCTGTCGCTCGTGCCGGCGCGGAGATTTTGGCAATTGCCAGAATCTGAAAATTCCGGGCATCAGCTACGACGGCGGATACCAGCAATATATGGTGGCTCCCGTGGAAGCGCTCACGACGATGCCGGAAGGTCTCGGTGACACCGAAGCAGCGCCCCTGCTCTGCGCCGGTATTACCACCTACAACTCCCTGCGCCACAGCGGCGCGCTGCCCGGCGACCTGGTTGCCGTGCTGGGCATCGGTGGACTGGGTCACCTCGGAATTCAATTCGCGAACAAGTTCGGTTATAAGGTTGCCGCGATTGGCCGTGGTGCGGAAAGCGCGGCGCTGGCAAAGAAACTAGGAGCAAGCATCTACATCGATAACAAAGCGGCCAACGCGGCGGATGAATTACAAAAACTGGGCGGCGCTCAGGTGATCCTGGCCACAGCTCCAAGCTCGAAGGCTATGTCCGAAGTGATCAACGGTCTCGGACCAAATGGCAAGCTCCTGGTTGTGGGCGCCGCATTTGAACCCATTGAAGTAACTCCGGTGCAACTCATAACCGGAAGTCGCAGCCTTCAAGGCTGGGCCTCCGGAACGCCCGCTGACGCCGAAGACACGCTGAACTTCTCCGTATTGACCGGCGTGCGCCCGATGATTGAAACCTATCCGCTCGAAAAGGCTGCCGAGGCCTACGCGCGCATGATGAGCGGCAAAGCAGAGTTCCGCGTCGTCCTGACGATGTGAAATCGCCTGCCTTCCTTTTAACAGGCGCACTTTGTAGCTCAGGCCTTCAGGCCTGAGGCTGTCCTCCGCCGCAAGCTGCCAGGCCAGCAAGCACAGCAGTGGACATCGGCTGGCGCCAACTCGACGTGGCCAGCTAAATAAGCATTGAACCTAACCCGGCGGCGCGCATCCAAAGGAGGAGGTTTTCCTATGCGATCTGACATTGTTCCGGGCGCCGTCTTCCCCGACTATGAGCTTTCCGATCACACCGGGAAGCATCGCAAGCTCTCTGAGCTGCAAGCGCAACATCCCATGGTTCTGGTTCTCAGCCGCGGTGGTTTCTGCCCCAAAGATCGCCGCCAGTCGGAATTGCTTGTGGAACTCCATCGCGAGCTCGAGGTTGCCTATTGCCGGCTGGTCACAATCAGCACCGACAACATCACCGAGACGAATGAATTCCGCACCGGCGTCGGCGCGCACTGGCCTTTTCTCTCCGACCCGGCGCGCATGGTCCAAAAAGGTCTCGACATCGCCGAATACACGGATCCCGCCCACAATCCGATGATCCCCCACGTGATTGTTCTCGAGCCCGGCCTGGTTATCTACAAGATTTACAACGGCTACTGGTTTTTCGGCAGGCCCACGATGGAAGATCTCCGCCAGGACCTGCGCGCCGTCACCAGAAAATGCCGTCCCGACTGGGACATCACCACGCCTGAACTCAAAGCGGCGTGGCAGCAGGGCCGCAAGGATCTTTTCTATCCGTACGGCAAGACTTATGCCCAAACCATCGGCGAACAGGATTAGCAGCCCATCGATGCCGCGGCGCCTCGCCTGTGCGGAAACATGGGCCAGTAACCAGCGGGCCGCGAGCCTCGTCGAGTTGCCGGGCCTGACCGCGTGGGTGCATTGCGTTCCTGCGGGGCAGGGTCACGCGGGCGGCGATGTTCATTCTATTTCTGTCTGCCCCAGTTGCATCGTGTCGCGCATCGCGCTTGCCGACGTCAGTGGACACGGGCCGACCGTAGCGGCATTCGGCGAGAAGCTGCGTGAACTCATGCATCGATACCTTCTCGACCTGGAACAAAGCGCATTGATGCGCGACCTCAATGAGGTGGTTCGAACAGATCTTGGCGGCGGGCACTATGCCACGATGGTCGCGGTTGGGTTTCACGGACGTCGCGGTCTGGCGGTGATGACGAATGCCGGACACCCTCCTCCTCTTTGGCATCGTGCGTCGCGCGGCGAGTGGAGTTGGCTTGAAACAAGAAGCCCGAGTGAGGCATCACCACCCGAAGGTACCCCGCTTGGACTGATCGCCGACGCCACCTACGAACGCCTAGTCTTCAAACCGCAAGCGGGTGACCTTCTGTTGTTGCACACCGACGGAGTCTGCGAATCCAGGAATCCAGCTGGAGCTGAACTTGGTCGCGAAGGACTGATGAATATCGTGCGGACGTTGGACTCCAGCTGCGCTGAAACCCTTGGAACTCAACTCACATCTGCGCTCTGTGCCTTTCGTGGAGACGCAGAGCCTCTGGATGACGAAACCATAATCGTGCTACGAAGAAACGATGTTGGCACTTCTAGCTGAGGTTTCGCGAAGCAGGGGAAATCGAGGAAGCCGGCTGAATGTCGCGCGGTGACAAAAGTTTCAGCGTGATGAAGACCGCGGGAACCATACACACGAACAACCCAAACACCCACATCAGAGCGCCAGCGAAAACCTGGTCTTGCAGCGGAGTTATACCGAAGAGGGAAGGAGCTTCGTTGTACGACGGATAAAGCACACGATCGCAGAAGGCCAGAAATGCGCCCAGCGCACCGCCCGGCAACGTTCCCAAAAAAAGATAAAGAGGCACGGACCACCGAGGCCAGCGCGCTTCAGAGGGGAACGGCTGAACAACCGGCCACCAGAAAAGTATGGAGGTTGATAGGAAGCAGGCATGTTCAATTTCGTGCCACGCGTCGGAGCGAAGTGCGAGTTCAAATGCCGACGGCGCATGCCAGCCAATCAGAGCGGCAGCGGCAACGATCCAGCACACTGCAGGATGCGTAAGAAACTTTCCCAGTGATTGTACCGGTGGCCAGCGCAGGAACGGACCCAGCGTCGTGCGCACAATAACTTGCGGAAGTCCGTGCAGAAAGGGCAGGGAAGGCGCGCCTAGCAGGACGAGGGGAGGGACCACCAGCATCAGAAGGATGTGCTGAACCATGTGGACCGTGAGCGAGGCTTCATCGAAGGCAGAAAGTGGCGAGCCAATCGCAATCCACAACGAGAACATACCCGCAAGAAAAGCGCCGAGACGCCATGGTGCGAATAGATCGGGAGAAGAGCGACGCAGCGCGAGCCATCCGCGCAAATAACAGAGCGCCGTGAGTGCCATGACCACGTTGATGAAGATCGGTGGCGACCATTCCTTCAAGATGGATTGTGCTTCGGGCGACATGACGCGCTAAGGGTTAGTGGCGGGCGATGAATTTGCCGCCGGCTCTGCGGCCGCGGTGCGGGAAGCGTCGCGCGCGGGCGCCTGCCCGGCGGGATGCAGTGTTGTTAGGAACGCGACAAGGGCCGTGGTTTCTGCCGGGCTGAGATTTTTCCCGTAGGCCGGCATGTTGCCACCGCCCTGAATCACCTGGCGAATCAACTGATCGGGCGTCAGCAGAAGAGCGACGGCGTCGAGCGCGGGACCCCGCTTACCACCTTCGTCACCAAGTGCGTGGCAATTGTGGCATTGCTTCAGTTGAAAGATCAGCGCCCCCTGCCGCTCCAGTGCCGTGCGTTTCTGCAGGAACTGCTGCGGGATGGGATCGCCGCTCCACGCGTCCATGACAGGGCTCCACGGAGCGTGGCCCGCCATATCCGTGAACGTGCCCAGAACCACCGCGACCAAAAGAATCGTCAGAACCGCGATGGGACGGCGCCGCCAACTTTTCTGGCCTTCACCAAAAAGAAATGGCAGCAACAGCAGAAATAGCAGCGCGATCACGGGGCCGATGAGCAACGCAGGCGTTTCCATTTGCGGTGGAAGTAAAGAGAGCAGCGCGTACAGCCACAGGAAAAAATAGTCAGGGCGCGGCACAGTCTGAATGATGGTGGGATCAGGCCGGCCGGAAGGGCCAAAGGGGCCGAAGTATGCAGCCACAATCGCCAGCGTCAGCAGAACGCACCCAGTGAAGAAAATATCTTTGTACACCGCGCCGGGGAAAAACGGCACGCCGTCTTTCTTTACCAGTTCGTGATATTCCTTGATGTAGGTGGATTTCCGAACGATGCGGCCAGGCATGGGCCACTCATTGATGCCCAACTTCAACACCATCAGAAGATGCAGGCCGATGAAGGCGATCAGCATCCCGGGAATAACAAACACGTGCAGCGCAAAGAAGCGCGAAAGCGTCGAGCCCGCAATAATCGGCCCTCCCAGCAGCAGATTGACGATCCACGGACCCAGCACCGGAACACGGCTTGAGATCGATGCCCCAATCCCAATCCCCCAGAAAGCGTCCTGATCGAAACGAAGAACCTGCCCCGAGAACGCCATGCCCAGCGTCATCAGCAGAAGAAAAATGCCAACAATCCACGTGAGTTCTCGCGGATACTTGAATGCCCCGAACAGAAAAACCTGCACCATGTGAATCAGAACGATCGCGACCATGAAGTTCGAGCCCCAACCATGCAGCGCGCGCACATACCAGCCGAACGCGATGGAGTGATTCAGTGTCTGCAGGCTGTTCCAGGCTTCACCCGCCGTCGGAACGTAGGTCATGGCCAGCAATATTCCCGTGACGATCTGCATCACAAAAACCACCAGCGCGGCACTGCCAAAAACGTAAAACCAGCTCGCGGTTTCGCGCGGAACAGGATGCTCGGCGGTTTCGCGCAGACTGGCGGCCAGTTGCAGCCGCTGGTCGAGCCATTCGCCGACTTGCTGAATCATGCGCATGGCAGCTTCCCACTAATATCGACGAGCGCGCTGGACTTGCTGGGACTGGTCGGCGTGGGCAACTCCCCCGCTTTGATGTACAGCTTTCCGTCTGCAATCTTGTAGGCGTACTCGAAAAGCCCGCGCTCGGGAGGCCCAGAAGCGCGAGCGCCGTCTTCGTAATAAACGCCGCCATGGCATGGGCACATAAACAGACCGGATTGCGGGAACCAACGCACCGGACAGCCGAGATGCATGCAATTGATGGCAAACACCTGGAAGGTGTGTTCGTCAATGCGGCGCACCCAGCAGTCGCTGTACGCGGTTTTGCCATCCCAGGGCTGGATGTCTGGATTGCGAAATGTTCCCAAGCGGGTCTGCCCTGCGGGGAATTGCTCAAGCGAGCCGAGCGGCAGCCACGTTTCGTAGCCGACCTTGCGCCCGCGCGTCACCGGAGAAAGTACATACCGAAGAATCGGAATGGCCAGCAGCGCGGCGATGATGCCGTTAAATAAAAGTCCCAGCTTCACAAACATGGCGCGCCGGGAAAGATTATCGGGCAGGGTCATGGAAGTTCTCCCGCAGGTTTAGCTGCGCTGGGGTAAGGACGTCCGGCAAACTGCGGCCGTTGCGCGGATAGCCATGCGACCACGTCGGAAATTTCCTGAGAAGACATCGGCTTTCCAGGAACATTGTTGCGCCAATCAGGCGCGCCAAGGTCGGGGCGTCCCACAATCACCAGCGTGCGAAGCTCCTGATCGGTGAGAAGCGCCAGGAACGAGCCGTCGACAACCGAACTGGCCTTCGCACCCCCCTTGCCGCCAGGTCCGTGGCACGAAGCGCAAAAAGTTTCATACACCGCTTCGCCTCTCATGACGTCGCCCGGTTGCGAGGATGAATAAGGCGGCGGAATGATCCCGGCGAGCGCGTCGGGTTTGCCGTAACGTTCGCGAATGCCGTGGATGATCACGTCAACTTGTTGGTCGGTGAGCATTCCGCCCGCGCTTTTGGCGAACGCGGCCATCGATGTGCCAGCGATTCCATTGGTGACGATTTTGCGCAGCGTCGTATCGTCGGCAATCGCCAAATAAACCGGATCTCCTAGCGACAGCGCCGCGCCTCCTTTGCCTTCCGAACCGTGGCAGCCGGAACAATTTCTCCCGTAGAGCAGCGCGAAATCCGTGACGTCGTCGGGGTCAACGGGAATCGAGCTCTCCGACGGGCGTCCCGGCAGATTGCTGCAGCCACCGCAGGCAAAAATGACGACGGCAAAAACAGCCAGTAGCTGCCGGCAACGAATCATGGCCGACGATCCTCATCTCTTTGGTGCATCATGCCGGGAGTTTCGATACCGGCGCGAACGCTGAAAGGTATGAACTGTTTCACCGGGATACGGTGCTGGCGAGCGACCACCAGACCGGCAACGATGCCAAACGCGAATTGCGAAGCAATGAACCACCACCAATCCACGCGCTGGCTCAGAAGCGGATTAATAAGGTCGAGCATGCTGCGAAGGAGCCCGGACCACAGCACCGGAGCAACGACGCCTCCGAGAAGAATCGGGCGCCGCGGAATCATCGGCAGCATCGCGCCGTAAAGCAGGCCGACGAGCACAGAGGTGATCAGGTGAATTCCGGAAGCGATGATGAAACTGTCGAGATGAAAAGCTTTCAAGGAGCCATGGCCCAGCATCATCGACTGGGAATAAACGGTGGCGGCCAGCAGATTAATCGGATACCAGATACTTCCTTGCTTCAGGATGCCATAGAGACACGCCAGCACCGCCATCGCAACCGCGCCGGCCAGTCCGCCCTTGATGCCCGCGGTGACGGGATACGTCTCCAGCGGAAGTAGCGCACGCGGCAGTTCTGGCGCAACCTCCAATCGAGCGATCACCGGCCGAGATGTGCTGACAGACACTGGTTCATCAACGACTGCAGTTTCTTCGTGCTTTTCGTGCGGGAAAATGTCGAGGAACCAGCCAACACAACCCACGACCGTGAGGATCGCACCGAGAACGAATAACGACACGCTGGTGATAAGGCCCGCGAAAAGCAGCGCCACTCCAAATGCCAGCGTGATGGGCCACGCGGTGGGAGCGGGCAACGTCACCACAGTTGTTGCAGGGTGACTGGCCCCGGATTGTGAAGACGGCGATCGCATTTGCTTGCGCCTTCCTTAACGCCCGATAATGTATACAACCGTAAAAACCACGATCCACACGGCGTCCACAAAATGCCAGTACATCGCAAACACGTCGACGTTTCTCGCGTGCTCCTGCCGCACCTTGCCCACAAGCGCCAAAAGCAGAACGGTCAACAGTCCAATCAAACCAACGGTTACGTGGAACGCGTGCAGCCCCACCAGCGAGTAGTATGTCGTGCCGAACAAGTTGGTACTGATCGTCAGCCCTTCGTGGTAGATCAGATGATTCCATTCGCGTCCGGTCTCGAACAGAAAAATCGCGCCAAGTGCGAGCGTGATGAACCACCACAGGCGAAATGTCCCGAGATTCCCTTTGCGGATCGCGCCGACGGCGGCGTGGATCGTCAAGCTGCTGGACAGCAGGCAGACCGTCGCGAAAATGGGCAGATGCAGAACTTCGCGCGGCGTGGGACCCGAGACGCTCTTGCCGATGTAATAGAGGTACGCGACCACGAAGATCGTGAAGATCGCGGACTCCGCGGCGATCAAGCAAGCCATGCCGATCGTGCCCTTGTACGGAAGGGTCCACTGCGATTCGATCGCCGCCGGCGACATTGTGCTGGTGCTCATCGTTTACTCATATCTCCAGTCCGGGTCCTCGGGATGCTTCAAGTCCCATAGCGGCCGGCGGCTGCGAACCACGGGCACTCGCGCGAAATCATATTCGGGCGGCGGAGAAGGTGTGGACCACTCGAGTGTCCACGCGTCCCACGGGTCATTACCAGCGGGCGGGCCCTTCAACATCGCGTCGACGAGGTTCCAGATGAACACCAGGATAGAAATGATCTGGAAGAAAACGCCAATGGTCACAATTAAATTCCAGATGTCCCACCCGCGACCAGGCTCGTACGTATAAATGCGGCGCGGCATACCCAGAATGCCGGGGATGTGCATAAAGTCGAACGTCAGATGGAAACCAATCACGAACAGCCAGAACTGAAGCTTGCCGAGTTTCTCGTTGTACAGCCGCCCCGTCATTTTCGGGAACCAATAGTAGAAGGCGCCAAAAATTGTGAACAGGATGCCGCCAACGATTACGTAGTGGAAGTGCGCAACAACAAAGTAAGAGCCGCTGAGCTGCCAGTTGAATGGCGCGGCGGAAAGCATAATGCCGGTAAGCCCTGCAATCAGGAATTGAAAGATGAACGCGGTGCAGAAAAGCATCGGTGTCTTGAACTGCAGCTTGCCGCCCCACATGGTACCTAGCCAATTGAAGATTTTGATCCCCGTGGGAACGGCAATCACCATGGTAGTCAGAGCAAAGAAAGTGTTGCCATACGCGCTCATCCCCACCGTAAACATGTGGTGTGCCCAGACGCTCATACTGACGAACCCGATCGCCACCGTGGCGGCAACCATGATGGGATAGCCGAAAATGGGCTTGCGCGAAAACACCGGAATAATCTCCGAAGCGAAACCGAAACACGGCAGCACCAGCACATACACTTCGGGATGGCCGAAGATCCAGAAGAAATGCATCCACAAAACCGCGGAGCCTCCCGCTTGCGTGTCGAAGAAGTGCGCTCCAAGGAAACGATCCAAAGCAAGCATCACCTGTGCGGCGGTCAACGGAGAGACCGCGAGGATCACCAGGCCCGCCATCACCAGATTCATCCACGCAAACAGCGGCATCTTTCCCAGCGTCATCCCCGGACAACGCAGGCACACGATCGTCGCGATCAGGTTGACGGCGGTCCCGATGCTCCCGAAACCGGAGACCAGCAGCGCCATCGTCCAGAAATCCGTGCTGTGGCCAATCGAAAATGTTCTTGCGGTTAGCGGCGCATAAGCGAACCAGCCCACGTCCGGCGCGCTGCCGGCGCCATACAGTCCATAGCCGCCCACGAAGCTGAAGTACAACAAGAAGCCGCCAAACGCCGTCAGCCAGAAGCTAAACGCATTCAGGCGCGGGAATGCCATGTCGCGTGCGCCAATCATCAGCGGAATCAGGTAATTGCCGAAACCAAATAAAATGGGCATGGCGACGAAGAAGATCATGGTCGTGCCATGCATCGTAAACAGCTGGTTGAAGAGTTGCGGCGAGACAAAATGATTGTGCGGAACGATCAGCTGGATGCGCATGATAGTAGCTTCAATGCCGCCAATCACCAGGAACAATACCGCGTAGAGAATATAGAGAATTCCCAGGCGCTTGTGGTCGACCGTCGTCACCCAGGAATACAGCACCTCGCTCAGCGGCCGGGAGGGCTCTTCCGCAGCTGTCAGCGCAATCGACTCGGTCGACATCCCGCTATCC
This sequence comes from Candidatus Acidiferrales bacterium, assembly GCA_963826335.1. Classification (GTDB taxonomy): domain Bacteria; phylum Acidobacteriota; class Terriglobia; order Acidiferrales; family UBA7541; genus Acidiferrum. Next base: position 195,323 of record CAWGXB010000021.1, on the reverse strand, counting down.
CCTCCCTCTCATCGCAGCGACTCCAGATAGGCGGTCACCGCTTCCAGATCTTTGTCATCTAGATTCATGGCCGGCATCAGCGAACCTGGCTTGATCGAATCCGGATCGTGGATCCACTGCTTCAGATTTTCGTGCGTGTTCGTCGCCGCGCCGGCCGCGATCGTTTCGCGGCTCATCAGGTGCGTCAGGTCGGGGCCAAAGCGTCCGTCGGCAATCGTGCCGGAAATCGCGTGGCAATTGATACAAGCGGTTTTCTCGAAGATTTGCCGCCCTTTGGTGACGGCATCCGCGGAATGGGCCGGCTGTTTTTCCGCGACAATCCATTGCCTGAATTGCTCGGGAGACTCCACGTATACCCGAAGCAGCATTTTTGCATGCTGCGTGCCGCAGTATTGCGCGCACTGGCCCACGTACATGCCGGCTTCCCGAGGTTCCATCCACATCGAATTGATACGGTTGGGAATCAGGTCGGTTTTGCCGGCGAGTTGCGGTACCCAAAAGCTGTGGTCGGTATCAGCGGAAAGCAGTGTGACAAACGTCGGTGTGCGCGCCGCCGCACTGCTCACTGGAACGTGCAGTTCGTTCGCGGTGACAACCCCAAGCCCGGGATAGCGGAATTCCCACCAGAACTGATGACCAATCGCAGTGACTTGAATCGTGCCGGGAGGAGGCTCCGCCTGCTGAATGGAATGAATCACGCGCGCCGTGGCAAAGAAGAGCACCAGCACGATGAGAACGGGCACCACCGTCCACGCCAGCTCTATCTTATTGCTGCCATACACCTGCGGAGGCTCGCGCCCATCTTCGCTCGCTCGGTGGCGAAATCTTACTACGGCGTACGCCAGCAGCGAGAACACCAGCAGAAAAATCAGCGTTGCAATAATCAGGACAAAGACAGAAAGCCGGTGAATCGAATCGGCCGGAGTCGACGCCGGTCTGAAAATGTCAGGCACCTGAGAGGCCTGCGCAAACACAAAACAGGATCGAGTGAAAAACAACGGATTCAAAAGGAAGTAACGCCTTGGGACGCATTTATTCCCAAGGCGCGGTTTCGAGACTCGTTTGGCACGTTGCTGAGTCATGAGCGCACAAACGGGCTGACACTGGGCAGGCAAGAAGGCGGAGAGAAAACGAGGGTTTGCGCCCAGAGGGGACATAACCTACCACATTCGGCGCCCACCTGCACAACCTAAATGTGGATACCGTTTTGCGGGCCTACGCCTTGTGGATCGTCACGGAACGCACCGTGAAATTCTTTCCCATCACTAAAGACCGCTTTGGGGGCGCCTACTCCGGATAGCCTTGCGGAAAACGCTGGCGCCACTCCCATGCGGATTGCACGATTTCCTCCAGCGAAGAATGCGCGCCTTCCCAACCCAGCACGCGCTTCAATTTCTCGCTGCTGGCCACCAGCGTCGCCGGGTCGCCCGGGCGTCGCGCGCAAAGCCGAACGGGGATGCTGCGACCGGTGATCCGCTCTGCCGCCCGGAAAACTTCCAGATTTGAGTAGCCGGAACTGGTAGCAACGTTGAAAACCTCCCCGGAAATCCGATCTATTTCTTCCAGCACGCGAATATGCGAATCCGCGATGTCCAGCACATGCACGTAATCCCGCACACAGCTTCCGTCTGGCGTCGGGTAATCCGTTCCATAAATCTCCATCTGGCTTATTTTTCCCAGCGCCGTGTCGAGCACTTTGGGAATCAGATGCGTTTCATCGCGGCGAGATTCACCGCGTTCTGCCGAGGCTCCCGCCACATTAAAGTAACGCAGCACCACGTATTTGAGCGCTGTGTAACCGCGATAATCCGCCAGGATTTGCTCGAAAGTCAGCTTGGATTTTCCATACGGATTAATCGGCATCGCTAGATGCTCTTCGGTGATCGGCATGCTTTTCGCCTCACCATAAGTCGCCGCGGTCGACGAAAAAATGATCTTGTTCACGCCATGCCGGACCATCGCGTCCAGCAAGTTGACTCCGCAAGCCACATTCGCTGCGTAGAAAGTGCTGGGCACCAGCATGGACTTGCCCACCAGCGCTTCCGCTGCGAAATGCATTACCGCATCGATCTTGTGCGAAGCGAAAACTTTCTCGATCTGCTTAGGCTCGGCAAGGTCCGCAAGACAGAACACCGCGGCCGGTGGAACTGCGGCGCGATGTCCTTCCTGAAGATTATCCAGAACGATGACGTTGTGCCCGCGCTTCAGCAAAACTTCCGCGCAGATACTTCCGATGTACCCAGCGCCGCCGGTGACCAGAATATTCAATGCAACTTCCTCCATTACATAACGGAGCCACGAAGCGGGCAGTCATACCGATTTGTCGGGCGCCAAACGATTCCCGCATTTGCCGCGAACTCAGAATTCTACACGATCGCCAAAACGCCACGAAATTGCCTTTGCGATGCGTGTATACTCGCTTCGTTCAATGGATTGGTCGCCTCGGTGAACAATGCCGCTCGTTCCCGGTACACTTCATGGTTGAAACGCCCCATCGTTTCCTTCTTCGCCCCGAACTGGGCAAACCCCGCTTCCTTGGCCCTGGCCTGATTCCGTTCATGCAACGCTGGCAATGAAACTCCTTCTCTACTCACATTATTTTTCTCCCAGCGTCGGTGGAGTGGAAACTGTCGTTCTAGCCCTTGCGAAAGGACTCGCTAAGCGCCTCTCTCCCGGTGGTTCCCCTCGTTTTGAAATTACTCTCGTCACAGAGACCGCCGCGGGCGAGGACCGCGACTCTCTCTTGCCCTTTCGCGTCGTTCGCCAGCCCAACTCATCGCAATTGCGCCGCTTGATTCGCGAAACCGACGTCGTGCACGTCGCGGGAGCTGCGATTGCTCCAATTATCTGGTCGTTGCTGGCTGCCAAGCCCGTCGTCGTCGAGCATCACGGTTTCCAGACCATCTGCCCGACCGGACAACTATTTCAAGAACCGCAAAACGTTCCCTGCCCGGGGCATTTCATGGCCGGCAATCACGGTGCGTGCATGCGCTGCTGCCGCGCAGCTTACAGTCCGCTGGCCTCTTTTGGTCTTTGGTTGCTCACGTTCGTTCGTCGCTATCTCTGCAAATTCGTTTCCGTGAACATCGCGCCCACCGCGTGGCTTGCGAGCTTGCTCCGCTTGCCCCGCATCGAGACTGTTCCTCACGGTCTGCCTCCCGCTCCTCCTCTAACACAAATCGCTGGCATCCACGGTGTTCCATCCATCGTTTTTGTTGGTCGCCTCGTTTCCACCAAAGGTGTTCGCCTTTTGCTGGAAGCTGCTCGCATCCTCAAGGAACAAAATCGTTCCTTCGTAATGCAGATTGTTGGATCGGGACCTGAGCGGGTTTCACTAGAAGCGCTGGCGCAAGCGTGGCAACTCTCGTCTCAGGTCCGTTTTCAGGGGCGCTTGCCGGAGGCCGAGGTCACCAGGCTTCTGGAAAATGCTGGCGCTGTCGTCGTACCCTCTCTTGGCGGGGAAGTATTCGGCATGGTTGTCGCGGAAAACATGCTTCGCGGTCTGCCTATCATCGCTTCGGATCTCGGAGCCTTCGCCGAAGTGCTGGGAGACACTGGGCAAACTTTCCGCACCGGGGATTCCGCGGATCTGACCATACAGATCGAGCGGATTCTCGACGATCCCGCGCTATCGCAGCGCTTCGCTTTCGCTGCTCACCAAAGAGTCAGCGACGTTTTCACCGAGGAAAGGATGATTGACGGGCATGCTCGAATCTATGAACGGCTTCACTCGGCGTGAGGTCTCCGAAATTTCAGGAGTCATCTGATTTGCGCGTGGCCGCTCTATCTCCTTTTGTCGATCGCCGCCACGGAACGGAGCGCGCTCTCGCCGAGACGATGGAGCGTCTGGCCCGCGTCTACGGCTGCGAGGTTCATTTGTATTCCCAGAGTGTGCAAGATCTCGCCGTTGTTTCGCCTTCGCGCGGCGTTCCCCCATCCTCACCCCAGCTTGGAATCATCTGGCATCGCGTGCCTTCTGTTCCCGGGCCGCATCTGCTGCAGTTTTTGTTTTGGCTGTTCGCAAACCGGCTGTGCCGCTTTCGCGATCGCTGGTTTCGCGGCATTCGTTTCGATGCGGTATTTTCTCCGGGAATTAACGCAACCGACGCGAACCTGGTGCTCGTTCACGCCGTTTTCCACCGCCTGAAAGAATTGCAGGACTCCCGCGCTTCCGGCGGACTCCGCACGCTGCATCGTTCGCTCTACTATCATCTACTCAAGGAGCTGGAGAACCGCGTCTATCGCAAGAAGAATCTCCGCCTTGCGGCAGTTTCAAAACACACGGCTCACCAGCTTTCACAATACTTCGGCAGGCAAGATGTCGCGATCGTTCCCAACGGCGTGGATGTTGCCCATTTCTCGCCTTCTGCGCGCATCCAGCGCCGGGCCCAGGCGCGCCAAATGTTGGCGTGTCCCGAAGGAGTTCCCTTGCTGCTTCTCGTGGGAAACGATCTGAGGAACAAGGGTTTGCCCACGCTGCTGCAGGCGCTCGCGAACTGCCGCGAACTGCCTTGGCATCTTTGCGTGGTCGGCAGCGACTCGTTGGCCGACTACTCGGCAGAGATCGAGCAACCACAACTCCGGGGACGCATCACTTTCGCCGGCGAAACTACCGATATTCTTGCGTATTACGCCGCCGCCGATATCTATGTCGCGCCTTCTTTGGAGGACTCCTTCAATTTGCCGGCGCTGGAAGCCATGGCCTGCGGTATGCCAATTATTCTCAGCTCCTCCGCCGGAATGAGCGAATACGTTAAGGATGGAGTGGACGGGCTGGTTCTTCGCAATCCGCAAGATGCCGGCGAACTTGCCGCCGCTCTGCAACGGTTACTGGCGAATCCTTCTCTATGCGCCACCATCGGCGCGAATGCGTCGCAAACTGCCAAACTCTTTTCGTGGGATCGCCATGCCGAGGAAATTCACCGTCTCCTTCGCGACTCGGCGAACCGCGCTTAGTCTCCGTTTGCCTTCAGCACAGCCTTCCGGGTCGCGCCCAGCGTGAATTCCAGCGATTCTTTCGGAATCCTGGTGATGAACGGTTCAATCAGCCAGCCCAATCCGGTCGGCAAATCCCTTGTCAACGACACTACGTGGTTCTGCACATACACTCCGCCATCTTTTTCTTGCAGCCTCCACCAAGTTTCCATCTTCCACAGGAATCCTTGGTCCTCGCCCGGCGTCTTCTCCTTTTCGTTCGTATCACCTGGGTTCTCTACTTCCGCAATGCGAATCGCGGAGCTGCGGCTGTGTGCCCGCGTCGGCGAATCGCGGAAGTAGTTCACGTCGTGCTCCGTATCCAGCACCACGGTCACCACTTTCGTCCGCCGGAATCGCAGAAAAACAACATAATGATTTCCGTCGCGCTTCTCGATCTTCGCTTTCTCCACATCCGGCGCGTAAATCGTTGCGTGATGGTCGTAATCCTGCAGCACGCGCAAAACTTGATCCAGTTTTGCTCCCGGGATGAACACAATCCCCTTCCAGTCGTGAATCATTCCACCCGGAATTCCATTCGCGCCCGCTGATTCGGGTGGCACGCGACGCATTTGAATCTCGCCGCGCTTCAGGGCTGCGTAAGCGTCCTGTTTTTCCTCCTCGGGCAGGCTGTCAATCCAAAGAAAATTTTCGTCGCCCAGGCCCCGATTGCTTTGTGCGTCTGTGATCGCCACATACCGCTGGAACGCCTCAAGGGTCGAAGACCCCAGAGAAACGCGCAACCCGGCGAGCGCTTTTCCATCCGCCACTCGAGGCAGCTGCGTCAGGGCCAGCAGGCATCCAGCCAAAACACACAGCCACCCGCCAGCAAAACGCGTCATGCGTCTGTCTGTTCCGCCACAAACCTGCCCGAGCGCGCGCCCTAACTCCTTCTCTTTCACCATTTTTCGTTCACTCACATAGGATGGATGCACGCCGCTGGCCGAGGGTTCACGCCGGTGGATTACCCTTTTAGATTCTTCAGGATACGTCGCCAGGAGAGTTTGGCGGGTTGGGTAGCTCGCACACGGCCCCTTGCGGGGCCGCTGTCCCCGCGCGGCCCCCAACCCACTGTCCTTCATACTAGAGGCCGCATTCGGATGTCTCAATGGCCCGATGGCTCCACCAAATGGGGTACGGGGGTCGTAGTACTGAAGCGCTATGCGGGACCGTTGCCGTGTGTCCTATGTATAACCATCAAAATGAAGAAGTTAGATTGCGATTCGGGAGATTGCTAAGAACTCAACGCGTCACGGATGACTGACCAATGAAGGCAGCTACTTCTGCTTTGGCCCCGCGGCCTTTGGCATTTCCTTGGCGTAAATCAGGTGCAGCGTAATGTCTTTCGTTTGCGATTTCCGCAGCGGGATGTTCTTCTCCCACTCAGAAAACACGCCGTTTGAAGAAGCCCTCACATCATAACTGTCCACCTTCAGACCCGTAATCATGAAGTGACCCTTGCTATCCGTGTAGGTGGCATGAGGCGAGGATCCGCCCGACGATTGGCACATCACGCTGGCCTTCGCCACCGGCTTATCATCAGGACCAATCACGGTGCCGGTAATCGTTGCGCCTTTTTTCTTCGGCGCCGGTGTCTGGGCATTCAGCGCAGTCGCAGCGAGACACGCGATTGCTACTAGACCTGCCAGGAAAAGTCTGCGTTTCACAATGCTCCTTTTTTCTGACTTCCTTCAGTCTAGTGCTTCACCGACATTCCCCTGCGCGGTGTTCCGCCCTCGTGTGTCTCACTCGAAACCTGCCAGCCAGTACAGTTCAGGTCGACCGAATAGACGTCAACGCCGGCGCGATCAACGATGATGTATATCCGATTTCTACGTTACGACCGACTCCCTCAGGGAGTTTTTGCATCCCTCGTGCGGTAATATCCCAACGCCATTTGGATGCCCATCCACCGGAATGGCTCATTGGGAGTGTAAGGCGGCAGACGGTTCAGGTACGGCAGCCAAGTCCACTCCGCGCCGCGGCCTTGCGCCAGGTCCGCAATGATTCGCCCGAAGACCGAAGTCAGATTGACGCCGTGTCCTGAAAATCCAATCGCATAGAAAATGTTCCCATGCTTTCCCATTTGTCCGACCGCAGGCGTTGCGTCCAGTGACATGTCAACCGCGCCGCTCCAGGTGTTCTCAAAAGGTTCAGCGGCCAACGAAGGGAAAATCCGACTCAGTTCCGATCGCAGTCCCTCAAAGCGTTTCTCGGCCCCCGCGGGTTCCTGCAACCCATTGTTGAACTCGTAGTCCACCGGGCCTCCGCCAATATGCAGCCGCGTGTCTTTTGTCACGCCCAGATAGAACACTTCCGTTCGCGTGTCATTAAAAGGGATTCGCGTGCTCCAGCCAAGTTTCGCAAGCCGCTCCTCGCCCAGCGGCGCCGTCATTCCCACGTAATCAAAAAATGGAGCGACCGCTCGCCGCAGATATCCCAACTTGGAAGTAAACGCGTTCGTCGCCAGCACCACGGCCCTTGCTCGAGCCGTCTTTCCATTCTGCGTGGTAAGCGCCAGCCGTTCTCCCTCGTCGACGTGAATCACAGGTGTCCCTTCATAGATCTCCACACCGGCCGATTCCGCCGCTGCTTTCAGCAACCGCATCAGTTTGCCGGGATGTACCTGTCCGCTGTTGGGATCGAAATAAGCCCCTTCATACGCGCTCGTTCCGATCATCTCCCTTAATTTCTCGCGCTCCCAATATTCAAAAGGAAATCCCGCCACGCGAGCTTTCTCAATGTACCTGCGGCCTTCCTCCGCGATTGCTTTCGTATTGCAAACTTGCAGCGCGCCATGCTGCTCGATTTCCGCGTCGACTCCCGCCACGTCGGAAAGTTCACGCAGCCTGCGAATATTGTCGACCGTGAGATCGTAAATGCGCTTGTCCAATTGCGGGTCCCGGCTCCCCTCCATGTAGCGATCTTCCGTCGCCGTCAGCAGCATCGCTCCATTTCTTCCGGAAGCACCGTTCCCGCATCGTTGCGCCTCCAGCACCACGACGCGTTTGTTCGGCTCGTTTTTCTTTAGATAGTATGCCGCGGAAAGCCCTGTGAACCCGCCACCGATCAAGGCAACATCCGCGTCTAAGTCGTTCACCAACGGCGCATTCACCGGCGGCAGCGCTTCAGCCCAATGGCTATGGTTCGCTTCAAAAACCATTTTCTCAGGCAGCGCAATTGGCGTCAGGGCATTCAAAGTTGCGGCTCCAGCGGCCCCGCCAGCACCTGCAGCCGCTGCCGTTTTTAGGAATTTTCTGCGGCTAGGTTCGCTAAGCAATCTCTTCCCTGTCCCCCTGCAAATTTTTCGCAGAGCCGTACTAGGACCTCTGGCCTCTTCCTTGCCCACAAGCTCTCTTATGTTCTTATTCTTTCAGAGCCTTGCACGCAACACCCGATTCTCTGCCGGATTGGCTTCTCTCGTGCCGCTATTCTGGCGTAACCCAGCGAAATCGATATGGGGGTTCTCCACTATGCGATTCCGCACTATGGTTCTGGTTGATGTGCTCATTCTACTCGCCGTCGCTCTCGCTGCCTGGTCCAATCCAGCGCCGGCACCGCTTGACTCTATGCTCTCTGCTCCTCCAGAGGCCCATTCCGTCTCCGGCAAGATTGCCGCTGTAGCCGAAAGCCAAATCAGCCTGGACATCCTGAAGAACGCCAAGCCAGATATCGTTCGTTTTGTGATTGATGAAAATACCGCCGTGGAGGGCAAATTGACTGTTGGCGCGCAAGCCGCAGTGGACTATCGTGTGGACGGCGAGAACATGGTCGCCACTCGCGTGGTGATCATGCCAGCGTCTGGCATTGCGGCCAGATAAGGCGAATACCTGATTTTCATTCGTTCGGTTGCAGGTTGAAATAGATGTTTACGGTGCACCTCCCCAGCGTAGCACCGCTTTGCATTCTTCAGGGGCATCCGTCAGGATGCATTTTCTTCGTTCGGTATTTTCTTAGCCTTGGCGTATGTAGCTGAGCGCCACGGTTTTTCAGCATGGTCAGCGCATTCGGATTATTCCGGGGACACCTCTTTACCGCCCGTGGAGGCAGCATGCGTACCACACTCAAACTGGTCCTGCCGCTCGCTTTTAGTGTGGCCCTGGTATCGCTTCTCTACGCCGGATATCAGTACCGCACCCAGCGACGCAATTTGCGCGCCGATCTCTCCCGCCGCGCTGCCACGCTAGCTGAAACTCTTCAGGAGAGCCTTGAGGCGTCTCCCGGCCGTGCCACTGACAAGAATTTGCAGCGCATCGTTGCCAAAATCGCGCAACGCGAACATCTGCTTGGAGTCGTGATTTACGATCGCACAGGCAAAATCCTCGCGATCACTCCCGAACATCCCAAGTATTTCGAACAGCGTCCCGACGTCGCAGCCCGCTCCGACAAACTTAACGCCAGTGCCAGCGACTATCTGGAGGTTGGCGGCCTTCCTGATTACGCATACGCGTTGCCGCTTCATCGGGATGCCGACCAGACCGGAACTGTCCTGGTTGTCTTCGATACCAGCTATATCGATCAGCGACTCTCTTACTCTATTCGCGATTCGCTGCTCACCGCGCTCCTGCAAACCATTCTGATTACCGGCCTGGCTTTCATTCTTGTGCGTTGGAACATTACCGCTCCCCTCGCCCACACCGCAAAATGGCTTCGCACCGTCCGTGCCGGGTCTTCCGACACCAGCGCGGCGCCTCCGCAAGGAGAATTCTTCGATCAGATTCACACCGAGGTGAAACACCTCGCCCATGCGCTGAACACCGCGCGCGCGGCGGCACAAGAGGAGGCTCAACTGCGCGAAACCCAATCCTCCGTGTGGACCGCTGAACGTCTCCGCGTCAGCTTGCGCAATAAGCTCAGCAACAAGCCTCTGTTCGTCGTCTCCAACCGCGAACCTTACATGCACGTGTTTCGCGATAAGGAAAAAGCCGTTCAGATGATCGTGCCGGCCAGCGGCCTGGTCACCGCTCTTGAGCCCGTCCTTCAAGCCTGCAATGGCACTTGGATCGCCAATGGTTCCGGCAACGCCGACCGCGAGACTGTCGATGAACACGATCACTTGCAGGTTCCGCCGGATCGGCCCAGCTACACCTTGCGGCGCGTCTGGCTCACCAAGGAGGAAGAGAACGGCTACTACGAAGGGTTTTCCAACGAAGGTTTATGGCCCCTTTGCCATATCGCGCACACTCGCCCAACCTTCCGCCTGGATGATTGGATTCACTATCAGCGCGTGAACCGCCGCTTTGCCGATGCCGTCCTCGAGGAAATGAAAGGGACGCAATCACCCATTCTTCTTGCGCAGGATTATCACTTCGCGCTGCTTCCCAAGATGGTGAAGGAAGCGCGCCCCGATGCCGCCGTCGCCATTTTCTGGCACATCCCGTGGCCCAACGCGGAAGTTTTCGGCATCTGCCCGTGGCAGCGCGAACTTGTCGAGGGATTGCTCGGTGCCGACCTCGTGGGCTTCCACATTCAGACGCACTGCAATAATTTCCTCGAGACCGTCGATCATGCCGTGGAAGCCATTACCGAGTGGGACCGCTTCGCCGTCAACCGCCAGGGCCATGTCACTCGCGTGCGCCCATATCCCATCAGTGTGGCGCCCCTGACAACGAATAACGGAAGCCAGCCGGTTCGCAGCGCGGGTGAAGAGCGCGGCGCTCTCTGCACCGAACTCGGTATCGAAGCATCGCTTCTTGCTGTCGGCGTCGATCGCCTCGACTACACTAAGGGCATCATCGAACGATTCCGCGGCGTCGAACGCTTCCTCGAAATGAATCCCGTCTACCAGCGCCGCTTCTCCCTGGTGCAAATCGGTGCTCCCAGCCGCACCGACATTCCTCGCTACAAACAGTTTCTCGATGAAGTCAGCGCCGAAGCCGACCGCATCAACAGCCGCTTTGGCGTGGGACGTTGGCGGCCCATCGTTCCTCTCCTCCGGCACCACTCCCATCAGGAGATTTCTCGTTTCTACCGCGCTGCTTCCGTTTGCCTGGTCACATCGCTTCACGACGGCATGAATCTGGTGGCCAAGGAATTCATCGCCGCGCGCGATGATGAACAAGGCGTCTTGATCCTCAGCTCCTTCACCGGCGCCGCTCACGAACTGACGGACGCTCTGCTCGTAAACCCCTACGACATCCAGCAGCTTGCCGATGCCATACACCAGGCCCTCGATATGAGTTCGGAACAACAAGCCGTTCGCATGGCCCACCTGCGAAGAACCATTCACGAGTACAACATCTACCGTTGGGCCGCCAACCTTCTCTCCGATCTTACCGAGATCCGCATTGAGGCTCCGGACAGCAGAAACGAGGTTCAATCCTTAACCTGACGGCCGGGTGGTTGAACTTTTCGGTTGTCGCACAACTCTTGACACTCGACTGCCGCCGCAAACTTCGGTGGACGTCGTTTATACCGTGTAGTAATATGCCTGCAATTTCATACGTCACTGGGATCACCATGACCGACGCCGCCCCCTCACCACCATCTTTGTGGAACAGGTTCTCTCGCTGGCTCCGTGGCCACTTCGTTGGCGAAGTGCCGGCCGACATGGCCTTATGTGAGTTCGATTGCCCGCGTGGCCAGTGCATCGAAGAGGAATGGGCCACTTGCCAGCGACGCATCGCTCGGGCCACTGGAGAATTGATGCCCGAATCTCCAAAGGACCCAAAATAAGCCGAACACGTTTCGTTGTCTCTGCCTATCGCAACTCGCCTGGCTCAATCCCCGTTTTCCGCGCTTCATTCTCGATATCTTCAATCTGCGCCTGCAGTTTCTTTTTCGCGTCTTCCAGTTGCTTCACCTGATCTGCCAACGGCTCCATGTTGTATTTCTGGTGCAAATCGATTCCCCCGGACGCCGAGGTATTCTCCGCCTTGAAGTCCTTCAACTGCGCGATGCGCTTGTCGACTGCCTCAATCCGGTCGCGTAATTCACGGATCTGGCTGCGGTACTCTTCCACTTGCTGCTGGTGCGGACTCGGGTTGTCATTCTCCTCATCGTCTTTTCGGGCGTGGCTATGCCGCGTCGTCGTGCCTTTATTCGCGTCGCCCACCACGGATACCCCGGTCTTCACCGACTTCAGCTCGTCATTCGTCCACACCTTCTTTGGTTTCTTTTTGTCCGCCGGCTGAACCGCGGGAACGAGAACCTGAGTCTTCGTAGCGGTCTCCGCCTTAGGAGACTCCGGACTCGTCTGTGGTGTCGTCGAGACGGCTGGTGGAGTCGTGGAAGTTGTTGGCGATGGCGCAGGGTCGCCGGCGCTCGTATCTTGGGGGCGCGCAAGACAGGGATGAACCGTCATCCAAATCACCGCGACTGTTACTAACCCGGAGAATAGAGATATGCGATTCCGGAACATGTCGCCTCCGATCCGGTTCGTGTAGTCCTAGTACTGCATGACTCTATTCTATCGAAATCTGCCCCTACTTCGCAGTCTGCCCGCTCCCCAGCTTGCTTAACTCGTCACGGACCACCTCAACAGCCTGTTTGGGAGGGCCTACTCGTTTGTAGTCCGAATAAAACGTGCGCTCGTGGATTGAGAAGGACACGACAAACTTGCGGCCGTCAAAGTCATACTGCTCGTAGCTGGGAAACCAGTGTCCCGGCGTCATCTCATATCGCTCCTGCATGAAATGGCTGCCTTTGTTCACCTTCGCCAAAAATAACGAAATCGAAATGTCCTCCACCACCGAGCCTTCGATTCTGGCCAATTCTCCCGACTGTTCGTCGATCCAAACCGTCCCGCGCACCTTGCTAAAAATGACGGCATTCCTCGTGGTGGCTTTGTATTTCGGGTTCGGGTCCATCGCATATTTCGCCAAGGTTTGCTCGCCCCGCTTTTCTTCGCCTATGCGGGTAAACAGGAACGCGTCATGCGTGGTGGCGATCAAGTCATGGCGCTCTCTTCGTTTTCGTTGCGCCTTGGCGTAAGCCTCCTGCTGCGCTGGGCCACCTTGCGCCGCCCACACCAGGTACTTTTCCAGCTTCTCCAGGTCCTCGCGATACACTTCCGGGCTAACAGCGGTCCCGTCCACGGAAATCGGCAGTTTGGTCACCGCGGGCCCTGCAGGGAAGCGTCTCCAAACCCGCACCTCGGCCGGCTTCGCATCGCTACCAGTCTTCCTTATTTCGACCTTTTCCGTGCGTTCATACTCGTCCAGCTCCAACTCCATCTTCTTCTGGTTGGCGATCACTCGGCCAAACAGGTCGCTCTGTGATCCAGGTTGGATTGCCGGATCCGCGGCGGCAGGACTGGGGTCTTGGCCACAAATTGCGGAGGTGAAGAACAACGGCCAGACCGCCAACGCCAGCCACCATCGCCGGGTCTGCAGTACTCCCAATTGCTTTCGTTGGCTGTAAGTCATAGAAAAATCGGGCTGATCTGACTGGATTGCAAACCTCGTCACGTCTCTGGCCGCGCCAAATCACAACCCCTTCGGCCTCAGTACGCTACAATGGAAATGATTGCATGCAACTTCACTGAAAGCAAAGACGCCCTGCATACGTCTAACTATTGAGGAACGATTCAAGGGGTGTCTTCGTATTCCTTACAGGAGAGGTCAGTGGGCGTAACCCCAATCGATAGCTTGACGGCTGTCCCGCCAGTCGCGGGGCGCGCCTTCGTGTCTCCAGCCCGCCTGAAGGGCTTTCGCGCCGCTTGGGTCACCTCCTCGGAGACCATCAAGCTCGCCCTGGATGCTTTGCGAGCCCACAAACTCCGCAGCTTCCTCACGCTCCTCGGCGTAATCCTTGCCGTCACTACTCTCGTCATTGTCATGAGCGTGATTTCCGGCCTCGACCTCTACGTCGCCGATCGCGTCGCCAACCTCGGTGCCAATGTTTTCCTGGTTCACCGCTTCGGCATCATTACCAGTGAAGATGCCTGGATCAAAGCACAGAAGCGTCCCCTGATTACCTACGAGGATTACGAGCGCCTGCGCCAGAGCATGAAGCTGGCTTCTGCCGTCGCTGCCGAAGAGGATCACAACGTCCAGGTCAAGGTCGGCAACGTGATCATGGAAAACGTCCAGATGCTCGGCGCCACTCCCAACTTCGCCGACGTCCGCAACTTGAACGTCGCGCAGGGCCGCTTCATCACCCAGGCGGACGAGGACCACCATTCCGAAGTTGTGTTCATCGGACCCGACCTGGCCACCAAGTTCTTCCCCAATGTGGACCCCATCGGCAAAACCCTTCGCGTTCAAACGCACACTTACGAGGTCATCGGAGTTGCCGAACCGCTGGGCAGCGCCTTCGGTCAGTCGCAGGACAACTACATGATCCTGCCTCTCGGTACCTGGCGGAAGGGTTGGCACACCCAAGCGGATTGGGTGACCATCTTTGTTCAGGCGCCCAGCCAGGAATTGATGATGGCCAGCGAAGACGAAGCACGCATGTTGTTCCGCGCCTGGCGCCATTTGCCCTACGACGCGCCTGACAATTTCGGCATTCTCGGCTCCGATTCCATCATGGAGTTGTGGAACAGCCTTACCAAGAACATCGCTTTCGTGGCCATGTCGCTGGTCAGCATTTTCCTCGTCGTTGGCGGCATCGTGATCATGAACATCATGCTGGCCAGCGTCACCGAACGCACCCGCGAAATCGGTTTGCGCCGTTCGCTGGGCGCTAGAAAAAAGCACATCCTGCTTCAGTTCATGACCGAATCCGCGGTGCTTGCCGCTGCCGGTGGATTGGTCGGAATCCTGACCGCTTATGCTGTGGTGTTCGTGGTGGAAAAGGCTTTTTCCTTCCCGATGCACACGCCGGTCAGCGCCGTGGTCATTTCTTTGGGGCTGTCAACCGCGGTTGGATTGTTCTTTGGAATTTTTCCGGCCATGCGCGCAGCTAAGCTGGATCCCATCGAAGCGCTGCGCTCGGACGGCTGAGGGACCACATGGCACAGGCTTACGGCGAAAATCTGAAACAGGCAATGGACACGCTCCGCACGCACAAGTTGCGTAGCGCACTCACTGTATTTGGCGTGGTCCTGGGCGTCAGCGTCATCATGCTGGTCGCTGCGCTGCTTACCGGCTTCGACCAGAAAATACAGGAAAACATCAATCAGTTCGGTGCGGATACTGCGTTCATCACTAAGTGGGATCAGGGACGCCACGGCGGTCCTCCGCCAATCGAAGAGCAGCAGCGCAAGCCTCTCACCATGGAAGACGCCATCGCCATTCAGGAGAAGTGTCCCGCGGTGAAGAATGTCACCGTCTTTGTGCAAACGAATTGGAGCCACAACCACATCGTGCGCACCAAATCCGGCGATGTCACCGCCATTGATTTCCGCGGCGTGCAACCCAACTTCGGCGAAGTTTACGCCAACGCCGCCACGGTCGAAGGCCGCTTCATTAGTGAAGGCGACGATCTTCACAAGGAAAAAGTGGTCATGCTCGGCGAAAACGTCGCGCCCGTTTTGTTTCCCGAGGGCCATCCCATCGGCAAAGACGTGATGATCGACGGCTCCGCGTTTCAGGTCATTGGCGTAGTCGAAAAGCCCAAGGGCGGTTTCGGCATGGGCGATGAAGACCGCCGCGTCCTGATTCCCTTCAGCACCTTCAAGAAAACGTATCCGGATGCCGACGAGATCAACATGCGCGCGCAGGCCTATCCGAAAATGCTGGATACCGCCGTCGACCAGATCCGCGAAGTTCTGGAGCGTCGCAGGAATGTTCCCTTCGGCGGCAAAGATAACTTTTCCATCGCTACGGCCGAGCAGGAAGTCGCAGAGTTCCACAACATCATGATGATGGTGTATCTGGCCATGATCGTTTTGAGCGCCATTGGATTGCTGATCGGCGGCGTCGGCGTGATGAACATCATGCTCGTCAGCGTTACCGAGCGCACCCGCGAAATCGGTTTGCGCAAAGCCATTGGCGCCAAGAGCAAAGACATTACCTGGCAATTCCTGCTCGAGGCCATGACCCTGACCGGCATGGGCGGCCTGATTGCACTGATCATCGTCTTTTTGCTGGTGCTGTTCATCCGCCTCACACTGCAATGGCCCGGCGTGATTCCTTTCTGGGCCGCTGCCACGGGAATCCTTGTCAGCGTCACCATCGGCCTGATCTTCGGCGTTTGGCCCGCCATGAAAGCCGCCAAACTAGATCCGGTAGAAGCCCTCCGCTACGAATAGAATAGAAAATAGAAATTGGAAAATAGGAAATAGAAAAGCGAAAGCGAAGCACTCATCGATCTTCCTTGTAGTGGCCAACTTTCAGGTCGGTTCCTCCGGGAGAATAGGAAATAGAGAATAGCGAATCGCACAGCGGCAATGTCGGCGCGCCGACATTTTTAACCGAGCGCCATCTGCGAGCGCATTTCATCAATGCGGGAAATCGCTTACTGCAGCTTGGCGTAGGCGGATTTGGCGGCTACTAGCGTGGGGAGATCGGGATCGGCGTTTTTCCAGAGAGTCAACAACGTGGCGAGGGTGTCGCGGACTTTTTTATTATCGCCACGCGTCGAATAATCCGTGGCCAGCGTGTAGCGAGCTACCAGCCAGCGCTGCTGCGGCTCCCAGCTGAGCGAACCGCCGGGGAAGCTGAGCATTTTCTGGAAGGTGGCGACGGCCTGGTCGAGTTGGCCAGCTTGCTGATAGGCGTGGGCCAGAGCTTCCGTAGAAATCGCGGTGCTGTTCTCTTTGTCGGATTGCCGAAGTAATTCGATGGCCTTGTCGTTCTGTCCAGCGGCCAAAGCAAGGTCGCCCTGCAGGAGATGCAAGTAGCCCATCTGTTCGGAGCTGTGAGCATCGGCGAGAGGAGTGATGAGCGCGGCAATCTTTTCGGCGAGATCGGTGAAGCCGGCACGCGCGCAATGGTCGCCCACCAATGTGCCGAAGACCACCTTGGATTGAATTTCGTTTAATCCAGCAACAGCGGCTTCGAGGTGGTGGCGTTGCGTTTTGGTATCGTCTTTGCCCTCGGCCACAATCGAAAGCACAAGATGAACGCGAGCGATGCTGAGCGACGAGTTCTGGCTCTTCACAAGTTCCAGCGAATGTTCCAGGCGGCTCTCGGCGCTGGAGTAGCGGCCATGATAAAGATCCAGAAACGCCAGCGAGCGCAAACCGTTTTCGCGCGTTTCGGGTTTGGCGAGCATTGCGGTGAAAACCTGTTCGGCCTTCTGGTCTTCGCCATTGGCGACGAGAGTAAATCCATATTCGCGGTTGATGTTACCCGCGCTCAGCCAATTGGGTTCAAGCTCAAATGCTTTCGCATAGGCCTGCAACGCCGCCGGATAATTGCCCACACTTTTGTTGGCGGTGGCGATGCCGATATACGCGCTGGCATAGTCGGGAGCCAACTGAAGAACCTGCTTGAACTGCTCGATGGCTTCCTGCTGGCGATTGTTCTTGCGCAACAGGTTGGCGTAGTTGACGCGCATAGGCGTGTCGTCCGGGTAGCTATTCAAATACAGGCGGAAAAGTTGATCGGCTTCCTCCACATGGCCGCGGTCGTTGGCATATTTCGTTTCGATCATCATGCGTTCGCGGTTGGTGGTGCGCGAAATCAAGGAGAGGGCTTTCTCGTATTGGGCTTGGCCTTCTTCGGGAGCATTGTAGATGTAGCTGTACTGCGCGCCGCCGAGCGCCGCATGGGCCATGGCGAAATCCGGATCGCTGGCGATGGGGGCTTTGAACAAAGTGGTGGCGTCTTGAAATTTTCCGAGACGCCAGAGATGGGAGCCGTCGGCATATTGCTGCAACGCGCTGAGAGATTTGGTGGTGACCTGAGGCAGAGGTTTATCGGTGCGCTGGATCTGATAGAGAGACTCGCCGAGAGCTTCGCGAACATCGCGGGAAAGCACGTCGAGGGCTTCGAGGATGTGGTCTTGGCCGTAAGAGCGTTCGGTGTAGGCGCGAACGGTGTCTCCGGTTTTCGGATCGATGAGCTGCGCGGTGAGGGCGTATTCCTGGCCGGTGCGCGTGATGCTGCTGACGATTAAGGCGCGAACATTTTCGCGTTGGCAAATTTCGCGGCCCAAGGTGGGAGTAACGCGCTCGTTTTGCGGACGGCCCATGCGCTTGAGGACGGCGTCGAGCTCCATGCGCGGAAAAACGTTGGCGTAGCGAGACTGCTCGATGCTGACGGAGAAGGCGGTGGCGAGAGCGCTGTCGAATCGCGGATCACCGGTTTGATTCTCGAAATCGGCGATGAGCACGGAATCGCGGGAATGAAATGAAAGCGCGGGGCGTCCGTGAGTGAGCCAGTACAAGCCGCCTGCGACGATGGCAACGGCGATGGCAATAGAGATCCAAATAGTGGTGATGGCCGGCGATTTCGTGGCGGCGGGCGGCGGAGGCTGTGGCGTTTCGATTTTTGGTTGGCTTACGGGAGCAGGCGCGGGCTGCGGAACCTGGTCCTTCGTTTCGAGTACCGCTGCAGATGAGGCGCAGCCGCCATGGAATTCCACCGGAGCCAGGAAGCGATATCCGCGACGTGGAATGGTTTCGATATAGCGCGGATTGTCAGCTCTATCGGAAAGCGCGTCGCGAAGTTTGCTGACCGCGGTGTTCAGGCCAGTCTCAAAATCGACGAAAGTGTCTTCAGGCCAGAGGTGCTGCTTCAGTTCCGTTCGGGTGACGACTTGGCCTTGGTGCTCGGCGAGCAGGACGAGGACACGCAATGGCTTTTCCTGCAGGCGAATGCGCGAGCCGTTTTTGCGAACTTCACCCGCTGCCAGGTCCACAACGAAGGGACCAAACTTGAGGGTAGGCGGGCTGGAAACCCGCTCCATTTAGGGATCCTAAGAGGGAAGACCGAGAATGCGCGGATTCTAGCACAGAATGAGAATGGTGGCGGGAATTTCACCGAGAGGCTAAGTCATTTCTAATGTGGCAGCTAGAGCTTAAGACTTCGTAAAGAACTAAATTTCCCACAGTGCATTGACCTTAGAGTTCCGTTCTAACACACTCGCTATCCATGCGACCCTCGCGGCCACGTTCACCGGAGCACCGTTTCGTCATCGCTAATGAAGAGGATTTCCAGCGATGGCTTGAGATGGTATTGGAAGCCGAGCGCAAGCGCATGCGGCAAGCAAGCGCGGCACGAAGCGCAGAAGTGGCGGCGATAATTGAAGGCGCGTCGGCGAGCCGAGGAAAAGCGCAAGACAACTAGCCGCAAAGCGAAACGCGCAGTTCTTTCCTTCCCTGCAGTCATCCCGAAGATAAAATCGAGAATTAATGTACGGAAATCGGTCCGTTGACGGTTGAGAGATGAACCACCGTCGGACCGGAGCCGAATTCGATGCTCTTGCGGTCGTCTTCCCAGGTCTTGCGGCCTTCGGAGCAAACGGACGAGTGACACTGGAACGGGCTGTGACCTTCGGATTCGACAAGCACGCCGGATTGATAGCCGGAAGGAATTTCCAGAGTAAGCGGACCATTGTTGGCATGGGCTTCAACGCCGGAGCCATTCCAATTCTTGCCACTGAGTGAAATCGTGAGCGGGCCGTTCTGTGCATCGACGCGTATTTTGCCGCTGTTGCCTTCCAGCGTGACGGGACCGTTTTGCGTGGAGAGATCGACATCGCCGCTGCAACCCATCACGGAAAGCGGACCATTTTGCGCACGCGCCTTGATGTTGCCATCGACATTGTAAAGACCCATCGGGCCATTCTTTACTTGCAGATCGAGCGATGAACCCTTGGGAGCCTTCACGAGGATATGAGCGGACCAGCGTTCACGGGATGACGGGCCAGTGACACCCAGTTCGCCATTGTGAAAGGTGAGATGGATCTGGGAGAGGACATTGTTCGCGTCGCCGTCGGGATCAGCAGCTTTGCAAAGTGTGACAGCGTAATCGTTGTTGTCCCAGCCTTGCACTTGCAATCCACCGTTGGATTCCGCCTGAATGCGCAGAGTAGGCGCTTCGGCTTTGGTAATCGTGCGTTCCTCGGATTGAACGATGGCGCGGCGGCCACTATCGAAGCTGACGTTCAGATCGGAGCAACTGGCGATCGGGTCGCCGTTGTGGACGGTGACGCTGGTCGGGTGTCGATGGGAAAGCGCATGTGGAGCCGCCGTGAGGGCGACTGCGGACCAGATAACGATGCCAACGGCCGGAAGAAGCTTGCGGGAGGACATGGTACTCACCTCTGGGCGTATAGACGAGAGATGAGGGCGGTTGGTCATGGAGTGTTAGGAAAAAAGTTTGGGGTTTGAGCGGCTGGGGATAGCTGATGCGGCTTGGGAACGAAGGCAATACCCTCAGGCCAGGCGTGCCCGTCCGGCTGTGACATAGTGGAGCTTCTGTTTGGGAGGTGGCGAATGGGAAAGCGGCGGCGAGCCGCCGCACTCCAAGGAGTTATGCGGAGCGGAGGAAGCGCGCAGTGCGGCTGCGGAGGGTTGGTTCGGGCGGAACAGCCTGTGGCTGCGCGCCGGGCTTGCGGCGGGCCAGGGGGAACAGGTGATCAGCCAGCGCTTCGGCGGACTGAATACGGTGCTGAGGATCTTTGGCCAGGCAAGCTGCCATGATCTCGTTCACCGCGGCCGGGATCGAAGGGTTGGCGTGCGAAGGGGGCTGCGGCGTAGAAGAGAGCACGTGGTTGCAAACGTTCTGCAGGGAATCGCCCTGGCTGGCAAAGGGAGAAATTCCCGTGAGCATTTCGTACAGCACCACGCCGAGCGAGAACAAATCGGAGCGCGCGTCTTGGGGACGGCCAATAATCTGTTCAGGGCACCAGTAAGCGGGCGTTCCAAAAAGAGAAGTGTTGCCATTATCGTGGCTGGCCAGGCGCGCCATACCGAAGTCGGTGAGCTTGGGGCGCATTTCAGGAGTGACCAGAATGTTGGCGGGTTTGACGTCGCCATGAATGATGCCGGCGCGATGGGCCACAGAAAGGGCCACGGACACTTGAGCGGCGAGGGCGCACGCGGTGGGAAACGGAAGGCTGCCTTTGAGCAGCATTTTTTCGAGCGACTGGCCTTCGACCAGTTCCATCACCAGATAAGGAGTGAGCGTGGACTCCTCGATGCCCATGTCGTGCAGCGAGATGACGAAGGGATGAGAGAGTTTGCCGACGACGCGGGCTTCACGAAAGAAACGGGCGCGACCTTCACCGCGGCCCAGTTCGGGCGAGAAAAGCTTGATGGCCACGGAGCGATCGATGAGGGGATCATAGCCGCGGACGACACGGCTGGTGGCTCCGGTGCCGAGCGTTTCGAGAATTTGATAGCGGCCGACGTTCACAGGGTCTCCGGGAGACACAGAGAATAAACGCTGCAACAAAGGGAGAATACAGGGAGAGGGAGAAGTAAGGATATGAAGCGCAAGTCACGTTGTGAAGGGTACGGAGGTACTAGGCGGGTCGGGGCATCGAGCGGGTCGACGACACGCACAAGGCTATGGAAACGCGGACTTTAGTGAGTCAGCTCGACGGGAGGAGTGACCTGAGGAGACAGGGAAGACTTGAGAAGGGGGTCGGACTGCAGGAGCTCGGGAAGGCTGCGAACGTAGTCGGCCATGGAAGGGTGCCACAATCGATTGAAGCCGAAGGAGAGCATTTCGTTCAAGGCCTGGTCGGAGGACCAATGATCGAAGGCGATGCGATAAGAGGCGATGAAGACGCCGGTGCGATCCTCTCCAAAACGGCAATGAACGAAAACCTTTTCGTTGGCGCTGCCGCGAAAGACGGAAAAAAACTGCGCGACTTGCTCGTTGCTGGGAGTGGACCAGCCGCTGACAGGAAGATGAAGGAAGCGGATTCCCAAGGATTCGGCTTGCTGACGTTCCCAAGCAACTTTGTGCGCATCCTCGCCGCGAAGATCGATGATGGTGGTGATGCCAAGCTTTTTGAGTTGTTGCAAACCCTCCCGATAGGGCTGCGCGCCGCGGTATAGGGATTCGTTGATTTTTCCAAAGCGGGGCAATCCCGCAAATTTCAATTTTTCCGCGGTAGCGGCAAAAGGCGTGGCTGTAGATGGGGGGGCCTGGGCCGCCAGAATTCCCGGGGATGCCAAGAGAGCGAAGAGAGCCAAGTTAGGGAACAAGCGGCGCATTTGTATTAGATGGTAGGGGCGTGGTGTTCGGATGCACCGAGCATCCCGGCTGGCATAAAAGACCAGCGCTACATTCAAGAGAAAGCCAACTGGGGGGTTCGCTCTCACCGCCACTCGCGCATCGGGGCGAACGAACCTCAGGTCTGAAGGCCTGAGCTACAGGACCAGGCCATGGGATTACGGTTGGGAGGCAACTTCCTGGCGGCGGAACTCGGCAAAGGCCTTTGATTTAGCGTAATGCGCCGGGAAATGCTCGACGTATTTTTTCATGCGGGGATGCCAGAAGGATTTGAAATGGAAGTAGTGCATTTCAGCGAGGGCTTCCTGACCCGTCCAGTGATCGATGGCGATGCGGTAAGCGGCCAAGTACACGCCGGAGCGATCGCCACCGAGCCAACAATGAACGAAGATCTTTTCTCTGGGCTGCTGCTGCGTGAGGGACAAGAACTTCACGAGGTCTTTGTCCTTCGGGGTCGACCAGCCGCTAGCGCGAATATTGGCGACGCGCATGCCGAGGGCTTGAGCTTTCTTGCGTTCGGATTTTGCCAAGCCTTTCCGTTCGCCGCGCAAGTCGATGATGGTGGTGACGCCGAGCTTTTTCAGTTCACGCAAACCTTCGTCGTTCGGCTGCGCACCACGATAAAGATAATCGTTGATCTTGCCGGCGTCGGAAATTCCGTGAAGATGAAGCGTTTCGGCGTAGGCGGGATGAGAAGCGTGAGAGGAATGAGTGCGGGAATCCTGTGCAAAAGTTTTGGAAGAAGAGAATGGGAGAAGGAAAACGAGAAATGAGAGAACAAATCGAAACAGCATAGTAATAGACTGGCATAGAAGAAGTTACGGCGTGATCGGGAAGAAAATGTAGAAGGCGCGCGCAGATTGTGGAGGCGCGACAATGAAACGACACCACAAGATATGGGTGCGTTCAGGAAAAGTTACCTAGATTTTGCGATTTTCTCTTGACAGGACCGACGCATCGCCGGATACTGCAAATCCAGATTCGGGGGACGTGGAAGCGCCAGACGGACCAGAGTCGGGGATTTGCCTTGGTCCGGCAATGAACCCACGAGCCAGCCCGGGATCACCGTAAAAAACGAGCGCGAAGTAGATTCTCCGCGCAGTGCGTTTGGCGGGGAATGAAGCTGTTCAGCCGCGTGAGGAACACCGGCCTAAGGCAGCGCGTTCGCTTTTTGCGGTTATTTTCCGGCTGGAGCTTCCACGGAACCAGAATCTAAAGAGCGCGACATGCGAGTGGCGCGCGCCCCTGGGCGGCAGGGGAGTAAAATAGAGGTTCCTCGCCTGAGGGAAGGGAACCTGAAGCGGGGAGGAATTGATGGCAACGGTGAAGTCAGCATTGAACGGCAAAACGGTGGAAGTAACGAACGCGGCGAAGAGTGGCGGCGAAACCAGAGGACTGGTGTTCGAGCGATATTTTACGGATGGCAGGATTTCTCCCTTCGACGCGGTCGAATGGGAAAAGCGGACAGCGCAGATCGGGAACGAAAAAGGCGTAACGATTTTCAAGCAGGAAAATGTGGAGGTGCCGAAGGGCTGGTCGCAGACGGCGACCAACATCGTGGCGAGCAAATATTTTCACGGGAAGCCGGGCTCGACGGAGCGGGAAGGTTCAGCGCGGCAATTGATCAGCCGAGTGGTGAACACGATCGTGCGATGGGGCGAAGAGGGCGGGTATTTTGCGAACACGCAATCGCGCGACGCGTTTCGGGACGAACTGACGCACCTGCTGGTCGAGCAGAAAATGAGTTTCAATTCGCCGGTGTGGTTCAACGTGGGCGTGCAGCCGAAGCCGCAATGCTCGGCGTGCTTCATCAATTCCGTGCATGACGATATGGAATCGATCATGGGATTGACGAGGACGGAGGGCATGCTGTTCAAGTGGGGCTCAGGAACGGGCACCAATTTTTCGGCGTTGCGGGGAAGCAAGGAAACACTTTCGGGCGGCGGCATCGCTTCAGGGCCGGTGAGCTTCATGAAGGGCTTCGACGCGTTCGCAGGGGTGATCAAGAGCGGCGGCAAGACGCGGCGTGCGGCGAAGATGGTGATCCTGAACATCGATCACCCGGACATCGTGGAATTCATCGAGTGCAAGGTAAAGGAAGAGAAGAAGGCGCACGCGTTGATTGGTCTGGGGTATGACTCGTCGATCGACGGCGAGGCGTACAGTTCCGTGTTCTTCCAGAACGCAAACCACTCGGTGCGTGTTTCCGACGAGTTCATGCGCGCGGTGGAAGAGAACCGCGATTGGTGGACGAAGAACGTGATTGATGGCCAGCCGAATGAAAAGCTGAGCGCCAAGGAGCTGTTGTACAAGGTGGCGGACTCCACGTGGCACTGCGGCGATCCGGGGATGCAGTACGACACGACGGTGAACCGGTGGCACACCTGCAAGAACACGGCGCGGATTAACGCCAGCAATCCTTGCAGCGAATACATGTTCCTGGACGACACGGCGTGCAACCTGGCTTCGTTGAACTTGATGAAGTATCTGGAGTCCAATGGCTCATTCGATGTGGAGTCGTTCAAGAAAGCGGTGGACGTGACGATTACGGCGCAGGAAATCCTGGTGGACAACGCCAGCTATCCCACGCCGAAGATCGCGGAAAACTCGCACAACTTCCGGCCGCTGGGGCTGGGTTACGCCAATCTGGGCGCGCTGCTGATGTCCATGGCGTTGCCGTACGACTCGGATGAAGGGCGCGATGTAGCGGGTGCGGTGACGGCGCTGATGTGCGGTGAAGCGTATGCGCAATCGGCGCGAGTAGCGGAACGACTGGGGCCTTTTGCGGGCTATGAAGAGAACCGCGAGCCGATGCTGGACGTGATCCGCATGCACCGCGACGCGATGCGCGGAATCAAGCCAGACCATGTACAGGCGGAACTTTACCTGGGCGCGCAGAGCGCTTGGGACTCCGCGCTGGAACTGGGCGAGAAGCACGGATTCAAGAACTCGCAAGTGACGGTGCTGGCACCGACGGGCACGATTGGTTTCATGATGGATTGCGACACGACGGGCATCGAGCCGGACCTGGCGCTGGTAAAACACAAAAAGCTGGTGGGCGGCGGCGTGATCAAGATCGTGAACAACACCGTACCGCAAGCGTTGATGAAGCTGGGGTACACGCCGGAACAGACCAGCGAAATCGTGAGCTACATCGACAAGAACGGGAAAATCGATGGCGCGCCGTATATGAAGGAAGCACACGTGCCGGTGTTTGACTGCTCGCTGGCGACCACGGGCGGACGCTCGATTGCGTGGACCGGACATGTTCGGATGATGGCGGCGGCGCAGCCTTTCCTGTCAGGCGCGATCAGCAAGACCATTAATATGCCGGAAGAATCCACGATTGAAGACATCATGAAGGCGTACATTGAATCGTGGAAGATGGGGCTGAAGGCCGTGGCGATCTATCGCGACAATTCGAAGCGCTCGCAACCGCTGAATGCCGCCGGCAACCAGAACCAGAAGGATGAGAAGAAGGCGGAAGCAGCGGCGGTGGCTGCAGCGACGGAGCCATTGCAACGAGAGCTGTTTGCGCGGCAGCAACGGGAAAAAATGCCGGTGGAGCGCGATTCTGTGACGCACAAGTTCAGCGTCGGCGGCCACGAGGGGTACATCACCGTAGGAATGTATGAGGACGGGAGGCCGGGCGAAATCTTCATCAAGATGTCCAAGGAAGGGTCGACACTGTCGGGGGTGATGGACGGTCTGGCACTGACGATTTCACTGGGCTTGCAGTATGGAGTGCCGTTGAAGGTGTTCGTGGACAAGTTGGTGAACACGCGATTCGAGCCGAGTGGGATTACGGCGAATCCGAACATCCGCTTCTCGACGTCGGTGTTGGATTACATCGCGCGTTGGCTGGGCGGGAAGTTTATTTCGTCGGACTATTTGAAGCTGAACGGCGCAACGGCGACCGAACTGGCGCATGCGATGCCGATGCCGCAAGCGTCGAGCTCGGCGGTTAGCAAAACAGCTGCAGTAGAAACGGTAAGCAAATCACCGCGAGACGCGCACGAGGGAGCGCCGACGTGTTCGGAGTGCGGCATGCTGATGGTGCCGAACGGAGCTTGCTACAAGTGCGAAAATTGCGGGAGTACGAGTGGATGCAGTTGAGCGATAGGGGAAAGGAGACCAGGCGATGAGCGCACTCCCCATCGGATCAGCACTAGTAGCAAAACCGAAGCCGAGCCAGCCGCGAGCACGAGGGTTCTTGCACATCGTGAGACACGGAGCAGGACTCAGCACCTTCTACATCGTTACCTATCACCGGCTGGATAAAATTGGCGCGCGCCCCAAAGCGATGCTGGCCGAAGGAGCGCAGTCGCTGATCGATCTGCTGGAACGCATCGGGGTGGACTTCCGGCTACGCGAAGTGCGCGGAGCACTGGAAGACATCCTGCGGCTGGGGTCGGCAAATATTCCCGACCTGTGGCTGAGCGACGACGAGATGCTGGAACGCGGGCTCGTGGAAGGCTAGATTCGAGGATAGAAGGCCGGGATTTCATGAAGGACCAATGCGCAAGACGCGTTGGTCCTTTTTTCTTTTGTGGCCTATACAAAGGGCAAGAGACACTACGAGGAAATCGTAGTGTTCCTGACGCAAGAGGGGCGGGGCCTCAGCGCGGGCGGAAGGATGGGCGGGCAGCTAACGGGCGCGGACGAAAATGAGGACGGGGAGCCAGCGGAGGCGGAACATGGCGAAGGGATTCGCCACAAGTGGGGCAGTGCTCGGAGTTGACGACCTCCGCGCGGAGCCAGTGGCCTCTGGTTTCACAACGCGGATTCACACACTGAACGGTGGAGCCCGGCATGAAGGACATAATGCACTCTCCCCGTGGCAGCCGCTCACGCAAGTGGTGAGCTCTCCTAGGCGGCCGAGTCCGTTCCTGAGTGGAACGATGACTTGCACGAAATTGTCACGCGGCGTTCATGAGCCGTCAATGGGAAATAGGTTTGAAAGCGTGAGAAAATTTTTGACGCTGTGGAAAACGAAAACATGCGGGGAGTAATGTGTTCTGCGGAAAAAATTAGGGTCGGAATCCTCGGGGGCTAAAGCCCAATTCCAAGCTGTGATGGTTATGTCAGGGCTGAAAGCCCGGACCCCCTAAAGAAAAATGCGATAAGCGCTAAAGACAATGGCAGCACAGAAGGAAACGCATGCATGAGAGGATCAGGGTTTTGGCGGCGGGATTTTTGCGGATTCGCCGGGAGCGATGGAGTCTAGCTTTGCCTTGACGGCCGCGAGCGCCGCGACTTTGGCGTGAAGTTCTTCCTGCTGAGCGTCGAGCCTGGCCTTACCCTGAGCATCGCGAGCGTGATCGGGATTGGCCAGGAAAGCGTCCTGATCGAGGGCGTAAAGACGCAAGAGGAGGTCGACTTCTTTTTGTTGATCGGCAATTTGGCGCTTCAGAGCAGCAACTTCGGGACTCGCGGAAGCGTTGACGGGCTGAGCAGCGCCGGCGGCTGGTGGAGTAGAGGCGGGAGTGGCTTCTGGGGTGGTCGCGAGCTGGGTGGAAGAATCGGGAGGGGGCGCGGTGGTCGCGTCCGA
Source organism: Candidatus Acidiferrales bacterium (assembly GCA_963826335.1). Taxonomy (GTDB): domain Bacteria; phylum Acidobacteriota; class Terriglobia; order Acidiferrales; family UBA7541; genus Acidiferrum. The sequence goes on along the minus strand of CAWGXB010000021.1, from coordinate 167,777 downwards.
CTTGGGAGCAGCGGGCAAATTGTCGTTAGTAATTAATTTGGCAGGCTTGGGCGTGACCTTTTTCTGTTCCTGTGCGCGGCGAGCAGCGTCGGCGACAGAAGTGTCTTGCGAATCCTGCGCTGCCACCTCGGTGGCAAGCAAGCCGGAGAGAGACAAAGCGAGCGGCAGAGTTAGCGCGATGACCCTATGGCGCATGGTAACCCCTTGAAGCATCCGATGGGAGGCTTTCAACTAAATGATACGTCCGCTGGCAGGAAATGAGCGGGGAACCAGCGGGGGTTGAGGCGAAACAAGCAATGCGGGGTGGAAAAGTTACCGAGAGGTCGCGGACGTCAGCCCGACGAGAAGCGATACGCCGGTGTGGCAAGATAGGGGTGAGCTGGATGGAAGGCAATGGTGGATAAATGGGAGGGCTGAAGACAGGGTGGCTGCGGTGGGGCCTGCGCGCGGCACTCGTGCTGGTTCTGGCACCCAGCGCGCTTTCCGTTGGAGCGCGAGTGGCAAACGCAGGCCAAGGGAGTACAACGACACCAGCGAGAACGAGTTCGACGGATGGAGTGAAGGCAAAGGCGAAAACGCCGACCTCGACCTACCAACTTCCGCCGGAGCGCTACCAGAAGGCCGTGTCATTGGCGCGGAAGGAGTACACCCTGTATTTTGTGGCGGCGGCGTGGGGCATCCTGGTGCTGCTGGCGTTACTGCAGACCGGGGTGGCAGCGAGATTGAGGGACGTCGCCGAAAGCGCCAGCGCTAAGCGAAGCATACAAGCGCTGATCTTTGTGCCGGCGTTGATGATTCTGCTGGCGGTGTTGCACCTTCCAATTTCAATTTATGGCCACAGGCTTTCGTTGCAATATCAGCTATCCATTCAGGGATGGGGTTCGTGGTTGTGGGATTGGACGAAAGGCGAGCTGCTTTCGCTGGGACTGGGTTACATCGTTGCGTTGCTGCTGGTGAGCGTGATCCGGAGGAAGCCGCGAACGTGGTGGCTGTATTTCTGGTACGCCATGGTGCCGCTGTCGCTGTTTCTATTTTTCATCAGTCCATGGTTCCTGGATCCGATGTTCAACCGATTCACGCCGTTGGGGGATAAACATCCGGAGTTGGTGGAAGCGATTGGTAAATTGACGCAGCGAGCGGGCGTGCCGATTCCGGCGGAACGCATGTTCCTGATGGAAGCGAGCGCGAAGACGAACACGATTAATGCGTATGTGACGGGAGTGGGAGCGTCGAAGCGCGTGGTGGTTTGGGACACGACAATTCAGAAGACGAATCCTGATGAAGTTCTTGCGGTGGTGGGCCACGAACTGGGGCACTACGTTCTGGGACACACGTGGAAAGGCTTCCTGTTTTTTACCGGCGGGCTTTTGGTCGGATTGTATGTGGCTTACCGGGCGCTGCAATGGGTGCTGGCGCGATGGGGCAAAGCGTGGGGCGTGCGGGGCCAGGAGGATTGGGCGGCGCTGGCGGTGTTGCTGCTGATATTCCACGTGCTGGAATTCGTGGGAACGCCGCTTGGAAACGGCTTCAGCCGGATGCAGGAGCACGCCGCGGATGTGTATGGGTTGGAAGTGACGCACGGAATTTTGCCGAATTCGCAGGAAGTAGCGGCGCAATCATTTCAAAAGCTGGGCGACATCGACTTGGCGGATCCAAATCCGTCGAAGTTCATTACGTTCTGGCTGTACAGCCACCCGCCGTTGGGAGAACGGTTGGAGTTCGCGCACAACTACGACCCGTGGTCGAAGGGGGAATCCCCGAAGTATGTGAAATGAGAGTTGGTGGCGGCGAAGCGCGTCAGGCGGAGGCGCCGCGTTTGTGGACATGGCGGCGCAGGAAGCTTGCTACTTTGTGACGGTTGCCGCAGGTGGACATGGAACACCAGCGACGGCGATGGGTGCGCGAGTCGTCATAGAAAAACAGCCGACAAGATGGATTGGCGCAGCGGCGGATGGGCGCTTCCGTGCCTTCGACAAGCAGCTCCGCGGCAGAGCGCGCGATGGCGGCGAGCAACCACTCCAGGCCTTCTTCTCGCGCGATAAACTGAAGACGCCAGCCGTCCTCTTGGGGAACCAATTCGTCGTGGCCCTCAGTAACCCGCAGGATTTCATTAATTGGCTCGGCCCAATGGCGGGGAAAAGGCTTATGCTCGACAACGGAAGCGAAGACGGCGCGGAAGGACTCGCGAAGGCGCAGGATCTTGAGCAGAATGGCGTCGACGGCTCTTGCCTCGGACAGCAGCAAAGGCCGGAGCCGGGAAGCACGCTCTGGAGTGACGAGTTTCGCGTCCAATAAGAAGGAGACGAATTCGTCCCAGGATAGGTCGTGGGAAACGGGCGAGGTGTTCGCGAAATCGAGGGCCAGGCGGCCGGCAATGAGAGAAAAGGATGGGCTGTGGTGAGGTATGAGAGCCTCCGCAGATGCGCGCCGCTAACCGGCATTCTATAATAAAAAGGTTAAGCTGGTGGGAAAGAAAGGGATTTGGATTACTTCAGAGGAGCTGATCGATTGACCCGCGCGTAAGGAGCAAGAATAAATGGAATCGGGAAATTCGGCGTACGAACCGGCAGGACAGTCCACGTTGTCCGCACCCCCTACCGGCCCGTCGCCACTGTTCTTTAACGAGCGCGGATTGCGTGCGGGTTGGAGGCTGCTGGTCTATCTGCTGCTGGTCTTGGTGGGTGGGGCCATCCTATTGATGGGCTTGCGGGTTTTTCTGACGCCGAAGCGCGGCGTACCGAGCGAGATGATCTTGTTGTCGGAAGAGGTGGTGGGATTTGCGTTGGTGTATGGCGCGGCGCTGGTCATGTCGCGGTTGGAGAGTCGGCCCGCGGGAGTTTACGGGTTGCCGATGTCTGAGGCGTTGGGTGGCAAATTCTGGCTGGGGCTCCTGTTCGGCTTGCTGGAAGTTTCTCTGCTGGTCGGGTTAATTGGCGCGTTTGGCGGGTATTCTTTCGGGAGTTTGGCGTTGCACGGAAACGAGATCGTGCAATGGGGATTGTTTCATCTGCTTTTGTTTTTCTTCGTTGGATTGTTCGAAGAATTTTTGTTTCGCGGATACATGCAGTACACCCTGGCGGACGGGATTGGCTTTTGGCCTGCCGCGATTTTGCTTTCCGTGGTGTTCGGCGGGGTACATCTGGGCAACCCGGGAGAAGGCTGGGTGGGGGCAGCGGGTGTGGTAGTGGTAGCGTTTTTCTTCTGCTTCACACTGAAGCGCACGGGCAGTCTGTGGTATGCCGTAGGACTGCACGCCAGCTTTGATTGGGGAGAGACATATCTTTATTCGGTGCCGAATAGCGGGACGACGATGCAAGGCAACTTGTCGCACGCGGTGTTGCACGGACCGACATGGTTAACAGGTGGAACGGTGGGGCCGGAGGGGAGCGTGTTCTGCTTTGTGACGATGGGACTACAATTTCTGGTGGTGATGTGGCTGTTCCCGAAGAACGACGCTGTTGCAATGGAGCAGAGCGACACCCTGTTGTCCTGAAGGGACGCAGTCGTTAGTGAACGAGGGTGGAGGCGTGGACCAGTTGCACGCCTTGCGCTTGAATCTGCGGAAGCATTTCGCGGAGCACCTGCAGTGTTTCGGGGTGAGGATGCCCAATGGCGACAGCTTCGCCTTTTTCCTTGGCGCCGCGAATGGCGAGTTCCAACTGGCGTCGAATGGCGCCAGCTTCCTGAACATCATCGAGGAATGGGACGTTGCGGAAAGCGCAAGGGACGCCGTCGCGCTCAGCGGCGTCGAAGGCAACGGTTGCGGCCGTGGTGCGGCTATCGATGAAGAAAAGGTGCCGCTGGCGAAGCAGAGGCATAAGTGCCGACATGAGCGCGGGATTGGAAGTGGCGAGCGAGCCCTGGTGATTGTTGACGCCAACGGCATGGGGAACGCTGCCGAGCATGCCACCCAAATCGTCTGAAATTTGTGGCGAGGTCATCCCCACGCGCAACTGCTGCGGCTCACTGACTTCATTGCCGATGGCTTCCATGGGCAGGTGCAGCATCACCTGGTAACCGCGGCGGTGCGCTTCTTCGGCGATGGCGGTGGAGTGCGGGTGGAGCGGAAGCACGGAAAGCGTCAGCGGGTAGTGGAGGGCGAATAGCTGATCGACGATAGCGGGATCGCTGCCCACGTCGTCGAGAATAATCGCGAGCTTTGGCGATGCTGAGGCGCTATTGCGGGAAGGGTGCGCTGTCGCGGTGCGATCCTTCGAGGAGCGGCGAGTTCGAGCGGCCTCACGATAGGATTTGATCTTGTCGCAGCCCGCGAGGCACAGAACGATGGATGCGAGCGCACAGAAAAAGACGGTGAGCGATCCGCGCCCGGCGGGAAAAAACACAAGTTTCACGTGAGAGTTAAGCGGCCTTCTTAACCGCGACCGGATTTTTCAGCAGGTCCAGAGCCTTGCGCAGAACCGGATCCTCAGAAGAGAGAGGACGAGGTCCGAGTGGTGGCTCCTTTTGCGGAGTGGAAGTGGACGGCGTGTCGTCTGCGCCATCATCTCCATCATCGGCGGCAGCGGCGCTGTGGACAACTTCCGTGGGAGCGACGCCTTCTTCGAGGATAGCCTTACCGTCGGCGTTGTAGTAGTTGGCAACGGTCAGAATAATGGCCGAGCCATCATCCAGAGTAATGAGCTTCTGCTCGGAAGCGAGTCCAAAGGTGCGGTCGCCGACCAGGTCGCCGCGCTTGGTGTTGGCAATGGATGCAGCCAGAATTTCCGCCGGGCCCGTTGTGGTGCCGTCCATGAGAATCGATACGGGACCCTTCCAAATGACCTTGCTGGCATCGGCTGCGAAAACTTGCTCGGGAACGGTCTGACCACGCAAAGAGGTGAGATTCCCGGAAGGAACGAACAAGCGAGCGATGGCCAGAGCTTCGGGAATGGAGCCGCGGCCGCACTCGCGCAGATCAAGGATGACCTTGGTCACGCCCTGCTTGCTGAATTCCTGCAATTTGGCGCGCACTTCGTCGGCACGGCCCGCGTCCAGAGTGGGGAAGCGGATGGCAATCGTTTCGTTGTCGATGCGCTGAACCTGGAGTTTCGAGGCAGGAAGCTTTTCGCGCGACAGATCCACGGACTCGGGCTGCGTTTTTCCGCGGCGAATTACTCCAACTTTTACACTGGTGCCAGGCTGGCCGGCGAGCAGGTTCTTGGCCTGCCCCACGGACATTTCACGCGTGGTGAAGCCAGCGACAGACTCAAAAATGTCGCCGCTGCGAATGCCGGCTTTGTCGGCGGAACTGTCGGGTATGACGGAAGTGACGATGATGTAGCCGAAGCGCTTGCTGAGATTCAAGCCGGTTTCGCCGGTGGTGGAGTTGGCAAGCTTCTGTTTGTATTCGGCATACTCGCGCGGGGTGAAGTAGCTGGATTCGGAGTCGAGAGATTCCAGCAAGCCATGAAGCGAGCCCGCCTCGACGAGGTGCATGTTGGGCTCGTCGACGTAATCCTGCTGGATCTTTTGCAGGACTTCGCTGTAGACGACCAGCGATTTGTACGCCTTGTTGTCAGTGGTGCGGCCAAGGACATGCCCAAGCCCCACCCAACCGAAAACGAGTATGGAAACGCCCAAAATGCTAAAACGTGCGAAGCGATTCATCCAGCACCACCCAAGAAAAGATGCAAACTATAAGCATAGCATTTAGACGTATTGGCGGACAGGAAGAGTTGGACAAAGGGATGAAAGAAATAAGGGAAGAGGCAAGGAGAAGAGGGCCCGATGGGGCCGCCTGGGTGGCGGAGAAGCCACAGCGAGAGGCCGGAATGTTGTGCAAAAGACACACCGAGTTGAAAGAGGCGGGATTTGTTGCTCATAAGTAACTGAAAAGGAAGGAGAAGCAAGACATCGATTGGCCGACGATGTGCTAGAATCGAGTTGGGGCATGTTCCAAACAACCATCCAAACGGCGGTGTCGACAGAGGGCGTCGGACTCCACACAGGAGTTCGGGGAAAGCTGCGTCTCGTCCCGGCCCCTGCGGATACGGGCATCGTGTTTCGGCGCGTGGACCTGGACGGGTTCCAAATTGAAGCGCACGGGTTCAACGTGGCACGCGTTAGCTATGCCACGAGCTTGATGAAGCATGGCGTGCTGTTGTCGACGACGGAGCATTTGTTGGCGGCCGTCTATTCCTGCGGAATCGACAACATCTACCTGGACATCGACGCGATCGAGGTGCCGATCCTTGATGGCTCCGCGGAACCGTTCATGCAGCTGATCGACGAAGCCGGCATTCGGAAGCTGCGGCGGAAGCGGCGTTACTTGAAGGTGACGAAACCCGTGGAGGTAGTGGAAGACGGGCGGCGAATCGGGATCTATCCCGCGGACGAATTTCGCGTGCGGTGCTATGTGGATTTCCCGCACCCGATGGTGGGGCAGCAGGAAGTGGAGATGGTGGTGAACGCGGGCTCGTTCCGGCAAGTGCTGTCGCGAGCGCGGACGTTCTGCTTTGAGAGCGACATCGAACCGTTGAGAGGAATGGGGCTGATTCGCGGCGGTTCGCTGGATAACGCCATCGTGTTGACGAAGGATGGCGTGATGAACGGCTCACTGCGGTTTGCCGACGAATTTGGCCGGCACAAAGCACTGGACCTGATTGGCGACCTGGCGCTTGTCGGCTTGCCGCTGCTTGGCCGAGTGGAAGCGCGCAAAGCGGGGCACGCTCTGCATACCCAGCTCGTGAGCCAGTTACTCGCCGATCCAAGTTCGTGGGAAATTACGACGGACGAACACGCTGGAGCTGCGGAAGCGTCGCGTGCTTTTCGCTCCGCGCCTGTACCCGCAGCCGATTAATCCTACACACCGGATACAAGACCAGGCTTAAAAGCAAGGCAAGGGGAGGGAATGTGCCAAATCGCGCGGCCCTGCTGGTGATTTGCGGACTCGGGTTCATCTTGGCGAAAGGCGTGAATGCGCAGAACTGGGACCAAGTGTGGTCCGATGAGTTCAGCGGGCCGGCAGGAACGCCCATCGATGCGGGGAAGTGGAAGTTTGACACGGGCATTCTGAAGGTGAACAACGAGGTGGAATATTACTGCGCGCCGAATACCTCGGCGGGCGGATGCAATACCGCGAAGCCGAACGCGTACATCGATGGCAACGGCCACTTGGTGATTCAGGCGATGAAGCTCAACGCGAGCACGGTGCCGAATAGTGGAAGCTGGACGAGCGCGCGGATGATCACCGAGGGCACGGAAGAATTTCAGTATGGAAGGGTGGAAGCGAGGATGATGTTGCCGGTCGGACCGGGAATCTGGCCAGCTTTCTGGGCACTGGGTGGCAACATCAGCTCAGTGGGATGGCCGAATAGCGGCGAGATCGATTACATGGAAAACGTTCCTGCGTCAGGAGGGCTGGGACCCGGGAAGATCAGCTCCACGCTGCATGGGCCGGGATATTCCGGCGACAAAGGGTTGCCGAAGAAGTATGCGTTGGCCAGTGGCGACGTGACCGGCTGGCACGCTTATGGGGCGATCTGGTCGCCGAACATGATTCAGTTTTATGTGGACGACCCAGGAAAAGTTTTTTACGTGGTTACGGCGAGTGACGTTCCGACGGGACAAAGCTGGGTGTTCAATCATCCATTTTTCCTGTTGATGAATCTGGCGGTGGGAGGCGAGGGATCGTGGCCTGGTCCGGCAGACCAAACGACGCCGACGCCGGCGGTGATGACGGTGGATTATGTGCGGATCTATAAGGCGAGGGCGGTGCCTGCGCCGAGCTTGAGTAAGCCTGGTGCGATGACGGTGAAGGCTGGCGCGACGTCCGGAAACACAACCCGTGTGGATGTGGCCAATAAGGCGGGGACGGGCCGGGTATTTCTGTCGTGCACAACGACGGCGCCGAAGGCGAGTTGCGAGGTCAACACGGGCGATGCGTTGAATCCTAGAACGCTTGATTTTTCGAACGGCGACAAGGGAACGGCCAAGATCACGGTGAGCACGGGCACCGAAACGGCTGCTGGAACCTACACGATCACCGTGAATGTGTACGGTGTAAGCGGAGACAGTACGACGGCGGACGCCAGCGGCAGCGTGCCTTTGATCGTCAACTGAGGCTTCCGCCTCGACCTGGTCGAACCAGGATTAACAACCATTCATCATGGGGCGAGTCCGTGGTTGTCAAAACGCGGATGTCACGGGACAATGCTGGCCATGACAAACAAAGACGTGGCAATTCTGGTATTGGCCGCGGGCAAAGGCACGCGGCTGAAGTCGAGTCTGGCGAAGGTGCTGCATGCAGCCGGCGGGCGTTCGCTGGTGGAGCATGTGGTGCGCGCATGCGAGCCGCTGGGAGCGAAGAAGATCATCGCGGTGGTGGGGCATCAGGCGGAAAAAGTGGCCGCGGTGGTGGAACCGTTCGAAGTAACGACGGTGCTGCAGCAACCGCAGAATGGCACGGGGCACGCATTGCTGGTATCCAAGCGCGCCATAGGAAACACGAAATATGTGGTGGTGTTGCCGGGCGACGCGCCGCTGGTGCGGACCGAAACGCTGCGCGCTCTGATCAACAAACACAAAAAAGGAAATGCGGCGGCCTCGATTCTAACGGCGGTGCTGGCTGATCCTTCCGGGTACGGGCGAATCCTGCGGAAATCCGGGGACACTGTGGCGGCGATCATTGAAGAATCGCAACTGACGCCGGAACAACGCGAACTGAACGAAATCAACTCCAGCATGTATTGCTTTACGACGGCGAAACTTTGGCCGGCGCTGGCCCAAGTGAAGCCGAACAACAAGCACCGCGAGATTTATCTTACGGATGCGATTTCCGTGCTGAACGCAAAAGGTGAAACGGTGCTGGCGGAGATCGCGGAAAACGCCCAGGAAACGCTGGGGTGCAATACGCGAGCGGACCTGGCGGGAGTGGACCGCGCGTTTCGCGAATGGAAACGCGACGAGCTGATGAACAGCGGAGTGACGATTCAACTGCCGGAAACGGTGTTGATTGATCCCGACGTGACCGCGGGAGAAGACACGGTGATTGAGCCATGCGTGCAACTGCTGGGGAAAACGAAAATTGGCGCGCGGTGTGTGATCAAAACAGGCAGCGTGATTCACGATTCGGTGCTGGGCGACAATGTGACCATCGAGCCGCACTGCGTCATTACAAAGAGCCGCGTGGATTCCGACGTTATCGCGGGGCCATTCGCGCGCATGCGGCCGGAGTCGCACGTGAAGGATGGCGCGCGGATCGGCAATTTCGTGGAGTTGAAGAAGAGTGTGGTGGGCGAAGGATCGAAAGTGCCGCACCTCTCGTATGTGGGCGACACGAGGATTGGTGCAAAATCGAATATTGGCGCGGGGACAATCACGTGCAACTACGACGGATTTGTGAAACACCCAACGACCATCGGAAACAAAGTGTTTGTCGGGAGCGACTCGGTGCTGGTGGCTCCAGTGCGAATTGGAAACGGAGCGTACGTCGCCGCGGGATCGGTGATTACGGAGAATGTGCCGCCTGATGCGCTGGGAGTCGCGCGTGGGCGACAAGCGAACAAGCCAGGCTGGGCGGCAAAGAAAAGGCGCGAGATGGCTGCGGCGAGCGGCAAAGATGGGAAGAAATCGAAGAAGCATCATCGATAGAGCACGAAGACTTACGGCACGGCGAATAGCGCTCTGAACAATACAAAAACCATACTTCAGGGGCGGAAGCCCCATAGTAGCCAACCCTGTGTTGTACGAACCAAAGCTCCGACCTCCTAAAGATCAAAGAACTTCGGCGGGCAGTGAAATTTTGCAGCGCGGTGTCGGGCATGAATGCCCTGTGCAGAAACGCTAAAAACCGCGTTGGGACCCATCGATACGCAAAGGACATCCTCACCCCTGAAGGGGTGAGCTACAGGAGTCCGAGTCCGAAGGCGCGGCGGTGTGGTAAAATAGGGGTTCCCGATAACGAAAAACCCGGAGGCGCAGTATGAAATTTGGAGTGGTTGTCTTCCCGGGGTCCAATTGCGATCATGACGCGTTTCACGCCATCGGCCACGTGTTGCAGCGGCCGGTGGAATTCATCTGGCACCAATCCGAAAATTTGCAAGGCTGCGATGCCATTATCCTGCCAGGAGGCTTTTCTTACGGCGATTACCTGCGAACGGGAGCGATTGCGCGTTTTTCACCGGTAATGAAATCGGTGGAGAAATTCGCGAAGAGCGGCGGACTGGTGCTGGGCATCTGCAATGGCTTTCAGATTTTGCTCGAGGCTGGATTGCTGCCCGGAGCGATGATGCGGAATTCGGGGCTGCGATTTATTTGCCGGCATGTGCATATGCGTGTGGAGAACACGGATTCTCCGTTCACCAACGCGGCGAGCAAAGGGCAGATTCTGAAAATTCCAATCGCGCACAGTGATGGGAATTACAGTTGCGATGAAGCAACACTAACGGAGTTGGAAAAGAACCGGCAAATCCTGTTCCGCTACACCACGCCGGATGGCAAAGACGATAATGCCGGGAATCCCAACGGCGCGGTGGCGAATATCGCAGGGATATGCAACCGCGAACGCAATGTGGCCGGACTGATGCCGCACCCGGAGCGCGCCGTGGAATCGGCGCTGGAATCGGAGGACGGCTTGGTGGTTTTCCGGTCGATGGTGGAAGCGCTGGTGGGCGCGGCAAAGGCGACAGCGTGACGGTTACGCAAAAATAGAATTGCGCAGGGGCACGATACGTCGTGCCCCTGCAGTGTTTTTCAGGACATGAATTAAAGGTCAAGGACAGATGGCAAGCGCACAAACTGAAATCAAAGTAACGCCGGAAATCGCGGCGGAGCATGGCGTAACGCGCGAAGAATACGCGCGCATCCAGAAGATACTGAAGCGCGATCCGAACATCACGGAGTTAGGCATCTTCAGCGTGATGTGGAGCGAGCACTGCTCGTACAAATCGAGCAAGGTGCACCTGAAGCGCTTGCCGACGCGCGGCAAGCTGGTGGTGCAAGGGCCGGGGGAAAATGCCGGCGTTGTGGACATCGGGGATGGGCTGGTGGCGGCGTTCAAGATCGAGTCGCACAATCACCCGAGCTACGTAGAGCCGTTTCAAGGGGCGACCACCGGCGTGGGGGGAATCCTGCGCGACATTTTCACGATGGGCGCGCGGCCTATTGCGGTGCTGGATTCGCTGCGGTTTGGCGAAATTGTGGCGTCGAAAACTACCAGCGAAGAAGAAGCTGCGAAGAACCGGCGAATTCTGGATGGCGTGGTTCGCGGCGTGGGCAACTACGGAAATTGTTTCGGAGTGCCAACGGTGGGCGGCGAGGTGGCGTTCGAAGCTTGCTATTCGCAAAATCCATTGGTCAACGCGCTGGCGTTGGGCATCGCGCACAAGGATGAAATTTTTCTGGCGAAGGCCAGGGGTGTGGGCAATCCGGTGATTTACGTGGGCGCAAAGACCGGACGCGATGGCATTCACGGAGCGTCGCTGCTGGCTTCGGCGGAGTTCACCGAGGAATCGAAACAGAAGCGGCCGAATGTGCAGGTGGGCGACCCGTTCATGGAGAAGCTGCTGCTGGAAGCCTGCATCGAGGCGATGAAGACCGGCGCGGTGGTGGCGATCCAGGACATGGGAGCTGCGGGATTGACATGTTCGACGTGCGAGATGGCGTCGCGCGGGGGCACCGGCATTGAAATTGATTTGATGAAAGTGCCGCAGCGGGAAACCGGCATGAGTCCGTACGAAATCATGCTGAGCGAATCGCAGGAACGCATGCTGCTGGTGGCCGAGAAGGGTCGCGAGGACGAAGTGCTGGCGGTGTTCAAGAAGTGGGGGCTGGACGCGACGGTGGTGGGCGAAGTGAAAGACGGGAAGATGCTGGTGGTGAAGGACCACGGCACCGTGGTGGCGGAAATTCCCGCGCATCCGTTGGCCGAGGAAGGCCCGGTGTACAACCGGCCGATTAACGCGCCGGCGCCGCACAAGGAAACGGAAAAAGACTGGTATGTGTTCAAGGCGGAAGGCACAGACCTGACGGAAAATTTCAAGAAGTTGCTGGCGTCGCCAACGATCGCGTCGAAACGCTGGATCACCGAGCAATATGACTCGATGGTGCGGACCAATACGGTGGCAGGCCCGGAAGCAAGCGATGCGGCGGTGGTGCGCATCAAGGAATCGGAAAAGAACGGCGTGATGCGGGCGCTGGCGCTTTCGACCGATGGAAACGGCCGGTGGGCACAGCTGAATCCCAAGGTTGGAGCGATGCACGCGGTGGCGGAAGCCGCGCGAAACGTGGCGACGTCGGGCGCGCGTCCAATGGCGGCGTCCAATTGCCTGAATTTCGGCAGCCCCGAGAAGCCGGAAGTAATGTGGCAGTTTTCGCAGGCGATTGATGGATTGGGCGAAGCGTGCATCGCGCTGGACACGCCGATTACCGGCGGCAACGTGAGTTTCTACAACGAGACGCTGGGGAAATCGATTTATCCGACGCCGACGATTGGGATTCTGGGAATTCTGGAAGATGCCAGCAAAGTTTTGAAGATCGCGTTCCGCAAGGCAGGCGACGTGATTGTGTTGCTTGATGGAGCGACTTCTTCGAAGGCTGGACCACAGGCTGGTCCACGCGGCGGGAAACAGCGCGAGTTTTCTTCGTCGGAATATTCGAAGACGATTGCCGGCATCGCCGCTGGAGAGCCTCCAGCGATTGAACTGGGCGCGGAGAAATGGGTGATCGACTGCATGGTCGCTCTGGCGAACGAGGGGACGGTGCAATCGGCGCACGACGTGAGCGACGGAGGGCTGGCGGTAACATTGGCGGAATCGTGTTTCGCGGCGACAGGGCTGGGAGCGAATGTTATGGTGCCCGAAGATGCGTCGGCGGAATATGCGCTGTTCGGCGAACGAGGCGCGCGCGTGGTGGTTAGCGTTTCTCCGGGAAAACTTGGCTCTGTTCGGAATACTGCGAGACAATATGGTGTGGGCGCGCACGAAATCGGCAAAGTGACCGGTGACAATACTTTGCGCATCGAATATAAAGGGCGTGCGGTTGCTTCCGCCGAGGTCACCGGGTTGAAGGAGATCTGGGCGCACTCGCTCGAGCGCATCTTGAAGGTCCAATGACAACGAAACTGGCGTACGTTGACGACCGATTCCACGATGAATGTGGAGTATTCGGCGTGTTTGGGCATCCCGAAGCTGCGAACCTCACGTATTTGGGTTTGTACGCGTTGCAACATCGCGGTCAGGAATCCGCAGGAATCGTCTCGAGCACCGGACACGACTTGTTCATGCACAAGGCCATGGGCGAGGTGGAGGAAATTTTCCAGCCGCGCATTTTGGCAAAGCTGCCTGGCAGCAGCGCGATCGGCCACACGAGGTATTCCACGGCGGGCGACAAGGCGCTGCTGAACGTCCAGCCGATCATGATCGATTGCAACAAGGGAAAGATGGCCGTAGCGCACAATGGCAACTTGACGAACGCCAGCGAGTGGCGGCGCAAGCTGGAGCATCGTGGATCCATTTTCCAGACCAACAGCGACACGGAGGTGATCGTGCACCTGGTGGCACGCTCGCAAGCGAGGAATCTGTCCGGGGCGCTGGGCGATGCGCTGAATCAAGTGGAAGGTGCGTATTCGTTGGTGGTGCTGACCGCGGATGAACTGTATGCCGTGCGTGACCCGCGAGGCTTCCGGCCACTGGCGCTGGGAAAGATCGAAGGGCACGCCGGCGAGGTTAGCTGGATGGTGGCGTCGGAGACCTGCGCATTTGATTTGCTGAACGCGCAATATGTGCGCGATATCGAACCGGGTGAAATGTTGCGCATTTCGCGAGCCGGGCTGGAGTCTGTACACTTCAGCGCACCCAAGCCGCACCAATACTGCATCTTTGAGCATGTTTATTTTTCGCGGCCCGACAGCATCGTGTTTGGCCGCGCGGTAAACGAGTCGCGCGAAATGCTGGGGCGGTTGCTGGCTCGGGAGCATCCAGTGGAAGCGGACATGATCGTGCCCATTCCGGACTCTGGCGTGCCGGCGGCGATCGGTTTTGCGCTGGAATCGAAGATTCCGTTTCGCATGGGGCTAATCCGCAACCACTACATTGGCAGAACGTTTATCGAGCCATCGCAGGCGATCCGCAATTTTGGCGTTAAGCTGAAACTGAATCCGGTGCGCAGCTTGATCGCGGGTAAGCGCGTAGTGCTGATCGACGATTCGATTGTGCGCGGCACCACCAGCCGCAAACTTGTGCGCATGGTGCGCGAAGCGGGCGCCAAGGAAGTGCACATGCGCATCAGCTGCCCGCCGACTATTTCGCCGTGCTACTACGGCGTGGACACGCCAACGAAGGAAGAACTGATTGCGTCTTCCAATACGCCGGAGGAGATTCGCAAGTATTTGGGAGCGGATTCGCTGGGATACCTTTCGCTGCCGGGTCTGCGGCAAGCGGTGAATGATACCGAAGGAAAGTTTTGTACGTCTTGCTATACAGGGGTGTATCCGACGGACCTGGTGCAACTGGAAGTACGGGAAAACGGGACGGCAAAATTGAAAGAAGCAGTGACGGTGGAACGTGAACGCTAAAAAAGACACGTCAGCAAACCGGAAGGGCGTTTCGAAGGTTGAAACGGCGCCACTGGGCACTCGGGTAAAGAAGGAAGCGATTGCCTGGGGTTGGGTGGTTCTAGTGTTTCTGCTGATCAACGGAACGCTGGGACAGGCTCGCGTGATTCCTTCAGGCTCGATGGAAAAAACGCTGCTGGTCGGCGATCACCTGATCATGAGCCGAATTGGGTACGATGCCGGTGTACCGTTCACGAATTGGCATGTGCCGCTTTGGCGGAATCCGCGGCGGCAGCAGATCGTGATTTTCCGGCCGCCCTACGACCGCAAGCAGTCGGACTTGATCAAGCGCGTTATCGGTTTGCCGGGCGATTCAATTGACATTCACGATGGCGCAGTGTGGATCAACGGCAAGAAGCTGCAAGAGGATTACACCACCGGGCCTACGGAACTTCCTTATCATTCGGAATTACTGCCGCCGTTCAAAGGCGTGCCGTTCACGGTGCCTGAGAATCAGTATTTCGTGATGGGCGACAACCGAGGGAATTCCTACGACAGCCGCTTCTGGGGCTGCGTGCCGCGGAGCGACATTATCGGCACACCGGTGACGATCTACATGTCCGTGGATGCGCCCGGAGACGCCTGGAATGGCAACCTTGCCGAGCGCTTGCTGGCTTATGGAAACGCCGTGCTGCATCCGAGCAAAATCCGCTGGAAGAGATTGTTCGAAACCTTTCGATAAGCACGCAAAGCAGGCGGACCGGCAGGTGGATCATCGTTGCATCGATGGTTAGGGTGAATCGTGAAAGCTGACGCGACTAAAGAAAAGAAGAAGCAAGCGGTGAAGGAAGCGAAAGCGCCGATGAGTTCGCGCGTGAAGAGCGAGATCATCGCATGGTTCTGGGTGATTCTGGCGTTCATGCTGATCAACGGAACGCTGGGGCAGGCGCGCGTGATTCCGTCGGGCTCGATGGAGAACACCTTGCTGATCGGCGATCACCTGATCATGAGCCGAATCGGTTACGACGCAGGAATCCCGTTCACGAACTGGCACGTGCCGCTGTGGCGCAATCCGCACCGCCAGCAGATCGTTATCTTCAAGCCGCCGTACGATACATCTCTGCCAGACTATGTAAAACGGGTGATTGCGTTGCCGGGCGAAACGGTGGACGTGCATGATGGAGCGGTGTGGATCAATGGCAAAAAATTGCAAGAGAATTACACCATCGGACACACGGAGCCACCTTCAAAATCCAGTTTGATTGGGAATTTTCCGGGACTGCCTTACACCGTGCCGGACAATTGTTATTTTGTGATGGGGGACAACCGGGAGAATTCTCTGGACAGCCGATATTGGGGGTGCGTGCCAAGAAATGATATTCTCGGCACGCCGGTGATCATTTATATGTCGCTGGATGCGCCGAAGGACGCGTGGAATGGAGATATAGGAGCGCGTTTTCTGGCATATGCCAATGCATTGATCCACCCGGGAACTGTGCGCTGGCGTCGATTGTTCCATGTGTTCTAAGCTGTACAGGTTCGGCACCGCCGAATAGCCGGACTTCGCCGAGAACGACTCAGGTTCACCCGCAACAGGTCATCACGGGAGGGGTGAACCGTCCCTGATGGCCGCCCACTACTTGCAGGGACAGAGCCGCCGAGAATCACGAATCGTCGTTGCGATACAAAAGCGATCTGAAGGCAGCCGACCATGAAATACGCCGACGCTGGAGTGAACATTGCCGTGGCCGACGATGCCAAGCAGCGCATCAGGCATTTGGCCAGCCACACCTTTACGCCTGCAGTGTTGGGCGGGATCGGCGGATTTGGCGCGCTGTTTGCATTGGATACGCGTAAATGGAAAGAGCCGGTGCTGGTGTCGAGCGCGGACGGGGTGGGCACCAAGCTGAAAGTGGCGATGTCCATGGGGGTGCACTCCACGGTGGGCGGCGACCTGGTGAATCATTGCGTGAACGACATATTGGTGCAGGGGGCGGAGCCGCTGTTCTTTTTGGACTACCTGGCGATGGGCAAGCTGGAGCCCAACGTGGTGGAGCAGTTGGTGGATGGCATGAGCCGGTCTTGCCGGAAGGCGGGATGCGCGCTGATTGGCGGAGAAACCGCGGAGATGCCGGGATTTTACGCGCCGGGGGAGTATGACCTGGCGGGCTTCATCGTTGGCGTGGTGGAGCGGAAAAATATTCTGACCGGCAAGGGAGTGAAGCCGGGAGACACGTTGATCGGATTGCCGTCCGCGGGGCTGCACACCAATGGGTATTCGTTGGCGCGGAGATTGGTGTTTGACGTTGCCAAGCTGAAGAGCGATACCTACGTGGCGGAAGTGGGGAACAAGATTGGGGCGGAATTGCTGAAGCCGCACGTTTGTTATGCGCCCGCGGTGAAGAATATTCTGGCGAAAGGCTGGGCCTCGGCGCTGGCGCACATTACCGGCGGCGGAATTCCAGGGAATTTGCCACGCGTATTGCCGAGCGGCGTGAAGGCGGTGATCGATCTGGAGTCGTGGCCGATTCCATCGATTTTCAAATATTTGGCGAAAGTGGGCGAGATTGATACCGATGAACTGCTACAGGCGTTTAACATGGGCATCGGGATGATCGTGATTGTGCCGTCGGCTTATGTGAAAGAAGCGGAAGCAGACTTGAAGCGGCGGCGCGAAAAGTTCTATCGCATTGGCCGCATCGAAAAAGGCGACACCGGTAAAGCGCGGGTTGTTTACTCGGGCTCGCTGAATTTGTAATTCTACTTGGCGGCTGCGGACTTTCTCTTTCGGCTCCAATACCACCACTGACATTTTACTGCAGGCAGGCGAGGATTGCGTGCCTGAGCTACGGCCGCTTCGAAAGTGTCGAGGACGCAGGGATCCATGCGCTGGCCTCGAAGGCGCTGCAAGCGCTGATACATTTTGATTGGTTGCTGCTTGGCGAGTTGCGGAACGGATTTGATGCCGAGCTGCTCGAAGTCTTTGAGCATGGCGGGGCCGATGGAGATGAGGTCTTTGAGTTGGCGTGCGGGCATAGAGCCTCCTTGTTTCGCTTTAGTTTCGCTATAAAGCAAAATGCAATGTAACGCGAATATTTGGGGAATTCAACTGGAATTCGATCTGGGGGGCATACACGTGAAAGGTTCGAGAAGGGAAAGCCTCATCCCTGAAGGGATGAGCCACAGGAATGGTTGGGTGGCCTTGGTGACTCACTGCAGATGTGCTAGCTTTTTTAGTTTATGAACAAGCGCATAGGGGTGCTGTTGAGTGGTCGCGGCTCGAATTTTGAGGCGCTGGCGGAAAGTGTTGCCGCGAGGCGGATTCCGAACGCGGAGATCGCGATTGTCGTCAGTAATAAGCCCGACGCGCGAGGCCTGGAGCTAGCCAAGACGCGAGGCATTGCGACGCGGGCGATTCCCTCGAAAGGGCTGGAACGAGAGGCTTACGATCGCCAGGTCGTGGCTGTTTTGCAGGAACATAAAGTCGGACTGGTGTGCCTGGCGGGTTACATGCGGCTGCTGTCGCCGTATTTTGTGGCCGCGTATCCCGAGCGCATCCTGAATATTCATCCCTCGCTGCTGCCGTCATTTCCGGGGCTGGAATCGCAGAAACAGGCGCTAGATTACGGCGTGAAGATTGCTGGATGCTCGGTGCATTTCGTGGATGAAAATCTGGATGCCGGGCCAATCATTCTGCAAGCGACTGTGCCGGTGCAGGATGGCGACGATGAGCACACGCTCGCGGAACGCATATTAAAAGAGGAGCACCGGATTTATACCGAAGCGGTGAAGTTGATTCTGGAAGGAAATTACCGGATAGAAGGCCGCCGCGTGCTTCGCGGGAAATCCTGATTGCCTGCGTTTGTGAATTGCGAAAAGAAGGGTTGGTATGCCGGAAGCTAAATTCAAGCCTGTTGAGGAACAGCTCGCCTACCTGAGAAAAGGCGTGGCGGAAATCATTCCCGAGGAGGAGCTGAAGCAGAAGCTCGCGAATTCCGTGCAGTCGGGCAAGCCGTTGCGCGTGTACCTGGGCGTGGATCCTACGGCGCCGGATATTCACCTTGGCCACACGGTGGTGTTGCGCAAGCTGAAACATTTTCAGGATATGGGGCACACAGCGATTTTTCTGATCGGCGATTTTTCCGCGATGATCGGGGATCCCACCGGGCAATCGGACACGCGGCCGCCACTCAGCCGGGAACAGGTTGAAGCGAACGCCACAACGTATCTGGAGCAGGTTTACAAGATTCTGGATCGCGAAAAGACCGAGGTTCGCTACAACAGCGAATGGCTGGGGAAGATGTCCAGCTACGACGTGGTGCGGCTTTGTGCGCATTACCGATTGGCACGCATGTTGGAACGGGAAGATTTTCGTTCGCGGCTAGACAAGAACTTGCCGATTGCCGTGCATGAGCTGTTGTACCCGCTGCTGACGGCTTACGACGCGGTGATGCTGCGGTCAGATGTGGAACTGGGCGCCACGGAGCAGAAGTTTAACATTTTGGTGCACCGCGAAATTCAGCGCGAGTACGACGTGACGCCGCAGGTGGCCGTAACGATGCCGATTCTAGTGGGGCTCGACGGCGAGCGGAAAATGTCGAAGAGCCTGGGCAATTATGTAGGCATCACGGAAGCACCGGAGGAAATGTTCGGGAAGCTGATGTCGATTCCGGACGAGCTGATGTGGTCGTACTACGAACTGGTGACGGACCGCACGCCGCAGGAGATTGTGGCCCTGAAGGAAGAAGTGAAAAGCGGCGCCCTGCATCCGATGGACGCGAAGATGCGGCTGGCGAAAGAGGTGGTGTCCGGATTTCATGGCGCTGAAGCGGGGAGTCGAGCTGCGGAAAATTTTCAGCGCGTGTTCCGCGACCGGCAGGCGCCGAGGGAAGCTCCGGTGCAGAAGATTCCGATTGGTGCGGCAAAAAAACTTACGGCGTTGCTGACGGAGCTGAAACTCGCGCCGTCGAAGAGCGAGGCCGAGCGGTTGATTAAGCAGCGCGGCGTGGAAATTGATGAGGTTTGCGTGGAGGATCCGCGCAAGGAAATCGACCTGACAAAGCCGGGTGCGTTCCTTTTGCGCGCGGGGAAGAAGAAGTTTGTGCGGGTCATCGTAGAGTAAGACATTTCAACTTGCGCAGCGCAGAGGTTGAGATCCTTCGAGACGCAAACTTCGCGTCTCTCAGGATGACAGGCTATTGCTGTCGCTAGACGAGGACGTTGGCGGCGAGGGTGGCTACGTATTCGGCGATGGCGGGGGCTGCGGTGAGTCCGGGGGATTCGATGCCCACGAGTTGAATTACGCGGGGCACTTCCCGATCCGGTTCGATAAAAAAGTCGGCGATGCCGCGGCCTTCGGGAGGCACGAGCTTGGGGCGAAGGCCGGTGTAAGCGAGGTGCATGTCCTGAGCCTCGATTTCCGGGATGAGAGATTTCACGTCAGCAGCGAATTCAGGAATGGTCATGCGCTCGCGTTCGTAGTTTTCCTTGGATTCGACATAGCGCGCCGTTGGTCCGACAAGGGTTGT
Organism: Candidatus Acidiferrales bacterium; assembly: GCA_963826335.1. Taxonomy (GTDB): domain Bacteria; phylum Acidobacteriota; class Terriglobia; order Acidiferrales; family UBA7541; genus Acidiferrum. The sequence continues at coordinate 147,758 of CAWGXB010000021.1, read as the reverse complement.
TCCGCAAAGCGTTTTGGTGAAGTGCAGTCCTAAAGTGAGGCCACCGCTGTGCGGCAGGGGATACACGAGATTGTTGACCAGCGCTGCTTTCGCGCCGCGCAACTCGCAGTACTCGCCGCGTACCGGATAGATTTTCCACGGACGCGGCCCGAGGAGTTGCGCGACTTCGTCGGCGTAGAGACCGGCGGAATTGATGACGCAACGCGCGGAGATGGCTTCGGTCTCGGATTGTTCCGCATCGCCGATGCGCAAGCCAACCACAACGGAGTCGTTTTGCGCTTCGAGCGATTCGACCTTCGCGTGATTCACCAGGTTGGCGCCCTGGCTTTCTGCGATGCGCGCGAAAGCGTGAACTAATTCTTCGGCAGAGACGATGCCTGTCGACGGGACGTCCAGCGCAAGATAGCCGCGCACATGAGGTTCGCGAGCGCGAATTCCGGCCGCGTCCAGAAGTTGCAAGCCTTCAACGCCATTCTCTTCGCCCTTGTTCTTCAAGGCGAGCAGCGCCGGCTCTTCGTCCGCGTTCTTCGCGACAACGAGCTTCCCCGTGGTGCGATGAGCGACGTTGTGCTTTCCGCAGAAGGCCTTGGTCATGCGATTTCCCTGAACGCAAAGGCGAGCTTTCAGGGAATTTGTAGGGTAATAAATGCCGGAATGAATGACGCCGCTGTTGCGTGAACTGGTGGCCATACCCATTTTGGGGCACTGCTCCACCAGAAAAACGTCTTGCCAGCGGCGGGAAAGAACTTCAGCAATCGCACAACCGACGACTCCGCCGCCAATGATCAGAACATTGGCTTGGTCCATAAACATCAAGGATACAACGTTTGCAGAGATCGAAGATTGCTACTCTTCGTGGCCAACTTCGTCGAAGAACGGTTTGCAGGGAACCAGCTTGGCCTGCGTGCCATCGTGCACCGCAAACTTTGCCACCTTCGATTCTTCGTAACCATTTTTCCAAAGTGAGGCGCTGCCGTACTCGCCGTCTTTATTGAGTGCGTAGAAGTACAGATGAAAGGTGGCGAGCTTTTTCTTGTCGCCATTGTAGTTGCGCACCACGCGACCCATGGCTTCCAAGCAGGCGTCGGTGGGCTTCACGCCGCGGCGCATCTGTTCAACGATGGTGTGGCCGCCGCAAATCTTGATATTTTCTTCGCCCTTTCCGGTCGAGCCCGCGCCGCCAACATCGCCGTCAACGTACAATCCCGCGCCAATGATGGGCGAATCACCCACGCGTCCCGGAATTTTCCACGCCAGACCCGAAGTGGTGGTTGTGCCGCTGACCTCGCCCTTAGCATTGACCGCCAGGCAATTGATCGTTCCGGTGACGGGATGAGCGATGCGTTGCTCGGCGTACGCGATTTTCGCTGCGTCACCATCGAAAAGAAGTGCCATGTGCTCCTTCCACTCCGGGCTGTCGATGCCGGGACGCCAGTTGAAATCGGTCTTAGCCTTCCAAGCGAGCCAGATTTTGCGGGAATGTTCCGTGAGCAGATTTATCTCCTCGAATCCTTCGGCGACGCCGAAACGCCGGGCGCCATCGCCGACGATCATCACGTGATTGGTGCGCTCCATCACGGTTTTGGCGAGACGGGAGACGTTCTTGATTTTTTGGACGGAGGCGACGCTTCCACAGCGGTGAGTGGGTCCGTGCATGACGCTGGCGTCGAGTTCCACGACTCCTTCTTCGTTTGGCAGGCCTCCGAAGCCGACCGAATCATCGTTGGGATCGTCTTCGACGACGGTGACCGCCGCGACGACCGCATCGAGCGTGTCGCCGCCACTTTTCAGAATGTCCATGCCCTTCTGTAGAGCGTTGACGCCGTTTGCCGAAGAGATGATCACCGGGGGCGTTGCGGTGGATTCCGCGGCCGCCGGCAAGCCCGATCCTGGCGCAATCTCCGGCAGGGATTTGCCAAACAGGCGACTAGCGGAGGCCAGTGCGCTGCCAGTCAATGTGGCGAAAAAGAACTTGCGACGAGACCAGAGATCCATGAGGGCGCTCCTCCAGAGAAATCAAAACGAGCCGAATTGCACTGTAAGCGAAAAGGCGAGGAAAAGAAACTCTTCGGCGAGCGGCCGTGCGGCGGTTAATCCGAGCCGCCCAGGGGCAAGAAGTATTGTGTGCCTTTGACGGGTTCCTGAAGGCGCCGAAGGAGCTGCTGCAGATCTTCGCTGCGCTCGACGAAATCGATTTCGGAAGTATCGATGACCAGCAAGTCGGCTCCGGCATAACGAAAGAAAAAGTGTTCGTAGGCGCGAGCGACTTCTTCGATGTATTCGGGGGAAATCTGTTTTTCTTCGTGGGCTTTTTTCTTGGCGATTCTGGCGCGCAGCACTTCCGGTTTGGCTTGCAGGTAAATCACCAGATCGGGTTCGGGGAGTTCGGCGGTGACGGCTTCGTAGTAGCGTTCGTAAAGTTTGAGTTCCGGGTCATCGAGATTCAGATTGGCGAAAATGCGGTCTTTTTCCATGAGGAAATCGCTGACGACGGGACCGGGCGCGTCTCCCGACATGGCCTCGCGGATGCGTTTCTGGCGCTCGATCAGGAAGTACATCTGGGCGCGGAAAGCGGCGCCGCGTTTTGCAGCATAGAAATCGGCCAAAAAGGGATTGTCTTCGCAATCATAGATGCGCCGGGCATGCAGACGTTCAGCGAGGATGCGGGCGAGGGTCGTTTTGCCGACGCGCAGCGGGCCCTCGATGACGATAAAGCGCGGAGGCTGCGAACCGCTTTGCGGCTGAAGAGCCCGTTTCGTCGAAGAAGATTCCGAAGGCGCCATTTTTCCCCAGCGAAAGTGTTTTCCCCAATTGCGGGCGATTATAGCAGGAGTTCTGTGAACATATGGAGAGACCTGTTCCGGGTTAGTACTAAAGTCCCAGGACCCGGGAGGGGTCGGCGGGCAGTAAAGGTACCAGCAAAAAATGTGACCAATGGGCCAGTGACCCCTGTCCCAAAGTACAGTAAAGTAGTCGTGGTTGCAGCGGAGTGAGCGTTTTTGTTCTGCGACCTGAGGGGTGCTTCATGGTCTTCGCCGCAATCGCGTTGGTCTGTTGTGCAACAGCCTTCCCGGAATCCTCAAACGCCACCATTGAACGAACCACACCCGCGGTTGCTACCTCTGAGACTTCCGCGCCCGCAGAGAAGGTGGAAAAGCCTCAACCAGCGCGGCCGGATGCGCCGATCGCGAAGAACGTTTCTTTGAACACTTCGAATGCGGATGATACATCGGTTGAGAGTTCCAGTTTAGAGAGCATTACGCCAGGCAGCCAGCCTTTTTCGAATGCACCCGTGAAGCCGGCAATCCAAGGGAGCTATGAGACCGCGCGTCAACGAAAGATTTGGTACGGATTAGTAGCAGCGAGCAGCGGAGCAGCGGCATTTGATGCGTGGACGACGAGGCGCGCAGTGTCGGGAAACTACGGTGTGGAAGGCGATCCGATATTGCGGCCGTTTGCGCACTCGAATGCGATCTACGCGGCAACGCAAGTGAGCCCAGCGATCCTGGATTATGTGGGGCATCGCATGATGACGAGCCACCACGAGTGGATGAGGAAAATGTGGTGGGTGCCGCAAGTGGCGGGCACGAGTTTCTCGTTCGGCGCAGGCATTCACAATTATCGTCTGGTTCCATAGTAATTACCGAAGCAATAAACAATTCCAATCCCAATCGAATTTCTTCGCATCGCCTCGTTCCTTTCGGTGCCTAATGCGATATAGTGGGGCTACCCTGTCTGAAGGTGTTATCCGCCTTGGCACTTCCTTGGGAACTTTGTTCCGGCAGACGGGATGAGCTTCGGTACCCTATCTGAAACAGGCCGGAGTGCCGTGGGGGCGCTGGCTGGAGGGCAAGAGTCATGGCGATGAGAAAGCCACTAATGGGTGCATTGCTGATGATGGCGATGGCCTGCGTGGTGCGGGCGCAGGATTGGAATTGGACCGACAATTCCGCGAAGGATTTCGGGACCGGGGGTACAGCTGCTGGCTTGGGAAGCAGTCCCGTGGCACAAGTAAATTTGGCAGCGGCCGCGGCAGATGCCACGCGGAATTTTGCGTTGGCCACTCCGGAACCGCCGAGCGCCAATGCGAGCGTGCCTGCCGCTGATCCTGGAGCGGCGCCGGCAGCAAAGCCGAAGTACGTGTTTGGCGAACGGGATGACTACCGTTGGCAGCTGGCGCTGGGCGTGGAATTCTTCCGGTTTCAATCCAATTTGATCAATGCCAGCATGGTGGGATTGAACACGACAGTGACGTACTTCACAAACGACTGGTTTGCGCTGGAAGGAAATCTGGTCACCGGATTTGCCCCCGAGATTTACGATCGTGAGCACGTAAAGTATTTCGGCGGCGGCGGTGGGATTCGAGTCGGGACGCGCAAGGCGAGATTTGAGCCCTGGGTCCATGCACTGGTGGGCGGCGGTCACCTGCAGCCGCAAACGGCGGGAAACAGCAGAGGCGCACTGACGGCGCAGGCGGGAATCGGGTTGGACTACCGGGTGCACGCGCGGCTGTCGCTGAGGGCGGAAACGGATTATGTGTACAGCGATTTTTTCAAGCAGACGCAGAACAACTTTCAGGCAGTGGCGGCGGTGGTGTTCCACTTCTGAGCGGGTTTGACGTTGTTACAGTGTTCGTTTAGACAGATATCCCGTGTTCCGGGACAGTAACTAAGGCTGTTTGCGAAGTGGCCTACGTCACATCCTTCGTTTCGACCCCCTGCTATATTCCCGAAAAGATAGAACGAAAGAGGATCCATTCGATTCACCGCGAGTCGATCCCCGCAGAAAAGGGAGGAGTTTATGCTGAAAAAGGGCCTCATCGCGCTCGGCACATTGCTTGCTGTCACAAGCTTTTGTTTCGCGCAGGATACGCAAAAACCAGAAGTAAAGAAGGTGGTCATCAAGCAGACGCCGGCATCATCCGGCAAAGAGATGTACACGCAGTACTGCGCACCGTGCCACGGAGTCGACGGCACCGGGAAAGGCCCGGCAGCGCCGGCGCTTAAAGCACAGCCAACCGACTTGACGCAGCTGACCAAGAAGCACGACGGCAAATATCCCGCTAACACCGTAGCGGGCGTGCTGAAGTTTGGAAGCGGCGGCGGAGCAAACCCAGCGCACGGGTCAGCGGACATGCCGATTTGGGGACCGCTGTTCCTGTCCCTGGACAAGTATCACGACTCGGTGGTGCAACAGCGAATCAGCAATATCGTGACGTACATCGAAACACTGCAAGCGAAGTAAGACTCGCGGTGTTGCAGGGTATGAACGGCAGGAAGAAGAAGTATTTCTTTCTGCCGTTTCCTTTTGTTAGAGAGCGAGTGGAGTGCGCTGCAGCCATTCGTTGAAATCCAATGGATTCGTAATTCAGTCGGGAATGACGGCGGTGCCGTTGCGCGCGGCCATCTGGAAGTTCTCGGAGTCGCGTACCACTTGACGGACCATGTACTTGCCTGGCTTCAGATCAAAACTGGTTTTTATGGTAAGGCCTGCCTGCACCATCTTCTGATAGCTGGGCTCGAGTAAGTTCAGGTCGAGAACTTTCTGGCCGCCAGTGACGAAGTTTCCGTTGTCATCGAAGATGGAGGTGGCCACGGTGACGCTGTCCACATGCCTGCCATCGAGAACGCGGAATGGAACTTCTTTCATCTGCAAGTGCGCAAGAATGTCGAGTTGTCCTGCTCCGGCGTCGTTTTTGACGTATTGGGTCTGCAGCGCGAATGGAAAATCGCGGATTTCGTCTTGCGAGAAAAGGGCGTCCTGGAGTTCGTCGTGGGATTCCTTTCTGGGGTCGCCGCCCTCCATGGGAACGAAATAGCCACGGCGGGCTTGTGTGTCGTAGAGCGGGTCGCCGAAGCGATTGAGCCGGGTGACGGTAACTTTCAGTTTGTGGTAGGAGCCGTCGAGCTTCACATCCTGAGGACTGAACCCCAGGAGGTAGGAAACCTCCGGTGTTGAGCCGAGAAGCCTCAGACCAGCGATGAGATCGTTAGAGTCACGGAAGAAAGTGCCGCCGGTCTCCTGGGCCAGCGCCAGCGGACCGGTCGACAATTCCCTCTGATCAATTAGGCCTTGCCGGAGTTCATTCGGAGTTTTTGCAGCCAGGTTCGGAACGTAGAGACCACGGACGTCGAGCGTGTTGACGACGACCTTGGCGTCGTTCGCCGCGTCGATCAGGCCCAACAACTCGGAGCTGCCCAACCTGATGGAGAAGCCTGGAGTGATGAGGACAAGAATGCGCTCGCCGGGCATGCGAGAAAGTCGCCGCACCGAGTCTGCTGTATACGCCTGAGTCACATGTTCCGCGGCTTCCTGTTGGGCGTAAGCGTGGCCACCCAGAATGGGATCGCCCTGGGGACCGTCCCGGCGGGTGACTTGAACTGGCGGGGCTTCCGGCTGTGCAGACTGCAGGGCTTTTTGAGCTGTTTGCGCATCAGGGCGTCCGGATACGCCAACAAGTGCGGCGCGTATGTCTTCAGGACTCCCGGTAAAGTCATGGCCCACGTGACCTGTGGTCGTAGCAAGAGCAACGCGGTCGGTGGGCGCAAGCGATTCGGTGAACTTCGCGGCGGCTTTGCGTGCCAGGATCAAGTCGCCGACTTCCATGCGTGCGTCATCAAAGACAATTAATACGAAACGATCCGGAAGAATCGCGCCCGACTGTTTGGAGAGTTGGGGAGGATTGACCTGTGTTCTTGCGGCGGCTTCGGAACGTTCGAGGCGCGACTCACGCGTTTCGACGGAAAAATTAGTGATGACTTGCGGTTTTCCGTTGTCGGAAACCTGAAAGTCCTCGCGCGTCAAACCGGGCACGAGATTGCCCTTGGAGTCGCGAACCACGACGCGCACCTGAACCAGGTTTACGCGCAATTTGATGGTTGTGCCGGTTTGCGCCGAGGTGGGAGCGGGCTTAGTTGGTGACGTGTTATTCGGCGCTTGTGCCGAGATGCCCGCAGCGCATATCGAGTGGAGGAGAAGAAGCCCGAGCAGTTTTGGACAAAGCAAGATACTGCGCGAATGGATGAGCATTCGGTTGGCTCTCCCGCACTTGCAAATATTGCGTTACACGTGGAGCGGCGAGCAACGAATCTTACTGTTAAGACGGCTTGTTACTATTCAGGGTTACATAAGTACCCGAGTTATACGCTCACTTTACGCCGAGACGTCGCTGCAATGCACCTCTCGTATGGGCCGCGGCATCCTGTAGGTTATGAGCTTGAGGGCAAAATCGAGGAGGCATTGAATCTCGCCGTGGGGGAGTTGCGAAATGAATCAAAGTCGCAATACGTTGCTGCTGTTGTTTTCGTTGAGCATGCTGGTCCTACTCGCCGGCGGAACGCTGAGGGCACAAAACCCCGCCGAGTGGATGGAGCCGTTTCCGCCGCACAAGGTGGCGGGAAACATCTACTACGTGGGCAGCAAGGGGTTGGCGGCTTTTCTGATCACCACGCCGCAAGGGCACATCCTGATCAACAGCAATCTGCAGGACTCGGTGCCACAGATTAAGGCGAGCATCGAAAAACTTGGCTTCCATTTCAGCGATGTGAAAATTCTGCTGATCAGCCATGCGCACTTCGATCACTGTGCCGGGAGCGCAAAGGTGAAGGAACTGACCGGCGCCAGCTACATGGTGATGGACGCGGACGTTCCGGTGGTCGAGTCCGGAGGAAAGAGCGATTTTCAGTATGGAGGATCGAAGAGCTCGTGGTATCCCACGGCAAAAGTCGATCGCGTGCTGCACGATGGCGACCAAGTGAGGTTGGGAGACACGGTGCTGGTTGCGCATCTTACACCGGGACACACGAAGGGAACGACCACATGGACGACGAAAGTAAGCGATGGAGGGAAGGTACGCGAGGTTGTGATTGTCGGCAGTCCGAACGTCAACCCCGGATATAAGCTGGTTCACAATGCGGCATATCCCAACATTGCGCTGGACTACGAACTCACATTTCGCGTGCTGAATGCATTGCCGTGCGACATATTTCTGGGAGCGCACGGCAGCTACTACGACATGGAAGCGAAGGTCGCGCGTCTGAAGCAAGGTGGAACGAATCCGTTCGTTGATCCGGATGGTTACAAGAGCTACGTGGCAGACAGAGAGCAGGCCTTTCGGGCCGAACTGAAAAAACAATCGGCGGCTAATCGGTAGAACATTGGAGAGCGCGGTGCGCGCGCGTGAAGTCATGCTTTTTTCTTGGCGCCTGCGAAAAGCTGCTCTCTCGCTTCGCTCGAGATGACAACACATGTGGTTCTTCCACAAACGGAGAAGGATGCGATGGAAATCCGAGGTGCGGGAGCGGCGCTCAGATATTAAGAAATCATAAAGACCGCAGCCGTTACTCGCTGTTACGTTACGCGCCGAGAGGTAGAAGTTACATGGAAATATTTGCTCGGCAAAATCGATTAATTGAGCGTTAAAAGCGGGTTTGCGAAGAAACTTCCCCAGCTGAGAATTCGTCTAAACATATAACAAAGAGAATAACTTTCCGCGCGCAGGATGCTCCGTGGTTGGCTCCTTAGCCGGGAAAGAATAAAAAGGAGCAATACATGAAAACGTCGAGACTTTCGTTAGCGGTTCTGGGTGCAGCATTCCTGTTCACAACGAGCGCTTTTGCGCAGAATGAGAACAAGGGCAAACTATCGGTGCCGGAGACGATTACCGTCGAAGGCAAGCAACTCCCTCCGGGCGACTACAAAGTTGAGTGGCAGGGAACAGGCCCGAACGTTGAAGTGAAAATACTAAAGGGAAAAGAAACCGTAGCTACCGCGCCGGCACGCGTGGTGCAGTCGCAGAGGAAGACCGCGGTTGACTCGTACGGCGCGACGAAGCAGCAAGACGGCAGCCGGGTATTGTCTGCGATCTACTTCGGCGGAAAAACCTACAGCCTGGAAATCGGGCAGAACTCGGCGCAGAGCACTTCGGCAGCCGATGCCACAACGCGATAACCATCGCCAAGAAACAACCTAAATCGATGATGGAAAGCAAAGGGCCTCTCACGAGGCCCTTTTTGTTTGTGAAGCGGAATTGCGCGTGGCGCGTCTAACTTAGGGTTCCCACCGGGGTGTGGGTGCGGGAATTTTCTGAGGACGCCCGACTGCGGCGCACAGGTTGATGTGTGACGCGCTTGCGGGCTACTCGTCCGCAAAGGAGAATCAACGTGAAGAAACTTTTGGCTATTTCCTTGGGAGTGTTGTTGCTGGGCGGACTGGCAGGATTCACGCCCACCGCGCATGGCGCCGCGCAGGCAACGTCGTCGTCGGCAGATAAAACAGCACCCAGCTATGACATGAAAGCGCAGGCCGCGCTGGATTTGGAGGGTTTGCAGAAAAAGATTGTGGGGTTGGCGGAAGCGATCCCGGCGGACAAGTATACCTGGCGTCCGGAGCCGGGGACGCGTTCGATCAGCGAACTGTTCCTGCATATCGCGGCGGCCAACTACAATATTCCGACGATGATGAGCGGAGTGACTCCTGCGGCGGGATTCGAGGGCAAAGGCTTTGAAAAATCGACGACGGACAAGGCGAAAATCATCGAGCAATTGAACAAGTCGTTCGCATACGCAATCGCAGCGGTGAACAATATGTCGAACGCTGATTTTGCGAAGCCGGAAAAGAAACTGGGACCGGACGCGAATGACGGCGATGTGGTGTATCTGATGGTGGTGCACACACACGAGCATCTGGGACAGTCCATCGCGTACGCGCGAATGAACAGCGTCACGCCGCCTTGGACCGCCGAAGCCGAAAAGAAGAATCCGAAGGCCGCGGCAGCAGCGGAATGAGATTAAACCCGGGACGAGAATCGAAGAGCGTTTTGTGCTGGAGGAGTGCGTGTGAAGAACGAGAGGCCAGGCTTGAATGCCCGAAGCCCTTGTTCCTTGAGTAGTGCGGATGGCGGTGAAAGCCCGTTATTGCTGGAGTTCGCGTTTTGCACAGTGTCCACAGGGGTGTGGAAAGCTCCGAAAAAAAGTGTTTTGACCCACTTGACATATTTCCGTCTTATAGTAAGATTACAAATGGTTCGGCACTTCCTAAAAGTGTGGGACCGTGCAGGGGATTCACAGTCGGGTCTGAAGTACTCCAAAGAACAGATCCTATAGTGAGGCGCCTTATTAGCACAGGGTAATTCATGTTGAGCTTCGCGCGAAGCCGCTAACACCAAGCGGCTGTGCCCGGCGCTCGACGCCGGGTTTCGTATTTTATGGGGGCTTTTTGGCGGGTAGCCAAGGAGAGTCCATAAAGAGCCCTCCGGAAGGAGGGCGTTCCGACCAAGTCGGGACCCCTGATGGGATCAGGGATACACGTTCTTTGACAACTGAAAGGTTGGCACGTTCCCGCCGATAACTCTGGACGGATTACGGTCCGTTTGGGGGAGTGAAGGTGGGAGCGATTACAAGTTCTGCTCGAGATGTTGAGCAGTACTGTGGATAACAAGGCGAACTCATATCAAGCGCTTGTGGAATCCAGGGTCGACAGTCCCGGCGCCGAGCAATCGGACCACGGAATAATGGATCTGGAAGAAGCAGGGCGTACGAGTTGAGGAAAGTTGCAGTTTAGCCACTGCAGCGAGCGAAGAGATGCGCAAGCAAATCGGAGCACCACAACAGACGACGTATTGGGTGAGTTTTATGATTAAGCTACTAAGAGCGTACGGTGGATGCCTTGGCGCTAGAAGGCGATGAAGGACGTGGCAAGCTGCGAAAAGCCTCGGGGAGCCGCAAGCAGGCTTTGATCCGGGGATGTCCGAATGGGGAAACCCAACGGGATGAACTCCCGTTACAGCCGGCTGAATACATAGGCCGGTGTGAGCTAACTCAGGGAAGTGAACCATCTCAGTACCTGAAGGAAAATAAATCACAGAGATTCCGAAAGTAGCGGCGAGCGAAATCGGAACAGCCCAAACCCATGTGTTTACACATGGGGGTTGTAGGACCGCATAAGTAGAGTTACCAAACCGGACACTACGCGAACCTGCTGGAAAGCGGGGCCGAAGAGTGTGACAGTCACGTAGCGAAAAGTGTACCGGACTCGAAGCGGCATCCTGAGTACCACGAGACACGAGAAATCTCGTGGGAAACTGGGGAGACCACTCTCCAAGGCTAAATACTCTCTAGCGACCGATAGTGAACCAGTACCGTGAGGGAAAGGCGAAAAGCACCCCTGCGAGGGGAGTGAAATAGAACCTGAAACCGTATGCTTACAAGCAGTCGGAGGGCCATGCACAGACTTCGGTCTGTGAAAGCCTGACGGCGTGCCTCTTGCTTAATGAGCCGGCTAGTTATTCTTACGTGCAAGGTTAAGCGCAAGCGAGCCGTAGCGAAAGCGAGTCCGAATAGGGCGACAAGTACGTAGGAATAGACGCGAAGCGGGATGATCTACCCTTGGCCAGGTTGAAGGTCGCTTAACCGCGACTGGAGGACCGAACAGGTGTGAGTTGAAAATCGCTCTGATGAGCTGAGGGTAGGGGTGAAAGGCTAATCAAATTCCGTGATAGCTCGTTCTCCCCGAAATGTCTTTAGGGACAGCCTTGCATGAATTGCCGCGGTGGTAGAGCACTGAATGGACTAGGGACCAACTCAGGTTACCGAATCCAATCAAACTTCGAATGCCGCGGACAACTATGCGGGAGTGAGACTACGAGGGATAAGCTTCGTGGTCAAAAGGGAAACAGCCCAGATCGCCAGCTAAGGTCCCTAACTATGTGCTAAGTGGTAAAGGAAGTGTATTCGCTCGGACAGCCAGGAGGTTGGCTTAGAAGCAGCCATCCTTTAAAGAAAGCGTAACAGCTCACTGGTCAAGCGGATATGCACCAACAATCCAACGGGGCTCAAGCACATGACCGAAGCTGCGAAATTATACGAAAGTATACTTGGTAGGGGAGCATTGCGTGGGGTGTAAAGGTAGACCGAGAGGACTACTGAATGCCACACAAGAGACCCTGCCGGCATAAGTAGCGATAAACACGATGAGAACTCGTGTCGCCGAAAGTCTAAGGTTTCCTGAGGAAGGTTAATCCGCTCAGGGTTAGGCGGGTCCTAAGGTGAGGCCGAAAGGCGTAGCTGATGGACAACAGGTCAACATTCCTGTCCCGCCTGGTGACGTTTGACGATGGGGAGACGCAGAAGGATAAGGAAGCCACCTGATGGATGGTGGTTGCTCAGTGAAAGCCGGTTCTCGCAGGGAAATCCGCGGGGGCATTCAACGGTGAGACTGGGGACGAGGCCGTTAGGCCACAAAGTTTCTGATTTCACGCTGCCAGGAAAATCCTCTAAGGAGTCGTCCAGGTGCCCGTACCACAAACCGACACAGGTAGACGAGGTGAATATCCACAGGCGCTCGAGAGAACGCTTGCTCAGGAACTAGGCACATTAGTCCCGTAACTTCGGGAGAAGGGACGCCGCAGTAGGGTTTATAGCCCGAAGCGGTCGCAGCGAATCGCGCTCTGCAACTGTTTAACAAAAACACAGCTCTCTGCAAAGTCGAATACGACGTATAGGGGGTGACACCTGCCCGGTGCCGGAAGGTTAAAGCAAGGGCTTAGCCGCAAGGCGAAGGCCTGAACTGAAGCCCCGGTGAACGGCGGCCGTAACTATAACGGTCCTAAGGTAGCGAAATTCCTTGTCGGGTAAGTTCCGACCTGCACGAATGGTGGAATGATAGAGCGACTGTCTTGGCAAGCGGCTCGGCGAATTTGTGGTTCCGGTGAAGACGCCGGATGCCCGCATCTAGACGGAAAGACCCCGTGCACCTTAACTGCACTCTGGTCATGAGTAACGGTCCGATCTGCGTAGAATAGGTAGGAGCCTATGAACTTCTGGTTTCGGCTGGGAGGGAGGCAAAAGTGAAATACTACCCTGATTGAACTGTCGCTCTAACCTACCACCCGTGACGGGTGGGGAGACACGGCCAGACGGGTAGTTTGACTGGGGCGGTCGCCTCCTAAACTGTAACGGAGGCGCTCAAAGATCGGCTCAAGTGGATTGGAAACCCACTGTGGAGTGCAAGAGCATAAGCCGGTTTGACTGTGAGACTTACAAGTCGAGCAGGAACGAAAGTTGGATCTAGTGATCCGGTGGTCCCGCGTGGAAGGGCCATCGCTCAACGGATAAAAGGTACGCCGGGGATAACAGGCTGATCTAAGCCAAGAGTTCACATCGACGCTTAGGTTTGGCACCTCGATGTCGGCTCATCGCATCCTGGGGCTGTAGAAGGTCCCAAGGGTTAGGCTGTTCGCCTATTAAAGCGGTACGTGAGCTGGGTTCAGAACGTCGCGAGACAGTTCGGTCCCTATCTGGTGTGGGCGCAGGAAACTTGAAGGGAGTTGTCCCTAGTACGAGAGGACCGGGATGAACAGACCCCTTGTGTACGAGCTGTCGCGCCAGCGGCACCGCTCGGTAGCGAAGTCTGGAAGAGATAATTGCTGAATGCATCTAAGCAAGAAGCTCGCCCTAAGATAAGGTTTCCCAATCCTCTTCGGAGGATAAGAAGGGCAGTCGAAGACTACGACTTTGATAGGCTGGAGGTGTAAGCGCAGTAATGCGTTAAGCTGACCAGTACTAATCGCCCGTTCGGCTTAATCATAAAACTTACCCAAGCCGTCGTTAGCTCCGTCGCTAGCGAGGTTGGGTAGGGTTCACAAGCAAGCCTTGTGATCTACAGTCTGTTCGGCAGCGGGCCGAACTTGTAAACGCCAACCTTTTGTTGTCAAGACTTAGCCGCTTATGGCGGCTCGAGTTTATCGATTTTCCGGTGGTCATACCGCGAGGGTCACACCCGTTCCCATCCCGAACACGGAAGTTAAGCCTCGCCGGGCCGATGATACTGCACGGGCAACTGTGTGGGAACGTAGGTCGCCGCCGGGATTATTTTAGAGAAGGCCCCGTTCTTCGGACCGGGGCCTTTTTCTTTTTGGGGCAAGCGGATAGACTGCACTTAGCGACGTGCCATGGATAACCCGATGACCACACACGATTTCAAAGTATTTCTGGAACCAGACGCCCAATACGGAGGCTATGTGGTGGTCTGCCCTTCGCTTCCAGGATGCTACTCGCAAGGCAAGACAGTCTCTGAAGCGCTCGCCAATATTCGCGAAGCTATCGAGCTGGTTTTGGAAGACATGGAGAGTCGTGGCGAGGAGATTCCCGATCCAAGTGAAGTTCTCGTTGGCAGCGTCGTCGTAACGCGATGAACCCGCGTCTTCCCGTCGCATCTGGGACGATCTGATCCGTGCGCTGAGGAAGTTTGGATATGAGGCTGTCCGTCAAAAGGGCAGTCACGTTTGTCTGCGTCACCCGACCGATCTCAAGAAACTACCCATTACCATTCCCTTACATGATGAAATCGCCTTCGGCACGCTTAAACGAATCCTGCGCGATGCCGGCATAACGATCGAACAATTGATCGCAGCTCGGTGATCTAGATTCGCAAACTCCGTCATGGCATGGTGTGTCCTGGCGCGGCTAGGTTGATGGCTGGATTCCGTGCGGTTTCGCACGTAGAATGGCGCTTTGTTGAGGAGGCTCATGAGCGGCAAACAGCAGGCAGTTTTGATTACCGGCGGGACCGACGGTCTGGGAAAGGCCGCGGCACTGATACTCGCCGAGCGGGGTTATCGCGTGTTTGCAGCGGGGCGTTCGCTGGCGAAGAGACAGGAAATTGATCGATTGGCGGCGGAAAAGAAAGTGGCACTCGAGAGCTTGGAACTGGACGTCTGCGACGACGCCTCCGTGCGGGGCGCGGTGCAAGATGTGCTGCAGAAAGCTGGCGCGATCGATGTGCTGATCAACAATGCAGGCATCGGGTACCTAGCGGTGATCGAGGATTTGCGGTTGGCCGACCTACGCCAGCAGTTTGAGACCAATCTATTCGGTGTTTTGCGGGTGACGCAGGCCGTGCTGCCGCAGATGCGCGAACGGAAACGCGGACGCATCCTGATGCTGAGCAGCGTGGCGGGGATCGTGACGCCGCCAACGTACGGCGCGTACAGCAGCAGCAAGCATGCGCTGGAAGGCTTGACGAATGCTTTGCGCCTGGAGATGTACCCATTCGGTGTGGAAGTGATTTTGATTGAGCCGGGCTATATCGTCACGAATTTTCAGCAGACCGCCAAGGAACTTGCGCAGCCGTACGTGGAAGCGGGGAAAACCGGGCCATATGCCAACATCTATTCCGGAGCGTGGGAAGGGGCCAGTAAGGGCCGGGGAGATTCGAAGACGACTCCGGAAGACTGCGCACGAGTGATCGTCGAAGCGATTGAGTCGCCGCATCCAAGAGCCAGGTATCCGGTGACACCGCTGGCGAAGTGGGTGTCGTTCGCAAAACGGTTTGTGCCAGATACGGTGCTGGATTCGATCATGCGGGGCAAATACGGCATTACTCGCGGTGAGTAGAGAATGTGTAGCGCAAATGTCATCCTGCTGGATTTTGTTGGGGTGCTCCGGCGCGGGAAAGGCACCGCGCCCCAGTATGACAAACGCTGAGCTCCGGCCCCGTCGGTAGGAATGTCGTGAGAAATTCGGGTTTAGTTGGAGACCTGGAAGGAGACGCTGTTCTCGCGAAGTTGCTCCCACTTTTTTCGCCAGGCATCGTGGATGGGGCTTTCGGCGTAGTCGGCGGCGGCCTCGGCGCTAGTAAATTCAATGATGTAGACGCCGCTCCAATCGCGAATCTGGTTACGTTCGGTTTTCAGCCAGATATTTTTGATGCCGGGAATTTTGGCGGCCATGTCCTTGATGCCGGCGATGGCCTGATCCTGTTCGTTCTGGGAAGTGGCGTCGCGGAATTTGTAGGCGACGACGTGAACCACGGTTTTGGGCTGGCCAAACTTGTTCAGCGCCGAGACGCGCTGCGTGGCGACGCTTCCGGCGGCCATGCCGGCCAGAAATAGCGCACCTGTGGCAGCAATTTGAATCATTCCTGGTTTCTTCAGTTGCATCGCATTCCTCCCCGAATTTCGAGCCTACCCAGTCTAAGCAAGTCGAGATACGGCGGCAACCGCCCGGCTTCGTATTGATTTGACGCGGCGAGGCGCGAACCGTAGTCTGATGGTTTGCCGAAGGAGCGACGAATGGTTCGAGTGTCTAGGTATGTTGCGTTGTTGAGTTGCGCTGTATTGCTGGCATCAGGTGGAGCGTGGGCAGAAGATCGGCAGAAGACCGATCAGGAAGCGCGAGCTGTGCTGAAGCAGTTGATCGAGATCAATACCACGGACTCGGTTGGAAACGTCAGCGAGGCGGCCGAGGCCATGGCGCAGCGTCTTCGAGCGGCAGGCTTCGCGGAAAAAGATGTGACGGTGGCGGGACCGAACGATCGCAAGAAGAACCTGGTGGTGCGCTATCGCGGAACGGGGAAGAAGAAGCCCATTCTGTTCATCGGGCACCTGGATGTGGTGGAGGCGTTGCGCTCGGACTGGACGACGAATCCATTTGAGCTGGTTGAGAAGGACGGATATTTTTACGGCCGCGGCACGCAGGACATGAAAGAGGGCGACGCGATCCTGGTGATGGCGTTTGTTCGGCTGAAGCGCGAAGGATTTGTGCCGGACCGCGATCTGATCCTGGCGCTTACCGCCGATGAAGAAGGTGGCACCTCGAATGGTGTGGATTGGCTGCTGAAGGAGCACCGGGACTGGATCGACGCGGAATACTGCATCAACCTGGACGGCGGCGAATTCGAAAAGTTGAAAGGGAAGCGAGTGCTTGCTGGATTGCAGGCCAGCGAAAAAGTTTATGCCGATTTTCAGTTAGAGACGACAAACCCTGGCGGACACAGTTCGGTGCCGGGTCCTGAAAACGCGATTTATGAGCTGGCGGCGGCTTTAACGAAGCTGCAAGCATTTTCCTTTCCAGTAAAAATTAACGAGATCACGCGAAATTACTTCAAGCATTCCGCCACGCTGACAACGGGTACACTTGCGGCGGATCTGCGCGGCGCAGCCAAGGAGCCTCCTGACCAGGACGCAATCCGGAGGCTTTCGGCGAACCCTTATTACAACTCGCTGCTGCACACGACCTGCGTGGCTACGCTGCTATCCGGCGGCCATGCGCCGAACGCGTTGCCGCAAACGGCGCGCGCTAACGTGAACTGCCGCATTTTTCCCGGAGAAGATCCGGCGGAAGTGCACAAGACGCTGGAGCGGGTAGTGGGGAATCCAAAAGTGAAGATAACGCTGGTGGCGGAAAAAACCGCGGACGGGAGAATCGTTCCGATTGTTGCCGTGCCGCCTTCGCCGCTGTTGCCGGAAGTTACCGCGACGCTGGAGCGTACGCTGTCGACGATGTGGCCGGGGCTGCCAGTAGTGGCGACGATGTCGACCGGCGCGACGGACGGAAAGTATCTGCGCATTGCGGGCATACCGACGTATGGAATTGCGTGCATGTTTTTCGATATGGAGGATGATCGGGCGCACGGAAAAGACGAACGCATCGAAACAGCGGAATATTACGATGGCGTGGAATTCGGGTATCGGTTCATCAAGGCGCTCGGTTCGAATTGAAAAGTTTGGAGCATTGAGAGCACAAGGCGCCCGCCTCAGAAGGCGGCCGCTACACATCCGATGCTAAAAGAAAAAAGGCCTCCGATCTCTTTCTCGGAGGCCTTTTGATTTTGAAAATAGAAACTTCAGGGTTTGGTTGGATCTGGTGCCTCACCCGGCTTCACATCTTGCGGCGATGTAGCGCTGGCGGCAACCGGCTTTCCGCTGTCAGTTCCATAGCGGGTCAGATAGGGCATGAAGGGCGTGACTTCGAATGGCATCTTTTCGCGTTCGGCAACGGTGCCAATCGGTTTGCTCTTGATCATCGCGAGAGTGTCGTTCCACGGGTCGATCTTCACGCGGCCGCCGAGGGGAAGAGCCGCAATCTTCTGCGGATTCTGCGGGCCGTGAGAGGCATCGAGCGCCATGCTGGACTTGAGGTCGTTGATTTCGGGTACGCGGTTGCCCAGGTGCCCGCTGATCAGATTGGGAATTTCTTTCTGGCGGCTATCGAGAGCCTGGAGGAACAACCCAGCGTTCGCCAGCTGGCCCTTATAGGGCGAGTTGTTCAGAAGCTGGATCGCCTTAGTATTGGCTGCAGCTTCTTCTTCGGGCGTGCGCGAGAAACCGAAGTGGCGGAAGGTGTCTTTGTCTTCCACGAGAATCTGGTCAAAGAAAGCGTATTGAGAATCGACGCGGTGGCCAAGAACGACGTGGCTGAGTTCGTGAGCGAGCATGGTGGCCAAGCTGGCTTCGTCGGGCAGCACGTCAATCAAACCGCGGCTCAACACAATGGTGTGGCCCACGGTGAAAGATTCCAGGGTGGAGGTCATGAGCACGCGGCAGCGAACCTCTGGATCGATGTCGATATTGTTGGTGACCTCGAGGTTGTTGATGACGGTTTCGAGAACTTTGTCGACTTCGCCTTTTGGCGCCATCAAGCCAATGCGCTCCAGGCGGTCGGTGACGTTGTCTTCTGCCTGGCGATCCCAGGAGCGTTGCGCCTGGATGGGATTAAGATCGTTGGCCGTCTTGGTGTCATCCTGAACCGGCGTTTCTACTAGGATTTTGCTGAGTTCCTGCTCTTGGGCGGAGTTGCCAAGATTGTAGCCCCACAGGCGGGTCTGGGCCTTGAAGTCGAGCTTCTTGCTGATGGCGTAGTGCAGATCGCTTTCCTGGCTATACACAAAGGTGGGCAGCCAAAGTCCCGGCTGCACGTTGGTGCGCCAGCTATCGAAATGGAAATACCAGCTGGAATGACCGTTGCCGCCATATCCGCCGTTGAAGCGGACGATGTGATAGTCCTGATCTTCAACCCAGATGCGTCCTACGAAGCGGCCTTTGTTGCCCTTTTCGGCCGGGGTGACATCAAAAACCAGGCAGCGTACTTCGCCAAGGAATTCGCGACGAACATAGTCAAACTTGTAGTGCTGTTTATCGAAGCCGTTGGTATCGATAAAAATCATTTGCAGGAAGCCATCGGGCAAGAACTGCATAGCGAAGCTGAAGAAGTTTCCGATGGAACCGACAACTTTGCGGCCCTTGCTGCCAGTGTCGTTCAGGGGGACGAGAGCGACGCCCTTGGTGAAGTTGGCGCGGCCAAGGAAATACTTGTCGCCGGCGGGAACTGTGCCGAGGTCCTTATCGGGCTTGAGGTTCTGAATATAGGTCTCGACCAGAGGAGAGTAGTTGCGCATTTGGCCATAAAGGCGCTGTTCGTTTGCCACAAAGCGATCGATTACCTGATCGACAGTTCGCGGCTGGTCGGCCGGCGGCACGGGCGAGGCCACAGCCGCGAGGCTAGCGCAAGCACTGAGCGCCAGAACCAGGATATTTCTAGACAACGTTCGCATGTTCATCTCCCTCAGTACGCCAGCCGGAATTCAATTCGCACCCGGGCCGGAAAATCGACAGGCTCATGGTCGCGCTGAGCCGGCTTGAACTTGATTTGTTGAGCAGCTCGTTCGGCGGCTTCATCGAGGCCGTGACCGAGGCCGCTGACTACCCGGTTGATCTGAATGTTGCCATTGGCGAGGAAAACCAGATCCAGAACGACGTCGCCTTCAATTTTCAGACTGCGTGCTTCGGCGGTGTACTCCGGCCGAGGCTTGTCTTGGACAATGATGCCTGTGTCTGGAGGACCACCCGCTTGCGTTTTCTTTTTCGGCGCTTCGGTAACCGCCGCAGCATCGCCAAAACCACTCGCCACCACGACGCCTTTTTTGCCGCCGCCGGTCGGAGGCGTGGCTGTTCCGTTGCCAAATCCCGTGCTGGCAACCGTGCCGGCAATTCCGTTCTTGCCGCCGGTGCCATTGCCATATCCTTCGCCGCCGGGCAAGGCTGGTGAACCGAGACGGTTCACATTCGTCGCATGATTCGGATCACCCTTTCCGGGCATGCCGTTGGGGTCGCCGAATCCGCCGGTCTGCACTTTGTCGACTGGAGCTTTGACCGTCGCCGGTGCAGCGCTACCAGTTGAGGTCATTAAGCCGACCTTCACATCTTCTTTGGGGCGCTTCGGTCCGTTGTCCTTGGCGTCAATGGCGGCAGGTTCGAATTTGGGAGCCATGTCGGGAACTTTGACGTCAACCTTTTCGATCTTCGGTTCAAGCTTTTTGGGAGCAAGGTTCTGGAAGATGTGCGGCTGTTTTGGGTTCAGTTGCGGCGTCTCCACAACTGGGGGCGGGACATCCGCCTTCTTGACCACAACCTTTGGGGCAGCGGGTGGGGGTGGCGGAGGAGCTACGGGAATTTCCGTGATCGGCTGGGCTATCTCCACGCTGTTGTAATGCAGAGCAGTCTTCATACCCTCGGGATACATCAAGGGAATCAAGAGAAAGAAAATCGTGGCGGCCACCTGAATGCCAGCGCTCACACCGATGCGATCCCAGCGGGGTTTAGAGTCAGGCAGCAAGGCAAGGCGAGCGGGTACCTGCCGATTGCCAATGTGCTCTTTCCAGGCTTCGGGATTCGAGGAACGGGCAGAGCGATTGGCGTTCAGACCCACGCCTATCGTTTTACCTTGAGTGGAATCTGCGATCATCGTAGTCATCCGCTTCAGCCTCTTGCGAGATTAATCCCACCTCTCGATTCCAAAAGGAACCGAGCAGTTTCCGTTTGGGACATGTGTGTTCCAGTACGAGGGTACGTGGGCCTGGGGACCGTCCGAATAGAACTTTCGTACTAAAGTCGCGAACTCGCTAATGACCTTGCGAGTGCACTTCCACACACGCCTTTTGTCGGGGATTAACCCGCCGAGGCGAATTTCGTTGCGGGGCGGGGAGCGCAACACCTCCTAGGATACAGTAAACGGATACAGGGGGAGTTGCTGAATTTCCGCACCGGTTTCCTCCCAAAAGGGTACCCTTTAGGATGCCAACCCTGCAATCGACGTTGGATAAATATGCGAGGCACATAGACTAATAAAAATACAGGCTTTAGTGTAGGACGAGGAGGATTGTGCCGCAGTCTCCGGGTGAAAACGCCGAATCTCGCGTGCCCAGCGCGTTGTGGTCCGCTGCGGAAGCGCTTTTGGATTCGCTGTATGCGGAATCAGGAGCGGCGACCTGGAACGTGCCTCGTGAACGGTTCGTGGCGGCACTTGAGCGAAGCGTCTGCAAAAGGTTTGCGGATGGCGGCCTGTCGCAGCAGCGGCTGGAGGAATATCTCCAAGCACTGTATGCAGAGGATCTAGCTTTGGCTTGCGGCTGCATGGAGGGAAGGGAGCAGGCGTGGGAATATTTCGTTCGCGAATACCAGGGCTACCTGCGCGCTTCCGCCGGTTCCATTACGAAGGGAAGCCGCTCGGGTGCGGATGCGCAGGAGCTGGCTGACTCACTGTTTGCGGAACTTTTTGGGCTTGTGGACGGCAAACGTGGCGAGCATTCCTTGTTTCGCTACTTTCACGGCCGGAGTTCGCTGAAGACCTGGCTGCGTACCATTTTGGCACAACGTCACGTGGACTGCATTCGAGAGCGGCGGCGGTGGACATCGCTGGAAGGCGATAATGGCGAAGAGAATAAATCGCTGCCAGCGGACCGAATTGGGAATCCCGTTCTTGATCCTCACCGCGAACGGTATGTATCGCGGTTTGTGGCGGCGCTGGAAAGTTCTCTGGCGGCGCTGCCGAGAAACGATTGGCAGCGACTGGAGCTTTACTACTCGCGTCAAATGACGCTTGCGGAAATCGGCAAAAAATTGGGAGAGCACGAATCCAGCGTTTCGCGAAACCTGGAGCGCATTCGACGCGAGCTTCGCGGGTCCATGGAGACCTTGCTGAAAGCGCCGCCAACGCTGAGCGAAGCGGAGATCGTACTGTGTTTCCAGTATGCCGCGGAAGATTCTCCCATCGATTTTCGAAAGCTATTTCCCAGCAAGGAACCCGGCCGGCCAGGCGCGGGAAGGAAGGAAACGTCATGAACGACCGCAAGAAAGACGTTTCGCAGCGTTCTAAGGATGGAGTGGGCTATGCCGTCTGACGATCGCGACCGGCAACTGGAAAAGGCGCTTGCGCGCCACCTGCGCAGCAATGCGATCGACGCCGCGTGCCCCGACGCCGAAATCCTCGCCGCTTATCACGAACGCACGCTTTCGCTGGACGAAATGGCGCAATGGAAACAGCATATTGTTGGGTGCGCACGCTGCCAGGAAACCCTGAATCTCGTGGAAGAGTCCAATAGTTTGCAAGGAAGTGAGGAGGAGAATCGAAAAATGATGGAACTGGTTGGAGGGAGATTTGCCACTGCTGGTGCTGCCGCTCTTAGTCGCATGCCGATGGCGGAAGCCGTTCCCGCGGCTCTAC
Organism: Candidatus Acidiferrales bacterium; assembly: GCA_963826335.1. Lineage (GTDB taxonomy): Bacteria > Acidobacteriota > Terriglobia > Acidiferrales > UBA7541 > Acidiferrum. The sequence goes on along the minus strand of CAWGXB010000021.1, from coordinate 125,481 downwards.
CGGCGTTGCGCGACTCCGCGGCTACGCAAATGCCAAAGCGTAGCGCCGCTCTGCGCTGGGTCGTGCCGGTTGGCGCGCTGGCCGCAGGTTTGCTTGTGTGGGTAGGCGTGCGCGAAACGCAGAACAATAAGGCGATGAAATCCGCGCAAATGGAGATGGCGCAAAACCGGCCATCGATGGAACGCGCGCCCGCAGTTTCGGCGGCTGCTCCAAACGCAAACTTGTCGGAGGGATATAAGAGCTCGGACGCAAAGAATCGGGCCGAGGATGAGTTGAACAAAGAAGAAAAGTCTCGGATCGTCGACGAATTGCGTAAACAGGAGTCAGCTTTGTCGATGGTGAAGCCCTCACCGGCTCCGAGCAAGAAGGCAGCCGCGGGCGGCGCCGCTCCTGTCTCGATGGCTCCGACGCTGGGCAAAGAAAAGCAACAGGAAGACGCGAACGCGATGAAGGATATGTCCTCTGCGTATTCGATGACGCCCGCGCCAGCCGTCCCTGCCACTGAGGTGAATAACTACGCCGCGCAGAATCGCGAGCTAGCTACCACGCAAAACGCCAAGGCTGCTCCCGTCGCTTCCGCCGGAGCCCGGGCAACGCCGGCAAACGATACCGCAAAAGCGGGAAGAATGTTGGATCAGCAGAATCAGGTGACAAAGCTACCGGCGCAACGGAATCAGAATCTGGAGGTCTCCGCAGCCAGTTCGGCATTGGCCCAGTCCATGAGCGACGTTCTTCCGGAAGGCGGCACCATCATCGTGGCGCCGAACGATGCGTATTCCTGGCGAGTGGGCTCCAACGGAAAGATCGAGCACAGCACCGACAACAGCCGCACCTGGATGCTGCAGAAGAGCGGCGTCACCGCGGACTTGACGGCGGGATCCGCGACTTCAGGGAAAGTGTGTTGGGTAGTGGGGAAAGCAGGAACCGTGCTGCTGACTACGGACCGGGGGAAGCATTGGAAGCAACTGAATCCGCCCACAAAAGAAGATTTGGGGGGAGTGAACGCCGTGGACGACAAGCGCGCGTCCATCTGGACGGTTTCGCACAGCAAGAGTTTTGAGACCAATGACGCCGGGGCCACCTGGTCTGCCATTGGTGAGAAGTAAGCGCGGTTGCAAGAAATATCGCTGACGCCGTTCTAAGAGCGAAGGTAAATTCAAGGTGAGGTGGTCCCATGAAGACTTCGCAAGGCGTAGGCCGTATCCGCTCCTACTCAATAGCAGCCGCGGCAATCGCACTGGCCGGGGCGGCCGCGTTTGTACCGTCCTATCACGCTGGAAAGAAGGCTGAGCCGCAGGAAAAGGAGGCCGGCCACGGCGCCGATCACAGCACGACCCTGAGCGACCAGACCGAACTGGCGGTGACGGTCTACAATTCCAATATCGCGCTAATACGTGATGTGCGACAACTGCAGTTGCCCACCGGCAATTTCCGCCTGAAATTTATGGATATTGCCGCCACCGTAAATCCCGCCACCGTGCACTTTCGTTCGCTTACGGAACCCGAAAAGGTTGGAGTCATTGAGCAGAATTACGAGTACGACCTGCTGGAACCCGCCAAGCTTCTGAATAAATATGTCGGCAAGGAAGTGACGCTGGTGCGCAGCTATATGGACAACGGCACCACCAAGCACGAGGAGATCAAAGCCACGCTGCTGGCCAACAACAACGGACCGGTGTGGCGGATCGGGAACGACATTGTTACGGGAGTGTATGGCGAGACGTACCGGTTTCCAGAGGTTCCTGCGAATTTGTACGACCGGCCGACGCTTCTGATGACGCTGGAGAATTCAGGTTCGCCGAAGCAGAAGATTGAGGCGTCGTACCTGGCGAGCAATTTGTCGTGGAACTCCGATTACGTGCTGACGGTGGGCCGCGATGACAAGGCCGCCGACCTGGATGGGTGGGTGACCATCGTCAATAATTCCGGCACGGCGTTCCACAACGCAAAATTGCAGCTCGTGGCCGGTGATCTCAACCGACTACCCGCATCAATGCAGTACCGCGCCGCCAACATGGTAGCCAAATCGGAGCTTGCGGCACCTGCGGGGCAGTTCGCGCAGGAAAATTTCAGCGAGTATCACCTGTATTCGCTGGGACGGCGCACCTCGGTCGAAGACAAGGAAACCAAGCAGATCAGCTTGTTGCAGGGCAGCGGCATTCCAGTGGAAAAACTGTTCGTCGTCAACGGACAGAATTTTTACTACCACAACGCGCAGAATCCCGGTTCGCCGATCAAAGATCCCGTCATGGTCTTCTACAAATTTAAGAACGAAGAGAAAGCCGGGCTCGGCATTCCGTTGCCTGCGGGCAACCTGCGCGTCTATCAGAAGGATTCGAAGGGCGGCCTGCTGTTCATCGGCGAAGACCACATCGATCACACCCCGAAAGACGAATTCATGAACGTGAAGATCGGCAATGCGTTCGACGTGGTTTCCGAGCGTAAGCAAACCGATTACAAGAGCCTCAGCAACCGTCTGTGGGAAATGGAATTCGAGATTACCATCCGCAACCACAAAGACACGCCTATCAGTGTTCAGGTGAACGAGCCCATCGGCGGCGATTGGGAAATGCTGTCGTCCACTTACAAGTACACAAAGACGAGCGCGTGGGCGGCGCAGTTCGATGTGCCGGTGAAAGCGAATGGCGAGTCGGTGTTGAAGTACCGCGTGCGCGTGAAATGGTGAAGGAAGAAGCAAGGAAGTAATGATGTAACGAAGTAATGACGCGGAGTGTGCAGAGAAGGATCTCAGCGGAGCTGAGGTCCTTCAGGCCGCAAAGGCGCGGCCTTCAGAATGACAAGGGTCTACTAGTTTTGGTGATGAGCAGAACTGTAATCCGCGAGAGATACCTCACTCTTCTACGATGGCGTCGGCTTCAATTTCCAGCAGGATTTCTGGCGAAATCAGCTTGTTTACCTCGACCATGGACGTTGCCGGCAGTATGTCCTTGAAGAACTCACCGTGGGCGCGCCCAATCATCTGCCAATCGGCAATATTCGTCACGAAGATGCGGGTGCGCACCACATCCTTCAGGCTGGCACCCGCGCGCTTCAGTGCTGACTCCAGATTGCGGATAATCTGCACGGTTTGTGCGTAAGGGTCGCCTACGCCAATGATTTTTCCATCTCGTCCCGTCGCGGTGGTTCCGGAAACGCTGATGTGGTTTCCAACGCGAACGGCCCGGGAATAGCCGACGATGGGTTCCCAAGGCGTTCCACTGGCGAAGTTCTGTCGTGCCATAGTTGTCCCTTCTGATTGCCGCGTTTCCCCAAATGGTTCGGGGTCGCATGATAAACTTAAAAGCAGTATCGCATGGGGTTGGCGCAATGTGCGCGCCAGAGACGCCAGGCATAGGACAGACGGATGCGTTGCAACAACATTATAGAAGCTGTGGGCCATACGCCGCTAATTCGGCTCAACCGCATGGCGCAAGGGCTGCAGCCGCAAATCTGGATTAAGGCGGAGATGCTGAATCCTGGCGGGTCCGTGAAAGACCGCATCGGCATCACTATGGTCGACGATGCCGAAAAACGCGGCCTGCTGAAGCCCGGCGGCACCATTATCGAGGGAACTTCCGGCAACACGGGGATGGGATTGGCGCTGGTGGCGGCGGTGCGCGGCTACAAATGTGTGTTCACCACCACCGATAAGCAATCCAAGGAAAAAGTGGATTTGCTGAAAGCACTGGGCGCGGAAGTGATTGTCTGCCCCACGGCCGTCGAGCCGGAAGACCCGCGCAGCTATTACAGCGTGGCGAAAAAGCTGGCGCGCGAAATTCCAAATTCTTTCTATCCCAATCAGTACGACAACCCGACGAATCCTGAAGCGCACTACAAAACCACGGGACCGGAGATTTGGGAAGACAGTGAAGGCAAAATCACACATTTTGTCTGCGGCATGGGCACTGGCGGCACGATCAGCGGGGTGGGTAAATTCCTGAAAGAAAAGAATCCCAGGGTCAAAATCATCGGCGTGGATCCGGAAGGCTCGCTGTACTACGACTTCCACAAAACCGGAAAGATCGCCAAGGCGCGGACATACGTGGTCGAGGGCATCGGCGAGGATTTCTTCCCCACAACCATGGACATGAAAATTCTCGACGATGTGATTCAGGTGAACGACGAAGAGTGCTTCGTGGTGGCGCGGCGACTGGCGAAGTTGGACGGACTGTTCACCGGAGGGTCCGGCGGCGGATGCCTTTCCGGCGCGCTACGCCTGGCGAAAGAACTGGGGCCGAACGATTATATTGTGGCGCTGCTGCCCGACACGGGGATGCGCTACTTGAGTAAGGTTTACAACGAAGAGTGGATGCGCGAACGGGGGTACGTGGAATCGAGCGTGCCGATCACTGCCGCCGAAGTGGTGCAGGCCAAGAAGCAGTCGGGCAAAGTTCGCGAATTGGTGATTGTGAGGCCGTACCAGACCGTGTTCCATGCATTGAAAACGATGCAGGAACAGGACATTTCGCAAATCCCGGTATTTGAAGAGAATGTGCCCATCGGCACGGTGTATGAAGATCAGATTCTGACGTTGGCGTTACAAGGCAAGGACCTGCGCAAATTGGTGGTGCGCGAGGTAATGAGCAAGCCGCTGCCTTCGATACCCAAGAACGCCAAAGTCGAGCGCGTAACTTATATTCTGAGCCACGAAAATCCGGCCGTATTTGTGGACATGGGTGACGGCAAATTTGAAATTCTCACCAAATACGACTTGATGAGCACGGTGGCCAGTCTGATGGAACAAAAACGCTAGCCGCGTCTGCGCTCTACGCGGCTGCGGAGCACAGGACAACAACCAGTGAAGATAAAGGATTTCAACGACCGGCTGAAGGACTCCATTCTAATTGCGGATGGAGCAATGGGTTCGCTGTTGCACGAAACCGTTGGCGCAGTGCGCTGCTTTGATGAGTTGAACACCACGGAGCCGGAAGCCGTTTTTCGTGTGCATCAGGCGTACATTGAAGCGGGCGCGCAGATCATCGAGACGAATACATTTGGCGCGAACCGCTTCAAGCTTGCTCCCATTGGCCTTGGCGACGATGTGCAGCGCTTGAACAGCCGCGGTGTGAAGATCGCCCGTGAAGCGCGAGAATCCGCAGCTCGCGAAGTGCTCATAGCCGGCTCCATTGGTCCGTTGGGCATTGGGGTGCAGGCGCGCCATCCCGAACCCGACGAAATCATCGACGTTTTTCACGAGCAAGCGCTGGCACTCGAAGAACGCGGCGTCGATTTCTTCATCCTGGAAACATTCTCGTATGTGGATGAGTTGATGCTGGCGATTGACGCGATCCGCTCGTTCTCTGGCCTGCCGATTGTGGCGCAGTTGACGTACTCCGAGGAAGGCACCACCTACGGGGATGTGAACCCGTTCCTTGCGGCCACCATGCTGAAGGATAAAAACGTGCAAGTGATCGGGGCGAATTGCACATTGGGCCCGCAATCGTTGTTGCCGATTCTGAGGGAGCTGGCCAGCGTGGATGGAGTGTGTGTAAGCGGCATGCCGAATGCGGGCTTCCCGAAAAAAGAAGGCGATCGCATCGTTTACCCCAAGTCGTCGCCGGAATATTTTGCGCTGTTCGCGCGCGAAGCTGCGGAAGCAGGCGTACGCATTCTGGGTGGCTGTTGCGGGACTACGCCGGCGCACATTCGAGCGATGGCGAATCAGGTGAAAGCGCTGAAGCCCGGGCATGCACATCACGCGGGCACGGTTGTCACCGTGAAACAGCCGATGGTCCCTGTGCAGCAGAAGGAACCGGAGAGCAAATTCTGGAAGAAGCTTCAGAAAAAGGAGTTCGCGGTTTGCGTGGAGATTGACCCGCCAAAGGGAATTGCGCTGGACCGCATCTACGAGCAAGTCGATAAGGTGATGGCCTCGGGCAAGGTGGATTGCATCGACATCAACAGCGGCGCGATGGCTCGCGTTGGAATGGACGCCTTGATCGTGGCAGGCGCTTTGGAAGCGCGCGGCGTCGAAACCGTACCGCATCTGACCACGCGCGACCAGAACATCATTGGTCTGCAGGCGATGCTGCTTGGCGCGTGGACGGTTGGCGGCGTGCGCAACGTTCTAGGAATTACCGGTGATCCGCCTTCGGTAGGCGATTATCCGGAAACCAGCGGCGTGTACGAGGTGGATTCCGTCGGCTTGGTGAAAATTCTCAGTCGCTTGAATCAGGGCACGGACTGGGCCGGGAAAACGTTGGGTGGGCAGACGAATTTTACGATTGGCGTGGCATTGAATCCCGTCGCCGACGATCTCGACAATGAGATCGCGCGCTTTCACGCGAAAGTGGAAGCGGGCGCACACTTCGCCATGACGCAGCCGTTGTTCGATCCGGAACACTGGCATGCGTTCCTGAAAAAGCTGGGCGGCAAGCCCGCGATTCCGGTTTTGATTGGTGTGTGGCCGCTGAACAGCTACAAGCAAGCACTGCGGCTGAACAATGAAGTGCCGGGCATCATGATTCCGGATCCGTTGCTCAAGTCCATGGAAGCAGCGGGTGTTTCGGCGCGAGAACGCGGGTTTGAGGTTGCGAAAGAAATGCTGGCGTGGGCGCGCACCGAACTGGCGGGCGCGTACCTGATTCCTCCCTTCAAGCGTTACGAAGAAATTCTAGAGATTCTGTAAAGACTGCGACGCGAATCGGCTAGGGCTTCGCTGGAGCCGACTGGCTGGTGTGGTCGTGGACGATTTTCCAGCCATCGGGAAATTTCTGGAATACTAAACTGAACACCCCGCCGACATTCCCGCCGTCGCGGGTGAGATGCCACTTGCCGAGGACCAGCGCCGCGTTATCCCCAAGCGAAAGAACTTCGAGGTCGGTGAAGTCCAGATGGCCCATGGCGGCCCTGTCGGGATAGCTCTGCTTGTAATGGGCGGAGACCGGAGCGTAGCCGCGCGTGATGCCAGTGGCGCCGGCAAAGGTGAGCTCGGGGGAATTCCAATAGCCCCGCATAAAGGTTTCCACATCTCCCTGATTCCAGGCGGTTTGCTGGCGGTCGAGTACTCCTTTGATGGCTGCCTCTTGCAAAGGTGTCGCTGGCTGGGTTGCGGAGCCGCGATTCGCATCTATGGCAAGCAGCGTGAGGCCCATCGTAAGCGCAAGAAAAGTCAGGCGGATAGTTCGATTCATAGGTTTTTCCTTGGGACGCGGAATGCGCTGCAGCATAAGCCAGCGCAGGCTCTTTCGACAAGGGGAACCGGATGATGCCGAAACAGTTATGCCGGGAAGGACCATGCCAGGTGGTACGGGCGGGCTATTGGCTGAGCAGGTTGGGAACGCAATACTGTGTGCGGAGGCTGAGGGATGTTCGCCACCATGATACTAGCCATCGCGATTGTGGCAATGTTTCAGTTCGCCATCTATTACTGGCGAGCGGTACTGACCGGCGTTGCCTCCCTGCCTGTTTCAAACCAGGTGCTGGAAGCGGCTCACGCGGATGAAGGGGAATTGCGTGGCGCGGACTTCCGCAGGCTCGCGGGTCTTTACGATCTCACTCCCGAGCTGAAGAGTGGAGGAAGCGGGCTGGGCCTGGTCAGTTTGTACTTTGCGGTGGTCCGCAAAGCAGACGCTCTCTTCGGCAGAATGTCACCTGCTTTTATGAGCTGGGGCGAACGAGAAATGGCTCTTTGCGCGCGCTATGCAGCGGTGCAAATCGACCGCAGGTTGCAAGCCAATCTCGAGCAGGCAGCTTCGATTCGGTCCTGCTAGGTGTGCTTCTCCGGGTGTTTTAATTCCATAGATACAGAGTGATTTGTGACTGGTGATTCGTAACTTGTGATTAGACCGCGGTTGGCGGGTTCGGACGCGCTATTAAGAGCTGGCATGAAAGCCAGCGCTAGATTTAAGACTAAAGAGAACTTCGCTTTGGCGTTTTCCGCGTTGATTTTTTGCATGCGGCGTAGGATTAGTAGGACCACCTTAACAGCGTCGCGCCCGAGGTGAAACCGGCGCCCACGGCGGCGAGCAACACCACGTCACCCTTCTTCAATTTCTTCTCTTCGAGCGCCGTCTGCATTGCCAAGGGAATAGTGCCGGCGGTGGTATTGCCGAAGCTTTCGATATTGATGATCACTTTTTCCAGCGGCATTCCCAGTCGTTCGGCCGTAGCCGTGATGATGCGCTTGTTGGCCTGATGGGCGATAAAGCAATCCACATCTTTGCCGGTCATTCCGTTCCTGGCCAGGACGCGTTCGGTCATCTCGGCCATTTTTTTCACGGCGTATTTGAAAACATTTTTTCCATCCTGATGGATGTAGTGCATCTTCTGATCGACGGTGGCGTGCGTGGTGGGGTTCAAACTGCCTCCGCCTGGCATGTACAGGAACTGGCCGCCCGAGCCTTCGATCTGTGCGACATGGTCGATGATGCCGCCGTCGCCGTCGGTTGCGGGCTCGAGCATAACGGCACCGGCGCCATCGCCAAAAATAATGCAAACCGCGCGATCGGTGTAATCCGTCATGGATGAATTGACATCAGAACCGATCACCAAGACTTTCTTGTATTGACCCGATTCAACGAACTTGGTTCCGGCATTCAGCGCGTAGAGAAAGCCGGAACAACCCGCGGAAACGTCGAATCCCCAGGTATTCTCGATTCCCAGTTTGTGCTGAACCAAACACGCCGTGGACGGATACATCATATCGGGCGTCACAGTGCCCACGACGATCAGGTCCACGGACTGCAAATCAAAAGGATGAGCGGCCAGCAATTTCTTCACCGCTTGAACCGCAAGGTCGCTGGCGGCCACGCCTTTGTCCGCGAGATGCCGCTCGCGAATACCCACGCGCTCCATGATCCACTGGTCGTTGGTATCGACCATCTTCTCCAGGTCAGCATTGGTCAGCACGCGCGGCGGCACGTATCCGGCTACACCCGTAATTTTTGCGGCGATGCGGCGAGACATGATTCTCCTTGTTGATTCTTAATGCCTGAGCGTAAATGCTGATTGTATGCGATGCGGTTTGCCAGAAACAAGCGTGGTGGCGATTCACACCGGGGGAAGTATTTCGTAGCGCAGCGTGATCTTGGCCGTTTTCTTCAGCATGGCCTCGACCGAGCAATATTTCTCCTCGCTGAGCGCGATGGCGTGTTTTACGGCATTTTCGTCCAGCGCGCCTCGCAGCCGGTACACAATTTCCAGCTTGGTCCACACTCTGGGGGCCTGCGCAGCGCGTTCGCCCGAGCAGATGACCTCCAGCGACTGAAGCTTCTGCCGCTTCTTTAGAAGGATGATAACGATGTCCGTGGCGGTGCAGGCACCCAGCGCCATCAGCACCATCTCCATCGGGCCAGCCGCCTTGTTGGACTCGCGATCGGAGTCGAACGGGACGGCGTGGCCGGACGGACTGGTTGCCAGGAATTTCTGTTCGCCGGTCCACTGAATCGTTGCTGTTTCCATGAGCGAATCCTTTAAAGGTGATAAAGCGCAGTCCAACGCCCCATTTTGTCGGGCACCGATGGTACTTGTAAACGAATTACTGAATCAGTTTGCGGCGCATCATGCCGGCCAGTCCGAAAACGCCGATAGCCAACAGAGATAGCGAGCCGGGCTCGGGCGTGGGGACCGAGTTAGAAAAGGTGACGCTTTGCAGCGCACCCGTCCAGAACTGGCCGGAAATCTCAGCCAAATTCACATCGCCGATGGGAGCGCTCTCGCCTGAGTCTGTGGAAGTGGTGATGGAGCCATTCATTCCGACGGTGTAGGTGGACAGGACCGTGGTGTCGTCGACGCCGAATACGGTGATGGTTTCGGTTCCTCGGAAGCCTTTGAAATCGCGCAGCCTGATGGAAAACGAAGTTTGCGGAACAGTGAAATCGATAGTCAGATCGCCTTGATTTCCGAGCAATTCATAATTTGGGGCGCCGTACCAGCCAGGGGGGTCAAGCTGCAGGGAAAAGCCGCTGGTATCCAGGGTAAAGCCGGGAAAAGCCAGCGAAGTGCCGACATTCAACGCCGCTTTGCCCGCGTCGGTCTTCGTGCCATAGGCATTAAAAGTTTGCGTATCGGCGAATGTCTGCGAGTTGCCCAGCAGAACGGTGAACGTAAATGCGAGAACAAACTTCTTCACATTGCCTCTCTCTGTCAGTGGGCGGTCTTACGCGGAAAGCTTGGGCCATGCTGGGAAAGTATCATGGCATAAAATGGGGCTCTTCGGAAATGCCAGTTTGCGGGCGTTGTCAGTCGTTGCGTAGCGCAACCATGGGGTCAATGCTGGAGGCACGGCGCGCAGGGAAAAAGCCGGCGGCACAGGCAACCGCTATCAGCAAAAGCATCATGATCAGGAAGGTGACGGGATCGGCTGGTTCTGTGTGGAATAACAGAGAGGAGATCCAGCGGGCGACGGCGAAGGATGCAATTGCGCCAAAGACGATTCCCAGCGTGGCGAGCCGCATCGTTTTTGAGAGAACTCCAAAGAGCACATGCCCGGCGGTAGCTCCCAGAGCCATGCGGATTCCTATCTCTTGTGTCTGCCGCGTGACGGAATACGAAATGACGCCATAGATGCCGAGTGCCGCAAGAACCAGGCCAAGACCTGCGAAAATCGACACCAGCATGACAAAGAAGCGTCGTGGCGACACGGAATGGTCCACCAGCGTCTGCACAGGCCGGAAGGCCGTGGCAGGCTGCGCGGGATTCAGATTGCGAAGAGTGCTCATCACCATCGGCGTAAGCACGTCCGGACGGAGTTTGCTGCGCACCACAAGCTCCGAACCTTCCGGAGACGCTTCCGTAACGAGCAGATACATTTCCGAGCCCGGCGAGGTTTCCAGGCTACTGACGCGCACGTCGGAGACAACGCCAATCACTCGGTCTGGGTCCTTGCCCATCCCGCGTGCCGGCCGCCCAATGGGACTCTCGCCAGGCCAGTGCCGGCGAGCGGCGGTTTCATTGATGATTACAACGCCTTCTTTGTTCGCGGCATCTTGCCAGGAAAAGTCGCGGCCGTCGATCAGACGGATGCCCATTGCATCCAGATAGCCGGGAGTGACGATGCGCACGATGGCGCTCAAATCCTCATCCTTGGCGTACGGGTGCGACGGATTCAGCAAGCCCCAGCTGCGATTGCGGTCCAGCGGCAGCATGTCCGCGACGCCGGCAGATTCGATGCCGGGAAGCGCCTTCACTTGCCGCAGAATTTCCTGCAAGATGACTCCGCGTTTTACGCTGTCGTTTCCATCGTCATAGTTAATGGCGATTGCGGCAGCGTGGCTGGGCTGAAAGCCAAGTTCAACATCAAGGATGCGAAGAAAACTGCGCATGAGCAGTCCTGCGCCGACGAGCAAAACAAGAGATAGTGCCACCTCGGATACGACCAGGCCGGAGCGCATCAGATCATGCTTTCTGCCTTCGCTTAATCCACGGCCTGCGTCTTTGAGATTTTCCTGAACGTTGGCACCGGACAGAATGAGGCCCGGTGCGATGCCGAAAAGAACACCAACCGCCAGAGTGATGGCCATTGTCCATGCCAGGGCGGTGCCGTCAACTCGCACGCTACTGAGCAACGGGAGCACGATTGATCCCTGGTGCGCCAGATAATAAGTGACCGCGAAGGCCAAGCCCACGCCAAGCAACGCGCCTGCACAAGACAGCACCAGACTTTCCGTGAGTAATTGGCGGATCAGGCGGCCGCGGCTTGCTCCGAGGGCATTGCGTACCGCGAACTCCTTGTTTCGTGAGGCGAGCCGCGCGAGCAACAAATTAGAAAGATTCACGCACACAATCAGAAGGATCATGCCGACGGCGCACCACAGTACGATTAATGAGCGCCGCAGTTTTCCGCTGACATAGTCTTTCAGCGAAGTCAGATCAGCGGTGTATTCCATGAACCATTCGGAGTGCGCCGCTTTGAGTTGCGGGAGGAGCACATTCGCTTCCGCTTGCGCCTGCGGCAGAGACACGCCAGGCTTAAGGCGGCCAAGAATCACCAGTGTATTTCCCCAATCCCTGATGTCATCCATGACTGCCGGGATGAAAATATCCGCGCGCAGACCGGGCCAGAAAACAGAAGGAAAGTCGAACGAGGACGGGAGCACTCCAACCACCGTCGCGGCCTTGTTATCGAGAGTGATCGATTGTCCGACAATGGCAGGATCCGCGCCGAACTGCTGCTGCCAGAAGGCATGCGTCAGAAGAACCGTGGGCGCCGCATTCTTTAGGCATTCTGTTGGAAGAAAAATCCGGCCGAGAGCAGGTTGCACGCCGAGTGTTCGGAAAAAGTTGTCCGCGACCATGACGGCTTGCAGGTGTTGCGGCTCGCCATGCCCGGTCATGTTGAATTCCGAGCTGCCCCAGAAAGGCTGGAAGGCGGTGACTTCCTGAAACGACTGATTATGACGGCGGAACTCCTCGTAAGAGCCAACATTGTAGGTGATGCCAGAAAGCGGACCTTGTCCGTGCGAGCCAGCGAACCACGTCAACTGTTGAGAATCGGGAAAGGGAAGAGGGCGCAACAGAATCGTGTCGACCACGCTGAAAACGGCAATGTTGGCACCGATGCCGAGTGCCAGAATCAAGATGGCGATTGCAGCGAAGACGCGGTCGCGGCGCAGCGTGCGCAATGTGTAGCGCAAGTCTTGTGAAAATATCTCAAGGGTCGGCAGCGAACGCGTTTCGCGATGACGCTCCTTGGCTTGTTCCGTGCCTCCGAATCCTAACAGGGCCTGACGGCGCGCTTGTTCCGGAGACATGCCGCGCTGCAGGTTCTCTTCGATGGCAAGCTCCAGGTGGCCGGCCATTTCGGCGTCGAGTTCCTGATCGAGTTGCGGTTTCAGGAAGAAAGAGCGGATACGGTGGAACGATTGCCGGATCCAGTCATTCATTGCGGGTCTCCATCTTGCGCCATTGAGAGCACACGGCCCATCACGCCGGAGAGTCTCTGCCAGTAGGCGGTATCTTCCGAAAGCTGCTTGCGGCCCTTTTTGGTGAGCGAATAAAACTTGGCTTTGCGGTTGTTCGACGAGGTGCCCCATTCAGCGGAAATCCAGCCGCGCTGCTGCAGCCTGACGAGCGAGGCGTAAATCGTGCCCTGATTCAGCAGCACAGCGTTGCCGCTGACTTGCTCGATGCGTCGTGCGATGCCATAGCCGTGCAAGGGTCCCAAAGCCGCGAGTGTTTGCAGAACCATGAGGTCCAGCGTGCCCTGCAGCAGGTCAAGCTTGGATTCGGGCATAGGCGCTCCTGTGTGATGGCCACATCAGAATGCCACAACCTATGTGGGCATGCCACAGGAAAAAGGCCAGAACGCTGACAGCTTCGAGCTTCAAGATAGCGGGAGAATCAGCAGAGCTGGGTGAGCAGGTGACTGACCTCGAGAGCAGCGTCGGGCAGGGCTTCTTTAACGGAAGTACTGAGGCCGAAGCCGGTGCGGATTTCCTGCGGCTCCACGGCGACAACAAAGAGGCGGTCGGGCAGCTCGCCGAGGAGCTCCGCGGCATTCAGGAGCTCCCCGGCATTTCCTTCGTGGGCGGAGGCGCCGCGAACCGGAGTAACAGTGCGCAGTTCGGGCAGGGTGAAACGATGAATGGTACCGGGAGCAGCTCCGGTGACAAGGGCATCGAGGATAATGAGGGCGCGGCGTCCGGCGAATTGACCCAACAGGGCCAGTCCCTGGGTTCCGCCGTCAACAAATTCCACCTGACCGTTCCATTGGTCTTCGCTTCCGGCAAAATGTTGAACCAGCGCGGGGCCCACGCCATCGTCAGTGAGCAGGGTGTTGCCCAATCCGAGAACGAGCACGGGAGCCGGTTCGCGGTCTCGCAAGAAATCAAGATATCCATTCATCGTTGCGGATATCCCCCTTGCGATAGAACTTGTAACCGGAAATGATGGACGTGATCAGGCCGTTGCCATACTGCGTGGAGTCGTACATTACGATGTAAATGTGCAGCAGCGCAAAAATCGGGAACGACCAGGCTGCGAGGTGATGAATCATGTGGGTGTTGTAGGAATTGCCGAGCAGCGGAATCACCCAGCCAAACATCTTGTTGAGGGTGCCACCGGGATTCACTTCGGAATAGAGAGCGAGGCCAGTGAAAATCTGCACCCATCCCAACAAAATCACAAAGAATGTGTAGGCGGAGCCACCGAGGGCATTGTGACCGAGGTGAACGTGGCCGCGTTCGAGGCGGAGATAATCGGTGGACTGCTGGTAAAGGTCGCGCCACCAATCGACGCGCCACACCATGGGAAAACCTGAGCGAGAGTAGTTGTTTCCCGCCCAGAACCAGTAGATGCGGACCAAGAAGCTGATCACAAAGATGATTCCCGCAGCGAAATGGACTTCACGAATGCGTCCCATCAGGAAGTGGTTGGCGGGCTCTCCGCTGGAAGTGAGAATCGGCCTGCCAATGTACAGGCCGGTGAGGAACAGCGTGGTGATACAGAGCGCGTTGACCCAGTGCGTGATGCGCACGGGCAATTGCCAGATATAGGCGCGCCGAAAATAATTTTCGGGATGGGCGACGACATCGCTTGGATTGAACGGCTGGATTACTTTTGCCATCGCCGCCTCCTACACGCGCACGTGCACTTCGGATAAAACACGGCCATCCTTGCCGAGCACATGAGCCGCGCAAGCCAGGCAAGGATCAAACGAATGAATGGTGCGCAAGATTTCCAGAGGCTGTTTGGAATTGGCGAGGGGCGTGCCAAGAAGCGCGGATTCGTAAGCCCCGAGCTGGCCTTTTTCGTCGCGCGGCGATGCATTCCATGTGGAAGGCACAACGATCTGGTAGTTGGCGATTTTACCGTCCTTGATGTGAATCCAGTGGCAAAGCGCGCCGCGCGGGGCTTCGGTGAAGCCGTAACCCTTTGCTTCGGCTGGCCAGCTCGATGGATACCACCTGGTGTTGTCGGCGGTGGTGGAATCGCCGGCTTTCAGATTGGCAATCAAGCGGTTGTATTCGTCCATTAACCATTTCACGGAGAGTTGCGTTTCCAATCCCCGCGCGGCGGTACGCCCAAGCGTGGAGAACAGGGCCGTTGGAGGTACCTTCAGCGCGCCGAGCGCTGCGTTGACCACATCTTTATATTCCGTTTTGCCACTGGCATACCCGACCAACATGCGCGACAGCGGGCCGACTTCCATGGCATTGCCCTTCCAACGCGGCGCTTTCAGCCAGGAGTATTTTGCGGTTTCATCCAGTTGCGTGAAAGGTGGCTTGGGCCCGGCGTACTTGGGATTGGTCTGGCCCTCCCAGGGATGCAGAGACGTCTTGCCTTCGGTGTATTCGTACCAGGAATGGGCGACTTGCTCTTGAATCTGGTTGACGTCGCCCGGGTCCACCGGCAGAACTTCCGCTAAATTCTTGTTCAGGATCGCGCCACGCGGAATTCGGAAGCCGCCCACATCGCCGATGCCTGCCTGCGGAATATCTCCGTAGGTGAGGTAATTACCCAGGCCGCCCCCGATTTGCGTCCATTCGGGATAGAACGAAGCAATAGCGAGAAGGTCGGGGATGTAAATCTGATTAACGAAGTCGTTGGCTTGCGCAATCAGATCCTTGATGACGTTCAGGCGTTCGATGTTGATGGCGTTGTCACTTTGCAGCGCGATGGGCGAAGCCATTCCCCCGACCAGATAATTGGGGTGGGGATTCTTCCCACCGAAGATTGTCTGGATCTTCACCAGTTCCTTCTGCCACTTCAGCGCTTCCAGATAATGAGCAACGGCCAGAAGGTTAGCCTCCGGTGGAAGCTTGTATGCCGGATGCCCCCAGTAAGCGTTGGCGAAAATGCCCAGTTGGCCGGAATCCACATACTTTTTCAGGGTGGCGGCGGTGTCTTTAAAGTAGCCGACGCCGGTGATGGGGGAGTTCGGGGAGATTTTCTGAGCGAGAGCCGAGGTTTGAGCAGGATCCGCTTTCAGGGCGGAGACGACGTCGACCCAATCCAGTGCATGCAAATGATAGAAGTGCACCACGTGGTCCTGCACCATTTGCGTGAGGAACATGATGTTGCGGATGATCTGCGCATTGGTGGGGACCTTAATGTCCAGCGCGTTTTCCACGGAACGCACCGAAGCCAGCGCGTGCACCGTGGTGCAGACACCGCAGATACGTTCGCAGAACGCCCAGGCATCGCGCGGGTCGCGACCTTGCAGAATGACCTCCAACCCGCGCCACATGGTTCCGGAAGACATGGCGTCGCCGACATGGTTGCTGTCGTTCAACGTCGCTTCGATCCGCAGGTGGCCTTCAATGCGCGTCACCGGATCAACAACGATTCGAGTCGTCATAGTGTGTTCCTACTCGCCCTTCGATGGCGGCGGTACGTCCTCCGCCGGTATTGGCTTGGAGGTTTGGCGGACGATCGTGGAGACCAGATGGGCTCCCACCCCGACCACCGCAGCCGTGCCCAGAACCGCGCCGATTTTGTCGGGTGTCGCGTCGATTCCGGGAACTACGACGCTGGAAAGCCGCTGATAAAACGGGCCGTTGTCCCAGAAGCCGGCTTCGCTGCAGCCAATGCAGGGGTGGCCGGAGCCGATGGGGAAGGAAACGCCGTTGTTCCACTTCACGGTCGAACATGAATTGTAGGTTGTTGGCCCGCGGCAGCCCATCTTGTACAGGCACCAGCCCTTGCGCGCTCCATCGTCATCCCACGCCTCGACGAACTGGCCGGCATCGAAGAACGCGCGGCGGTAGCATTTGTCATGAATGCGCTGACCATAAAACATTTTTGGCCGGCCAACGCGATCGAGTTCCGGCAACGCGTCGAACGTGAGGATGTAGGTAAGAACCCCAGTCATGACCTCGGCGATTGGCGGGCAGCCGGGAACATTGATGATGGGCTTATCGGTGATGAGTTGATGGATTGGCTTCGCGCCGGTAGGATTCGGATGCGCCGTTTGCACGCAGCCCGTGGATGCGCAGGAGCCCCACGCCACGATGGCTTTCGCGTGAGCCGCCGTCTCCCGGAGAATGTTCTCGAACGTTTGGCCTCCGATGGTGCAGTACACTCCGCCGTCATTCGTCGGAGCATTGCCTTCCACGGCGAGCAGGTACCCGCCCGGATGATTTTTCACCATGTTCTGGCGAATTTCTTCCGCCTGAAAGCCTGCCGCCGCCTGCAGCGTGTCATCGTAGTCGAGCGAGATCATGTTCAGGATGACGTCTTGGGTGATGGGATGGGACGAACGGATGAAGGACTCGCTACAGCACGTGCACTCCAGCCCATGCAGCCACAGCACGGGAATCCGCGGCTTATTCTCCATGGCAGAGACGACCCGGGGCACTACAGAAGCTTCCAGCCCCATGGCAGCGGCGGTGGTAACGCAGAAGCGAAGGAAGTCGCGGCGATCCACACCATGTTGACGGAGGACGTCGTAGGTCGAGGCAAAAGGCTTGTTCACGGGAGAACCCCCAGCAGAAATCCTAAGAGCGCTCTAAGGGTGAACGCACTATCGTCGGCATTGAACAGGGTGTCTGTAACCGTGGGCACCAAGCCGTGTGACGGGCAAACAATACTGCGGAAAACGCTTCCGAATCCGCCGCGGCGTTCCAATGTGGGTCAATTATTCCGTGAGATTAGCGACGTTACTTCAATGATGGGATTGGGAAGCTGGCGCATGGCTCGAACGAACGCGGCCACCAGGCGCCCATCGAACTGGGTGTTGGCGCAACGTTCCAGCTCCGAGAGGGCTTGCTCGGCGGTGCGGCCTTTCTTGTAGCTGCGATCGCTGGTGATGGTGTCGTAGGAATCGGCGATGGTAATGATGCGCGCACCCAGGGGAATCGTTTCGCCGGTCAGGCCGTTGGGATAACCGGAACCATCGAAGAACTCGTGGTGGTGAAGGACCATTTCCCGGATGCGTGCCAGCGGAACCAGCGGCTCCAGGATTTTGCCTCCGAAGACCACGTGTGTTTTCATCACGTCCCATTCTTCGGGATTCAGCGGGCCGCTTTTGTTCAGGATGCTCTCGGGAATGCCGACCTTGCCGACGTCGTGCAGCACCGCGGCGAGGCGAATCTCTTCGACTTCTGGCTCAGTCATTCCCAGAGCTTCGGCGAGCAGCGCGGCGTAAGCGGAAACCTTTTGCGAGTGGCCATGCGTGTATTGATCCTTCGCATCGATGGCGTAAGCAAGGGACGTGACGGTATCGAGGATGGACTGCGGCACGGAGGTGGGATCCTGAGGAGTGCCGGCGATTTCCGTTTCGGGCAAGGAATCGGTGAACTGGCGTAAGCGTTGATAGATTTCTTCGAAGGCTTCAGGGCCGGTGGCGAAGAGTCGTTTTAGCGTGACGCCGAGATAGGCTTCGAGGACATCGCGTTTCCAGCGGCGCGCTTCGTTGGGATCGACGTGGTCGGCGGTGGACACGGTGTTCCCGCCCTGATGCTTGGAAAGGTACATCGAGGCGTCCGCGACCTGAATCAATTCCTGCGGCGAAGAGCCGTGCAAGGGGTAACACGCGATACCGAAGCTGGCGCTGATGTTTTTCTCGCGAAGCAGGGGATCGGCGGATACCCAGCCGCGCAGTTTAGCAGCAAGCTGGCGGGCTTGCTCCATGGTTGTTTCGGGCATCAGGATGACGAATTCGTCGCCGCCATAGCGCGCGACGACATCGGACCGCCGGCAATTGGTTTCGAGGATTTGGCCTACACGCTGCAGCACCAGGTCACCTTCCAGGTGCCCGTAAAAGTCGTTCACAAACTTGAAGCGGTCCAGGTCCATCAGGACGAGCGCGAACGACCGGCCCGCGCGCGAAGAACGTTTCCACTCTGAAGAGAGCGCTTCCATAAAGAAGCGGTGCGTCTTTACGCCGGTCAGACCATCGGTGATGGCTTGTTCCTGGGCCTTCTGGAAGGTCAGGGCATTGTGAAGCGCGCCGGAAATCAAATCGGCCAGTGTGTGCAGCAGCAGCGATTCTTCTTCGGAAAAATCCACGCGTTGCACTGTCTCGACATACAGGACGCCATGCAAATGGTCGGCGTAGAAGATCGGCAAAGCCATGGCCGTCTGGCTATCCGGCAGCACGGGCTTAGGGCCACTTTGCGTGGTGGGTAGCGAGCGATAGGTCGCAGGCTTGCCGGTGCGCGCTACCTGTCCAACGAGGCCGGCATCCAGAGGCAGGCGGTTGCCCAGTGCTCCACGACGCTTGCCACTTTCCGCCTGCACCACGAGTTCGCGGGTGGTGTAGTCGAGCAGCGCGATGCCGATATGGTCGTAGCTGAGTCCGTTTTCTAGCTGCTCGGTAATTTTGGCCAGCACTTCATCCGGGTTCAAAGTGGCGATGGCATCACGGGAAATCAGGTTGAGCAAGCTCAGGTGGCGGGCCTTGGTGCGTTCCTCCTGGAACAGGCGCGCATTTTCAATGGCGATGCTCGCTTCGCTGGCAAGCACGCGCAGCAGTTCCAGATGGCCTTCATCGAAGGCACGTTCTTCGTCGGAGTAGATGCACAGGGCGCCGACGGCGTGGTCGTAGGCCACCAGCGGAACGCCGCAGAACGAGCCACCGGTGCGCAGCGGATCGACGCCGAGCTTCTTGATCTCCGTGGTGTAATTCTCCTGCACCAGCACTGGTTGGCGTGTTCGCAGGATGTACTCCGTGATGTGATTGCCCGCGGGGCGCGAGCGGATGGGCTGGCGAACGCTGTCTAGCATTTCCAGTTCGAACTGGATGGCGTCGCGGACTGGGTCGAGTGAAGCAATGTAAAGATTCTTGACGTCGAACAAGCGCCGCAATTCTTCCCAGATGCGGCGCAGAAGATCCTCGCGATTCAGAGTGGAGCTGAGCGCCCGGCCGATTTCGTTCAAGACGTGCAGTTCTTCGGAACGGCGCGAGGTTTGCTGAATCAGGAAACTGTTTTCGACGGCCATGCCGATCTGGTGGCCAAGCGCCAGAAGCAATCGCAGTTCGGCAGGAGCGAAACGGCGATTGTCCGGCGTGCCCAGCAACAACAAGCCGAATGCCTGCTCCTTGGCTTGGAGGCTGATTACCACCACGCTGCGCAGGCCTTGCTGCAATGCCAGTTCGCGGAAGCGGCGGATGGGTTCGTCGCGCTCCAATGCGCTGAGATTGTCATCGCGCAGGTCGCGGAATCCGAGCAGTCCGCCCAGACGAGAGACGAGGCCGACGAGGTAATCGTCGAGTCCTTCTTCCTGGGCCTTGCGGCAGAAATCGTCGGGAATACCTGCCGATACGACCGAAGTGGGTCCGGTGGGATCGCCATGGTGAAGGAACAGCGCCCCGGCGGGCAAGCGGACTACGCCGAGCACACGGTCGAGTGCTTGCGCGAGCATGCGCTGGATTTCTCCGCCTACGAAACTGGAAGTGGCCAGGTTTAGGTTAGAGAGCGCCAGCATGTTGCGTTCTACGCGACGCTTTTCCTCTTCATACACCGCCATGACCAGCAGCATGGAAACGAACGCGGTGGGGATCGACGAGATGGGGCGAAGGGCCTGCGCGGCGTCTTCCGGCGCGAGCCGCAAAAACGGGAATACCAGGAAGATCAGCCCCCAGGCCACGAACGCGATGCTGAGCAGGCCGTCGGCCAGCGTTTCGTGGTGCTGGCTTTCCCGCCAGAACAGGAACCCCACGCCAACAAAAATGAGCGAAGCGGGAATGTAGGAAGAGATGGAGAAGTAATTCAGGCCATTCGCCGCCGACCAAAGGACGAGTACAACCGCCGCGCCGATGGCGGGGAAAATCCAAAGCTGCTGGCGAATGTAGAGTTGCGTGCCAAGGAAGAAGCAGATGCCGGCGAAGCCGAACAGGGTGTGATTCAAAACAACGATGAATGACGCGGAAGCGAACCACGGAGCAACGCCCGGCCCAAGGTAGTGCAAGCCATAGAGCACCCAGCCAGCGGTCCAGAACAATAGATAGGGCTGGCGCTTCAGCGAATAGATGTAGGCAAAAAACACTCCGACGAGAAGAGTGGCGAGAAGCAAACCGAGCGCGATGATGCTTTGAGCCATGTCCGAGCTTAGGAGCGCCGCTGCATGCGCGTCGGAGGAATTACAGATACTTCACGAAAGGAATGGCTGGGGCATTCGCAAGAAACGCTGAATTTTAGGGGCCCTCGAAAACACACCCGCCAGCCTGTCGCGGTCTCCGAAACCGCACAGAACAGAACACATGCGATTATGAGGCAGGGAAAAAAGACCGCGCAAGCCTACCCGAGTACTAGTGGCGTAAGAGGTAGCAGGGGCCCGGGCACCCGGGAAAGGGGTGGACGTCGCGAATAGTCGAAGCTCACGTCCCGCAGAAACTGGCAGCATGCACGAGCACGGTCGTTGGACGGGGTTGGGGAGGGTTCGCTACACTGAAGGATTACATCATGACTGCGAAACGGGACTAATTATGACGGAAGCAAACACAACACAGGCCGGAGGGGTGCGGGTACGATTTGCGCCGTCGCCGACCGGCTATTTGCATGTGGGCGGCGCGCGCACGGCGCTGTTTAACTGGCTATTCGCACGCAAAGAGCGCGGCACCATGATTCTGCGCATCGAGGACACCGATGCGGAGCGCAACAAGCCTGAGTTGGTGGAAGGCATCGTGGATGGCCTGAAATGGCTGGGCGTGGATTGGGACGAAGGCCCGTTCTACCAGTCGCAACGCACCGCCCTTTATCAGGAAGCGGGACGAAAGCTTCTGGCTAACGGAAGCGCATTTTTGTGCTATTGCCCGCCGGAAAAATATGTGGGCGGCGATCACGCGGTAGAAGGCGCGGAAAAACAGCAAGTGCGACGCGTGGTGCGCTGCTCGTGCCGCGACGGCAAGCCATCGACGCCTGGCACAAAGCCGGCGATTCGCTTCAAAGTGCCCATCGGAGGAACAACGAAATTCTTCGACGCCGTTTTTGGGGAGCGCGAGTTTTCCAACGACGAGATGGAAGATTTCGTCCTGGTGCGTTCCGGCAAAGAGGGCGAAGAGTTTGGCCAGGCCATGTACCAGATGAGCGTGGTGGTCGACGACATCGACATGCGCATTACCCACGTGATTCGCGGCGCCGACCATATCTCCAACACGCCAAAGCAGGTGCTGCTGTATCGCGCGATGGGGAAAGAGCCGCCGGTGTTCGCGCATGTGCCGCTGATTTTGGGTTCGGACAAATCGCGGCTTTCGAAACGGCACGGGGCCACGGATGTGAACATGTATCGCCGCGAGGGATTTTTGCCCGAAGCGTTCCGGAATTTTCTGGCGCTGCTGGGATGGTCGCCGGGCGGCGATCAGGAATTTCTGCGCACCAGTGAGCTGCTGGAGAAGTTTTCGCTGGAGGGTGTCAGCCGAACGAATGGAGTATTCGACCGCGCCAAACTGGAATGGTTCAACCAGCAGTATCTGCAGAAGCTGCCCATCGAGGAGTTGCTGCCGCAAGTGGAAGCGCAACTGAAACAAGACCGTTTGTGGAAAGAAGAGTGGGCTTCAGGAGCCGGCCACGAGTGGTTCGCAAAGACGGTGGATTTGCTGCGTCCGCGAATCCGTTTGCTGCCGGATTTTTCCAGTTGGTCGCGAGCATTTTTCAGCGACGAGTTTGACATCGATCCGGCCGCGAAAGCAAAATTCTGGAAGGACGAAAAAGTGCCGGAGTTGCTGGCAAAGCTCGCCGACGCACTAGCCGCGCTGCCCGAGTGGAACCATGATGCTTGCGATCACACGGCGAGAAAAGTGGCGGAAGAGGGCGGTGTAAAGGCGGGACTGCTGATCAACGCGACGCGCGTGGCTATCGTGGGGCAAGCTGTGGCTCCTCCGCTGTTCGACACGATGGCGGTTCTGGGCCAGGAGCGTGTGGTGGGTAGGCTGCGGGCTGCGCTCAGCCAATTTGCGAAGTAGGGTTGGCATAGGACATGCACGGGATTACTTTGATGATGGCTTTGTGGGTGCTTCGCGGTTCAGTTCTTTCTTAAACGTTTTGTGAAACACAGTGGCGGCAAAAACCGGCTCGTCGCGCGTTCCGGTGATCGTGATGGGGATTACGGTGCCCGCGCCTTCTTTTTTGAAAAACGGATCGAGCGGTTTTGCAAGCACCGACTTAACCCCGGTCATGGTTTGCGACAGCGTGGCCTGTAACCGCAGCTGTCCTTTGAAATCAAGTTCGCCTTCGCGAATTTTATAGCTGCCATCCAGCACGACCGCTGCGCCCTCCACGCTGAAGTTCAAACCCTTGAACGCAAGCACTCCATTTTCCAGGTGAAAGTGTCCTTTAAGGTCAGAGAGAGCGCTGCCCGCCTCTTCGTTTTTGGGTTCGCCGAGTCCGTGGCGGCTGAGCGCGGCAAGTTTCTGCCGCACCTCAGAACTGGCAAATCTTGCGTTGTCGGCGTCGAAATCGCCGTCGAGCAACATCTTGTCGATGGTTTTTACTTTACCGGGTGGAATCACGAGCTTGGCGTGAATCTTGATCGGCCCGCTCATGGGTGGCTTTGCGGATTTCACGGCGAGCGCGAGCACATCCTCGAGCCGAGCTTTCGCCGCGTCAACGTCGAGCGTAATCAGGTGGCCCTGCTTGCTCGGAACGCGCACCACGCTGCCATTGGAAATAATCACGGAATGCCCCAGCGTGGCCGTCACGGGATGGAGATAGGTATCGCCGTCGGTGCCATCGACGGTAGCGTCAAACTCGGTGTGCAACGGCACGGCGCGGCCCACCGGATCAAGCGCAAAATCCGGCGTTTCCGTTTCACCTTGCGTATGGATGCTGTTGAGCTGCCCATCGTATTTGCCGGTGGAGGACAGTATTCCTTGAATTCCCGGGAATGGCCCCAAATCCGCGTTGGTGAAATTGTACTTGCCAGACACGGGAGAATCGCCGGGCTCCTCGGTGTCCCAGGGGCCAAACATCCCGACGGTAACGATTTCACCTTTCGGTTTGGCGTTGGTGAGATTGCCGTGAAAATTGAAGGGTTGGCCGGCGCCAACGCTGGTGAGCACCAGATCGTGAATATCGAAATCGAGGGGATCCTTACCTGGCTTTTTGGAGAGAATCAGAAGCAATGTGTCGTCGCAATCGATGCGGTCCACAACCACTTGTTGCGGGAGGTCGTGTGGAGGGGTATGAGGCTTTTCGGCGTCGGGCTTTTTTTCACGCGGCGGAATCGTAATCACCATGTTCTTCACATTGACGTTGGCGATGTGGTGCCGCGGCTGAATCAGGCTCATCAGGCCCACATCGAAGGAAAACTCCTTGATCTGGAACATCGGTGGAACGTCCAGCCGGTTGTGAAAGTGGATGATGAGCCCCGCGCCTTTCACCGATACCATGGGCAAGACGCGCACTTTCAGCGATTGCAATTCTACTGTGCTTTGAAAACGGCGCGAAAGTTCCGCCACGACCCAGGCCCGCGTGGTTTCATCGAGGTCGCGCGCGCGCGAATAAATAAATAACGCCAGGCAAACGAATACGATGCCAAGAATCGCCAGGACAATCGGCCATCGTCTGCGGGAGCGAACCTGCGCGGTCACGTAAATTCCATTCTGGGCGGAGGAGCAGGAAATTCTACAGATTTATTTGCGCGAGGAAAATATTTCCGGATGCGCGGGACGCGCCGCGCCGGCAGTTGCAGTCACATTCAGGGGCACATCCAAGTTCAAAGTGACCGGCGGAAGGCAGATTTCCGCGCTGCAGGCCTGGTAGCGAAGCTTCATCGGCATGTGCTGGGTGCCGGCAGGCGCTTCGGAGAGCGCGGTGACCGGAACGAAGAGTGTCACCGAATCGGTGTAGACGTTCAATGGCTTGTTTTTCGAAAACGAGAATGTCTGCAGCGTGCCTTTGGGATAGACCACATCGCCCGCTTTGAAACCCGCGGGAACGTCGGCGCGCAGGTCGGTGCGAATCAGATAGTCTTCCGTCACTTCGCGCGCATTCACATGAAAGCCCGGGCGAATCTTCATGATTACGGCCACCTGAAACGCTGCGCCTCGGGCGACAGGATCGAAGGAAACGTACGCTGTGGGAGCAACCACGTCCTTGCCCGATGGCGGCGCCTGAGCGGCGACCCGCGAAGCGAAAAGAGCAACGCTGGCAAAAGCGAGTAAAAACGAGGCGAGTGGCCGGTTCACGCTGTCACCTTGGTGCCGAGTTGCTCGGAAATTACGCGGCTCATCACGGCAAACAAATCTTCGCCGGTCTTGTCCAGGATGAACGCATTGCGGGCGTCGGACCAAGCCAGTTTGAAGCTGGTGGAAAGGGCGGAAACCCAGATTTCGCGGATCGGCGTGTTCGGAGAAACCACAAATTTCGCGGGCTGCGGTTCCTCGAAGATCACTTCCAGCTTGCCGCTTTCGCCCTCAACGTCGAAGGCATGCTCGTCGCCCAGGCGCAGCAACCGCTTCTTCAGTTCTTCGAACAGCGCGTCGGCCTTCTTTTGAAAGTCGTGTTCAGAGAGCATGCGGGCTAACCTTGTCTATAGCTGCGCTTCAATCGCTTGCGCGATTTCGTCGTAGCTTCGGAGTCCCTGGATTTTCATTACTTGCTTGCCATCGCGCGAAATCAGAAAGCTGGTCGGATAACCAAGAATGCCGCCGAATTTTTCGCCGGCATCGTCGTCGCCGAGCAGAATGGGATAGTCGATCGGCAATTGCTTGCCGCTCACATCGAAGCGTTCCTTGTCGATGAACGGAGCGACAACCGATTTGCCCTCTTCGTCCATCGCCACGCCCACAACGGTGAAACCCCGCGATGCATATTTTGCCTGCAAGTCGATCAACCAGGGGATCTCCACGCGGCACGGGTCGCACCACGTAGCCCAGAAGTTCAGAAGCACGACCTTGCCCTTGTAGTCGGCAAGCGCTACCTCTTTGCCGTTCAGATCCTTCAACCGCATTTCCGGCGCAGGCTTTTCCTGAGCATCGGCACGCAGCGCCACTTTATGGCTGGTGGAGAGACGGGTGGCATGATCGAGATAGACGGTAACGCCGATCAGCGCCGCAACAGTCAGTACGATAATTACAATTTTCTTCATCGAGGCTTAACCATAGCAAAGATTTTCTTACATATTAAAGCGATTCAGAAACGTCAGTTTGCCTGTCAACCAGGTGAGCCGGTTAAAGAACACCAGGCCACCGACGAAGAGCAATAACACGCCGCTAACCAGTTCGACGGCGTGCAGGTACTTGCGGAAGTTCTTGTAAAAGCGCATGAACTGGCCGAGGCCCAGCGCGGTGAGCAGAAACGGAACCGCCAGCCCGGCGGAATAGACGGCCAACAGCAGCACGCCCCGAGCGACCGTATCACTGGCGGCGGCTAGTGCCAAAACCGTGCCGAGAATCGGCCCAATGCACGGCGTCCAGCCAAAGGCAAACGCGAAACCAAGGAAGAAGCCGCTGACCGCTCCCGGCTTGGTGTCCTGGCTGCGCAAGCGAACATCCTGATTGAGCCAGCGGGCGAGTTGCGGGCCAAAGAATCCGATTAGCGAAAGGGAAAAGAAATGACTGGCGCCAAGCCCCAGGAACAGTGGCCCGTGGTGCACCAGCGACGCGATGCCCATCGCGACAAGCACGCAGCCCAGGATGATGCCGGCTCGCACGTTCATCTTGATGAGGCCGCCGAGCAGGTGCAGGCCAAACAAAATGATCAACGCGCCAGCAATCGGCGCGAGCAAGGAACGATTTTGGTTCAGGAAGCCGCCAACCGCGCTCGCCGATGCGCCCAGTCCGATGAACACCACGGAGAAGCCGATGACGAACGCGATTGCCGACGCGAAGAGATTCGATTTGGGCTGTTCGCCTTGACGAAGCTGTTCGACGCCGATGCCGGAAAGCATCGATACATATCCGGGCACAAGGGGAAGCACGCAGGGAGAAAGGAACGAGATGAGCCCCGCGAGAAAAGCTCCAGCGAGCGGCACATCCGCGACAACGTTTCGGTCAAAGGCCAGTGCGAACATTTGAGTGCTTTCCCAGACGGGCAAGACCGCCATCCCTACCCATTCTCGCATAAAACGAGCAGGGCCTCAGCAGGTTGGCCCGGATCCTCCCGTTCTGATCGCTCCGTGTCAGCAAAAGTTACAGGCGGCGCGAAGTCTGGTTAGACGGGAGCAATCCAGGGAATGCTGGCGCGGCAACATAAAGTTGACAGCTGAGGTGTCTGGCTGGCGGTGTTTTCGTGCGACTAAATTCTCAGGTCGGTAACTCGCTGCAAACAGAAACCTTATTCCCGCTGCAAATGGCATGGCCCTTGCCCTTCTAAGGGGGCAGCAACAAACCGGAAGGTGCGATGCCCTGGACGCCAAACAAAGTAACGTTTCTGCGTGTGGCCGTGGGCTTTGCCGCCATCACCCTGTTTGGACACGGCGCTTGGCTGAACCTGCTGGCGGTGGTCTTGACAGTGGCGTCGATCGCCTTGGATGCGCTCGATGGCCACATCGCCCGCAGCAAGAAAATGGCTACCCCGGTCGGCGCTCAGATCGACATCTTGGGCGACCGCATCATCGAAAACATGTACTTCACCTATTTTGCGGTGGTCGGGCTGTTTTCGCTGTGGCTTCCCATGCTGTTTTTCGCTCGCGGCGCGACCACGGATTTTCTGCGCGGACTGGCGCTGAAAGCCGGGCATTCCGGGTGGGGTACCAATGCCATGCTGCAGACCTGGTGGGGACGAGCGCTGGTGGCGTCACGGTGGAGTCGTGGACTGTATGCGGCGCTGAAGTGCGTTTGCTTCTGTTATCTGGGTTTGGAGCTGGCTCTGACGCGCGGGCCAGTGACGCTGCTTGGGCCGCTGACCGTCGATGTGCACGCCGCGATTCGCGGCGGCGCTCAGACTCTTGCCTGGCTGACGGGCGCTCTTTTGCGTGCTTCGCGGCCTGCCCGTTCTACTGGAAGGTTCGAAATTCCTGTCTGCTGCCCTGGCCAGCAAGAGTTCGCGGAAACCGGCTCGAGGAGAGGCGGCATGACGGAATTGACAGCGAACCCCGTCGCGGCGTTCTTCGACATCGACGGCACACTGATGCCGGAGCCGTCGCTGGAGAAAAGGCTCTTCTCGGGGCTGCGGCACAGCGGAGCGATTCCAGCGTGGAATTACCTGGCGTGGCTGGCTGAAGCGATTCGATTGCTGCCGCAGGGAATCGCTGCGGTGCGTGGCGGCAACAAGCGTTATTTGCAGGGCGTCGGCGCCGACCGAGTATTCGAATTGATGGGCACGATTTCTTTCTACGAAGAAGCCGTCGAACGGATTGCCTGGCACGCGCGACAAGGCCACACGGTGGTCCTGCTCAGCGGAACATTGGAAGTTCTGGCACAAATCGCGGCCACTGCGCTGGAGTGCGAACTGGAAGTACGTGGCGTGCAAACCAATGTGTTGATTCGCGCCACGCGGCTGGTGGAAGTGCGCGGACACTGGACCGGACGAGTGGCCGACCGAGCCATGCGGGGCGAGGAAAAATCCCGCGCCATCAAACAGCTTGTGCGGAAGAGGCAAATGGATTGCGCGCAGTGCTATGCCTACGGCAATTCCTTGGGCGACCGCGCAATGCTCGCGGCCGCTGGCCGCCCGCAAGTGGTGAACCCCGGCAGAGACCTTGCCGCGCTCGCCAATCGCTGCGACTGGCCCATTTGGCACTGGCACCGGCAGAAGACTATGATCTCCCCGGGCTTTTCCCGTGTGGAATCGAAAATCCAACGGACGGAGAGCCACGCATGAACGGCAAACAAGCTCGGCAATTCAGCAAGGAGATGGCATCAGCCTGGCTGGTGCCGGGGTGAATGGGAGAGGAAATCGCGTTGCCAACCGGCGGTGAGTTCAGTTTCGCACGAATCAGACGAGCGATGGGAGAGCAGGTGGCGGCCGCGTGGGCGGCATGCGGCGCGTTTGAACGCATGGCCTTCACGTACCTGGCGGCTTCAAGTTTCGTAATCGTGCTGTTCGCGCGGAATCTGCAACATCCAGTTCGCTTGTTGGCGGTTCGTGCATTCGTTGTGGTTGTGATTCTGGCGCTCTGCCGAGTGTGGGCGCCCTCGGCTGCACGCGCTGCCGTGCATGGCGCAACGTTTTCCGCCCGGTGGTGGCGCTTCTGGCGGCACTGGTATCCGCACTTGTTTTTTCTGTTCTGCTTTGAAGAACTCGCGCAGCTAATGATCCTTTTCACGCCCCGCTGGCAAGACGCCAAGTTGCTGGCCTTCGATCATTGGCTGACGGGCGTGCAGCCGACTATCTGGCTGGAGCAATTTGCCACTCCCGGGCGGAACGAATTGATACAGCTCGCATACCTCACCTATTTCACGTACCTGCTGATTCTCGGCGGCATCCTGTATTTCCAAAAAGACTGGAGGGCCTACTGGTCGGTTATGACCTATTCGATGGTCGGCTATTCCATCGGCTATATGATCGCCATGTTTTTCCCCGTGGAAAGCCCGTGGTTTTCGCTTGCCGGCTCGTGGAAGGCACCGCTCGAAGGGGGCCCGATTACCGCAACCATTAATTTCATTGAACACTATGGGCGGGTGCGCGGCGCGGCGTTTCCTTCGGAACATGTGGCCGGATCGATCGCGGTTTTGTGGGGAGCATGGAAATTCCGCCGCTGGTTATTCTGGGTGATGGCTCCTTGCGTGTTTCTGATGTGTCTGTCGACAATTTGGGGTCGCTATCACTATGTGGCGGATATTTTCGCCGGGATCATTACCGGCACACTCGGATATTTCATCGGAGACTGGGTGATGCGTGGTCCGCGCGCGGTACCGATGCCGGCCGAACCTTCCGCAGGAACGCCGTAACAACAATCGAGGAACAACGAATCAGTTGGAATTCAGAGAATCGAGAGCGGGCCGAGCGGTGAGCGGGCAGTTACGTTCAAAGTTGCGCGCCAATTCGAGCAGCAGCGACTCCTTTGTCACAGCACCGATGAATTGCAGTCCAACAGGAAGGCCGTTCCCCGTGAGCCCGCAGGGCATCGAAATTGCCGGAACTCCAGCGAGATTCGCGGGCCGATTCAATCGCAGCAGCAGGCCGCGCGCTGGATGGTTGCTGCCGTGGATCGTGACCGACTCTTCGCCAACGCGCGTTGCGGTGATTGGCGTAGTGGGAACCACCAGCGCGTCGAGCTCTTCTTCCTTGAGGAGCAGGTGGAACGCCGCGATGAATTGTCGACGCAATTCCAACGCCTGGATGTACACGACGGCAGGAACTTTGGCGCCCATCTCGAGCCGCTTTCGGACGTCCTCGTCGTATTCTTCCGCGTGAGCGGGATACCAGCCTGCCTGCTGGTGATAGTGCGTCGCTTCTGCCCAAGCGATTTGATTTCCCGCATCCTCGGTTTCCCGCACCAGCGGGAGCGAAACCTCTTTCAAGCGCGCGCCGTGCTTTTGCAGCATTCGGAGAGCTGCCTGAAACGAGCGTTCGACTTCCGGACTCAACACTTCCAGAAAAAAGTCCTTTGGCACGCCCAGTCGAGGGCGATGCGCGCGCGAAGATGCTAAGCGCCCCAAGCCTAAGCGTCGCTCTCCTTCTCCGCGAACACCAATGACCTCAAGCAGCAGCGCGGCATCCTCAGCATTTCTTGCCAGCGGACCAACAAAATCGAGCGTTGGCGAGAGCGCGACCACATCGTCGGCGCTTACACGCCCCAGGCCCGGTTTTAAACCAACGACTCCACAGAGCGAAGCGGGTATGCGAATGGAGCCGCCAGTGTCTGTTCCGATGCTGCCATAACATAGCCCGGCAGCCAGCGCAGCGGCAGAACCGCCGCTCGACCCGCCCGCAATTCGCGAAACATCCCAGGGATTTCGCACCGCGCCGTAGTGCCGATTGTTGCTGGTGGTGCCGTACGCGAACTCGTGCATATTCGTTTTCCCAAGCAGCACGGCGCCGGCTTCTTTCAGCGCAATGACAATGGGAGCGTCGCGCAGCGGTACGAAATCTTTCAGCACACGCGATCCTGCGGTGGTGCGCACCTCGGCGGTATAAATGTTGTCTTTCAGAGAAATAGGAATGCCATGAAGTGGTCCGCGGTCGCGGCGCGACTTACTCGCTCGCTTGCTCACGAGTTCAGATTCCGCGCGTTTAGCCTGCTGAAGCGCCAGCTCTTCACTGACGGTGATGAAGGCATTCAAGTGCGGATTCAGTTTCTTGATCCGTTCCAGCAAAAACCGCGTGAGTTCCACGGGCGCGAGCTTTCGTTGGCGGTACAGGCGTGCAATTTCCGGAATGGAAGCGAACGTAATTCCCGATTCGGTGGCCATCAAAAAACCTTGTCCATGCGCCGCAAGTTTCCAAACGTACCCAGATTGGCCAGGATGAACGCAACGCGAAACTGATTTTCGGTACGAACCACACCAAGGTCGACGCGCCGGTATTCGACGGCGAGGCCACAGCAACCGCCGTTATAGTTCAGGAGCACAAACTGGTTCTGCAGCGTGGAATTCTGGATGTCGTAGCTGATTCCTGTGGCGACGTTGAAACCCTGCCGCGTCAGGCCGCCATAGCCAATGATCGCGCGTATCTGGTGAGAGGGAGGCTCGACGATGGGATCGCCCTGCAAACGAAAGTCGGCTACTGTCATGTAAAACTCCCGGTAGGGCTTGATCTTCAGCAACGTGCCGATGGTCGTCACTTTATGCAGTTGTGTGTCGTAAATCAAAATTTGTTCGGCGTCGTACTTGCCACCCGGCGTCAACGTGACGTCGCTGATGATGGGCGACCAGTTGCGCGGTGTCGAGGCAAAGGCGAACGCGGTGATGGAGTCCAGCGCCTGAAAAACGTTGCGCTGGCCGGCAACCAGGGCTCCGCCGAACGTGGGATCGAAATAGTGCTTCTGAACGAGTTTCCAGGTCAGAAAATCAACCGGTTGACCGTCGCCATCCTTCACCCAGAGCCGCTGCGTGATGCCGTATTCGATTTCGTTGGTGTTCGTCAGCGTGGCGTCGCTGTCGTAACGAATGAACTGCGCGAAATTATTCACCCCGGTCACATACCGGTAAGTGATGTAGGGCTCGATGGTGTGTTTGTAGCGATGCCGGGTTTGCGGGCGATCGAAGTAGCGTTCCAGTGTCGGCGGAGTCAGCTCAACAGCAAACTCGCCAGTATTCCGCAATATGGAATTGCCGGTCACGATGTCATTGGCATTTAGCGAGTCGCCGTAATAGGTGGTACGAAACCTTGCGGTACTGGTGATGCCCAGCCAGTCGCCAAGGTGCAAAGGCAAAGTAACCTGGGGTGCGAATTCAACACGCGGAACGAAATTGGGCGTATTGATGAATTCATCGTCGCGGTGTAGTGCCCCGGCGTAGGAAGTGAATGAAAAATAGAATGGCAAGTTGCTCCATGGAACCTGTTCGACGGAGTTGAAGCGCGCTTCGGGAGCGCTACGCAGCACAACACTGTTTGGCGGGCTGAGTTCCAGGAAACTGCGGTCATTTAACGTCGCGAGGTTCAGGCTGTAGCCGTGGAAATTGTTGGTCAGGAAAACCGAGCTGCGAATATCGGAACTGATGCTCTCTTCGTACGTGTCGCCGAACGCCAGCCGGAAGGTCATCGAGGAGAGTTGATTCAGATCGGTAACAAAGCGCCAGCCATGATTCCACAACGATTGCACTTCCAGTTGCTGCTGGTATCCGCCCTGATTCTCGCGGTCTTGCACTCCAAAATACGCGTATCGAATGGAAGTGTTCTCAAACGGCCGGGCGCGAAAGCTGACGCGTTCGCTGGGACCACGACGACTGAAGTATTCAAAGCCAGTGGTCAGGTCCATCCAGGAAGTGGGCGCCCAGTAGAACGCATCACCAATCGTGAAGCCCTTTACGGTGCTATTGCCAGCTACAGGAATCAGGAAGCCGGTTTGACGTACGCGTTCGCCCGCCGGCGTCGTGGCATAAGGCAGCCAGAGAAGCGGGACGCGGTACAGCCGGAAATTGGAGTTGATCAGCGCGACGCTTTTTTCGAGGGTGATTTTGGCTTCGGGCGCGTAAAACTGCCAAGTAGGATGCTGCGGATCACAAATCGTGAACCAGGAGTGGCGGACGACATAGAAATCCGCGGACATGCGTTCGACTTCCTTAGCTTCAAAATAGACGGGGTTTTCTGTGATCAGCAGCGTAGGGTTGGGGTGGCGTTCGAGTTTCACATTGCCGTGGACATTGTGGAACGTACCATGGCCGGTCTGAATGTTGAGCTGCGCGTCATCCGCTTCCAAGTGTTGATTCTCAAAATCGAACTGCACGTGCCCGCGCGCCAGCGATTCGAAGGTTGCGCTGTTGTACTCGACGTGATCCGCTTGCAGACGCATTTCGCCGTAATGAATGTCCACATCGTCGTCCGCTATGAAAATGTCGCCTTGTCGCCGCTGTGGCCCTTTAGCCGAAATCTCGGCGATGCCTCCGGACGGCGCCTTAGGCAGGTTAATCTGCTGTGCGGCACATTGCCCCGAAGAAACCAGCAGCAAAAAGGGCCCGAAGATCCTTAGGATTTTACAGCGGGCGGAATTGGGGAGAGTTCTGTTCACGCGGCGTTTGGGCTCGATGAGATGAAGGGTAAGCCTAGCATGCGCACTAACGGATTTGTAGCCAACATCGAGGCCTCGCAAACAATAGATGCACAAACGCGCCTTAAAGAAGTATCATGCGCAATTTCGTGGGAGAGAAGCCGCAGGTCAGTAAGAGTTCGGCGCAGGCTAAGGCTGAAACGGCTGTAGCAGTCGCGCGTCTGATGGGGCAGATTCTTTGGCGGCGGGCGGGGTACGCCATTCGTTTGATTGGGGCCGGGGTTCGCGCGTTGTAATGACAGAAAGGAAGATTCCATGAGCGCTATTCGCTCGAAGTGGTTGTGGTTTGCCGTGTGGGGCGTGCTCGTTACCGCGATTGGCGCGGGTGCTGGTTTTGCGGCTTTTCCGGCCTTGGCCCAAGATCAGAAAGATGAAAAGAAGGACGACAAAAAGGAGGAAAAGAAAGACGAGAAGAAAACCCTCGAGCTGAAGCCCGAGCGCAAAATCGAATTCTCCACCGATGAAGGCACCTGGCTTTCTCTCGACATTTCGCCGGACGGACGCACCATCGTCTTCGAGCTGCTTGGCGATATTTACACCCTTCCTGTTGAAGGTGGCGAAGCCAAGTTGATTCAGCTACGGCGGCCCTTGGGGCGAAAACTATTTCTACGAACATACGGAAGTGCACAACGATCCGAAGCTGAACTACTTCACGCCGCACTTCATTCTTGATCACAAGACCACGCGCCGGGCTTTTTGGGGACGCGAAGGCGAATACGAATTCCCGAAACATGCCGCGCAGATGGCCAAGCTGGTCCGCGCGGGAGGACTCGTCGGTGTGGGCAGCCATGGTCAGTTGCAGGGTCTCGGTTATCACTGGGAAATGTGGATGCTGGCCAGCGGAGGTATGACTCCGATGGAAGTGCTACGCTGCGCGACCGTGAATGGTTCGAAGATCGTTGGTCGCCCGCAGGATATCGGCTCGCTGGAGCCCGGCAAGCTGGCAGACCTGGTGATCCTGGACAAGAACCCACTGGACGACATTCACAACACCAACACCATTCGCTGGGTCATGAAAAACGGCGCCTTGTACGAAGGCGACACGCTCAACCAGCTCTGGCCCGAAGAGAAAAAGCTCGAAGCGCTATGGTTCTGGGATTTCGATAAGCCAAAGGCTGGCGAGCCTTTGCAGTACGGCGCTACGAACAAACCGTAAGCATTCGGCGGAAAATGGAAAATAGAAAAGGCCCGCTGACCTGCAGTTGAGCGTTACTTTGTTTCTTTGACTGGAGTTGGGGCCTTGACGTGGTTTGTCCGGTACCATTCGAATGTGCGCCGCAGGCCTTCTTCGAACATCACGGCCGGCTCATAACCGAGATCCTCTTTGGCTCTGCGAATATCGGCGAGTGAATCGCGTATATCGCCTTCGCGCGGTGGCTCATACTTCGGTTCAATTTTTTTGCCGGAGATGCCCCGGAGGAGTTCCACTATATTATTCAGGGAAATAGCGAAGCCTGTTCCGACATTGTAGACATTCCCGGACGCGCTGGGCGCCTCAAAGGCCAGCAAATTGGCTTGCACCGCATTTTCAACAAATGTGAAATCTCGGGTCTGTTCGCCATCTCCATAAATTAAGGGCTGGGTATCGTCGAGCACTGCCGCGGCAAATCGGGACAATACGCCTGAGTAGGGGGAACCAGGATCCTGCCGGGGGCCGAAAATATTGAAATAGCGCAAAGAGACGTTTTCCAGGCCGTAGCAACGGCCAAATGTCTGTCCGTAAAGCTCCCCTACATATTTAGCTACGCCGTAAGGGGAGATGGGAACCGGCTGCATCGTCTCGGTCTTCGGCAAAGTGGGCGTCTCGCCATAAGCCGAGGACGAGGCGGCGTACACCACGCGTTTCACTTTATTGTCGCGCGCCGCTACCAGAACGTTCAGTGTTCCATCAACATTGATGCGATTCGTTTCGATGGGATCTTTCACGGAACGCGGCACGGAGGTTCGTGCGGCCAAGTGAAGGACATATTCCGCCTGATGCATGGCCTTCTGCACCACTTCCAGATCGGTGATGGAGCCCTTCATGAAGGTAATCTTGCTGCGAACTTCCGCGAGGTTTTCTTCTTTGCCAGACGACAAATCATCGAGCACAACGACGCTATGTCCTCGCCGCACCAATTCATCCACAGTGTTCGAGCCGATGAATCCGGCGCCCCCCGTAACCAGGTAGCGCATTTCCGTCTCCTTCTGTCGCAAAACCTTTCTTATTGTACGATGGTAAGACGCTTTCTCGCGCAATGTTTCGAGGCGAGCAACGCGCATAGGACATGAGCAAGAGACGAATCGCCATCCTGTTTGTCGTGCTACTACTGGCGCTGGCCAGCCTGTACTACGCGCACCGTCGGACGCTGCATCGCGGCGCACCAACGTCGGCAACTTACCCTTCCGCCGCGGCTAACCCCGCGCCTTCCACTGGAAGTCCCGAGGCTGCCGGCCACGAGAAGGCAGGCGCGCCCCCAATCGAAGGCACTAAGGCCCACGCGCCAGCCGCCGAAACCGGGCCAATTCTGCGACCGGGCG
Source organism: Candidatus Acidiferrales bacterium (assembly GCA_963826335.1). GTDB lineage: Bacteria > Acidobacteriota > Terriglobia > Acidiferrales > UBA7541 > Acidiferrum. The sequence goes on along the minus strand of CAWGXB010000021.1, from coordinate 89,544 downwards.
AATCGTTGGAATATGCCGCGAACGTAAGCAAACTCGACAGCACGGTAGCAACGTTGAGAGTCGTGGTGGGGGACAAACGAGATCTGGCCGGGAAGAGCATGTGGCACCTTCAAGCCTTCGCCCATACGGAAAATCCGTATCGCATGGTTTTCGAGCTGGACGACCGTTTCGAATCCTACAGCGACCCTGTGGACCTCAGCAGCCACCAGTACGAGATGCATCTCAGCGAGCGAGGCCAAAAAGTAGATTCCGTCGAGCGCCTGTATTCTTCGCCGAAGGATTTTGCTCCGCCGGGGATGATCGCAGCTCGCGTCCTTCCCGAAACGCGCGATCCTCTAGGATTCCTGCACTATTTGCGTAATGTGGATTGGAGCAAGACGCCGGAGGTTCGCTCTCCGGTTTATGACGGCCACAAACTTTACGACGTTCGTGCCGAATTAAAGAGCAAGGCGCAACCGGTGAGTGTTCCCGCGGGCGATTTCAATACCACGAAGATCGAGATTCACGTCCTGGATAACGGCGCGGAAATGAAGGATGCCCATTTCTTCCTGTATCTGGCGAACGACTCGCTGCGTATTCCCGTGCTGGTGGAAGCGGTTCTTCCAGTTGCCAGCGCGCGCGTCGAGCTCACCAAGGCGAAGTAACCGGTCGGCAATAAAGCACGATTTTGTTGATCAGCAGGGAACGATTCTGTCGCGATTCCGCATCACGCGCCGCGTCGCATTGCGTGTGTCGATCACCAGCTTCGAGGAATCCACGATTTGTGCGTAGTCGTAGCTGGAGTGATCCGTAGCAATGATCACCGCATCGTACGTCCCCAGCGTGGCCGGGCTCAGCGGAACGGACTTCATGTGCGAATAATCGTAGTGGCGCATCTTGTGCAGATGCGGGAAGTAAGGATCGTTGTAGTCAAAGCTGGCGCCGCGCTTCTGCAAGATTTCCATGATCTTCAGCGTGGGAGATTCGCGCAGGTCGTCCACATCTTTCTTATAGGCCACACCCAGCACCAGCAGTTTCGATCCGTTCAAGCTCTTCTTGTGCTGATTTAGCGCCTCGGCAATTGCGTCCACCACGTGGTACGGCATCGCGGTATTCACTTCGCCCGCTAGTTCGATGAACCTGGTTGAGAAATCATACTCCCGCGCTTTCCATGACAAATAGAACGGGTCGACGGGAATGCAATGACCGCCCAGACCGGGTCCCGGGTAGAACGGCATGAAGCCGAAGGGCTTCGATGAAGCGGCTTCGATCACTTCCCACACATCCACGCCCATACGCTGGCAGAGCAGTTTCAATTCGTTCACCAGCGCGATGTTGACGCAGCGAAAAATATTTTCCAGGAGCTTGGTCATTTCCGCGGCTCGCGTAGAACTCACGGGAATAACCTTGGCAACGACTTGCGCGTATAGCGCCTGGGCAGCGCGTCCGCTAGGCGGATTCACTCCGCCGACGACTTTGGGGATTTGCGCCAGTCCATACTGCTTGTTGCCGGGATCTTCGCGCTCCGGCGAAAATGCCAGGAAAAAGTCGCCTGGAACGTTTTCGTTGTCCAGGCCCGACGCGATGGGGCAACGCAGCCCGCTTTTCTCCAGAATCGGCAGGACCAGCTCTTCCGTTGTACCTGGATAGGTCGTCGATTCCAGCACCACCAGTTGTCCTTTTTGCAGGTGCGGCTGAATGGACTTGGCGGTTTTTTCCACGTAGCTCAGATCCGGCTCGCGATATTCGTTCAGCGGTGTGGGAACGCAGATGATGATCGCGTCCGCTTCGCTGAGCCTCGAGAAGTCGTTGGTCGCTCCAAAATGGCGACTGTTCACATATTGCTGAATTTTGTTTTGCTGAATATGCTCGATGTACGATTTCCCTGAATTCAGCATCCTGATTTTTTCCGGGTCAGTATCGAAACCGGTCACTCGATGCCCGGCTTCGGCAAATCTCAGCGCCAGGGGAAGGCCCACATAACCGCACCCGATAATTCCCACTTTTAACTGGCTGCTTTTAAAGAACTCTGGTTTTCGTTCGGTAGCCATGAGATGCCAAGCACTCCTCTGGATTGTGCACCGCTCTTGCGCAGGCCTAAGCCCCGGGGACAAACGACATAGCCATCATAGCAGTTTCTTTTGCCCGCCCAGAAACCATCATCCGCCGGCTGTTCCGAAATATTCACTGATTCGCGTGCCCACATCAGAAGCAGGTTGCTATTCGCTCGCACGCGCATCAAGATAACCGTCGTGCGATCCTTCTTGTTCCCGGACGGGATTGGCGCTCTCCCAACATGCTGATTTTTACGATACTGGCCCTAGGTCTGGTTGTCGGCACCCTGGTCGGCCTTCTAGGGATCGGAGGCGGCGTTGTCCTCGTGCCGGCCATGGTGTACCTTCTTCACTACGACCAGCACCTGGCCCAGGGTACTTCTCTCTTTATCCTTCTGCCTCCTATCGGACTCGGCGCGTTGCGAGGATATTGGAAAAATGGTCAGGTGGACCTGCGCGCCGGAATCTACTGTGCCATTGGGTTTCTGCTTGGCGGTTATGTCGGAGGACGCATCGCGGTACCGATGAATTCGCGAAATCTGCAGGGTGTGTTCGGATTTTTTCTGATGCTCTCCGCGGTTTTGCTTTGGCGCAAGACGAATCCCGCCGCAGCCTCTGCCGCCGCGGGTGATCAATCAACCAGATCGAATTCAGCTCGTACCGCGGGGATCCTTTTTGTCGCCGCGATCTGTGGTGTCGCCGCGGGTATGGTCGGAATCGGCGGCGGCGTTTTGCTCGTGCCTTTGCTGGGACTGTTGTTTGGATTCAGTCAGCATCGCGCGCAGGGAACCAGCCTGGTGGCGCTGATTCCGCCGACTGGCCTTCTGGCATTTCTGACGTATGCAAAGGCAGGGTACGTCAATTGGCAAGCTGGTCTTTTGCTCATTCCTGGCGTATTTCTCGGTGGCATTCTAGGCGCGTACGTGGCGCGACGGCTGCATCCGCGGCGGATGCGCCAGCTGTTTGCGGCTTTAATGTTCTTGTTGGGCATCTGGCAGGACTTCTCTGCGTGGCGCTCCTGACGCATACTAAGAACTGATGGTTGACCTGCACTGCCACATCCTGTTCGGTCTCGACGACGGCCCCAAACTCCTTGATGATTCCCTGGCCATGGCCGAAGACGCCATCGCCGATGGCATCACCCACGTGGTTGCCACGCCTCATTGCAGCTCGCAATTTCTTTTCGACTTTGCAAACGTGCAAGCCAGGCGCGATGAGCTGGCCGAAAAATTACAGGGACGGCTGAAGCTGGCCACGGGTTGCGATTTCCATCTCAATCACGAAAATCTACTGGCCATTCGAAAACATTCGGAGCCTTTCTGCATCAATCAGAAAGACTATCTGTTGGTGGAGTTCAACGAATTTTCGATTCCACCGGCCGTGGATCAGACACTCCACGAGCTGCAGCTCGCCGGTTTGCGTCCGGTCATCACTCATCCGGAACGCAATCCCATTCTCAGATCACAGCCCGACCGGTTAACGCAATGGGTTCGCCTTGGCTGTTTTGCTCAGATTACCGCCGGCTCGCTATCGGGAGTGTTCGGCCCGGGCGCAAAAGAGGATGCCTGGAGTTGGATGACTCGCGGACTGATTCATTTCGTTTCCAGCGACGCGCATAACACCGCGCGACGCCCGTTGAAATTGAGATTTGCCTACGATTCCATCGCACAGCAATTGGGTGAAGAGACGGCCCGGGCCCTGCTGATTGAAAATCCGCTTGCGGCCTTCAATGGTGATCCGTTGCCTTACGTGCCGGAAATCGAGGCGCAGCAGCACCGCAAACGCAAGCGTTTTCTATTTTTCTAAGACCTGGTGAGTGTCAATTCGCGGGCCGCAGTGGTAAGCCCCCCCAGGCATTCAACATGCCAAGCACTTCGCGAACCACGTCGAGCGCATCGCCGGTCGTTCGCCACCAGTGCGTGGGGTCGAAGGGATCGTCGGAAACTCCGCGCACGATGGCGTCACCATCTTGCTGGGAAAGGTGTCGCCACAGTGTGCGAGCGCGCCGTGTGTGTACTTTGGACGTCACCAGAATTACTTTGCGGGATTTTTCCTGTTTCACTGCTTGCCCGATCGTCCTCATTTCGTCCGCGGTGTTCACAATCGGCGGGTCTAGAATGCGAATGGCCGTCTCCGGCACTCCTTCGTGCACCAGTATCTGCTTGTCGTAAGCATCTTCTCCGGTGAACGCAACCGACAGCTTCTGCAATGTCGCGCCAGGTTCCGTCGAATGCGTCAGCCAGACGTCAGGCGCGTACCCAGCTTTGTAGAGGCGCGCCGCCTCCAGCGCGCGGTCCGGCATTCGGCCGCTCAGCACCGCGATCGCGTCAGCTTTCTGCAGCGGGTCTTCCACCGAGAGCCAGCGTCCTAAGTTAAAAAATACGAACAACACTACGAACAACAAAAACCCTGTCACGGCCACCCACAGGCGAGGGCGGCGGTTCCATTGAGTTGGTTGGAGCGATGCGAAGAGGAATCCCTGCATGCAGGCGAATGGTATCCCGCACATCGCTAGTCGTCAAACATGGCCAGGAAGCTGAAGAGATTAATTGTCGCGATTGGTGTTAGGGAAACGCCTGTTGGCCGCTATAAAATAGAGATCGTCAATTTCTGGAGGGCGCATGAGAGCTGTGGTGACAGGTGCCGCGGGGTTTCTGGGTTCGCATCTTTGTGACCGACTTTTGACGGAAGGTTACGACGTTCTAGGGCTCGACAATTTCATTACCGGCGAAGAATCCAATCTCACCCACTTGCGCGGCAACACGCACTTTCAACTCGAACGCAAGGACGTAAATCAGCCCATTCACGTCAGCGGCCCGGTGGGGTACGTATTGCACTTCGCTTCACCTGCAAGCCCACCTGATTATCTGAAGTTCCCGATGGAGACGTTGAAGGTCGGCTCGCTTGGCACTATGCATTCCCTGGACCTGGCTTTTGAGAAAAACGCCAAATTTCTTCTGGCGTCCACCAGCGAGTGCTACGGTGATCCGAACGTCTCGCCGCAGAGTGAGACGTATTGGGGGAACGTGAACCCGGTTGGCCCGCGGAGCGTCTACGACGAAGCCAAACGCTTCGCCGAAGCCACCACTATGGCCTATCATCGCTTTCACACTCTTGACACGCACATCGTGCGCATCTTTAACACCTACGGCCCGCGCATGCGTTTGAACGATGGCCGCGCACTGCCCAACTTTGTATTCCAAGCCCTCAGCGGCCAGCCCATTACGGTTTATGGGGATGGCAAGCAGACTCGGAGTTTCTGTTATGTCTCCGACCTGATCGACGGCATCTACCGCCTAAGCCAGTCCGATGAACACTTTCCCACCAATATCGGCAATCCCGCCGAGATGACCATCTACGAATTCGCCGAGCGCGTCCTGAGCTTTTTTCCGAACGCGCCAAAAATCATTCACGAAGCCTTGCCGGAAGATGATCCCAAGCAGCGGCGCCCCGACATCACCAAAGCCAAAAAGCTTTTGAATTGGGAACCAAAGGTGGACCTGCAGGAAGGTCTCAGAATCACAATGGAGTTCTTTAAGGAACAGTTTGCTCGATTGTCGGTGTCGCGGCGCTAATCTGGATTCCTACGGTCGACCGAACGAATAATACTCGAAGCCCAGTTGCTGCATTTTGCTGGGGGAATACAGATTTCTGCCGTCGATCACCAGCCGGCGCGCCATGTTCTTGCCCGCGCGCTCCCAATCGAGTTTACGGAAGATCTGCCACTCGGTGCATACCAGTGCGGCATCCACGCCTTTCAGCGCTTCGTATGGATCTTCGAAATATGCAACCTGGGGAAACATGGTTTTTGTCCGGGCGATTGCTTCGGGATCGCTGGCCTGGAGCTCGGCCCCTTCTTCCAGCAGCCTGCGCATCACTTCCAGCGCGGGCGCAAAGCGAATGTCGTCGGTGTTGGCCTTGAACGCCAAACCCAGCACGGCAACGCGCTTGCCTTTCACCACCCACAACGCCTTGCGAATTTTCTCGAAGTAGCGATCGATGCGTTGTTTGTTTACACGTTCCGCCGCCTTCAACATTTCAAATTCGACGCCCACCGAAGCCGACAAGTGAATGAACGCCTGGATGTCTTTGGGGAAGCAAAAGCCGCCGAAGCCCAGACCGGCTTTCAGGAATTGCGTGCCGATGCGCGGGTCAAGCCCCATCGCGTGCGTCACTTCCTCCACGTCGGCGCCAATTCGCTCGCACAAATCCGAGATGACGTTGGCGTAGCTGATTTTCAGCGCCAGAAACGAGTTGGAGGCATGCTTGATCAATTCCGCGCTGTTGATGGTCGTCACCAGCAATTCGCCTGCGGGACTTGTCGGGCACTTGTCCGCGTGGACGGGGCAATGGAATTTCTTTTCCAGAATGGGCCGGTAAATCTCGCGCAACTTGGCGGCGGAATCCTCGTCTTCCACTCCCACGACAATGCGGTCGGGATGGAAGAAATCTCCTACTGCAGTCCCTTCGCGAAGAAATTCGGGGTTGGACGCCACCTGGAATTTCAGTTCCGCCCCGCGGGAGTACGCAGCCATGGCTTTCTGAAGTTGTATGCCGGTGAGCGCCGGCACCGTGCTTTTCTCCACCACCAGCTTTGACGTGCGCGCCTCTTTGGCCACTTGCCGCGCGACGTGATCGATCGCAGAAAGATCCGCTTCGCCGCTTTCCCTCGGCGGCGTTCCGACGCAGATGAAAATCACTTCGCCGGCGCGGATTGCTTCGCCGGCATCGGCTGTGAAGGTGATCTTTTTGTTGGCTACAGCGCGCTTCAGCACCTCCTCGAGGTGCTGCTCATAAATCGGGACCTTCCCGGCCTTCAATTCGTCGATGCGCGTCTCATCGATGTCTGTGCAGAATACCTCGTGACCAGCCGCCGCCAGGCAAGCTCCAGTCACCAGTCCAACGTAGCCACACCCAATCACCGCAAGGCGCACTGTTTTTCTCCTCTATTCTGGAGTTCTCTCTGCACCGCAAGGACGCAAGCGTGGCGCCAGGGCGTTCTACCTTCTTCCCAGCAACAATCCGCGCAGCCCGAGCAGCACCAGTTTTGGCTGATTTCTCACCACGGTCCATAATAATCGCGTGGACTCGTCCCGGTTGATCTCTCCGAGCGATTCTCGGGTGGATACATTCAGCATGTCGACAAGCCGCGAGTAGTCTTCTTGCTGGAAATAGTGCAGCGCCCGCCGGATCAGCCAGTGCGTTCCCAACTCTCGCCGCAGCGCACGCAATTCCTTCTTGCCATTTTGCAGAATGGCGTCCGCCACGCCGCGAGCGCCACGAAATCCGGTGACAATCCCGCCGACGGTGGAAACTTTTACCTGGGCCGCCGCGTCTCCTACCAAATAAACTTCGCCGTTGCCGATGGTACGTTGCGTGGGAACCCAGCGTTTGTACACCGGGATGCGCGCGCCCTGCCATTCCAGCGGCTCGAATCCCTTCTTCTCCAGAAAACGGTCGAAGCACTGTTTTGTGGCGCGACCATTCTCGCCGATCACGCCGACTGCTGCGCGCTCCGCCGATTCCGGAATCATCCAATAAAAATAAGGGGTGTCGTCGGGTACGAACCACACGCGCGTGGTGTCGGGCCGGCAGTCCTCAGGCAGCTTCACGACGGCTTGAACCAGCGGCACAGTCTCAACCGCAGGCCAACCTGCGGACCGTGCAACACGGCTGGCGGCGCCATCCGCGCCCACCACGCTTTCCGCGTGCAATTCTTTGCGCTGCCCGGCTTCGTCCACTTCCACCCGCAGACCTCGTCCATTGGCTGTTAGTCCCAGGAACCGCGTGTCATAGCGGAATTTCGCGCCTGCGGCTTCTGCTTCTTCGGCCAGCGTGCGAATCAACTGATATCGCTCAATGATCAGGTCGGGGCGGCGCAACGCCACCTGGGCCGATCGCCCATCAGTAAACAACTCGAACCGCCGGATCTCGTTCAAAATACTTGATTGCGCCGCCGCGCTGATTTGTTTCTTGAAATGATCGGTGACGATCAAGGTTCGTCGTGCCGGATCGAGCGCGCGCCGGGACTCCAGCACCTGCACGCTGTGGCCACCGGCCGCTACACGCTTTGCCGTATACAATCCCGCGGCAGAGCCGCCTACGACAATGATGTCCTTGGCTTCCCGGCTCGGCCGGTTTTCCTGACCTGCTTTTTCCACTGGTTTCGCTCTATCCAACTCTATGGAAGCGTTGTCCCGCACCCCGGGTCCAGTCCACCTCACCAAAGCGGGACAACCTGGGCAAGTGGTGCGTGGACAGCGCTACAAAGTATAACGAATTAGGGGGTACACACAAAACACAGGAGAGCTTCTTTTCCGCGAGAAAGATGCAATTCGTGGGATGCACAGCAGCCGCCTTAGCTGGCGGACTTTGCTTTCTGCCTTTCGAACGGCGCGCGTTCCATCCAGGCAATCGCCGGGAAAACCGCCACCACCACCAGCCCCAGCATCACCGCTGCGCCGCGCTCTGACAAGTACGTCATCAGCACTGCTGCTCCGCCACACAACGCTCCTGCCAGGTACATAACCAGCACGGCGCCACGCTGGCCCAGTCCCAGGTTGGCCAGCCGGTGTGCGGAATGGTCTTTTCCAGGAGTGGCAAACGGAAGCAATCCTCGTCGCGACCGGGAGATGGTTACCAGTGTGGTGTCGAATATTGCGGCGCACAAGATCAGTACCGGGGCCACAAAGCTGGCCAGAGTCGTGGTCTGCTCCAGTCGGAGCTTTAGAGCCAGCGTTGCCATCAGGAAGCCCAGAAACATCGCTCCGCCGTCGCCCATAAAAATCTTGGCTGGCTTAAAGTTCCAGCGCAAAAATCCTGCCGCTGCGCCCAGCACCGCGCCTGCCAAAACGGTAACCATGGTTTGTCCGTTCAGGTATGCCAGCAGCGCGAAGAACACCGCCGCCATGGCCGCAACGCCGGCGCACAGTCCGTCCATGTGATCCAGGATGCTGAACGAAGCGGTGATCCCTACCACCCACAGCAGCGTCAGCGCTGCATCGAGCCAATAACCGGTCTTGCCGCCCACCAACACGCTGAATACCTGGGTGTGAATTCCGGTAACCAGCAGAAGGATTGCAGCCAACGGCATTCCTACAAATAGTTTGATCTGGTGATGGAGCCAACCGCGATCGTCGAGGAATCCAACGAGGGCTACCAGAGTAGCCCCGGTCACGATTCCGATACTCTGCGCTCGCGCCGCTCCGTCGAACGCAAATAACACCGCCAGCATCACTCCGGCATACATCGCGAGGCCGCCCAGCAGTGGAATTGGTTTTACGTGGACTTTTCGTGGGCCCGGCAGATCGACCATGCCCACTCGGATAGCTAATGCGCGCACCGGCACTGTCAGTACCAGCGATGCTGACAGTGCTATTAGAAACGCCAGCAGGCCCGCACTCATTCGTCCTCATTACTCGTTCTGACGAAACCAGCCCAGGGCGAGATGGCCAGTGCGTTAACAGAGACGTTGCCGGTTTTGGGTCCGGCTCCCAAGTGAAAACAACTGCAATCAGCGGCCTAGAGCTGACCCCTGACGCTGCCCCACGCAGCACTAACACAATAGCGCCAAAATGGTGAATCTTCTATAGGGATCACACCTTAGCCTTGTGTGTTGCTCATTTGGCTATGGGGAGTAACTTAAGTGTAATCCACTCGACGGCTAGCTAATTTCCACCCGGTTGCCTTCGACCCGCGTCCTCCACGATCGCTACCAGCTTACCAAGTTCGTTCCCTCGTTCGTACGCTGGAGCCGCGGCCAATGCTGCTTCTCCCATGGCCCGCAACTTTTTCGCATCGCGAGAGATTTCACGCGCTGCCGCTGCGAATTCCCCCGCCTTATCGGGGTCCGCGAAAATAGCAAATCCCCCTTTTTCTCCCAGAGAAACGCAATCGCATTCCGGCGGCGCCACCGCAACAATCGGCTTACCGGCGGCCATAATTCCGTAGAGCTTGCTGGGCACCACTACACCCTCAAGGCCGCGCTTCACGGTGATGATGTGCGCGTCAGCTGCGGCCAGGACCGACGGAATCTTGTTACCAGGGAAAAATGGCAGAAAGCGCACGTTCGGCATTCCCGTCGCGGCCGCCTGTAGCCGCTCGCGTTGCGCTCCGTCGCCGACGAACACCAGGCCGATCCCCTCATCAGCCAGTTTGCCTGCTCCGGCCAGCAACGTCTCCCAGGCGCCATAAAATCCCAGGTTCCCCGCGTGCAGCAATACGAATCGGAAATCCGCGCGAATGGCCCGAACTACTTGCGGATCCAAATCAGCAGGCGAACTTCCCACCGCAGGGATTTCCGCGCCATCGCGCACAATCACGATGCGCGCCGGGTCAATGCCCTTGGACACGATTCGCTGCCTCATATCATCGCCGAGCACTACGACCTTCGTCGCCTTGCGCAACGCCCAACGATGCAGTTTCTCCCACACCCGCGAGAGCAACCCGGGCTCGACAATTGACCCTCCCACGGCCATATCGGGATACAAGTCGCGGATGTTGTACACATATGGCTTGCTCTTCAGCAACGCAACGAACGCCCCCACGATGCCTTCAAATGGTGGATCCGTCATGGCCAGCACCACGTCGCAGTTCACAAATAGCGCTCGCGGCACCGCAAGAAACACGTAGCTCAAGTAATTCAGGACCCGCCGTTTCATCTGGATTCGCGGAAAGGCCGTGGAACCCACGCGAATCACTCTCACTCGTCCCTGAATTTCGCTTTGGAAGAAATGCCAATCGTGCCGCTCCGTCGGGTCATAAGACGGGCGCCCACAAAGAATGGTGATGTCGTGTTTAGCGGCCAACGCGTCCACTACAATCTTGGCCATTTTCGCCGTCGCGGAGGTATCCGGCGGATAGTAAAGGTTCAGCAGCAGCACGCGCACGAAATCATTGTACAGGGTCAACCGTGACGATTGAAGCCGTGTTGAAGCCGCGACGCTCGCGAGACCCTCTAGGAAATTAGGACAGTTGGACCATTTCTGGCCGACCGGACAGTTCCTCACTGACAGGATCGCATTTACCTTGGACCATCCCCAATTAGTCCCCGTTGGAGGTGCAAATGAGTCTCAGCAATCTTCGGAAGGCCGTGCCACTCCTGGTGCTGGTTTTTTGGGTAATGACCTTGCCCGCGGGCGCACGCCCCACTCTTCCGCAAGCCGTGACCAGCGCCCACTCCGTCTTCCTGCAGAACGAAACTGGATTTGCTGAGCTGGAGTACACCGCCTTGCTGGAATTGAATAAATGGGGCCGCTTCGACGTTGTGGCCAGCCAAGACAAAGCCGACCTGGTCTTGGTTCTCACCTGCGGTACACACGTTCATGCTATTCCCGACGGACAATTTCCGCGCACCACCGGCCTGAATGCCTTTACCGAAGAATCCGTTCCTGCCGGCCATACCAAAATCGCATTGGTAGATCCTAAATCCGGGACCACGCTATGGTCCGATCTACACAAAACCGAAGGCGGCAAAGTAAAGAGCGGTCATCTGCTCGATGGATTGCGCCAGGCCTTCGGCGAATACGAAAAAGGCAAAAATAAGAGGTAATGCGAAGGATTTGTATCGTGGGTCCTTGGCGTGACCGTCCCGATCTGCTATAGAAGAAATTGAAAGTCCTGCTCACGGCGCAACAAGCACTACAGGCGCCAGGGCTCGCTCCGGGACGGAGGCATCCATGGAAGTCACCGTCGAACATCTGGGAGCAGTCCAGTTCCAAATCAAAGCTCGTGGTCATTCTATTGTCAGCGATCAGCCCGCCGATGGCGGTGGCTTCGACGAAGGTATGACCCCGCCCGAGTTGCTGCTGGCTTCACTCGGGTCGTGCGCCGGCTTTTACGCCGCGCAGTACCTGCGCAAACATAAACTGGCCACGGAAGGCACGAGGATACGGGTAACCTGCGAAAAAGTGAAGGACCCGGTGGCGCGCATGACCAACTTTGTAATTGAAGTTGACGCGCCCGTTGAGCTGACCAAGGAGCACCGCAAGGGACTCGATGAGGCCGTCGCCCACTGCCTGGTGCACAATACGCTGCGGCATGCTCCCAAAATCTCGCTTAAGATTGCCGGCTTGGTCCTGGCGACCCAAACCTGAGCAGCTACGAGCGGGCCAGCATCTTCCCCAGCAGCTCTTTCAGAATTTTCGCGGCTACCATTGCCGTCATTCCCGAGCGATCGCGCTCCGGATTGAATTCCACCACGTCCGCCCCGACAATTGGCCAAGGCAGCGCCTGAATATACCTCAGTGCCTCGCGCGTCGTCAGGCCGCCCGGCTCCCAGTGAGAGACGCCCGGAGCCAAGCCCGGTTCCAGAACATCCATATCGAATGAGACGTAAATAGGCCCTGCCAGATTCAGCTTCGCGAGGTTCGGGAGATTCCTCATTTCAAAAATCTCAACGTCGTATTTTTCCGCTTGCTGTCGCTGGTGCGCGTTCAAAGTGCGAATGCCGATCTGAATCAGTCGCTGAACCAGTTTCTCTTCGCAGATTCGCGCGAACGGGCTGGCGTGCGAGTGCGGATTCTCGTCGTAGTTGGCGTATAGGTCAGGATGGGCGTCAAAGTGCACGAGCGTAATGCCCGGGGTTCGTTTGCCCAGCGCGCGCAAGATTGGGTACGTGACGGAGTGATCGCCGCCCAGGCTCACCGGACGCTTTTTCTCTTCAACTATCTTTGCGATGGCCGCTTCGACCCGCGCAAAAGCATCGGGCGCAGCCATATCCCGCAAATCGCCGGCATCTTCCACCAAACCTTTGCGGCCAAGGTCGACACTTGTTTCTGCCCACTGGTTCCAGGCGTCCGAATGGAGAGCTTCGCGAATCAACGCGGGGGCTGCCGCAGCCCCGCGAAGAAAGGAAGAGTTGTGATCCAGTGGGATTCCCAGAATTACCGGCGCGCCCCAACGAGCAGGTCCTCGGGTAGGTCGCTTCATGGACGTGTAATCAGAAAATTGCCGAGCACCAAGGCATCCATCTGCGTGCGCACGAAGCAATCCAGCGCTTCTTCCGGACGACACACGATGGGCTCGTTGTCGTTGAAAGACGTGTTGAGCACCACCGGAACGCCGGTCTGGCGGTCGAATTCCGAAATCAGCGCGTGGTAGCGAGGATTGGCTTCTGGTGTGACGGTTTGCAGCCGGCCCGTGCCGTCAATGTGCGTTGGCGCGGGAATCTTGTCGCGTTTGTCGGGGTGCACCGAATACGCCAGGTTCATAAACGGCGAGGGGTACGACTTCTCAAACCACTCGCCGGTTTTCTCCGCCAGAATGGACGGCGCGAACGGCCGGAAGATTTCTCGATGCTTGATGCGACGGTTCAGAATCTCTTTCATTTCTGGGCGGCGCGGATCAGCGACAATGCTGCGATTTCCCAGCGCCCGCGGGCCCCATTCGGCCCGCCCTTGATACCAGCCAACGATTTTTCCTTCGGCAATAATTCCCGCGGTGCGGCGCATCAATTCTTCATCGCCTAATTCCTGAATTGTGTAGCCCTCGCCGGATACCGCGCTGCTGTTGATCGAAATCCGCACTTCAGCCGCCGTGTATCCCGGGCCCCAGTACGCGTGTTGCATCACGAAGGAGCGGGGTTTGCCGAGCGTCTGGTGCCACACGTGATATGCCGCGCCGACAGCAAGCCCCGCGTCTCCCGCTGCCGGATGGACGTAGACTTTTTCAAACGGCGTGCTATCAAAAATCTTTCCATTCGCCACGCAGTTAAACGCGACACCGCCCGCCAGGCACACGGCTTTCGCCCCGGTTTGCGCCGCCAATTTATTCAACATCCCGAGATAGACTTCTTCCAGCCGCGCCTGCAGGGAAGCGGCGAGATCGCGGTGCCGCTGTTCCAGTGGATCGTCTGGCTGGCGCGCCGGCGCGCCAAGCCTTTTTGGCATGGCATCGGAGAACATTTTGCCGAGCACCGGAGTCTGATCCGATTCAGCCCAGGACATTTCCGGCCCGGTTTTGTGATGCGTGAAATATTCCAGGCCCAACTGAAATCCGATTCCGTTCCCGCTGCTGTTGAAGCGTAGAACGTCGCGGAGCGCGTCCAGATGCGACGGCTGACCATATGCAGCCAGACCCATCACTTTGTATTCATCGCCAAATTTCAGAAATCCCAGGTATTGCGTCACGGCGCTGTAGTACAGTCCCAGCGAGTGCGGAAACGCGATCGCGCCGTCGATCCGCATGCGATTGCCTTCGCCTACTCCCCACATCGAACTTGCGAAATCGCCCAACCCATCCGCGGAAAGCAACGCCGCATGCTCGAACGGGGAAACAAAGTACGTGCTCGCCAGATGTGCCTGGTGGTGCTCGACGCGATGGAATGTGGCTTTGATCGTTGCCGCGTCGGTGTCGAAGGCTTGCGCCAGCGCTTCGGGAATGCCCGTGAATTTCGACATCACCTTGATGCGTTCGCGCGCGAACGACGGCATGCGCAAGGCGTAGAACAGTTTTGTTCCAAGCCGGGCATACGGATTGCGCGGGACGGCCACATGGTCGATCTCCGCTAAGGTTAGCCCCGCTTCTTTCAAGCAGTAGCGAATCGCCGCGGCAGGGAAGCCGGCCGCGTACTTCACGCGATTGAAACGTTCCTCTTCCACGGCTGCCAGCAGCTTGCCGTCGCAGACAATCGCGGCGGAAGCGTTGCCGTGGTACGCATTGATCCCAAGAATATTCATGGTCAAGGTTTACACTTTACCCCAGAGCTTGGCGATGGAGTTTCGATTGGCCGCCGGGGACTGCGTTGCACCTTCAGGGCAGGTGTTGTCGGCACCATTCATTCAACACATACAGCGACCACGGGCGCGACCAACTGGTTTGGCCGTTCAAAAAATTATCCCATACCATCTTTACTCCCGCAGCATGCAAATACGGCGCCAGCGCGGGGGCAATATTCTGAAAGCTGGTTTCGATGCGCGGCCGCAGCGGATTCCGCAGCCATTCCTCCCAGGGCAGGGTGAAGGTGCGCTTCTTCTGGTGCAAAATTTCCGCCGGAAGTAAACCGTCAATTGCCGCCAGCAGGAGCGCCTTTGCACGGCCCGGCTGCACGCGCGCGTCGTCGGGCAGCGCGGTCACAAATTCCATCAGCGGAGTATCCAGAAAGGGAACGCGCACCTCCAGCGATCGCGCCATGCTGACCGAATCCGTGTCGCGCAGCAGCGTGCTTACCATGTACGTCCGCATTTCCAGCCACGATATTCCCGCGATCGGCTCCATGGCTTGCGCCTGATCCGCAACGCGTTCCAACCACCCCAGCCAGGTGGGCTCCAGCGTCACACCGTCCTGCCCGATGTTGCTGCTGCGATACCGGGCGTCCATCAGATGGCTAAGCTCCGACGGCGGAAACAACAGTCTCGTAAAAAAATAGGCGTGGGGAAGCGCGTCGGGCATCAGCCACGCATCGCTGGCTTTGCGCGCGCCATCCACCGAACTTCCCTGACGCAGCAAGGTGCTGGTTAGCGGCGCGCTCAGCCGCCGAAATGCACCGGGAACAAACCGTGATGCCAGCACCAGCCGCGCCAATCTTGGCGTATCCGCGAACGTGCGATACCCCGCAAACAATTCGTCGCCGCCCAGCCCGGAGAGCGCCACCTTCAACCCAACCTCTCGCGCGGCCCACGAAACAAAGTAGGTGTTGATACCGTCCATCGTGGGCTGATCCAGCGCGTTTAGGGCTTCCGGCAAACGCGCGAGCATGTCTTCGCCTCGCAGCGGAATCTCCTTGTGCTTTGTTCCGGTGTGTCTCGCCACCGCTGCGGCGAGCGGCGCCTCGTCATAAGGCGTGTCCGGAAACGACAACGTGAAACTCTGGATTCCGCGCTGTGCGCGCGCCGCGAACGCCGCAATTGTGCTGGAATCGAGCCCACTGGAAAGAAACAGCCCCACCGGCACATCCGCAATCAGATGCGCGCGCACGGATTCGTCCAGCAGCGTGCGAAGTCGCGCGGCAGCCGAAGCGAAGTCGCGTGGTCGTGCGCTATCCCGCGCCGCGGAGCTTTGCCGCGGATCCCACCATGGCCGCGCTCGAGGAGAGCGCCTGCGATCGGGCACGTGCAGCAGCAACCGGTGCCCGGGGGGCAGCGAAAAGACGCCCTCCAGTAAAGTGACCGGTTCGGAGACACTCCCAAAGAGAAGATAGGACGTCAGAGCATCAGACGATATTTTCTGCCCCACGAGTTTGCTGGCAATCATTGCTCGCAGCTCCGAAGCAAACGCGAACCCCTCCGAAGTCTGTGCGTAGTACAGCGGCTTGATGCCCAAAGGGTCGCGAGCCAGCAGCAGAACCGGAACGGTGGCGTAGTGTTTGCGCAAGTCCAGCAGCGCGAATGCAAACATGCCGTGAAGTTCGTTCAGCAGGTCTTCGCCCCACTCCTCCCAGCCGTGAACCAGAATCTCGGTGTCGGATTGTGTCGAAAAACGGTGGCCTGCCATGGTCAGCCGTTGCCGCAGTTCCCGGTAATTGTAAAGTTCACCGTTGAAGACCACGCAAATGTCGCGCGTCTCGTTCCAGGCAGGTTGATGACCTCCGCTGACGTCGATGATGCTGAGTCGTCGCATGCCGAGCGCCAAACCCGGCGCGCGGGAGTCATTCACGAAAAAGCCGTCTTCATCCGGCCCGCGGTGGTGCATCGCTGCAGCCATCGTGCGCACGTGAGCTTCAGCCAGCGCACTGGAGGAAGCATAGGTTAGTCCGCAGATTCCGCACACGCGGTTATTTTATCTCCGGCGCGCTAAAGAACGCAGCAATCGCGCGGCTCAGTTTGTTGCGTAGCCGGTAGCGAGGCACCCTTAAGTGGTGATCGGCAACGAACCCCATGACAATCCGCAGGATCAGCAGGCACAGCAGCGCGTTAAAAGAGAGAAAGAAAAACAGGAACGAGCGCCGCTCCAGAAGCAGGCTCCAGTCCAGGTATTCATCCCAACCCGGAAAAAAGCGATCGATCTGTTCACGAATGTGGAATCCATGAAAAGGCAAGGCGCTTAGCCGCACGTGCGCGAAATTGTCGTAATTATATTCTGGAAGGTATTTCGGTATGGTGCTGATCGCCTGGCGAAACGTCTCAGGATTGTGCAAATCTCTCCGGGTGAGCAGATTGCCCTTCGCGTCTTTCAGCATCACACGGTAAGTGGGGTCGACGATGATCCACCGCCCGTCCAAGTGCACTTCCGCCACCACATGTTTTGTGTTGCGATCCGGAGTGAGCAGCAGTAGCCGCCGCGTCTCCAGTCCCGCGCTGCGCGACAGGTTCAGAAATGCGTTGGTCGCGCTGCCGCAGACCTCCAGAAGTTGGCGGTAATTTAGTGTATCGGTTGGATCATGTGCGGAAAGCTCTTGGGTATCGTTCGCTTCCAGGCGCGGCGGTCCATTGCTCATCCATGCCAGGATGGCTTCCACTTTTTCCAGGGGTGACGCGGCCTCGGGAACCACGGCGTCGGAGAAACCGCTGAGATACTTTCGAACCGAATATTCGCGAATTCCCGTTGCGATCGTAAACAGCAGCGCAACAAATAGCAGCAGGTTGACGAGCCACCACACCCCGCGAAATATCCGGTGTTCGTTTCCTGCCTGATCGCTATTCATACACTACCCTTGGACTGGGGGGAGACCGTCATTTTAACATAAAGCGCTTCCATCTCTTGGAGCGGAACCTTCCAGCTCAGCCGTTCCATCGCCGCGGCGCAACCCTCTTTCAAGCGCCGATAAAGTCTCTCGTTCCCTAATAACTCTCTTATTCCATTAGCGAGATGATTCAGGTCATGTTGCACTTCAATCCCGGCGACATTCGACAGCAGCGGCGCGATACCACACTGGTCTGTGATTACTACCGGTGTGCCGGCAGCTACGGCTTCGCCTGCGGTGTTGCCAAAATTTTCGTTCTGTGACGGCAACACGAAAATATCGGCGTCGCGGTAGGCTGCCCATTTCGCTGTACCCTCCAGCGGTGCACGGAAATGCACGCGCGATCGCAAACCCAACTGGGCAGCGCTGTTTTCGAGTTTTCCCAGCATCCCCGCTTCGTCCGGTCCCACAAACGCCAGGTGCAGCGAGGTGTCGGAAGCAAGCTCGGCGAACGCATTGAGCAGCAGATCCGGGCTCTTTTTCTGCGACAGCCGACCCAGGAACAAGATGAGCTTTGCGTTTTCGGCGATGCCAAGCGACTTCCGAAAAATTCCTCGCTCGGGGAATTCTCGAGGAAACTCAATCCCGTTTCGCCGCAAGACTATTTTCTCTTTTGGAATGCCACCTGCCGTCAGTTCTGCCACCTCCTGTTCGGACGTCGCGACAATGGCGCTGGCGCCGACCAAAAGGTCGCTACCGAACAGCCGGTGATAAATTCTTTTGAACAGGAAACTGCGCACGATTGGCCTGAACATTCCGATGGGTTCGACGATATAGGGAATCTTGAGCTTGCGGCACTCGCTAGCCACACGCGGGCCCAGCAGGTCATACAGTCCGAAAATGTGAACCACGTCGAAGTCGCGCAGGCGCGCGCGCAAATATCGCCCAGCGGCGGGATTCCAGGTGGTGGTGCGGTAGCGCAGCCAGTTCGCCAGATAGATCGCTCTGACACCGTTTACTTCACGCTTGTGGCCGAAGGGACTACCTTGCGCCGGCGTTTCTCCCGGTGATTCTTTGAGGCGTTTCTCCAGACCCCAATCCGCGGTCAGTACGGTTACTTCATGTCCTTTTTGCGCCAATCCCTCGGCTAGGGCTTTTACCTTTGCTGGAGGTCCGCCAAACTCGAAAAATGGCGCGTAGGTTTGCGTAACGTTCAGGATTCGCATAGTTCGCGCAGAATTTTTCGAAAGGATTTGGCGAAAACATTGAAGCGAAACTCTCGTTCCACCCGTTCGCGGCCTCGCGAACCCATCTGCTTGGCCATATCGGGGTTGGCCAACAGCGCGTCGATGGAAGTTGCCAGTTGTACGGGATCGCCATGCTGCACCAGGTAGCCCGTCTCTCCATCCGCTATCACTTCTGGCGCCCCGCCATGCGCCCCGCCGATCACCGGCTTGCCTCTCGCCATCGCCTCCAGATATACGAAACCAAATCCTTCGCCCCGGCTCGGCAACGCGAACACTTCGGCCGCCGCATAACACGCCGCAAGTTGCCCGTACGATAAATCGGTCAGAAAGTGTACATGCCGACTCACACCGCTTTCCCGCGCAATCGCTTCTAACCATTCCCGGTCATCGCCGGAGCCCGCCAACACCAGCTGCAAGTCCGGCCAGCGCAACAGCAGTCGCGGCAGCGCCATGATCAGGGTATCCATTCCCTTGTAGCGCTCCGTGGCCAGCCAGCGTCCCACGGTAAACACGACACGCCCGACAGGAAACCCACCGGGAAGCGTTGCACCGGCGACATTCGCCACTTTCGTCTCAAAATCGGGATCCAAGCCCCAGGGAAGTACGCGGATTTGCTCGGGCGGCACTCCTTGCACGATGGAAAGTGAATCTGCGGTAGCGCGGCTCGGTGACAGCACCAGTGTGGCGCGGCGCAGCGAAGATCGACGAAGGGCCGACAGCGGTTCCCAGACTTCTATACCGTGCGCGCACACGATGCTTTTCATGCGCGGCGAAATCACTTGCATCGCGCGTACGATGGGCGCCAGATTCGGATGCGCCGCGAGTACCAGCTTCGGGCGTCTTCGCGCCGCTCGCATGGCCGTAGTCGCGAAGCGCGTCTTGCTGCGAGCCGCTCCCGTGAACACGAACTCGTTTTGCCCGACGCGCATGCGCTGCAATTCCTGGGTATCGTTCAAGCTTAGAAATCGATACTCCATTCCGTGCGAAGCGGCATACTCGCTCAAAACGAAAGCGAGATGCCTGCCGGCTCGCTGGATTCCGCCGGGAGCATTCAGTTCAGGGAACAATCCAACAATCACGCGCTGAGTTTGACAAAGGCGAAGCCTCTAACGCAAGTTCCGCATCATTCGCATCCCCACTGCTTCGTGCCCGCCAAGTTCACCAATTCCGTCAGTCGATCAATATATTGATCCGCCGGGTTCGCCGCGCGGTCGTATTTTCCAAAACCGTATGTTACCGCGATGGCCCTCATTCCGGCATTGCGCGCCGTCTGCACGTCCACGTCGGAATCGCCAACCATCGCGGATTCCTCCGCAACAGCGCCCAATTCCCGCAGGATGAATTGTGCGCCACTCGGATCCGGTTTTTTCCTCTCAAAGCTGTCGCCGCCATAAATTCGCTGAAAATATTTCGCCAATCCGAGCCCTTCCAATATCTGAAGACTCGCCACGGTCGGTTTGTTGGTCAGCACCGCCATGGGATTTCCTTTCAATAAAGCAAGCGCCTCTTCTACACCGGGATAAGCTCGCGTGGCGTCGAGGCTGTGCTTTTCGTAATGCTCCAGAAAAATGTCCAACGCGTCAGCGCGTTCATCTTCAGTGCACGCCGTACCAAGCACGCTGGCAATCAGTCGCGGCGCGCCGTGACCAATGTACCCGGCCACTATTTCAACCGGCATTACTTCGCGGTGCGTCGCGCTCAGCATGGCGTTCACTGAGTTGACGAGGTCCAACTTCGAATCGATCAGAGTTCCGTCCAGGTCGAAGATTATGGCCCGCACGTTGCCATTCGTTGCGTTACGCATATTCAATAGTGTAATACGCTCGCCGCCCTACCTATCGTTGCATCAGACGCTGTCTGCGTCTGACAACGACGCCGATCAGTTGAAATCGCTGCGTGGAACGAAACAGTTCAAGGCCTTACTCGCCGAAACGCAAACGCGCCGCTACGGAGCAAAAGAACAAACTGAGCAAATTTCTGACGGGATTTGTTCTCGCTTGCACGCCATTGGATGTGATAGTTTCCTGGCAATTAATTCCTCAGTACGCGGTGGTTTCCCTGGAGGCGCGATGCATCGCCGAAACATCCTGAAGGGTGGAGGTCTAGCCTTATTCGGAAGCGGGTTCTTTTCCCGGCTCGATAAAGTTGACGGTTTGCAATCGCAGACCGGCAAGGAGCCATTGCGCAAAATCGTCGAGGCTCGCACCACGGGTGACAGCGAGAAATTGCTGCTGGGCGCGAATTCGGCTGCGGAGGGACCACCGGAGCCTGCCAAGTACGATCGTTTACCGTTGGACTGGAACAAACAGACTGTCGCGCGCTTCAAGGACAAACTCGCCCAGCAAGACATTCACGCTTTTATCCTGCGCGATCAACGCAACATTATTTACCTGACCGGTTACTGGCACACGAAAACCGAACGCCCCCAAGCTGTATTTATGAATCAGGACGACTCGGCTCCCTGGTATCTCTACCCGGCTCTCGACCGCGACCTGGTCACTAGTTGGTGGTTCGGTGGAGGATGGCGCTATTTCGATTTCAAGCACGCGGAAGGAGCCTACCCTCCGGAAGGCAAGGTAGTTCAAGGGAAACCCGTGGACCTATTCGAGATGCTTCTTCAAGGCATCAAGCAGCGCGGCGTGCAGGGAAAGAAAATCGGGATTGATGGCAAGTTGTACAAAGATGAGATGGACAAAGCGAAGAAGATTCTGCGCGGCGTTCAATTTGTCGACGTCAGCGAAACGCTTTTCGCAATGCGCGAAGTCAAAACTCCCGAGGAATTGGCTCTCACCCGCCGTGCTTATACTTATTTCGATCGAGCCCACGCCTATGCGCGGGACTACATACTGACGTTCGGCACCGATGTGACTGATTACGAAGTCGGTGTTGCCGCCACGTTCTGGATCAACAATCAACTTTATTCCGACCTCGATCTAGCCAATGGGGCTTCGCATCACGGGGTTGGAGCGGGCCTTGAAATCGGCTGCCGCGTTGGGCCTCTTTGCGCTTACCCCCATCCCAATCAGCCACTTTTCAACCGCATCCAGCGCAACACGCCTCTGCAGGTAGAAGGCGATGCTCACGTCGGCGGTCATGGCGGCGAGAATTATCGCGCCTTCATCATTGCGGACCATACCGGGAATTTCGATTCGCACATGCAGAAGCTTTGGGAAGTCAGCCAGCGCAGTTGCGACATGCAAGTCGAATTGCAGAAAGAGGGCGCAACGTGCTCCAGCGTGGCCTACGAAATCCTGAAATACCAGGTGGCGCAGGGGGTCCAGGACTACATCTATCATCGCCCGGCGCATGGTGAAGGCTCAGAAGGGCACCAGGCACCTTATCTTTCGCTTGGCGATCCCACCGTGCTGAAACAAAACATGACTTTTTCGGAAGAACCCGGGCTCTACGATCCCAAAACACTTTGTGGCTTCAACTGGAGTGATTGCGTGGTCACCGGAACGAAATCGGGTTATCGCATGAGCCGCGTCCCGTACTCCAAGGAATGGTGCTGGATCAAACTCTAGCGGCAACTTCTTTGAACCGAGCCAAGAGCCTCATTCGTATCGCAGCGCCACCAGCGGATCTACTCGCGCTGCCCTCCGCGCCGGAATATAACTGGCCAGGAGCGCCACAAATCCGAGCAACAACGCTATCCCGACAAACGTAACGGGGTCGGTGGCTTGCACACCGAACAGCAGGCTGCGAATCAGTCGCGCGAGCAAAAGCGCTCCCGCCAATCCGATCGCCACGCCCGCCAGGGCAAGCGCCATTCCCTGTCGAACGATCAGGCTGAGGATGTTTTGCTGTGTTGCTCCCAGTGCGATGCGAATTCCGATCTCGCGCGTTCCCTGGTTGACGAGATACGCCATAACCCCGTATATGCCGATCGTCGCCAGTGCCAAGGCCACGGCAGCGAACACCGCCAGCAGCAACATCGAAAAGCGCCGTCGCGCCAGCGATTCGTCGACACGCTGTCGCATGGTCCGCACATCGTACATCGGAAGATCAGCATCGAGATTTCTTAGTTCATTCTTGACGGCGCTCAAAACTCCTGACGGATCGCTGGTACTTCGCAACGCCACGGTCATGGCCCTGGTTGGATACTGCGTTTGCGGCAAGTAGAAGGCGATGCGAGGGTCAGAGTCCAGAGTGTCTTGTTTCACTCTGCCAACAACGCCGACAACCGTGTGCCACGGGTCATCGGACTTGAGTTCGACAATGTGAATGCGTTTTCCGATGGGGTCTTGCCCTGGCCAGAGTTGCTCGGCCATGTATTCGTCGACCAGCATCACACCGGGCTTGGTCGCGTCATCCTGCTCGTTAAAGAAGCGGCCCTTTCGCAGCGGTATTCCCATGGCCTCAAAGTAGCGACCACCAACGACGCGTTCATCGGCGTTCAGGAATTTCTCTCCGGGGAGTGGCGTGCGTCCTTCCACCGTGATCGGCGTCCACGCGTACGCCTGACTGAGAGGTAGCGAAGTCACTCCTCCAGTCGCGCTTACTCCCGGCATATGCTCAAGGCGATCCCACAGTTGCCGGTAGGTATTCAATATCGCTTGCTTGTCGTCGCCATACTTCTTACCCGTCATGGTCAGCTCGAACGTCAAAACATTTTGCGCATTGAATCCGGGCGAGACATTTTGCAGGCGCGCGAAACTCCTGATTAGCAGTCCCGCCCCAATCAGCAGCACCACAGAGAGCGCCAGTTCGGAGACGACCAGCAACCTCCGCACATTGTTCCCGTGGCCCCACGCCGCGCTTGTCCCCGTCGAACCGCGACTTGCATCCTTCAACGTGGAATTCAAATCCAGCCGGGATACCCGCAGCGCCGGCACAAGTCCAAACAGAATTCCGGAACCGACAGAGAGCAACATCGTGAACAAAAGCACGCGGCCGTCAATCCCCACATCCTGCAATCGCGGTATGCTTCTGGTCCCCAAAACGTGAATCCACTGCACGCTCCACAAGCAGATCAGGATGGCCAGCGCGCCTCCTCCAAGAGCTAGCAGCACGCTTTCCGTCAGCAATTGCCTAACGATGCGCCAGCGACTGGCGCCGAGCGCCGTGCGAACAGCGATCTCCTGTTGACGCCCGACTGCGCGCGCGAGCAGCAGATTCGCTACATTGGCGCACGCGATCAGCAGTACCAACCCCACAGACCCGAGCAACACCAGCAGCGCGGGGCGCACGTTACCGACCACTTGCTCCAGTAACGGCACAATGCTGAACGTCAATCCCCCGTTCGGTGGGTAGTTCTCCGGATAATCGCGCCGCAGACGCGCCGTGAGCGTATCCATCTCTGCCTGCGCTTGGGCCACCGTGACGCCGGGCTTCAGCTTTCCGACGATGTTGTAATCTTCGTTGGTTCGAATCTGCGCGGCGCTCGCCGCCATTGGCAAAGTAAGAAAAATCTCGGTCCGTTCCGTGCCATCCAGCAACGGCAGCACCTCCCGCGGTAACACAAAACTCTGCGGCAGAATTCCCACTACTTCGTAGGGCTGTCCATTGATGGTGATTGACTTGCCAAGCACCTTGGGATCGCGCCCGTAGCGTCGCGCCCACATTCCATCGGTCAGAACAGCGGTTGCCGCAGTTCCCGGCGAATCCTCCTCGGGCACAAACAGCCGTCCGCGTGCGGCGCTTACGCCTAGCATGGGCAGCAGATTTGACGACACGTGCGTGACGCCAACGCGCTCCGGCTCCCCTTCGCCGGTTAAATTGAAATTCCCGCCAATGGCGATGGCGACTTGCTCAAATCCCTGGTTGCCATTCCTGATATCCAGATATTGCGCGGGAGAAAACCAATCTTCGGTGATATTCAATCCCGGCGAACGATTCCAGAGAATCACGAGCCGGTGCGCATCCTTATAGGGTAACGGCCGCAGCAGGAGAGCATTGGCCACGCTGAAGATTGACGTATTCGCTCCGATCCCGATTGCCAACGACAAGATTGCCGCCAGTGTAAATCCAGGGTTTTTGGCGAATGCGCGTAAGGCGTAGCGAATATCTTGGGCCACAGTGTTCATAAAGAAATCACGCCATCCTACCATGCGCGCGTTGGCGTTTTTCCTTTTGTAAGGTCACGAAATCGAGCTTTGGCATGAATCGCGGACTGATTTTCCTATTCGTAGCGTAGCGCCACAAGCGGATCAACTCGCGACGCTCGTCGCGCTGGCACCCAGCAAGCCACCAGTCCGGTAATAATCAGCAAAATTGGCACACACGTCAGCGTCCAAGGATCGTAGGCAGAAACTCCCCAGAGTTGCGTCGCGATCACTTTCCCCAGGGCCAGACTCACAAGCAATCCAAGTCCCACGCCGATCCCCACGAGCGTTAATCCGACTCGAATCACCATTCCGAGCACATCGGCTCCTTGCGCACCCAATGCCATGCGAATCCCGATTTCCTGCGTTCGCCGCGCCGTGGTGTATGCCAGCACGCTGTAGACTCCAATGGTCACGAGGATCAGCCCGATGGAGCCGAAGATGCTCATCAGAAAGAAACCAAATCGCGGGCCCGCATACGAAAACTGGCTGATGTAACCCTCCAGCGTTCCGGTGAATGTGAGTGCCACGTTGGGGTCGGTCAGCCACACCTGGTGGCGCACCGGCTCTAACAGCGTCAGTGGCTCTTGCGCGGTGCGAATCAGAACTCCACGAAATGCGGAACCTGTGACTGTGTATGGCACCCACATTTCGGCTTCGGGAGGGTCCTGCAAGCCGCGGTTCTTGACGTCGGCAACGACTCCGATGATTTCAAACGTCGGATCAGCCACTTTGTCTTCGAACTCCGCCAGTTGCGCGATGCGCACCGGTCTGCCAATCGGATTTTCGCCCGGCAGATATTTCTTCACGAATGTCTGGTTCACCACCGCCAGCTTGCGCTTGTCATTTACCTCCGCTTCGGTGAACGCTCTTCCATCGACAAATTGGATTTTCAGCACCGAGAAATATGCTTCGCTGCACAGCTGGAACATCGCGTTCCATTTTTCCTGATGCGACTTTCCGGGGATCTCGATGTCGCTGCCGATCCCGCCGTAGGGTGGCAGCGTGCTTGTCTCTGTTACTTCTACGACGCCGGGCAGCGCTTTCAAGCGCTGCAGCAGCGGCCGGTAAAAGCCCACCAGTTGATCCGCGGTCTTGTAGCGCTCCACGGGCAGAGGCAACCTTGCCACCAGTACGTGATCCGGTTGCAATCCCAGATGCACTTCCCGTAGCGCTAAGAAACTTCGCATCAAGAGCCCTGCCGCCACCAGCAGCGTCAGGGAAAGCGCCACTTCCAGTACCACCACAGCGTTGCGGAATCGGCCATGCCGGGAACCGCCGCTCTGTCCTTTCCCGCTGTCGCGCAAGGGCTCGTTCAAATCCTTGCGCGCCACTTTCATCGCCGGCGCCAGCCCAAACAGGATTGCCGTCAGGATCGCTATTCCCAGGGTGAATAGCAGCACGGGCACATTCATGCGAATAGCTGCTTCGGCGGGAATAATGTTCTGCGGCATCAGCGCCACTAGAAATTTCAATCCGCCCCACGCCAGCAGAGTTCCCAGCGCCGCGCCGCCCAGCGCCAGGACCAAGCTCTCCACTAGCAGCTGGCTCACCAATCGCCATCGGCCCGCCCCCAGCGCCGATCGAATCGCGAACTCTTTCTCGCGCGTTGTCGCTCTGGCCAGCAGAAGATTCGCCACGTTTCCGCAGCCGATCAGTAAGAGCAACCCCACCGCCGCCAGCACGATGTACAGCGTGGTGCGAAACTGTCCAACCACCAGGTCCGTCAGTGATTGCATCTCCACCGTGAAATGTTTCGGATAGTCTTTCGGGTAGACGATTGCCAGCCGTTGTGCCACCACTGTCAAATCCGCTTCCGCCTGTTTCACCGAAACTCCTGGCTTCAGGTGGCCCAGAAAGAACCAGAAGCGCGGAAATGCACCGGCGAATGCCGTGTTCAGCGCCGTGCGGCTTGGTTTATCAGGAATCCACACATCCGCATCTCCCCAGGCAAAGCGCGGCGGCATGATTCCCACCAGCAGGCGCGGCGTGTCATTCAATACGTACGTTTTGTTCAGGATTTGTGGGTCCGCGCCAAACTCTTTCACCCACGTCTTGTAACGCAGCACGAACACGGGCGTTGCCCCCGGCTCATAATCTGCCGGCTGCATCACTCGTCCGAGCAACGCCGGCATACCCAGAAACTCAAACGTTCCCGGCGTCACGTAATGTCCAACGAACATTTGGGTGCCTTCGCCGGAGCGGTACAGTACGTCGAAGCGGTTATTGGCGATCACGCGGTCAAATACATGATTCTGTTCGACGTAATCAAGAAACTCAGGGCCACTGAACCCGCCGCGACCCCCGGGCTCATTCTGTTCTGTGTCGTGAATCTGGATGGAATAGAAGCGCTGTGCGTCCGGGTAAGGAAACGGCTCCATCAAGGTGTTTTCCATCACACTGAAAATGGCGGTCGATGCTCCGATTCCCAGCGCTAGCGTGAGCACGGCCACGATGGCGAACCCGGGGGTTTTCCGTAAGTTCCTCAGCGCATACCGGATATCCTGCCTCAGCGTATCCATCTTGCCCTCCGCAGCGACCAGGTCTCTCCGCCGTCTTTGGGTCCCTTGGGCTAGCCCGCAACGCTCGCAGCCAGCATTCGGCGCGTCTTCACATCCGCATTATCTGAATACGCAGCGGCCCGTAGTTTGTTCAGACGCCGCTGCTTCAATTAAGTTTTCACGTTTTCTTGGGGCTATCTCGGGGGGGCCTTGAAGCCGCACTGCTTCCAAAGTTTCTCCCAGCGCCAGATCCCATAGGCGGCTTTGTCGGGCAGCTTGTAACCCAGTTGGTGAGCGAGCATGATCACCTGCCCTCGGTGATGTGCCTCGTGCGCAAACATGTAGCAGAACATCGTTGCGCCCGCAGGCCAGTCTGGTGCCCAACTCCCGCGTGAGAATCGAGTCACGCGCTTGGGCCCACGGTTGGATAGAAAACGTCCTTCAGCATGTCCAGGCATCGTGCCGCGCTTTGCCGGTGAGCCGAGCGGGCCTGCATGATGGTGCAACGCGCCGGATCAAGTGGCGACGGACACTTCAGGTAAGGAGCCGAATTCTCAATCCACGACAGGCGGTTGTTATGCAGATGAGCGAAAATTGCCGCCAGCGTGCGTCCTTCGCGCTTGTTTTTTCCTTCCGCACTGGCGCGCCAGGCCCTTGGATCAAGATGTTCCAGCAAAAGCTGGTTCATGCAATCATTTGCGGCGTAAGTTTCCAGCAGAACTTCGCAAACTTCAGCTTTGGATTGGACGACGCGGCGAACCATGCTGGTGAAACCAGCCTCCTTATTTCTTGGCTGCCTGCGCTTCGATCTTTTCAATTACCAACGCTTTGGATCCGCCGCGGTCGTACACCTTCCCGCTCGCTACCACTTTGTCGCCGGCAAATGGCAACAGCTTTGCGTTCTGGCCGCTCGATGGGATCGTGTCCGCGATTGGCCAGTAAATCGTTCCGTCATCCGCCAGGATCACCAGCATCGACCCCGCGTTGGCGCATGCCGTAGCGCACTGCTTGCTGATGGGTTTGCTGAGGCCTTTCGTGAACGCACACGCGGAATCCAGCACGTAGCCCTTCACCGTCACTGTCGGCGTATCAGCCGCGCTCACATATACCGCTGCGGCGATCAGAATCAACAGCAGCGCTGCTGCCATCGGTTTCGTGAGGTTCATGCCTGTTCCCCCTTGTTTATTGTTACCGAAACTGTTTGCGGCCGCGCACTACTTGGATTCCGGCACAATCAAATTTTCCTTCTCCAGCTCTTTCGCCACCACCTTGACCAATTCTTTGATCGCTTTCATCGGCGACCCGCTCTCGAACTTGTTGGTTGTGCCCGTCCACACCAGCTCTCCATCCGGCTTGGCCGTAGAGTAGAAATTCACTTCCACTCGAGCTTCTTTGGTGCTCTCCACATATCCGGGCGAATAAATCATGGGAGCCAGCGCCCCGTAATATCCGTAAAACGTTCCGTAGTAAGGAAACGGAGTATACACTTCGCCGGGAACGTAGGTAGTCTTTTCGTCCTTCTGGGTTATCCGCGCCACCACGATGGCGTCGAATTTCCGTTCGTTCAACAGGTCCCTCAAGTCATCTTTGTTGATTGGCGTAAGGTCGGGCCGCGGCATGTATTCATAACTGGGCCGGGCCTGTTCCCCGGGCCGGCTGAGCGCCGCAACCAGCTCATCTTCGAATTGAGCGCGGTTCGCGGCTTTGCCATTCAGCGCCAGCACCAGAATCTTTTTGAATGTCCCGCCGGTATAGTTGGAATTCTTCCAGGTGAATTCCAGTTTTGGCCCGGCTAGCGTCAACGCCGCCAGGCTCGCCATGGCGACGATCAGCAACACCAATTTCTTTTTCATGTTCTTCCCCCGTCTTGTTTTTCCGATAGCGCAGAGAGGGCAGGGAATCGCCTTGTGGATCTGCGCGCTCGTTCGAGGAACTTGCCGGAGCGTCGGCATGTTCTTTTGATACTCCGAGGCAGACATGCAGCCTTCTCTGTGCCGTAGAGTCTACTCTCATTTTTGGCGCTTAGTTACGCTCTTATGATTGGTCCTGGCCGGCGCGTACCTGCAGTTTCGCTGCATCCCATGCGGCCATTCCCCCGGCAATCTCACTGACTTGCGCGAATCCCTTTTGTTGCAGCAGGCTCGCGGCGATCGAAGATCGGTAACCTCCGGCGCAGTACACCAGCAACTCCCTATTCTTCGGCAATTCCTCAGCTCGTTGCGGCAGTTGATTCAACGGCACACCGATGCTGCCATCGATGAACTTCTGCTCGCGCTCTCGCGGCGCGCGTACGTCGAGCAAGAATGGGGGTTTGGCGGAAGACAAAAGCTCCGCGGAGAGCGCCGCGCTTAAGCGCTCTGTCTTAACGGTCACGTCCGGCCGCGACTCCAAGCTTCGCATCCCGTCGTTCAGATATCCCACGACGTTATCAAACCCAATGCGTCCAAGGCGTATCGCGGACTCCGATTCGCGTCCAGGATTGGCGATGATCACGATGGAGCGCTCCCGGCTCAGCACCGTTCCCGCCCACGTGGCGTACTGGCCACTCAGCCCGATGTTGATGCTGCCCGCAAGATGCGCCGTGGCAAATTCTTCCGGCTCACGCGTGTCCAGAACCTGCGCGCCAGCAGCTTGCAATTCCAGCACGCGATCCAATGGAAGCGGTTTCAGCTGTCGTCCCAGGGTTTCTTCCAATGTGGGCCGCTCTTTGCTGTTCAGCACCGCGTCATAAGTGAAGTAAGGAGGAGCCTCCGGCTGGTCCGCGGTCACAAGTTCGATGAATTCTTTTTTACTCATGGGCTGGAGGGCGTAGTTCAGGCGCCGCTGCTCTCCCATCGTCGACACCGTCTCTTTGCCGATAGCTTTCCCGCACAGCGAACCCGCGCCGTGGGCCGGATAAACCAGGCTCGCGTCCGGCAATGCCAACAACTTTGTTTGCAGCGAATCGAAAAGCAGGCCACCAAGATCCGTCGCGGACCAGCCAAGCGCAACACGAAGATCCGGGCGTCCCACGTCGCCAACGAACAAAGTATCGCCGGTCAAAACCGCGTGTGGCTCGCTGCCGCTGCGAGCCAGGTCATAGACCACAATCGAAATCGATTCCGGGGTGTGTCCTGGAGTTTCCAGTGCTTTCAGGCGCACTCGCCCAAACTCCACCACGCTGCCATCACCGAGCGGCGTGAATTTGTATTCCGCCTGAGCTTTGGCTCCCAGATAGATCGTTGCTCCAGCGCGATCGCGTAGTTCCAAGTGTCCCGCGATGAAGTCGGCGTGGAGATGCGTCAATATGACGTGCCGGATTTTCAGCTTATTCTCGTCGGCAAACTCCACATAGCGGTCGACGTCGCGCTGCGGATCGACTGCCGCCGCGATGCCCGTCTGCTCGTCTCCAATCAGGTACGAAGCATGTGCCAGACAATTCAGGTAGAATTGCTTGAAGATCACGAGCTTCTCCTGGGCTTTCTTAATTTGCGTTTATGGGCGCGCACCGGGTGCCAGGCGCTCAGCCTAACACACCTCGCAAACCTGTCCCAAAGGCCAATTGCGCCGCAGCCACCAACAGTTATCCTAGCTTCCAGGAAACGGCAATCTGCCGATTGGCGTCCCTCAGCAACCTCCGACCGTGGGCGGGAAACAGTGCCATGAACTCGCGCCGCAAAGCACAATTCGCTTCCCTGGCCGCGATACCGCTGCTCTTGTCCGCGCCATCAGCCGGCCCAGTCTCTGATACGACGCCTTCCGCACTCCCTCTAGCCGCCGCCGTCTGTCCCATCGTGTACTCCGTCGATCAATCTCCTTCCGATCGCGGCTACCATTACATCTTTTATGGCAACGCTTTCTTCATCAACAAAGACGGCTATCTGATCACCGCGGCTCACGTCTTGAGTCAGCTTCGAGATTCGCAGATCTATCTTCTTTTGCAATTGCCCATGGCGCCGCCTCGGTTGGTGAAAGCCGCTGTAGTCACGATCGATCAGGATCACGACGTCGCCATTCTGCGAGCCACGCCGAATCCTTTCACCGGTAGATACCGAGTAAGTTTTCTACGCTTGGCCACTGAGCGGCCTCAGCAGAATCGAGCTGTGCTCGCCGATGCTTTGCGTCCTTCGCGCCTAAAGAATCCTTATACCTTTGATGCCCTCGTCGAAGATCGACCGGCAGGCCAACTCCTCGAATACCGCTTCACATCGCTCGACAAAGATCGCCCCGAAACCGAGATCTTCCTTTTCAACCACGACGTTCTTCTGGGTGACAGTGGCGCGCCCGTCGTCTCCGCAGATTCCCAACAAGTCGTCGGCTTGGTGGAAGGGCGCTGGCTCCACGGCAGTTCTGTTATCCCGGCGGGCGTTATGCAAAGACAATCAGCCGTCGTCGGAGCCGTCGTGCCGATTCACTACGCCATCGCATTGTTGACACAAACCCACATTGCTTGGGAAGAAGGCTCGCCCGCGGCGGTCAGTCCCACAATTTCGAAAACGCCGCCGCTTCACGTAAACTGGTAGACTGTCCGCCCCGCTAAAATCTTTCTTGGAGATCTCATGGCTTTGGTTCGCCCGTTTCGCGCCTTTCGCTACAATCCCGAAATTGCCCCATTCGAGCGCGTCCTCACGCAGCCTTACGACAAAATCTCTGCTGCCCAGCAGGAAAAGTATTACGCCTCCGATCCACACAATCTCATCATGGTGGAAAAAGGCCGCACCTCTCCCGGCGACACACCGCAGGACAATGTCTACACGCGCGCCGCGGCTGCGCTGAAGGATTGGATCCGCACGTCCACCGTGAAACAGGATCCCCAGCCCGCGTTTTACGCTTATTCCCAGGAGTTCCTCGTCCCGGGAACCTCCGAGCGTCGCACCCGCCGCGGATTCATTGGCGCCGGCAAGCTTGAGGACTACTCGACGGGGGTGATTTTCCGCCACGAGCACACCCTCAGCGGTCCCAAGGCCGATCGCCTCGAGCTTCTCCGCCACACGCACACGCATACCGGCCAGCTCTTCTTGATTTATTCTGATTCGCAGCTTGCGGTTGACTCCATCCTGAACGAGGTCCAGTCCTCGCAATCGCCGGTCACCGAACTCACCGACGAATACGGCGTGATTCATCGCCTGTGGATGATTTCAGATCCCGGACGCATTGCCTTCATTCAGAAAGCCATGGCCGACCAGAAGCTGGTGATCGCCGATGGACATCACCGCTACGAAACTTCTCTGAACTATCGCAATGAAGCCCGCGCCCGTGCGGGCAAGCCTGATCCCGAGGCGCCTTACGAGTTTTCCATGATGACGTTCATCAATACTCGCAGCGAAGGCCTGGTCATTCTTCCGACCCATCGCGTGGTGGCCAATCTACGCGATTTTTCCTGGAGCAATGTGCGCCGGTATCTCGAACCCTGGTTCGCCACCGAGGTTTTTCCGTTCCCCGACGAGTCACAGCGTCAACAAGCGCAGGCAAAGTTCCTGGAACGCCTGACTGCCGCGAAGGAGCAACGCGCCATCGGTGTATATCCAAAATCGGAACCCGGTTTGCGCGCGTTCTATGTGCTCACTCTTCGCCCGCAAGCGGAAATTGCCCAGATCCTTCCTGGCCTCTCTGCCTTGCAACGGCAACTCGACGTCGTGCTTCTTCACCAGGGAATTCTGGAACCCGTTCTTGGCATCACTCCTCACGCCGTTACTGCCGAAGCGAATCTCACATACGAACGTGAAGCATCCGCGGCGATCGATGCGGTCGATCGCGGTGCTGCGCAAATTGTGTTTCTGCTGAATCCGGTGGATGTGGAACTGGTCATGAAGGTAGCCACGTCTGGAGAAGTCATGCCGCAGAAATCCACTGACTTCTACCCCAAGCTGCTAAGTGGCATCACCATGTATCGCGTTGATCGGTAGCGGAAGGTCTGCGAGCTACTCATTTGTAGTGGAATACAAACAAAAGGGCAGGGGAATCCTGCCCTTCCTGAGAAAAACCAAATTTCGCAGACTATCGGTTACGGCTTCGAGAAACTGGCGACGGCTTCGGCCTCGGTGTTGTACACGTCGAAGATCGTCATCAGCTTAGTAATCTGCAGCACTTCCTGGAACTTGGTTCCCAAATGGCATAGCCGCAAGGATGCGCCCTGCGCCTTGGCGCTGTGATGCGCCGCCACCAGTGTGCCGAGTCCCGCGCTGTCGATGAACGTAATTCCGTCCATGTTCAGCACAACCTTCTTCTTTCCTTCCGCCACCAAGCTCTTGATCTTTTCCCTGAGCGCGTTGCTCTCTTCGCCCAGCACGATTCGCCCGTCAAGCGCGACCACGGTTACGCCGTCCACTTCTCTTGATGTCATCTTCAATGCCACGGTACTTTCCTCCTAATAGGAACGCAGATCCGGCGGCAACCCGGGCCGGAACCGCAAAGCATATCCGCTTTGCTGTACTTTCGCAAAGCAGTCTTTTCTTGTCTCGGACTTCTACTTCCCTGCGATCAGTAATAGTCCGCGCACGACATGTAGTACCCGCAAACGTTGCAAACCAGCTTGCAACGCCGGGATTCCAGACGCTGCGAGCAAACCGGGCAGAAACGGGAAGCATCTCCTCGCCCTCGAGCGGATGTGTCGTCCGCCTGAGGGAAAGTTCCGGCAGGTCCTGCGTTTGTAACACCACGCTCCGCCGGAGTCGATTCCTGCTTCCAGGTAGCTTTCACAGCCCTCCGGTTATAGCACATCCACCGTCCAACAAGAAAGCGCAGCTACCACTTCGACCGCCTGACCCTCCGGCGAACTAGCTTCGCGAATCCGGCCGCTATCACAGACTTGGGTGACGCAGAACACTGTGGATTTGCCGACAAAGACGGTAACTGGCGAAGTTTAGCTAAACCTCATGCGAACGAGGGACAGATTTACAGCGCCTTCGCGGTCCAGGTGTTCGTCGTGGGCCCGATAAACCATACCCATGCCGCCGCTGCCAATTTTCTCAATGATGCGATAGTGGCCTAGCGCTTGGCCGATCAGCGGATCGTGAGCGGAATCCTCGCTCGTCACGGGGAAGAAAGCCTCCGCCCCTTTACCGGCATCGTAGATTCACAATATGGCAATGTCAATGAGGACTAGCACAAGCGTAAATCTTGGGGCTGACCGATGTGATGGCTGAATAAAACGGCTCAGCCGCTCGCCACCTTTCGGGGAATTTTTCACACCGTAAGCGCGCCAAGAAACGTTGCACAGGCATTGTGCGTCTAATAATATGTAGACACACAAGGAGCCCTGAGTCAGGGAGCCAATGCTGCAACGCCTCTGCCAGCTCGTCACAGTTGTCCTAGTTTCCTCCATACTGGTTCCGTCTTATGCAAACGCGCAGCGCGCTGCGGGAGCACCTATGTCTGTCGCGGTCGCTCCTCATGTCATGGCCCGGCCGGCCGCCGCTTCTCCTGTTATGCACGCAAGCGCCGCTCACTACACCAGCGGAGCGCACGCTCCCACGCATTTAGGTCCTTCAGCGATCGCCCATCCTACAGTGCCGCGCCATCCTGTGCCTGTGAAGCCGGTCTCCACCCACCCGACGGTGCGGACTTACCCAGCCTCGTCCCAGCCTGGGTATACCAATATCAACGTGCCTTTCCCGAACAGCGGCTACTACAACAACGGCTTCAATGATGGCGGCATCCCCGTACCCGGTCTTGGCTTCGACTACGCGCACTTCGCGGCAGTTCACCCTGGCGTGTTCAATCATCACTTCCACGGTGGGGGCGTCGTGCCCTTCATCGGCGGCGGCATCTATGTCCCTTTTGCGTATTACAGCGAGCCCTATGCCGCGCCTGAGCAGCCAGCCGAGCCAGAGGTCGAGCCGGAGCAAGCACAATCGGCACAGCAACAGGAATACTCCGTGCCGCTCGCTTATGCTCCGCAGCGCGAGCGTTCCAACGCCTCGCTCGCGCCATCGCCGGAATATATTTTCGTCCGCCGCGACGGCAGCGTTTTCTTCGCCGTGGCTTATTCTTCGAGCAATGGCAGTCTGCAGTACATCACGCGAGATGGTTTTCGCCGGGTCATTCCAATCACGACCCTCGACCTCGACGCTACCTCGCAGTTCAATGAGCAGCGCGGTCTATCTTTCCGTAGTCCCGCCTGACTCGGTTCTTCTCTAAGCTCGTAACCTCACAGTTGCTCGTGTGACGGAATCTTGTTTCCAACCCTGCGAAGGGTATGATAATTTTCGCAACAGTTGGATCTTTCCTTGTCAATTATTCAAGCGTTATTCAATCTACTCGCCTGGAACGTTGCGCTCGATTCTTCAGCGATGTCGTTTTCTAGCGCGCTGTTCATTTCAGGTTCGCGATGACCAACGATTCCGTCCCCTCCAAGCCCCCCGCCCTGTTCCAAGCCATACGGCCCCTCACTCGCTCTGGCGCCATCAAAGACGCTCTGGCTGGTATTCAACTGGCCGCCATGAATATTCCACAGGCGCTCGGCTACACAAAGATAGCCGGCACGCCAGTCGTCACCGGTTTCTACACCTTGTTGTTGCCGCTTCTCGCGTTCGCTATTTTTGGATGTTCCCGCTACCTGGTTGTTGCCGCGGATTCCGCCACTGCTGCCATTCTCGCCAGCGGTATTGCTCCCATGGCCGCAATTGGCAGCGCCCGCTACGTCGCCCTTGCCTCGACTGTCGCTATTCTCACCGCAGCATTTCTGTTAATCGCCCGGCTGCTGAAGCTCGGCTTTCTTGCGGATTTCCTTTCGCGCACCGTTCTGGTTGGATTTCTCACTGGCGTCGGCTTTCAGGTCGGCATCGCCGTGCTTGGCGGAATGCTCGGCGTCGACACGCACTCTCGGCGTTCTGTCCTACAACTAGCCGAAGTGCTACGCGGCGTTTCGCAGGTGCATCTGTCCACCGTGCTTCTT
The DNA here is from genome assembly GCA_963826335.1 of Candidatus Acidiferrales bacterium. Classification (GTDB taxonomy): domain Bacteria; phylum Acidobacteriota; class Terriglobia; order Acidiferrales; family UBA7541; genus Acidiferrum. Next base: position 53,285 of record CAWGXB010000021.1, on the reverse strand, counting down.
TCCGCCGCGGTGCTAGTCGTCATTTTTGGTCTTCAGTGGTTAGCCCCGCGGATCCCAGGCCCGCTGATTGCTGTTGTGGGAGCCATCGTCGCCAGCTCCGCGTTCGACTTCGCGAAACACGGCATCGAGACGATCGGACCCGTCGCCGGAGGTCTTCCGCATTTGGGATTGCCCGCTATCGGCTGGCCAGACATTGAGTCGCTGCTTCCCGTCGCCGGTTCGTGCTTGGTGATGATCGTTGCTCAGAGCGCCGCAACTGCACGGATTTATGCCATCCGCCATCACGAGCGCCTTGACGAAAACTCTGATCTCCTGGGCCTTTCCGTTGCCAATCTTGCCGCTGGATTTAGCGGCACGTTCGTTGTCAACGGCAGTCCGACGCAAACCGCGATGGTTGAGAGTTCCGGAGGTCGCAGCCAATTGGCGCAGGTGTCGACCGCTGTGGTGGTCGGTTTAGTTCTTCTTTTTCTTACTCGGCCACTTCAGTATCTTCCCCGCTGCGTCTTGGCCGCCATTGTGTTCGTCATTGCTGTTCGCCTGATCGACCTGCGCGGCCTGCGCGATATTTATCGTGAAAGTCCCGGCGAATATTATCTTGCCGTGATGACTGCGGCGGTGGTGGTCCTTGTCGGTGTGGAGCAGGGAATTGTCTCCGCGATGATCGTCTCGCTACTTCGCGTTGTCAGCCACAGTTATCGCCCGCACACCGGAGTGCTGGTCCGCGATGAAAGCAAAATCTGGAAGACCGTTCCCCCTTTGCCGGGCACTAGAACCGAACCCGGCTTGGTCATCTATCGTTTCGACGCCGCGCTCTTTTACGCTAATGCCGGTCTTTTTGCGCAAGAAGTGGTCCGCTTGGCCAGTCCGGCAGGCGCGCAATTACATTGGATCATCATCGACGCGGAAGCCATCGTCCACGTGGACTACACCGCCGCGCGCGTGCTGCGCGAGGTCTATCAGGATCTAGAACAGCAGGGAATCGAATTGATTTTTGCCCGGGCTCACCCGGAGCTGCAAGCCGATCTCGATCGTCATCACATTGCCGAGACGTTCGGCCGCGAGCGCATTTTCTTGCGCCTTCACGACGCGCTGCGTATGTTCAATGCGCGCTACGGCACCGCGCCGCAGGCCGACAACCAATGACTCGCGGCGCTTCTTGTTTCACGTTCTCCACTTCCCGTCTTCGTCCACGCTTTCTCGCACCCGGAACTTCGTGATCCTGCGGATCAACGCCAGCGGCAGTGGTTTGTCCATCGGAAACTGGATCGATCCACTGGCCGTCGCGAATTTCGAAAGGTCTTTCGCGAACTCTTTCACCGCGGACGGCGTCGGATAGAACCCGATGTGCCCTTTGTGCGCCGCAAATACCACCAGAATCCGCTTGTAGGAAAACGCCGGCATCCCCCACTTCAGCCCTTCCTTCGCGCCGGGCGCTACTTTGCGAATGCACGCTCGCATCTCGACCAATTTCTTCTGCGCTTCCTTGGGCGCAACATCAATGTACTCGTCGATATTTTTTGGTCGCGCTCTCCCTGTGTTCATTTTCATCTATCTCAACTCTCTTGCAGATTCTCCAGTCCTCTTTGCCAGCCGCCGCAATGACCAGCACAGCGCGAGCCAGCCCCCAAAAGATACCAAGAAATCGCCGTCATTCCGCTACTCGACAGGAAGGCAAGAAGTTCGAGCCTTGAGGTCGAGACTTTCAGTATCGAAGTTCGCATCTTCGACAACGGAAAATTTGAAATCGTTCAAGTCGGCGGACTGACCCTCGGCCGTGCAAGTTACGAACCCGGATGGAGGTGGTCTCAGCATGTTGCTCCCAGCGCCGGAAAGCATTGGTGCGATGTTGAACACGTGGGAATGGTCCGGTCCGGCCACGCCATGGCGGCCTTCGCCGATGGAACGCAAACGGAATTGACCCCTGGAAGTTTGTTTTATATTCCGCCAATTCCTCACGACAGTTGGGTCATCGGCGATGAACCTTACGTTTCGCTACATTTTCTTGGCGCCGAGCACTACACCAGGTAGCGACGTAGTTCGCGCCGCACCATCAAATTTGATGGGGACTGGAATCGCCAGCTTCATGACACCCGCGATCGTGCGCTTGTGTTTCCCGGTTTTCACGGTAACATTAGAACTAGATTCTTAGGGGTAAGGGTCTCTTGAATTTCTCGATGACCATCCGGCATTCGGAAAACGTTTCCTTCCTCGAAGTTAGTGGGCGGCTCACTTCCTTTGAGTCCACGGCCTTTCGCGACGCAGTTCACGGCATCTTGAATCAGGGGCATAAAAACATCGTATTGAATTTGACCGGCCTCGATTATCTCGACAGTTCGGGAGTGGGCGAACTGGTGCGCAATTACATGGCAGTGATCAAAAAGGGTGGGGCCATGAGAGTCGTCGGGCTTGCGCCGAAAATCGAGGAGATTCTGAAGGTTACGCATCTCCACCAGGTTTTTCCCGATTTTCCCGATGAGGCTTCCGCGCGCGCCAGCCTGCATCCAAGTAACGATAAGTGACTTTGCCGCCTAGACCGCGCTGATCCGCAGAAATTATCGCCGTAAAAGGAGAGAAGCAGCTAGGGTTTGGACCCTAGCTGCCTCCCGGGGTGTGTCCTCGAAGTGGTATTGATTATATAGATGCACGGCAGCGGAAAAGGTTTCCCGTTTCCTCGAAACAGTTCATTTTTTGTGTGAAAAGTGCAGATTTTCCGTAAGTTTTAATAAAACAGATACTTACGCCACCGCTCATCGCGGTGCCCGATCAAGCGCATCAATTGACGGGAGGTGTGCAACGTAAACGGCCGCGGCTTGCGCGCCAATCGCAAGCCAGCTTCTTCTGGAGTGCGATCGCCCTTGTTGTTGTTGCAGCGGTAGCAGCATGCCACCAGATTCTCCCAAGACGAGCGTCCGCCTCGCGAGCGCGGCATCACGTGGTCCAGCGTTAATTCCGAACTGGGGAACACCTTGCCGCAAAACTGGCAAGTATTTCGGTCGCGCAGCAAGATATTTTTTCGCGATAGTGCGCGGCTCTGCTGCGGAATGTGGCGATAGGCCAGCAATCGAATTACGGAAGGAACCTTGTGCGAATGCGCCACGGAATGAACTTCGGAAGTGTGCATCTCTTCGGCCTGCGCCACGCCCTTCAGCAGAAGCACCATGGCCCGGCGCACTGCTGTTACGTTAATGGGTTCGTAGGTTGCGTTCAGAACCAGCACAGGTTCTTGCATCAGGGAAGCACGCCGGGGAAGTAATGCAGGCAGGTGACGGCCACCGACGTTCCCCGAAGCAGCGGGCACAAGCGCGCCGCCCGCCTCGGGGGAAACTCGCCCCCGGTAGTCGACCGCCTCTAGCCTTCTGGCGCTCATCGCGCCCCCTTCCGGTAACTCTATCTGCCGGCGGGGTTTGCGGGTCGGACGGCTCGGGCTACGGTAAGTGCAATCACCGAGCTTGCGCCCGCATCGGCTAGCGCGCGTGAACACGCGTCTAGCATCGCACCCGTCGTCATTACATCATCTAGCAACAAGACGCGGGAATTGTCAACTCGGCCGCCTTGCTTCAGCGCAAAAGCGCCACGTACGGATTCCCATCTTTCTTCGTAATCCAGCAGGTGTTTCTCGGGTCGCGGCCGCGTCCTCATCAATAGTACCGGCCGGTATGGGATCCCCAGGCGCTTTGCCAGCGGCTTCGCAAATAACTCCACTTGGTTGTACCCGCGTTCTTTCTTTCTCTGCTGGTGCAGGGGCACGGGTACCACCATGTCTGTCCACAAACGCTTTTCATCTGCGCGAACCACTTCCAGCAGCCGGTCGGCAAACCATTTGCCCAGCGGTTCAATGTGTTCGTATTTCAGCAGCATGATGGCTCGCGCGAGTGCTCCTTCGTACTGCCCGTAGCTGCGAGCGCGTTCGAACCCGTATTTCTGCTGCCGGCACTCCGGGCATATGGCGAACTCCTCATCGCTCTCGCCGGGCACACCCCAAGGCACGCCGCAAATATCGCAGATCTCCAACGGATTTCGACGGAACGATGCCAGACCGTCATTGCAGACAGGCAGGCGGCTGGCCGTCTGCAGTAACGATTCGCAGATTCGGCAATCGCTCGGGAAAATGACGCTAGCCAGCGCTCCCGATAACCCGTCCAACACCCGCGACCATGAAAGTTCGGCTGTGTGCATAGCAGGCAAGCCTCCGCTCGCCTGCTGTAATTCTAGATCTATTAAGTATTCAATCGGTAACAGAATCCCGGCGGGTTCCTACAATTGCCCCTGTTCCATCTTTTCCTGGCAGGCTATGCAATGCTTGGCCCAGGGCACCGCTTCCAGCCGCTTCTGCTGCATTTCTTCCTGGCAGCTGGCGCACTGGCCGAATGCATTATTGCGAATGCGCTTCAGCGCTTCGTCGATTTGATTCAGCATGTTGCGGTCGGAACTGGTCTGGCCAAACAGAAATTCCTTGGTGTAGGAATTCGCCGCCTTATCCGCCAAGTCGACGGTGGGGTCGTCGTCAGCCTGACGCCCTTCCTCTTCTGTACGCGTGATGGTCTTGACCAATTCGTCGCGACGCGTCAGTAATTTCTTCTTGTAATACTCCAAACGCTTCTTATCCATGTTCGTCCTCACCCAGATGGCCCCAGAGGCCCACCTAAAAACTACATAGTTTAGGCTGCATTTCGCGGCATGTCAAGGCGAACGCTTTTTATCGCTAACTTACATCCTCAGAAATTCATAACTTTTTAAGAAGGTTTTTGCGGATCGGAGACGCATCTCGACACACCACGTACTTTGAACGCGGAATTTCCGGCGTCCGCTTACGGCCGCACTCTAGGGGATGGGACGTCGGCCCTGGACAACACGGATCAGGATCACGATGATCGCCAGCACCAGCAGAATGTGAATGAAACCGCCCAACGTGTACGAAGTAACCAAGCCCAACAGCCACAGGATCAGAAGTACGATTCCGATGGTCATTAGCAAGTCCATGTTTCTCTCCTTAAAACCAAAGAGCGTCAGCAGCATCGAGGCCGAGGCCAAGCGAGGCTAACGTCCGTGCATCAAAACAACTATCGAGCAAATGCTGTAGCGTATGGGTGGTCTCTGTGTAGATTTACTGGCTATCGGGCGTACATTTTCCGGTGCGAATCGTGGCTTGGCGCTATTCTCCCGCACTTGTCGAAACTGCCGGACTATCTTGTAGCTCTTTGATTTCCTGCTGGAGTCTCGCCGCAGATTTTTCGTGCCTTTTCATTGTGCTGGAGTTGTCTTTCGTTGCGTAGAACGCCAGCAATTGTGTTTTCAGTTCCTGATCCACGCCTGTCATGCGCTGCCTGGCAAGACGATCTAGAAGCTCCGCGCACGTTTTATCGCCAAGCTTGTATTGTCCTCGCGCTGTGACTTCGCCCACATCGAAGTTGTCGTTGGGAAGCTGCAGCTCCCCTTGGCCCAGCTGGTTCAGCAACGAGCGGTAACGGTCCACCGTGAGGTTGAAGCTGTTCTCGAAAAGTTTTTGTGCCTCGGGCGTCGGCGTTCGAAAGGTCAGAATCCTAAGCGGCCCGATCTTCGGCAGAATCCGAATCGCAAATGCCAGGAACTTGTCACTCGCGGTCGGACGCTGGTAGTCCTTTCCCCATTCCTTTTCGTAGCTGGCGCGCGACAAGTTATACAGAAATTTCTTGCGCGTAATTCCCGGCTCGTCCTTTTGGATCTCGTTCTGCTTCAGATTCCATGCCACGCGCGTGGCCTTGGGTATCAGCCCATTTACGCTGCTGCGATAGGAATTGGCGGCTTGCTGTTCATTTGAAATTACGGACTTCAACTCGATGCCGTACGTTTCCTTGAAAGCGCGTTCCACGACCGGCAGCGACACCTCGAAGCCAACAAAATTGTGATAACTGTCGGGCGCGTAGTGTCCTTTGGCGACTTGCAGCACATCAAACGCAAATTCCGTTTTGATGTGCGCCATCGGGTTGTCTTCGTATGTCACCATGGGCCCGTACTTTTTTTTCAATTCCGGATACAGCATCGGAACCGCCACGTTGGTTGCCAGCCGATGACCATCATTGTCGGCGGCGTAATGCGCCAAGGCTCCGATCGCAAACGCATATTCGTTCAAAGTCTGGGAATTGCGGAGCAGCGAAACGATGAAATCCCCGCTGCGAAAATAATGCGCCAAATCGCTGAAGAACTTGTTGCCGTGCGGGTAGTAACCGATGTCCTGGATGATTGCCCCGCCATAAACATATGCATGGGCTTTCAGCAATTCATCGGGTGTCGCATCGGGGAACCTTTTTAACAGCAACGAGCGTATGTTCGTATCCCACAGCACGTCGATAATAGCCTCGTGCGTCAACACGGAATACGCGCGACAAGGTGGTGCGCAAACGATCAGAGCGGCAACAACACCGATTGTTGTGACTCGGCGGAGAAGTTTTTTCATTTGCGGTGTCTGGTCCTCCATTTGCACATAGCCAAGGCTCCTGGAGGAGGAGCCGGAATGCGGGGCGGTCCACTCTGACTGCCCCGAATTCCCCTTACCGCTTTTCCTTCACCAACGCGAGCGGTGACCAACGGATTCAGGCGCCACGGGTCTTATGAGCTTCGCGGTCTGCGTCACTCAACCGCCTTGTGAATTCATCGATCTGGCTTTCCGCCTGATCCTTCGCCATGCCGTAACGTTCCTGGAGCTTTCCAACCAACTGGTCGCGCTTTCCGTTGATGGTGGTCAGGTCGTCGTCGGTCAGCTTTCCCCACTTTTCCTTCAGCTTCCCGGAATATTGCTTCCATTTTCCTTCCACTTGGTCCCAATTCATGAATGCCTCCTTGTGATTCGATCTTCTGCTCGCCAACGGCCTGCGGGCGGAGAATCAAACAGGCATGCTCATCAGAACGCAGCGCCCAGCGGAAACACATACAGCGTTTCCTCGGCAATCAGGTGAAATCCACCTGACGATGCTAGCGCTCTACGAACAGTGCAGAGTAATACCGCTTCTCCTACAGCAACTAGCGGATGGTGAACTTTCCTTTCGCAAAGCAAACTCGCTAGCGTAATGGCGCGTTCCGATCGCAGCCATGAGGTCGGCCTGATTTCTGATTGCATTCGGCTAAACAGGGAGGAGCAACCTATGTTACGTATGGCTATTGCGTTTTTTGTGATTGCGCTTATCGCTGCGGTGCTTGGATTCTCCGGAATCGCCATTGCGACCGCCGGAATCGCCAAGATCCTCTTTTATATTTTTCTCGTGCTGTTCTTGCTCAGTCTCGCCAGCCATCTCATCCGCCGCACTTGAGATAGAGACACTGGGCTCGGATTCATAAATGAATGGGTCGCCGGGAAAGCGGGCCGCCATCCGGCGCCAGGAGACTGAACGTATGAGCGGGAGAACCGTCATCGGCATTGCGCTTCTGATTGTGGGGGTCCTGGCCCTGGCTTATCAGGGTTTCAGCTACACCGTTCCGAAAAAGGCTGTGGATCTGGGACCTATCCAGGTTACCAGGCAGGAACGCCACACCGTTCCACTGCCTCCCATTCTGGGAGCCTTGGCTTTGATTGGCGGCATTGCTGTGCTGGTGCTGAACCGGTCGTCTAAGTAGAAAATGAAAACACAAAAAGAGAGAGGTCAAAATGAATCGGTGGAAAACAGCGTTAGTGGGCGCACTGGTCTTGGCGCCTTTTGCGTTCGCAGGCTCGCAAGCGGACGACGTCAAGGAAACGGATCGTCTGCAAAATGCCGGCACTGTTATGAAAGAGATCCTCGACGTTCCTGACGATATTCCTCAGGATCTGTTGGACAAAGCTCGTTGTGTGGTAGTGCTTCCTTCCGTTCTAAAGGCGGCGTTCATTGCGGGTGGCAGTTATGGCCGCGGCGTCATGGTGTGCCGTACCGGTAAGAACTTCAGCGGTCCATGGGGCGCACCGGCTATGTACGCGCTGGAAGGTGGCAGCTTCGGTTTCCAGATTGGCGGAGAAGCGACCGATTTCGTCATCCTGGTGATGAATGATCGCGGCGTAAGTAGCTTGCTGCACAGCAAAGTGAAACTCGGCGGCGACGCTTCGGTGGCCGCTGGACCCAAAGGACGCACCGCCTCAGCAGACACCGACGCCTACATGCGTTCCGAGATGCTGAGCTATTCGCGGTCTCGCGGCGTATTTGCCGGCATTTCTCTGGAAGGAAGTACTCTTCGTCCGGATGAGGATGCCAACCACCGTTTGTATGGCAATGATGCTTCGGCAGCCAAAATCATTACCGAACCAAAAATCGACACTCCTGCGGCGGGTAAGGCCTTAGTGTCTCGGCTACAACAAGCCAGCCCGCACCTGAAGCCGTAATTTTCAGTCGCTTCTCGACACATTTGACTGGGCGGGGCGAATGAAGCCCCGCCCTTTTTTTGCGGAAAGGATTCTCATGCAATTTCAGTTCGAGAGTTTGCGGACGGCGCCGCCTACGCCGATGACTGAGCCGGGCTTTGATCCCGTGGCTTTGCCCGAGTCCCACACCAGAGTCCCGTTAACGAAAACCTTTTCGATTCCGGTGGAGAGCGCGGTTGGGTTTGTGTACGTGGAATGATCGATGATCGTGTCAGGGTTGAATAGCACGAGATCGGCGAAGGCGCCTTCACGGATGACGCCGCGATCTTTCCAGTTGAGGCGTTGCGCCGGCAAGGAGGTCATTTTGCGGACGGCTTCCGGCAGGGTCAACCAATGCTTTTCGCGCACAAAGACGCCCAGCACGCGCGGGAATGTGCCAGCGCCCCGAGGGTGAGCAGCGCCGATGCCGCCATCGCTGGCCACCATGACCCAGGGCTGCTGGTAAAACGCTTTGATGTCGCTTTCGATCATGGACTGGCCAATGATTTCGGCTTCGGTGTCGGCCTTATCGCCTTCGCGGATGATGCGGATATACATTTCGACGGGAGTGAGGGAATTGGATTTGGCGAGGTCGGCGAGAGTGTGCCCCTCGTAGGATTTGTTCGGAGTGAAACTGGTAATGGTGATGTGAGAAGCGCCGCCAACATCGGCGAGTGCTTTCGCGACGCTCTTGGGATTTTCGTACTGCTTGTCGGGAACGAGCACCTTGAAGTTGGAATTCCACGCGTCGTAGGGATAACAATCCGCCAGAAAATCTAGGCCGCGGGCGCGCGATTGCTCAATCACTTTAATGTACTGCGGCGCTTTTCCCCAGACGGCCACGGTACCGAGTTTGATATGGGAATGTTCCAGGGGAATGTGAGCTTTTTCGCCGATGGTGATTTCCTCTTCGAGAGCCTCGAAGGATTTGTCGGCTTCATCGCGGATGTGGGTCATGTAAAAGCCGCCGTGCTGCGCGGCAACCTTGGCCATGGCAATGATCTCTTCGGTTGCGGAATAGCTGCCCACTTCGTACTCGAGGCCGGAGGAGAGGCCGAGAGCTTCCTGACCCATGGCTTGGCCGACCATCGCGCTCATCCGCTGTATTTCTTCGGGTGTTGAAATGCGCTTGAAGTCTTTGCCCAACACCTGCTCGCGAATTGTGGCATGACCGGCGAGCACGCCAACATTCACGGCGGCAGGATTTTGCTGCTGCTGGCGGACCCAGTTGATCAACGGCCAGGGAGAATCACCATCCGCGCCGACAATCAGAGTCGTGATGCCCTGAGAGATTTGCGTTTCGGCGAGTGGATCTTGCGGGAGTCCTTCGGTGGAGTGATTGTGAATGTCAATGAAGCCGGGAGCCAGGACGAGTCCGTGGGCGTCGATGGTGGCTTCACCCTTCTCCGGCTGGAGTTCGCCGACGCCGACAATGTGACTGAGAGCGATGCGGACATTGGCTTTGCGCAACGGAGCGCCGGTGCCGTCGGCAACCTGGGCGTTGATGATCAGCAGGGATGCGCGGTTCTGTTGGGAGTGCAGGGGCAAGAGCGGGCAGACACCCAGTAGCGCGACGGCGAAGATGGAAAAAAGTTTTGGGCGGCGCATGCGGCGAGAAGTCCTCTTTCAGGGCTTTTTCACTATCGATCAGCCCAGCATGAAAAGCGGGTAAAACATAGCACGTCTATCGACTAAGCCGAAGAGGGCCGGCGAAGGTGTCGAATCAAAAAACCTAGTGTCGCTACGAGCAACAACACGATACTGACTGCGGCGAGAGCCCACTTCGCAAGAGTGAATACATTGGCGAGCTTCTGCAAGTTAGGCAACTCCACGGGATAGCTGCGAAGGATTGCGAGGAAGCAGAAGTTCTCCGCTTAGTCGAAGGAACGCCGGGCACGCCGTGGAAATTGATGAGCCAGAAGAAAAGCGAAGTAACTGCGGTGATGACTACGATGGTGAAGGGACGAGAAATCTTAAGAAAAAAGGAATGCAGCGCGTTTAGCGGCATTGAACGGACCTGCGAAAAGAGATGCGTGGAGGCACGATGGCGTCAGAGGACTACGTCCGTGAGCGCTTTGTGTGCCAATTCTGAAGCGGCGGTGGATTTGCCCGTTAGCATGAGGTTGGCCCAATCGGCGGCGGCATGCGAGATGCGCACGGCTTCGGTACTGAGGGACTCGGGTCCGCCCGAATCGGAATTAGCAAAGAAAATGCGTTCCATGGGCTTCGACGCGATCATGCGGTTTTTCGTGAATTGGCCCGGAACCGCCATCATCATGGGATGACCGCGGCGGTAAAGGCGAATCTCGATGGGATCCACATTAAATTCCGGCAAGGCTTTCTGAAAATCCTTCAGAACTTTTGCGGCGAGTGCTTTGCAGTCGTCTTCCTGAAGAAGGATGGCACGATCGGATTCGCGCAGCGGCGTGTAAAAGGTGAGGATGTTGTATTTGGGGTGGTACTCGGGATTGTTGCGAATGGTCCAGTCGGCGACGATGAAGTCGGTGAAGGAATTGCCTGGGCACCAATTATCGTAGCCGCGGCGATAGACAGGCTTGTCGAAAATCATGTTGACCATGGGAAACGGAGCGTAACGCATGCGGCGCATGGCTTGTTTTTGCTCGGTGGGAAGGCCGGCCACCAGGCGGGAGGTGATGAATTTTGGTGTGCACATCAGGACGAGTTTGGCGGAAACGGTGGTTAGCGTATCGCCCTGCAAGTAAGTGACGCGAACGGCGCCGGAATTCTGAGAGACTGACACTACTGTGGCGCCGGCGAGCATGCGGTCGGCGTTTTTTGGTTTTAATACTTCCAGCAGCTTGTAGCTGATGCAGCCAAGTCCGCCGGGCAAGATGCAACGCGTGTTGTCCTCGCCCTTGATGAGGTACTGTGCGTCGAAAACACCGATGAATGCGGTGGTGTCTTGGGTGACGGCGCCCCAGTTGGATGGGCCGTAGGCGTCCCACCACTTGGCAACTTCGGGAGCGTAGGCGGAGGTGATGTCGGAGAAGGGCTTGGTGTCGAGTTGCGACATTTGTCCGCGCACATCAATCTTCATGATGTCGTCGCGGAATTTTTTGAAACTGGCGACGACACCTTTTTTGTAGGGAAGGTGCTCGAGGCCGGAACGCCAGGTGTCCGGGACGTAGGTGTGGTTGTCGATGGTGGGATCGGGCATGTCGACGAGGGGCATGTCGACGCCAATTTCTTTGGCGAGTTGATCGCTGAAACTGCCGCGAAAGTCGTAAGCGGCACCAGTGGAGAAAAATTGGCCCTGGTATTCCTCTTCGTAGGCGTTACCGCCGAAATGATCTTCCTTTTCGAGCAGCAGCCAATCTTTTTCGCGCAGGAAATAGGCGGCGGAGAGGCCAGCCATGCCGCCGCCGATGATGACGACTTCGGCATTGCGAGTGGCATCGGGCTGGGCAAAGGAGTGGCCATTCCGAACCTCGTGGCAGACGGCGAAGTGTTCGCCTTCGACGAGCGAGGAGGGAGCGTTGGAAGCGGGCTCCGCGAGCAAAGCATTATCGATGGGGCAGCCAGAAGCGACGGAGCCAGCGACAACGAATTTTATGAAATCACGGCGGGTATGAGACATGCGAAGCAGACCTCCTAAGGTCGTTCGAGAAGTTCGTGAACTTCCTTGCCGATGGAACGGGTGCGAATGCGGTACCAGATGAGAATCAGAATGACGGAGACGAAGAAAATCAGGGTCGAAATGGAGTTGATCTCAGGAGTGATGCCGCGGCGAAGGCGAGCCCAGATTTCGAGTGGAAGAGTATTGTCGCGACCGATCAGGAAGAAAGTGACGGCGATTTCGTCCATGGAGAGAGTGAATATCAGGAGGCCGGCGGCAACGAGAGAGAGTTTGAGATTGGGAAGCGTGATGCGCCAGAAGGTTTGCCACGGAGTGGCGCCAAGATCGAGGGAGGCTTCTTCCTGCGCGCGATCCATTTTTTGCAGGCCGGCGAAGAGCTCGGTTGTAGCGACAGAGATGAGCGCGGTGCCGTGGCCGAGGAAGACAGTAAGCAGACTGAGTTGAAGGCCGGCAAAGACGGCGAACATCAGCAAGGAGAGGCCGGTGATGATGCCGGGGAGAATCAGTGGAAGAAGAACCAGGCGGCGGAAGATGGATTTTCCCGGGAAGTCGGCACGATCGAGAGCGAGAGCGGCGAGCAGGCCGAGAGTGAGCGCGAGAAATACCGCAGCTACAGCGACTAGCAGGCTGTTGAGGAAAGAATCCCAGATAGAGGCGTCACGGAAGAGTTGGCGGTACCAATCGAGGGTGAAGTGTTTCGGAGGAAATCCGCCGACACCATCCTTATTAAAGGAATAGAAGACAAGAACGACGATGGGAAGATACAGGAAAGCAAACACAGCGAGGGTATAGGCGCCGAGAAGTGGCGAGCGGCGATTTGCATTCGCGCGGGCGCTCATTGGAAGGACCATCGCCTTTCGAGACGTTCGGCGAGGAAGAGTAGCGAGACGGTGAGAACGAGAATCAGAACAGAGATCGCGGCGCCCAACGGCCAGTCGTAGGCTGTGCCGAAGAGGCTTTGAACGATGTTGGCGATCATGATGCTGGAAGGGCCGCCAACAAGTTGCGGAGCGAGGAAATCGCCGAGGGTGAGGACGAAGGCGAAGGTGGCGCCAGCCAGCAAGCCCGGCAGGGACAGGGGAAGGATGACGCGGAGAAACGTTGCGCGCGGAGTAGCGCCGAGATCGTGGGAAGCTTCAATCAGATTGCCCGGGATGTGTTCGAGCGAGGCGTAAAGAGGAAGAAAGACGAAGGGCGTGTAGATGTGGGTGAGCATGAGAACAACGGCAAAGGGGCTGTAGAGGAAGAAGCTGACCGGTTCGTGGGTGATGTGCAGATATTGCAGGAAACCGTTGAGGACGCCTCCGGAGCCGAGGATGGTTTTCCATGCGTAACCGCGAACGAGATAGCTGACCCAGAGGGGAACAATGACGAGTTGGTACAGAAGGTCCTTGCGAATGCCGGCGTGAAACGACATGTAATACGCGACGGGGTAGCCAAGCAGCAAAGAAAATAGAGTTACGCCGGCAGCAATGCGCATGGAACGGAAAAGAACCTGGGCGTAGACGGGATTCTGAAAGAGTTTGGCGTAATTGTGTAAATTCCAATCGTGAACGATAAAGCCGTCACGGACGAGCCAGAAGCTGTGAGCGAACATGAGGGCGTAGGGTAGCAGTAGAAAAATACCGACCCAGAGGAGAGGGGGGACGGAGATGAGCGTTTTGTATGCGCGCGAGTACATGGAAGTTTTCAGTTCTCAGTAGCCGGAATTGGAGAACACTCACCGACAGGAATTGCGTCGGCGGGATCGAAGAAAAAGTCGTGGGTGCCGGAGAGCAGGCCTCTGACCGGAGTGCGTACGCGCAGTGATTGGCCGGTGCAATCGACTTCGAGGTCTTCGCTGGACCCGGAATAAATCTGCTGGCGAATGGTGGCGCGGAAGCTCACCGTATTCGGGGGTGGCTGTGTGTTTGCGGCGAGATAGATTGATTCTGGACGCAAAGAAAAAAGCTGCGTGCCGTCCGGCCGGTTGGTGGGCCATTGCAGGGAACCAATGGAGGCAACGCCAGCACATACTTGGGCGCGCAGAAGGTTGGTCTGGCCGATGAATTGCGCGGTATACGCGGTGGCGGGGCGGGCGTAGATTTCGCGCGGCGAGGCGACCTGCTCGAGAGAGCCATCTTTCAATAGCGCGATGCGATCGGAAAGCGCCATGGCTTCGTCTTGATCGTGGGTGACAAAGAGAAATGTGATACCAAGTTCGCGCTGCAAAGATTTCAACTCGCTCTGCATTTGTTTGCGAAGGTTGGCGTCGAGCGCGGAGAGTGGCTCGTCGAGCAGAAGGAGTTGCGGACGATTGACGAGGGCGCGCGCCAGAGCCACACGCTGCTGCTGGCCGCCGCTTAATTTTGCGGGCCGAGTGGCGGCGTACTCATGCATCTTGACCATGCGAAGAGCGTCCGCGACGCGCGAGCGAATCTCCGCAGCTACAACACCAGTTACCCGCAGCCCATACGCGACATTTTCCTTGACGGTGAGATGAGGGAACAGCGCGTAGTGCTGGAAGACGGTATTCACTCGGCGGCGATACGGAGGCAGCGCGTCCAGGCGCTCGCCATTCATCCAGATTTCTCCGGAGGTTGGCTGTTCAAATCCTGCGATCAGACGGAGGAGAGTGGTTTTGCCCGAGCCACTTTCTCCCAGCAGGGTGAGAAATTCACCGGAAGCAATCTGCAGGGAAAGCCGCCGCAACACCTCGCGAGCGCCAAATCGTTTGACGATGTTGCGGATTTCGAGCAACACGCCTGCCGAAACCGGGGTGGCCCCGACGGCCAGAGAATTCGCGCTGGAATCCGCAAAGGTCACTGGGCGGCTTTAACCTCATTCCAGATTTCGATGTATTTGGCGCGCCGGGGAACGTCTTGCCAGAAATAGATGCGTTGCATGTAGGCGTCAGGATCGTCAAGGTGGAGGCCTTTTCTTTCCGCGTCGGTCATGAATTGAGCAGCGCTGGGATTGGCCGGAGTGTAGTGAGTGACGTCGGTGATTTGTTTCTGAGTTTTTGCCTGAATCATGTATTCGAGGAAAGCGTAGGCCAGCTCTTTGTGGGAACTGGCTTTGGTGATCATCAGGTGATCGATCCAGCCGGTGGTATTTTCCTTCGGAATGGTTTCGCCGATAGGGAAGTTGGCTTGGCGGAGTTGATTGGTCATGAGCGGCCAACCCATGGCAGCTACGATTTCGTGATTTTCAAAAAGGTTGGTAAGTTCGCCGCCGGTGGACCAAATTTTGCGGATGTTGGGTTTCAGGGCGATCAGCTTCTGTTTCACGGCAGCGAGTTGCTCGTCGCTGAGGTTATACAACTGCGAAGGATCGGGCTTGTCGTATCCGAGCATTTGGGCGGCCATGTAGAGAGTGGACAGATCGTCCCAAACGGAGATTTTTTCCTGGTACTTGGGATCCCAGAAAATTCCCCACGAGTCTGGCGGTTGCGCAAATGCAGTGGTGTCGTACAGAAGAGGATTCGGTCCCCACATGAAGGGAACGCCGAAGGTTTGCCCATTGGATTTGACGAGCGGGAGATCGCGCAATCTCAGCGAGAGCTGCGGGTAAGTTGGCAACTTCAAAAGATCGAGCGGTTCGGCGAGGCCCGCGCGTGCGATGGAGGCGGCGACGTCGCTGGACGGCGAAATCACGTCATAGGTAGAGGCGCTGCCGCCGCGAAGCTTTGCGACCAGGTCGTCACTTGATCCCATGTAAGACGCCGTGACTTTGCAGTGGTGCGCTTGCTCGAACGCGCGAATAAAGGAAGGATCCGCGTAGCCTTCCCAGACCAGCAAGCTCAGGGACTCTTGTTTCGATTGGCAGGCGCCAAGGATGAGCGTCGCGAGGCAAATCGCGAGCGAACGGAAGATGCGATTCATTTGTGTCGGTTTCATAGATGACTTTGCCTCCGACGATCGCGAAGAGGGCCTTGGTTTCATGGGTGCTTTGTGCGCCGATTGCAGTAAGTTGCAATCGACGGCGCACGCAACCGCAAAATTCAAAAAGTGGGCGGAGTATTGACCCACAAAATCCAGGTTTCGGTACGCCCCGGGTTCTTCCAGCGGTGTGGGGCGGAGCTTTCGAAATAGAGGCTATCACCGGGCTTGAGAAGGTAGCGCTCAGACTTATTCAGGCAAATTTCGAATTCGCCGCGCAGCACGTGGAGGAATTCCTCGCCCTCGTGGGCATATGGTTCGCCACTACCACCGCCGGGTTTAATGCGGAAAAGATGCGGTTCCATGGCGGTGTTGCCCCAGGCGAGCAGTTCCATGCGAACGCCGGGCGAAGTTTCCAGGATTTTGCGCTGTGAAGGGCGGACATGGCGCTGCGCATCGCCGTTCGTTTCAAAGAGCGCGAGCATATTGGTTTTGTAGAAGCGGGCAATGCGCCGCAGGGTGGAGATGGACGAGCGCATCTGGCCGCGTTCCAGGGCGCTGAGGAAACCCACGGAAACGCCGGTGGCCTGTGCGACTTTGGCGAGGGAAAGGCCGCGACGCATGCGCAGGCGGCGAAACTTTTGGCCAGTATGCTGAGGGGCATCGGCGGGCGCAGTGACCAGGCCCTGTTTCTTCAAGACGTGGACGATGGCGGCGGGATTCAGTCCACGCGCGCGACGCAAGAACAGAGCGCGCTGCAAAAGGCGCACGTCGGTTTCCGTGTACATGCGGTAATGGCTTTCGGTACGGAGTGGCGTTACCAGTCCCAAGGCTTCCCAAGCGCGCAAAGCGGACGAAGAGATGCCGACGCGACGCGCGACTTCGCTGATGCGCAAGAGCCGCGGAGGCGACAAAGATTCCGATGGCTTGGACAAATTCTTTCTGCTTGACACGGGTTCCGGCTTTCTCTAAGTTTACGGGATTATAGTAAGGTTCCAGGGACCGTAGCAACCAAGAAGAATCGCTTTTAAAGGGAAAAGCGTCTTCGGGGAATTTTAGGGGTGAATTCAATGAATCAAGTGATGCGCCTTGCGAAGTCGGTGTGTAGCCGTAGGGTTCTCTGGGCGGCTTTCCTTGCAGCCATGGCTCTTTTCATCGGCAATCAATGTGGATACGGGCAGAGCACGGGCGGCCGAGTGCGAGGGACAGTTACGGACCCCAGCGGTTCGGCGGTGGTTGGGGCTACCGTCACGCTGATCAATACCTCCACGAATGTATCTCGCGACACGACGACGGGAAACACCGGGGAATTCATTTTCCTGGAAGTGCCGGTGGGACCGTATGAAGTGGATGTGAATCAAAAGGGATTCAAGAAGTTTGTGCGGAAAGACATTGTTGTGGAAGTGAGCGGCGTGGTGGGTCTGGACATCGTGGTGCAAGTCGGCGGCGCTACAGAGACGGTGGAGGTTACAGGCGAGCCGCCGGTGATTGACACCACCACAACGCAACTGGGCGCGGTGGTCGGTTCCCGCGAAGTAACAGAACTGCCGCTGAATACCCGCGACACCTACCAGTTATTGCAGTTGCAGCCCGGTGTGCAATCGCAGTTGGGAAATGATTTATTTTACGGGTCGGATAAGCCGGGCGTGGTGACGGTGAACGGCGGCCGCGGGCGCTCGAACAATTATTCGGTGAATGGAGGCGACGGGAACGACCTGTTCGCGAATCTTCCTGCAGTGCAGCCGTCGCCGGACAGCATCGAAGAGTTTCGCGTAATCACGAACTCGTTCGACGCGGAATACGGGCGGAATTCAGGGTCGGTGGTGAACGTGGTGACGAAGTCCGGGACGAACGACTTTCACGGCAGCGCGTTCGAGTTTTTCCGGAACACGGTGCTGGACGCGCGGCCGTTTATGGTCAGCCCGACAGCCAAGCCTGATTTTCAACAGAACCAGTTCGGTGGGACTCTGGGCGGGCCAATCAAGAAAGACAAGACGTTCTTTTTTGCTTCCTACGAGGGGCGGCGGATCAAGCAGGGAATACTGTCAAATCCGGTGCCGCTGCTCAGCGCCGATCAACTCAACAACGGCGCGTTCGGCGACCTGAGCGGCACGCTGACGACGGCACCGACGGCCAGCATGCTGCAAGGGCGCTGCGGTTCCCAGTTGTCGCCCGCAGCAAATACCGAGCTTACGAACATCATCAATGGCGGCACTCCGACACCGGGGAATTACGCAACAATATTTGGAGCGAGTGGCGTGATTCCGACGCAGTGCTTCGACCCGCTATCGACCAGTATTTATAACCAGTATGTAGGCTCGACGGGAACGTTCCAGCAATCGCCAAACAAGATCAACAATGGAGACCAGTTCACCATCAGGATCGATCAGGACTTGACCAAAAATCAGAAACTGTCGGTGTACTACTATTTTGATGATGACTATGTGCTGGATCCCTTTGCGAAGTTTCAAGCCGCCGGCGGCAATCTTGGGAATTTTCCTGGCGTATTCAGCACGCGCACGCAACAGTTGAACGCCTCGCACACCTGGACACTGGGCTCGACGAACGTGAACGAATTTCGCTTCGCGTGGTTCCGTGAGGGCCAGGGGCAATTCAATGCTCCCAAGTTAACTACCGAGGTGCAAAGTTCCTGCGGGGCGGTCACGGCCTATTGCTTTACGGGGACGACCGATCAGCCGTTGCTGGACAGCAATGGCAATCCGCTGGCACCCAATAAAGCTTACGGAATTTTCCCGAATCTCGGCGCATCGAAAGAAGGTCTGCCATTTATTACAGTGGGCGGAGGCATTTCGCTTGGAAACAACTTTGAGGGCCAGTTGCCGCAGACCGGAAACACCTTCCAGTTCGCGGATAACTTCAGCAAGATCGTCGGCGCGCACAGCATCAAGTTTGGCGGAGACATCCGCTACCAGATGTTTAACCAGACGTTGTATTACAACGTGAACGGGTCGATCAATTTTGGTCCAGGCGGAGCTAATGACACTGGGGATAGCTACGCGAATTTCCTTCTAGGATTACCGAATAGCTACAGCCAAGGTTCAGGTCAGGCGGAACTGGTTCGCAGTACGGCGGTGTATTTGTTTGCGCAAGACAGCTGGAAGATCCGTCCTAACGTGACGTTGAATTATGGGTTGCGCTGGGAAATGAACACGCCAATGACGGACATTGGACAGAAAGTGCAAACGTACCGTCCTGGACAAGTTTCTACGATCTATCCTTGCAGTCTAGATCCGAGTAATCCGCTATATGCAACGTATGGGCCGGGACAAGCGGGGTGCGATGCGGCGGGCGTGACACCGCTTGGACTGGTATTTCCGGGAGACAAGGGAGTTCCGGGAGGATTGACGAACACGTATTACAAGGCGTTTGCACCGCGGCTGGGCATCAATTGGTCGCCGGCGGCGGAAAAAGGCTTGATACGCGCCATCACGGGTGGTCCGAACAAAATGACTGTCAGCGCTGGCTGGGGCCTGTTTTACAATCCGATCGAACAGTTGGTACTCGAGCAATTCAGCGCTGAACCGCCCTTTGGTGGCAGCAACTACATCAGCGATCCCGTCTTTGAGGCTCCGTTCGTATCGCAAAGCGGAGGCGTGAATCCCAACCCGTTCAATGGAATTTTGAACCCGCCGCGGAAACAACCGATCGACTGGTCGGCGTTCCGCTCGATTCTTTTGTTCGGGCAGTTTCCGCAGTTGGTGCGCACACAGTATTCAGCACAATACAACTTGACGGTGAAACGGGAATTGCCTGGCAACCTGCTCTTCCAAGTCGGATATGTTGGATCGCAGGGACATCGTTTGCTGGCGTCGTATGACCTGAACCATGGAAATCCGCAGGCCTGCAATGATCTGCAGGCGATTTCCACGTTGAATAACGATCCGAGTGTCTCTTGCGGACCGCAGTCGGCGGACAATTCGTATTTCGTTTCACCGAATGACAACATTCCGGTCGGTGGTCTGACATTACCGTACGGCGGGCCGAATGGCGGTGCCACGGTGTTCCTGCCCGGCGGAGGAAATGTTGGAGCGAATAACGGCGGGAACGGCATCACGTTGGTAGGTCTGCGCCAGTACTCCTCACCTCTATGCAAACCGTTGACAGGTGTAGGCTGCCCCGTTGATGGCATACCGGTGTTCTCTAACATCTTTACAGAGAATACTATTGCCCACTCGAACTACAACTCGCTGCAGGTGCTTCTGGAAAAGCACTTCTCGCACGGTCTGCAATTCTCTGCGGCGTATACCTACAGTAAGTCGCTGGACAACGCGTCGAGCTTTGAAAGCACATTGAATCCGGTGAACTTCAATTCGACGTATGGCCCATCGCTGTTCGACGCGCGCCATCGCTTTGTGTTCAGCTACGTGTGGGCCTTGCCGGTGCCGAAGTTCGATGGATTCAAAGGACAGCTACTGGATGGTTGGCAGGTATCGGGCATCGTCACATTCCAGACCGGCTTTCCGGTTCGTATCACTTCGTCGGACGACATCGAACAATTCCTCAGCACGTTCTTCGAGGCTCCGGGCGAACCGAATTGGGCGCCAGGATATGCGGCGGGCTCGCTGGTCCAGTGGGATCCCCGCAAACACGGTGGATTGGTGTTTGACCCGTCGCAATTCACAAACGCTACGGTGGCTCCCGGAACCATCGGAAATGCGCCACGTTCAATCTGCTGCTCACCAGGGATCAACAACTGGGATATGGGCTTCTTTAAAGGCTTCCAGCTAACCGAGCGGCTGCGAATGGAATTCCGCGGCGAGTTCTACAACATCTGGAACCATACGCAGTTTTACAGCGTGGACGGCAACATTTCTGACAACGGAACGCCTTACACCAACTCAGCCGGGTACGTGAGCAACACCGGCACGTTCGGTCTTGCGCAAAAGGTACGCGATCCAAGACAGCTGCAGTTTGGGTTGAAATTCGCGTTCTAAGACAGCGCAGGGTCGTGCGTTTGCGACAAGACGCCCCCACAGGTCGGGGCGTCTTGCTGTGAGAAGGCAGAGGGCCGGAAGTGGCTGTCCACAGGGCACAGCGTTTTTGATTTACGGAGAATGGCGTAAACTAGGAGGCGCAGTACGCCTCAACATCCGCGTTGTTGTCCTCGCTCATACTGACCGCAGGGAACAGGCCTGCCACAGCTGACCACAGGAAGGCCAAGCTGAACGGAGTTACAAATGCACGACGCACTGAAGAAGGAACTCGCTCTTTACGAGAAGCGCACGCCGAAATCCGAGGAAGCGCACCAGAAAGCGCAGAAACGGATACCCCTTGGCGTAGCGAGCAATTACCGGGCATATGATCCGTATCCGATTTTTGTTGCTGAAGGACACGGCAGCAAGATCAAAGACATCGACGGCAACGAATACATCGATCACAACCTGTGCTTTGGGACGCTGATGGCAGGGCATGGACATCCGGCAGTGGTGAAAGCAGTGCAGAACATCGCCGATCGCGGCACAACATTTGGCATGCCACACGGCATGGAATTGGAACTGGCGGAAGAAATTTGCGCGCGCTATCCGGTGGAGATGGTGCGCTTCGGAAACAGCGGCACCGAAGCTACCATGCACGCGTGCCGGATTGCGCGAGCTGCAACGGGTCGCGACAAGATCCTGCGGTTCGAAGGAGCGTACCACGGGCTGCACGACACGGCGCTGGTCAGCGTGAAACCTAAGGCGGAAGACTTTGGCGACATCAGTGCGCCGAATTCGGTTCCCGGAGGGTTGGGGATCATTCAGGCGGTGCTGGACAATGTTACCGTCGCTACCTTCAACGATCTGAAGAGTGTAGAACACCGTTTTCAACAGTTTCCCGGACAGATTGCAGCGATCATTCTGGAGCCGATCCTGATGAACGTCGGCATCTGCATGCCGCAACCCGGGTTCCTGGAAGGATTGCGCGAGATTTGCACGCGGAATGGTGCGTTGCTGATCTTCGACGAGGTGAAGACCGGCGCAAAGCTCGGTTGGGGTGGCGCGAGTGAATATTTCGGCGTGAAGCCGGACATGATCACACTGGCGAAATCCATCGGCGGAGGAGTGCCGCTGGCCGCGTTTGGAGCGAGCCGTGAAGTGATGGACCTGATCGTGCAGCACAAAGTGTTTCACGGGGGAACATACAACACGAACCGCTTCGCTATGGCTGCGGGGTTGGCGGTGTTTCGCGAAGTGCTGACGCGCGAAAACTACGCGCACGTGGACAACCTCGGGAAGAAACTGGCGGAAGGCTATCGCGGCATTGTGAAGAAGAGTGGATTGAAAGCGTATGTTGCGCAAGCCGGAGTGAACGGGGCGCTGATGCTGTATCCCCAGGAAATCCGCAACTACCGGGACTGGCTGGATATTGACGTGGATCTATGGAGGCAGTTCTGGTTCGGGATGGTGAACCGGGGCGTGCTGGCGATGCCGTATTGGTGGGACGAACAGTGGACGATTTCTGTGCAACACACTGAGGCGGACATCGACAAACACCTCGCCGTGTTTGAAGAAGTCGCTTTTGGGCTGGCGAAGGCACAACAGGAGCGCGGCGCGGCATTTGTCGGCGCAGCGGGCCACTAAGGAGCAACCGGATTGAGCAGCGAGGTCATGCCGGTCAGCGTCGAGAGCGCGCAACCTCATTTGAAGCGCGTTCTCGGACGGCGTGACCTCGTTCTGCTATTTGTGGTGGCTGTTTTCAACCTGAACGTTCTTCCATCGATTGCCGCGAATGGCGGAGTCACAATTTGGCTGTGGCTGATTTCTCTGGTGCTGTTTTTCTGGCCTCAGGGAATCGCGGTGATTGAACTCGCTCACCGCTATCCCGGCGAGGGCGGAGTTTACCTGTGGGCCAAGGAAGTTTTCGGTGACTTCCACGGATTTCTTTCCGGGTGGTGCTACTGGACGAACAACATGATGTACGTGCCAACGGTGATGCTGTACTTCGTCGGCGTGTCGGTGTTCGTGCTTGGTCCGGGGCATGAAGGACTAGCCGACAATCGCACGTTTGCGCTGGCCGCATCCGTCGTGTTGCTGGGCTTGTTAGTGGTGCTCAACGTTGTGGGCCTCGGAGTGGGGAAGTGGCTGAATAACATCGGCGGTATTGGAACGTTTGTTGCGGCGTTCCTGCTGATGGGACTGGGCGTTATTGTCTGCGCGAAATTCGGCACCAGCATGCACTGGAGCGACTTCAAGATTCCGGCGAACCCGCGATTCGTGCTGAATTCGTTTGGCGTGATTTGTTTCGGGCTGGTGGGGCTGGAACTTGCGTCCATTATGGGCGACGAAATCGAGAATCCGCGGAAAACGCTGCCTGGAGCGGTGGCGTTGGGCGGCCTGCTTTCGGGATTTCTTTATATTGGAGCGACACTGACGTTGCTGGTGGCCGTCGACAAGGGCAGCATTAGCGTGTTGCAGGGAATTGTGCAGGCAGTGAGCCACATGGCCGGGCGCGTGGGCGTGACCTGGATTATCGCACCGTTCGCATTTCTGTTGAGCGTGTCGATCGCGGGGATTGGTTCGGCGTGGCTGGGTGGGTCGGCGCGCATCCCGTTCGTGGCAGGGCTGGATTCGTACATGCCGGAGTGGCTGGGAAGAATTCACCCGAAGTACGCCACGCCGTATGCCGCGCTGTTCGTACACGCGAGCGTCTCGCTGATCCTGGTGATTGTGAATTTTGTGGCCACCGGTGGAGTGCAGGAATCATTCCAATCGCTGCTCTCTCTTGCGGTGGTTCTGCAGCTGATTCCGTTCCTATACATGTTTGGCGGGTTGCTGAAGATCGCGTTTGACGACGGGTTTGTCCGCGGCCACTACAGCAAGGGTACGCTGATCTTCGCGGGCGTGAGCGGCCTGGTGACGACAGTTCTCGGAATCGCGCTGGCGTTTTTCCCAGCGCAGCAGATCAAGTCCATTGCGCGTTACGAAATCTGGATGTTTGGCGGCACGATCTTTTTTGTTGGGCTTGCGGCGTTTTTCTTTTTCATTTATGGAAGTCGCAAAGCGGCGCGAAAATTGGCGGAGGGTACGCCAGCGGTTTGAGAATTTGAGTTGTGGAGGAGCCTCATGTCCAGTCCGGCAAAACCCGGCGTGAAAACGTATCAGAACTATATCAACGGCCAATGGACTCCCAGTTCTTCGGGTGAAACGTTTGCGGTGTTCGATCCATCGACGGAAGAAGTGATTGCGCAAGTCGCTTCGGCTTCTTCGGCTGACGTCGATAAGGCCGTGCAGGCGGCGCGTGCGGCGTTTGATTCGGGAACGTGGCCGCAGACCACGGCGCAGGACCGCGGACGCATACTTTTCAAGCTTGCGGATAAGGTGCGGCAGAACGCGGCGATGCTCTCGGAGATTGAAGCACGCAACACGGGTAAACCGATTGTCGAGGCGGAGTACGACATCGCGGATGTAGCCACGTGTTTTGAGTACTACGGTGGCCTCGCGACCAAAGTCACCGGACAGGTTCTGCCTGTACCTGCGAACGCATTGAGCTTTACGCTAAAGGAGCCGATGGGCGTGGCGGGGCAGATTATCCCGTGGAATTACCCGCTGATGATGGCGGCGTGGAAGCTGGCTCCGGCATTGGCTGCGGGCTGCACGTGCGTGCTGAAGCCTGCGGAGCAGACGCCACTGACGGCGCTGGAATTTGCGAACGGGTTTGAGGAAGTGGGGCTGCCGGCGGGCGTGGTGAACATTGTGAACGGAGTGGGAGAGGTTGCCGGAGCGGCGCTGGTTGCCCATCCGGGCGTCGACAAGATCGCGTTTACGGGCAGCGCCGCGGTTGGCAAGATGATTGTGAGGTCCGCGGCCGAGACGCTGAAGCGCGTCACGCTGGAGCTTGGCGGCAAGTCGCCGAACATTTTCTTCGCCGATGCGGATTGGGAAGCGGCGGTGGACGGCGCGCTGTTTGGGGTGTTTATCAATCAGGGCGAAGTTTGCTCCGCAGGCAGCCGCGTTCTGGTGGAGAAGAAGATTTACGGCAAGTTTGTGGAAGCAATGACGGAAAAGGCCAAGCGCATCAAGCTGGGGCCGCCCCTGGAACGCGAAACGAAAATGGGGCCTCTGGTCAGCAAGGAACAATACGACCGCGTGACGGCTTATCTGGAAGTCGGCAAGAAGGAAGCCAAGACGGCGATTGGTGGTGGGCGGCCGAAGGGATTTGGCAAGGGCTATTACGTCGAGCCGACGATTTTCTATGACGTTGACAATAATGCGCGCATATCGCGCGAGGAAATTTTTGGGCCTGTTGCCTCGGTGATTCCGTTTGAAAATGAAGCGGATGCGATCCGCATTGCCAATGACACGCCGTATGGTTTGGCAGGTGCCGTGTGGACGCGCGACATCTATAAAGCATTTCGCTTGGTGAAATCGATGCGCGCGGGAATTGTCTGGGTGAATCATATGCAGCCTACGTATGTGGAAGCGCCATGGGGCGGTTACAAACAGTCCGGGTTCGGCAGAGAGCTGGGGCCATGGGGGCTGGAGGAATACCTTGAGACGAAGCAAGTGTTCGTGAATCTGGATGAAAACCCAATTGGCTGGTACTGAGAAGTTCAGGCAGACAGCACTCGACTACAGAAAGGAGAAGTGAGGCCATGAAAACGATTCAGATGCGCACGGAAATACCGGGTCCGAAGTCTCGAGCCCTGCTGGCGCGCCGCGAAGCCGCGATCCCGCGAGGACCACAACTGGTGACGCCGATTTTTGCGGCAAGATCCGAGGGTGCGTGGATCGAAGACGTGGACGGGAATCGCTATCTGGATTTTGCGGGAGGAATTGGCTGCCTGAACGTAGGGCATCGTAACCCGCTGGTGACGAAGGCGCTGCACGAACAGGTGGACCGGTTTTTGCATTTGTGTTTTGGCGTGACGCCGTACGAGTCGTATATTGCGCTGGCTGAGAAGTTGAACGCACTGGCGCCGATCAGCGGGCAAAAGAAAACGATGTTCATTAATTCCGGCGCGGAAGCGGTGGAGAACGCGGTGAAAATCGCCCGCGCGTATACCAAGCGGCCCGCGGTGATCGCGTTCGAGGACGCATTCCATGGGCGCACGCTGCTGACCATGACGCTGACGAGCAAAATTAATCCGTACAAGACGGGGTTTGCTCCATTTGCGCCGGAGGTATACCGGATTCCGTATGCCTACTGTTACCGCTGCTCGTACAGCAAAACTTATCCATCGTGTGAAATGTTTTGCGCGAAGCACCTGGAAGATACGTTTCGTCGCGTGGTTGGCGCCGAATCCGTCGCCGCGATCATTGCTGAACCGGTGCTGGGCGAAGGCGGATTCGTGGTGCCGCCGAAGGAATTCTTCCCGGTGCTGCGTGAAATCTGCAACAAATATGGCATTGTGCTGATTGCCGACGAAGTGCAGTCGGGCATTGGGCGAACCGGAAAATTCTTTGCCATCGAACACTTCGGTGTAGAACCCGACCTGATCACTACCGCGAAATCGATTGGCGGCGGACTGCCGATCGGCGGAGTTACTGGCCGCGCAGAAATTATGGACGCGGCGATCCCTGGGGGACTGGGCAGCACATTCGCCGGCAATCCTCTTGCTTGCGCGGCAGCGCTGGCCTCGCTGGAAGCCATTGAGAAGGATGGATTGTTGGTGAGGTCGACGGCGATCGGGAAACGATTTGTGGAGCGCGCAAAAGGCTGGCAACAGAGATGGCCTCTGATTGGCGAGGTACGCGCGCTTGGAGGTATGTGCGCTTTCGAACTGGTGAAAGACCGCGAAACCCGCGAACCTGCGGGAACAGAGACGAAGGAACTGGCGCATTATGCTTACGAGCATGGGTTGATTACCATCACCGCAGGGACGTTGGGGAACGTGATGCGGATTCTGGTGCCGCTGGTAGTCAGCGACGCACAGTTCGACGAAGGAATGGATGTTCTGGAAGCCGGACTAACACGCGTGGTCGAAAAGAAGCAGACGGTGGTTTCGCACGCCTGAACGTTGCGAGTTTCCTCGCGCCGCGAAAATAAAGCACTATGGTTCCGCAACCAGGCGAACGCGTCAGCTTGTACTGCGAGTTTGCGAATATTCCCGCCCGGCGCTAAACAGGGCCAGGCGCGAGGCGATGACCTGCTTCACCGAATCGACAGCGGCTGGCAGAAGTTTGTAGGGAACGACCTCGTTCGGATGGCTGGCCAGAGTGGCTTCCAAACCGCGGCGCCAGGCAATGCGCACTTCTGTATTGATGTGTACAACCGTGATGCCAGCGGCGATGGAGTCGCGCAGGTCGCGGTCATCCGTTCCCGAAGCGCCGTGCAGAGTCAGAAAAATCTTGGTTGCCTGTTTGATCTCACGGATGCGAGCAATGTTCAAGTGCTTCCTGCTT
Source organism: Candidatus Acidiferrales bacterium (assembly GCA_963826335.1). Lineage (GTDB taxonomy): Bacteria > Acidobacteriota > Terriglobia > Acidiferrales > UBA7541 > Acidiferrum. Next base: position 26,144 of record CAWGXB010000021.1, on the reverse strand, counting down.
TCTCCTTCCACCATGCTTTTCAGCATTCCGTGCATGTTGCCGACGGCAGGAGCAAGGGTGTCCACATCGGTTTCCGCGACGAACTGCCTCGCTTCGTCGGGAGTGGTGAGCCGCAGGGTCGGAGCGGCATCATGGATTTCAGAACCAGTGCCAATATCGCCGATTTCGCCTTCCACGAGAATTGACGGGTGGATAGCTTTGAGAGCCTCGACGGCCTCCTTCGTCTGGCGGACATTTTCCGCGAACGGCAACGCAGAAAGGTCAAAGACGATCCAATCGAAGCCAGCTTTGGCAGCCTCGATCGCCTTCGCGAGGGAATGGGTGTGATCGGCGTTCAGGAAGATCGGAAAGTTGTATTCCTCGCGCAAACTCTTTACCAGAGCCGCAACCTGCTGGACCCCCATGAATTGGCGCTCGCCTTCGGAAACGCCCACGACGACAGGCACATTCTTTTCCCGGGCCGCGTCGAACGCGGCTTTCAGAGCGATGAGATCCGAAATATTGAAATGTCCGACAGCGGTTCCGGTGGCATCCGCATGTTGCAGAGCCTCAAGCAACGTAAGCATAGGACCTGCTTTCGTGCTGCCGCGCTTCCGCCCGAGCGCGCAGCGAGTTGTCGGCTGAGTTCGACCTGGCGATGACACCGGGTTAGATGCGCGAGGCACACGATAGGACCAGATAAAGTTTGGATTGCCGTGCTCGGGCAAGGGGCAGAATTGGCCCTCGAAGAAGCCTTTGCGTTTTGCATCTGGCACCCAGGGGGTGGCATAAAAGCCAGCGCTACATGGAAGACTAACTTTTGTGATGACGCGGCGTTGCATCAGGCAGCATTAGCGGGCCGCCTCAAAAGGCCGTCGCTACAAAGGCAATTCGCAAGATGGCGGCGTAAAGCCGCCGCTACAAATCAGAAGCCGTATTTGGCGAGGATTTGTTTGGAGTGCTTGTCGATGAGGGCGAGGACGGCGCGTTGGGCCCGCAGATGAAAGTTCAGTTCCGCACCACTGATCGGGTCATGGAAGGCGAACTCCGCGTCTCGATCCGTTTCGGATTCGAGAATGTAAAGAACAGCATCTGGGAATTCGACGGGATAAATCAGCGTTGAGAAGGGTTGAAGTCCGACGTGAAGGCCGAGTTTATCAAGGATCGTGTTGTACACCGTAACTGCCGCAGCGGGAGTTTCCGCGAGCTCCAATGGATAACTGATCCAAAAGAGTTTTCCGCTGCCCACCGAAAGGTCTTTTTCCTTTGATTCATCTTCAAATTTGAGGAATTCGACGAGTTGCTGTTTTTGCTGGTCAAAAGAAATTGAAGGAGCTGTGGAAACACCGACATCAAACGCCATTGCGTGCGCCGTGAGAGGCTCAGTAGAGGCCTTGACGCCGAAGGAAGTGAGGCGATCGACTAAGTGCCAGTGCTCGTCGCGAGAGACGGGGCCGGTGACGAGAAGATTGCCGCCGTTTTTGACGTAGGTAAGGAGAGCTTGCCAAGTGGACTCGCGGAGGGCTTGTGCTGACGGAAGGATCACGAGTTTTGGCGAGCCGAGTTTGTCGATCTGGCTTTCGGCAATGACGTAGCACGGTTGATGCAGATCGTAGCCAAGCGCGCGGACCGCGTTTTGTTGAGCCTCTAGTTGCAGTCCGCCAATCACGGAAAATTGCGCGGCTTGCGAGGTGACGACAGCTACGTCTGGCTGCTTGGGATTCTTGAGGTATGGCGAAGCGGCGGCCGCGAATTTCGCAAAGTTGCGAAGGACCGTGGCTTCGGGCTTCTCCGTGGCATCAGCATGCAACGCGCCGATGGGCACTTCGTTTCCTTCCGTCATATAGGAATTGGTGTTCCAAAGCCACTCGATGGCGCCGGAACCTTGCACGAAAGAAAGTGCGATTTTGCGTTCGAAGAGGGCAGCTTCCTGATCGGGAGTGAGACGAGAAGTCTCATCCAGGTTGAGTTGACGCTGCAGACCCGTTTCCTGAATCAGCATGGCGCGGCCGGGCTGTTTGGCGACGAGCGAATCCCAAAGAAGATGATCGTCCTGCCACCAGCTGTGATTGGTGGTGAAATCCACATACGGTGCGAAAAAAGCCGGCGAGAGGCGATCCATGAAGCCGCCTTCGTCCTGGCCAACGGTAATGGGTTGCGTGGAGCCTGTGGCGCGGATGACCTCGCGCATGCCGCGAACCCAGCCGGCGAATTTGTCCTGAGCAAACTCGGCGTAGTCATACACGCGAAGAGAATTTGTGCCGGCATACATGCCGCGCGGGTCGAACTCCAATTCTGAGGGGATGGAAATTGTGCCGGCGACGGCGTCGGGCGGAACATTCCAGGCAGCGGCGAGGGCGGCGCGATCAGGATATTTCTGCGAGAGCCATGAATTCCAGGCTACCAGTTCAATGGGATCTTCGTTGGGGCGCATTCGCCAGAGTTGCTTGGAGAAACTGGGTTCATTGATCAGATCCCAGGCAAGAAACGGCACGTCATGAAAATGGCCGACGACTGAGCCGACAAGCGTCTGTTGCTTACGCACGGCTTGCGGGTCGAGATAAGCGTTGGCGCCGCCGAGCACTTCAGGAAGAAATGCAAAAAAAGTGAATTGCACAGGAATGCCGTACTTGCGAGCGGTCATCAAGTAGGCTTCGAGCGTGCGCAGCGTGCGGTCATACGGGCGGCCGACCTCGTCGCAGAATTTGTCCCAACCGGTCCACCAGCCGGTGCGAATCATGTTCAGACCGGCGGTGTGAATCAGGGCCATATCGCTGTTCCAGACGTAGACATTCGGATGATCGAAATACAGGCGCTGGACCTCGCTGGACATGTACGTGGTTCCGATGACGGCGAGAGGCTTGTCGTCGAGCTGGAAGTAGTCGGCGTTGACCGAAAGCCGCGGGCCAGAGCGGAGATAGGCTTCATCGCGAATCCAGAAAGCGGAGTGGTAAATTTGGCGGACGCTTGAGCCGTCAAGCAGGCGAGCTTCGATGATGAAGAGACCTTTCGATTTTGGAGCGGGAAGGATTGTGGAGGAATTGGAAGGGAGCTTGATTGTGGAGGTCTGTCTGTCGGAGGGCTTGTCTTCGGGGTAGACCGAGAGTTGGGCGCTAAGCGGAGCTGCTGGCTTGGAGCTGGAGGAAAAGATCGTGTCGAGTTCAATAGGCTCGCCTGGCAAATAAAGGGGAACAGTCGGGCGGACAGAGAATTCTTCGGCGCCTTGCATAGCGCGCGCGGCCAGTTTCCGCAGCAATGCACTGGATTCCGCAGAATCGTAGAAGCTCTTCGGCAACTCGGCGGAGAGAAAGATCCAGCGGCCACCGTCAAAGCCGGAGGACAAGTGGTCCAGTTCGATCAGCGGCGCGGAAAGGCGGCGACTCTCCGTTACTCCCCAGACCAACGGGTCCAAACGCGCATCGAGAGAACCGGCGGAGCCACCACGGTTGTAGAGATTGCTGGTGCTGAGACGAATGATGGGGCTGAATGCTTGCTGCCAAGAGAACTGCGGCAGGTCGAGCGGAAAATCAGGATTGGGAGTGAATTGCGCGCCGGCGGAGCCAGGTGTGGCTTGATACTGGTCGATCAAAAGCAACCGGGAGAAGCGCACGGAATAGTCGCGCAGATGCCAACCAGTGGAGTCGTGATAGGCGGCGCGAGTGAACGGGCGTCCGCCAAGGACGAGAAGATTACCGCCGCGCTGCAGATAGGCGAAGATCGCGGACCATGCCGCTTCCGGAACGACGGAGCCTTGCGCGAGGACCAGAAGGCGAGTTTGCGGGTCGGTGAGCTGCGCCGACAACTGTTCTGTAGAGGCGAGACGCGCTTCGGGGAAGGCTTGGGTAAGTTGTGCCGATGACGGGGCCGGAGAATCGGCAACAGGGAGTCCGGCTTCAGTCCAGATGACCACGGAAGGGAATGTCTGACCAAAGAGAGCGGCGGGAGCAAAGATCGAAACACAGAGGCAAAGACAGGTTAAGCGGAAGGCAGAGAGGCGCATTCAGAATCTCGCAATCTTGGATGGAACAGACCAGCCTAAAGGCTGGCTACTACAAGAAAATCGATCCGGCAGATTGTTATACCATCTTTCACGAACGGAACTGTGTGACCAGAAACATTTTTACTCTGGCGAGAGGTATGTCAGTATCAAGGACAATTGCAGAGCCGCGAGGGAGCGGATAGAAGGGAAACGGAAACGATGGCGAACATAAGCGTATCGAGCGCAGCGGTTGAGACCAGCTCGGGCGTAGATGAGCAAAAAAGTTACGCGGGACCGCTGGCAGTTGTGACCACGCTGTTCTTCATGTGGGGTTTTCTGACGTGCCTGAACGATATTCTGGTGCCCCACCTAAAATCGATTTTCGATTTGAACTACGCAAGGGTGATGCTGATTCAATTCGCCTTCTTTGGAGCGTATTTCCTCTTCTCTATACCCTCGGCCAAGATCGTTGATTGGATTGGTTATCAGCGTTCAATGGTAGTGGGGTTACTGACCATGGGGCTTGGCGCGTTCCTGTTTGTTCCCGCGGCCAGCGTACCGTCCTATCCACTCTTTTTGGGAGCACTGATTGTTTTGGCGGCAGGAATCACCTGTTTGCAAGTTGCGGCGAATCCATACGTCACCGTCCTGGGCAAACCGGAAACGGCTTCGAGCCGCCTAAATCTGACGCAAGCTTTCAATTCCCTCGGAACATTTCTTGCGCCATTCTTCGGCGGAATCTTGATCCTGAGTGCGGCACCCAAAGCGATGAATGAAATTCGAGCGATGGCGCCGGATGCGCTGCAGGCTTACCGGATTCACGAAGCAGCCACGGTCAAGACTCCGTACGTTGGGCTAGGCATTGCTCTGGTGTTGCTGGCGATTGCGATCGGCAGCTTCAAGCTGCCAAAAATTGAGCACGCACAGCGCAAGATTGGGGTAAAAGTAAACGACTCCATCTGGAGGCATCCCAGTCTGATCTTTGGTGCGCTCGGCATCTTTGTCTACGTGGGTGCCGAGGTCTCCATTGGAAGCTTTTTAGTGAATTACTTCAGCCAACCGGAGATCGGGGGCCTGACGGAAAGAGTGGCCGCGAGCTTTGTGGCATTTTACTGGGGCGGTGCAATGGTCGGGCGTTTTATTGGTTCCGGACTGCTGCAAAAAGTCAGTACACGGAAACTGCTTGGTGTGTGTGCAGTCTGCGCTGCCGCACTCGTGGGAATTTCCATGTTGACCTCCGGACACCTGGCCATGTGGACGATTATCCTGGTGGGCTTCTTCAACTCCATCATGTTTCCCAGCATCTTCACGCTGGGAGTAGCGGAACTGGGACCGCTGACCGGCGACGGCTCTGGAATCATGATTATGGCGATTGTTGGCGGCGCCATTATTCCGCTGGCGCAAGGATGGATTGCTGACAGGATTGGAATACATCACGCATTTTTCCTGCCGGTGATTTGCTACCTGTACATTTTGTTTTTTGCGCTGAGCGGATCGAAGCCGAACAGCGAGCGCCTCTCGAGGGCGTAACCACCGCGACCGTATTGCGGCTCGGGCATAGACCAAGGCAAGCGCCGCTGGCGGACAGCCTCGGAAGGCCGTCCCCGCATAAGCAAGAACATAGGCTGAAGCCTGGGTTACTAAGGCCATAAGGCTAGCACAAAAGCCAACGCTACATTTAGGGCAAAACCTGTGCATCGTGTTGAGAGCACAGTCGAGCAGAACTGCCGAGCTTCAGAGCTGGTGGGGCGGGGCGGTGGAACGGCGGATAACGAATTCCGGTTCAACACGAATATCCTGCAGGAAAGAGGAGCGTTTCTCGATGCGCTCGACGAGTGTCTCGGCGGCCATGCGTCCCATCTTCACCAGCGGTTGGCGGACAGTGGTAAGGGGGGGAATGCAAAAGGACGCGAGGGAAACGTCATCGAATCCGACCACGGAAATGTCCTCCGGAACCCGACGGCCCGCTTCCTGAAACGCCCGAATACAGCCAATCGCCGAGATGTCGTTGTAAGCAAACAAAGCCGTAAAAGGGATATTCTTGGCAAGGAGAGTTTTGCCGTAGGGGTAGCCCAGTTCGGGAGTGGAGTCGAGACCCTCCAACTGCAAGACCAGTTCGGGACGAATCTGGATGCCAAACTCCGGAGCCACCTCCTGGATTGCTTCCCAGCGAGTAGCGGAGTCGGCGCTGTTGGCTTGTCCACGGAGGAAAGCAATGCGCTCGTGGCCGAGTTCCTTCAGGTGCATGAGCGCAAGCTCGGCGGCGCGGTGATGATCGATCACAATGTTTGTGACATTCTCGACGGTCTGGTGACCTGCAACGGCGACCATGGGAAGTTCAGGTTTGGCATCGATCGAAGTATCGATGGTGATAAAGCCTTCGACACCTCTGGCCATGAGCATGCTTGAATAAGTCCGCAGCAGCTTCGGGTCGTGGCGATGCGCGACAGTGAGAAAGAAGAATTCATTTTCGCGCAGGTACGCTTCAATACCGCTAACCACCAAGCCGCCATAGGCATCGCCGATTTCCTCGGCAATCACGCCGACGGTATAGGTGCGTTGAACACGCAGCGAACGTGCCAGGAAGTTTGGCCGGTAGTTCAGCACGCGGGCGGCTTCGAGGATGCGCTTGCGGGTGTGTTCAGGGATAGAACGGGCAGCGGCGGAATTATTCAAAACGGCGGAGACAGTACCGGGAGTCAGGCCGACATATTCGGCAACGGCTTTCAAGGTTACAGGGCCAGCGGACTTCGGCCGGGGTGCTTTAGCGGCTTTCATAGGAATCTGCCTCGGCAGTCGGGAGCGAGAACGAGTGAGTTTCTGACTCTGGAATTCGCCACCCCAGCGAATCAAAGGCCAGTGATACCGAGAAGAGTGTAGCGCTACGTGTCGAGTTTTGCACGCCGAGTTGCTCGAAAACGCAAGGCAAACGAGAATGCCAAAGTGCCAGTGAGGGAAACAGGACTGATGAGAGAAAGAACCGGTCGAGCGACGAGTGCGATTTTCACGCTGCTGCTGTATGGCGGATTAGTGTTTGGCCAGGAGGGCCACCCGATTCCAGCGCCGCCTCCGCCGGGCGCCAAAGCCGTGGAATGCACTGCGCGCCCTATCCCGCAGCTCGAGGACATCACCAGCAAGACCGGCATCACGTTTCAACACACGTCTGACCCGGAAAAGAAGATCGTGATCGAGTCGATGAGTGGAGGCGTGATTCTTTTTGATTATGATCGAGACGGATGGCTGGATATTTATTTCACCAATGCCCCAACCGTGGATATGGCATTGAAAGGGCAGAAGGCCAAAGGCGCGCTGTACCACAACAATCACGATGGGACATTCACGGACGTGACCGACAAGGCGGGAATTGGGACGCCTTGCTTTGCAATGGGTGGGGCGGTGGGCGATTACGACAATGATGGCTGGCCGGACCTGTACATCACGTGCTACGGCGGGAACGTTCTGTACCACAACAACGGAGATGGGACGTTTAGCGATGTAACCAAGAAGGCCGGCGTGGCCGATGGGCGCTGGTCCACGGGCGCGGCGTTCGGCGATTACGATGGCGACGGATTGTTGGACTTGATGGTGGTGAATTACGTGGATTTGCGACTGAATGCGTTGCCGGAATTTGGCGGCGCGCCTAATTGCAAATTTCGCGGGCTGGACGTGCAATGCGGACCGCGCGGACTGAAAGGGTCGGGCGATTCGCTGTTTCACAATAAAGGCGACGGGACGTTTGCCGACGTGTCCAAGGCCGCGGGGGTGAACGATCCCAGCGGCTATTACGGCATGCAGGTGGTGTGGGCGGACTTTAACAATACCGGGCGACCGGATGCCTTTGTGACCAATGACTCGACGCCAAAATTTCTTTACAAAAACGAAGGCAACGGGAAATTTTCGGAGATTGGGCTGGAATCGGGAACTGCCGTAAACGAGGATGGCGCCGAGCAGGCATCCATGGGATTGGCAGTGGGCGATTACAATCATACGGGCAGGCCTTCGCTGTACATTACAAATTTTTCCGACGAGTACAGCTTGCTGTTTCGCAACGACGGCGACTGGAGTTTCACGGACGTGTCGTACAAGGCGGGTGTGGCGGTTCCATCGCTGCCGTATGTGAAGTGGGGCGCGGCCCTCGTGGATCTGGACAATGATGGCTGGCTGGATGTCATCGCGGTGAGCGGCCATGTGTATCCACAAGTGGACGCGCTGCCCACCGGTGCTCGTTACCGTGAGCCGAAGATCCTCCAGATGAACCAGAAGGACGGAACGTTTTGCGATGCCAGTACCCAAGGCGGTGCTGTGCTTCAGGTGCCGCAGGTGTCTCGCGGTCTGGCGGTGGGAGACTTGTTCAACGACGGCAACATGGATGTAGTGATCAACAATCTCGACGGAGCGCCGGTGGTGTTGAAGAATCATGGGGTTGTGGGAAGGCATTGGGTCAGTTTTGAGCTGGCGGGAACAAAGAGTAATCGATTGGCGATTGGAGCGCGGCTAAAGCTGGTGGCTGGAGGCATGACGCAAACGGAAGAGATTCATAGCGGTGGCAGCTACCTTTCGCAGAATGATCTGCGAGTTCACTTCGGGGTGAATCAAGCGACAAAGATCGATAGCCTGGAGGTTCGCTGGCCATCTGGCAAGGTTGAGTTGCTGAAGGACTTGGAAGCCGACAAGTTTTACAGCGTGTTGGAAGGGCAAGGAGTAGTTGCGCCCGAAAAGATCCGGCCGAGCGGTCCCGCGAAACGTCCTTAGCATCACCAACCAATTAATGGACAGTTAAGCCGGAGGAGAGTGGCGGACCTCATCGAAAGCCATGAGAAAGATGGCGATGAGAGCTAACACCATGCCGGCGAGATTGTAGCGACTGGGAATCTGCTGGTAGATAAGCAAAGAGAGCACGATGGTCACGAGCGGGAAGAGGCCGTTGACCATAGGAACGACGATGATCGCTTTGCCGTAACGCACGGCGTAAACGAAGAGCAGGCATCCCAGGGAATTCAGACTCTGGATTGCGGCGGTGAGATAGGGGCCCGACAGCTTCCAATTAATCGGAGCGGAGAAATCGGTCATCCACAACGCAATTGGACTCAAGGCCAATCCCGTGACCGCCATGTAGAAAAACAATCCTTCGGAAGAAATGGAACTTGCCGAAGACTTCATAAAATAAGCCTGTAAACCCCAAGCAAAGAAGATCGCTAACGTCACCAGGAGCCAGGTATAGCCGTGGACCGGGCTGCTGGTGGGCTCTTGAAGCGATAAGAAAAGAATTGCCGGTATGGACAAGATGATTCCGGTCAGCGCCAGCGCATAGGTCCTTTCTTTCAGCAATGTGGCGGAAAGGATGATGGTCACCACCGGCGACAAACAGATGATGGGGAAAATAATGTAGGCGGGCCCCTTGGTGAGTACCCAGAAGAGCAGCAACTGCCCCGTAGCGCCAGAAAAACCCACGGCACAACCGTAGAGAATGGATTTGGTGTCCAGCTCCAGCTTCCAATGAGCATTGCGGATGGCAATGATGGCGAAGGGAATCATGGTGAGAGACCAAACGACATAGCCGAGTGTGGATGGGAAGGACGGCTGAATCAATTTCTCAGGAATCTCCATGAGCGCGCCCCAAACGCCCCACAAGATTGGCACCAGCAGGGCAAGGAGCAACCACTTGGGAAGTTTCATACCATTACTTTCTGAGCATAAGCACGGAAGTTGTAGGTCTCGAGGATGAGAGCACCGTCGACGTTAAGAAGATTGCCTGATTTGCGGCATGCACGGCGATTATCTCTTTTTCTGGTGGTTTAGCGCCAAGAAAGTATTTCGACGTCAAATCACGGCGCGCGAGTTGTTGAAAGAATGTCGCGGCGAGCAGTGTTAAGATCGAACTGAGATTTGAAACGGAATGGGACAAAATGATCACGAGAAGAAAATTTATCGGTGCGGTTTCTGCTGCCTCCGCTGCAAGCTTGGTCAATTCGAACGGAATCGGAGGGAAATTTGCGCTGGCGCTTGCTGAGCCTGCCTCGGCGCCAGATCTGACGAAGTACGTGAAGATCAAAATCGGAACCGGCGGCCATGGGCACACCTATCCGGGAGCCACGATGCCGTTTGGCATGGTGCAGCTAAGCCCAGACACCTACAACGAAGGGTGGGACTATTGCTCGGGGTATCACGACTCAGACACATCGCTGATGGGTTTCAGCCATACCCACTTGAGCGGAACCGGCGCCGCAGACTTGTTGGACTTTCTGCTGATGCCGGGGACGGGTCCGGCAAAGACCGTGCCGGGCAGTCGGGAGAATCCGCAAGAAGGGTATCGATCGCGTTTCTCGCATGATGATGAAGTCGCCATGCCCGGTTATTACTCGGTCTTGTTGAAAGACTACGGGATTCATGCCGAACTGAGCGCAACTGAGCGAGCAGGTATCCACAAATATACTTTTCCGAAGAGCGACACAAGCCATTTCATTCTCGATCTGGTGCATGCCGACAGCATTGCGCCCGATTTGATTCTGTGGTCAAACCTGAAAATTGTTGGTAACGATACGATTGTGGGTGGCCGAAGCACGAAGTTGTGGGCCAGCGGGCGAGAAATCTACTTCGCGATGAAGTTCTCGAAGCCGTTTGCGCGCGCAGAAATCGTTTCAAACGAGAAGAAACTTGACAGTTCAATAAAGGAAGGCAAAGGCACTTCGCTGAAGTGCCTGCTGCACTACGACACGACGGGAGGCGAAGTTATTTTAGTGAAGACGGGTCTGTCCAGCGTTAGTGCGGAAGGCGCAATGAAGAATCTGGAAGCGGAGATTCCGGATTGGGATTTTGAAAAGGTGAGAGCGGAGGCACACGCAGCGTGGAACCGCGAGCTATCGACCCTGGTCGTCGATTCGGACAACCAAAAGCACAAAGAGATTTTTTATACCGGCCTGTACCACACGCTGGTGGCGCCAACGCTGTTCGATGACGTGGATGGGCAATACCGAGGCATGGACGGCAAGGTACATCAACTGCCGGCGGGGCAGCATAGTTACAGCACGTTCTCGCTGTGGGACACCTATCGCGCCACGCATCCATTGTTTACGCTGGTGCAGGGCAACCGCGTTCCAGACCTAGTGAACTGCCTGATCCGGATGTCCAATGAAAGTCCGGCAGGGATGCCGATCTGGCCTCTGCATTCAAAGGAAACATTCTGCATGACGGGGTACCACTCAGTGGTAGTCATCGCGGAAGCGCACGCAAAGGGTTTTCAGGGGATTGATTTCACTAAGGCCTATCCGATGGTAAAGAAGCGAGCATTGGAGGAAGACTACCAGGGCCTGGCTTACTACCGGAAGATGGGCTTTATTCCCTGCGACTTGGAAGGCGAATCGGTGAGCAAAACACTGGACTATGCCTATGATGACTGGGCCGCGGCGCATGTGGCGCGCGCTGTAGGAGCGACGGAGGATTCGGCGCAACTACTAAAAACCGCCCGCAATTATCGCAATCTCTATGACAAGCAGACATCGTTTATGCGGCCGCTATTGGCCGACGGAAAATGGGCTGAGCCGTTCAGCCCGATTGAGATAGGCCACATGAAGAAGTGGCGCGATTACACGGAGTCGAATCCGTGGGTGACGACTTTTTCGGTGCAGCACGATCCGAGGGGCTTGGCGGAATTGCTGGGTGGCCGGGAAGCTCTGGTCGCGAAACTTGATGGCTTGTTCAGCGCCGCGCCGGATCTGCCGCCGGATGCGCCGCCGGACATTGCGGGGCTTGTTGGGCAGTACGCGCACGGAAACGAGCCAAGCCACCACATTGCATATTTGTATTGCTACGCCGGCGCGCCGTACAAGACGCAGGCGCGAGTCCGTAGTTTGCTGGAGACGATGTACGACAACCAGCCCGATGGTTTGGCCGGAAATGAAGATTGCGGACAGATGTCGGCATGGTACGTGATGAGCGCCTTGGGTTTCTATGCGGTCGACCCGGTGAGCGCGAATTATGTGTTTGGAGCGCCACTGTTTGATCGCGTGACCGTGAAGCTGGCGAGCGGCAAGGAACTGGTGGTTGAGGCAAAGCGCAAATCGCCCGACGATCTGTACATCCAATCGGTCACGTTCAACGGGAGACCTTACAGCAAGGTTTGGTTTAAGCACGCGGACGTTGTCAATGGCGGAACGTTGGTGTTCACCATGGGGAGCCAGCCGAATCGGGAATTTGGCGCCAGCGAGGAAGCAGCGCCACCGTCGATGAGTTCCTGAAGCCCGATCGCCGACGCAGTTTGAACGAAGCTCTAAAGGATATGCGGGTAAACAAGGCATATTTCGTTTCTGTAGGGCCTGATGTTTCTGCCGAAAACTACAAGAAGACCGAAAAGACTGAATCGGAGAAGAATCGACTGCACGAAGTTCCCATTGGACTGGGCATAACTTCCGCTGAAGCTAAATCACGCGTAAAGCTATGGAAGCGACAACGAAATCTCCTTGGGAAGAACATGCGTCGCGGCAAGGCAACAGCCAAGAAGTTGCGGGTGAATTGACCCGTTACGGCGGAGGCAGATAGTAGTCAAGTTCTGAGTTCGGAAGGGGCTCCCCGATCGAATGTGGAAGTCAAACAGAAGGCCCGATGTACGAATCGGGCCCTCCGATTTTTCCGCAAAGCAGGAACAGCTACCTTGAGGAGATCGCGACCACCTTGGCTTTGCCGAGCTCAGGGACGACGCCGAGCTGCTGCATAAGGCCCAGGGCGTCCCAGTTGACAAAGCCCTCCACCACCTTGCCGTTCGCGAAGCGTGAGATAGTAACGCCCGTGATGGCTACCTGCTTGCCCGTTGGCGCAATTCCGTTCAACTCACCATTATGTTGGCCCCGGCAGGTCCACCGAGCGATTACGGTTTCGCCTTCGGCAATGATGTCCTCGATCGTCAACCGCATGTCAGGAAATGCATTGCGGTAGTGCGTCACTCGCTTCTTCTCACCCTCGGGTCCCCGTCCAACATCGGGCGTCGAGGCGTCATGGTGCGTGTAAATTGGAGCAATGAGTTCGTCTGCCACCGGCAGATTACCCTTGTTCCAAAGTTCATCAAACAAACGACGGACAGCAGTCTTGTTCTGTTCTGACATAGTGGTTCTCCTCTTTCGGCAATTCGATATTCCTCCTCGCATTAAGCGAGTCGGGTTTGAGTGGTGTAACTGGAACCGCTGGCGTTTGCGTGTGCAGACCTGTACGTCGGACAGGTGGGTGGGCCCCGCGCAAAGGAATAAAAAGGAACCGAGGTGGGTTCTGTCCTCTTAGCGCTCGATGCGGTGCTTGGCCTCTATAGAAACTACGTTTGGACTACGAAGCGGGAGTCTCGCCTCAAACGGCGAAACTTCGACATGATCCTGTTCCGATACAGTGTGGGTGTCAAGGACAATCGAAGCTTTCTTTCGCACAACAGGAACTCATTGCCTGCTAAAGGCACGGAGGGCGCGGGAGAAGTGAAAGACTGAGGCGACGTTCCCCATCGCAGCGTCACGTAGCTGCGATTTAGTCTGCGCTTCACAACTACTGAGAGGGCGGCCCGAAACAGAGCCGCCCTGGAGTTACTCTGCCGCATCTTTGGTGCCGGGAGGCCGTTAACGGTTCTTATTGCTTGTCGTAGACAGCCGAACTGGTCGTTGGTTGGCCGTCTCCGTTGGTGCCCTGTGCTGTAACAGTCGTGACTTTCCCGTCTTTGGAAATTTCACTTTTTGCTGAACCAATCACTTTGCCGGCTTTTGTCAAAGTGGCTTCAAACGAGTTGGCATCGATTCGCTTAATCGAGATGGCATCTGCTCCACCGGGCATTGAGCCCGTGATGGGGGATTCCTTGCCGTCAAAAGCAACCGTAAAACTGTAAGCGACGCCGGTTCCTTCTGCGCTGACTCCGTCGAAGGTGTATTTCACGTTATCGCCCTGCGCCTCAAGTGTGCGCGTCAGGCTCTTTGGTGCCGGCCCGGGATTGTATTTCGATTTCTCAACATTAAGCTTCCAAGTTCCTACAGCTGGATTGGTTTGCGCGAATGCAGGAGCGCAAGCAACGGCAGTTAAGACAAAAATAGACGCCAATTTCAACAATCGCATGATATTTCTCCTTAAGTCCTATCGGATACTTCAGCTAGTCATTCCAATGAGGTGACCGGCGAGGGGTGAGACACAGTCTGGCCTGGGCGTGAAATTCGACGGCGTCTTTTCTTCTCACTGTCTGGTTTCCAATAATAAAGATTTCCTCGGTCGGAGGCTGTTCTCTTTGACACACTTCTGCAAAGACCTTAGCACCCGAAAACAGGTGGAATATGACAGAGTGCACCCGCGGCAACGTCCTGATCTGTCCCCCTTAGACGAAAGTGCTCAATTCTGCTAATGATGAAATGATGAGGGCCTGCGGCAATGGAACGCAAGCTGGTCTGGGATTGAAAGTCGGAATTTTCAGAGGTTCGGCTGCCCCAACTGTAACTGCGTCTTTCAGCCTTCTGGAGCGTTAGCCGCCAAATCATTGGATAAATATACGCGTGGACGCCCCGCTGTCTCACGCTCAGAAACCAGGCTCCCGTTCATCACACACGTTCCCGATTCCTTCTCCAATCGCTCACCTGCCGGTGCGCACTGGTGTCCACGCGTATTTCCGTGCTGTTCTTGAGGATGGAATAAATGATGTGACTGGAATTGCTTTTGTCGCCGCAAATTCCTGGGGAGAGATCTATTCGTACTTCATCCTCACAGGAGGCGAAAGTGGACACGCCCACAACTAGAGAGAAACTCTACGTCTTGGTTTATCAGTGCGAGAAATGCGACAGGCCAATTGTTCGCACTTACTGGTCAAAAGTGTTCTCAAAATCCGAGGTGGAAGATACGGCGTTCACTGTTAGCTGCGAAGAGAATTGCAAGATTCCTGAAACCGTCCCGGGTAGGAAAGCTCGCTACATTGCTGAACTTTCTTGGGGGCGCGAGAAGCAGAAGACATTGCAATTGCCAATATGGGTATAACTCTTTGACGAGAGAGCGCCCCGCCACAATTTCTAGTTGCTTTCGACAACTGCGCAGCATTACCCCTTCCAGACGTATTTGCCGCAGGGGCACTGTACCGTCTCCGCGGGATGTTTCTTTTCCAAGAGTTTCTGACAAACCGGACAGCTTCTCTGCCACATATTCAGACCTTGCTTTCTACTTCGGCTTGCGAATAGGCCTGTAGCGGCAGAAGGGTAGTAGTCCGGGATTCGCCTGTCTGTTTCTTTTTGTACACAATGCTCCGGACAGTGACGCTGCGTTCTTGATATTGCTCAGCTTGGTTGAGTCCTACAAGTGACCCGACGCGGGAAAGAGAGTAGAATGACCACTCCTATGAAACCGTTGCAAGCACAAGTGGCAGGAACCCCCCGTAAAATCATAGATTATCATTTGGATGAAGCGTTCGATTGGATAGCCGATCTTGAATGCGGACATCAACAGCATGTACGCCATAATCCGCCTTGGACGAATCGCCATTGGGTAACAAGTCCCCAAGGACGGCTGGAGCATATAGGCCATGAATTGGTGTGTTCAGTCTGTGTACCCTTCCGACCTTAACGAGAATACATCAGTTCCATCGAGGTCTTCTTCATGCTCAGACCCAGTTGCAGGGTACTTGCGTCGGGCGTGTGGCTTCATGGTTTCAGCAGTTATCCAACCCGGGCTGGGGCAGCAACATCCTTCTGAGTTTATCTTTCATGCCTTCCGTTAAACTCCAGATGTGGTGGCAGGTTCCACCGATCGCCTTTATGTCTCTGTATCCCTTTAGCCTCTCTTCGAGGTGTAACCGATCGAACGTGCAATTCTGCGCTCCGAGCACCCAACACTGAACCTGGGGACAATGCAACTTGATGAGGCAGATTTTAGGCACGGACATCGACTCTGAGTCTGGCATTTGCGCCTGTCCGTGATGAGGGTCACACCAACCAAGGACCGTTTACGTTTCCGCCTGCCGCTCCTGCCGGTAAGTGGCGCATACATATCCTCGGACTCTTTACGGGGATCGAACAACGCGAGCTTGAATCTACTGACAAGCCTTTTGAAGTAATTGCCAACGAGAATCTGGTGTTTCCGACTAACGCTGAGGTACGAGTCTCCTTCAGCCAGCCATCCCGCATGGGATTGAGAATACGCGGAGCAAGTCCGAATATCGATATTGATAAACCCGATCTACGGTTTTCCGGCTTTCCGTGAGCTATGCTTCCAACCCCCAGAGATCAGAAGGATTGGTCACGTTCACCATCCTGCGTTTAGCCTCTGCAATGATCGCCGAAAGGTTACGGCCCAGCGCCTCGTCAAAAGCTCTTCGGGCCGCTTTTTCTCAACGGGCGTCCAATTTACACACTTTATGAATTGCTCTGGGGATTCCATCGGCGTTCTAACCTCACGAGTTAGCATCCAGTATTGCGAGCAAGATCAGGGCGATGATAGTCCTGAGACGCTGGCACTTCAATGCCGCTAGCACCTCGGCTTCCGTAGAGGCGCACTAGGAGCAAGATGTGACAAGCATCCGAGGACTCCCAGACCGACTGCGTAACGAAGTAAGATGAAATCCGTGAGCAAGAAAGCGATCTCTCCTGGCGCGGTACACAATGTGCCACCGGATTACGAAAGGTTCTCATCTCCGATCCCGTTGCTCGAGCAAAATGGGAGGACATTACGCCACTCGCACGCAATGAGTGAATCTGCTGGGTTATCTCCGTCAAGAAACCGGAAACCAGAAGGCAGCACATTGAGCGGGTGCGCACGGAACTCACGGAAGGAATGCGCCGGCCTTGTTGCTGGCCAAGCTGTCCTCACCGCTGAAAATCGGTCAGCCACAGGAAATTGCGGGCCTGAGGGCGGCCACACTGAAGTAAGTACTAGCAGGAACTTTTCCGGTAACCTGAACAAATCAGAGGACCTAACGCTTTTTTGCAGGTAGGATGCAAGGGAATCCGCTTCTCCAAAACCGTCGCGGGGCACATGCCTTGCAATCCGGTAGAGATTGCTTCTATAGTGAGCAACTCACATCACTTCCAGGACGGAAAATCAAATGACCAGAGCTCTCGAAGGCAAAGTGGCCTTCATCACAGGTGGCACCACCGGCATCGGCCGCGATACCGCCGTTCTGTTCGCAAAAGAAGGCGCAAAAGTGGCTTTCACTGGGCGTCGCGAAGCCGAAGGTCAGAAGACGCTCGAACTTGTGCGGGGAGCAGGCGGCGACGGCTTGTTTCTTAAATCGGATGTTTCCAAGGTCGCTGACGTGCAATCCGCCGTTCAGAAGACTGTTGAGAAGTACGGCCGGCTCGACGCGGCGTTCAACAACGCGGGGGTGGAAGGCGTGTGGGTTCCATTGGCCGAGCAAACCGAGGAGAACTGGGACTATGTCCACGGCATTAATCTCAAGGGCCTGTGGCTCTGCATGAAGTATGAGATTCAGCAGATGCTCAAACAGAGCGGTGGCGCCATTGTCAATATGTCATCGGTTGCCGGATTGATTGGCTCGCCCGGGGCGGGCGTCTACATCGCCAGTAAACATGGCGTGTTGGGGCTGACCAAGACGGCCGCTGCCGAATGTGCCTCGCAGGGTATCCGTGTGAACGCAGTCTGCCCCGCGGTGATCCAAACGGACATGGCCGACCGCGCTTTCGGCGAACCGGAACTCAACAAACGTGCTCGCGCTTTGCATCCCCTCGGGCGTTTCGGCACGCCGCGAGAAGTGTCCGAAGCCGTTCTGTGGCTCTGTTCAGATAAGTCTTCCTTCACCACCGGCCAATACATCGGCATTGACGGCGGACTCCTCATCGGTCCCAATCCAAACGCTTAGCGTGAGATCCCTTGACGTATAGCCGGAGCTTGGCTTGAATTACGTACTATGAGGAACCTTTCCGGTTGATGTCATAACGAGGTCGGCCTCACGATGAGCCGAGTAGACTGTTCGGTGTTCACCCTACAGCGCTCGGAACGAAGGAGGCCGAATGCGAATTAGGATGTGATTTGCACGCTCGCCAGCAGACTTTGGCGATGCTCGATACAGAGACCGGAGAAGTGGTGAATCGCACGCTGATGCACGAAGGCAACCAGAAAGCTTTTTTATAATTCGATTTAATTTAATAAATTTAAATAATTTGACTCTTTTTATGTAAAAATCAAATGATATTTTTTAAATTCTTAAAAAATTATATATTAAAACTATTAAAAATTAAAAATTATTAATTTTTAATCAATATTTAATTACTTTTATTATATTTAATAATTTTTTCGACTACACAGGCAAGTAGAGTAAATTCCAAGTTCCGTTGTCGATCGACCACCCGCCAGATCGATTTCAGTCGGTCACGCAATCGTCGGCACCAGGCTGGTATACTCTCGTGCGAAAATGAGGTGTGACTTATGTCGCCACAACCGCATCCGGAAGTAACAGTTCGGGCCGCCAAGCCGGATGACAGCTCCGCCTGCGGTCAAATTTGCTACGACGCCTTCTCAAAACTAAGTGCGAAGCACAGTTTTCCTAGCGATGTTCCCGACGCGCAAACCGCCACCAGCCTACTTTCCATGCTTTTTTCCAGTCCGGGCTTTTACTGCGTAGTGGCGGAAAGCGAGGGTCGCATCGTGGGAAGCAATTGTCTCGACGAGCGTTCCTTGATCGCTGGTATTGGCCCGATTACTGTCGATCCAGGCGCACAAAACCTCGGAGTCGGGCGCAAGCTTATGAAAGTGGTGATGGACCGAGCTCAGGAGGGTCATCCTGCTGGAATGCGGTTGGTTCAGGCCGCATACCACAATCGCTCGCTCTCGCTTTACACTACGCTCGGCTTTGACGTCCGAGAGCCGCTTTCCTGCGTCCAAGGGCGGCCCCGCGATCGGAATATTCCAGGATGTGTGGTGAGGCCGGCGCAGCCCGGTGATTTGGAGGCATGCAATGCGCTGTCGCGTCGCGTGCATGGATTCGATCGAGGTATTGATTTGGCGGATGGCATCCATAAGAAAACAGCGTGTGTGGTCGAGCGTGCAGGCTGCGTTACAGGATACGCGACAGTTTTGGCTTTCTTCGGCCATGCAACGGCGGAGAGCAACCTCGACCTGCAGGCATTGATCGCCTCAGCGGAGTCCTTTGGTGGTCCCGGCATACTGGTGCCGTCACGGAACAGTGCCCTGCTACGCTGGTGCATCGCAAATGGCCTGCAAGTGGTCCAGCCGATGACATTAATGAGCATCGGGCTTTACAATGAGCCAGCCGGTGCATGGCTACCTTCTGTTTTATTTTGAGCTATCCGAGTGCGCTCACAGAAATGTGGGGGCTGGAACCCAAGTTACCGGTAACGACTAATCGGGAGTTGGCTCGCGTTGCACCACAACCAAAAACACCATACCGACAATGGTAAACATTCGGAATGCCGCTTCCTGCCCATTCCATATTTGCGACTGCCACATCAGAAACCATTCGCCCCCGACATCGAGGAATGCCACCAACCACATCAGCAGGCTCGTCGTCAGCGCAATCACGGTGACGTTCAGCGCTGCGGCGAATTGCGCGCTGTCCGCACGATACGATTTCAGCAACCGAACACCACCCCACCAGCATAGAAGCATAGTAACTGATTCCCAGGCGATGATGCCGATGTAGAAGACCGCATGTACTAGCGGCGAGTTGACGGCGCGCCACATGCCGTGGTTTCCCGGAAAGGTTGAGTCCATCATCAGGACGTGGCGGACAAACTCGTAGTTGGAGCCGTAATCCGTGATGTTGTTTAAGACCAGAATCGTGTAGAAAAGTGCGATTGCAAAAACGAGAACCGCTTTGGAAACGCGAAGCGCCATTACATGCCGCATAGGTTGTCGCACGCAGGAATTATATCTTCTCGGTGACTTACCGCGAACTTTCTTGGAGTGCGCACAGGTCCTGACGCCGTAACCGGTAAAGTCAAGTACTGGGCGGAAGATGTCCGGTTTCCTGAGCTAATCGGAGATCAAGTGGAGGCTAGTACCAGATGTGCGGCTTTTCATTTACAACTAGTCTGGAACAAAAGCACTCCAAACGTGATTGGGACCTGGACCGCAAGACGTATCACTGGACAGATCAAAAACGGAGGTGCCCTCGGATGGCAACTACTACGAATTTACTACAGTGCTCGTTTTTTGCCTTTCAAATCTTCCACCCAATCTCGAGAAATCATATAAAATCAATAGGTTATCCGCCGTGGGGCTCGTAGCTCAGCGGTTAGAGCAGCGGACTCATAATGGTAGCCTCGGCAATCTAAACAAACGATTTGCATTCAGAATCAACAACATATCTGTCCATCATCGACCGTCATTGCCCATCATTCCCGAACGAACAACGCAAAAACAACGTAAAAATATTTTCGATTCTCACAGCATTTAAGATGCCTAGGAGTTCTGATACCAAAGGCATTCGAGATGGTCGATGGAGCGACTTAGGTCCCCGAAGAGCGCCGGCGACCTGCCGTCCAGAAGGCTGCGCTTTGCTCTGGCCTGGATTGGGCGAAGCCAGTTTCTCGGGGAACTTACTTGGCCGAACTGCTGCGGGCAAACCCACCACAAGCTATTTAATGCAGTTCTGCCGAAAACCTCGTGATGCCTGGTATCGAGCCGCATGCCCAGCGACACAAGTCCTAACCGGGACGATGGAAAAATCAATCACAGTCCGCGGGCCGCGGAAGCGGAATGCGGTACCCCATCAATTCAGAGCATGCTCTTCAATTTCCTTTGCAAATAAGGTCAACGTGACATAGGTCACCGCTTTTGGCTCATTGCTTGAGATAGAAGAGCACTGCCTGCCTCCCGAAGAGCAACTCCCAAGGTGGGACGCAACACCCGCGTAGGCGAGTTCCAGATTCCCATATCAATCGTGTTAACAAGTTCGATACGACTTGTCGACTGGAGGCCAGTCATGACCCGATTCGCTACTTGGGTTCTTATCCTCGCTGCCTGCTTGGCACCTCTTGCATGGGCACAGGCGCCAACGGGAGGACCACCACCGGAGTTAAAGCAGTGGGACATCTGGGGAGTCTGCGAAATTTGACTTGCCCATTAATGGGCGCGTTAATCAGGCGAACTTTTGGGGCGAAATGACCTCTCGGATAAATTCAAAAAGCAAATGAGAACTTTGTATTCGGCAGCGGTCAGTTATATGTTAGCGATGGAGCCAAAGTTCTAGAGTACAGATTCCGGGCTAGGTGAATCGGTATGAATCCCAAGTACCCAACCAGTGTTGAACATAGGCAAGACATGGAACGTGTCTTGCGCATTCTTGAGGACACGCAGCCGATCGATCGAACCTTAGCGGTGTCTAAGGAGGAATTTCAGACCCGCACAAGAAACATCAACGCGGCGCTCCAGCGGCACGGGCACAAAGTTGGGATTGTGTTTTCCGACGAGCACTACTGTGGCGACGTTCCGTACCTCGGTGGAAACATTAACGTATCGATCGAGCAGGTGGCGGGCGTAGTCGGGCCGACGGGGTTTCATATTGTTGCTGGACTTGAAGGAGGCTACGTCGCCGAGCAATTGGCCGAACGCGCGGGCGCAGCGGTGCACAAAGTGGAAATGCTGCAGTTGGCTGACGAGAAGTATCCCATCGCGGCGGAACGTCTGGAAGATGTAATTGCGCAGGCAGCGGGTGGGCCGGTCGATCACGTTGCTCTGCTGACACCGCGCCAGGTGATTCCAGCCGGATTGTTGAGTTATCTGGAAGGACTTTTTGGCGCGGACGGCGTCGTCGACGCGCAGGAATTTTATTTTAAGGTTAAATACGAGAAGAGCGAACGCGAGATGCAACTGATCGCCGATGCGGCTCGCATTGGAGACGCGATGTTGCACGCTATGCTCGCGGTGCTGCGCCCCGGCCGCTTGGAGAGCGAAGTAGCAGCGTGGGGCGCCTGGACCGGCCGCATGCTGGGCTCCGAGGATGACGGCTTCAAAATCATGGTGGGCGCCAACGAAGCGAACCGCACGTTGATTGGGCCAGCGCTGAATCGTCCGATCGGCGAAGGCGAATGGGTACACCTCGGCGTTGCTCCGAAGCGCGATGGTCTGACAGCTTGCGTTCGCCGCTCAGTAATTGCCGTCGATCGCCCTTCGAAGGTAACCGACGACCAGAGGTACTGGCTGAGACTCGTGGAAGGCGGCTACGAGATTGGCGAAAAATGGTATCGAAAAGTGGCTGCGGAGAATCTTCCCGCTCGTCTGCAGGAACAGGCTCTGGTGGACTACTTTGGTGCGCACTCTGAGGAAGTATCCAAGCGGATTGGAAAGCAGATCGACTTGGCCGCACTTAAGCCGTATACCGGAACGCATAACTCCGGATACACCGAATGCCAGGAATTCTTCGGCGCCATTACACTGGATAGTCACGAGCCACTCGGTTCACAAATTGTGACGATGCTGGACGTGGCGCTACGCGGCATCGGCAATCACTGGAACGACGTGGTCATCCCTGGATTTGACTTCTGCGTCGTCGAGAACACGCTTGGTAAATTTGGGTCGCGCGTCGAACGGCTCTCGAAATTGCCGGTGAACGTCCAGGAATTGGTGCAGGGCTAGGCGTGATTTGCTCTCTGCGAAACTCGATTTGCTTCTTCTGTACTTGCCTGATGGCTACGACCATCGCCCTGGCCAATTCGCCCGAGGAAAGTGGCTCTTCCTTGTTGCTCCGCGAGGGTTGGGCCATCCAATCCTCGGCTAACGTGCGCGAGACCGGTGATGCCATTTCCACCCCCGGTTTCAAGCCGCGAGATTGGTATCCGGCAACTCTGCCTTCTACAGTGTTAAGCGCGCTGGTAAGGAATCGCGTGTATCCGGATCCCTACGTTGGGATGAATCTGCGCTCGATTCCTGGAACCAGCTATCCCATCTTCAGTGATTTCTCGGAATTATTGATGCCGCCGGGAAGCCCGTTCCTGCGCTCCTGGTGGTTTCGCACGGACTTTCAGCTTGCCGCAGATTACCGAGGCAAAACGCTGTGGCTGAATTTCGATGGCATCAATTACCGGGCAAATGTTTGGATGAATGGTCGCGAAATCGCATCCGCCGACAAGTTGGTGGGGACGTGGCGGCTGTTTAACCTAGATATTTCCGCGGTTGCGCGGCCAGGCGAAACGAACTCGCTTGCTATCGAGGTCTTTCCGCCTCAGCCGCACGACCTCGCCATCACTCTTGTAGACTGGGCGCCGATGCCTCCGGATAAGGAAATGGGTATCTGGCGCGATGTGCACATCGATACTACTGGTCCGGTGGCCCTTCGTTTCCCCGCGGTGTTCACCAAGCTCAATCTGCCAGCCGCGGACCTAGCCGAACTGACGCTCAGGGTTGATCTGCAGAACTCTTCCGATCATGCCATTGAAGGAACACTCAAGGGAAAGATCGAGAACATCGAATTCTCGCAGCAGGTGCAACTTAGCCCCAACGAAACAAAGCTCGTCCGGTTCGCGCCGGAGAATTTCTCCCAACTTAAGCTCAAAAACCCTCGCCTCTGGTGGCCCGCCCAGGTGGGTCCACAAAATCTTTATCCACTCGACCTGCAATTTGAAACTGGCGGAAAGGTCTCCGACTCCAGCCACATTCAATTCGGGGTTCGCCAGGTCACTTCGGAGATTGATGATAAGGGTCATCGGGTCTACAGCATCAATGGAAAGAACATTCTCATCCGCGGTGCCGGATACAGCTTTGACCTCCTTCTACGTTCCTCGCCAGAGCGCCAACTCGCCGAACTTACTTACGTACGCGATCTCAACCTGAACGCCATCCGCCTGGAAGGCAAGCTGGAGAACGATCATTTTCTCGAGCTCTGCGACCGCATGGGAATTCTGGTGATGGCTGGGTGGTGCTGTTGCGATCAGTGGGAGAAATGGGGAGACTGGGATACGGAAAATGAAGTGGTAGCTGCTGCTTCCCTGCGTGACCAGATTCGCCGACTAGAGCGGCATCCTGCTGTCTTCACTTGGCTCAACGGCAGCGACTTTCCCCCTCCACCCAAGGTAGAAACTGCGTATCTTCAGATTCTGAAGGACGCTGATTGGCCCAACCCTACCGTGTCATCGGCATCCGGCAGGTCCACTCTCGTCGGTCAGAGCGGTGTGAAAATGACGGGCCCGTACGAGTATGTCGCGCCAGCTTTCTGGTATTTGGACACGAAATACGGCGGCGCGTTCGGCTTCAACACCGAGACCAGTCCCGGCCCCGCCATCCCTCCCATCGAAACTCTGCGCCTGATGCTTCCCGAAGACCATCTCTGGCCTCCGAACTCGCTATGGGAATATCACGCCGGAGGAATGTCCGACACGCTCGGAGTCTTCACGGAAGCGCTCAACGAGCGCTACGGCCCCTCAAATTCCGCGGAGGAGTTTTCCCGCAAAGCTCAAATGCAAGCGTATGAAGCGCACCGCGCCATGATGGAAGCTTACGGCCGCAACAAATACAGCTCTTCTGGCGTCATCCAGTGGATGTTGAACAATGCATGGCCCAGCATGATCTGGCATCTCTACGATTGGTACCTTCGTCCCGGGGGATCCTACTTTGGCGTGAAGCGCGCCTGCGAACCTCTGCACGTCCAGTATTCGTATGACGACCAGTCAATAGTCGTTGTGAATTCCTTTTACAAAAGCTTTCCTGGGCTCAAGGTCGCTGCCAAAGTGTACAACCTCGACATGACCGAAAAATTCTCGCATGAAGTTACACTCGACTTGGCTCCCGATAGTAGCGTTCGCGCATTTGTGCTGCCTGAGCTCGATGGACTGAGCCGCACCTATTTCGTAAGCCTTCGGCTCGAGTCATCGGGGGATCTGATAAGCAGAAACTTCTACTGGCTTTCCTCGAAGGTGGAGACGCTCGACTGGGAACGGTCCGACCGGGATGAGAGTGGCCAATATGAGATCTCGACCTGGACTCCCACTAAGACTTTTGCGGATTACACAGCGTTGAACACTCTACCTGAGGTGGACCTGGCAGTGACTGCACAATCAGCGCGGGGGCCGGCCGAGAGTTCCACCACCGTAACCTTGCACAATCCCAGTTCCACGCTCGCCTTTGGGATCCGGTTAAAAGTCGTGCGCCCACTGAGCGGTCACGTCAGCCGCTATGTCCTCCGGGATGGCGAGGTGCTGCCTATCTTGTGGCAAGACAATTATTTTTCGCTGCTTCCAGGCGAAACCCGTCAGATATCCGCAAGCTATAAATCAGAAGACCTCGACCGAACCTCGCCGCTCGTCGAGGTCCAGGGATGGAACGTAAAAACGAAAGTAATTCAGCCCTGAGAGTGTTTGTTTTGTCTTCCGGAGAAAAGGGCCCCCGGGTGACGTCCCGGGCTTGCTTGATGAACATCAGTGCCTGGTAACTCGGGTACTCGGAAACGGCGATGTGGGAAATAACAACTTCTCCCCTAGCGGTCAAGAATCCCCATAATCTACGGCGTTCTAACCCATTGAAATCATAAAGAGAGATTCCTGAACTATCGGTGTTCGATATTCTCTACTATCTCGGACGCGTGCTGAAGGTGAGGATGAATTCTCTTCACCGTCGCCTGGGTTTTGTCATCATTCTGGGATGAACGTAGCCAGTATCACGACAGACTTGCTGCGCGATTTTTCGTCAAAGCGCATGGAGGGCGGAGTAGTTGGCCCAACGGTAAACAGAAACCTTGCGATGCTCCGCAGAATGTTTAAACTTGCGGAGCGAGAAGGAAAGGTTTCTAGCGTTCCATATTTCCCGATGCATAAGGAATCGGAGCCTCGCGAGGGATTCGTAGAGCGCCCCGAGTTTGAGAAACTCCGCGCAGAAATGCCGGAGCACTTACACCCTGCTCTAACGTTTTGCTATGAAGCAGGGTGCCGCACCGGAGGTATGGCGAAGGTCATCTGGCCGTGGGTGAACCTTGCCGAGAAGGAAATCAGCTTTCCGCCTGGAATCCTCAAGAACCGCAAGCCGCTAATTGTCCCCCTATCGGATGAACTCGTGGCCATGCTCAAAAAGAAGTTCCAAGTCGACGGCCCCGTATTCGAAACAAAAAACTTCCGTCGGGAGTGGATAAAAGCATGCGTTAAGTGTGGACTCGGAGCAAAGACGGGTAAGGCGTGGCATCAATACAAGGGTCTTGTCCCGCATGATTTTCGTCGCTCCGCCGTTCGCAACCTCGTTAACGCCGGAGTAGATACTGGCACAGCCATGAAAATCACAGGACATCGCACGC